>NC_011959.1:0-1200000 GCF_000021685.1 Thermomicrobium roseum DSM 5159 | reverse complement strand
AAGGCTTCCACCTTCGCCATGCCGTTTTCGACAGCGTAGATGAACTGGAGCAGAATCCGGCTGTAGCGGTCCATCGAGCCGCTCACGTCGCAGATGACGACCAGTTGGCGCGGCTTGGTCTTAGTCTGCCGGCGAGCGAGCGTGAGCGGGACGCCGCCGCTCTGGAGCGATCGTCGCATGGTCCGTCGCGGATCGATGAAGCGCCCTTTCGGGGAGGCCACCTTGCGGCGCGAGCGCCGACGACCGATCTGCCACGTCAACTGCTGCATGAATCGCCGGATCTGGGCGAGTTCATCCTCAGTGAAATCGGCGAAGTCCTTTTCGCGCAAGATCTCGGCCGGACTGTAGCTGAAGGCGTCGGCCAACGATTCTGTCTCACTCCCCTCGCCTTCCTCTGCTTCCTCGATCGCTTCGATCGCTTCCAAGCGGCGACCCCGTGCGCCCTCGATGCTGCTCCCCTCGGTCTCCTCCGCTTCCTCGCCTTCCTCGGGTGCGAGCTCGATGAGATCATCCGGATCAGGCTGCTGGAGCAGGCCATCGGTGTATTCCGGCTTGGCTCGCCAGTACAGATCGAAGAGCCGGTCGAACACTGGCAAGTCGTCCTTGTGGGTGACCAAGCAAGCGCGCGCCGCTTCGCGAAACTCCTCGCGGCGGCTGATATCGATGTGTTCGATCGCGCGGACGAAGTCCATCGCTTGACCGGTCGTCGTCTTGACGCCAGCGCGCCGGAGCAAGCGAGCGAATGCGAGGGCGCGTTGGGCGAAGTTCATCGTTGCCGTCATGGGTCACTCATCCTCGGTCAAGCCCGAGCGGGGCCGGTTCGGTCTCATTCTTGCGTCGCTGCCGTGACCAGTTCTTCCAACCGCTTTTTGCGAATGTGTTGGAGATCCTCCTGGTGCTTGAGAATCGCGCCGAGTGTCGCCGAGGCGATCTCGACGCTGAGTTGGCTCTGATTGAGTGCGAGCAGTGCAGCAGCCCAGTCCAGCGTCTCGGCAACACCGGGTAGCTTGTAGAGATCTTCCCGGCGAAGCGCCTGGATGAAGCGAGCGACCTGGAGGGCGAGCCGCTCCGGGATCCCCGGTAGCTTGACGCGCAGGATCTCGAACTCCTTCTCCAAGCTCGGGTAGTCGATCCAATGGTACAGGCAGCGTCGTTTGAGCGCGTCGTGCAGCTCCCGCGTGCGGTTGGACGTGATGATGACGTACGGTGGATGCTCCGCCTTGATCGTTCCGATCTCCGGGATGGTGATCTGGAAGTCGGAAAGTAATTCGAGCAAGAACGCTTCGAATTCCTCATCAGCCCGGTCGATCTCATCGATGAGAAGGACGGGAGCTTTCCCGCGATGTCGGATCGCCTTGAGGAGTGGTCGTTCGATCAGGAACTCCTCACTGAAAATTTCGTGCATGGCGGTGTCCCATCCGACCTGCTGGTCTTCCAGCAAGCGGATGGCCAACATCTGGCGCGGGTAGTTCCACTCGTACACCGCGTGGTTGACGTCCAGCCCTTCGTAGCACTGGAGGCGGATCAATTCCGTATCCAAGACCTGCGACAGCACTTTGGCGACTTCCGTCTTGCCGACCCCCGCTTCGCCCTCCAAGAGGAGCGGCTTGGGTAGCTTGAGGGCCAGGAAAATGGCGGTCGCCAGGCTGGTGTCGCATACGTATCGATAGGCCGCGAGTGCGCGCTGCACGGCCTCGACTGAATTCAACTCGATCGTCGTCACGGTTCACCTCGACTCATCAGACGTGCCAGTCCAGTAGTATACCAAAGTACGGTATCGACGGACAGCGATGCGCCCGGGGTCAACGACCCCGGGCGTGCTGCGACACATGGAAGTAGTCGATCAGCCGCGTGCTCGCTCCACAGCGCGGGTCAGGGCTCGCTTGACGAACACGCGCGTGAGATGTGCTCGGTACTCCTCGCTGGCGAAGATATCGCTGTTGAACGTCATCCCCTCGCTGGCCAACTGGCTCGCTGCCTCGATCGTCTCAGCAGTGGGTTGCTTGCCGACCAGCGCTTGCTCGACGTTCTGGCGCCGGACTGCATAGGGTCCTGCACCGGTCACCCCGACGCGTGCCGCGGCGACCGTACCGTCCTCCGCCAGTGTCACGACCGCTGCTGCCCCGACGACGGCATAACCTGATGCTGGATTGGCGAACTTCTGGTAGGACATGCCGGTGCGCGCTGGCGGCTTGGGGAAGGCGATCTCGGTGAGGATCTCGTTCGCCTGTAGGGCAGTCGTGAAGAGGTCGATGAAGAACTGGTCAGCAGGGATGGTGCGCTCGCCATCGGGGCCGACGGCCTTGATCTCCGCACCGAGTGCGATGACGACAGCTGGAAGATCAGCCGCTGGATCGGCGTGAGCGAGCGACCCGCCGATCGTGCCCATGTTCCGTACCTGGAGATCGCCGATCACGTCGATCGCCTCAGGGAGAATGGGCAGTACCCGGCGAACGAGATCGGATCGTTGAATATCGTCGTATCGGGTCGTGGCACCGATGACGATTCGGTCGCCGGTGTCCCGGATACCAGCCAGTTCGCTGATGCGCGAGATGTCGATGAGCGCGGACGGTGAGGCGAGTCGGAGCTTCATCGCCGGGATCAAGCTGTGTCCCCCAGCTAGGAGCTTGGCGTCCGGGTTCTCGAGCAGAAGCTTGAGGGCTTCTTGCACCGATCCCGCTCGGTAATACGTGAACGTGCTCGGATACATCGTCTGCTCCCCTTCCGTTTCTCCAGAGGTATCGTCCTCCGGATCTGCCCTCAGCGCGATCGTTCGCGGATCGCTCGCCAGATCCTCTCCGGTGTCAGCGGCATGTCGATATGGTCGATGCCAAACGGCGCGAGTGCATCGATCACAGCATTGACCACGGCGGGCGTCGAGGCGATCGTACCGGTTTCGCCTGCTCCCTTGACTCCCATCGGGTTGACCGGAGTGGGCGTGACCGTCCGATCGACCGTGAAGGAGGGGAGCATGCTCGCTTTGGGCACTGCGTAGTCCATGAGCGAACCGGTGAGGAGCTGGCCATTCTCGTCGTAAGCGGCGAACTCGTACACCGCCTGCGCGAGGCCCTGCGTGATGCCGCCGTGAACCTGCCCGTCGACGATCATCGGGTTGATCACGTTTCCGACATCGTCGACGGCAACGTACTGCCGGAATTGCACTTTCCCGGTTTCTGGGTCGACCTCCACGACGCAAATGTGGCACCCGAACGGGAACGTATTGTTCACCGGATCGAAGAAGTGCGTTGCCTCGAGTCCTGGTTCGATGTCCCGCGGCAGCTTCCAGGCGAGATACGCTTGCAGCGCCACTTCCTGGAAGGTCATACCGCGATCCGGCGCCCCCTTGACGAAGAACCGGCCGTTCTCGAAGACCAGGTCATCGGGCGAGACTTCCAGGAGATGGGCCGCGATCCGTTGTGCCTTCTCCTTGACCTTGCGGCACGCGTGGACGAGAGCTGCGCCGCCCACTGCGGTGCTACGGCTTCCATACGTCCCCATGCCGAAGGGGACCATTTCGGTATCACCGTGGACGATCTCCACGTCCTCGAAGGGCACACCGAGTTCGTCAGCGACCAGCTGGGCGAAGGTCGTCTCCTCGCCCTGCCCGTGCGGGTTGGAGCCCGTGAAGACCGTCACCTTGCCGGTGGGATGCACCCGTACGGTCGCGCTCTCCCACAGACCGCCCTGGAAGCCCATGGCTCCCGCAGCCTGGGAGGGTGCCAGACCACAGACCTCGACATAGGTGGAGAAGCCGATCCCGATGTAGCGTCCCTGCTTGCGCAGCTCCTCCTGCTCACGCCGCAGGTTCTGATAATCGACCAGTTCCAGTGCCCGATTCAGTGTCGCCTCGTAATCACCGCTGTCGTACTGCAATCCAGTGGGCGTGGTGTACGGGAACTGGTGCTTGGGAATGAAGTTCTTGCGGCGGATCTCCGCTGGATCCATCCCCAGTTCGCGTGCCAAGAGATCGATCATCCGCTCCAAGAGATACGTCGCTTCTGGTCGGCCCGCACCCCGATACGCGTCTGTCGGCGTCGTGTTCGTGAGAACGCCGTACACGTCGCAGTGCACGACGGGGATCGCATAGGGACCCTGCAACATGAGGCCGAACAGCCAGGTCGGGACGCCGGGTGCAGCCGTCGAGAGATAGGCTCCCATGCTAGCATAGGCGCGCACGCGGACACCAGTGATCGTGCCGTCCCGCCGCGCCGCGATGTCGACGTATTGAATGTGGTCGCGGCCGTGAATCGTGGCGACATAATTCTCCTGTCGCGTCTCGATCCACTTGATCGGGCGCCCGAGATCCTTGCTGATCGCCGCCGCGATCATCTCGCCGGCGTACATCGGGATCTTGCTTCCGAAACCGCCGCCGACATCGGTGGCGATGACGCGGATGTGCGTCTCCGGTAGACCAGTGACCGCGGAAAGCAGCAACCGGTGCACGTGCGGGTTCTGGCTGGTGCACCAGATGGTCAGTTCACCCGTGCCAGGATTGTAGGCCGCGAGCGCACCGCGTGGTTCCATCGCCGTCGGGATCAGTCGGTGATTGACCAACCGGCGCGAGATGCGCACCTCGGCGGCATCCCATGCGGCGTCGAAGTCTCCAGAATGCAGCTTCCAGTGGAAGGCGAGGTTGTTGGGGACCTCGTCGTAGAGCTGCGGTGCGCCGGGCTCCAGCGCTTTCTCCTGGTCGACGACCGCCGGCAGCGGCTCGTACTCGACCTCGATGGCATCCACCGCGTCCTGCGCGATGTAGCGATCGGTCGCCACGACCACGGCGACCGCGTCACCGACGTAGCGCACCTTGTCCACGGCGACTGCTCGGTAGGGGGGAACCTTCAAGTCGCTGGCAGGGATCAGCCAGGCGCAGGGCACCGGGGCCAGCTTGTCGACGAGATCCTGACCGGTGTAGACGGCGACGACGCCTCGCATCGCCCGTGCCTTGCTGGTATCGATGCGGACGATCCGCGCGTGCGCGTGCGGACTTCGCTTGATCGCCATGACTAGCGTGCCTGGGAGCCGGATGTGATCCGTGAAATTGCCGCGACCAGTGATGAGCCGTGGATCTTCGCGCCGCTTGACAGCTGCTCCGAACATCTTGGTGACGGCCATGGCTCCCTCCTTCGCTGCGAGGTGCCCGGGATCGACCCGGCCGAACGAGAACGTGCTTAGCTACCGCTGCGCATCTTCTCGGCCGCGTACTGGATAGCGCGGACGATGTTCTGATAGCCGGTGCAGCGGCACAGGTTCCCTTCGATGGCGTGACGGATCTCCTCTTCCGTCGGATTGGGGTTGCGCTGCAGGAAGTCGACGGCGGTCATGATCATCCCCGGCGTGCAGTAGCCGCACTGCAACCCGTGCTTTTCCCAAAATCCTTCCTGCACCGGGTGGAGTTGACCATCGCGGGCCAGTCCTTCGATCGTGGTAATCTCCGCACCATCGGCTTGCACGGCGAAAATCGTGCAAGACTTGACCGCTTTACCGTTCATGAGGACCGTACACGCGCCGCACTGGCTGGTATCGCAACCGATGTGCGTGCCGGTAAGGTTGAGGACATCCCGCAAGTAATGCACGAGCAGCAGGCGTGGCTCGACGTCATGGGTGTAGGTCACACCGTTGACGGTCACGGTGATCTGCATTCGACCGCTCCTTTCCCTTCCGATCAACGACCTCGCAACGCGATCAGGAACTCGCACTCATCTGACGCTCGATACAAGCGAAGAACTGTTCGATCATCCGCTTCGCTACGCCACCCAGCATCCGCTGGGCGACGCCGGCGAAGGGGCCGCCCAGTTCCACATCGCCCTCGTAGGTGATCTCCGTGGTCTGGTCATCGATCACTCGCAACTGGACCGAGCCCACGCCGCGAGCAAAGCCGGGTTTCCCCTGTCCCTCCACCGCCATGCGGTACGATTCGGGTGGATTGATATCGGCGAGTTGTACCTTCCCCTGGAACGTTCCCTTGACAGGACCGATGGCGACCGTCATCGCCATTTCGTACTGATCAGGGGCAACCTGATTGAGGTTTTCCACTCCAGGCAGACAACTCGCGATCGCCTGTGGATCGGTCAGTCGGGCGAAGACGGCATCGCGAGCCGCTCGTATGGTGTACGATCCTGAGATTTTCACCCTCGCTCCCTTCCCTGATACCCTTTGACCGACGCCAGTCTACAGAGCCTTGCGCTTTTCGTCGTCAGGTGGGTGGTGTGGGCAACCCTTCCCGCTGCCTGATCGAGAACGACTCTGCGGGTTCGCTGGCATCTACTCCCATCATACGGCCAATCTTGGGACCGGTCAAGAGGGAAACGCGGAGCATGACTGGAGGGTTTTCTCGCGCCGATGACTCCTCCCCGGTCAGCGACTCTGGCGTCGCGACGCTCAAAGCGCGAGCTGTCTTCCGCGGATCGGGTTGGTTCGGGCAGCGATCGACGAGCTGTCCAAATACAGCCCTGAATCACTGTTCTTCCGGACGCAAACGATCTGCTCCGTTACCAGCCGAACGGAATGTTGCGTCGCGGGTTGAGCAGTGGATAGATCGGGTGTTCCACGAGGGTCACGCAGCGCTTCCAGAAAGCGGCGAGTTCGTTCTCGGCCAGAAACGGTCGGAGGAGCCGCTGGACGCTCCGGCGGTGTCGGAGGAGTCGCGCGAGATCGGAGAGCAGCTGGCTCGGGATCGGTTCTCCGCAGAATTCCCAGAGGATGGTCCGTAGCTTGGGATCGACGTGAAAGGTGAGCCCGTGGTCGATCCCCCAAATCCGCTGATCGAACTTCCCTCGGAAGAGATGGCTCGCTTTGCGGTCGGCATTGTTGGTGAGAAGGTCAAAGAGGGCGATGCGCTGGAGTTCGGGGCGCACCGATTGGCCGCGCAGGGGCTGATCGTCGGGTTCGATATACAGCTGGACCGTCCCGGTGCCATAGGGGCCGTCGCGGATGACCGTCGGAGGGACGAACGACCATCCGAGCAGGCGACTCAGCAGATAGCTCGCATATTCGCGGCGATAGAGCGTTCCAGCAGGAAAATCCCACAGTGGGGCCTCGCCGCGGGCCGGCTTATAGATAGCCAGGAGGTCTGGAACGATGTCCTGCTCGAGCAGCACGACGAACGTCCCGTTGGTGCCCCACGGAACGAGCTGCCAGTCCGCGATCGTCCCGCAGGCGAGGGCACGCCTGAGTGGACGAATGTGCTGCAATCCGCGTGGGGTGAGGAGACGATGTCGGCGAGGCTGGCGGGTCAACTCGGTCGTCATGCTCGTCACCTGGTGGGTACCTGTGGATACCTGATTGTGCGGGTACCTCCGCGCGATAACCTTAGCACAGCGCTCTTGGCGACCGGAATGGCTGGCGGGGTAGGATTAGCTGTGCACGCCGGCCCTCGGCAATGCTGGAGGCCGCAGAATGTCTGCGTCGAGCAGCTCTCTGCCGATCCGGGCGAGAATTGGGTGCAGCGAGATGAGCCGAGGTTCGATCATGGTTTGTCTTGACAGGGAGGGGAGTTCGTGAAGATCACTGTCGAACACCTGCCGCAAAGCACGGTGCGCTTGGATATCGCGGCGGATCCTGAAGAATTCGACGCTGCACTCGAACGAGCGTTCCGGCGCATCAGCCAGCAGGTTCAGGTTCCTGGCTTTCGGCCAGGGCGCGCACCTCGGGCGCTCGTCGAGCGACGAGTGGGGCGGGAGCTGATCGTCGCGGAAGCGCAGCGTGAACTCATGGATCGCTTGTATCGTGAGGCGCTCCAGCAACACCGGCTGACCCCAGTCGCCGAGCCGGAGGTGGAGATCTATCAGGACGAACCGCTCGCCTTCCGCGTCGAAGTGCAGGTCTATCCGCAAGTCGATCTCGACGGCTATCGAGATATCCGCGTCGAGCCGCGCGAGGTCGAGGTGACCGAGGAAGAAATCGACCAGGTCATCGAGGGGCTGCGGCGCAGTCGCGCGGTCTGGAAGACGCCGGACGAGCCGCGCCAGCCTCGCGATGGCGATCAGGTGATCGTCGATATCGAAGCGTACGAAGGCGAGCAACCGTTCCAGGAGCCACTCCGCCAGGCGACTTTCGTCTTGGGCGAGAGCAACCTTTTTGCGGAGATCGATCAGGCTATCCGCTCCCTGCGTCCCGGAGAATCGGCTGAGTTCGATATTTCTTTCGCTGAAGAGGACGAGCGCGTCAGTCCGGAACTCCGTGGGAAGACGCTGCATTACCGCGTGACCGTACACGAGGTGAAGGAAGCAGAGCTTCCGGAAGTGAATGACGAGTTCGCGCAGTCGCTAGGGGTGGCAACATTGAGCGAACTACGCGATCGCGTGCGGCGTGATCTCCTGCGCGAGAAGGCGCAGGCAGCGCGTGCGGAAGTGCTGGAACAGGCAGTCCAGCGTCTCCTCGAGGTGGCGACGGTCGAGCTTCCGCCAGCGCTGATCGAGCGTCAGGTCGCGGCGGACGTCGAGCGGCTGCGTGAGCAACTGCGGCAGCGTGGAAGTAGTCTGGAAGAGTACCTTCGATTTCAGGGTAAAACCCTGGAAGAGTTCAAGGAAGAGTTGCGCCCCCAAGCCGAAGCGCGCCTCCGCCGGTATTTGGTGCTGGAAGCCTTTGCCGAGGCTGAGGGGATTGCGGTCAGTGAGGAGGAGTTGGTCGCTGAGATCGAGCGACTGGCTCTGGCCAGTGGAAGTCCCGAGCAGTTCCGCGCATTCTACTCTGTTCCTTCGGTGCGGAGCTATCTCGCTGACGAATTGCACGAGCGCAAGGTGAGCGAGCGGCTTTTGGAGCTCGTCACGGAAGGACGAGGTGCTGTTATCGGCGAGGCGGCTCGAGTGCTGGCCGGAGCCGAACCGGCCGAGGGGACCGAGCCAGCTGCGGAAGAAGCAGTGACGGCTCCGGAGGTTGTGGATGGCGAAACGACGCCAGCTTCCGAGTCAGCGGAATCGCTGGCGGTAACGGAGACTGGATCCCGAGCGGATGATGACCAGGCATCCTGAGGGTACGAGGAGGCTATGCGATGGAGCGAGACATCCGACCTGAACTCGTCATCCCGATGGTGATCGAAACGACAAGTCGTGGTGAGCGTGCGTACGATATCTACTCGCGCCTGCTCCGCGATCGGATCATCTTTCTTGGAACGCCGATCGACGATCAGGTGGCGAATGCCGTAATCGCCCAAATGCTGTTCCTGGCACACGAGAACCCGGAGGCTGATATCAAGCTCTATATCAATAGCCCGGGTGGCCTCGTGTACGCTGGCCTGGCGATCTACGATACGATGCAGATGATCGAGCCGGACGTCGCGACCTACTGTGTAGGACTCGGTGCCAGCATGGCGGCGGTTCTCCTCGCAGCGGGAACGAAGGGGAAGCGCTTCGCCCTTCCCCACTCGCGGGTTCTGATTCACCAGGGTACTTCCGGATTCCGCGGCTCGGTGCCGGATATCGAGATCCAGGCACGGGAGACCTTGAATCTGACTACGATGCTGACCGAACTCCTGGCGTTCCATACCGGTCAGCCGTTCGAGCGTGTGAAACGGGATACCGAGCGAGACTATTTCATGAGCGCGTACGAGGCGAAGGACTACGGGATCGTGGATCACGTGCTCGAGCCGGTCAAACTCCAGCGAGCGTAGGCGAGCCAACGGGTGGAGAAGGGGCGATGGGGATGACAACGCGTGGGGGACGGGTCTTTTATCGCTGTTCGTTCTGTGGCAAGAGCCAGGAGGAGGTGCGACGACTCATCGCCGGCCCGAACGGGGTATACATCTGCGATGAATGTGTCCAGCTCTGCCAGGAGATCATTCAAGAAGAGGCACCGGCGCGGCGCCCGGCTCCCGCTCCCACGCAGATCCCGACTCCCAAGCAGCTGTACGAGCAGCTGAACCAGTACGTCGTCGGCCAAGAACGGGCGAAGAAGGTACTGTCGGTCGCTGTCTACAACCATTACAAGCGGATCATCTTCGGGGAAGACAGCGACGTGGAGCTGCAGAAGAGCAATATCCTGCTCATCGGCCCGACTGGAAGTGGGAAGACGCTCTTGGCCCAAACGCTGGCCAAATTGCTCGACGTCCCGTTCTCCATTTCCGACGCGACGACACTCACCGAGGCCGGGTACGTGGGGGAGGACGTCGAGAATATCCTTCTCCGTCTCATCCAGGCAGCGGGAGGCGATATCCAGCGAGCACAAACTGGAATCATCTACATCGACGAGATCGACAAGATCGCTCGCAAGAGCGATAGTCCGTCGATCACTCGCGATGTTTCCGGAGAAGGGGTGCAGCAGGCGCTCCTGAAGATTCTCGAAGGGACTATCGCCAACGTGCCTCCGCATGGTGGTCGCAAGCATCCCCATCAGGAGTACATTCAGATCGATACTCGCAATATCCTCTTCATCTGCGGCGGAGCATTCGAAGGGCTTGACGAGATTGTCCGTCGGCGAATCGGTAAGGACTCGACGATCGGATTCGGGAAGAGCGCTCGGCAAGATGGACGCGTGGAGAATGTGTTGCACCAGGTCATCCCCGATGACCTCTTGAAGTTCGGATTGATCCCCGAGTTCATCGGTCGCCTGCCAGTCGTCGCGGCGCTCGATCCTTTGACGCACGACGACCTAGTACGGATCTTGGTGGAGCCGAAAAACGCGATCGTCAAGCAGTATCAGAAGATCTTCGCGATGGACAACGTGGAGCTGATCTTTACCCCTGATGCGCTTCATGCAACCGCCGATCTCGCCGAGCGGCGTGGTACGGGCGCACGTGGCTTGCGGACGACCTTGGAGGAGGTGTTGCTCGATGTCATGTACGAGCTTCCCTCGCTCCAGGGTGTTCGCAAGTGTGTCGTGACCGCCGATGTCATCTACCGACGTCGCCCACCGCTCCTCTTGGCGGCAAACGACGAACCGATCGAGTTCACCTACGAGCAGAGCGCCTGAACGCGACTGGACGAACGCCGCAAGGCCGGTCCCTCACCTGGGCCTCGCGGCATGCCTGCCTTCGCGAGCAGTGAGCGATTCCGGGGTCTCATTCCTTCTTGAGGCGCCGACTGGGAGAGCGCCGCTTTTCGTACTCGAGAATGTCCTGCAAGTGCTCTCGGTAGTGCTCGTAGGTATCAGCTGCGACCAATTCGCGAGTGAGCACTGGGGTGCGCTCCAAGAGTTCGATGAGCTTCTCGTGTGTTTCGAGAAAACGGTCCCACACTTCGCGCAGCGAGAGATTCTGATTCCGTTGGATATCTTCCTCGTTGAACGCGTCGATGTCGTCGATGGTGGGGGGCTCGCGACCTTCTTCCAAGGCCTGAATACGTTGCATGAGCAGACGCTCCCAAGTCGCGATGTGCGCCATCATGTCCTTGAAGGAGTACGCTCCCCACGAGCCGGTCTCGACGATTTCGTGTTCGGTCAAGTTGCGCAGTGCATTCCGCAGCTCGACCCAGGCCGATTGGATCTCCTGCAGGATCGCTCGTCGCTCATGAATGTCGATCGTCATCGTGCTTCTCCCTCCCTCGCGTTCGGCGCCGACTCAACACAGGCCTCCGTTCCTTGGAGGCTACCACGTCTCGAATCACGACGACACCGATCGCTCGAGATGAAGAGGCGCCCGGAGGACGCTCACGCTCCGGACGCCCTGCTTTCGTCCTGCGCGGACTGAGGGATCACTCGCTCCGGCGCATTCCGCTCACGAGACTGATCCAATAGAGCAGGTTGAGGACCGCCATGACGAGCCCAGCGACGTAGGTCAGCGCAGCGGCGTTGAGGACCTCCCGTGCTTGCCCCTCCTCGGTCCGATCGACGATGCCCATGGTGGTCAGAAGCGCCAGTGCTCGGCGCGAGGCATCGAACTCCACCGGCAAGGTGAGCAGGGCGAACAACGTGCCGAGCGAGAACAGGATCACGCCTACCCAGGCGAGCCCGGAGATCCCGATGACGATGCCCAACAGCATCAAGATCCACCCGATGTTCGTTCCGATATTCACCGCCGGAACGATTGCGGTGCGCAACTGCAGTGGCACGTACCCGACTTTATGCTGGATGGCGTGTCCCGTCTCGTGCGCGGCAACGCCGAGCGCGGCGACCGATCGACCGTAATAGACCGGTTCGGAGAGGCGGACGACGCGCCGCAACGGATCATAGTGATCGGTCAGCTCGCCAGGGGTGAGTTCGACCGGTACGTCGAAGAGACCGTTGCGGTCGAGGATGGCGCGGGCGACTTGCGCACCGGTCAGGCCGAGCCGATTCGGTATCTCACCGTACTTTCCGATGACTGAGCGTACGCGCCACTGCGCATAGAGCATGAGCAAGAGCGCCGGCGCGAGAAACACGAAGTAGAGCGGATCGAAGTAGAACATGGTTAGCCTCCCTTCATGACCGTCCCACAGGGGAGCCGCTCGCACTTGGCCGGAACGGCTCCGCTGTGCGACGATCACTACAAGTATGGGCGTTCTCTGCTCCGAATGTCCAGTCGTCGACTGTCGAGTGGATCGATGAAAGGTTCGATCGAAAGGGATGGCCGTGAACGCAGCGATCAGCGACGTGGAACGGACAATGCAAGAGTTGTTGGCCCGCTACGGCGCGCGATTTCCGGCGTTACCGGGGGCGCTTCCCGTGTACGAGGTACTTGCCTATCATCTCGGCTGGCGCGACGAGCGGATGCAGCCAGCGAGCGGAGTCAGCGGCAAGCGGTTTCGGCCTGCGCTCTGTACGGCTATCGCTTCTGCTGTCTGCGGTGATGCTGCTCGTGCTGTTGGCATCGCGGCAGCGATCGAGCTGCTCCACAATTTCACCCTGATCCACGACGATATCCAGGATCGCAGTCGATTACGACGGCATCGCCCCACGATTTGGGCCCTGTGGGGCGATGCTCAAGCGATCAATGCTGGCGATGCACTTTTCGTGTTGAGCCAGATCGCCGCGCTGGAAGCGGCACAAGCACTCGAGCCCAGTCGTGGTGCGGAGCTCGTGCGCCGCTTCAACGAGACGGCACTTCTGATCGTCGAAGGACAGGTTCTCGATCTCAGTTTCGAACAACGCCCCGAAGTGTCGGTCAACGAGTACCTCACCATGATCGAACGGAAGACGGCTGCGCTGATCGCCTATTCCGCGTGGGCTGGGGCTCTGGTGGCTGGCGCGCCAGCGGAGGTCGCGGCACGGTTGGAGCGCTTCGGGCGTGCGCTGGGACTCGGTTTTCAGATCCGCGACGACTACCTCGGTGTCTGGGGCGATCCGGCGGTTACAGGAAAGCCCCGAGGCGATGACCTCCGACAACGCAAGAAGAGCTTGCCGATCGTTCTCGTCCTCGAACGCGCTGCAGCCAGTGATCGGGCCTGGTTACTGGATCTCTGGCGTCGACGAACTGAGCTGAGCGCGGAGGAAGTGGCTGCGGTCATCGAGCTCCTGGAACGCTACGCGGTGCGTACTGCTCTGCAGGAAGCAGTCGAACGGTTCCATGGCGAAGCGTTGGCAGAGCTCGAAGCGCTGTCGCTCACACCCGAAGGGGTTGCTTCTTTACAAGGGCTCGTCGCCGGATTGCCCGTGCGCGAAGCCTAGTCCTCTTGGGGCAGCAGTGACGGTAGCCGGTCTCCCGTCTCGCGCTCGAGCAGCCGGAGCGTCGCCTCGATCAAGCCGTAACAGCCGGTCACCATCATGTCTCCGAAGGGTGCTGCCTCGTACCAGCCCAGTGAACGGACGAGCGATCGATTGGGACCAGTGATGGCCACGAACGGAAACGGCGCGGCCGCAACGTAGCTAGGTGTCAGGACGGCTCCGTGACCACCCAGACGCACGACGTCCGGGTGCGTGAGTCGTCCGCTCTGTAGCTTGGAGACAAGATCCGCGAGGATGGCCGGAGTCACCCCACCGGTATGGTGCTCGAAGAGTCCATAGATGCGCGTTCCTCGTATCGCGACGCCGAACGTGTGCATGTTCCCCACATTCACGACAACGGCGCCATCCGAACGGGCTGCGCGCCAGACCACTGGATCGCACAGCGCGCCGAGGACGGCGGCCGGGCCGGTGTCCATGAGCACGCAGCCGGGAACCTGCCGTCGAACGGCTTGCATGCGCAGGAGGTAGGCTGGGGGTATACGGAAGGCCAGAGCGCGCAGATCGTCCGCCTGCTCGAGGAGCTCCGCCAGGAAACGGTACCGATGCTCATGGGCGTCCGTCGAGGGGTCGTACCCATGATCCTGTACGGCGATCGCCCAGAGCGCCGGTAATTCGACCTCGAAGGCGCGCAAGGCATGGGTAAGGGCAGGGACATCGACATCGCCCAACCAGACGATTTCAGCACCGAGTGGAGGCAGTTCGGTCAATTCGATGCCCATGCGCTGGACACGATCCAGGTCGTTGTGGAGTGTCCGCGCGGCGTCTGGCTGCGCGGACACTGGTAGGCCAGCAGCCAGATGCGCATGGATTGCGTCGCTGCTCGCACCACCCCCCATCAGATGGCCAGCGAGATGGAGCGGACGCGCGCGACTGGTGATCCGGCGAATACGCGTGGCAACGACCTGTGTTTGCGAGGGTAAGACGAGTTTGACGCAGTTTTCCGGCTCACGATCTGACTCGTAGAGGACGATATCTTGCGTGCCTGCTCCGGCATCGAGAGCCAGAATGCGGATCGGTGGCTTCATCGTCTCTCCTCCCGCTGGAGGGTATGCCGCACTGTCGAGGAACGGATGTACCGCAGAGGGTCATCGCATGCTCGTTGCGGATCGTGCGCATCAGGATCGAGTTCCAGGCAGAGGATCTCGGGTGAAGCGAAGAGCCGAAATGGAAGCTGCGTTAGCCCGATACCAGCACTCACGTACACGAGCATCCCTTTTTCCCAGAACCAGCCCCGCTGC
This sequence comes from Thermomicrobium roseum DSM 5159, assembly GCF_000021685.1. Classification (GTDB taxonomy): domain Bacteria; phylum Chloroflexota; class Chloroflexia; order Thermomicrobiales; family Thermomicrobiaceae; genus Thermomicrobium; species Thermomicrobium roseum. Next base: position 1,185,190 of record NC_011959.1, on the reverse strand, counting down.
AGACGTGCGTGCGGTTTGTGGCGCCAGCGATCGAGATACCATGCAGCATCCAGTAACCCGATCGTCCGGGAAGGGGAGAGCCGAACCTGCCCCCAATGAGTATGACCGAAGAGCGCAAGATCAGCGCATCCGACGGGCAGGCGCTCGACGACCGAGGGAGCATGGGCGAGCAGGAGCCGCGGGTGCGGCGGGGGCGGCCGCTTCAAAATCTCCGGGCGATCATAGCCAGTATAGGGGTCGTCGAGACCTACCAATTCGATCGTGCCGGTCGCTCCTTGCTGCCGTTCGACGGTAATGGTGACAAATTCGTTACGCAACACACGCACGTTGCGAGCTTCCAGGAAACGAACGATAGCTTGTGCATTGGTCGTTCCGCGTCGGTAATCATGGTTGCCGAGCACCCCAAACACGTTCTCGTAGCGTGCCAGTTCATCGAACAGGGCGGTGTCGACCATGTTGCCCTGATCGAAGTAATCACCGCCGAGCAAGACCAGATCGGGACGCCAGCTCGCCAGGAGGTGCAGTGCGGTCCGCGAGAGCTGCGTGCTCGTTCCAGGTCCGCCCGCGTGAAAGTCGGTGAGAAAGGCTAAACGGAGGCCGGTAGCGCTCTCTCGGGGCCGGGGTAGGGCAAGCCGCGCTCGACGTACGAGAAGCTGACGCGGCTCCCTGCTCGCCAGGAGCAGGAGTAGGGTCGCGCCGATCGATCCGACGATCGCTCCGAGCTGTCGGGCAGCTCCTCGCACTGTCTCACCCTTCGAACAGGTGTTCCACGTATACTTGGCGCAACAGCGAGCCCCTCGTCTCGGGGCCAGCAGGTCGCAGGGAGTGTACCAGTGAGACAGTCGAGGCGCGCGACTGGGCGAGTACCGATCACGCAGGCGATGGAGGATTATCTGAAAGTCATCTTCGCGCTCGAGCGCGACGAGGGACGGGTTACGACCCAAGCGATCGCCGAGCGTTTGCGGGTGCAGAGCCCCTCGGTGACGAACATGTTGAAGCGGATGGCTGCACTTGATCTCGTCGATCACCAACCCTATCGGGGTGTGCGACTGACGGACCGCGGGAGAAGCGTTGCGCTCGAAGTGATCCGGCATCATCGCTTATTGGAGCGGTTTCTCGCCGAGGTTTTGGAGTATCCGTGGGATGCTCTGCACGAAGAGGCGGATCGCCTCGAGCACGGACTTTCCGAGGAACTGGAGTCCTGGATCGACGCACGACTCGGCTTCCCGACCGAAGATCCGCACGGACATCCCATCCCGCGCAGCGATGGCTCGCTCCCCGAACGACCCTGTCAGCGGTTGCACGATGTCCTGCCGGGGCAGCAGGTGGAAGTTCTCCATGTTGCCGATCACGATCGCGCACAGCTCCGCTATCTGGCAGAACTGGGTATTCGCCCGGGCACTCGCCTAGAGGTACTCGAGCGCTTACCGTTCGAGGGGCCACTGCGGGTCCGGATCGGTGATCGCGAGCAGTACGTCGGGGAACGATTGGCACGCGGAATCTACGTGACGGCAGCATCGACGGGGGGCAAGGAGCAAGCGACGCGGTAAATCGTGCGTTTGCCCGCACGGAAGCGAGCCCTCGATTGCCGGCCGATGAATCGTTCGCAGTCAACCGGGTTCGGGTAGTCCGTCCGATGGGAGAGGCGAATGCCGCGCTACCGGTGGCGGGAACCGGAACGAGTTCCGGAAATGGCTCGGGAACTCGCGGTTCATCCGCTGCTGGCCGCTGTCCTCTACCGTCGGGGTATTCGGAACCACGAGGAGGTGCGGCGCTTCCTCCAGCCGCACCTCAGCGACCTGCCTGATCCCGCCGCCTTGCCCGACAGTGGGAGAGCGGTATCCCTCGTCGAGGAGGTACGGTGCCGGTCACGACCAGTGGTCGTCTTCGGCGACTACGATGTGGATGGTTTGACCGCAACGACGCTCCTCGCGCAGCTCTTTGGGGAATTCGGGTTGACGGTCATCCCGATGGTGCCCCACCGCCTGCGCGATGGATATGGTTTCCAGCGTCATCACGTGCCAGGCGTGCTGGAGCACCGGCCTGCGCTCCTCGTGACGGTGGATTGCGGAACCGGTGACTGGGATGCCTTGCGCGATGTTCTCCGAGCTGGGGTTCCGGTCATCGTTCTGGACCATCACGCTGTCCATGACGAGGCCTGGCCAGATGAGCTGGCATTCGTCTCGGTCGCGCGGCCGGATGCTCCACCGGTCTTCCGAACACTGTCGGCAGTCGGTGTCGCGTACCAGTTCGCACGCCTGCTGCTCGGGAACGAAGCTGCGTCCCGTTGGCTTCCCTTGGTCGCGCTCGGTACGGTTGCTGACGTCGTTCCCTTGGTCGGGATCAACCGAACGCTCGTGGCGCTCGGGCTGAAGCGTTTTTGGGAGACGGCACCGCTCGGCCTGCGGACACTCGCGCGCCTGAGTGGACTCGACAGCGCACGGGGACAGCGGTTGACCAGTTGGCATTGCGGGTATGTACTGGGGCCCCGGCTCAATGCAGCTGGGAGAATGGACGATCCGCGCTTGGCGCTCGAGCTCCTGTTGACGGCGGACGCACAGCGAGCGGAGGAACTAGCCCGGAAACTCAACGAACTCAACGCCTTGCGGCAGCGTGCGATCGAGCGGATGTTGGCGGAAGCCGAGCAACGGATCGACGCACTCGGGAGCTTACCGCCCGTCCTGGTGCTGGCTGATAGTGCCTGGAGCGTTGGGTTGGTCGGGCTCGCGGCCAGCAAGCTCGTCAGTCGCTATGCGCGTCCGGTCGTGCTCCTCGCCCGAGAGAGCGAGGTCAGTCGTGGTTCTGCCCGCAGCATCGATGGTTTCGATATTGCGGCAGCGCTGGCGCGCTGCCGTGACCTCTTGATCGACCATGGTGGACATCATGCGGCCGCAGGATTGACGGTGGAGACGGAACGCATCGCAGAACTGGAAGCGCGGCTGCTCGAAATCGCCGCGGAACACCTTGGCCAAGAGGAACCGGCGTTACCGCTCGAGTTGGACGCGGAACTCCACCCGTACCAGATCGCTCTGGAGACGTGGGAGGTGCTGGCGCAGCTGGAACCCTATGGTCACGGCAACCCGGTACCGCGTTTCCTCGTCCGCGATGTTCGAGCTGTCGACATCACGAGCACGCAGAACGAGCGGCACCTGCGCTTCACCGTCGTCGCACCGGACGGCACCGTGCGCCAGGCGGTCTGGTTCGAGGGGGGACGAGAGATCGCCCGCTTGGCCCGTGCTGGGCGCATCGACATCGCGTTCACGTTGCGACGGAGCGATTGGAACGGGCAGGAACGAGTCGAGCTGGACGTGATCGACATTCGTCCGACCCGCTGATCGCTGTCTTCTCCCCTCTGTCACGAATCTCGATCCAGCGTGTTCGGCGTCCCTTGGAGAAGGCATCGACACACTGGCCGGAGCGATGCCGCTCCTTCTCAGGAGGCTGGGCCAGGCCACTCAGTGCGGAAGGGCTCGAGTGATCGCCTGGCAGAGTCGCTGAACCCGGGCGGGATCGACCGGGTTCTCGATCTTCCCCTCGACCTTGGCCCATGTCCCGACGATCGCGCCGCGTGCAGCGTGGATGTAGCGTGCGACATTGTCAGCCGTGACGCCACTTCCCACGAACACTGGCGTTGTCGGCAATCGTTCGCGGACGCGCGAGAGCTCGGCTGGGTCGGGAGCGCGTCCGGTCATCGGCCCGGTCACGATGAGGGCATCGGCGAGCCCGCGCTGGACCGTTTCCTCGGCGGCGTCCTCCAGAGCGAGCGGTGCCAGCGGTACGGCGTGCTTGACGAGGACATCGGCCCAGATCTCTGTCTCGCTCTGGAGGAGCGCGCGGTAGCGGAGTGTTTCGTCAGCGCGGCCTTCGATGATACCTTGATCGGTAACCATCGCACCGACATGCACGTTGACGCGAATGAAGGAAGCTCCGGTTGCCACCGCGATGCCGAGTGCTGCACGGGCATCGTTGCGCAACACGTTCACCCCAACCGGTAGTCCGGTCGACTCGCGGACCTCCTCGACGACGAGTGCCATGAGCGCGATGACGTGAGGCTCGACCCCATCTTTCCGGAAGGGCGCATCTCCGAAGTTCTCGACGATGAGGGCGTGCGCGCCCCCTTCCCGGTAGGCTTCGGCGTCGCGGCGGGCGCGCTCGCGGATCCGTGCCACGTCCCGCGTCCCACGAGGGGAGCCCGGTAGCGGGAGGAGATGGACTACACCCACGAGCAGGAACGGAACGCTGTCCAGAAGCCGGGAGGTCATGCCGTCCTTCCTCCGATCGTCGATCCACTCATGGCCAGCATACCGTGCGACGGCGGGATCGGAGCGGCAGTATGCTTCGAGTGAGAGAAGCGTTGCGAGAAGTCGATGGGTGGCGAGGGCACCGATCGATCGTTGACCATTCAGGAGTTGGCCGCGCGAACGGGGATTCCACCGCGGCGCATCCGTTTCTATGTCGCTCGTGGTCTTCTTCCCCCGCCGCGCGGCCGAGGACCGACTGCTCGTTATGGCCCGGAACATGTCCGGCGCCTCGAGCAGATCCGCCGACTCCGGGAGCAGCGTCTCGGTCTAGAAGAGATCCGCGAGCACCTGGCACAACTGGAGGTGGTCTCCCCGGAACGACGGGCGGGTGACGCGGTGCTGTGGCGCGTCTGGGAAATTGCACCCGGTATCGTGCTCGCGGCGCGACTCGACCGGCCCGACGCGAAGGTCGATCAGGTCGAAGCCATGGTCGAGGTCGCCCGGCTCTGGCTGAAGAGGGGCGAGGTGGAAAGCCACGATGAGCATGCGTGAGACAAGAGCCGCGCTCGAACCAGTGGTATCCATCCTGCGCCAGGCAGGATTTTGGGCTTACCCATTGTATGGTGATGAGGGCTGGCTCGTCGCGTGCGATACCGAGAGCGGTCGGATCGATGTGCGGATCGGGACTGACGGATATCTAGTCGAGGTCTGGGACGTTTCGCCCGGACTGTACTTCGACGAGGAAGACGAGCGAAAACGAGCAGTCAAAGAGCGCCTCGCCCGGCTCACGCTCTCCCGGCTCGTGGAGACGATCCGGCACGCCCCCGTGACGGACACGGAACGACTGCTGCGCGAAGCGTGGTGGGACGAGGCTGCGCACGGTGTCGGACTGCGGATCGGGCTCGAGATTCCGTTCAGTGCAAGCGCATCCTTGCCGGAACTGGTCACCGATCTTTTGGAACGACTCAACGAGCTGCTCGAGCGACTCGAAGAGCGTCTGCTCGATTGAGAGCGAGGAGGAACGGAATGGTTGGACTGGGGATCGAAGCGCTCCGACTGGAGGAGTGGCAACGGCTCCTGCGTGTCGCCCTCGGGGAAGAACCGGCTGATCTCGTGTTGCGGCAGGCCCGTATCGTGAACGTGGCGAGCGGGGAAATCGAGGAAGCCGATGTCGCGATCGTGTTCGGGCGCATCGCCGGAATCGGAACGTATCGCGATGGGCATGAGGAGATCGATCTGACTGGAGCCTATCTCGCGCCTTCCTTCATCGATGGGCATGTCCATGTCGAAAGTTCGCTCCTCTGGATCGACCAATTCGCGCGTGCGGTGGTCCCGCATGGGACAGGAGCGGTCGTGACCGACCCGCACGAGATCGCCAATGTGGCTGGCCTCGCGGGCATCCGAGCACTGGCTGAGGCAGCCGCAGGGCTGCCGCTCGGTGTGTTTTTGACGATACCCTCGTGTGTTCCAGCCAGCCCATACGAAAGTGCCGGAGCGGTCATGGACGCGGCTGCGATCGCCGAGGGGCTGAGGTTACCGAACGCGGTTGCGCTGGGCGAGATGATGAACTTTCCGGGTGTCCTCGCCGGTGAAGCGGAGATCTACGAGAAGCTTCGCCTCCCTGCTCGGCGGCGGGATGGGCACGCACCAGGCTTGCGTGGTTCCCGCCTCAATGCCTATATCGCATCGGGGATGGGATCCGATCACGAGTCGACGCAACTGGAGGAGGCCCGCGAGAAGCTGCGGCGGGGACTCCAGGTCATGATCCGGGAGGGATCAACCGAGCACAACCTGCTCGAATTGTTGCCGCTCGTGACCGAGGCTACCTACCCGCGCTGCTGCTTCGCGAGCGATGACCGGGATTGCGCGACACTCCTCCACGATGGGCATATGGATGCGATCCTGCGCAAGGCGATCGCGGCTGGCCTCGATCCGATTCGGGCGATCCGCTTGGCGACGCTCAACACGGCCGAGTATTGGGGGTTGGACGGTTATGGGCTGGTCGCGCCCGGCTACTGGGCCAATTTGGTCGTATTCGACCGGCTCGACGATATCCGCCCGCGGCTCGTCCTGTTCCAGGGCGAGGTGGTCGCTCAGGATGGCAAGGCGACCTTCCGGACCAGCCGGACGATTCCTGAGTGGCTCCTGGATACGGTGCATGTGGCACCGATCGATCGTGCTCGACTTCGCCTGCCTGCTTGCGATCGGATGATCGCCGTGGAAGCGATCCCGGGGCAGATCGTGACCCGGGCGATCGAAGTGGAACCGACGGTGCGTGATGGGGAGGTGGTTGCTGATCCGGAACGCGACTTGGCGAAGCTGGTCGTCGTGGAGCGCCACCGGGCGACGGGACGCGTTGGAGTGGGGTTGGTTCGGGGTTTCGGCTTGCGGCGTGGTGCGCTGGCTTCGTCCATCGCACACGATGCCCACAACATCGTCGTCGTTGGAGTCGACGATGGGGATATCTTGGCCGCGATCGATGCGGTCGTTGCCATGCGCGGTGGTCTGGCCGCGGTCGCCGATGGTCTGGTCCGAGCACAACTACCGCTCCCGGTGGCAGGAATTTTGTCACCGGAACCGCTGGAAACGGTGGCAGAACAGTATGAAGCGGTCGAGCAGGCAGCGCGCGAGATGGGAAGCCGCGTACCGGCACCGTTCGCGCTGCTCTCGTTCATGGCGCTTTCGGTCATTCCGGAGGCTCGCGTCACCGATCATGGCTTGGTCGTGCTGCGCTGAGATGACGGTCGATGGCACGGCCCCTCTGCTCGGTGGACGGAACGACCGTCCGCCAGGCTCCGTCGCGAGCGGTTGCGAGCAAGGAGCTCGTGAGTCCGAGCGCTGATTGCGAGAAGCTGCTATACTATGCTTGGAGTGAGGTCGGCGGCGTAGCCAAGTGGTCTAAGGCAGCAGTCTGCAAAACTGCGATTCGGCGGTTCGAATCCGCCCGCCGCCTCCAAGGCTCCCCCATGCTCCCGAGTTGTGTCGTGACCGATCCCCGGACGGAGCTGTCGAGCACCAAGGGGGAACGAAAAGACGTCCGAACTACTCGTGCGGACGCTGAACCGGAATCGATGACTCCGTCAGGAGCATGATCGCTCCCGGAGCAGCGGGAACGAAGCATCTCGAGCTGAACCCCGTTGGCGGACGAGTCCGACACTCGTGGCGAGCAAGCATCCCGAGCGCCGACGTACCAGCGTTTCTGCAGCGATCGATGGGATCGGCGAGGCTTTCGGTGTGTCCTCGCGCAGCCCATGCTCCTCCGATCCTCGGTGACTCGACGCAAGTACTCGGTGGTCGCAGGCGACCGATCGACCTGTTCTGCCAGTGCTTCGCTGGAGGAGTTCGTCCCTTTGACTCACTGCACCGAACTGCCTCGTGCTCCGTTGCACTCAGCTCGGCGACCCCGGATCAGGAAACCGGAGAGGCGCAGCGATCGCGTTGCCGAGTAGCGTCTCGGTCACAGCCTACAACGGAGCGGGGTGTAGCTGTCCGGGAACGGTAACCTGTCTCTCGGCGAGGGGGAGGGCTGATCTCTTCGAGCATCGGGAATCCCTGCTGCCGGGAAGGCACGGCGACGAGTCCCTGCGGGAGCGACACGATCCGGTAGAACTGTCCCACCAGCGAGGATGGTTTCGCTGCGTGAACGGGAAGGATGGACACGGTGGAGGTCGAACGGGTCGAGCGAAGCGAGACGGTTTTTGCGGGGCGGTTGTTGCAGGTCTCTCGTGATCATGTTCTGCTGGCCGACGGCCGGCGGGCGATCCGCGAGGTGGCGCACCATCCGGGGGCCGTTGCTATCCTCCCGATCCGGGACGACGGGCGGATCGTATTCGTTCGCCAATACCGGTATGCGGTCGGGAAGACGCTTCTGGAAATTCCTGCAGGAACGCGCGAAGCCAACGAAGAGCCGGATGCCTGTGCCTTGCGGGAGCTCGAGGAGGAGACCGGTTATCGGGCGGGACGGCTCCGCGAGTTGATTCGCTTCTATGTGAGTCCGGGCTGGACGGACGAGGAACTCGTGGTATTCGTGGCCGAAGCGCTGAGTGCTGGTGCAGCACACCCGGCTGGTGACGAACGCTTGCACGTCGTCGAGCTCGCTCCAGAGGAGGCTCGGGAGGCTCTCCGCACTGGCTCGATCTGCGATGCCAAAAGCGTGATCGCACTGCTCGGATACTTCGGTTGGACGTTGCTCTGATGTGCCCAGAGGGCACAGTACGTACATGAAGCATCAGTACTCATCATCCTTAGGAGTGTTGATTGAAGAAGGGTGACTGATTCCGCATCGTCGAATCGTTGTCTCCCGGCGAAACTATTTCCGAGATTTCCGGTAACCGGAGGGGAGGGAAGACGATGCGGGGTAACGGGATAGGGCAGCGCAGAGCACCCGTCAAAGTGCTCGTTGTCGATGATCACCCGCTGTTCCGTTTTGCGGTGCGTCAGTTCCTCGACCGACACGAGCGTTTTCGCGTCGTGGCAGAAGCGGCATCAGCACACGAGGCGGTCCAGCAGGCTGAACTCCATCGGCCGGACCTTGCCCTGGTCGATCTTCGCTTGCCCGGTATCAACGGGTTGCAGGTGACGCGCCTCCTCAAGCGGCAGAATGGGAAACTCCCCGTCGTGTTGCTCTCGGCGGACGAAAACGAGTCTTGGTTGCTCGGTGCTCTGCAAGTCGGTGCTGCGGCTTTCCTGGCGAAAGACAGTGAGCCCCGCGAGATGTTGGCGGTGTTGGAAGCCGTCGTTGCCGGCGAGGATCGCCTGCCGCAACAGATCCTCGACCGACCCCACTTGGCTCGTCGGGTACTCGGTGAACTCCAGCGCTACGTGGTCGGAGAAGCCGGCCTCGAGAGCCCGGACGCGGTGCTCACGGTGCGCGAACTGCAAGTGCTCGACTGTGTGGCGCAGGGCATGTCCAACAAGGAGATCGCGGAGGCACTCTTCATCACGGAACAGACGGTGAAGAATCACATGACGTCGATCCTGCGCAAGCTCGGCGCTCAGGATCGCGTGGATGTCATTCTGGCAGCGGTGCGACAGGGGTGGGTCGCGATTACGCCGTCCCGCTCGGCGGCGTCGGCTTGAAGTTCCCTCCCACTTCGGCGAGCGCGATGTCGCGGCGGAACGTCATTCCAGGGAAGGAGAGGTGCTCGATCGCGCGATAGACGCGCTCGCGCGCTTCGGCGAATGTCGAGGCGGTGGCACTCACAGCGAGCACACGGCCGCCGGCCGTCACGACGTGATCGTTCGCTCGTCTGGTTCCCGCGTGGAAGATCAATACATCGCTCGGGACGGTATCCAGGCCAGCGATCGGAAATCCGGTCGCATAGGTACCTGGGTAGCCACCGGAGGCAACAACGACCGTGACGCAGACTGCTGGCTTCCAGTCGAGCGACCAGTTACCAGAGAGCTCGGCCCGTGCAGCGGAGAGGAGGAGCGTCGCGAGATCAGTTTCCAGGAGCGGCAGGATCGCTTGCGCTTCAGGATCGCCGAACCGGCAGTTGAACTCGAGCACTTTCGGGCCACGAGGAGTGAGCATCAGACCCGCATACAGCACGCCGCGATACACGATACCCCGTCGCCTCAGTTCAGCCAGGGTTGGATGAATGATGCGTTCCAGTATCGTCCGCTGCAGCTCATCGGTGACCTCGGGAACCGGCGCGTAGGCTCCCATCCCGCCAGTGTTGGGGCCGGTGTCATTGTCACCGAGACGCTTGTAATCCCGAGCAGGTAGGAGTGGCAATACCGTCGTCCCGTCCGTGACAACGAGAAAAGACAGCTCGCGGCCTTCCAGATATTCCTCGAGAAGGACCTCATCCGCCGCGGAGCCGAGCGCACGTTGGACCATCATCCAATGAAGTACTTCTTCCGCCTCGCGTCGTGAAGAGACGACGATGGCACCTTTACCGGCTGCCAACCCGGAAGCCTTGATGACCAGCGGAAAGTCGAGACGCTCGAGCGCCGCCTGGGCCGCTGCGAAGTCGGTGACGACCTGCGCTTCAGCGGTGGGTACGCCGGCAGCTCGCATCACATCCTTGGCCCACGCCTTGCTCGCCTCGATCCGCGCTGCTTCCGCGGTTGGTCCGAAAGCGGTCAGTCCAGCCGCCGCGAATGCATCCACCAATCCGCGAGCGAGCGGTTCCTCAGGACCGACCACCGTCAGGTCGACCTGTCGCTCGCGGGCGAGTGCGACCAAGCCCGGAATGTCCGTTGCAGCGATCGGGACATTCTCGGCAATCGCCGCGGTTCCTCCATTACCGGGTGCCACGAGAATGTGCTCCACCGAGGGGGAGCTCTGCAATGCCCAGGCGAGGGCATGCTCGCGTCCTCCACTGCCGACGACCAGGACGGTCAATCCTCGCGGCATGACTCACTCCCATTCGATGGTGGCCGGTGGCTTCGAGGTGATGTCGTAGACGACGCGATTGACACCAGGCACTTCGTTGACGATCCGATTGGCGAGCCGGGCCAAAAGGTCGTGCGGCAAGCGTGCCCAGTCAGCGGTCATGGCGTCCGTACTCGTCACGGCACGGATCGCGATGACCCGCGCGTACGTGCGTTGGTCACCCATCACGCCTGTCGAGTGCACTGGCAGGAGGACGGCGAAGAACTGCCAGAGTCCATCGCTGAGTCCAGCAGCCTCGACTTCTTCGCGGACGATGGTGTCGGCTCGCCGGACGATCGCAAGCGCTTCCTCGGTCACTTCCCCGAGAATGCGCACAGCCAAACCAGGACCAGGGAACGGTTGACGCTGCACGATCTCCTCGGGAAGGCCGAGGAGGCGTCCGATCGCGCGCACCTCGTCCTTGAACAAATAGCGCAACGGCTCGAGAAGTTCGAACTCGAGGTCCTGGGGCAAACCGCCGACGTTGTGGTGCGTTTTGATCTTGGCGGCAGTTCGCGACGCTCCGGGAGCAGCACTCTCGATCACGTCAGGATAGAGTGTCCCTTGTGCCAGGAAACGGAATGGCCCTTGGCTGCGCGCGATTTCCTCGAAAACGCGGACGAACTCTTCGCCGATCAGTCGGCGTTTCTGTTCCGGGTCGCTTACGCCGCGCAGTCGAACCAGGAAACGCTGACGGGCGTCGATCGCGACGAGCGGCATGCGGAAGTGCCGACCGAACACTTCTCGAATCGTCTCCGCTTCGCCTTCCCGGAGCAAACCAGTATCGACGAAAACAGGTGTCAACTGGTCACCGATCGCTCGGTGGATCAGCGCCGCAGCGACACTCGAATCGACGCCACCGGAAAGCGCAAGCAGGACCCGGTCCTTGCCGACCCGCTCCCTGATCTCGCGGATAGCCTGCTCGACGAACGACTCGGCTGTCCAGGTTGGTGCGCAACCACACACATCGAAGAGAAAGTTGCGCAAGATAACGCTCCCGAGCGGTGTATGCGCGACTTCCGGATGGAATTGGAGACCGATGAGATGGTCCCGTGCCATTGCCGCGTAGGGGGCGTTGGCCGAGCGCGCGAGCACCTCGAATCCGGGAGGCAGCGCGTCGATGCGATCGCCGTGACTCATCCACACATCGAAGCGCGCCGGAAGCCCGGCGAAAATCGGATGGTCTGCGACACGCTCGACCACTGCGGGGCCGTATTCGCGTCGTTGCGCTGGCGCGACCCTGCCGCCCAATGTGTGGGCCAGTAGTTGCATGCCGTAACAGATCCCCAGGACGGGGAGGCCACTCTCGAGAACCCAGCTGGGGAGTTGCGGGGCGTCTGGTTCGTATACGCTGGCTGGTCCACCGGAGAGGATGATCCCCTTCGGCGAAAGGTGCTTCAGCGCTGACCAGTCGGTGTCGTACGGAACGAGTTCACAGTAGACATGGGCGTCGCGCACGCGTCGCGCGATGAGTTGTGCGTATTGCGAGCCATAATCCAAGATGACGACACTATCGAATGATGGAGAGGTTGGGTGCTGGTTGGTCGTCGAGGGAAGCAATCGTGACACTGACTATCGCCTCCACGCTCGCTGCTGTTCAGCCCGCGCCGGTCAGGCAACGTGGCCGATACCACGATTGTACCGAAGGTACGTGACATCGGCGGGGCGCTCTCACATACTACGGCTGAGAACGGAGCACGTGAGGTGAAGGAGCCAGCGTGCGGCAACTGCGGATCGCTGTCCTGATTTCGGGAAGCGGGCGGACACTGGCCAATCTACTCGCGGTGCAAGGCCGGGGTGAGCTGCCGGGGCGCATCGAACTCGTCGTCAGTAACCGTCCCGATGTTGCTGGCAACGACATCGCTCGTGCTGCTGGGGTGCCACTCGCGATCATCCCCTCCAGACGTGTGCCGGAGTCTGCCTTCGCTGAGCAGGTGTATCGTCTCCTGGACCAGCACGCGATCGATTTGGTGCTCATGGCTGGATTTCTCCGGCATTTGCCGGTGCGTGCCGACTATCGATGGCGCATCATGAACATTCACCCGTCCCTTCTCCCGCTGTTCGGGGGGCGTGGGATGTACGGCGAGCGTGTTCACCGTGCTGTCCTGGACAGCGGCGTGAAGGTGAGCGGCTGCACGGTGCATTTCGTCACCGATGAACTCGATGCAGGACCGATCATCCTGCAAGCCTGCGTGCCGGTCTTGGATGACGACACACCGGAGACACTCGCAGCGCGCGTTTTCGCCGAAGAATGCCGTCTCTATCCGGAGGCTGTGCGGCTGTATGCTGCTGGTCGGTTGCGGGTGGAAGGTCGACGAGTGCGTATTCTTTCTTCTCCATGAGGAGGGACGACTGTGAACAGTCCGTCGTATCGAACGCTCCTGGATACCCCATGCCTGGTCGTCGATCTCGATCGTTTGGAGCGCAATCTCGCCGAGATGGCCGAGTATGCTCGCACCCACGGGCTCGCTTTGCGTCCCCACTTGAAAACGCACAAGACGGCTGAAATCGCTCGCATGCAGCAGGCGCACGGAGTGGTCGGCTTCACCTGTGCCAAGGTCGGCGAGGCAGAGGCGTTCGCTGCCGCTGGTGTGCTGGATGATGTCCTGATCGCTTATCAGATCGTGGGAGATCGAAAGATCGAACGTCTCCTGCGCTTGGCCGAACGGGTGCGGGTCACAGTGGCGGTGGATAGCGTCGCGGTCGCCGAGCCTCTCAGCCGGGCAGCTCTCGCCCGCGGAGAGCAGCTCGATGTCGTCATCGAGGTCGATACTGGCCTTCGCCGGGCAGGTGTCGAGCCGGGTGAGCCGGTGCTCCGGTTGGCACGCGAAATCATCGAGATGCCCGGACTCCGCTTGCGGGGCCTGATGACGCACGAGGGTCATGCTGGTCGAGCGAGCACCACGGAAGAGCTCGAGGGCCTGGCACGTATGGCGGGCGAGGCGATGGTCGCGTCAGCCGAGCTTCTTCGGCGGGAGGGGATCCCGGTCGATGTCGTGAGCGTGGGGTCGACGCCGGCGGCGTTCGCGACCACGCGCGTGCCTGGTATCACTGAGATGCGCCCTGGTACGTATGTTTTCTACGATGCGGCAGCGTTTCGCTTCGGCCGTATCGGTCCGGATCGAGTCGCCTTGCGTGTCCTGGCCACGGTGATCAGCCGTCCGGCTCCCGATCGGGCGGTGATCGACGCAGGGAGCAAGACACTCACCTACGATCCACCCCCACCGGGGCGGACCGGCTACGGATACGTTGTGGAGTATCCGGATGCGGTGATCAGCCGGCTGAGCGAGGAGCACGGGGTGATCGAGTTCCCGCCCGGGACGAAGGGACCACAGGTCGGCGAACGCATCGAGATCATTCCCAATCACGTCTGTCCAGTGGTCAACCTGCAAGACGAACTCTTCGTCGTTCGGGGAGGAGAGTTCGTCGGCACCTGGCGTGTCATCGCGCGTGGCTGTGTCCGCTGATGCCATCAACCGGGGGGTGGCAGAACATGGTCGCGCCCGCGCAGTTCGCGCAAGCACTCGCGACAGACGAGCACGAACTCGACATCGGTCATACCGATCTCGTCACCGCGGACGGTTCGAGCTTCGTGCATCGGAAGCACATGCTGACAGAGCGCACAGGTGAAAAGTTCCTCATCTCCGAGCAGTTCATGACGAAGAATCAGCTGTTCTTCTTCTTGCATGTATGGCCTTCTTCCTTTCCACGATCGTCACGACTGTCAGGACACTGACCTCGTCAGTGAGGTATCTGGTTCGAGGCTGCGCAGCGTGGCGAGGAGGACTTCGTCCAGCAAAATGGTCAATTCTCCAAGCAGGCGCAAAACGCGACGAGTCGGAATGTCCTCGCGCTCAGCGAATTGCGTGATCGCGAGGTAGGTCGGCGCACGAAAGGCGAGGAACGCTTCCGCCGCTTCGGCCGGGGTCAGTCCTCCCTGAGCACTGATCTCACCGTACCGCTGACCGATCGTCCGACCAGCTCGGAGGAGTTCCTCGCGATCGACTGCCCGGTTGACGATTCGGAAAGCCAGTTCGACCAGTTGGCGCCCGAGTGCGCGCAGCTCAGCGAGGTGCTCTGGCTGGTATCGCGAGTACCAGGGGCGACTGGCCACTTGTGCCATCAATTGCGAGTGATAGAGTGCGAAGGAGAGATCGACGAGTGCTTTGCGCGAGAGCCGTCGGCGGGGTCGCTCCTCGCTCTTGAGAAGGGCCAGGAGATCAGCTTCCCGATACCGGCGGTGGCCGCCAGCGGTTCGATACACCGGAACCAGCCCGGCATCGCTCCACCGGCGCAAAGTCGATTGCCCGACACCGAGAAGACGAGCTGCCTCCTCGATACTGAGCCACTGATTGCCGGCCTCGTCGGTCTGCGCGTGATGCTGCTGCTGAGCAAATGTCCGCCGTCGTGTCACTGATAGCCGCGCCACGTCCCACCCTCGCTCTCGGAGTCGTCACGCATGGTCGATTGTACTCGTCCGGTGCGGCTGATGCTGGTCAGCCATAGAGGTGGAAAGGATAGGCGCGCGTGCGCAGCGCGGTGAGCAGGCGGTCGCGCGCGGCGAGGATACACGCGTATCCTTCCGGATCGCGCTGGCTCAGTTGACTTTCCTCCAGTTCTTCTTCGTCGAGCACAGTGATCTGCCCATCAGGTGCTCCGATGATGTCGATGTACAGGTCACGCCAGAAGAGCGTTCTCTCTTCCAGGTAGGCAGGGCACGCCACGTTCGCGTACCAGCCCTTGAACGTTCCATCCGGTGCAAAAAGCGCGAAGGCGTTGATCGGTTCGACGAAAGAAAAATATTCAATGAGCCGGTCACCCGGTTCGAAACGGAGCGGGCCAACTTCGACAGTTCCGAGTTGCCAGTCAGCGACGATGGCGATCCATCCAGGGGCGGCTGGGTGGATCGTGCCGGGATAACGAGCGACCACTCGACCAACCGGGTCCAGCTTGACGATGGTGAGTGGGTGCTCAGCCGGGAAACGCACGCTCGCCTCAGCTCGCAGCGGCTCGGCGAACGACAGACAACACCTCTTCTGTCTTGCGGCGGAGCAGCTCTGGCGTCGTCGCCTCCACGTTGATGCGCAGCAGCGGTTGCGTGTTGGAGGGGCGCGCATTGAACCACCAATCGGGATACTCGACCGTGAGACCATCGAGATGATCGATTTTCCCGTCGTGGAAGTGCGTTTCCAACGCCCTGAGAACGGCTTGGAAATCGTGCACTTCCATATTGATCTCGCCCGAGCGATAGTACCGATCGATCGGTGCGATCGCCTGTGAGACGGTCACGCCCTCGCGCGACAAGAGCTCGAGGACAGTGACTGCCGCGATGATCCCGGAGTCGGCATACCAGTTGTCCCGGAAGTAAAAGTGTCCGGAGTGTTCACCGCCGAAGATCGCATCCTGTTCGCGCATCAGCGCTTTGATGAAGGAATGACCGACGCGCGAGCGGATCGCTATGCCACCGTTTTCCCGGATCACTTCAGGAACGGCGCGAGAGCAGATGAGGTTATAGACGATCTTGGCCCCTGGGTGCTTGTGGAGCAGCGCCTTGGCGACGAGTGCCGTCACCATGTCCCCACCGACGAACTGGCCGCGTTCGTCCAGGATGAACATCCGGTCAGCGTCACCATCGAACGCGATACCGAGATCAGCCTGATGTTCGAGCACGGCACGCTGGAGATCACGAATGTTCTCTGGCTCGATCGGATTCGGCACGTGATTGGGAAAACGCCCGTCCAATTCGAAGTAGAGCGGAATGATGCGGAGCGGGAGTCGCCCGAAAACCTTGGGAGCGATCAGTCCTCCCATGCCGTTCCCAGCATCGACGGCGACCGTGAACGGTTTGATGACGCTCCGGTCGATGAACGACAACACGTGTTCGGCGAAGTCATCGAGGATGTCTCGCTGTTCGAGCGTCCCGCGCTGTTCGGGCTCGGGGAACTCTCCCTGCAGAACCAGATCGCGGATTTCGCCGATCCCGCGGTCGAGACTCAGCGCTTGCGCTTCTTCGCGACACAGTTTGAACCCGTTATATTCCGCAGGATTGTGCGAGGCTGTCACCATGATGCCGCCGTCGAAGCGGTATTTCCCCACCGCAAAATACAGGGCGTCGGTACTCACGAGCCCGACATCCGTCACGTTGACGCCCTGATCGAGCAGGCCGCGAATCACGGCCTCGGCGAGCGTTGGCGAGGACACGCGCATATCGCGCCCAACAACGACGTTCCTCGGGCGCAAATAGAGCGCGAAGGCGCGGCCGATCCGGTAGGCGAGGTTCTCGTCCAGTTCCTCTGGATAAATTCCCCGGATATCGTAGGCTTTGAAGACTTGCGCGACCGTACCAGCCATACGTTGGCTCCTTCCCGAACTCGACCGTCTCAAATCGGGTTGGGGTCATGCAGGAACGTACTCTCGAGACCGAATGTCGCGGAGAGATGTTTGGCCAGCGCTTGTACTCCTAACCGTTCGGTCGCTTCGTGTCCTGCCGCGATGACGGTGATACCCAGTTCCCGAGCCAAGGCCATCGTCGTCTCGCGCGCTTCACCGGTCACGAGCACGTGACAGTGCCGTTCGGCCGCTTCGATGACCGCACTCGCTCCTGAGCCACTGAGAATGGCGACCCGCTCGACGATGGAAGGTCCTCCAGCCAGGACCGTCGGTTGGCGATCCGTGACTTGCGCGATCGCCTGGACCAACTGGTCCAGCGGCCACGGCTGCGGTGTGCGTGCGACCGATCCGATAGGGGTACTTGCCACTTCGGCAAACGGCTCGACCGGTTCGAGTCCGAGCGCGAAAGCCAACTGGGCGTTGTTGCCCAGTTCGGGGTGGGCATCGAGGGGTAAGTGGTAGGCGAGGAGACTCAGACCATGCAGGAGCAACGGTCGTAGGCGCCGCCGCACCACACCGCTGATCGACCGGACGCCGTCTCCCCAGAACAGACCATGATGGACCAGCAGAGCATCGGCATCCCAGGCAACCGCTTCCTCGATAGTTCGCTGGCTCGCGCTGACAGCACAGGCGAGTCGCCGGATGATTCGCTCGCCTTCGACCTGGAGTCCATTCGTCGCAGCGTCGCGAAAGCGTTGTGCATCCAGCAGTCGGTCACAGTAGCGTACCAAGTCGTGCACAGCGATCATGAATGGTCCCTCCTGCCCCGATTCTGCCATGGACTCGGTCGTCGTTGAACCTCCAGAGTGAGGAGCGCGAGGAATGTGCGCGGTGGTCGAACGGCGGTGTTCTCGGGAATACTGGGGCGGGAGGAAGCGACCATGCACTCGATTTTCGCTCACGATGCGGTGGACCTGCACTTGCACACACTGGCGAGTGACGGACGCTGGACTGTCGCCGAACTCATCGACTACTTGGCCACGAAGCGTTTTCGTGTGGCTGCACTGTGTGACCACGATACGATGGCTGCGGTCGACGATGCGATCGAGCTGGGGAAGAAGTACGGACTCGTCATCGTCCCGGGTGTCGAGGTGACGACGCGCTGGGCGGATCGGCAGTGGCACCTGCTCGTCTACGGGGTGGACCCAGCGTTGCCAACAGCGCGTGCTTTCCGCGCGATACTGGACGAATTAGCCGATCGACTGTGGGCGGAGGCAGCGCGAGCGATCGTCGCGCTGGAACGCAACGGATACCGGTTGCGCGCGCTTCGCGAGATCGTCGGAGGGCGTCCGCTGCGACCACATCATGTCTTGTTGGCGCTGATTCAGGAGGGGTCTGCCACCAACCTCGCCACTGCGCACGAGATCACAAAGCGTCTCGGCGAGCCGATGACGGTCGATGTGCCTTTGTCGCGCGCGGTGGCGGCAGCGCACGAGGCGGGCGGTATTTGCATCCTGGCGCATCCCGGCCGTGACGATGGGGCTGGTGTCCTCACCGTGGAGACGCTCGAGCGGATGCGAATGGAGATCCCGATCGATGGTTTGGAGGCGCATTACCGCTCGCATACACTGGAGCAAACGGAGACACTGCGCGCCTGGTGCGCACGGTTCGGCCTTTTGGCCAGTGCGGGTTCCGATTCGCACGCACCCGGTCATCCGGTCGATCCGATACCGTATCCCGCGGTGTCGATCGCGGGATTGTTACGCCGCTTTGCAATCGACGTCCTCTCCGAGGAGGACGTGTCAGAACACGCTGCCGTCGCCGAACAGGCGAGCAGTCGCGCCGAGTGACGCTCACACGATCGCTCGCAGGCCGAGTGCGGCCGTGAGTAACCCGGTCGCCACGAGGACGACGATCCAGATGAGGTCGATGTTGACCCAGGCGTGGCGGAGGATCTCCACTCCGAGTTCACGGTATACGATGATCGCGATGACAGTCATCGTGGCGAACATGGCCGTGGTGTGGACCAGCGTGGCGGCCAACGCGACTCCGAGCGAGCTACCGAGTCCCATTCCGTGCTCGAGGTGACTATCAGGAACCGGGGTGCTACCCCTGCTGGTCAACGCGATCAGAACCGGAGCGATCATCAGCCCGGCACCATGGGCAGTGGCCATAAGAAACGACCAAACGGTGAGTTCGCGGTGGGTCGCTCGAAAACGCGTGCGCGGGTGACGGAAGCGACGCCAGAGGCGCCATCCAGCGAAGCCGAGCAGCACAACTCCGGCGCCCAGAAGGAGAATCGGCTGAGGAAGTGTCTCGCCGAGGAAGACGGTCAGCACCGCGATCACGGCGATGGCTGCAGCGTGGCCCAGTGCGATGGGGAGAAGCGCGGCGAGAACCGCGGCGAGCCGTTGTTCCTGTAACCCGAGCGCGACGGCAAAGAGCCAGCCCATGGCTGGATTGGCGCCGTGAAAGGCGCCGAGCAAAACCAGCGACAACCAGGCCCAGAGATCGTTCTGCATCCCGTCTCCATTCAGCCGAACACGAGACGAGCGCCCCGCCAGAGTGGCGGGGCGCTCCCGTTCGGTCGCGTCATCGCCTCACGGGTAGCAATAGGAGTCGCTCGATGCGTCGCCACCCTGGAGGCGGATCTGGTGTGCTCGCTGATCCCCGAAGTCCACGAAGAAGTTGGGGTCGAACTGCATGCCGCCCTCTGGGTTTACATCGACCTTGACCATCCAGCCGCGGATACCGTCCGGATAGAATTGGGCATCCCACGGCAGATAGAGAGAGTTCGTGAAGTAGACGCGACGACCGTCGCGGCTGACCTCGACCATCTGTGGGCCGCCGTTGAGCGGACCGGAGACGGCGGGATGCCCAGCGCGCCGGACGATTCCGCCGATCTGAAGCACTCCGGTGAGTTTGGGAGCGAACGGGTCCGAGACATCGTACTGGCGGAGTTCGCCGGTTCCCCAGCAGGAGACGTAGAGGAAGCGATCGTCGACACTGAGGTCGATATCGGTGACCAGTGGCGGTACCGCCTTGAACGGTTTGAGAATATCCGGCAGCTGGTCCTCTTCGGCTGGTTCTGCTGGAATCTCGATCACCTTCTGGATCTTCCATTCGCCGTTGTGGCGATACCAGAGCCAGATACTCGAGGAGAGATCCTTCAGGCTCACGACTGCGTTGACGAAACCATACGCCTTGGTGGGGTCATGGGCCGGGCGAAGCTCGAGAACCATCTGGTGCTCGCTGCCCAAATCGAGCGCTTGGAGCCGGCGTCGCCGATGGAGGTCCCAGAGGTGGATTCGGTGGCCGTACTTGCCAGCGAGGAGTTCCTCTCCGAGAACGCCGTGCTCGACCATGCGCGGTGTACCCCATTCGCTGGTGATCATGGTGTCGTAGCCCAGATGCCACCAGAAGTCATAGTGCAGATACTGATCACCGCGATCGATCTCCCACCGTCCGAGTACCTCGAAGGTGTCGTGGTCCAGTACGAAGATCCCTCCGGGGCCTTCGCCTTCTGGGGTGCCCAGTGCTGAGATGTAGATGCCGTCCGGACCGCAGTGCACTGTGTGTGGCCGCGCGTAGTAGGCGCGCTCGTACAACTCTTCTGGATCGATGACTTTGACCACCCGTGGCTGCGTGGGATCCTCCTTCGTGTCGAGGATCGTGATGTGTGAGCTGCGGATATCAGGGACGACGAGGTAGCGTCGCTCCACGTGGGGGTGCGGCGCGTTCGGGCAGAGCATCGAGCTGCAGGCGTTCCATCCGAAGTGGTGGAGCTCACCCCCCTCGTACGGCATCTCGGTGACGCCGACGATCTTGCCGTACGTGCTCGACTGCGGATCGACATCCACAACGCACATGGCATCGCGCTGACCGTTGCCGCTGCCGTTCGGGTTGAGCCGAACGACGTAGGCAAGTTTCTCCGGTGGTGCCTTCATCGCCAGGCGCGGTGAAGGGTAAAAGGTCGGATCCGGTCGCCAGGTAGCCATCGGATCACCTCCCGTGTCGCACTCGCCTCATTCCCTCAGCACGCTCATGGTGAAGACTCATCGCCGCGGGTGGTGTCGAGCAGGGCCTGCCGGCGTTCGCGCTCGTACTTCTGGATCGCCGCCTTGAGGACGCTCAAGGCGAGCGAGGCACAGCGGGGGCGGGAGCGAGCAGCTTCCGGACCGACGAGGTCCTGCACCAAACTGAAGTCGACTGCTGCGATGCGACCGATCGTCCAATGTCCTTGGTGCAATCGCTCCATGAGAAGCGACGCGGCGGCCTGACTGACACCGCAACCTTGTCCGGTGAAATGCACATCCTCGATTGTTTCGCCATCAGGGGCGATCTTCAAGTAGACCGTCACCACGTCACCGCACTCTGGATTCCCACCTTCGAGAACGATGGTGGCGTCCTCCAAGGGACCGTGATGACGCGGGTTGCGGACGTGGTCGCGGAGAAGCTCGAAGGTGCTCTGACTCATCCCCCACCCCCGGTGATCCTGTGCACCGGTCCAACCGGAGCCGATTCGAGCGACAGCGCGACAGCGTGCGGCACCACCCGACCCTGTCGCTTACCGCTCGATCGGAACTCCTACGACGTTCCCCCACTCGGTCCACGAACCGTCGTAGTTACGGACTTTCGGATAGCCGAGCAGTTCGTGGAGCACGAACCAGGTGTGCGAGGATCGTTCGCCGATCCGGCAGTAGACGATCACTTCCTTGTCCGGTGTCACGCCCTGGCTCTCGTAGAGCTTGCGCAGTTCTTCCGGCGACTTGAACGTGCCATCCTCGTTGACGGCCTGTGCCCACGGGATATTGGCGGCACCCGGGATGTGGCCACCGCGGAGCGCTCCTTCCTGGGGGTAGTCCGGCATGTGGAGGAGTTCGCCGCGGTACTCGCCGGGACTGCGCACGTCGACCAGGGCACCACGCGGCTCGCCGACCTTCTGGCGGTCCCGATAACCGATGAAGGCGAGCACCTCGTCGCGGAAGGCGCGGAGTTCGGGATTCGGCTTGGGCACCGGATAGTTGGTGCGAGGATAGCTGGGAACCTCGCGCGTCATCGGTCGGCCTTCGGCCTCCCACTTCTTGCGGCCACCGTCCATGATGGACAATGGACCGTGGCCCATATAACGGAAGAACCAGAAGGCATACGCAGCCCACCAGTTGTTCTTGTCACCGTAGAACACGACGCGCGTTTCCGGGGTGATGCCCAGTCGAGAGCACAGCTCGGCGAACTGCTCAGGGCCGATGAAATCGCGGACAACAGGGTCTTGCAGATCGGTATGCCAGTCGACCTTCACGGCACCCGGAATGTGGCCGAGTTCGTAGAGCAGGACGTCTTCGTCGCTTTCCACGATGCGCACATTCGGGTCGTTGAGGTGCTCGGCGACCCACTCGGTCGTCACGAGCGATTCGGGATGGGCGTACCCGCGGGCAGCAACACGCGGATCGATCTCCAGCGTCGCCATCCTGAGACCTCCCCTTTCACCTCACGACAACTGAGCTGACATCCATACTCTATCGCGTCATCGGCGTGTGGTCAAGACAGGGTCGACACCGGTACCCATCGGGTGGGACACCTCGAGAATCGTCTCGGTCGGAACCGGTTGGCGGAGCATGTCGGATACCGGACAGAGCTGGTCAGCGAGGTCGAGAAGGTCGCGGAGCCGCTCTTCCGGTTCCGGGCTCGTGATGTGGACGGTCATCTCGATACGCTGGAAGCCTGGTCGGACCGCGCGATCGATACCCAGGAACCCGCGCAGGTCGAGTTCACCCTGGACCTCGACTTCGATCGACTCGATCTGGAGTCCGAGCTGCTCAGCTAGGACAGCGAGTGTCAGTTCCTGGCAGGCACCGAGCGCGACCAGCAGCAGTTCTGCAGGATTCGGTCCGCGGTCCGTACCACCGAAGGCTGGCGGTTCGTCGATGACGATGGGTTCGAATTGGCGCACGCGGCCGATCGCTTGCGTTCCGCCTTGCCAGTGGACCCGCACGGTTGTCGTGCCGGTCGCGAGCCGAGGATTGGCGCGAATCGCCGCTGCGAGATTGGAAACAGCTTCCTTGACGAGCATACCGTTGGTGCGAATGGCCATGTCTCTCCTCCGCACAGGTCGAACCATCGCTTTGGACTCCCGCTGCCGTGTGCGGCAGCGGAAAGCTCCCGCGCGTTCTTCGTTCACTCGATGAGAGATGAGAGATCGGGAAAACCTCTAGCGGAGACTACAGTCGCAGATACGAGGCCAGAAGGAATAGACCCCGATCATCGTCGGGCAGGGGGGAACGAGGCAATAGTGCAGGCGGTCGTGATCGCGGTCGCACCGGTTCGGCAACAGCATCGGTACCACCGACTCCTTTGCGAGGGCAAAGTCTACCGCTGAAGCAGCTGCTCGTCAAGCAGGGAACTCTCGCTTCGCTCGCTCCGGCTCGTATCATGGCGGAAATCGTGCGTCGTTCGAGCGTGCGGGGCCTCGGGGCGGCGATAGCCAGGCCTCGGCTCGCTCCTCTTTCGCCCGCTGGGGACGTTCCGGCCAGCCGTCATTGCAGAGCGACTGGCCGGAACGACTCTTTCGACTCATCAGTGAGCCAACGGTGCTCCGCCCGGCGAGCGGCGGCGGAGAGGTATTTCCGGGATGAAGAAGGTAAGGAGGAACGCGCCGATCAAGATCAGCATTCCCACGAAAAACACGGTATCGATCGCGCTGGCCAGGGATTGGCGAACAGCAGTAAGCAGGAGTTGGAGCATTTCCTGGCCACGTGGGCCGAACGCGGCAGCTTGCTGCTGCATCTGCTGCATCGCTTCTGGGCTCATGAAGACCTGCGGATTCTTGATCGCGTCGAGTTGTTGGGCAGGGATACTCGCGCGGATCGTATCGGGAATGCGGGTCGTGAGCTCGTGCTGGAATCGGTTCGTCATCACTGTTCCCAGAATCGCGGCGCCCACGGTACCGCCGATCGAGCGAAAGAAGGTGAGCGCCGACGTGACCTCCCCCAGTCGCTGAGCGGGGAAAGCGTTTTGGACGATGATCGTGAAAAGGCTCATCGTCGTTCCGATACCGAGCCCGAGAATGATCATGTTGCGGACGACGGTCGTACTGGTCGTCGTGACGTCCATCCGGGAGAGCAAAAACATACCGATGACCGCGACGGCAACGGTGCCGATGGCGAGGATTTTGTATCGTCCAGTGCGCGAGAGGATCTGGCCACCGACGATGCTGGAAAAGACGAACCCGAGCATCATCGGGGTCAAAACTGCGCCGGAATTGGTCGCCGTGCGGCCGAGCACCGCTTGCACGAACAGCGGGAGGTACAGGATCGTCCCGAACATCCCGATGGCGATGAGGAAGGCAGCCAGCAAAGTGGGGGTGAAGATCCGATTGCCGAACAGCCGTAGATCCAGAATCGGCTCCGGTGCTCGCAGTTCTGCGGCGACGAACAGGACGAGAAAGAGCGCGCTCGCCCCGAAAAGACCGATGATGGGTGGCGAACTCCACGGATATTCCGTTCCTGCCCAGGAGAAAGCGAGGAGCAACGGGGTCACGCCACTAACGAGCAGAGCGGCACCGAGATAATCGATGCGATGTTGTCGCCCGCTGGCCAACTTCGGCATCGTCAGGCCGGTCGTGAGCAGAGCGAGAGCGCCGACCGGCATGTTGACGTAGAACACCCATCGCCATCCCCAGTTATCAGTGATCCAGCCTCCCAGGCTCGGCCCGATGATGGCGCTGAAACCGAAAACCGCGGCGAACAGTCCTTGCCACTTACCGCGCTCGGCCGGTGGGAAGAGGTCGCCGACGATCGCGATGGCGATCGGGAAGAGTGCACCGCCCCCGATGCCTTGGAGAGCGCGGAAGAAGATCAACTGGGTCATGCTCTGCGCCATTCCCGAAAGTGCTGAACCGATCAGAAAGACGATCATGCCGAAGAGGAAAAAGGTTCGCCGACCATACAGATCCGACAGCTTCCCGTAGAGTGGCACCGTGACGGTCGATGTGAGCATATAGGCGGTGAAGACCCACGCGTAGTGTTCGAGCCCTTGGAGTTCGGCAATGACACGCGGCATCGCCGTTCCGACGATCGTCTGATCGAGTGCGGCGAGCAACATACCGAGCAGAAGGCCTGGAAGGATCAAAGCGAGGCGACTTCGTTCGGTCTGCGCCCGTTCCATCGCGGTTGTCTCGCGAACAGTTTGTGTTTCCATACTCACCTCACCCGTTCCCTCGTCTCGTCACTCGCTCGACGGGCGGCTCTGGCGAGCGCACGGAGCCCACGCAGCAATGCCTGCAGGTCCTCGCTTGCCAGGTCGCTCAAGAGGTCTCGCCAGGTGTGCTCGCTGCCCTGGCGCAGCTGATCGAGCACTACTCGGCCGTCGGCTGTCAATCCGACGAGCGTGCGCCGACGATCGCGCTCGTCTTCGCGCCTCGTCACCAATCCCAGCTGAGTCAACCGCTCGATCAAGTGGCTCGCCGTCGGTGGACTGATGCGGAGTCGCTCAGCGACCTCGCTAACCGTGAGGGGGCCACGGCAGGCGAGCGCGAAGAGCACCTTCAGTTGGGCCATCGAGAGGTCCCAGGCCAACAACGGCGGCGGGCTGCGCCGGTGCACGTAGGCGACGATCTCGCGCATCTCGCGAATGATCGCTTCGATGATTTCGTCACGCTGCTCCAAGCTTTCACCTCCGGTGCGCGACACGCCACCGGCTAGTGTACGCGTTCGTTTCGAAGTTTTCCAATCATTCGAAGATGTCGATCGAAATCAACGAGCGATCCGGCGACTGCAGCTTGACGTATAATAAAAATGAACGACTGCAGAAGACCGGATCGTGCACATATCGCTCCACCCCTCCCCTTCCCGCGTTCGAGCCGGGCATGCGCCCGGCTCGACGTGATCAGCGTGTCAGTTGCGACATCCCGGCGCGGGTTGCCAGACGGGATACAGCATGCTAGGATGCAGCCAAGGTGTACGTACACATGGGTCAGGGGGGCGGCGATGCGGACGAAACAGCTTTGGCAGGTCGCTCTCGGGGATCTGGCCAAGCGGGTTTCGCGGGCTAACTTCGAGACGTGGCTCAAGCATACGGAACTGGTCGCGCTCGAGGGGGAACGAGCCACCATCGCCGCACCCTCCAGCTTCGCTGCTGAGCAGTTACGCAATAAGTTCGCTGCGGATATTCAGGAAACCTTGTCGCTCCTCTTGGGGCGCCCGATCGCAGTGCACTTCACGGTTCACGGCCAGGACGACGAGGAACACCCGGTGCAGCGTCGCCCGCAGCGACGGGCACTCGCCAGTGAGGAAGGATCAGCCTCCAAGCAACTCTCGCTGACACCTTCCCCGGAGCATGGCCTGAATCCCCGTTACACCTTCGAGAAGTTCGTGGTCGGGCCGAACAATCGCCTGGCTCATGCCGCGGCCCTGGCAGTCGCTGATCGGCCCGGTGAGAAATTCAACCCGTTGTTCATCTACGGGGGCGTCGGTCTCGGGAAGACTCATCTTTTGCATGCCATCGGTCACCGCGCGCTGGCGAACCGACCCACCCTGAAGGTGTGCTACGTCTCGTCGGAAGTGTTTACGAACGAGCTGATCAATGCCATTCGTCATCAGCGGACCGACGACTTCCGTAATCGATACCGAACTATCGACATTTTGATGATCGATGACATTCAGTTCATCGCCGGAAAAGAAAGCACGCAAGAAGAGTTCTTCCATACGTTCAATGCACTCTACCAGTCGGGGAAGCAGATCGTCATTTCCAGTGATCGACCGCCGCGCCTGATTCCGGATCTAGCGGATCGCTTGCGGTCCCGCTTCGAGGGCGGGCTTCTCGCGGACATCCAGCCACCTGATCTCGAGACACGCCAAGCGATCCTGATCGAGAAGGGGCGCGAGCTTGGGGTTCAGATGCCGTCGGACGTCGTGGAGTTCGTGGCTCGGCGGATCGAGAGCAATATCCGGGAGTTGGAAGGGGCGCTCAATCGGATCGTTGCGCTGGCCCAACTGACGCACCAGCCGATCACCCTCGCGCTCGCTGTCGAGGCACTCCGGGAAGGGGACGCACGAGCAGTGCGCGAGCAGCTGACGCCAGAACTCGTGTTGCACGCCGTCTGCCAGCACTTCCGGGTTTCCTTGGCGGAACTCGTTGGCCCTGGCCGACGTCGCGAGATCGTACTGCCGCGCCAGATCGCGATGTATCTCTTGCGCGAAGAGCTGGGACTTTCCCTGGTGGAGATCGGCCAGCGGCTCGGAGGGCGAGACCACACGACCGTTCTCCACGGCGTGGACAAGGTGGAGGAACAGCTGCGGAGCGATGAGCAACTGCGAGCGGACGTGCTCGCCGTTCGGGCGCGACTCTACGAGGACGCGAAGGCACCACTGGCGAGCCGTCATTGACTCCGCAGCAGGAGCAGCGCGAGTGCGGTGAGTACGATCAGGCCGACCCAGACCACGATGATCCCGGTGACTCCGGTCGTCGCACCAGCGACGAACGTGAGAGGAATCGAGGTCAACAGCACCACGGTGAGCAAGAGACTGCGGCCGAGCACGGTCCACCGTCGTCGCCGCTCGTGCTGGCGCCAGAGTTGCTCCACACGCTCTTCGAGTACCCGGCTCACTTCCTGGAGAAACGCTTCGGCGAGTTCCCGATCGTACTCCGGGCCCAGTTCGCGTCGAGCGGCGAGCGCGATCCGGAGCTCCTCGACCAGCGCCGGATCGAGCTGCTGAGCTGGCTTGCTACGCGAGCGAGCCAAGGCGCTCAAGAACGCCTCGACGAAGGCTGACCAGCGTATCGGTGCGTGCTGCGGTGGAGTCATCCTCGTCTCCCGGTCTCGCCTGTGTGTCGAGGCTAGTCTCAATGATGCTTGCGGTCGAGCCGCTGGGCCAGGACTTCGGTCACGTGGAACGGTCGGCGTCCCGTGAAGTGGGCGATCTGCTCCCGGCAGGAGACGCCCATGACTGCGATCACCGCATCGTCCGGCTGCTCGAGGACTTTGGGGAACAGACGATCCGCTCCGACCTTGCGCGAGATCTCGTAGTGTTCGGCCTCGTAGCCGAACGACCCGGCCATCCCGCAGCAGCCAGCGCCGCTTTCCTCGACCTGGCAACCGGCAGCGCGTAACAGGGTCATCGTGTGTTTGATACCGACGAGCGCCTTTTGATGGCAATGGCCGTGGAAGAGAACGCGTGGACCGGGATCGGATCGCCAGGGAATCTGCAAACCTTCGTGTTCCACCGCCCGAGCGAGGAATTCGTCGATGAGGAAGCTGCGTTCGGCAACGGCTGTCACGTCCGGGCTGTCCGGTAGGAGGTCAGGATACTCGTCGCGGAAGGTCAAGATGCAGCTCGGCTCGGTACCGACGATCGGAATGCCTGCACGGGCGAAGGGTGCCAAGAGTGCCACGTTCTCACGCGCGAGCTGCTGAGCGTCGCGCAAGAGACCCTTGGAGATCATCGGTCGACCGCAGCAACGGCGCCGTTCCAGGACGAGCACTTGATAGCCGGCTGCTTCGAGGAGCGCGACCGTTGCCCGACCGATCTCCGGGTAGTTATAAGTGGCAAAGGTATCGTGGAAGTACACGACTGGGCCGCGCAGGCCATCGGTCTGCGGGACGTGCTGTTCCCGGAACCAGCGATCGAAGGGAACGCGTGCGAAGGTGGGCAGGTCTCGCTCCGGGTGTATGCCCAGCAGGCGCTTGCCCACCACGCCGAGAGGGCTGCGGGCGAGCAAGTTACTCACGGGAGCCGTGCGAGAACCGATGCGGTTGAGGAGATGAATGTGTCCGAACGCGCGGGCACGCAGGGGCGTGCCGTGGGCTGCATAGTATTGGGCCAGAAACTCCGATTTGATGCGAGCCATGTCGACGCTGGAGGGACATTCCGTTTTGCAGGCCTTGCAGGAGAGACAGAGATCGAGCACTTCATAGGTGCGGGGATCGGTGAAGTGACGGGGGGTCAAGATGCGCCCGGCCAGCGCGTTCCGCAAGACGTTCGCTCGTGCTCGGGTCGTATCTCGCTCGTCGCGCGTCGCCATGTACGAGGGACACATGGTGCCGGTACTGAGCTTGCGGCAGACTCCAGCACCATTGCACATCTCGATCGCACGGAGAAAACCGCCGTCGTGCGCAAAGCGGAAGAAGGTCTTGGGTTCCAATGGTCGGTAATCGGGGCCATAGCGAAGATTCTGATCGAGCGGCGGGCAATCGACGATCTTGCCGGGATTCAGCAGCCACAGCGGGTCGAAGGCTGCTTTGAGTTCCCGCATGCACTGGTAGAGAGTGGGGCCGAACAGAAGCGGGTTCAATTCACCCCGGGCGAGGCCGTCACCGTGCTCTCCACTCAGCACGCCACCGAATCGCTTCGCTAATTCGAGCGACCCTTCGGTCAGGGCTCGCATGATGCGCACGCCTTCGGCGGTCTTGAGGTTGACCAATGGCCGCACATGGAGACAGCCGGCACTGGCATGGGCATAGAAGGCGGCGGTCGTGCCATGCTCGGCCACGAGACGAAGGACCTCGCGGACGTAGTCAGCAAGATGCTCGACTGGCACGGACACATCCTCGATGCAGGCGATCGGCTTGAAATCGCTCCGGATACTGTAGAGCAGACCCAGTCCAGCCTTGCGGACGGCCCAGACATCAGCCTGCTGCTGGCGGTCGAGGATGGCGAGTGGATCGCGTCCCAACCGTTTTTCACTGGTCAGGGCGAGCAGCCGATCGATTTTCGCTCGGAGTTCGGACTCGCTGTCCGCGAAGTACTCGATCATCAAGAGTGCTTCGGGATTGCCACGCAGGAAAGCGATGCGGGGTGCGTAACCCGGTTGTTCTCGGGTGAGCCGGATCAACATGCCATCCATGAGCTCGACCGCTGCTGGACTGGTCTCCAGCAAGGAGGGGACTGCCTCCATCGCGGCGACGAGGTCATCGAATTGTAGGAGTACCAGGCCAGTGTGCCGAGGCACGGGAACCAGGGCAAGCGTGTATTCCAGCCCGACGGCCAGGGTTCCTTCCGAACTCGCCAGGAGCCGGGCAACGTTGAGCTGTGGCTCCAGTAAAACGGGCAACCCGTAGCCGCTCGCTCGTCGCCAGTGCTTGGGATAATCGCGGGCGATCGCTTCCCCATATTCCGCGCGCAGTCGCAAAAGCTCACGGTACAGCTGGCCTTCGCGCGACTCGCTCGCTGCGCGTCGCTCCACTTCTTCCCAGGGGAGGGGACGGAACGTCAACTCGCTCCCGTCGGAAAGAAGCGTGTGAGCCTCCACGAGGTGATCGGCCGTCATGCCGTAGAGGATCGAGTGGGATCCTGATGCGTTGTTCCCGATGACCCCACCGATCGTCGCGCGATCGGCACTAGCGGGATCGGGGCCGAACATCAGACCGTACCGACGAAGGCGTGCATTCAGCTGAGCCAGCACCATGCCCGGTTGAACGCGGACGAGGCGGGCGGACGGGTCGATCTCGAGTAACTCGTTCAGATATTTCGAAAAGTCGATGATGACTGCTCTCCCGACCGCCTGGCCAGCCAGGCTGCTACCACCACCGCGTGGGAGGACGGGAACGCGATGCTCGCGGGCCAGTTCGAGGGTCGTGCGCACATCGTCGTAGGTCCGGGGGATGACGAC
Organism: Thermomicrobium roseum DSM 5159; assembly: GCF_000021685.1. GTDB lineage: Bacteria > Chloroflexota > Chloroflexia > Thermomicrobiales > Thermomicrobiaceae > Thermomicrobium > Thermomicrobium roseum. Next base: position 1,154,635 of record NC_011959.1, on the reverse strand, counting down.
GCCGAGCGGTTCGATCTGGTAGTTCGAGGCATCGGTGCTGTAGAGCATGCGAGAGTACAGGTCGAAGCGAACTTCACCCTCGATGCGCCAGCGGAGAGCCTGCTCGAGTGCTGCGACAGCCTCTCGTGTTTCCCGATCGATCCCCGCCATCGCGTTGGTCGATACTGTCTTCACCGTGCTGTCCCTTCTGGGGTTCCCAGCTCACCGACCATGCACGGTGCAGTCTAGCATCGGAGGGTGGTGTGGGTCAGTCGGCGAACTCTTCGACATCCGGATCGTCGTCTCGCCAGAGTCGTTGAGGCGGTGCAAAGCCGAGGCGGACGAGTTCCTCGATGACGGCCAGGATCACCTCATCGGGTGTGGAGGCTCCAGCCGTGATACCGACGCGACGGACCGGAGCGAAGAGCGCGGGATCGAGCTGGTCGGGCCGCTCGACGAGCACACTCGGGGTGCCCAATGACCGGCTCACCTCGACGAGACGAGCAGAATTGGAGCTCTTGCGTCCACCGATCACCAGCACGAGGTCGACCGTGCGTGCCAAGCGAGCGAGCGCTTCCTGTCGTTCCCAGGTGGGCTGACAGATGGTGTTGACGACGCGCAATTCTCCACCATGTGGCAGCACCCAGGCAGCGAGTGCTTGCGCGAACGCCGTGAACTCGTCGGTTCGTTTGGTCGTCTGCGCGATGAGGGCTACCTTCCTTGGTGGAGGTTGCATCGCCCCAGTACCCCGTGGACCATCCCAGGGCAGGTCGTCAAAGCTCTTCGCGGCGCAGGCGCGCTCGGTCCCTGCCCAGCCCAGGACGCCACGCACTTCGGGGTGTTGTGCGTCCCCGTACACGACGAGAAAGTAACCCTGGAGCGCAAGCTTCTGAGCCAATCGTTGTACTTTCGTGACCAGCGGACATGTGGTGTCTATTACTTCGAGATCGTACACCGATGCTTCCTGATAGCGAGTCGGTGGGGCACCATGCGCGGTGATCGCCACACGATCGAGCCCGTGTCGTTTGGCTTCGACCGGGTCAGTCACCGGCAAGACGCCCTCGCGCGTCAATTGCTCGACGACGATCGGGTTGTGGATGATGTCGCCGAGCGCAGCGACAGGCCGCTCGCGAGCGGCGTTCCGCACGATTTCGAGGGCGCGGCGAACGCCCCAGCAGAACCCGAGCACCTCCGCGACCACGATCTCCTTCTCGCCGACAGTCGCGTTCGACGGTGTACCTCGGCTGCTCATCGTGTCCCCCTCTCTCGCGCGATTCGTTCCGCTGTCAGCACGAGGCGATCTCTCTCCGGCGGTATGTCCTCACCGAGGACGCGACTCGTGACAGCAGCAGAGAGCAGAACGCCGGGTAGGCCTGCGCCGGGATGCGTGCCAGCACCGACGAAGTAAAGGCCCGGGATGCCGGAGCGATTGTGGGGTCGGAAGTACGCGGACTGCAGCAGCGTCGGTTCGAGCGAGAAGGCCGCACCGTGACGACTGCGGAGAACGTCGCGAAATTCCATCGGCGTCCATTCGGCCTGGGCGGTGATCGCCTCGCGCAAGCCATCGAGACCGTGGAGCGCTTCCAGAGTCGTCAGGACGCGGTCGCGGAAAGCTCGTCGCTGCTCGGCGGACCACTCACCAGTCTTCCCGAGATGCGGGACCGGAACGAGAATGTAGAGACTCTCGTGCTGGGGCGGGGCGAAGGTCGCATCGGTGTGTGCGGGAGCGTGCAGGTAGAAGGCAAGTTCGGAGAGTGTGCCGTTGCCATCGAACAGCTCTCGCAGTTGCTGCTCGTAATCGAGCGGCATGATGATGGTGTGGTGCCTGAGTTGCTCGTAGCGCCGAGCGACTCCGAGATAGAGGAGGTAACAGCTCATCGAGTAGCGCGCTCGGGCCAGCAGGAGGCGGAGAAGCTGCGGACGACTCGCGGGCGGCAAGAGATCCAGCACGGTGGTGGCCACATCGCTATTGGCGACGACGGCTTTTGCCGGGAGCAGGTCCCCATTGGCGAGTGCGACCCCGGCCACGGCTCCGCGGTGGTCGGTGAGGATCCGCGTCACCGGTGACCCGTAGCGGATCTCTCCGCCCAGTCGCTCGACGAGGCGCGCCAAAAGCAGGACGACAGCGCGCATGCCACCCCGTGCGAAGTGGACCCCTTCCAACCGTTCCAGGTAGGGGACGATGCTGTAGATCGCGCTCGCCCGCAAGGGGTTACCGCCGATGAACAGCGGATGGAAGGAGAAGACCATACGGAGATGGGGTTCGCGGAAGAATCGACCGGCGAACCGGTAAACACTCTCGTGTGCCCGCAAGGCGAGGAGTTCGGGAACCACCCGCAGAAACGACGTCAGCGAGTCGAAGGGTTCACGAGCGAGGTCGCCGAACGCGCGCTCGTAGATCCGGCGCGTCGCGGTCATGTACGAGCGGAAGGCCGGAACGGCAGCGCGATCGTACCGGGCGATCTCCGCTTCATCGAGCTCGGGTTCCCCCCAGTAATCGAACCAGGTCCCGTCGCTGAACATGATCCGGTACGCCGGTCGGAGCCGGACGAGCTCCAGTTCGTTCTCGAGGCTGGTTTCAGCGAGCCGACAGAGTTCGTCGAGGAGGGAGGGAAGCGTGATCAGCGTCGGTCCCGTATCGAAGCGATAGGGGCCCAGTTCCAGGTAGCCAGCGCGGCCGCCGGGACGTTCCAGTGCCTCGACGACGGTCACCTGGTATCCAGCGGCCAACAAACGGACTGCCGCAGCGAGCCCACCGAATCCTGCTCCAATGACGACGATGCGCGTCATTCAGCGCTCCTCTCCAGCAAGTTGGGTGGCCAAACGGTCGTCAGAGGGTAGCGCAACCGGCTGGGAGGCTCGCAAGATGACCTCGAGTTGGCGCGTCGCCCACGCAACGTCGGTTTGGCTCGTGACTACCATCGGCTCTCCGATCGTGACGACGATCGGGGAGCCGGTGGTCTCCAACTGGACAGGGAAGACGGAAACGGGGCTGCTCGCCCGAGCAGCCGCTGCGCGAGCGATCCACACTGCTCCTGGAGCGAGACGATCGTTCTCGCTGCGCCGTGCGGGGAGATGCGGGTCGACCAGTGGGTAGCCCTCCGGGAAGACGACGAGCAGTTGACCGGCTGCGACTCGTCGAACCGCTTCACGCAGGCCGCCGACGAGGAGTCGGTGCGCCTCGCGTGGTGAGTAGACCTGCCCCGGTCGGTCGATTTCGCGCGGCCGGACGATCGTCGGCCAACCAGCAGTCCGGCAGAGCAGTTCCATGACGCGACGCCAGCGTCGATCGGGTACCCAATCGAGCGCGACCAGGAAGCGCACCGGACGATCGATGATCGCCAGGAGAGCGCGACCATCGTCGAGATGGTGGACGTGCTGGGCAGCCAAGATTGTCGGCCCGGTCGGTAACGGCTGGGCGGTGCGGAAGACGATCGGCCGACGGAGCGTGAGGCGGGCAAGGGTGCGGAGCACGAGCCAGGAGATGCGTTCGACCACGGGTTCGGGCTCCTGCTGATCCGCACGGCGTGTGCCAACACGTGTCGAGTCATTGGTGACGAGTGCCAACGTCGCGGGGAGCAGGCCGGCAACGAATGCCAGCGCGATAGGTCCCCACAGTCCGACCGTTGCGCACAAGGCGCTCGCAAATAGGATGTTGGCGGCGTAGATGGCATAAGGGAAACTCGCTGAGCGGAGTACGGGTTCGGCGCGCCAGGCCCAGCGGCTCGCGGCTGTGAACGCCATTCCGGTGAGAGCCCAACCGGCGAAGTTGATGAACGGCATCCCGAAGTAGGAACCGGTTTGATGCCACACCCAAAAGCGTGCCTGCATCGCCTCGTGCGCCATCGCCGGATCGAGCACGAGGTCCCAAACGACTAGAAGCCAAACGCCAGTGAGCACTGGAGGCCAGGATGACCCGCGACGGGGCAAGTATCGGCGCAGCCGAAGCGCTAAAAGATAGGACGCGAGCCCAACTGTGAACCACGAAAGCGGAATGGTGAACGGCACGCGATCCAAGATCTTGTAGCCGAGTCCACTCGTATAGCTGTAGTTGCCGAAGGGCCAGCCAGTGCTGGTGCCGATGAGTTCGGCGCTCAACGAGATGGTGACACTGAGCAGAAAGAAGGTGAGCGTTCGACGTGGGCCGATCGTACTCCAGGCATAAACGAAAAGCGCGGCAGCGCCGAGCACGATGTAGGCGACGCCGCCCCACTTCATGCCGAAGCTATAAACGGAACGGCCGAGTTCGAGGTGCGCCCAGAGGTCCGGGCGCTGGAGGGCGATCGCGATCCCTCCCACGCCGAAGAGGAGCGCGACGACATAGCCGCTATAGAGAGCCCACGCCAAGCGACTCGCGCGCATGCTGCACGTCCTTTCCGATCGGTCGTCCACGCCACGTCGGCCGGCGGTCCCAGCTGCTCATCAGGAGGCGCACGACAACGAGCGGATCAGCCAACGGTGAAAGCCAGTACCAGATCGGCCGCCGCGGGTAAGCACGTCGGATTCCCCACGCCATCCCGAGCCGGACACCGAATGCGAGAACGGCGGCCGGCCGCAGACATGGCTCGACTCGGCTCGCCAGGAGCAGTGGCAGCCAGGCGCCTTGCGTACCGGCGAGGAGTGCCGCATCCAGGAGGTTCCGCCACGGGGCGCGCTCCTCGTTCGCGGGGAGCGAGCGCGGCCACGCGTGCCAGATCGCTCGACCGTCCCGATACATCGTGACGTAGGAGTCATCCAGCGCATCCCAGAAGGCGACCCGATGGCCGAGCTGCAGGAGTCGACGCGCCGCTGCCACGTCTTCGGCGTTGGTATGGGCGAGAGAACGGAGGTCGTCGAGTGCTTCGACGGCCCGATGGTGCAGGAGCATGGCTTGCCCGTTGACCAATGCGTCGTCAGGCTCGGAAAAGAGTCGGCCGGGTACGCCGTAGCGGTACACCAGGGTGGTCAGGAAAGCGGCATGGAGGAGCCAACTGCCGATGTCCGGCATCGGTCGCTGCTGGAGGGCCACGCTCCCACAGGTGACGCCGTGCTGCACAGCGAGCGCGAGCATCCGCTCGGCGAGCGTCGGGGCCGGCCGGACGTCGGCGTCGATGATCAAGTACCAGTTCGCTGGAAACGCCTGGCAGGCCTGCACGAGACCCCAAACCTTGCCGTTCCATCCAACTGGCGGTGAACCGGCTGAAAGCCAGCGGACGCGTGAATCGCGCATCTGGTAGGCGGCGACGAGCTGGGCTGTTCGATCGCTCGAGCCGGTGTCGACGACCACGATGGCGGAGACGAGTGACGGCTGGTCGATCAACCCTTCCAAGCAGGCTGCCAACCGACTCTGTTCGTTCAGTACCGGCACGATGGCGACGACGCGCTCGTCGGGTGGCCGAGCCTCACTCGTCGCAAGGCTGGTGTCGCGCAGACGCTGGCGAGCGGAGCGGACGAGTCGCGCCAGCGCGATGCTGTGCGCAGCGATCACGAGCAGTGCGAGCAGCCGTGAGAAAGCGCGTCCGCTCATCCGCTGATCCCTTCCCCCAGCGTGACGAGCAGTCGCGATAGGAGCGGAAAGGCTGGGTGTTCGGGCCGGACGAGCTGGTGATCACCCGGTGCTTCGATGAAAAATCGCAGGTTCTTGAACGCGCGGGCGAAGTTCCGGGTATCGCGTGGCGGGACAGTCGTGTCGTTACGGCCCTGAACGATGGAGACCGGGTTCTCGACGAGTTGGGCAGCCTGACGGGCGCGGTCGGCGGTCATCGCGAGTTCGCGCAGCAAGCGCCAGGGGAAACGGAACGACCGTAACTCGTCGCGCACGAGTGGATCCGAGGGATCCAGCACTGGATTCCATCCGGAAAGCGCTTGCCGAACGGCCGGGTCATCGAAATCGACGCGGGCGAAAGGGCGCGGGCCGGCGCTGAATCTCTCGAAAAGCGGGATCAGTCGACGGTACCAGAACGGCAGGGGCAATCGAGAGAATGGAGCGAAGAGAACCAGCGCAGCTGGTTGCAGGCGCGCCGCGAGCAGCGTTGCCAGCGCACCACCGAGCGAGAAACCGACGATGACCGCGTTCGAACCGGTCCGGCTGGCGGTGCGCAGGAGCGCATCTTCCCAATCAGCGAGTGTCACGAACGCCAGTTCGTGGATCCGAGCACCGAACCCGGGTAGCAGTGGTGCCGACACAGTAAAGCCGTGCCGGTGGAGAATCTCAGCGAGTGGTCGCCACTCGGCCGGTGTGCCCATGAACCCGTGAATCAAGATGAATGCCGGTGATCGACCAGCCAACTCGATCGGTTGGTGTTCCGGCGAGCGGAAAGGCTCGCTCAAGCGATGCCAAAGCTCGGACATGGGCAGTTTACTCCGTGGGATAGTCGACGATGCATTTGCCAGGCTCGGAGTAGAGCCACTGCTTTGTCATCGTAGCCAGCAACCGCCCGCAGACGGATGGTGTCGTAGTGGTTGCGCTCGATGACCTGGAGGATCGCGCCATACACCTCGGCGGACACGATGATAGCGAGGCGAACGCGAGGGGGCAGGCACGGATAGCCTCGGACCGCCTGCCGGTAGAACTGGCGAGCACGCATGATCTGTAACCGAATCACGGCCTGCAACCGGTGATCGGGTGGACGGAACTCGCTGGCGAGTCGCTCCAGTTCGTGAGGCTGGATGCCGAAGCGGGTCAGATCTTCGATGGGCAGATAGAGACGCCCTCGCCGGAGATCTTCCCCCACGTCTCGCGCGATATTGGTGAGTTGCATCGCGATACCCAGTGCATTGGCGGCCGATTGGCCAGGTCGACAGTGGACACCGAGGAGAGGAGCGAGCGTCAGCCCCACTGCCCCGGCGACCTGGTAGCAGTAGTGATAGAGCTCAGGGAGCGATCGGATGCGTCGGGGGAAGAGATCATCGAGCAGTCCGTCGATCAGGTCACGGGCGTACTGGGTTGGAAGATCGTAGCGCGCGTACACGCGAGCGACCGCGCGGGCGAGCGATGGGTTCGGTACCGGAGTGGCGAAGTCACTGACGAGCCAAGCTTGCCAACTGCACAGCAGCGCCTCAGCCTGCCGTGGATCCCACCGCCCCGTATCCGCGATATCATCCAGATAGCGGAAGAACGCATAGATGGTGGTCACGTCGTGTCTCGTCTCGCGCGGCAAAAAACGACTCGCCAGCCAGAAACTCCGGCCGTGGCGCGCGAGGATCGCGTTCCAATCGGTAGAGCCTCCTTGCCTATCCGATCCTCTGAAGATCGAACTAATCATTGCTCAAGACACGCGCTATCGAACAAAAAAGCACCACCAGAGATCATCGACAGCATCCGCCTTCGACTCGGAGTATAGCCTTCCGGTCCTTGGATGTCAAAGCACAGTCTCGAGAACATCTCGGGTCGTTGCGGACCGCCACGTGGATGGTGACGGATCGTCTGGGCAGGCGACGCGCCGCGTGCGAAGCGGGGGTATCGGTGCTCCTCCAGGTTTCGCAGGAGAGGAGTAGAAGTTCTGTTTTCATGCGCGAAGCATTCGAAACCAGCCTGTCGGTAGTCGAGGGCACTGGCGTCAGACCTTTTCCAACAACTGCCGATGAGATCGGTCCGACGACGGAAAGGATTCACGCAGTTCCGCAGCTCTCTTGCCAAATGGGATGAGTTGGCCTGAGGTGACTCTGAGTCGGGAAGGAGTGCGAGCCGGGGCTTTGGCCGACCCTGTACCCCGGCTCGCTCTTCGACGCCGTGCGAGCGACGATCGTTCAGGCACACAATCCCTGGAGAAGTACCGGCAAAGCTGTCTCGACCAGGTCGCTCGCTTCCTTGCCGCTCAGGCGCGCATTGGCATGCATCGCTTCTGCGGTCGAGAGGATCGCCAGGGCAGCGAACCGTGTATCGACTGGGCGCCCCTCACCGCGCTGTTGCGCGGCTTGGAGGAGATTCTCGATCGGGCGAACGAGGCAATCGAGCGCGAGATCGGTCAACCGCTTGCGGTGCTCTTCGGAAATGGCCGGGAAATCGGCCAGGAGCATGCGCGCCAGGTCGACCGGCGGGTGGCTGGCCAGCCACTGCAACACGGCGCGGAGCCCGGCTTCCAGTGATGCACCAGCTCCGGCGATCGCCTGCTCCAATCCCTCGCGATGGGCTTGCAGCCCGCGCTCGGTCACGGTGACGTACAACTCTTCCTTCCCGCCGGGGAAGTGATAGTAGAGCGACGCCTGCCGAATCCCGAGTTCTTGCGCGATGTCGCGCAGTGTCACCGCCTTGTAGCCACGCTCGGCGAACAAGCGCTCGGCAGCCGCCTGAACTCGTTCTCGTGCAGCACTGATCGTGCTCACCACGGTACCCTCCCTATCGTCAGGACTTCTACTGAACGGCCAGTCACACTATAGCAAAAATTGTCCCCGACGTCAACCGGCCGTTCCGATCATGTCGAGCGATTGACCCGTGGTGAACTGTGCGAAAGTATTGACGCTAGTTTGCCGAATCAGAATCATTTTGCGCTGAACAGCCGTTCGAGATCTGCTCAATCCGTGCCGTTCACGTATGATCAACGAAGGGAAGGAGCGGGTATGGGAGAGCGGCTCGTCGGTTGGTCTCGCGCCTCGCAGCGCACGCTTTTCTGGGTGATTCGCCTGCTCGTCTTCGCTGCTTTCTTCGATCTCTTCGTCCAGTATCCGATCGCTGCTCCGTATGCAACGACGCTCGGCGCGGGCCCGGCACTCGTCGGGCTGATCGTCGCCGCCTACTCGATGGCGAATTTGGGAGCGAACCTGGTCGCTGGAGCGCTCCTCGATCGGTTGGGGCGGAGCGGGCCGCTCTTGGCGAGTCTCCTGCTCACGGCTTTGACGGTCGCTTGCTATGCCCTGGTGAGCACACCTGGACAACTGCTCGGTCTTCGGCTCGTTCATGGCGTCGTGGTCGCTGTTCTGGCTCCCGGGGCGTTCGCCTTGGTGGGAGATTTGGCCCCGCCTGAGCAACGCGGGCGGCTGATGGGAACTAATGGCGCGATGATCGCGCTCGCGGCGATCGTCGCTCCTGCTATCGCTGGCATCCTGCAGGAGCGCGCCGGATACGCTGCTGTTTTCCTCCTCGATGCTCTCGTGCTCACAGGGGCTGGCATCGTTTTTCTGGGTTTCTGGAAGCGTGTCGCCCGGAGTGGGCCAGTACGAGATCGGGAGTCCTCCGCGACCGGGGGATGGAGTGGGTTGATCCGGCAAGAGATCGGCCCGTTCGCGACGATACTCGCCTTTGCTATCGCGCTCGGCATCTTCGTCACGCACGTGCCGGAACGGCTCGAGTTCCTCGGGATTCCTGCTTCCGTTCGTGGCGCTGCGTTCAGCACGTACGGTATTTTGGCTGCGCTCGTCATGATCAGTCCGCTGCCGAGCCGTTTCCTGCGCCGAGCTGGGCTTCAGGCGAGTGCAGCGGGACTCTCGCTCATCAGTATCGGCTTGCTCGTCGCCAGTGCCGTTCGGTCGGTTTCGCCGGCCTCTCTCGAGCAGCTAACCCTGATCGGTGCGGCGATCTTCGGCATCGGCTTCGGGCTGCTCTTCCCGACGGTGACGGCGGAGGCCGCGCGTCGATCACCGCCGGGCATGCGCGGACGGGCGTTCGGCGTCTTCTACGCACTCTATTCCCTCGGCGTAGTCCTGGGTGCATTAGCGAGCGGCTGGTTGACCGAGTTCGTTGGGCGGGCCTCGGGCTGGCCGCTCGTGGCTGGTGCAGCGGTGGCTGCACTGGGTTGTGTGGTTCCGTTCCTCGAGCGACGCACCCGCGAGGAAGTCGCGTTATGACGGTGTGTTTGGGGAAGCCCCTGAGTGAGTTCACGGAGAAGTCTTTCCAGTCCCTCGGAGAGCGCAGCCACTATCTCGGGTGGCAAGCGATGCGCGGCGAGGCTGATCGCTGCCGGTGGGGCAATTTCCGAAAGAGCCACCAAGCGCCCTGCCGGAGTAGCAGCGACGAGGATCGCTCGACGATCCCGAGGATCGGGCTCCCGGTGTGCCAGTCCAGCTTGTTCCAGTGTATCGATCAGACGAGTCGCGGCGGCGCGCGAAATGCCCAAAAGTGCGGCCAGTTCGCTGGCGCGGAGCGGCCCAAGCACGATCAAGAGGTGCAGCGCGGCGATTGACCGTTCGAGTGAGAGCGGCTGGATCGTCAGCTTCTGCTCCAGAAGCCCGAGCACTCGGGCAGCCACAACGACAGACAGAAGGAGTTCGGTGACTGGTGTATCCATCTCCGATGGTCGTGCTGACCGGAGTTCCACGAGTGTCGATCCGTTTTCCAGTCGCCCGGTAAGGTCGTGCGTCATCTGCACTCTGACAGATGACACCGTCCGGACGTCTCCCCTAAAGGTCACGAATCGAGCCGACGTTCATCCTGGTGACCGATCGTGACCCGCGTCATTCGGAACCACGATGATCCGTTCTGGCGGAGGAGCAGGCTGTCCATTACTGGTGAGAGGCCACTGATTTGGCGAGGGCTGGGGTTTCGTGTAGGCTAGCATGCTGGTGTACATGGTGCAGGGTGGGAAGGTGAAGAGACGGAGCTGGCGACCATGACTGAGCACCCAGTAGTGAACGGCGAACGTCGAACGGTTTTCGGGAAAAAGGTCAAGCGCCTGCGCCGGCTCGGCAGGACACCGGGTGTCATTGCGGGACCGGTCGTTCCTGAGCCGATTCCGGTCGCGGTGGATGAGCGTGAGTTCGAGCGGGCATTCCATCACGTCGGGACCGCGCGGCTTGTTGATCTCGTCGTCGACGGGACGACGTATCCGGTGTTCATTCGTGAGGTCGCGCTGCATCCGGTCACCCGCGAAATTCTGAACGTGGAGTTCTATGCTCCTGACCTGGCTCGACCCGTGACGGTCACGGTGCCGGTCCTGACCGTCGGCGAATTGGCGCCGGATGTGGTCGGTGTCGTTACGATCCAGACGCCAGAGCTCGAGATCCGGGCGCTGCCGGATGCCGTTCCGGAACACATCGAGGTCGACTTGAGCTTGCTCTCCACCGAGCGCACGGTTATTCATGCTGGTGAGATCCCGTTGCCAGTCGGTGTCGAACTCGAGACCGATCCGGACGTGGTCGTCGTCGTGGTCGAGGAGGCAGAAGAAGCCGAGGCGGCAGAGGAAGCGACCCGCGTCCTCGCAGAAGAGATCGGCGACCGGCCGCGCTCGGCGGAGGAGGGTGCCGCTCCGGTGAAAGAGCGGAAGTTGCGCGAGAGCGAGTGAACGCCCGGGCTCGCTTGAGATTCGCGTTCGTCAGCGGGCCACGGAGCGGGCCACCCGTGCCACGATCACGGTCAGGAGCCCGAGCAGCGGGAAGGCGAGCGACCAGCGCCCCGGAAGCCAACGACGCCGGGGCGCAGCCATCTTGACGTGCTCGAGCTGCCACTCGCGTCGTCCGTCGACGTGCTCGATGAGTTCGATACGCAGACTTTCGACGACGGTAAAAGGAGTCAGCGGCGATACCGATCGTGGAGAACTTCGATCCGGCGAACGCTGCCGTATCTCTGCGAGAAGGGGAGCCAAACGAGTTGCCCATTCGAGTGCCGTCACCAGGGGCACCTGGATACGCGGCTGTGGTGTTTCGAGGACCGATCGTTCCGGAAGGGGTGCGGGAAGCGGCCGTGTCATGACTGTCCTTGCTCCCGTCGTCGCTGTTCCCACCAGTTGCGCGCGGCTGCAACTGCCTCTTCCCCACCCAGGTACTTTGCGATCAGCTCGTCCAAGCCGAAAACGACATCGACACGGACGTCAACATCTCGATACTTGAGGACGAGATCCTCATAGCGTGCCCAGTACCAGTCTTCTCCACCCCCGGCGTGGATCTCCCAATCCGGCCGGACCTGGATCAGGAGACGCTGCTCTGGATCGAAATATTCGAAAATCGTCTCGATCTGACGTGGTTCCTTACACAGCGGGCAGCGTGTCCAGTGGATGGTTTTGAGGAGAATACCGTATCGTGCATCAGGATGCGTGGCGACGTTGACGCGACGGGCGACCGGTGCCGACCAGATCGTCTTGCAGGCTGCGCAACGCATTTCGATCTCGCTGAATTCGGTGGGTAAGTCGGGTACGGACACTACCTGCTCGGGCCGTTCAGTCATCGTATGGTCCCTCGTTCCCCGCCGCTCACGCTCGATCGGTCTGCATTGTACCGGATCGAGGGGCGTCCGGGAGACAATGCCTCGAGCCAGCGGTCGTGTCATCTGCGCTGTTCCTTACTCGTGCACAGGGTGACGGCTCTCGGTGAGAAGATCGCTGGCCCATTCGCGCGGCGCATGGGCAACGCAGGTCCAATTCGAGTCGAACGGTTGTGAGTCCTGCAGGAATTCGCCCTGTACGATGGGAAAGAGGAGACGGATCGAGCTGATCGATCAGTGGTTGGAAGGGTGACCGACGGGAAAACACTCGGTGGATGCCGACTGTCCCGAACGCTCGAGCGCGTGTGTCGCGGCTGTGGACTGGAGCCACCGATCGCAACTGCGAACAATCACCGTGCCGGCTCATGTTCTCGGTTCTCGGCAGGAGCGGAGACTACTATGCGGGGAGCAGTGAGGCAGCTACGAAAACTGCTCTCCACTGGTATCGCTTTCCCATAGAAAGACGCTCGGTCGGTTACCGGCAGAGGTTAGACTTCATTCGGAGGCTGCCCATGGATCTCCAGGACAGCGTCGTGAAGGAATTGGAGCAGCGAGGATGCGAGGTGGTACGCCGGACGAGTGCGCTCGTCTTCCTCGTTCACCCCGAATCTCCCGGCATCATGGTGCGTGTCGGGACGGTGTACGTCGTCGCGGAAACGAGCGAAGCTGAGATCGTGCGCCAGCGGCTCGACCGATTCGATGCCGCTTCCTTCGTTAGCCAGCTGCGGGCGTACGAGACTGGGCGGGCGCGATGAACTCAGGTCAACGATTGGCGAGATTCGCCCCCGGAGCCGTCGTCGGCCTCCTCTGGGGAATCTTCCTGCTCCTCGTGGAGTCGCTCGTCGGCGCCGCGACGCTGCTCCGAGCCGTTCTCGACGCGACCACGCGGATCCTTCCGGTCGGTCTTTTCGGTTGGCTGCTCGGACGCGCCGAAAGTGCGGCGAAGCCGCTCGCCGTAGTGGGAACGCTCGCCATGTTCACCCTCGTCGCTGGTGTGCTCACCCTCGTGCTGCGAGGACGTGCCCGCACCTGGTTGCTCGGAGCGCTCGCTCTCTTGCTGTGGTCCGGCACAGTATGGGTCGCGTACGAGTACGGTGAAGCGCTCACGACCGCCTTGTTCGTCGCGAGCAGCAGTACGTTCTTCCTCGTTGGCGGATTGTGGATCGTTTCCGCTGAGGCGCAGCCGAGTTCGCGGACGCGGCGACGGTTGCTCCGCACCTTCCTCGGAGCAGGCCTGGTGTTGGGACTGGCGACTGCTGGTCGGTTTCTCACCGGTTTGAGGGCACGATCGCGCGCCCCTCGAGCGGTCGACGAGCGTGGGCTTTCGCCCGCCATCACACCACTCGCTGATTTCTACGTCGTGTCCAAGAATGTCGCCGATCCGGAGGTCGATCTGGCTCGCTGGCGGCTGCGAGTCATTGGACGCGTCCGCCGACCCCTCGAGCTCGATCTCGCAGCCTTGCGGTCTCGTCCAGCGGTGCGCATGGTTTCGACGCTCGAGTGCATCAGCAATGATGTCTGGGGACCGTACATCAGTACCGGCGAGTGGATCGGTCTGCGCTTGCGCGATCTTTTGTTGGAGGCGGAACCGGTGGACCCACTGGTCGATGTCGTCCTTCGAGCAGCCGATGAGTACTCGGATTCCATTCCGTTTTCGGTCGCGTTGGACCCCGCGGTGCTCTTGGCCTACGGCCTCAATGGAGAGTCTCTCCCGCGTGAACATGGGTTCCCACTGCGCCTGGTCGTGCCAGGTATTTACGGCATGAAGAATGTGAAGTGGATCACCGAGATCGAGCTGGTCGATTTCGACTACCTCGGGTACTGGCAGCAACGCGGGTGGAGCGACAGTGCGATCGTCCAGATCCACTCGCGCATCGACACGCCTCGGGGTGGGAGCGTTCTGACAGTCGGGCAGGAGGTCCTCGTCGGTGGTATCGCCTTCGCGGGAACGCGCGGGATCCAGCGTGTCGAGGTGTCGGTCGATGGAGGAGCTACCTGGCGACCGGCCGAGATGGAGAGCCCGCTCTCACCGTATTCCTGGGTGCGCTGGTGGATCACCTGGCGTCCGGACCAAGAAGGACGTGCTCGCCTGGTGGTGCGCGCCTGGGACGGTGACGGTCGGCTCCAGGAAGAGCGGGAGCGACCACCGCTCCCCGATGGAGCGACTGGTTGGCATCGCATCACCGTTGACGTGCGCGCGCGGACCTGAGCGCGAAGCAGAGGAGCAGGCGAGGTGAACGACGAAGCCTTTCGATTGGTTCCTATTGGGGTCGTCCACTCACCGGTCGCTGATCGGCGTCTCATGCCTCCCAATGGAGTAGAGGCAGAGATCGAGATCTTTCCCGATTTCGCCGATGGTCTCTTGCGGATCGAGGAGAACAGTCACCTCTGGGTGCTCGGTTGGTTCGTCGACGCGGACCGCGAGCGCCTGGAGTTGGTGCGACCGGAGTACGATCCGGCGCGTCGACGACGCGGTGTGTTCGGACTCCGTTCGGTCGCCCGGCCGAATCCTATCGCCTTGACGGCAACGCGCCTGCTGGCTGTGGAGGGATTGCGGTTACGGGTCGCACCGCTCGACTTCATCGATGGAACGCCGATCGTCGACCTAAAACGGTACTCGCCGAGTTGGGACTGCATCTTTTCCGCCCGGAGTTCGCGCGATCGATATCTCATCGACTGGGACAGTCCCGAGCGGCTCGCTGAATACGAGCGTGAGGCGACCAATTTCCACGGGGAGTTGTGTGGTTGGGTCATCATCGGCGCGCGGATCATCCAGCATCTTGGCCTGCTTTGGAAAGTCCACCCGAAGGACGAGGATCTCCGCGTGACGGTAAGCGATGATCCGGAGCTCACGCACCTGGCTGATGCGCTGCAGGCTTTGACCGCGGCGACCTTGGGCAATGGGCGGCTGCGTGTCACGAGCGAGCGGAAGGTGTCGTTCACCTGGCGCGAGCGACGTTGGACGGTCGCTCCCCGTCCGTTGCCCGATCTCCCGCTCGAGGCATTCCGTTCCCTCGCCATCGAGCGCCTGATCGACGAGTATTCCTGATGGCTACTCCCAGCGAAAGGTCCGCCTGGCGATCGCGAGAAACAGAACCGTCCACAGGACGAGCGCCGCGATTTGGGCAAGAGGAACCGCAGGCACCGGTGACAACACCGAACGGAGCGCACTGGCCAGCGCATTCGAGGGAAGCAGAAGACCGAGCAGTGCGAGTGGACCAGGTAGGTGCTCGACCGGCCACGCGATACCGCCGAGCAATATGAGAAGCAGGTAGAGCCCGTTCGAAAGCGCGAGCGTGGTTTCGGCGCGAACTGCTCCCGCGATCAGTAGGCCGAGACTGGCGAAGGTGGCCGTCCCGAGGAGAAGAACCGCGACGGCGAGCAGCGCAGAGCCGGTCGGGCGCCAGCCAAAGGTGAGGGCGACAGCGACGAGCAACACTGTCTGGAGAAGTTCGATCGTTACTACCGAGGCGATTTTGGCGACGATCAGGCGACCACGGCCGAGCGGCGTGGCCCCGAGCCGCTTCAGGACACCGTAATGACGCTCGTATGCGGTACGGATGCTGAGACTGACCAAACCGATCGAGATCACTGCCAGGGCGAGCATGCTGGGGAGCAGAAAATCGACCGGTCTGGCGTACTCATTGGGCGCAAGACCCAGCAGTGCGAAGAAGACGAGGAGCGCGGTCGGTATGACGAGGGTGACGAGGAGTCCTTCCCCGCTGCGCAATGTGAGCCGCACTTCCATTCGCGCTTGAGCCAAGAGTGCGTGCATCGCGCGATCACTCCCTCACATCGGTCCCGGTGAGCCGCAAGAAAACGTCTTCGAGCGACTGATGCCCGACGCGGATTTCGGTGAGGAGGATACCGCGGTCGCGCGCCCAGATCGCCAGTTCGACCAGTGCCTCCAGCGGCTGCGCTGTCATGAGCATGACTCGTCCGTCGGCGAGCGATCGTGCTTCGTCGACTGTCGTGAGTCGGGCCAATTCTGCCGGATCGAGCGGAGTCGTCGCCGCAATCGTCAAAGAATCAGCGTCGTGATGCATGAGTTCGCGAGGCGTTCCCGAGGCGACGAGCTTGCCGTGGTCGATGATGGCAACCCGATCCGCCAGTCGCTCGGCCTCCTCCAGAAAATGCGTCGTCAGCAGGATCGTGATGCCGCGTGCCTTGAGCGACTCGATGATCGACCAGGTCAATCGCCGTGCCTGCGGATCCATCCCGGTCGTCGGCTCGTCGAGGAAGAGCAGCTCCGGTTGTCCGACGAGAGCCAGTGCAAGTGCCAGCCGGCGCTGTTGTCCCCCGGAGAGGCGACGATACCGGATCCGGCTCACCTCCTCCAGCCCGACCAGACGCAAGAGTTCGCGGGGATCGAGCGGGTCCGGGTAGAAAGCTGCGAAGAGCTCCAGCAATTCGCGCGGCGTCGCTGTCGGATAGATGCCTCCACTCTGGAGCATCACGCCGATACGCGGCTTCACTCGATCGCCGTCGCGCCAGGGATCCAGGCCGAGCACACGCACACGGCCGGCATCGGGACGCCGGTAGCCTTCCAGGATTTCGATCGTCGTCGTCTTTCCAGCTCCGTTGGGTCCGAGCAGGGCGAAGACCTCACCGCGCCGGATGGCAAAACTCAATCCATCGACGACGCGACGACCCTCGTATTCTTTGACGAGTCCATCGACGATGACAGCGTACTCGGTGGCTGGTTGCTCGGTGCGAGCAGGTGTGGCGCTCGTGTCGATCATGCTCTCTCCTCCGGATGGAGACCGAGAAGGCGACATGCGTCCAAGTTCCAGCGAGCGCTGCTGACGTCGACTCCAACACCCCACATCGGAACGATCCGCTCGTGCTGGCTCCCGTGCGATCGTAGGTCGACCGGTGTCACGACGTCACTGAACACTCCTGACGGCGCACAGACCGTCTCCTCGTCTCCGAGGACAAACAGGTCACCGATGGTATCGCGGGGCAACCGGAAGAGCTGTGCGACTGTTTCCCGTTCTTCCACAGCCAGAACGCCCGGAAGCCGTGCCAAGACCGTCCGAGCGTGCTCCACTGAACGAGTATGGAGAAAGATGAAGCCGGATCCTCCCATGTTCTGGTGATGGACGACATAGCGATCCTTGATCGGCGGGACGAAGGTCGCCCGAATACCGGCAGCAGCCAGCGCAGCAACCAGGTCGACAGCGCGGGTCTTTGCCCGCATGCCATGGTCGGCCGTGATCACGATACGGTAGTCGTGGGCGAGTTCGAGCAGTTCTCCGATCCGCTGGTCGATCCGCCGGACGTAAGCGATCGCCTCGGCCGTATCGGGGGGCCAGCGGTGCATGACGTAATCGGTCGTCGTGCAATAGACCACATCTGGATGTTCTGTCCGAATGAGGTGGAGGAGCGCGCGGAGTGTCCAATCGTCGATCTGGTCGGAGTAGATCGGGGGTGGGGGACCCAGTATCTGGACGAGCTCTCTCGGTGGGTCTTCCGCGGTGACTGCGAACTGGGCTCCCCGACCGAGAAAACGAACCAGCTTGCGCTTCGAGGTGAGCAGTGCTGTCTTACCGCCTCGCTCAGCGATGCTTTCCAGCACGGTCGGGCAGCGCAGCGCCGCGCTGGACTCGATGAACTCACCGCTACCAGTCTTCGGGTCAAAGCGAAAATTGCTCGCGATGCCGGTTCGCTCGGGAAACTGGCCAGTGATGATCGCGGCGTGGTTCACGTTCGTGACGGTCGGCAGGACTGCATCGACCAGCGCGAACGAGCTGTGTTGACGAAGCGCGTCGAGATGGGGTGCTGATGCGAGCTCAGCGTAACTCGGATCGAAACCATCGAGGATGAGCAGCAGGGCGGGGGTTCTCATGCTTCACCTAAAGTCCGTACAGCATGGCGAAAATGATCCAGCCGGTCACGGCGACGTAAAGCCAGACGGGGAGAGTCACGCGGGCGATCGCGCGGTGTCGGCTGAACTGTCGGCGAAACGCCCGGCCGAGGGTAACCAGGACGAGTGGACCGAGGATGATGGCGAGGATGGTGTGCGAAATCAAAACGGCGAAGTACACGAGTCGGACCCAACCCTCACCAGTGTAGAGCTTGGTCCCGAGCAGGAAGTAGCGGAGCACGTACACGATCAGGAATAATGCGGCAAACACCGCGCCGACCAGCATCGCTCGGTGGTGGAACTGGATCCGACGCAGGCGCACCGCGATATAGCCAACGAGTACGCTCACCCCGCTGAGCGCGATCAGCGCGGTGTTGACGATTGGTAGCCAGGTCTCCATCGAGTCAACCCTTTCTCGTCCGACGATGCGTCAGTCGCATCGCATGCATAGGATACCGAACCAAGAAACGTAAACGGTCGGGAAAATTCCGAAGCGGAGGTGAACATGAGCAACCGTCGAATCTACAGTCGGCGAACAGTGCTCAGGATGCTCGGTGCAGTCTCGGTGATCAGTCCGCTCGCGCTGAGCTGCCGAAGCAGCGAGCCCGAGGGTGCGACGCCCCGCTCTTCTCCCGCTGCTCGACCGTCCCCAACGGTGGTACCATCCTCCGGCTTCCAGTTGCCAGAGTACGTGGACCGGACACGCTTGGAAGGTGAACTCTTCGTCTTCAATTGGGGCGACTACATCGATCCGGATGTGCTGAGTGACTTCGAACGGCTGACCGGTGTCAAGGTGACCGTCGATACGTACGACACCAACGAACAGGCGATCGCCAAGCTGCAGCAGGGCGGTATTGCCTACGATATCGTCGTGCCGACCGACTACGCGGTGCAGATTCTGATCGGCCTCGGTCTTCTCGAGCCGCTCGACCGCTCTGTCGTGCGCGCGATCGAGCACCTCGATCCGAACAATCTCAACGGCCCCTATGATCCGGGAAACCGATACAGCGTGCCGTACTTCTGGGGAACATCCGGTTATGCGTACGATACCGCCGTTCTCGGTCCGGACCTGGCCAGCTGGGAAGCGCTTTTCGAGCCAGCCGAGGCGGCGCGCGGCAAGATCGTCATGCACGGTTACTACCGGGAGACGATTGCAGCCGCGCTCTTGTGGCTCGGCTATCCACTGAACGAGACGAGCGATGAGGCTCTGCAGCGAGCCCTCGAGGTTCTCAAGGCGCAGAAGCCGTTCGTCCTCACGTACACGAGCGAGAACAACGACGAGCTCCTGATCGCCGGCGAAGCAGTGATCGCGCATTGCTGGACAGGGCAGGCGATCCTAGCCAAGCGAGAGCGGCCGACGATCCGGTATGTCATCCCCAAAGAGGGGTGTGCGGTCTGGCAGGACAACCTGTGCGTCGTGAAGGGTGCTCCGCATCGCTATGCTGCCATGGTGTTCATCGATTATCTCTGTTGGCCGGAAATTGCCGCTCGCAATGCTAGTTATGTCGGATATGCCAGCCCGAATCGGACAGCCCGCGAACAGGGTTTGCTCGACCCGGATCTGGTGAACGATCCTGCGATCTATCTCGACGATACGACGTGGAAGCGTTTGCAATGGTTCAAAGATCTCGGCCCTGATTACGTGAAGTATGACCGGATTTGGACGGAACTTCGCGCAGGCTAGGCGAGATCGGCGTTCGGCTGAGAAGAACCGCAGCTCTCGCGGTGACTGATCAGTTGGCTGGCGGCTGCCCGATCGAGGATCCAGAGCACCTGGCCATCAACCTGGCGAAGCAGGTGAGCCGGGTGGCGTTTGGGATCCATCGGCCCCTCGAGCGCATCCCGCACTGCGGGAGCCTTCTCTTCACCCGTGACGAGGACCAGGATAGCCCTGGCGGCACGGAGGAGGGGCGGCGTGAAGGTCAAGCGTGTCGCCTGCAACTGCGGTACCTCGTTCGCAACGACGAGCCGTTGCTGTTCCTCGAGCGCCGCCGTTCCTGGGAAGAGCGAGGCGATGTGCCCATCGGCACCCATTCCGAGGAGGATGAGGTCGAAGCGTGGAATCCCGGGTGGATCGACTCCGAAGACGCGCCGGATCGTCGCCTCGTACAGGCGAGCGGCTTCGCGGGGATCGAGTTCGGTCAATAGACGGTGAATGCGCGATGCCGGAGGAGTTATTCGGGAGAAGAGCGTTTCGACGGCGAGCCGATAATTGCTGTCCGGATGATCGGGCGGTACGGGACGCTCGTCGCTCCAGAACCACTCAATCCATCCCCACTGGACGGCCGTGCGGTAGGGAGACTGGGCGAGCTGCAGGTAGAGCGGGCGCGGTGTTCGCCCACCCGCCAAAGCCAGGCTGGCCCAGCCGCGCTCCTCGATAGCGTCCCGGAGGATGCGCACGATCGCTTCTGCGGCTTGCCTGACTGCCTCCTCGGTCGTGTCGGACACCTGTACACGGCACGTCATGTGGTTCCTCACTCAGGTTTTGGCCAGTTTGCGGATCTCCACTGCGAAGCCTGTCGCTTCGTCGAGAGCCTGCTCGTAGAGCCAATCCGGCCCAGTCTCCTGGAGTTCGCCGATGAGGAGCCGTTGCATCTCGAGCAAATTGTGATGGAATGCGTGTTCCAATAAACAGTGGTTGCGGTCGTGGGCCCGGAGGCGAACCGTGGCGCCGTTTTGCCCGCTCAACTCGATCGAAAAGCTCGCGGCATCCCGGTCATGTTGCGCGACGAACCGAGCGCGAAGCAACTGACCGTGAAATGGTTGCGGACAGTTTTCCGGCAGGATGGTGCAAGCGATCGAGCGCTGGTCAGGTGCACGAGCGGAGAAGGCCCAGCCATCGCCTTCCGGGAGCACCGTCGTCGAACGCCAACCGAGACGGCTGGCCAGCCAGCCGAGGTAGAGCAAAGCCTGGGTCGGGTTGCGCACGCTGTGCTCTGGCCAGTGCCCGTAGTGCACTTCGACAGTCGTGATCGCCTCGAGGGCCCAGCGGCAGTGCTCGATATCGAACATCCGGGCGGTCGTCTCCTGCCAGGGGCCCAGTCGTGCCCAGTTCAGATCGGAAACGGCTGTGGTGCGCGAGACCTGTTGAACGAGCCGGCGCGTGGCGATGAGATCCTCCAATGGGTGACGACTTTCCAGGGAGTCGAAAATCAGACGATCGACCGCTCGCGTGACCGGAATGAACCGTCGCTCGTGACAGGGAAGCGGTCCCAACCACCAGAGAAATGCCGGGAGGTCAGGCAAGGCGAGCGCCATGAGGATGCTGGGGAGCAGGACGAGATGATCGACCGGCAAGGTGATGGTGATCTGCTCGTAGCATGGTGCGTAGCGCTCAGCTAACCCGAGGTTGCATTGGATACTGATCGCTGGTTCGGTCAAGTGTTCGCGCGGGACGGCGACGAGCAGCACGACGCGGGACGGGTGGTGCGTCGAGAGTCGCGAGATGATGTCGCGTGCCCACTCGGCGCGTTCCCTATCGGGAGCATGCACGAAAAGGGTCAGGACACTGGTGCGGCTGAGGGCGAGCTCGTTCCGGCGATCAGTGAGTGGTGCGGACTGCCAGAGACGAGCGAGTTCGCGCTCGATGGCGTCGATATCGAAAGGAAGCGTCGGCGGGGGGACAGTAGACACGACGCACCTCCGGGTCGAAAGGTGACTAGGGACGTCGCCAACGGCGACCGTCGCGCGCAATGAACTGCTCCGCTTCGGGCGGTCCCCACGTACCAGCGTCGTAATTGGGAAACTCCGGCGGAGGGGCCTCCGCCCACCCGCGGAGGATCTGCGTGATCGGCACCCAGGCGGCCTCCGTCTCGTCCCGCCGCGTGAAGAGGGTGGAATCGCCGAGCATGCAGTCGAGGAGGAGCCGCTCGTACGCGTCCGGTGTTGGCACCAGGAACGAAGTGCCGTAGAGAAATCCCATCGTGACCGTACGCAAGCGAATCCGTGGACCGGGAACCTTGGCGGCGATGTTCAGCGAGACACCCTCGTCGGGCTGAATACGGATGACCAGCCAGTTCGGTTCGACGCCTGCGGTGATCATGCCCTTGAACAGGGGATGCGGTACTCGCTTGAACTGGATGGCGATTTCGGTCACGCGACGCGGTAGTCGCTTCCCGGTGCGCAAGTAGAAGGGAACGTCGGCCCAGCGCCAGTTGTCGATGAAGAGCTTGAGAGCGACATAGGTCTCGGTCAACGAGTTCGGCGCCACCCGCGGCTCTTCGCGGTAGCCTGGTACCGGACGACCGGCGATGAATCCGGGCCCGTATTGCCCCCGCACCGTGAGCTCGTTCACCTCCTCGGGGCGGATCGGCCGAATAGCGCGCAGTGCTTTGACCTTCTCGTCGCGGACGGGATCGGCCTCGAACGCGATCGGTGGCTCCATGGCGACAACGCTCAGAAGCTGGAGCATATGGTTTTGGACCATGTCGCGCAACGCACCAGCCCGGTCGTAATACCCTCCCCGACCTTCGATGCCGATCGTCTCGGCGACGGTGATCTGCACATGATCGATGTAGTTGCGGTTCCAGATCGGCTCGAAGATGCCGTTGGCGAAGCGGAGCGCGAGAATGTTTTGGACTGTCTCCTTGCCGAGGTAATGATCTATTCGGTAGATCTGGTCCTCGCGGAAGTACCGTAGGAGATGCTCGTTGAGCGCGATCGCGCTCTCCAAATCGTGTCCGAAGGGCTTCTCGACGATCAACCGAACCCAGCTTCCCGGCCGGTTCGGGCGGGAGAGGCCATTTTCCCCGAGCAGTTGCGTGATCGTCTCGTAGGCGTCAGGTGGGGTCGCCAGATAATAGATCCGGTTCCCGACCGTTCCGCGATCCCGATCGATCCGCTCGAGCAGTTCGCCGAGCTTGGGGTAGGCTGAAGCGTCATGGAAGTCGGCCGCGAAATAGAAGAGACCCTGAGCGAACGTTTCCCAGACATCCGGATCGATCGGCTGGCGGCGCGAGAAGCGCTCGACGGCAGCGCGCATTTCCTGCCGGAACTCCTCGTCCGTGTAGGGTCGGCGGGCATAGCCGACGACCGAGAAGCCCGGTGGGAGCAGTCCGTCATAAGCGAGGTTGTACAGCGCCGGTATGAGCTTGCGATGGGTGAGGTCGCCCGATGCCCCGAAGATGACCATGATGCACGGGTCAGGCAATCGCTCGAAGCGGAGACCTTCGCGGAGCGGATTCTGGGCTGTCGTGATGGTCATGGACTCGCTCCAGTCGACTCTTGCTCAGCTGATTTGACTGCGTGTCCCCCGAACTCGCGGCGCAGGGCCGCGACGACCTTGGCGGCGAAAGAATCTTCCTGACGCGAGCGGAAGCGCATTTGGAGCGAGAGGGTGATCACTGGTGCAGGCACGTCCTCTTCGATCGCTGTCAAAACGGTCCAACGCCCCTCGCCCGAGTCTTCGACGTAACCGCGGATCGTGGCGAGTGTCGGGTCCCGGCGGAAGGCCCGCTCGCTCAGTTCCAATAGCCAGGAGCGGATGACGCTGCCCCGATTCCAAAGAGCAGCGAGTTCGGCGAGATCGTACCGATAAGGGGATCGTTCGAGGATCTCGAAGCCCTCGGCATAGGCCTGCATGAGACCATACTCGATACCGTTGTGCACCATCTTGGCGAAATGACCGGCTCCGGCTGGTCCGAGATACCGGTAGCCGTTCTCGGGAGCCAGTGTTGCGAGAGCAGGCTCGAGGTGACGAAAGGCGGACTCGTCACCGCCGACCATCAGACAGTACCCGTACTCGAGTCCCCAGATTCCCCCACTCGTTCCGATGTCCAGGAACCGGATACCGCGCTCCTGCAGTGCTGCGGCGCGCCGTACGGAGTCTTTCCAGTAGGCGTTTCCACCATCGACCAGGATATCGCCGGGTTGCAAAAGGTCAGCGAAGCGCCGGAGCACCTGTTCCGTGGGGTCGCCGGCGGGCACCATCAGCCAGACGACGCGTGGCGGAGTGAGCGCCTGGACGGTGTCTTCCGGCGTATAGGCACCGATCGCTCCCTCCTGCTCCAGGACAGTGATCGGTTCCGGACTTCGATTGTGGACCACTACCCGGTGGCCGCCGCGGAGCAAGCGGCGAGCCATGTTGCTCCCCATTCGACCGAGTCCCACGATGGCGAGTTCCATCGCTCGCTCCTTTGTCTGCGTCTCAGTGCACCGTCACGACGAGCGCTTGCTCGAGTTGCTCCAGCGCTTCGAGTGCATCCCTCCGGAAGCTGATCTGGAGAACCGGCCGTCCTCGACTCACGAGTGCTTCGTAGTCACCGTATGCCTGAGCTAGGAACATCGTCCGAAAACTGTAGCGTTGGCCAGGCACGGGGAGATCATTCGCCGGTTCGCTCACGAGTTGGATGAAAGCACCGGTGTTCGGACCACCCTTGAAGAGCTGTCCGGTCGAATGGAGGTAGCGCGGTCCGATCCCGAGGATGGTCGGGATGCGGAGGCGTTCAGCCAGGAGTTGACGGATAGCATGGAGCAGCTCGAGGGTATCGGGTGTCGGGTCGATGAAGGCGAGAAGGCCGAGGTAGCCGGCCGGCGGAATACGTCCGATGAGATCGGTGAGCGCACTGCGCAGATCGCTGGCTTCCGTGCCTCCGACGCTGAGCGAGCCCTCACTGAACGCGGCCGGTGGCCGGACGAGTTCACCGGTTTGCTGGTAATGAGCGAGCAGCCGTGCGGTGCGATCCTTGGATGCTTGGACATCCGGCTCGTCGAAGGGGTCGATGCCGAGGACCTTCCCAGCCACGGCGATGGCGAACTCCCACCGCAGCATCTCAGCACCGAGTTCCCAGAGGTTCCAGAATCGGGTGCGGATGACGGGATGCCCCAGCGTCTCGATCGCCTTGAGCAGCGCTTCCGTTGGCGTGTGCGGCTGCAAGGCCAGGTCCAAGGTCACGAAGACGCGGTCGTTGCTGTAGTGCTCGGGAGCGAGGTGGGGTTCATGGACAACTGGGATGAGCCCAGTCGCTTGCTTGCCGGTACTCTCTGCGATCAACTGTTCCAGCCAATCAGCCAACGGAGCGACCGCTGGTTCGAGCACGAACGTGACCTTGTCGCGCCCGAGTTGCGCGAGAGTACCGAGCGTGGCTCCGAGCCAGAGGCCAGGATTCTCCGGTGTGGAGCGGCGGAGGCGCTCTGCCATGGCCGAAACGGGATCCAGCAGTGCTGCGAGGGGTAAGCCGATCGCAGCTGCTGGCACTAAACCGAAGAAGGATAGTGCGCTGTAGCGACCACCGATGTCCGGTGGGTTGAGGAAGATGCGCCAGGCTTGCCGGCTGCGTGCCCAGTCCTCGAGCGGTGTGCCGGGATCGGTGATGACGACCAGATGCTGGCCGGCGCGATCGCCCAACTCTCGCTCGAGCTCGGCGAACCAATAGGCAGCCAGGCTCATCGTCTCCAGTGTCGTTCCCGACTTCGAACTGACGAGAAGGAGCGTACGGGTGGGGTCGAGGCGTTCACGATGCCGGCGAATCGTGTCAGGATTGGTCGTATCGAGAACCTGGAGTTCGGGGTGCTCGGCATCATGGCCGAACACACGCTGGAACACTTCGGGCGCCAGACTGCTGCCACCCATGCCGAGTAGAAGCAGATGCGTGAAGCGGCGTTCGCGGATCTCCTGTTGAAAGCTCTCCAACTCCTGGAGGTGTCGCCGCATTTCGTCAGCGATGGAGAGCCAACCGAGTCGCTGACTGATCGTTCGCTGCCGTTTCGTATCGTCGGTCCAAACACTGGCGTCGCGTTGCCAGATCCTTTCGACCGTATTCGCTGCGAGGAGTGCGTCGATCGTCCGCTCGATATCTGATCCGTAGCGAGCGAGTTCGCTGCCCAGGCGTTCGCTCGTGGTGATGATGCTCCGTCGCCGCTCGGCGATGCGACGCAAGACGCTTTCGTACGATGCTTGGAACAACTCCACTCCCTCGCGTTGGAGCTTCTGCGTGATCTCCTGGTAGGAGATCCCCAGTTGTCCGAGGGCGGCCAAAACGCGTTCAGCTTCGTCCAAGCCTTCCTCGACCGTGTTCGCTCGCGGTTTACCGTGGTCGCGATAGGCCTCGACGGTCACCGGTGCCATCGTCTGAATGGTGTAGGGGCCGATCAGGTGCTCGACATACATCACGTCGGAATAGGCCGGATTCTTGGTGGAGGTGCTGGCCCACAGGATCCGTTGGATTTGCGCGCCACGTTCGCGCAAGCGGGCGAATCGCTCTCCTTGCAGGAACACTCGTTTGAAGCGCTGGTAAGCCAGCTTGGCATTGGCGATCGCGGCTTTGCCCTTCAAGGACTCGATGCGTGCCCGCTCTTCGGCATCCGTCACCGTGGCGAGCAAGGCGTCCAGCCGCTGGTCGACCGCGGTGTCGACGCGAGAGACGAAGAAGCTGGCCACCGACGCGATGCGGTCGACTGCTTGCCCCGCTGCGAGGCGGCGCTCGATCCCGCGCAGGTACGCCTCCATGACACGCTCGTAAGTATCCAGCGCGAAGAGCAAGGTCACATTGACGTTGACACCATCGGCGATCAACTGCTCGATGGCGGGGATGCCAGCGGGTGTTCCGGGCACCTTGATCATCGCGTTGGGACGGTCGATCTTGGCGAAGAGTCGCCGGGCTTCCGCGATGGTGCGCTCGGTATCATCGGCGAGCGCCGGAGGTAACTCGAGCGAAACGAAGCCGTCCTGCCCCTGGGAAGCCTCGTAGACGAGCCACAACAGGTCACAGGCTTTCTGTACGTCGTGGACAGCGAGTTCCTCGAAGATCGCCTCATCGGAGAATCCGCGCGCGGCCAGCTCGCCGATTTCCTCGTCGTACTCTTCGGTGCTCGCGATCGCTTTATCGAAGATCGTGGGATTGGACGTCACGCCGCTCAGCCCATCGTCTTCGATCAGTCGGGCCAACTCGCCGGAGGTGATCAAGGAACGGCTCAAATAATCGAGCCAGAAACTCTGACCGAAGAGAGCGAGTTGTCGAAGCGGGTTCGTCATCATGCTACCCTCCCAACTATCCGGAGACTGCCGGATAGCCGAACCGGCCGCCGGGTTGGGGAACCGGACCGGCACTCAATCATAGCGCAGCCGTGCAGGCAGCCTCAGTGACCGAGCTATGAACAAGGGATCTGGCTGTGTGGTCGAAGTTCGACGACGGGTAGTTCTTCAGCGTGCGCGAGAGCAAACGCGATCTCGGCGTCATAGTCGAAGATATGCAAAAGACGAAGCAGAGGGCGGACGACCAGCGGGGGGCCGCAGCGTCGGGAGTACTCGGCCATCTGTGTCATCAAGGCGCGACGCTCGGCTGGATCGAGCACCACGCGGGCCGTGGCACGCCAACACTGGTTCCCTGCACGAACCACCACCTCCGGGTGAGCGAGCAGGTTGCGGTACCAGTCGGCACGTACGCCCGCGAAGCCGGCGAAGACGATGAAGCGGTCATCCAGGCGCATCGCGCTGACCGCCGTGCGCCGAGGCAAGCCGGTCTTGCGGCCGATGGTGGTGAGGAGAATCACGCACCGCCAGGCGAGGAGGCTCGCCAACGGTCCGCGATACAGGTAGACCGGCAACTTGAAAGCGAGGCGAAGGAGGCCGCGTGGCCGATGTCGAACGAGCGTGGGTGGGCGTTCGCTCACCGGTCTTTCCCTTCCGTTTTGTCCTCGACACCGGCGGCCCGACCGAGTACAGCGATCTCGGCGACTGCAGCCGGATTCTCGAGCGCGGAAATGTCTCCCGCATCCTGGCCGAGATAAGCGGCGCGGATCACCCGGCGCATGATCTTGGCATTGCGTGTTCGAGGCAGATCGGACACGAAGTACACCCGCTGCGGCCGAAGCGGTTTGCCGAGCTGCTGAGCGATGAGATCGCTGATCTCCGCGGCTAGTCGTTCTGACGGTTGGATACCGCTTCGAGCAACACAGAAAAGGACTAACGCTTCCCCTTTGACCGGATCGGGGATACCGATCGCTGCTGCTTCTTGGACGGCCGGGTGCGAGACGGCGATCGATTCCACTTCCGCCGGTCCCAGACGCTTTCCCGCGATTTTCAGCGTGTCGTCCGATCGTCCGAGGATGAACCAATAGCCGTCGTCGATAAGCGCCCAGTCGCCGTGTACCCAAAGGTCGGGCCAGCGCGACCAGTACGTGGCGAGATAGCGTTCCGGATCGCGCCAGAAGCCGCGTGTCATACCGACCCAAGGTTGCCGAATGACAAGTTCTCCGACGCGCCCACGCACCGGTTGACCATTCTCGTCGACGACGTCGGCAGCCATTCCGGGTACCGGTCCAGTGAAGGAACACGGGACTTGTGGCTCGATCGTGGTGCAGGCGAGGATGCCACCACCGATCTCCGTCCCGCCGGTGTAATTGATGATGGGATGTTGGCGGTTCCCCACGGTTTCGAAGAGCCACCACCAGGGAGACGGATTCCAGGGCTCACCGGTCGAACCGAAGGCGCGCAGACTCGAGAGATCGTGCTGTGCAGTCGGTGCAGCACCGCGGGCCATGAGCGCGCGAACGACCGTCGGCGTGAGACCGAGCACCGTGATGCCGTGAGTCGCGACGAGACGCCACAGTCGGTCCGGCACAGGCCAATCGGGAGTGCCCTCGTACAAGACAACGGTGGCGCCGAGCAGCAGTGTCCCTTGGATGAGCCAGGGACCCATCATCCAGCCGATATCGGTCAGCCAAAAGACGCGATCGAGCGGTTGGACATCGAAGCAGAAGGCGAGATCGTGGGCTGCTTTGAGGGGAAAGCCTGCCTGGACGTGGACGGTTCCCTTCGGTCGTCCAGTGGTGCCAGAAGTGTAGATGAGCATGAAGGGAGTGTTGGCTGCAGTGGCTGTGGCGGGGAGCATCCCGGAGGAGCTGTCTGCCAGGTCGTCCCACCATCGATCGCGCGTCGGTGTCCAGGAAACGGGAGAGCCGCTGCGCCGCACCACGACGACATGCTGGATCCTGGGACATTCAGCGACAGCGCGATCGGCGATCTCTTTGAGATGGACGAGCTGACCCCGACGCGGGAAGGCATCGGCGGTGATCAAGACCGTTGCCTCGGCGTCGCGCAAGCGGGTCGCTACCGCCTCGGGGCCGAAGCCGGAGAAGACCGGAACGACGATCGCGCCGAGCCAGCCCAGCGCCAGCATGGCCAAAGCCGTTTCGGGGATCATCGGGAGGAAGAGGCCGACGCGGTCCCCCGGTTGAACTCCCAGAGCGGCCAAACCAGCGGCGAGTCGGGGCACAGCAGTCGCGATGTCGCGGTAAGAGAGCACGACCGTGCGGCCGTCATCACCTTCCCAAACGAGAGCGGGACGGTTCTCGGTTCCCCACCGGCTCAGCGCGTCAGCGACATAGTTGTAGACAGCGTCAGGGAAGAAGGTCGCCCAGGGTAGGCCTTG
Organism: Thermomicrobium roseum DSM 5159; assembly: GCF_000021685.1. Lineage (GTDB taxonomy): Bacteria > Chloroflexota > Chloroflexia > Thermomicrobiales > Thermomicrobiaceae > Thermomicrobium > Thermomicrobium roseum. Next base: position 1,125,312 of record NC_011959.1, on the reverse strand, counting down.
CGAAAGGTCGAGAATCTGAGTCGGCGGACTGAGCCAGCGGATATCCAGATCGCGCAGCGCGGCGTCCCAGTACCAGGCTGGATCGTTGGCGGCGTGCTGGCGGAGCTCGTCCACGGAGCGGAACCCGAGGAGCGCGAGAAAGCGTTGCAGCCGACTGCGGCTGAACTCTGCTGCGGTCGGTTCCCAAGCCGGCACAGGCATACCAGGGCCTCCCCCGCGAGCGACCTGCCCATTGATCGTAGCGTACGGCACCGAAGATGACGAGAGGGTGGTCTTTCGAGGAACCCTCTTGACAGGCATACGGCTGATCGCGTAGCCTCTCGTCAGAGCTGCTGGGATGCGAGGTCGAATCGGTTGTCTTCTCCGATCGTCCGGAATATCGGACAACGGATGAAACGACGAACGACCGAGCGTACGGCAGTGTGGGTGGGTCGCTAGTGAAGCGAGGAGGAGGTCCAGTGATGAGAGGTGAACCACGTGGTCACCGGCTCGGTTCGAAACTGACGCGGCGGGGACTGCTCCGAGGGTTGGCAGTCGGTGCCGCGGTGCCCGCAGTGAGCGCGTTGCTGGCGGCCTGTGCGGGTGGACAGGCCACGCCGACACCGGCCCCGCAACCGACACCGACGGCTGCTCCAGCGGCACAACCGACTCCGACTGCTGCGGCTGCGTCACCGACGCCGGCTGCGCCACCGACGCCGACTCCGGTCGTGCTGAAGGGGACGAAGTTGAACATTCTCTTCGGCACCTTCTTCGTTCCCGAGACCCAGGATCTCATGAAGCAACAGCTCCAGGAGTTCGGGAAGGAAACCGGCGTCGAGGCGACGATCGACTTCATCAACTGGCCGGATCTCCAGCCCAAGATCAGCGCGGCCGTGCAGGCAGGGGCTGGTCCGGACATCGTCGGAATGTGGGATACCTGGCCCTCGCTCTATAAGGACGCACTGGTCGATGTCGCCGAAATCGTCGAAAAGCGGATCAAGGGGGAGGGGGACTACTTCGACTGGGTCAAGAAGACCGTGATGGTCGGCGATCAGTGGCTGAGCATTCCGATTGGTGCCCCGACGAGCGCACAGGTCTACCGGAAGAGCCTCCTGGAGAAGGCCGGTTGGCCCGATCCGAACAACCCGCCGGACACCTGGGAAGATCTCTTCAAGATCGGCGTGGAGTTCAAGAAGTTGGGTATGCCGCTCGGACAGGCTTTCGGCCACTCCACTGGTGACCCGCCGTCCTTCTGCTATGCCTTCATGTGGGCCTACGGGGCGATGGAGGTCGAAGCGGACGGGAAGACGGTCGCGTTCAACAAGCCGCAGTTCGTCGAGGGGATGAAGCTCTTCCTGAGCTATTGGAAGCCAGCGTTCGACGAAACCGGATTGTCCTGGGACGATGCGACCAACAACCGGGCTTTCCTGGCGGGCCAGATCGGCTGGACCTTCAACGGGAGCAGCATTTACATCGCGGCCAAGAAACAGGCGCCCGACATCGCGGAGGACATCATCCACCATATCTATCCGAAGGGACCAGCCGGCCGATTCAACAATTTGGGGAGCTGGTCGGTCGGGATCCTCAAGTACTCGAAGAACGTTGCCGGTGCCAAGGCGTTCCTCGAGTGGTGGACGGCGCCCGAGCAGTTCCGCAAGTGGCTGGAGATCCAGCAGGGATACCAGGTCGCGCCGACCCAATACTATCTCGATGACCCGTATTACAAGGCTGACCCGAAGCTGGTGCCGTATGTGGAAGCGGCCAAGTACGGTCGCAACAAAGGCTACGCCGGGCTGGGCAACGAGAAAGCAGCCGAGGCATTCGCGCGGTATGTCGTGGTCGATACGTTCGCCCGCGCGATCCAATCCGGCAATGCCGAGGAAGCGATCCAGTGGGGCGCCAGCGAATTGGAGAAGATTTACAGTCGATGAGCGAGTCCGGGCTGGGGCAGTCGGTATACTGCCCCAGCCCGGCTGATGCACCGCAACGAGCATGACGATCGGAGTCACGCCATGACGACTGCGCCAGCCAGGACCGCTGTCCAGGCTCTTCCGCTGACCTGGCGCGAGCGAGCCCGCCAGTGGCTCGACAGCGAGCCGGTTCTCGCCTACCTGTTCATGTCGCCCGGCTGGCTGATCTTGCTCCTGTTCATGAGCTATCCGTTTTTCCTCGGAATCTGGATCTCGCTGACCGATCGGATGGTCGGATTTCCGGGTGGTGAATTCGTCGGGCTTCGGAACTATCGAGAGCTTCTGCACGATGGTGTCTTTCGACTGACGGTGATCAACACCTTCATCTATGGCTTCGTGACTGTTCCATTCAAGTTGTTGCTTGGTCTTCTGCTGGCGCTCCTCTTGAACCAGGTGTTTCCGCTGCGGAATGTGCTGCGCGCGGCTCTCCTGCTTCCGTGGATCGTACCGACCGCGCTTTCCAGCCTGGCTTGGCTGATGCTCTACGATGCAGTGTTGAGTCCTTTTTCTTGGATGCTGAAGAACTGGGGACTCATCGAATCGAACATCGCGTTCCTGGGTACGCGCACGAATGCCATCATTTCTCTCTGTATTGCCAATATTTGGCGTGGCACGCCGTTCTTCGCGGTGGCCATTCTGGCCGGCCTGCAGGCGGTGCCGCAGGAACTGCACGAGGCGGCAGCGATCGAGGGGGCTAATAGCCTGCAGCGGTTCTTCGCGGTGACGCTGCCGGTGATCAAGGGGATCATCGTCATCACCACACTCTTCTCGATCATTTGGACGTTCGCGGATTTCCAGCTCGTCTATGTTCTGACGAAAGGTGGGCCAGCGAACTCGACGCACATTTTCGGTACCTTCGCCTGGCAAGAGGGGATCGGCGGCGCGGGTAAGCTCGGGATGGGTGCAGCGGTTTCTCTGTACATGTTCCCGGTTCTCGCTGTCCTCTCTGCTCTCTTGCTCCGCTACGTTCGTTCGCAGGAGGCCTGAAGTGGTCGGGAGCAATCGGCTGAGCAGTCGGCTCCTCTTTCTCTATCTGCCACTTGCTCTCTTCACGATTTTTCTCCTGTTCCCCTTCTACTGGATGTTCATTATCTCGCTCAAGCCGAATTCACTTTTGCTCAACATGAAGATCAATCCGCTCTTCTTGACACAGGCGACGCTCGACCATTACCGCTATCTTTTGACGAATACCGATTTTCCGCGTTGGGCGTGGAATACCGCAGTGGTGACATTCGGTTCGACGTTTCTCTCGCTGACGAGCAGCATCTTGATGGGTTACGCGCTCGGTCGCTTTCGCTTCCGGGGCGGCAATCTGGCCGGTACTGCGATCTTCCTCGCCTACTTGATTCCGCCGACCCTCCTTTTCATCCCCTTGAGTCAGGTCGTCGCCCGCTTCGGGCTTTACAACACGTACTGGGCATTGATCCTGACGTACCCGACGTTCCTCATTCCTTTCGCCTCCTGGCTCTTGATGGGGTACTTCCGCACGATCCCGCGCGAGTTGGAAGAGTGCGCGATGATCGACGGGGCGAGCCGGTTCCAGGCTATGTGGCGGATCATCTTGCCGCTGGCTCTCCCCGGAGTGCTCTCTGCTGGTATCTTTTCCTTTACCTTGTCATGGAACGAGTTCCTCTACGCCCTCGTCTTCATGGGTTCGGGCGAGATGAAGACGATTCCGGTCGGGACGGTGAGCGACCTCATCCGGGCCGATGTCTTCCAGTGGGGTCCGCTCATGGCAGCCGCCATGCTCGGTTCCGTGCCGGTTGCCATCGCCTACATGTTCTTCGTCGATCAGTACGTTTCTGGTCTGACGGCTGGTGCAGTGAAAGGATGAGCAGCTGGATCGCGCACAGGCTTTCCGTATACTAATGGCGGGGCGATCTTCGGCGCGAGTGTGACCGGTTCTGCATGACGGAGGGTGCAGATGGCCCAAGTCATCTATGATCACGTGACGAAGCGGTTCGACGGTGTCATTGCTGTCAACGATCTCACCCTCGAGGTCAAGGATGGGGAGTTTCTCGTCCTCGTCGGTCCCTCGGGGTGTGGGAAGACGACAGCGTTGCGCTGTCTGGCTGGTCTGGAAGAGGTGACGAGCGGCGACATCATCATCGGTGACCGCGTCGTCACGCATGTGCCTCCGAAGGACCGCGATATCGCGATGGTTTTTCAAAATTACGCACTCTATCCGCATATGACGGTGTACGAGAACATGGCCTTCGGTCTCAAGCTCCGTAAGGTGCCCAAGCAGGAGATCGATCGGCGGGTGAAAGAAGTCGCCGAGATGCTCGGCATTCAGGATCTTCTCAATCGCAAGCCCCGCCAGCTTTCCGGTGGTCAACGGCAGCGCGTCGCGCTCGGTCGTGCCATCGTTCGCGAACCACAGGTGTTCTTGATGGACGAGCCGCTTTCCAATCTGGATGCCAAGCTTCGCGTCCAGACACGCGGCGAGCTGATCAAGCTGCAGCGCCGCCTCGGGGTCACGACGATCTACGTGACGCACGACCAGGTCGAGGCAATGACCATGGGTCACCGTATCGCGGTGATGAATCAAGGTGTGCTCCAGCAGCTGGACACACCGGAAAACCTCTACGATCACCCCGCGAACCTGTTCGTCGCGACGTTCATCGGTAGTCCGGCGATGAACATCTTCCCGGCCCGCGTCGTCGTTGGTGATGGGACGGTCCGGTTGGTAGCGGGCGATGTCACGCTGGAAGCGGCACCAGAGCAGCGCAACCGGCTCGCTGAGTACAGCAACCGCGAAGTGCTCGTCGGCATCCGACCGGAGGATCTCATCGTTCAGCCGGGGCAGGTGAGCGTCGATCGCCAGTTGCGTCTTCCGGTGGAGATCGTGGAGCCGCTCGGTTCGGAGACACTCGTGCACTTGCGGGGCCCGGCCGGAACGATCATCGCCAAGGCTGATCCACATGTGCACTTCTCGGTCGGTGAACTCGCCGCGGTCACGGTGAAGGTCGAGCACCTGCACGCCTTCGATCCGCAGACGGAACTCGCGCTCTTCTGATCGCAGCGCCAGACAGAACTGGGACGGACGCGCGCCGCAGCAACGAGGCGCGCGTCCGTTCGCGGAATCCGACTGACTCTCGAGCAGGCGAACCGGTTCTCCGAGGCACGGGCCTCAATGTTGGGTCGTGCGGAGAATGGTGCGAATGCGCTCCGCGACGACCTCGGCCTCGCCGGGCTCCAACGTTTCGGCTGTCAGCGAAATCCGATGCTCGTCGTGCAAGGCGACCGCGATCCGGGGGTCTCCCTCCCACAGGCGATCGCGCAACTCGCGGGCGGTCATGCCGCAGCAGGATGGATCGATCTCCAGAACGAGCCGAGGCAACGGCTGCCCGGCTTCGTTCGGGAACGCACGCGTCGCGCGGACGCCAGGTATCCTACTGAAGTCTGCGATCCAGGCAGCTACCGTGTCCTCACAGGCGCGCACGCGTGCTTCATGGTCGAGAGTGAGGTATCGCTCCACCGCCACGAGGAGACCGATCAGCTCTTCGCGGCTCACCTTGAAGGGGCGGCCGAGTTGCTGGTATGGGGGACCGTGGAGGGCGATCGCCTCGATCAGGTCGGCACGGCCGACGATCAAGCCGGTCGATTGCGGTCCAGCCAAGTCCTTGCCACCACTGAAAATCGCGAGATCGGCTCCCAGATCGCGCGTGAAGCGCCAGAGGTTCTCAGCTGGTGGAAGCTGGGCCGCAGCATCGACGATGACCGGGACGTCGTGTGCATGAGCGACTGCCACGACCTCCTCCAGCGGGGGAGCGCCGCGTGCCAAGTGCGCTCCGGCGACGTACACCACTGCTGCGGTGCGCTCGCTGAGCGCTGATTCCAGTTCCCATGGATCGGTGGCCAGTGCGTTCCCGATCTGAACCAGCTGGACTCCAGCGAGCCGAATCGCCGGGTCGTACGGGATCCGGTGAGCGGCCTGGATGACGACCTGATCCTTGTAACCTTCGAGGTCCGGGAACTGAGCGCGAAGGCGCGCAATACTCGCCGGATCCGGACCAGTCACGCAGGCCAGCGTCGCCAGCGTCAACCCTGCCGCCGCGCCGGCAGTGACGTAGGCTGCTTCGTTCCTCGTCAGGTCGGCCAATCGTCGCCCAACCGCCCGCTGGAGCTCGACGAGATCGACATACCATTGTGCAGCCTCCGCCATCGCGGCGATGACTTCGGGCGGCATGATGGAACCGCCGAGCCGCGTCAGACGGGCATCGGCGTTGATGACACGCCGGACACCGAGTCGCTCGTACCAGCTCATGGGGTCCTCTCCTGACTTCGTACCGCACTCTGCTTCGGTATGACAGAGATCGTACCGTCAGCTTCGAGGACGACGAGTGCGGCTTGCGAGATGTCCTCAAGACCAGCGTGACGCAGGGCCGCTTCTGCTTTCTCGAGATCGATCCACTCGCGGCGCAGTGCTCGCCGATCCCATCGTCCATCGCGGGCGAGAATGCTCGGCGGTGGCTGGAGCAGCCGTTTCAGCGGGGGAAAACGCAACGAGGCCCAACCGAGCGACCAATTGCCGATGAAGAGGGTGCCGCTCAGAATGATCCCGCCGAGCAGCGAGGAGTCCGTCCCCGTCATAGCGGGCTGGAGCGAATTAGCCGTAAGGAGCAACAAGGCGAGATCGAAAACCGTGAACTGACCGAGTTGCCGTTTACCGAAGAGTCGCAGCGCGAGGATGAAGAGTAAGTAGATCGCCAGACCACGCAGGATGAGTTCCCAGACTGGTATGGTCAGCTTCCACATGTGATCAACTCCCGTCGAAGCGAAAACCGAGCACAAGAACTCCTTCGTGCGTTGCCAGCTGAGGCATCCTAGCAGATCGGCTGATAACGAGGCGTCTTTCTCTTTCGAGAGACGAACAGCGCTCGGTGCAGGCACCGAGCGCTGTTGCACGATTCGACCCCGTGGGACAGCGATGATTACACGGCGCTGCGCACTTCGGCAGGAAAACTCGCGTTGGTGTAGACCTCCTGCACGTCGTCCAAGTCCTCGAGCGCTTCGAGCAGCTTGAGGGCGCTCTGAGCCTGACCGCCCTCGAGCTCGACCGTCGTGGTCGGGATGCGTTGGATGTCAGCCTGGCGGATCTGGTAGCCGGCTGCCTCTAACTTCTCCGCCACGTCGCTCAGCTGGTCGGGATCGGTCGTGATGATGACCGAATCGTCTTCCACCTCGAAATCGCGAGCGCCTGCGTCGATCGCAGCGAGTGCGATCTCCTCTGGATCATGACCGTCAGTGGCGACGACGATCTGCCCAACGGTTTCGAACTGCCAGGCTACCGAGCCGGTCTCGCCGAGCGAACCACCGTACTTGGAGAAAATGTGTCGAACCACCGAGGCTGTCCGGTTGCGGTTGTCCGTCAAGGCGATAGCCATGATGGCGACGCCGCCCGGCCCGTACCCTTCGTAGACGATCGTCTCGTATTCAGCCGCTCCGCCAGCCGCACCGCTCGCCTTGGCGATCGCGTTTTCGATGGTGTCCTTCGGCATACCCTCGCGCCGCGCGCGCTCGATCGCCATGCGCAGCCGCACGTTCGTCTCCGGGTTCGGACCGCCTTCGCGCACTGCGACATGGATCTCGCGAGCCAGCTTGCTGAAGATCTGTCCCTTGCGGAAGTCGGCGGCCTGCTTCTGTCGTTTGATCTGGGCCCACTTGGAGTGGCCAGCCATGGATCTCACCTTCCTCCGTCAACATCTTTGACCGTCGTGGATGACGACGGCAGTCCGATCAGCGGTACCCCGCGATACCGGTCATGGTTTGCTCATCGTTTGGGAGAGCACGGGGCACCAGGTCGAGTGCTCGCGGGCCAGTCACGTTAGCGTGTTCGACCGACCGCGAAGAGCCGGCGTTCCTTAAAAAGTGTGCCAAGGAGCAGCCGGATCGGGCAAGGTGAGACGTTATCGGGTGCTGTCGAGTCGGCGGACGACGACCGCCCGGCCGCGCAGGCGCGTGCGGCTGAGCGCAGCGACCACGCGGTCGGCTGCGCGCTGCGGCACGTCGACGAGCGTGTACCGGTCGGCGATCTCGATCTGCCCGATTTCCTTACCGGGTATGCCGGCCTCATTGGCGATGGCACCCACGATATCGCTCGGGCGAATACCGTCGCGTCGTCCGAGTTCGAGTCGCAGGCGGACCATACCTGGCTCGGCTCGCTCGATCTCCGTCAGGTCGCCGGCCCGTTCCGGGCTGACGTTCCGAGCTTCCAGGAGAAGCAGAACAGCGGCTGCCGCGATATCGACCGCATCGTGATCCGGGAGCAGCTGATCGACGATCCTACGCCCGAGTTCGAGATCGCGCTGCTCGATCACTTCCGAGAGCGATGCGCCGAGAAGCTCGCGTTGGCGACGCGCAATCTCCTCGCGGGTCGGGATGCGCTTCGGGATGAGTCGCTGCCCGATCGCTCGTTCGATCGTGCGCAAGAGCCAGCGTTCCCGCGGTTCGATCAACGTGATCGCGGTGCCCGTTGCCCCAGCACGTCCAGTGCGACCGATCCGGTGCACGTAGGATTCCGGATCGCTGGGGATATCGAAGTTGATGACATGACTGACCGCCGGAATGTCCAATCCACGTGCCGCGACGTCGGTGGCGATCAGCAGGTCGACTTGTCCAGCGCGGAAGCGCTGCATGGCGCGATCGCGCATGGCCTGGCTGAGGTCGCCGTGGATCGCCTCGGCAGCGTAGCCGAGCGACTGCAGTTTATGGGCCAGTTCATCGGCGCCGCTCTTGGTGCGCACGAAGATGATCGCGGAGGTCGGTGCCTCGTAATCGAGAATCCGACTCAGCGCCTCGAGCTTGGCATGCGCTGCCACCTCGTACACCGTCTGCGCGATGGAGGGGACAGTCACCCGTTCGGGGTGGATGGCGATGGTCACCGGTGCTCGCAGATAACGCTGCGTCAGCTGGCGGATCCGGGGCGGGATCGTGGCCGAGAAGAGGGCGGTTTGCCGCTCGCGCGGTACATGCTCGAGGATCCACTCGACGTCCTCGATGAAGCCCATGTCCAGCATTTCATCGGCTTCGTCCAAGATGACGACGCGGACCTGATCCAGTCGCAACGTCTCGCGGCGCAAGTGGTCCATGATGCGGCCCGGAGTGCCGACGATGACGTCGACCGGGTGCCGGAGGGCACGCAGCTGCCGCTCGATCGGCTGACCACCGTAGAGTGCCAGGACGCGGGCATCGAGATAGCGGCCGAGACGATGGATCGCTTCGGCCACTTGGATCGCGAGTTCGCGCGTCGGAGTGAGAACGAGCGCTTGCGGACCATGCCCGTAAGGGACCAATCCCTGAAGAATCGGCAAGGCGAATGCTGCGGTTTTGCCTGTTCCCGTGTGGGCTTGGACGATAGCATCGCGCCCACTCAAGAGAACGGGGATCGCTTCCGTCTGGACCGGCATCGGTTGCTCGAAACCGACATCACGGAGGGCAGCGAGCAAGGCGGGCGAAAGCCCGAGTGCGGCGAATCCGCTCGGGTTCATCACTGTCAGGGTCGAGTTGTTCACGAGTACTCCTCTGAAATCGAATCGTTCATCGGTGCGACCGCGGGGTTCGACCGAGGTGCAACATATCAACTATACCATCCTGCCGTGGTCCACGACGCCAGTCCATGCTTTGGCGTGCCTGCGCTCGTGCAGCCGAAAGCTCGGATCGTCAGGCACCCGTGATCCTGGTCCGATCGACGTGCGTCCCTGCTGACGATGGATCGGAATGTTTGTCGAGCGCGGAGAAACCGCTCGTGGAACTTCACGGGATTCGACTGCTCGGGTATGGTGAGACGGGAAAGCAATGATGACGGGGGGCATAAGTATGCGGGAGAACCACGCCAAGCGGAAGATGTTGGCTGGCCAGCCGGCCTTCGGCTATACGCTGCAGCTCGGCGCACCGCTCGTCGCAGAGGCACTGGCTAATTGCGGGATCGACTTCATCTTGATCGATACGCAGCATGGCACCTTCGGCCCGGATACGGTTATCGCCACGCTGATGGCGCTTTCCTGCGGGCGCGCGGTGCCTATGGCTCGGGTCGCACGCAACGATTACACACTGATCGGGCGCTTACTGGACGACGGGGTGCTCGGCATCATCGTTCCGCTGGTCCACACCCGAGAGGATGCGCGAGCGGTTGCCGACGCTTGCCGCTTTCCGCCGCGCGGTATGCGTTCGTGGGGATGGGGACGTGCTCGGGTCTATGGAGCTGATTATCCAGAATGGATCGACGAGGAGCTCTTCGTTGGTGTGCAAATCGAAAGTGCCCAGGCAGTGGAGAATGCCGAGGCGATTCTCTCGGTTCCCGGTATCGACGGTTGCTGGATCGGGCCCGGCGATCTTGCTCTGTCTCTCGGAATCGACCCGCGTCGGGCGGCTGGTGACGAGCGGCAGGAGCGCGCGATCGAACGCGTGCTGGAAGCTTGTCGGAATACGGGCAAAATCGCGGGTTACGCTGCCTATAGTGTCGAAGACGCCTTGTACCGAGCGCAGCAGGGTTTCCGATTCGTCACGGCCGGTAGCGATATCGGCTTCCTCGTGCAAGGAGCGCTGCGTGGCGTCGAACAGCTCGGTCTGACTGCACAGGTCGGACGAGGATATGGGGAATAAGGGACTCGCGCAGAACCGGCAAGCACTGCTCAAGGCGTTCCAGGCGAGTCTGAAGGCGCGGCCGGGTGTAGAGTACATCAATTTGGTGATCTTCCGGCCGCTCGGATTCATCGTGGCCTGTGCCCTGTTGCCAACGCGAGTCAAACCAGAGCAGGTCGTCATTGCTCATACCGGACTCGGTCTCCTGGCAGCTGGGTGCCTGGCTCGTGGCTGGGAGCGAGCGGCGGCAGTACTCCTCCAGGTGGTAACCGTTCTCGACAATGCCGATGGTCAACTGGCTCGCTTGCGGCAGCAGGAGAGCGAACTGGGCCGATATCTCGATACCGAACTCGATACGCTGGTCAATACAGCTCTTTTCGCAGCGATCGGATACCGTACACGAGGCTGGCGAGCGTCATTGGCTGCACTATCGGCCTTTACTGGCCTTCTGAGCTGGGATTTCAATCTCGAGTACTTGTACCGGGTAGCGAGGGGTGAAGTCTTGCGAGCCGCAGTGCGCGATCCGGATCGTCGGGCGGTCCAGCTCGCTCGCGCTGTCTACCGGCTCGTCTTCGCACCCCAGGACGCGATGATTCGCTGGCTGGAAGAACTGGGCTTGTGGCTGTCCGTCGGACACCATGCCCGTGAAGAGCGCGTCAGACGCTCCTGGTGGCATCCGATCGTGGTCACGGTGGCAGCGAACTTGGGTCGTTCGACGCAATATTTGTGGCTCGGCATCTTCGCGTGGCGACGGCGTCTCGATTCTTACCCAACGTTCGTCCTGAGTCAGCTCTTGATTCCTCTTCTCCTGACGATCTGGCGCTGGTCCGCCGTCCGGCGTCAGGTGAGCGGTAGACGCGAGGGGATTGTCTAACAGGAGTGAGAACCTCAGCGGGCGCTTTCCGGGCAAGGGCTGTGGAGAGCCGGCAAGGTGCTGCGCTGACGGTCCGTTCTTGCCCCGGGGCTGCGAGTGGTGACTCCGTGACGGAGGGTGCGGGACTTGCGATCTGGTGCGAAACCTGCGTCGGCGCTGGTGCAATGAGGGGCCGTTTCGAGGGCCCGATCGATGGATTGGCCTTCCGGGTTCATGCAAGCGGGCCTCAGCGTCTGACATTGCTCGATAGATCGGGTCGTCGGGTCCGGCTTCGTCTCCACGCTGTGGTGGCCATTCGGAACGAGCAAGCGACTGCAACGCTCGCCCACCAACCATGAAACCTCGGTGTGGCAAGTCGCTGCACTGGTCCGTCGCGGCGCTCGATCGAACCGAGCTGCAATTGACCAAGCGGCTTCTGCCGCTCACGCCTCTGTCCAGTCCCTACCGTTCTACCTCGGTCGCTACCCCCCGCCGATCGCGCGGCACCTATCTCGGTGATCGCTATGATCGAACCCGTGTTGTGCTAGCGCTTGCTCGGTTGCCGGCCGTGCGGTATCCTCTATCGCGCGCTGCTCCGGGCAGAAGATGTATTCGAGCATGAACGGAACGGCGTTGGATGAGCAATGATTTGGTAAGCGAGGCGGCAATGCACCATCATGAAGAACTCGTCCACCTCGAGGATACGGGCCTCGAGTTCACGACGACCTGCGATCTGGAGCGTCTGCGCTCGTTGGTTGCCCAGTGGTTGGAAATCATCGGCGAGGATCCGCACCGGGAGGGATTGGTGCGGACACCGCAGCGCGTCGCGGAGGCATGGGCATTCCTGACCCGGGGCTACCGCCAGAATCTCCACGAGATCGTCAATGGCGCGATCTTTCATGTGGAGCAGGATACCATGGTCGTCGTCAAGGGGATCGAGTTTTACTCGATGTGCGAGCACCATCTCCTCCCGTTCTTCGGTCATGTTCACATCGGGTATCTGCCACGCGGCCGCATTCTCGGGTTGAGTAAGTTCGCCCGCATCGTCGATCTCTATGCGCGTCGCTTACAAGTCCAGGAACGTTTGACAAACCAAATCGCGGAAGCGATTGCCGAGCTGCTCGATCCCCAAGGTGTCGCGGTCGTGGCCGATGGCATTCATCTCTGCATGATGATGCGCGGTGTCGAGAAGCAGCACGCGCGCACCACGACCAGCGCCATGCTCGGAGTCTTCCGAGAATCGGCAGCGGCCCGCGAGGAGTTTTACCGTCTCCTCTCCACGAGTTCCTGAGTCCAACCACGATTCAATGGCGCCGTGCCGGATCTTGGGCGAGCCAGGCGGCGAGTTCCTGTTGCATCAGGGCAAAGCCATCGGTACTCGGTGACTGGAAGGTGACTTTGGGCCGGGGCTCGGCGAGAAAATCGCCCTCGATCGCACCCGCCACGCCGCGTCCAGCCAGGAACCAACAGCGCCCATAGGCCTGGAGCTCCGGTTCGGGTGCTGTTCGACCGAGCCACCGCGCTAGATCGCGTGCAGCCACTTCCGCTTGCTGCTGGGCGAAAACCGCCGCCTTGGGAACCAGGAGCGTGTCCCGAATCCGCACTGCCGCAACATCGCCGATGGCCCAGATTCCTTCGAACCGGGTGCGCATGCTCCGCAAGTCGGCAGGTACCCAGTCAACCTCAGCGAGGCCGGCTTCCTGCACAAAAGTCGGAGCCCGATGGGGCGGGACAGCGATGAGGAGATCGAAGAGTTCGCGCCGGCCAGAGGCGAACTGGGCTTCGCGGTGCCGACCATCCACGGCAACCAGCTGTTCACCGGTGAGCACGGTGATTCCCTGCTGGTTCAGGAGAGCGACGAGTTCTCGCCCGATCTCTGGACCAGCCACCGCGAGCGGCGACTGCTCCGGTGTGACCACCGTCACCTCGACCGAGTTACCGATCCCGCGCTCCACAGCGAGGTCGCGAACGAGAAGAGCAGCTTCGTAGGGAGCTGGTGGACACTTGTAGGGAAGCCTCGTCACCACGATCAGAACGCGACCTCCCGCGAGGCAGCGCAAGCGCTCGCGGAGGTGGAGTGCCGCGGGTAGCGACCAGCAGTGTCCGGCTGACCCATTCTCCAGCGCCGTAACCAGACCCGGTACCGTTTCCGGGACGAGCTCAGCGCCGGTCGCCACGATCAAGGCATCGTACTCGAGTGTTCCGGTGGTCGTCTCCACGCGTCGGTTCACCGGATCGATACGCGTCGCCTCAGCAGGCACGAACTCGGCGACGCCGGCGAGGACGCGCGAGGGTTTAATGGTCACGTCTTCTGGTTCATGCCAGCCGCGCATGATGGACAGCAACGTCACCCCGAGCCGTTGCTCGTCCTGTCGGTCGATGACGATCACGCGATCCTCGGCTTCCAAATACTGCCGAACGGCACGAGCGGCAGCGACGCCGCCAGGACCAGCACCGATGATCAGCACCGTATGGCTCATCGCCTCTCTCCTCCGCCGGATCGTCCCTCGCTCTCGAGCATTGTACCTGGGGGCTGGAGGTCGGGGCACGAGCGTCATCCGATGGCTTGCAGTCGAAGAGTCTCGTGAGTAGAATCGCCGCGATGACATTGAGTGAGCAGATTCGATCAGATTTTATAGGAAATGGCTGACTCGGTTCGGGTTGTAGGCGGGGGCGGATCGGATGGCAGCGCGGATTCGGATCGGATCGCGGGGGAGCACGCTGGCCCTCGCCCAGACCGAGGAGGTCGTCGAGCGGCTCCGTCGCCTCGTTCCGGAGTGTTCAGTGACGGTCGTCCCCATCGTGACGACGGGTGATCGCGATCGAGCAACCTCGCTCACTGTTCTCGGCGGAAGCGGCGTGTTCGCGAAGGAACTGCACGAAGCGCTCCTTGCGGGCACGATCGATCTCGCCGTTCACAGTGCCAAAGACCTCCCCACTCAGCTTCCTCCTGGCCTGGTTCTCGTCGCGGTTTTGGCTCGAGAGGATGCTCGCGATGTGCTGGTTACCTCGCCACCACGGAAGCTCGGGGAGTTGCCGGCGGGGGCGCGAGTAGGCACGAGTTCGCGGCGACGGCAAGCACTGCTCCAACGAGCACGGCCTGATCTCATCGTCGTCGATATTCGGGGCAATGTGGACACTCGCTTACGCAAACTGCGTGAAGGGATTGTCGATGCCCTGGTGCTCGGAGCTGCCGGTCTGCGAAGACTCTCGCAGGCTGATCTCGTGGCCGAGTATCTGGATCCGGACGAGTTCGTTCCAGCACCGGGGCAGGGAGCTTTGGCAGTCGTCGCGCGTGAAAGCGATGGGCGACTCGAGCTTCTCAGCCGACTCGACGAGCCGTTGGTCCACGAAGCGGTTGCGGTCGAACGAGCGTTCCTCGCAGCCTTCGGATCCGGCTGTTCCGTGCCGCTCGGTGCCTACGCGACAATCGCAGGGAATCGATTGCGTTTTCGCATCGCTGTCCTTCTCCCCGATGGTCGTTTCATCAGTCAGTGCCTGGATTGGCCTCGCGAGGAAGCGATCGAGCGTGCGCGGGAACTCGGGCTCACCCTGGCCACTCGGGAAAAGCCCCATGTTTCCCAGCGAACAACCGATCCTCTCCGGGGCCGCCGCGTTCTTTTGGTACGCCCGGCTGGGCAAGAAACGTTTCTCGTCGAGCGACTTCGTGCTCTCGGGGCTGAGGCAGTCATCCATCCGCTCATCCGCATCCTGCCGCCTGAGGATTGGGGCCCTTTGGACGCTGCGCTGGCAGATCTGGCGCGTTTCGATTGGGTCGTCTTCACCAGCGCGAACGGGGTACGAGCGACGCTCGAGCGGTTGCGGCTTCTCGGCGGTGGATCGGAGCTGCTTCGCGAGAAACGACTCGCCGCCATCGGTCCGGCGACTGCTCGTGCGTTGCGCGAATACGAGCTGGAGCCAGACATCGTCCCTGACAAATTCATCGCCGAGGCAGTTGCTGCACAGCTGATCGCGCGCGGCGTGGCAGGGGCGCGCGTTCTGGTCGCGCGTGCGGCAGAAGCACGCGAGATCCTGCCACGGCGGCTCGAAGAAGCCGGGGCCACGGTCGTCGTTGTTCCGGCCTATCGGACGGAGCTGCTTCCACTCGACGAGGCGATACAGGCGGCTCTCGAGGCAGGGACCATCGACTGGATCTTCTTGACTGCGAGTTCAACCGCGCGTGCGCTGGCTGCCGCACTCGGTGACATCAAACGATTGTCCGATCGCATTCGTATCGCCGCGATCGGTCCGGTCACGGCCGGGACCGCTCGAGAGCTCGGATTACGCGTCGATGTCGTTGCCGATACCTACACGGCTGAGGGGTTGATCGAAGCGGTGGTGCGAGCGGAAAGGAGCAGGGGGTGAGCATCGAGCGAGGGCGGTTTCGCCGGTTGCGTCGGCTGCGACAGACGGAGGGACTCCGTCGTCTGGTCCGCGAGACGCGTTTGAACGTGGAGGACTTCATTTATCCCTTGTTCGTCGTTCATGGTCGAGGCGTCCGGCGTGAAGTGGGGTCGATGCCGGGCGTTTACCAGTTGAGTGTCGATCAGCTGGGGGCAGAAGTCGAAGAGTTACTGGAACTCGGTATCGGTGCGGTTCTCGTCTTCGGTATTCCTGCTCAGAAGGATGAACTGGCTAGTGAAGCCTACGATCCGGATGGCATCGTGCAGCGCACAGTCAGGGAACTGAAAAAGCGCGCGCCCGATCTCGTGGTGATCACCGATGTCTGTAATTGCGAATACACCTCACACGGGCACTGTGGGATCGTGCGTGATGGACGGATCGTGAACGATCCCACACTGGAACTTTTGGCACGGACCGCGGTCTCGCATGCCGAGGCGGGAGCCGACATGGTGGCTCCGTCCGATATGATGGACGGACGAGTCCTCGCTATCCGTGAAGCCCTCGATCGGGCCGGCTTCATCGAAGTTCCGATTCTCTCCTATGCGGCCAAGTACGCATCGGCCTTTTATGGACCGTTTCGTGAGGCGGCGGAGTCGGCCCCGGCGTTCGGCGATCGCCGTTCCCACCAGATGGACCCCGGCAACCGGCGGGAGGCCCTGCGCGAAATCGAGACCGACATCGAAGAGGGGGCGGACGCGATCATCGTCAAACCAGCTCTTGCCTACCTGGATGTGATCGCCGCGGCGCGTGAACGGTTCGAGGTACCGATCGCAGCCTACAACGTGAGCGGTGAGTATGCGATGGTCAAGGCGGCTGCCCGCAACGGTTGGATCGACGAGCAGCGAGTGGTTCTCGAACTGTTGACGGGGATCCGTCGAGCCGGTGCGCAGATGATCATTACCTATCACGCGAAGGATGTGGCGCGCTGGCTGCGGAGCGGACGGATCGGAACTGCACTCGAGCAGGCTCTCCTCGGCTGAGAAAGGGGTGATGATGGAAAATTCCGGTTCTCTCTGGGACGCTGCTCGGCAATTCTTTCCAGGTGGAGTGAACAGCCCAGTGCGAGCTTTTCGGGCAGTCGGTGAGGAACCGGTCGTCGCAGTGCGCGGTGAGGGTGCCTACCTCATCGATGCGGACGGACGGCGATTCCTCGATTACATCTGCTCGTGGGGTGCTCTGCTCGCCGGGCACGCCCATCCGCATGTCGTCGATCGTCTTTCGGAAGCCATCCAGCGGGGGACGAGTTTCGGTCTTTTGTCGCCGTACGAGGTGGAGTTGGCACGGGCGATCGTCGCGTCCGTTCCCGCGATCGAGCTCGTACGCTTCGTCAATTCGGGAACGGAAGCGACGATGAGCGCGATTCGCCTGGCTCGGGCGGTCACCGGCCGGAATCTCGTCGTGAAGTTCGCCGGCTGCTATCACGGCCATGTCGACGGCTTGCTGGTCGCTGCCGGTTCAGGCGTTCTGACATTCGGATTGCCAGGGACGCCCGGCGTCACGGAAGGGACTGCGCGTGACACCCTCGTTCTACCCTACAACGATCAGGAAGCCGTGGAAGACGCGTTCGCTCAGCATGGTGAGCGTATCGCGGCGGTCATCGTGGAGCCGGTTGCCGGGAACATGGGAGTGGTTCCACCGGCTGCTGGCTTTTTGTCGCGCCTGCGCGAGTTAACGCGGCAGGCTGGGGCACTCCTCATCTTCGATGAAGTAATCACCGGTTTTCGATTAGGACTCGGTGGGGCTCAGGAACGGTTCGGTATCCTGCCAGACCTTACCTGTTTGGGGAAGGTCATCGGTGGAGGTCTTCCGGTCGGTGCCTACGGTGGCCGGCGCGACCTCATGGAGCAGGTGGCCCCGAATGGTCCAGTGTATCAAGCGGGGACGCTGGCGGGTAACCCACTCTCCATGGTGGCAGGACTTGCGACGCTCGAACTGGCTCGTGAACCAGGGGTTTACGGTCGTCTGGAGACTTTGGCTGCTTGGCTCCAGCGAGGACTCGAGGAAACGATCCAGGAGTCTGGTCTCCCGGCGCACGTCCAGCGTGTCGGCTCGATGCTCACGCTTTTCTTCAGCCAGCAGCCGGTCACGGATGCGCAAACGGCTGAGCGATGCGATACGGCCCGCTTCGCTGCGTTTCACCGGGCCATGCGTGCGCAAGGCATTCTGCTGCCGCCCTCCCAGTTCGAAGCCTGGTTCGTCTCACTCGCTCACCGGGAGGAGGATATCGATCGCACGATCGAGGCGGCGCGGAAGGCATTGGCTGAGGTGGCACGGGGGTGACGATGACGCTTTCCGTGGTCGCTGTAACGCATCGAACAGCGCCGGTCACGATCCGCGAGCGATTGAGTTTGCCGGTAGAGCAGCAGTGCCAATGGCTCCAGCGCTGGGGAAACCAGGTGCCTGAAATCGTGCTCCTGGTCACGTGTCACCGTACCGAGGTTTATTGGCTCGACGGCGAGGAAACTGCCCATCGAGGAGTGGAATGGTTGGCTGAACTGGGTGGACTGACGGTCGAGGAACTCGAGCGTTGGGTCTTGCAGCGTAGCGGCGCAGAGGCGGTTCGTCATGCGTTTTGTGTCGCTGCTGGGCTCGACTCGCGGGTCGTCGGTGAGCCGCAGATCCTCGGACAGGTACGTCGTGCGCGGGATCTCGCTCGGGCAGCGGGAACGCTCGGCCCAATCCTCGACCGGCTGTTCTCTTGCAGTCTGGCAACGGGGCGAATGGTCCGGGTTCGTGCCGGCTGGTCGACCGGCAAGCGGTCGCTCGCGCGCGTGGCGGTGCGCGAGGCAGCGCGGCTCTGCAGTGATCTCCAGTCGGCACGGGTTCTCGTGCTGGGAGCAGGCGAAACTGGTCGAGACGTCATCGCTGCATTGTGCCGTTGCCAGCCGGCAGTGGTGTGGTGGACCAATCGGTCACCGGGGCGACTCGCCCAGATCCCATCTGAGGAACCTGTGCGGATTGTCGACTGGAGCGAGTGGCCTCGACTCGTCACCGAAGCGGATGTCGTTTTTGTCGCGACGAATGCGCCGGAACCGATCGTTCGACTGGAGCACGTCACTCGCCATGCTCGCCTCCCACGCCTACTGGTCGATCTCGCCGTGCCACGCAATGTCGATCCAGCCATCAGCGACGTGCCTGGGATTCGGGTGGTGACGATCGACGATCTTCCAGCTGATCCCGTTCCTGTCGCGGCATGGGATGGCGTAGCGGTCGAGCCGTACGTCGAACGCGCTGTACAGCGCTATCTTCGTTGGTTGGAGGCCCGCTCGATAGCCGCGGAGATCCGTGCCGCGCATGAAACGCTCCAGTCGATGTTGGAGCGCGAACTCGAGAAGGTGTTGCGGTTGGCTCTTCGCGATCCTGCACGGACTGGCGAGGTGAAACGTGTGGCGGCGGCGAGCATGGCTCGCAAGACATTATTTCCTCTTTTCCGAGCGCTCGAGTCGGAACCTCAGCGAGTCGCGCTGGCCTTGCGTCTGCTCGCCTATGACCGCTGACTAGCCCGCTTTTCCTGCTCCCCGGTAGGATAACCGACCAGACACGATGAGGACGGGGGTCTCTCGGCGACCCTCGTCGCTCTGTCGATGATTGCCGGTGAGTGAACTGTTTCTCGTGGTCGTGACGAGGAGACTCGATGCTGGTTCGTACGTACCGACCGTGCCAGCCGCAGGTGACCCGCTCGCGGGAGCGGATCGGTGAGGCGCTGGTTTCTCGAGGACTCTTGCGTCCGGAAGACCTGGAACGAGCGCTCGAGTACCAGCGCCGGACGGGTGACCGGATCGGCCGCATTCTGATCGCACTCGGTTTGGTCAAGCGACAGCAGCTCTACCAGGTGCTGGCTGAACTCTGGGGACATCCATACGTCGATCTTTTACGCGAGCCGCTGGATGCTCGACTGGCGCGACTTTTCGACCCCGAGGCGCTCGTGCAACGACGGTGCTTCCCGGTGCGGCGCGTCGGCAACGAGGTATTCGTGGCGACAGCTGAGCCACCCGGAGCCGAACTCGAGGAGTACATCCGATCCGTTCTGGGGTCGGTCACGGTACGACCGCTCGTCACGAGCGAATGGGATATCGACTACGCCATCCGAACAATCTTTCGTGATCTCGTGCTGGATCGGGCAGCCTTGGGCCTGTACTACCGAAGTCCGGACGAGAGTGCGCGGCAGGTACTCGTCCGGTGGCAGAAGGTCGCGCT
Source organism: Thermomicrobium roseum DSM 5159 (assembly GCF_000021685.1). GTDB lineage: Bacteria > Chloroflexota > Chloroflexia > Thermomicrobiales > Thermomicrobiaceae > Thermomicrobium > Thermomicrobium roseum. The sequence goes on along the minus strand of NC_011959.1, from coordinate 1,105,323 downwards.
CGCGCTCCTGTTGATCCTGGTCGCGGCCGGATTACTCATGGTGCCGACACGCACTGCGGTCATCGCTTCAGCGCTCGTCAATAGTGTGCTCTTCGTTTTCGTGCTCTTTCATTTCGTGGTGGCCATGGCCGGAGCGAAGCACGAGCACGTGCAGGCGATCTCCCCGGAAGAGGTGCAGGCACTACGCGACGACGAACTTCCGATGTACACCGTGCTCGTGCCGGTCTATCGCGAAGCCAACGTCGTGCCGCATCTCATCGAGAATCTCCGCAACCTGGACTACCCGGCGAGCAAACTCGAAATCTTGCTCTTGATCGAAGAGGACGACGAGGAGACATTGGCTGCGGCCAAGGCGGCACGGCCACCGGAGACGGTAACCTTCATCGTCGTCCCCAACGGGCTTCCCAAAACGAAGCCGAAAGCGTGCAATGTCGGCTTGCTCTTCGCTCGCGGTGAGTTCCTCACGATCTACGACGCGGAAGATCGCCCGGAACCAGATCAGCTCAAGAAGGCGATCTTGGCCTTCCGCAAAGGATCACCGGACCTCGTCTGTGTTCAGGCAGCGCTGAACTATTACAACGCGACCGAGAATCTGCTCACCCGCATGTTCACGCTCGAGTACTCGTATTGGTTCGACTACGTTCTGACTGGTCTGGATCGCTTGCGCTTGCCGATTCCGCTCGGTGGGACGAGCAACCATTTTCGGGTGGGTCGCCTCCGGGAACTCGGTGGGTGGGATCCGTTCAATGTGACCGAGGATGCTGATCTGGGTATCCGGGCAGCGGCCCGCGGTTACCGAGTTGGGGTGATCAACTCTACAACCTGGGAGGAAGCGAATAACCACGTCGGCAATTGGATCCGCCAGCGCTCGCGCTGGATCAAGGGCTACCTGCAGACGGTTCTCGTGCACACCCGCCATCCGCTGCGCCTCGTCCGCACAGCTGGCATCCGCAATACGTTCGGCTTCGTGTTGCTGATCGGTGGCGCGCCCTTTGCCTTTCTCTCGCTCATTCCGCTCTGGTCGTTGACGCTCACGTGGATCGTGACGCGTACCCACGCATTCGATATCTTGTTCCCACCGGTCGTGCTGTATATCAGCCTGTTCAATCTCCTGATCGGGAACGGTGTGATGATCTATCTCGGCATGCTCGCCGGGTTCAAGCGACGTCGCTACCAGCTCATCCCCTTCGCGCTGCTCAACCCCTTCTATTGGATCCTGCACTCGATCGCATCCTACAAGGCGGTCTGGCAATTGATCACGAAGCCCTTCTACTGGGAGAAGACGCGTCATGGCCTCAGCCGTTATCTCGAAACCGGTTCCGCAGCCAGCGTCGCCGCCGAGTGACGAGCTCCGTCTCGTCGATTTGAGCTGGCGCGCTCATCTCCTGCGCGTCGCCCTTTTCAGTCTTCCTTTCCTGGCGCTCGCGCTGGTGACGTATCGGTACGGATTTTTGACGAATGCGCACGCGCACGTCACCGCGAAGGCCTTGCTGGCAGCCGACCGTTTGCGCTTGGAGGTCATCGGTTTCCTGTATCCGCCGCTGCCGTTCTTGCTGGTGCTCGTGTTCCCGCGGCCGTGGCTTCCGAGCGTGCTGGCGAGTATTGCGGCAGGGGCGACTGCCTGGCTCGTCTGGTACGACTTGGAACGAGTTGGATTGGCTCGCCTTTGGCGGATGCTCCTGCTGGCTGCGGTCGTCGTGATTCCTTCGAACGTCTTTCTCGCGACGCAGGCGTATCCGGACATGCTGGCGCTGCACCTGATCGTCGTGGCCTGGCACTATTACATCAATTTCGTTCGTCATGGCCACACCTTCAGCGGTTTCGTGGCAGGCCTGATACTCGGACTCGCCTTTTACGCCAACTTCTATGCACTCGTCTATGCGCTCGCGCTGGCGAGTCTGGTACCGCTCTTTCGCCGGTCGGAAGCGAGCACGGGGCAGGGCGGGGAATGGGCTACCCTGAGCCAGATGCTGGTGACGGCTTTCCCCGCTCTCTGGGCTGTGGCGAGCTGGACCTACATCAACTGGGTTTTCACCGGTAACCCGATGATGTATCTGACGGACCCGGCCGCTGCAGTGATCGATCCAGAGCGGTGGGGAGTGCCGCTGGCGGAACGCTGGGGTTGGCTCGCGGAGTTCGGCCGCGAACTCATCATGCAGCCGCTGCTCCTCGGAGTGTTCGCTGCCAATCTCTGGCGGGCGCCCCGACGCCTCGTACCACTCGCCGTTCTCGCGTTCGTTCCCAGTCTGTTGCGGTTTTTCGGGTTCGCCTATCCGTTGCCGCTCGTCCTTGCAACCTATACCGTCCTTGCGCTGATCGCGCTGCCGGAACGTTTGCCGCGCTGGGTGGGACCCGTCATCGTCGCGCTCGCGCTCGGACAAGGTGCGACCACGGCGGTGTTGCTGCAGCATGCAGGCGAAGTTCGGCAGTGGCAGCAGGTTCTCGTCAACGGTATCCCGCGAGCGAGCGATCAGGACGAACGGGAGCTCGGCCAGCGTTTGCGAGCGGCTCCACCGTATTCGATTCTGGCCGATGATCGGAGTGCCTATCGCATCATCGCGCGTGCGGAGACAGCCCGACCGTTCCTGCTGCCGGCCGATGCGTCCTTCGGGGCGGCGCTTGCCGAGCCGGCCCGCTCTGTCGGGTACATCCTCGTGACGCAGGAGCCGCTCGGTCGCGATCTGGTCAGCGAGCGGTTTGCAGACGGTCCGCCGGACGGCTTCGTGGTCGACGGACAGCAGGGATCATGGAAACTCTACCGGCGGATCGATCAGCCGAGTCTCCTGCACTGAGCCGAGCAGTCGTTGCGACGCGTTCAGCTTCGTGTCCTTCGCTCCTGCTCGCTGTTCTCGAGCGGTGACCGGGGCGTCTTGCATACCCAGTCGCACTTCCCTCAGCGAGCCGGTACGAGCACCAGGTGGTCGCGCGCGACACGTGCAATGGCGTCCTCGCTCCAGACGAAGGGTATCGTCTCGCCGCGGAGCCAGTAGGCGAGCAGATCGTCGTAGTGGAACGAGAACGGATGGCCTGATTGTCCGCCAGGCAGAGAGACGCGTGCGCGATCCCAGGAACCGACTTCGACGACGAACCGGAGTGAGGCGATGAATTGGACCGGACCGAGGGGATCGTGAGCGGAAACTCCTCCCGGATTCACGGTGTTCTCGTCACCGCCGATCGGGAAAGGGCCACGATCGAAGAGCCAGCGGAGTCCTCCGACTGCTCCCAGCGGGTGCCGGAGATGGAGGGGGCGCACTTTCCCCCAAGCCCAGTCGGCGACCTCGTCACCAGCGACACGCTCCAATTCCTCGATCACCTGCTCGAGGACCTCAGTGATCATCGCTGGCCATGATCCGCACCGGGGTGGGGGTGAACTGTCGTGCAAGGCTCGAACCAGATGGGCGATGCGTCGAACACCCCAGCTTGTTCCATCGACGAGATCATGGAATCCAGCGCCGATGACCCAGCGCCAGCTCCGCGGGGCATATGCTCTGGCCAACTCCTGTGCCAGACGATGGACGAAGATTTCGAACACGGTCGCGGCAGGATCGGCGGCATCGACGGTCCCGTTCCACTCCCGCAGGAGCTGAAGCGCTCGCTGGAGGCGTGAGGTCGTCGGCTCGACGGCGAGCACGATATCCCGCAGCTCGCGCCAGGAAAGCGAAGCTGTATCGAGTTGGAGGACCAGCATGTCTTCGATCCTCCAGTCGGTGCGGCTACCGAGCACCTCAGTGACCCGTGCGATCCGGTAGGAATCGAGATAGTCAACGCCGAGCCACGGCGCGTTGTCAGGAAGCGTCGGTCGGTTGTTGGCGGTAGCCAAGAATCCCTCCGGCGGATCGACGCGGCAGGGCATCCGATCGGGGGACACGTAGCCGATCCATGGGTCGGGATTCTCCCAGCCCAAGAGAGGGAACAGTCCAGTTGAGCAACGACGCTGCGGAACGGTGCCTGCGAGAAGCCAGCCGATCTGGTTCGAACAGTCAGCGTAGACGACATTCAGGGGGAGGTGTGGCCAGTCAGCGAAAAAAGCGCGACAGTCATCGAACGAGCGAGCTCGGTGCATGGAGAGCAGACCGCGAACCGGCAGCGGATCGAGCCAGACGGCACGCAGGGATACCGCCCAGGGCACTCCGCGCAGGACAGGGCTGACGATCGGGCCGCGGCGGGTCTCCAGCACGAGGTCGTTAACCGTGCCATGCCCGCGAACCGCGATCGACTCTTGGTGAACGCGGCAGGGAACGAAGTCGTCTTTCTCGCGGACGGAGCGTCCGTCGGGCCCGACCATTTCGATGGCGAGATCGGTGTTGTCGCTCAATCCGGCTGTCACGCCCCATGCGGCGTAGCCATTATGACCAGCGAGGAAAGCAGGCGTCCCGATGAGCGTCGCGCCAGCAATCGACCATTCCGGGGTGGAAAGGTGCGCCAAGTACCAAAACGAGGGCAGGAGGGGTGACCAGTGCGGATCGTTGGCGAGCAGTGGACGCCCGCTCTGCGTGCGCGATCCAGCGACCACCCAATTGTTGGAAGCAGCCGTGCTGCCGAAGCTTCGTAATCGATTGAGTTCAGCCGAAACGTGCTCGACCCACTCGCTGCGAAGTTCTGTAGGAAATGCTGGTAGGTCAATGACGTCGGCACCTGCGGGATCGAGTGCTCGGAGGGATTCTGCGCCATCCTCGAGAAGCACGCGCAGGCGGACGAGTTCGGACGTCCAGTTCGAGGCGAGAACGAAGGAGAGGAACTTGACGAGCGCAAGGACATCGGCTGCGTCCCAGGGGCGCGGGTCCGCTCGGAGGAAGAGGAATTCGATCGGGCGCACCCGTAGACCATATTCGAGCCCGGCACGCATGCCAGCGAGGAAGGCCTCGACCTGATCGCGAACGTCACCGGCAATAGTGGGAAGCTGGCGCAGTGACGCACGGCGAAAGCCGACGCGACGAGCGAGACGATCGAAGGGCAGGCCAGCGGGTCCCACCAAAGCGGCCAATTCTCCACGCACGAGGCGTCGGAGAAACTCGAGTTGGAACGTCCTGTCTTGGACTTGACAGAATCCGAGTGCGAACCACGCATCGTGACTCGTGGCGGCTCGCACGTGCGGGATACCCCAGCGATCTCGTACGATGCTGACTCGACGTTCGAGTCCCGGAAGCTCCAATTGCCCACGCGTGATGGGCGAAAGAAGACTCAGGATCGGTCGGAGAAGGAGTCTGGCGAGGATGTGACCAGAAGCGACACCGCTCACAGCCGTCATCATGCTCGCTCCTCTCGCACTGGATCGAATGGAGTAGTGGAAGCCCCTCGCTGGTGCATCTGCTCGCCGAGTGCGACAAGGCTGAGTCCGGCGACGAGACTCGTGACGCCGATACGTTGCTGGCTCGTGAGGTCCTCCCCAATCACGAAAACAGCGAGCAACGTCGCAGTGAGCGGTTCGGCGAGCGACAGTGTGGCGAGGGTGGCAGCACTGGTACCGGCTACCCCGCGGGCGAAGAGGCGATAGGACAGTGCGGTGGCGACGATACCCAAATACAATGCGGCGAGCAATCCACCCGGAGCAGACAGCCAGCCCACTGGCCGCCAGAACAGGAGCGGAATGAGGAGAGCGGCTGCGGCGACGAACGAGCAGGCGATGACCTGCTGCGCAGCCAGACCAGCGCGGACGGCCCGCCGTGTGGCGAAAACGAAGAACGCATAGGACGCTCCAGCGGCAAGACTCGCCAGCGTTCCTGTCGGCGTGGGTGGTAGCGTCCCTCCCGGATGAAGCAGCAGACCGAGCCCGAGCAGAGCGAGGACGGTGGCGAAGAGCCAGCGCAGCGATGGAGGTCGCCGCTCGGTGAGCATTTCCAGCGCTGCGGCGAGGAGTGGAGCACTGCCGATGGCGATCAGCGTTCCGATCGCGACTCCGTTGGCCCGCACGCCGAGGAAAAAGGTCGGCTGATAGGCAGCGACTGCCAAACTGGCGACCGCTACGGAACGCCAGGCGGAGAGCAACTGGGCGCGCGAGAACTGGCTCGTCGCGAGGAGGAGCGGGCCGCTGAGCGCGAGGCGCAGCGCACCCAGTACGAGCGGGTCGGTTTCCGGCGGAGCGAGCGCCAGTGTGGTCCCGGTCGTGCCCCACAGGACAGCGGCAGCCAAGACCCAAAGAGGAGCCCTGACGAAGGCCCCTCCGATGAAGGCACGGCGCTGTGAAACCGCTTTGTCGTCAAAGCCCGATCTAGTTGCCACCGGACGCATCGACGCCGGTCGGTTGGGGCTGTTCGAGATAGACGCCGACGCGGAGCATTTCCTTGAGCTGGAGCCAAGCGGCGCGGGCTTCTTCGACACTGCCCTCTTCTTCGATCGTCGAGATATCGCCCGGATCGCGGTCCAAGATCACTGCCTTGAGGACCCGCCGCATGATCTTACCGCTCCGCGTCTTCGGAAGTGCACGGACAAAATTGAGTTCGCCGATCACCGCGACTGGTCCGAGTTCGCGACGGACCGTTTCGATGAGTTCGCGCTCGAGTTCAGGAGTCGGCTGATACCCCTGCTTGAGGGTGATGAAGGCGCTGATCACCTCGCCGCGCAACGGATCGGGGCGACCCGTCACCCCGGCCTCAGCGACGGCCGGGTGACGCAAGAAGGCACTCTCCACCTCGATAGTGCCGATACGGTGATCGGCGATCTTGATGATCTCGTCGGCTCGCCCGGCGAACCAGAGATACCCGTCCTCATCGACCGATGCGGCGTCGCCCGTGAAGTAGAGGCCTGGGATGCGCTGCCAGTAGTCACGGGCATAGCGTTCCGGCTCGCCCCACAGACCGGGCGTCAGACCAGGGAAGGGCCGGCGGATGACGACGACGCCTCGCTCCCCCGGTTGGCAAGGCGTCCCATCTTCGGGGCGAACCACCGCGACATCCATACCGGGAAGTGGCAGGCTGGCCGATCCTGGTTTGATGGGAAGCAGAGCGATGCCGTAGGGGTTCCCGACCACTGGTCCACCCGTTTCTGTCTGCCACCAGTGGTCGATCACCGGAATACGATTTTGGAACACATCTTTCTGGAGCCATTCCCAGGCCGGAGGATTGAGCACTTCTCCAGCGCAGACGATGCGTTCGACCGAGCTGAGGTCGTAGCGACGGGCTGGCTCGGTTCCGTACTTCATGAGCAGCCGAACCGCTGTCGGCGAGGTGAAGATGCCGGTCACTCCGTTCTCTTCGATGATCCGATAGGGGGTTTCCGGAGAGGGATGATCGAGAGCTCCCTCGAAGGCGATCGTCGTCGCGCCGAGCAAGAGCGGCGCGTAGACGATGTAGCTGTGACCGACGATCCAGCCGATATCGGAGGTCGCCCACCAAACGTCACCGGCGCGCAGACCATGGCACCAGCGCCCGGTGCTGGTGATACCGACTTGATATGGTCCATGGGTGTGGATGGCCAGTTTGGGCTTCGCGGTCGTCCCAGAAGTCGCCAGTATGAACGCTGGCTCATTGGACTCCATCACCTCGTAACGATCGTCTTGCCCGTTCCCGAGCGCCACAAAATCGTCCCACCAGAGATCGCGCCCAGGCGTCATCGGTGGCTCGTTGGGCCCCCGTCGGAGGACAACGACGTGCTCGACACTTGGGATCCCGCTCGCCAACGCCTGATCCACGATCTCCTTGAGCCGCACTTCGCGCCCGCGCCGCCAGGTGACGTCAGCGGTGAACACAGCCCGAGCACCGGCCATAGAGAGACGATCAGCTAACGCTCCAGCTCCGAAACCAGCGAAGACGACGATATGGATAGCCCCGATCCGGGTGGCGGCCAGCATGAGCGCGATCGCTTCCGGACAAGTGGGCATGTAAATACCGATCCGGTCGCCGCGACGAATACCGAGGCCACGGAGTGATGCAGCCAAGCGGCGGACGAATCGCCACAACTGGGCATAGGTGAAGGTGCGCCGTTCGCCCCACTCGGTCTCGGCGATGAGGGCTGCCCGTCCGCCCTGACCAGCCGACACGTGTCGATCCAAGGCGGCATAGCTCAAATTGGTGAGACCACCGACGAACCACCGGAAGGTCGGTGGTTCCCAGACGAACGGATCGTCCCACGTGCGGAACCAGAAGGCTTGCTCGGCAGCGCGCGCCCAGAAGCTGACGGGGTCTTCCAAACCCTCTTTGCGCCACCGCGCCACGATCGGATTCACGACCTCCATACCGGCACCTCCTCGAGCGGGGGCTTTCCGATCACCTACTGGTAAGGCCAGTATAATGCGTCCCAAGGAAACCTGTCGAGACCGTGAGGTGCCAGGGTGGACGACGTCGTTCTGGGAAGTGTCGTGGAATTCTTGCGCCGCGTCCCGCCCTTCCAGTTCCTAAGCGAGGAGCGGCTTCGCCAATTGTCCAAGCGGGTTGAAGTCCATTATTTTCCCCGCGGTACGACGATCATCCGCCGTGGAGGAACTCCTCCGGAGTATCTCTGGGTCGTCGTGCGCGGCGGCGTGAAGAAAGCGCTCCGCTCTGCGACCGGTGAGGAAATAGTCTTCGAGGTCGCCTCCGAAGGGGACCTCGTTGGGGTTCTCTCGTCCGTCGACGGGACACACGGCCAGCTCGATGACGTGGCTGTTGAGGACACCGTTTGTTATGCGATTCCCCGTTCCACGATCGAGGAGCTGATCGCGACCGAGCCAGCAGTCGCTCGGTTCTTCGTTGGTGCGCTGCGGGAGTGGGTGCAGGCGAGCCTGCGAGCGTTACAGCACCAAGAGCCAGGTGGGGACGGTGCGTTCATGCTCTCGGCTCCCTGCCGCACGGTAGCTCGCCAGCCGCTTTTGACCTGCCTACCGGACATCACGGTTCGCGAGGCAGCGCAGCGGATGAGTGTCGAACGGGTGAACTCCATCGTCGTCGTGGACGAACAGGGTAGCGGACTCGGGATCCTCACCGATTGGGATCTCCGGGAGCGCGTGATCGCAGCGGGGCGATCGCTGGACACCCCGGTCCATGAGGTGATGAGTTCGCCCCTGGTGACGATCGATGCCGATCGTCTGCTGCTGGAAGCGGTGCGACTCCTGATCGCTCGTCGGATCAACCATCTCGTCGTGACCGAAGAAGGCAAACCGTTCGGGATGCTGACCGCTTTCGATCTCCTCGTCCAACAAGGTACGAGTCCGTTGTTCTTGGCGCGGGCGATCGAACGGGAAACGCATACGGAACGCTTGGCGTTGGTCCTGGAGCAAGCCCAACGCCAGCTGATCCCGTTTCTCTTGTCGCGCGGTATCCGTGCCTCGGAGATCGCCCAGCTGGTGAGCGAGATCAACGATCGGGTCGTTGCACGCGTGCTCGGACTGCTCGAGCAGGAGCTCGGGCCACCGCCCGTCCCGTACTGTTGGCTGGTTTACGGTAGCGAGGGACGTCGCGAGCAGACAATCCGCACCGATCAGGATAACGGCATCCTCTACGCGGATCCACCTACAGGGGAAGAAGAGCTGGTGCGCCGGTATTTCGAGCGTCTCGGCCAGTGGGCAGTAGAGCGACTGGTCGCGCTCGGCTTCCCACCCTGTCCGGGCCGCTTTTCCGCTGACAATCCCGAGTGGGTTCAACCATTGAGTGCTTGGATGCGCAAGTTTCAGCGTTGGATGGCTATACCGGAGCCGCAGTCGGTGCTGAACTCGCTCATCGTCTTCGATTTTCGGGGCGTACACGGTGAAATGGGGCTCGCGGTGCGCTTGCGCGATTTCGTGCGTCAGGAACTCGCCCATAGCCCACGTTTCCTCTTTCACGTCGGCGCTGTCTCCACGTCTCACCCGCCTCCAGTAGGCTTTCTGGGACGCTTCGTCGTCGAGCGGAGCGGCGAGCACAAGAACCAGCTCGACCTCAAACTGGGTGGTACGGGAGCGATCGTCAACCTGGTCCGCCTCTTCGCCCTCGAGTATGGCGTGGAGGAGACGAATACGCTCGCGCGCTTGATCGCTCTCCGTGAGCTCCGCGCGATCGAGCCGCAACTCGCTGAGGATCTGGCGCAGGCCTTCGAGTTTCTGCTTGGCCTCCGCCTGCGCGTGCAACTCGAGCAGCTCCAGCGCGGCGAGAAGCCATCCAACTATGTCGATCCACGCCAGCTCTCCTCGCTCGATCGGACGCTGCTCAAGGAGGCGTTCCGCGTCGTCGGGCGAGCGCAAGCAGTGGTGCGCGAGCGCTTCCATCTCGAACAGGCTGGCGAATGAGCGGGCAGGGGAACTGGTTCACGCGCCTGGCGGGCGCCTTGGTGGAGCGGGTTGGTCGGGATCGCCGCGGCGCGACGCTTTCCAATCTCGCGTACACCGTTCTCGATGCCGAAATGACCGGACTCGATCCTGAGCGGGACGAGTTGCTGGCGCTGGGTGCTGTGCGCATGGTCGGGACGCGACTTCTTCTCGGCGCATCGTTCTACCAGCTGATTCGACCGCAACGGCAGGGCTGGGGACAGAGCGTGACCGTGCACGGAATCCGGCCGGTCGATGTGGTAGGGGCTCCGCCACTGGAGCAGGTCTTGCCTGAGTTTGTGCGCTTTTGCGCGAGCAGTATTCTCGTGGGACACGGCGTCGAGATCGATCGGAAGTTCTTGCAGCGAGCGGCGGCGCGCTGTGGGCTTTCCTGGCCGAGGACGTATTGGGTGGACACCGGTCGCGTGGCACGCTGGCTCACCTCCCATCATGGAGCGCTGCCGGAGGCAGCGGCAGACCGGGGGCGGTTCAGTTTGGAGGACTTGCTGGCAGCATACGAGATCGAGCCACCAGCTCGCCATCATGCCTTGGCCGATGCGTTCGTGACGGCCTTGGTTTGGCAGCGGCAGTTGACGGAACTAGCGACTGAAGGCGTGCGGACCTTGCGCGATCTTCGCTTGGCGGGGTTGATTACCTCGGCATAGCCACCACGAAGAGGATGAGACGTACGGCGAGCAAGGCGAGGACCCAGAGGACCGATTGCGCGATCGTCGACAACCGCGGGAAGAGTTGCGACGAAAATCGAAGCAAAGGATCCGTAGCCAGATGGAAGAGTCGACCGATGACGGTCGATTTCCCGCGAGTGAGCTGATCCAGGAGAATGCGACCGATCAGCAGCCACATGAGGATGGCCAGCAGCCAGTTCGCAACCTCGAAGACCTGGCGGGTCAATCTCTCACCTCACTGTCCGTGACGATCCGGGACGGAAAGCCGGGGCCCAAGCGCGCGCCTGGGCCCCGGCGCGACCGGTGATTTCCTCAATCCTGGCCAGCGGGAGCGACACCCGGCGCAGCACCAGGTGCGGTACCGGGTGCCGGAAGCCGCATCTCGCCGACCGGGATGCGCAACTGGTCGACCATATCCTGGATGTACTTCGGTGACGGGGCGGTGGCCAGACTTACGACGATCGTGAGCAAGAAGTTGGCTGCCATGCCGAATATACCAGCTGACAAGTGCGAGAGCCCAAGCACGTTGAAGCGTGGATCGACATAGTTCCAGAACATGTAGATAAAGCAGGTGATCAGTCCACCGATCATCCCGGCGATGGCGCCGTTGGCATTGGCGCGCTTCCAGAAGATGCCGAGCAGGATCACCGGGAAGAAGGTCGATGCTGCCAACGAGAAGGCCCACGCGACCAGCTGCACGATGAGTGCGAACTGCGGAATGGCGAGCAGGGCAGCGATGACGGCCGAGATCAAGATCATCAGTCGGCTGAGGAGGAAGCGGCGGCCATACGGTGCATTGGGATTGATGATCTTCGCGTAGATATCATGGGCGACGGCAGTCGAGATGACGAGAAGCAGACCGTCAGCCGTGGAGAGCGCAGCGGCCAGACCACCAGCGGCTACCAGGGCGGCGATCGTGAAGGGTAGCCCGGCGATCTCTGGTGTCGCCAAGACCACGATATCGCCGTTTATGGAGAGTTCGCTGAACTGGAGAATACCGTCGTTATTGGCGTCAGTGATCTTCAGAAGCCCGGTCCGAATCCAGTTCGCCGTCCACTCTGGCAGTGCGTTGATCGGTTGTCCGACGACGTTCTGCAGGACCTCCCACCGCGAGAAGGCCGCATAGGCCGGGGCGGTCACGTAGAGCAACCAGATGAAGAACAGCGACCAGCCGACATTGATGCGTGCCTCCTTCGGACTGGGTACCGTGTAGTACCGGATCAGAATGTGCGGCAAGCCCACCGTACCAGCCATCAAGCAAAGCGTCAGAGCGAGGAACTGCCAGGGAGTACCGACCCAGTCCTTCACGGTGATCGGTTCGGGTGGCGTGATGCCGATCTGCTTGAAGGCGGAGATCGCGGCGGAGTTAGAGAGCGCTTGCTTGAACGGTTGGACATAAGCGGGCAGGTTCATCGCCTGCTCGAGCTGGCCGATCTCGCTCAACGCCTTGCCATACATGAGCTGTGGGAAGGGAACGCCAGTCAGCTTCGCAGACAAGAAGGTCACGGGAATCAAGTACGCGACGATCAGAATGATGTACTGGGCCACCTGGGTCCAAGTGATCGACTTCATGCCACCGAGGAACGAACAGACGAGGACTCCGGCCAAGCCGACGAACACGCCGACCCGGTAGTCCAGTCCGAAGAAGCGGCTCATGATGATGCCCACGCCGGTCACCTGTGCCGTGACGTATGCGAGCGAGACGATGATGGCGCAGATGGCGGCGACGAAGCGGGCCAAGCGAGCTCGCTCACCGTAGCGGGTGGCGACGAAGTCGGGAATCGTGTACTGGCCGAACTTGCGGATATACGGGGCGAAGAGCAAGGCGAGGAGGACGTATCCACCCGTCCAGCCCATGATGTAGGCGAGCGCGTCGTACCCGAGCAGCCACAATGTACCAGCCATCGAGATGAAGGACGCGGCGCTCATCCAGTCAGCACCAGTCGCCATGCCATTGAAGATAGCTGGCACACGCCGACCGGCGACGTAATACTCCTCGAGGCGTCTTGTGAAATTCAGGATGCCGATAAAGGCGTAGAGAAGTAATGTCAGGAAAATGAACGCGTATCCGATGAAGCGGTGCGGGAGACCAGCCCGCTCGAAGAGGTACAAGACCACGGTGAACGCGATCAGGAACACGAAGAACGCACCGTAGTACTTGGCTAGTCGTCGGCGGAACTCGCTGAGCTGCGCACGTGTGAGAGGCGTGTATCCTGCTTCCTGGCTCATGGCTCCCCTACTCCTCTTCGAAGCCGTACTTCTTGTCGATCACTCGGTTCATGGTCAGCGCGTAAACGAAAATCAGAATGACGTAGACCGTGATCGAAAACTGACTGGACAGCCAGTAGCCGAGTGGGAAGCCGGTGAGGATTTTGATCTTGTTCAGCGAGGCCGCGAAGGGAGGATGAAGGTACGTCACTGCAAACCAGATGACGAGGAGCGTGATGATGAGGCGCAGCTGCTCGCGCCAGTAGGCTTCGAGTCGGCTCGTCTCTACCTGCCGGCTGCCTTCCATCATGAACCTCCTGCCCTCACCACGTTACCATGCGCGGGTCGTCACCCCGAGACTGACGTGCGTCCTCCGTCTCCTCGAAGGCTGGGCCGCTGCATCGTCCGCTCAGCGGTTCACCTCCTCTCCGGATGACCCGAGATGCTCTGCCGCACACTGCCGGCTCGTTCGCCAGTCGCTCGTCGAGCAGATAGAGATCCGATAAACGGCTCAGTCTATCTGCTCTATACCGGAACGATAGCGCATTGTCAAGAGGAGTCGCTTTATCGTGATCGCAAGCTCAGGTTATACGTAACGAGGAGGTTCCTCGAGAGTCGAATGACCGGGACTGACCGAAAGTCTGGAGCATGCGTCTCGTCTTGGGAGAACGTCATCGAGATGGCAAGGAGGAGCGCGATGCGGACGGTGGCGCAGGGAAACGATGCGTTTCCGGATGGGCGAATCCTCCCGCATGGCGGAACGGCCAATCTCGCCGATAGGCGAGTGCGTGATGCAGTGTGTCGATCGCGCTTGCTTGCTGGCGAAAGCGACCCGCAGGACGCTCACGACAGCCGACGCGAGTCCAGGCATCGAGCGGCATGGTGATCGCCGTGCCGAGTAGGCAGTGGGCGATCAGCGTCCGTACACTATCGTCAGGGGTGGCTGTGTCGACACCGATCCGCAAGCAGTATCTGGAGATCAAGCGACAGGTTCCCGATGCTCTGCTCTTGTTCCGGTTGGGCGATTTTTACGAACTCTTCGACGACGATGCGGAAGTCGCCAGCCGGATTCTCGATATCGCCTTGACGTCGCGGGATCTCGGCAAGGGACAGCGGGTGCCGATGGCTGGCATCCCGGCCCATGCTGCCGAGCCGTACATCGCCAAGTTGGTCGCTGCCGGTTACCGGGTCGCGCTCTGCGACCAGATCGGTACACCGGACGGTCGTAACCTGGTCGAGCGTCGCATCACCCGGATCCTCACCAGGGGAACCATCACCGAGCCGGCCATGCTCGACGCGCGGCGCAATACGTACATCGCCGCTGTCCTGCTCGAGTCGTCACGGGCCGGCCTGGCGTATGCGGATCTTTCCACGGGAGAGTTCGCCGCGACCGAGTGGGTTGCGGAACAGCTCGAGGAACTCCGTGCAGCGGTGGAACGGGAACTCTTGCGGATCGCACCGGCTGAACTCGTGCTCCCGGCAGGTCGTCGCGGGGTGATCGGCGTCGAGGGAGCTGCCGTCACCGAGCTGGAGGAGCGCGCCTGGCGCGAGCACGAGGCACGTCGCGTCCTGCACGAGCACTTCGGTGTTGAAACGCTCGCGAGCTTCGGGCTCGCGGACCGCCCGGCGGCGCTGCGGGCAGCGGGCGCGCTCCTCGGGTATCTTCTGGACACGCAGGTGGGGCAGCTACCCCAGCTCGACGATCTCGTCGTGTACCAGACCGATTCGTTCATGACGCTCGACGCGGTGACGCGACGCAACCTCGAGCTGCTCGAGTCGGCACGCGGGGAGCGCGCTCATTCACTGGTGTCGGTTCTCGATCGGACGGAAACACCGATGGGTGCGCGCTTGCTCCGGCGCTGGCTCAGCCAGCCGCTCCTCGATGTGGGCGCGATTCGGCAGCGGCAGGAGCGCGTGGCGGCGCTCGTCGAGGAGACGCTCGTCCGTGCCCGGCTGGGTATCCTCCTGGCCGGCGTCGCCGACCTGGAACGGTTGGCCAATCGTGTCTTGACCGGGCATGTGACACCTCGTGAATTACGCCAACTCGGTCACTCGCTCGCTCGCTTGCCCGAAATCGCCGAGATAGCGGGCCGACGACCAGAACTTGCACCCCTCTCCGCTCTGCCGGACCTCCTGCCGGCGGCTCGTCTCATCGAGTCAGCGATCGTCGAGGATCCGCCCCCGAGTCTCGGCCAGGGGCATGTGATCCGTGCCGGGTTTGCGCCGGAGCTGGACGAGCTGCGGGAACGGGCACGTTCGGCGCGCGAGTGGATCGCCTCGTTGGAGCAGCGCGAGCGGGAGCGCACCGGTATCCGATCCCTGAAGGTGGGCTACAACAAAGTTTTTGGCTACTACATCGAGGTGAGCCATGCCAATCGGCATCTCGTGCCGCCCGATTACCAGCGTAAGCAGACATTGGTCGGGGCTGAGCGCTACGTAACGCCGGAACTCCGCGAGTTCGAGAGCATGGTCTTGCAGGCGGAGGAACGAATCGCGGCACTCGAGGAGGAGGTCTACCGGCGCGTCGTCAAAGAATTGGCGAGCTGCGCTGCACAGATCCGGCGAGCAGCTCAGCTCGTGGCTGAATTGGATGTCTACCGTGCGCTCGCTGAGGTGGCAGTGGACCGGCGGTACGTCCGCCCGGTTGTCGACGAGAGTACGGTTTTGGAAATCAGGGGTGGGCGCCATCCCGTCGTGGAGACGACGCTGGAAGCGGGCCGATTCGTCTCCAACGACGCCCGGCTCGATACCGAGAGCGATCAGATCGTGATTCTCACCGGTCCCAACATGGCAGGAAAATCGACCTTTCTCCGTCAAGTCGCACTGATCGTGCTCTTGGCGCAGGTCGGTTCTTTCGTGCCAGCCGAGTTCGCTCGGATCGGGCTGGTGGATCGCATTTTCACCCGCATCGGTGCCCAGGACGACATCGCGGCCGGTCAGAGTACCTTCATGGTGGAAATGGTCGAGACGGCATCGATTCTGCGCCAAGCGACGCTCCGCTCGCTCGTTGTTTTGGACGAGGTCGGTCGGGGAACGAGCACGTACGACGGTTTGGCGATCGCTCGTGCAGTGGTGGAGTACTTGCACAACCATCCACGACTCGGCTGCCGAACGCTCTTCGCGACCCACTACCACGAGTTGACGGAACTGGAGCGTGTCTTACCACGAGTCCGTAACTACCGCATGGACGTGTTGGAAGAAGGTGATCGCGTCGTCTTTCTCCACCGAGTCGTGCGGGGTGGAGCGGACAAGAGCTATGGGATCCATGTGGCCCAGCTCGCTGGCCTGCCGCACGCGGTGGTTCGTCGGGCACGGGAGATCCTGCAGGAGCTCGAATCAGCACGCAGCGGTGAGCACACGCGGCGGCGCCAGAGCATGGCCAAGGAGGTACCGCTGACGATCCAGCTCACGCTCTTCAGCCCGCCTCATCCTGTCTTGGAACGACTGCGCTCGCTGGAACTCGACGGGATGACGCCGCTCGAGGCGCTGACGACACTCTACGAGTTACAGCGGTTAGCGCAGGAAGCCGAGTGATCGCTGTGCACGGCTGTCGTGGCGGATGGCGGGGCGAGTGACGGGCGGAGGAAGCGCAGCGGCAGCAGGGCGGCGAGGGCGAGCACGGAAGACAGTGCGAACATCGCGCGTGGTCCGAGGGTGCCGTAGACCGGCGTATACAGTGCCGGAGCGAGACCCTGGATCAAGAACCGCGCTCCGAGGAAGTAGGCCGATGTCGTGCCGCGATGGGTCGGTGCTGCCTCGACTGCAAGGATGCTGAAGGCCGTCCAGGTCAGCATCGCAGCGAGACCGAGCCCCAGGTATGCGAGAGCGAACGACGGCGGATTCGGTGCGACTGCCATCAGCACGATCGTCGTCGCGACACTTGTGAGCCCGATGGCGGCACTCCGTTGCGTCCCGAGGCGCTCCAGGAGCAAACCAGTCACCGGGGCGAACAAGAGCGCCCCGACACCATAGAGCGCGACGATCAGCCCGATCAGCGCGTAGTCCAACTGCCACAGATCGCGCAATGCTTGCCCGAGCAAGTACGCGGTTCCCATGATCGCGGCGTTGGCGAGAAAGGCCAGTGCGACCACGCGGGCGGTCGCTCGGTCGAGTGCCTGGACGAGGTCGCGCAGGGCAGCCTGCATTGAGGCGTAGCGTGGACGATGTGGTACGGCATGGCCGAAGCGAGCGAACCAAACGAGAAGCCAGAGTCCGACGACCCAGCTGAGAAACGTGGCGCTGACGAAGAAGAGACGCCATGACCAGGCCACGAGGAGACCTGCCACGAGTGGCCCGAGCAGATGGCCAGCTTGATTGGCAGCAGAAAAGATGGTGACCGTGCGGGGGAGGCGTTGGGTCGGCAAGGTGTCACCCAACGTTGCCAGCAGGATCGGTGTGGTGAAGGCATTGGCGATGCCGAGCAAGATACAACCCAGCAAAAAGACTGGCAGGTTGGGAGCCAGGGCGCAGACGAGTGCGGCGAAACCGAAGCCGCCGAAACCGGCCAGGATGGTCGAGCGCCGCGAGGTGAGGTCGGAAATCGTGCCGGAGAAGAATTGGCACAGGCCGAACGTCGCGAGGTACGCAGGGACGATGGTGGAGAGAGCCGCGCGATCGACGCCGAAGACGCTTTGCAAGAGTGGGAAGAAAACCGGGAAACTCGCACCGGTGTAGGGTCCGATGAACGATCCCAGATGAAACGGTGCAAGTCGCCACTGGTCGAGCACGCTGTCGGTATCTGTTGTCCGATCGGTCCCCATCCGACTCTCCCGAAGGTCACAGTGTAGCGCGCGAACGATCGCTGCGTTGGCACTGTTCTCGAGTCCGGAACGAGCTGCCCTCACTCGACCACCTCATCCGAGACTGCTCAGCTCTTTGTGCTGCGTGCATAAGCGACCCGGTGCGCTTTGCGCACCGTGCCGGGGCAGCGCGGTCTTCGTCCCGGTATCGTGCACGAAGGGAAAGGAGCGATGATGCCGGTCGAACGCATTCGGCGACAGCGCGGACCACCATTGGCGCATCGTATCGATGAGGAGAGGCGGGAGATTCGTCGGTCGCTGCGCTGAGGCAGCAGGAAGGAGCTCGACGATGAGCGAGGGGGCGATCGCCTGGATGCTGGTTGCGACAGCATTGGTCCTCCTGATGACCCCGGCATTAGGGTTTTTCTATGGGGGGCTCGTTCGCTCCAAGAACGTTCTCAACACGCTGATGATGAGTTTCGGCGCGGTATCTGTCGTAGGGCTCGCGTGGGCGTTGCTCGGCTACTCGCTCGCCTTTTCCGCCGGGTGGCCGCTGGTCGGGGGCCTTTCGCACGCGCTGTTGCGTGGGGTCGACCTAGAAGCGTCCGGCGCGATCCCACACGTGCTGTTCATGGCCTTCCAGGGGACTTTCGCCGTCATCACCGCCGCACTCATTTCAGGGGCGCTCGTAGAACGCATGCGCTTTGGCCCTTACCTCGCATTCCTCGGTCTCTGGGCGATCGCGATCTATGCACCGATCGCGCATTGGATTTGGGGAGGTGGCTGGCTCGCTGACCTGGGGGCCCTCGATTTTGCAGGTGGAACTGTGGTGCATATCAATGCTGGTATCGCGGCCGTCGTGGCTGCACTCGTCCTCGGCCGCCGACGCGATTACGGTCGTCAGGCTATTCTTCCGCACAATATTCCGTTCGTCTTGCTGGGTGCGATGCTGCTGTGGCTCGGCTGGTTCGGGTTCAACGCGGGGAGTGCACTCGGGGCGAACGAGATCGCGGGACTCGCTTTCGCGAACACCATGCTGGCGCCGATGGCAACCGCGCTGGTGTGGATGATTCTCGACCTCGTGCGGAGCGGCAAGGCGACGGCCGTAGGACTCGCGACGGCGATCGTCGTCGGTCTCGTCGCCATCACTCCAGCTGCGGGATTCGTCTCGCCATTGTCGGCGATCGTACTCGGGGCGCTCGCTGCCTTTCCGAGTTATTTCGCGTTGCTGTGGCGAGCCCGGACGCGACTCGACGATTCGCTCGATGTCTTCGCGGCACACGGTGTCGGTGGGCTGACCGGAGCATTGTTGACCGGTGTCTTCGCGCAGGAGTCGTGGAACGGAGTCGCGAACGGGCTGCTCTTCGGGAACCCGCTGCAACTGCTGATCCAAGCGGTCGCTGTGCTTGCGGTCGTCGCCTATAGTGCAGCTGGCACGTTCCTCATCTTGCGAGCGATCGCACTGGTGACGTCGCTCCGCGTTGCGGATGCTGCCGAGCGTGCCGGCTTGGACGTCACCGAGCACGGCGAGCAGGCCTACACGAGTGGAGAGGGGGCGGTGTTGCTCTTGCCGCTGAGCCGGACGGGCGAGGTGACGGCGCGACCTGGGCCGGTCGTCGAAAAGGTGGGGGGCAGCGCATGAAGCTCATCGTCGCCATCATTCGACCAGAGAAGCTCAACGAGGTTCTGGAAGCGTTGTTCCGTGCAGAGGTGCGTGGGCTGACGATTTCGGCTGCCCAAGGACACGGTGGAGAGACGGAGCAAGTGGAGACGTATCGCGGCATGACCGTGAAGATGGAGCTTTCCCCCAAGATTCGGCTCGACATCGGCGTGTCCGACCATTTTGTCGAGCCGACGGTGCATGCCATTCTCAGTGCGGCACGCACCGGGGAGGTCGGTGACGGCAAGATCTTCGTCCTCCCGGTCGAGCGGGTCTATCGCATCCGAACGGGCGAGCGGGATGAAGCAGCCGTCACGCCGGTGGCTTGATCGAGCAAATGACCTCATCCCCACCCACCAACCGGCCCCCGGGGATGCTCCCGGGGGCCGGTTGTGGCATGGGATGGATGGGAGGTCAGTCTGCAACGGCTTGGGCCTCGACCGCGCGCTCGCGGGCGCGACGCGCTGGGCGTTCCTCGACTGCCTCGATCGGTGGATGGGGCACCACTTTCCAGAACGCGCTGCGGAGTTCTGCCCAGCGCTCCAGGATCTCTCGCCCGCGTTGGCTCCCGGTAAAGGCAACATGCTGGGCGATGAGCGAGCGAAGGAGCTCGTCGTCCTCGTCACTCAAGCGCTCGAGCTGGACGTAATCGCGGTTCAGTCGTGTCGGGAAGACGCCTTCCGGATCGAAGACGAACGCCAGCCCGTTGGTCATACCGGCGGCGAAGTTGCGTCCCGTCGGACCGAGCACCACAACCACTCCGCCGGTCATGTATTCGCAGCCGTGGTCGCCGACACCTTCGACGACCGCTACTGCACCGGAGTTCCGAACCGCGAACCGCTCACCAGCTTGGCCGGCAACGAAGAGCTGGCCACCAGTGGCACCATACAGGACGGTATTGCCGACCAGGACATGGGGACGCGTCGGGTCAGCTGGTGGCTCCGGAGAGCGAACGACGATCGTGCCACCACCCATACCTTTCCCGACGTAGTCGTTCGCCTCCCCGGTCAGGATGAGTGTCAATCCGTGCCAACACCAAGCGCCGAAGCTCTGTCCCGCTTGGCCAGTGAGCTCGACCGTGATCAAGTCGTCCGGCGCATGGTCGCGACCGAAGCGCAAGCTCAGCTCCCCAGCCAGCCGGCCGCCGACGGCGCGGTGATGATTGCGTACGGTCGCAGTGATGCGGACGGGCTCGCGCTGTTCGAGGGCCGGGCGCGCTTGCTCGACCAACCATTCGTCGAGTGCGGGGCCGGTGAGATCGTGGAAAATATTGCGGTCGTAGAGACACCGTCGCGGTGCGGTCGGATCGGGTGGAGGTGCGAGCAACGGGGTCAGATCGAGTGTCGCTGCCGGTCCATCGAGCTGGTCGAGCACCGCGAGGAGCTCGACGCGCCCAACGATGTCGTCGAGCCGTCGCGCACCGAGCATCGCCAGGTACTCGCGGACTTCTTCGGCGAGAAGTGTAAAGTAATTGATGACGTGTTCCGGCTCACCGGCGAACCGTTTCCGCAAATCCTCGCGCTGCGTGGCGATACCAGTTGGGCACGTATTGAGGTGACATTGGCGAGCCATATCGCATCCGATGGCGACGAGCGCCGCCGAACCGAATCCGAACTCTTCTGCGCCGAGCAGAGCGGCGATGATGATGTCGCGTGCGGTCTGCAAGCCGCCATCGGTCCGCAAGCGGACTCGGCTCCGCAGATCGTTGAGCACCAACGTCTGTTGCGTCTCAGCGAGCCCGAGTTCCCAGGGGACCCCAGCGAACTTGATCGATGAGAGGGGAGACGCCCCTGTCCCGCCGCTGTGCCCGCTGATCAGGATGTAGTCGGCGTGCGCCTTGGCGACGCCAGCAGCGATCGTCCCGACACCGGCCTCGGCCACCAGCTTGACGCCGACGCGCGCCCGCGGATTGACCATCTTGAGGTCGTAGATGAGCTGGGCTAGGTCCTCGATGCTGTAGATATCGTGGTGTGGTGGCGGAGAAATGAGTTGGATGCCCGGAATGGCGTGGCGGAATCGTGCGATGATCGCCGTGACCTTGTGGGCAGGAAGCTGACCGCCTTCACCCGGCTTGGATCCCTGGGCGATCTTGATCTCCAGTTCCTCGGCACGAACGAGGTACTCGGCGGTCACGCCGAATCGGCCGCTGGCTACCTGCTTGATCTTGTTGTGCGGCACGTCGCTGCCGTTCTCGTAGTACCAGTCCGGATCCTCCCCGCCTTCACCGCAGTTGGAGCGCGCGCCGATGCGGTTCATCGCGATCGCGAGTGTGCGATGGGCCTCTGGCGAGAGGGCACCGAGAGACATCGCGGTGACGACGAATCGCTTGCGGATCTCTTCAGCGGGCTCGACTTCCTCCAATGGAATCGGCTCGGTCGGGCGGAAGGTGAGGAGGTCGCGCAGCGTCGCTGGCCGCCGGTGCTGCACGAGCTGCACATACTGGCGGTATGCATCGCGATCGCCGGTTTGCGCCGCCTGCTGCAGCGCGCGCACATTCGTCGGGCTGAAAGCATGGTATTCGCCGTCCTTGCGGAATCGGACGAATCCCCAGTCGGGCAGCTTGTCCAGCGGCGCAGTGAAGGCTGCGCGGTGGCGGGCAAGGGCACGCTCTGCGATCCCGGCGAGGTCCAGTCCGCCCAGCCGTGAGGGCGTACCGGTGAAGTACCGATCGACCACGGATCGGTCCAACCCGAGGATTTCGAACAACTGGGCACCCTGGTAGCTGGCCAGCGTCGAGATGCCCATCTTGGACATGATCTTGAGCAGGCCTGCATCCAGTTGCTTCAGGTAGTTCTTGGCGAGCTGGTCAGCGGAAAGATGCTCAGCGCCACGGCTTCCCGCGAAACTGCGGGCGACGTGGAGCGCCAGATACGGATGCACGGCAGCGGCTCCGTAACCGATCAGCACTGCTGCCTGGTGGACATCCCAAACATCGCCTGTTTCGCAGACGAGCGAGGCGCGCAAGCGCTTCCCGATCCGGATCAAGTGGTGATGGAGCGCACCGACCGCCAACGGCATCGGGATCGGTGCGTGTGCTGCATCGACGGCACGATCACTCAGGATCAGGATACTCGCGCCTTCGTCGATCGCTCTTTCCGCCTCATTCAGGAGTCGCTCGAGCGCCTGCTCGAGTCCGGCCGGTCCATCGGCAACTGGGAAGATGGCAGCGAGCGTTCGGGCTCGTAGTACCGGGTGATTGGCGAGCGCGGCCAGCTGATCCTCCGTAAGGAATGGGCTGCTCAGATGCAGCAAGCGCGCGTGTTCGGGGAGTTCGGTCAGCAGATTCGGCCACGGCCCGAGATGGACGTCGAGTGACATCACCAGCTTTTCGCGATACGAATCGATCGGCGGATTGGTCACCTGGGCGAAACGCTGTCGGAAGAAATGGGCGAGCGGTCGCGGGAACTGAGACAGGACGGCCAATGGGGTGTCGTCTCCCATCGACCAGAGTGGCTCCTTGTTCTCCACTGCCATGGGATGAACGACCAACCGCTGGTCCTCGGCAGTGAAGCCGAAAGCCACCTGACGACGGAGCCAGCTCTGCTCGTCGATCTCGTGACCGTTTCCATCGACCGGCGCGCTACCCAGGGAGAGACGATACTGCGTCAGCCATTCGCCATACGGTTTGCGGGTGGCCAGGAGCTGCTTGATCTCCTCGTTCCGATACACCGTGCCCGTGATCGTGTCGGCGACCAACATCTGACCCGGCCCGAGTCGCCCGCGCTCGATCACCTTCCGGTCGGAGAGGTCGATCACGCCCGTCTCACTCGCGAGAACCACGAGTCCGTCCTCGGTGATCGAGTACCGGGCTGGTCGCAGGCCGTTCCGATCCAGGACGGCGCCAGCGACGCGACCATCCGTGAACGCGATGGCTGCCGGTCCATCCCATGGCTCCATGAGCCCGGCGTGGTAGTCGAAGAAAGCGCGGATGGCCGGATCCAGATCGGCCATGTTTTCCCAGGCTTCGGGGATGAGCATCGCTACTGCGTGGACGATGTCGCGCCCCGAGAGCTCGAGGAATTCGAGGACCTGGTCGAGACTCATCGAGTCCGAACCGTCCGGATCGATGATCGGGAAAAGCTCGGCGAGGGAGTCGCCCCACAGCGGTGAGGAGAGTTCCGGTTCGCGGGCTCGCATCCAGTTCCGGTTACCTTGCAAGGTGTTGATCTCGCCGTTATGCGCGATGCGCCGGAACGGCTGTGCCAGCTGCCAGGTGGGAAAGGTGTTCGTACTGTAGCGCTGGTGGAACAGCGCCAGCGCACTCTCCATGTCCGGGTCTCGGAGATCGGCGTAGAAAGTGCCGAGGTCGCGGGCGACAAAGAGACCCTTGTAGACGATCGTCCGGCAGGAGAGCGACGGAACGAAGAAGCTGCGCACACCGAGTTCCTTGGCGGCCTGCTCGGCGCGCCGCCGAGCGCGGTAGAGCCGGCGCTCGAACTCCATCTCGTCACAGCCGACCGGGCGCAGCGCGATCACTTGCTCGATGCGTGGCATCGTGGCGCGCGCCTGCTCGCCGAGTACCCCAGGATCGACCGGAACGAGCCGCCACCAGATCCCATCGATACCTTGCCGTCGCAGCGCGCTGGTCAGCTCGTCCTTACAGCGGATAGCCAGGTCGTCATTGTCAGCTGGTAAGAAGACGAGACCCGCAGCCAGATCAGCCGGATCGACTGCCTCGACACCCAGCCGCGCGAGTTCCCGGAGGAGAAGCTTGCGGGGAATCTGGACGGTGATCCCTGCTCCGTCACCTGTCTTGGCATCGGCGGAGACAGCACCACGATGCGTCAGATTGACGACGGCTTCGAGCGCGTACTCCACGATCTCGTGGCTTGCCCGACCAGCGAGATCAGCCACGAACCCGGTGCCACACGCATCATGCTCGTATTGCGGGCTATAGAGTGGGGCGGCTCCCGCTGACTCCTCGACGCTCAGACGCTTCATCGCGTTCGTTTCTCCTTCCCTCTGCAGCGAGGTCGTCGCTCTCCGACAACGAGCGAC
This sequence comes from Thermomicrobium roseum DSM 5159, assembly GCF_000021685.1. Taxonomy (GTDB): domain Bacteria; phylum Chloroflexota; class Chloroflexia; order Thermomicrobiales; family Thermomicrobiaceae; genus Thermomicrobium; species Thermomicrobium roseum. The sequence goes on along the minus strand of NC_011959.1, from coordinate 1,080,840 downwards.
GCAGCACCTTTTCCTGGCGATCGACTGGAAAACAGCGAAGATGAACCGATCCTGCAGCTGCTCGAGCGCGAATCAGTGCGCCACGAGGATCGGCAGCGAGCGCGTTACCTTGTCCTCTGGCAAGGTGGACGACGAGCAGTACCTTCGTCGAGGAGCAGAAGACGAGTCGTGAGGTACGAATACAGGACGATACCGGTTCGCCGCAGCGATGCAGCCATTCCGTTCCCTCCTCTACAAGCACGCGCACCGTTGCGCGGGCTCACCGTGAGGACTTCAGCTTCACACTATAGCAGGACCATGAGCGGTGCGCAAGAGGTCAGCCACGATCGAGGCGAGTGTCAGGTTTGTCTGCGGCGGCGACCGCGTCGAGCCGGCGCCAAACGTCAACGGCCGCAGGAGTGCAGGTGGGCGATGCTACCGCGTCCGCTCTGGCTGAGCGGCGCTCGGCCCGCCGGTTCGGAGGGGAGGGGCGAGCAGTGGAGTCCCGCCTGCTCGTGCATGCGCGCCCAGCTTACCTAAGGCGAGCGCTGGGCCCAGCCCAAGGAAGCCGTTGCGGATCCTCTTCACTGTTCGACCGCTGAGCGCTCGCTTTTTTGGAATGCAGTTTTCAAGTCTTACAGTGGCGATGATGTGCCGATAGCGTTTTCCGAGGGAACCCCCTTGCCGACTTCGGTGCACTGTGTGAGACTACAGCTGTGCGGAACGGTGGAGACAGGGTTCTCGGACTGTCCCTGTTCGCGTCCGCAACGTTGGAGACGACGGCTGGTCGGCCGTCACGATGGATTTCAGGGGGTGTCGTATGACTGAGGTCGCGGCGGTGCATCCGGAGCCACGCACCGCACCGGATTTCGAGCAGGAAGCGCTCAAGCATGTCTGGATCCACTCCGCCGAGTGGATCCGTCTCGCGGAGGAGCGAGGTTTTCGCGTCTTCGAACGTGCGTACGGGAGCACGCTGGTCGACGTCTACGGTCGGGAATTCATCGACGGGTTGTCCGGGCTTTGGGTGGTGAATGCTGGACACGGTCGCAAGGAGATCGCCGAAGCGATGGCGGAGCAGGCGTCCAAGCTCGCCTACGTCTCGTCCGCCAACCATACGACAGTCCCGACGGTGCGCTTGGCACACGAGCTTGCGCTCCGTTTGCCTGGCGATCTAAATCGCGTCTTCTTCTGCTCCGGTGGCTCGGAGGCGGTGGAGAGCGCCATCAAGATCGCCAAGCAAGTCCAGGCGATGCGCGGATTTCCCAAGCGGTACAAGATCATCGCTCGGCGAGGCAGCTACCACGGCATGACGTATGGGGCGATGTCGTTGACGCAGTCGCGCAACGAGAAGTTCTTCGGGCCCTTTATGTATGGGGTGTACTATGTCCCCTCGCCTAACCGGTACCGCAACGACTTCGGGCTGGAAGGCGAGGAAGGCGATCTGATGTGTGCCAACTACGTCGAGCAGGAGATCCTCTATCAGGATCCGGAGACGGTCGCGGCGGTGATCGGCGAGCCGATCTCGACCTCGAATGGCGTCCACGTACCCTCGCCCAAGTATTGGCAGCGTTTGCGTGAGATCTGTGACAAATACGGTGTTCTCTTGATCATGGACGAAGTGATCAACGGTTTTGGGCGCACCGGGAAGCTGTTCGCGGCTGAGCACTTCGGGGTCGTTCCTGATCTGATGACGATGGCCAAAGGCATTACTTCCGGATATGCCCCGATGGGCGCAGTGGCAGTTCGCGACAGTGTCTTCCAAATCTTCCAGGAGCAGAAGGAAGTTCCGCTCGGTCACCTGCTCACCTTCGGTGGGCATGCCGTTGCGGCAGCAGCCGCGCTGAAGAATCTCGAGATCTTCGAGCGGGAAGGGTTAGTGCAGCAGAGCGCCGAGAAGGGTGCGTATTTGCTCGAGAGGCTCAAGGAGCTGCTCCGGCACCCCACCGTCGGTGACGTGCGTGGCCTGGGCCTGATGTGCGGGATCGAACTAGTCAAGAGCAAGGCGACCAAGGAGAAATGGCCGCGCAACAGCGCTTTCATCAAGGCGCTCGAACGGCGTATGAACGAGAAGGGGTTGCTCACGCGCGTCTGGGAGATCGTGCACGTCGCTCCGCCGCTGGTCGTCACGTACGAGGAACTCGATCGCATCGTGACGATCATCGACGAGGCGCTGACCGAGACGGAGAACGAGTTCGCCAGCGAGATCGCGGAGTGATCGGTCACGCGCTCGCGGCGACCTGACCGTCGAGCGCGGTTTCCGATCGGTCACGGGACTCGAATCATCGGACGAGGCGCTCGAGGAGCTCGGCGAGGCGAGCTGGCTCGAGCGCCTCATCGCGGATGAGATAGCGCAGTGACCCACTGCGATCGAGGATGTAGGTCACAGCAGTGTGCTGGACCTCGTACTGTCCTTGGGGAAGTGGGTGGCGAACGACGGCGATCCCGAAGCCACTCCAGACCGGCTCGAGTGCGGCGCGGTCACCGGTCAAGAAGCGGAGAGACAGATCGAAGCCGTTGGCGACGGCGTACTGGCGAAGCCGATCGGGTGTATCGCGCTCTGGGTCGACGGTGACGGCCAGAAGCTGAATGCGATCGCGCAGCGTCTCGGGGAGACGCTGGAGCACGGCGACGAGTCTGCGCAGTGTCACTGGGCAAGTATCAGGGCAGGTGGTGTAGGCGAAGGTCACCACGAACAGGTCGCCTTCGAGAGCATCGAGGGAAACGAGCCGACCGTCCTGGTCGAGGAGTTGGAAAGCGGGGACTGGTCTCCCATCCAGCTCGAGGGCCCAGGTGTCCGTGTGCTGCGCAATGTACCAGCGGTACCACGCGATCCCTGCACTGGTACCCAGAGCCGAGAGCGCGAGAATCCAGAGAAGGAGGCGAAGGCGTCGCAGCGTCATCGTTTGCTCGCCGGAGTCGGCCGGGTTTTCGTCTGCCCGCGGACTTGCGTCCTGCCCCCGAAGAGCCACCACCAGAGCGGGATCTGCAGCAGGACGATCGCCCCCCAGAGCCACCATGAACGCCAGAGCGAGGAGCCAGCCCGTTCGACCGCTACGTCGAACTCGACTGCTCCAGCGCCTTCGGGTGCTCGAACGTCGAGTCGCATCCGGTACGATCCGGGCTGGTCAACCGGAAACTCAGCAGCGTAATACAGTTTGTTCGTCGCTTGCTCGCGGGTGACCGGATACTGCCGCGAAGGCCCACCGCTGACCGGCTCGATCGTCAAGACGATCTGCGCATCGTCCACGATCGCCTTCGTATCGCGACGCTGCAGGAGGACGCTGACATCGACTGTCCCCGTCTGTAAAGGCGTCGGGCTCGTGAAGACGGTGATCTCGTACGGGCCGATCGGATAGTTCGCGATCCGCACCTGTCCGCCGTTGGCCGCGGCCGACCAAGCCGTGACCAGGACGGCGAGTAATCCGAAAACGGTCGCACGAGTCAATTGACTGGAACGCATCCCTCACCTGCCCTCAACCGAGCAGTGTACCCCGCATTTCCATCGGTTGCCCGAGCAGCCACACGCCGAAGAGAAAGAGCGACGCGTGCACGACGATCCAGGGAAGGAGCGCTGCGAGCGTGAACCCCTCCTTGCGACCCAGCCAAAGGGTCCACAGCAAAGAACCAGCAGCTCCCAGTCCGAGAACGACGACCACGAGGTCACCGGTCGTCTGAAGAGAGAGGAGGCTGGCTAACCGCCAGTCCGGTACCCCGAGTAGCGCTCGTCCGGTGAGGTCGTAGGCGAAACTCTGGAAAAGCGGCACGATAGTCAGCGCACCGGTGAAAAAGTGGAACAGGTAGTGCGCCGCCCACATGCCGAAACCGAGCGGCGCCAGCGTGTACGCGAAGCGACTGGCGACCCAACCGGTCGAACCACGGCGCGCCAGTCGACTGGTGAGCCAGCTCGCTCCGATGACCGCGGCCGCGAGAATCGCCAACCCACCGGTGAAGAAGATGGCGATCAGCACCCTTTCGTTCGACGTCCCGAGGACGCGACTGAGCCAGCTCAGAAAACGATAGATCGGCGAAACCATGCCGAAGGCGTTGAGGAAGCCGATCGCAGTAAGGCCGACAACGAGCGTCAACCAATCCGTTCGACTGGCGAGTGGCCCGATTCCGGAGCGATTCCGCTCGGGATCGAGTTCGTCAAGGAGCGGGAGCCGGAAGCGAATCCCGACGTTCCCGTAGGGGCAGGCGTGGACGCAGTCGAGGCAAAACGTGCAGTCGAGGTTGCCGACCTTCCTCGGCTGGAAGAGTCCGAGCTCGCAGCCGCGCTGGAGGAGAGTTCCCTGTGGACTGAACCGGCCGCGGATACAGTCCTTGGTGCGACAAGACGTGCAGACCGCCGGGTTGCGGATCGTCACCTGGGTGGGTGAGAGCAGGGAGCCCATGAAGTTGAATTGTCCGATCGGACAGACATGCTTGCAAAAAGCGGCCCCGCGGAAGAGACCATCGACGACGAATGCGCCGACGAAGTAGGCCAGGGCAACCCACGCGGTCAGCAACGGACTGGCCCACAGATCGAACGCCTCGTATGCCCAGAAGAAGAGCAAGAGGAGCAGCACGGCGACCCACTTGCCGGGCAACCAGTGCGGCCAGGCCAGCCGCGGACGGAACCAGCGCTGCGCGAGGCGACGTGGGAGCAGGAAGGGGCAGGCGAAGCAAAACCAGTTACCGAGGAGCAACAAGCTCAGGACGACGAAGCCGCGCCAGTGGACCCAGGGTAGGACCCCAGCCAGGTTCTTGGGGGCCAGTGGCGGGCCGAAAAAGCCGTCGTACAAGAGCATGAGGGCCGCGAGGAGCAACACTGCTTGCGCGCTCGTCCGCGCGTGGCGCCAGCGCAAAAAATGCCCCACCAGCGGGATCGCGAGGAGATCCGGTAACCTCAGAGTCAGTCGGCGTTCCCGTTCCATCGCGCGGCTCCTCAGGGAGAAGGAGTCGGGCTCGACGTCTGGTCGTGGTGGGGTGTCGCGGGTGCGGTGCCTGTCCGCACGCCGGCGATCCAGGCGCGGGCTTCGAACGGTTGTCCGTTCCAGGTACCGCGGGCGATGATGATCCAATCACCGGCCATGGTGAAGCGGAAGTCCTGCGTCACGTAGATTCCGTCACCCGCCTCGCGCGCTCGCACGATCACGGGTTCCATTCCAGCATGGGACATGGTGCCCTCGACCTCGATCGTGCCGAGTCCGGTGAGTGGTTGGCCGCGCTGATCGCGCAGGCGCAACTGGATCTCAGCCGGGCCGACGATCGGTGGTTCCGGGCTGATGGCCAGGATGTCGAGCTTGAACTGTTCGGCTCGTGCTTCGCCCCGGCGGCAAGCCGTGAGTGGCAGCACGACGATCAACATTGCGAGGAAGAGCGCACTAGCTCGGAAGAGTCGCTGCATCTCGACCCCCTATCGACGCGTCGACAAGCCAGCCTTCGGGGAAGGGCACACGACGCGGCGGTCGTGGTTCGGGTCTGACTGCACGACCGCTCCGAGCCATCTCTCGGTCGGGGCGGGGTGTCATCGCGACAATACTGGGCCTGAGCGGAACGTTCCAAAAGACCGCGTGGACGGTGAGCCAGTTCGCTGTGCTGGTCGCACTGGGCTGAGCGAGCTGGGGGCCGAACATCTGGTCGGGTGTCGTGTCACCTGCTCCTGGCCGATGGTGATGCCCTGGCAACTCGAACAACGCGTGCGGATGCGGCTCGGTGGCTCCACAGGAGCATTCGCTCGGGAAGAGGAAAAGCGTCGCACTCGTGATGATAGCGATGACCAGCGCCAGGGGCGCTGAGGAGCGTACAGGCATATTCGCAATCGTCCTCGCGAGCCTGCTTCGGCCCGCAGTGCAAGTGTAGCGACCGAGCCCGGCTGGGGGCTTTGCGCACTGGTGCGGATCTCAAACGAGAAGCGGCGCTGCGAGTTCGGCGAGCGGACGTTCACCGCGGGCGATGCGGACAGCAGTTTCGGCGAGGATGCGAGTCGCATCGAGCACGGGAACGGAGACCTCGGTGATCGGAAAGACGATCGGAAGCTCGGTGCAGCCCAGGATGAGCGCTGCTGCGCCATGCGCGATGAGCTGGCGGCCTGTCTCGAGGACGAGCGCGGCTACCTCCCGATCGGTTCGTCCCGCCTTGACGAGTGCGATAGCCTCAGTGACTCGTTCCTGCCACTGGGGATCCGGGACGATACAGCGAAGGCGGCGTTCCGCTAGCGCCTGCTGGTAGAGACGGCTGGCGATCGTTCCAGGAGTGGCTAAAAGGCCAACGACGGATCCCGTGGGGGCCACTGCTGCTGCTCGCTCAGCGGTCGCGGCGATCATGCTCAGGATGGGGATCGAGATACTCGCTCGAACACGAGGCAAGAAGGCATGAGCAGTGTTGCAGGGAACGACGATAAAGTCTGCACCAGCCCGTTCCAGGCGCTGCGCACCGGCGAGGAGCCAGGGGGTTGGGTCAGGTCCACCGGTGAGCAAGGCCGCTGTACGGTCGGGAATCGAAGGGTCGGCGTCGATGATGACATGCAGGTGATCCTGATCGCGTTCGGCCGGCGTCGCTTCGATGATCTTGCGGTAGAGATCGACCGTCGCGAGTGGTCCCATCCCGCCGAGAATACCGATGATCGATCGCCTCGTCACAGCTGCCCTCCTCGCCGGAACGATGCCGCTCATCAGGATAGGCGATGACGCAAGACCCGCCCAGGTGGCAGGAGATATGCGAGCGGGGCGCTCGGTCGGTATCCACGAGCCGGCAAGGGGTGTCGTGCTTCGGCGGTCAGTTCGCGACTAGGCTCGATGGTTCAGCTGGTGCGCTTGGGGGTGCGCTTGACTTGGAGCCAGGCAAGGAGCACGCTCGAGTGTGATGACGAGATCGGGGGAAAGGGATGTTCGTCGATTTGAGCTTCTTCGAAGTGGACGAAGGGATGCAACCTGAGTTCGAGCAAACCTTTCGGGTTTTGATCGCTGCCGCCCGAGAGGCGGAGGGGTGCATCTCTTCGGAGTTGGTGCGCCTCGACGAAGAACTCCGCTACGTTTGGGTCGAGCGGTGGGAAAGCCGTGAAGCACACAACGCATTCAACGAGCGTCTTTTCGGAGAGCTCTTACCGCGACTTCCGGACTTCGGACGGTACGCGCGGCGGATGGTCGATCGCGATGCGGAAGGGTACGTCGTGATCTGAGGCGCGCGTTCACGATGCGGCCCCTCCCACAGCTGTCCGGGGAATTCTGGCTCTAATGGGTCAGCGCGACCACGCGTGGTGCGTCTCCGTCGCAGCGAATTCCCCAACCAGTGGTCGCGCGTAGCGGGCGAACGCTGTCGTCGCCCGGCGACCGTCCTGGCTGATGAACTCGGGCGGGAGGAGGCGCTCGTGGTCGGCGACCCGCTGGAGCGGAACCGGCCGGAACCGTACGCGGTACGGATCGTCGCTGAGACGTTCGATGCCGACCATGACTGCCGACTGGCCAGTGGCCAGCCATTCGACTGCGGTTCGTCCGATCGCGCGAGCTTCTTCCCGATCGAGTTCGACGACCGTCTCCCGGAAGCAGCGTGCCAGCGCTCCCGGTCGGATGACGCGTGCTCGTGCGCCACAGACGGTTTCCAGCGCGTGCGCGAGCGCTTCAGCTGGACTCGGCGGGTAGGGATGCCCGTGTGGATCGACCCAGCGAGGCGCTGCCTCGGCCAAGGGTCGGCCGTCCTCACGACGCAACGTTTCGGGGACGACGAGGAGGAGCCAGCCGAGCCGTTGCTGGAGCGAGGCGAACTCCTCAGCGAGATCGTGGCTCGATCGCGGGGGGCGCTCGGGGAAGACGAGCTGGAGGTGCGTGGCCAGTGACTCGTCGATCGCGAGCCCGCAAGCGGCGACGAGCCAGCCGGCATTCCGTCCTTGCACCTCGAGGACGGTAAATGCATAGAAGGTCGCGAGGGAGCGGCAATCGAGCATGAGATCGCGCGTCGCGAGTGCGAGGAAGCGAGCAGCCGAAGGATAGCCAGGAGTGTGATCCGTCTCCGCAAGATCGTTGTCGATCGTCTTGGGGGCGAGCACGACCGCCAACGGGTAACCTGCCTGTTCGGCATGTGCCAGGAGCGCGAGTGCGCTCGCGGCCGTATCGTTGCCCCCGATGGCGACGACCGCTGTCACGCGGTGCACGCGTAAGGTGGCAAGTGCTGCTCGACTGCTACTCTCGTCTAGGCGTTGGCGCGAGGTACCGAGTGCCGCACCCGGAGTGCGAGCTAGTCGGTCGAGTTGAGCAGGTGAAAGGGCGGAGAGGTCGACCAGCGTCTCAGTGACCAGGCCGGTGATGCCGTGCTGCGCGCCGAGCACTCGGGTGTAGCCGCTCGAGCGGGCTTGCTCGACGACACCGGCGAGTGTCGCGTTGATGACTCCGGTGGGACCTCCGCTCTGAAAGACGAGGAGCGTCTCGCCGGGCATCGTCACACCACCGAAGCTGATATCTGGTCGAGACCGAAAAGACGACGAGCGTTCCCGGAGAGAATCTTCTGTTTGGCGCGAGGAGCGATGGGGAGTTCCTCGATGACGCGCGGAGCCTTGTCGATATCTCCGACTTGATGGGGATGATCGCTCCCCAAGAGCAGCCGATCCTCACCGACGAAGGCCAAACCGAGCAAGAGACAGGCCGGATCGAAGAGGACGGTATCCAGGTACATCTCGCGGAAGTAGTCCATGGGATCGCGCTCGAGGCGGCCACGGAGTTCCGGATAAGCCCGGTAGCCGCGCTGGACACGCTCCGCGAGATAGGGAAGGACGCCACCGAGATGCGTCTGAATCAGAATCAGCCGCGGAAAGCGATCCAGCACGCCTGCGAGGACCATGCGCACTGCTGTAAGCGTCGTATCGTAGGCGAAGCCGAGTAGGGCTACCAGGCGATAGTCGGCGAGGTGATCGGCGAAAGGCGGACTGGTCGGATGGATGACTAGGGGGGCACCCAGGGCCTCAGCAGCCTCGTAGATCGGCCAGAACTCAGGAAGGTCGATCGGCCGCCCGTTGACGTTGGAAAACAGCATGGCACCGACGAGTCCGAGCTCGCGGACAGCGCGCTCCAATTCCCGTGCAGCGGCTTCCGATGACTGGAGAGGCAGCGTCGCGAGACAACGAAAACGCTGCGGATAGCGGCGCTGAATCTCCGCGAACTCGTCATTGACGATACGAGCGAGTCGTTCGCCGACTTCCGGTCGCTCCCCATGCACTCCGGGAGTGGTCAACGAAAGGATCGCCATGTCGATCCCGGCACGCTCCATGTCGGCAAGGCGTGCCTCGAGCGAGTGATGAGCCGGAGCGAGAACGTTGTAGTCTCCGGCATAGTGCAACACCATGCGGCCATCAGCGTCTCGTTGCAGCGTCGTAGCCTCGCTCTCGGCTGCGAGCGCATGCAGGTATCCCGCAGGGTAGAAATGGGTGTGGCAGTCGATCCGCACGAGATCCGCTCTCCTCCCACTCTATTCCTCGTCGAGTGCAGGGTAACATCGGTCGGACATGTGGGGAATCCTCGCTTACCGTTGGAGCGTGCTCGGAACGTGCCGACGAATCCGCTGTCGCAGAGCAGCACCTGCTGTGCCCTCCGGTCAGCTCGCGTCGATCGCGGACAAGAGGTGCGGATCATCGCCCTGGTCGTCGGAGGCGATGGACGGCCACGACGACTGCGGTATCACCAGCATCGGGCCAGGGACCGGACCATGTCTCGACCTCGTCGAACCAACCCTTCTGGCCCAGTCGCTCGATGAAGGTGGTGGCTGTCCGTCTCCCCGGCTCTGCTAACCACAGCAAGCCACCTGGCGCGAGCAGGTGCTCGACCAGTCGGAGCAACGGCTCGACATCGCGATCTTCGTACAGGACGTCGGCGGCGAGGATAACCGGGACGCTGCTGGAACCGATCACAGTAGCCAGCTGCTCACTCGGGCAACGCCAGTTCATTCGGAGGAGCTCCGGCACACGCCCGGTATTCCTCGAACAGTTCCAGCGGGTGAGCGCGAGGGCCTCGGCACTGTAGTCGATCGCCACCAGGCGGGCGCCGGCCCAGAGAGCAGCGATCGCGGTGAGACCCAATCCGCAGCCCAGTTCCAAGACGCGCTGCCCGTGAACCGGGTGCGGGTCGAGGAGAAGAGCGTCCGCCAACGCGATTCCGCTGGGCCACAGTTCGGCCCAGTATGGAAGGTGCTCCTCCGGATCGTCCTGGGCCAGGTCGAGCAGCCGATCGAGGTCAGCCGGCTGGACAAGCGTGCAGGAACGCTGGCTGCGCGGCAGGATGACGAGGCGCTCGCGTACTGGCCCATACCGCGCGACGTCCCATCCTGGAACATCGAGAGCGTCCGCCGCGATGTCGGTCCAGTGCCGTTCGTCGGCCATCGTGTCGACCGTCACCGGCGTGCCTCAGCCAGTCGCCCGACGCGGCGCAAAGCGACGACGAATCGCTCGCGACCGACCTTGACCTCCTCGACGTGACCATCCTCCCTCTCGGGTTCACCGGCACGCAGGTCGACGGCGAGCGTCTCGTGCTTGATGGAGTCAGCGAAGCGTTCGACCGCCGCAGCCAATTCGCCCTCGGCGCGGTAGACGATCTCGATCGTCTCGTCGATCTCGAAGCCGGCATTCTTGCGCGCCTCTTGGACGCCGCGAATGAAGTCGCGAGCCAGACCCTCGAGCCGGAGTTCCGGCGTGATCGTGAGATCGACAGCCACGAGCAGGTCGCGATCCTCGAAGGCCGCGAACCCCGGCCGATCGACCGACTCGACCAAGAAGTCGTCGGAACCGAACTCCAGTTCCTCACCATCGAGCGTGAGCGTGACGCTTCGCCCGGCTCGGAGCTGGCGAGCCAACGCATTCTGATCGATTCCGGCCAGTGCCCGCTGGAGGACTGGCAACTTGGGCCCGAGCCGTGGCCCAAGGACCGGCAAGTTCGGCTTCACTCGATAGCTCAAATAGTCTTCGGGCCGATCGGCGAATTCGACCGCCTTGACGTTGAGTTCGTCCATGAACTGGTCGACGAGGCGCTCGATCGCTCGGCGGGCTGCCGGATCGCGTGCTGCGACCACAGCACGGGGCAGCGGTTGGCGCACCTTGATGCTCGCTTTGTTGCGGGCGGCACGACCGAGTTCGACCGCTCGCAGGAGCCAGTTCATATCGGCCACCAACTCGTCATCGAGCTTCGTGAGATCCGCTTCGGGATAGTCGGTCAAATGGACCGATTCGGGTGCCTGTGGGTCGACACGACGGACGAGGTTTTGGTACATCAGCTCAGTGGTGAAAGGAATGAACGGAGCGAGCAGCTTGGTCAAGGTGACCAGAACCTCGTACAGCGTCAGATAGGCAGCTGCCTTGTCCTGGTCGCTTTCTGTCTTCCAGAAGCGGCGTCGGTTGCGACGGATGTACCAGTTGGAGAGATCCTCGACCACGAAGTCCTGCAGGGCCCGCGCAGCGTTCATCGAATCGTAGTCCTGGATCCGCTCGCGGACTGTGGCGATGACCTGCTGGAGACGAGCGAGAATCCAACGGTCGAGCAGGGTGCGCTCGCCGAGCGGCACATCGTGCTGAGCGGGATGGAACCCGTCGAGCCGTGCGTAGTTGGCGAAAAATGCGTACGAGTTCCACAGTGGCAGGAGGAAGGTTCGGCGAACCTCGTCGAGCAAGCGCCAGCCGAAGTTCAAGTTCTGGGCTGGGTTGTGCTTCAGATAGAGCCATCGCATCACGTCGACGCCGGCCCGCTCAGCAGCCTCGTCGAACCAGATGGCGTTCCCCTTGCTCTTGTGCATCTCCTCGCCCTTCTCGTCGCGGAGCAGGGCGAACCCTAGGCAGGTCTTCATCGGAGCTTGGCCGGTCAGGACGGTGCTCTGGGCGAGCAGCGAGTAGAACCAGTTGCGGAACTGGCCGGGGAACGATTCGGTGATGAAATCGACCGGGAACCATTCCTGCCAATACGCACGATCGTGCCGGTAACGCAGGGTGGAGAAGGGAACGATGCCCGCATCCAGCCAGGGGTTACCGACATCGGGAATGCGACTCGCGATGGAGCCACACTGCTCGCAGCGGATCTTGACTGCATCGATCCAGGGGCGATGAGGCGTGTGACCCTCGAAGCGTTCCCAACCCTCGACCGCTCGCTCGCGGAGTTCCTCTTCGCTTCCGATGACGTCGAACCAGCCGCACTCCCCGCACTGCCAAATAGGCAGTGCAAGCCCCCAGTATCGCTTCTTGGAGATCATCCAATCATCCATGTTGCGCAGCCAGTCGAGTTCGCGCTCGAGGCCGAACTCGGGGATCCAGCGAACCTGGCGAGCTGCCTCCATGACCTTTTCCCGCCAGGGGTCGACCGCGATGAACCACTCGTCGACTAAACGGAAAACCAACTCGGTCCCGCACCGCCAGCAGGTGGGGTAGCGGTGGAGATAGGGTTCACGGCGGTAGAGGAGGCCACGCTGCGCGAGATCCTGGGCGATCGTCTCAGCAACGCTGTGCACATGCTTGCCGGTCAACCAATCGAACCCTTCGACGTAATAGCCATCCTCCGTGAGCGGGGCAATGACGGCGAGTCCATGCTCCTTCCCGAGCTGGTAGTCTTCGCGTCCGCAGCCAGGTGCGATGTGGACGAGTCCTGTTCCCTCACTTGGGTCGACTGCATCCCAGGGGATGATCCGGTGCTCGACCTGGGCATTGATCGGAAGATGATCGTAGGGACCGCGGTAACGAAGACCGACGAGGTCGCTTCCTTTCAGGTAGCCCAGGACCTCGTAGGGACCACGCAACGCGTGCCGGGCAGCTTCCTCGGCCAGAATCAGAATCTCATCGTTTTGGCGAACGCGGACATAGGTGAGGTCAGGGTGCACCGCGGTGGCGACATTGGCAGTGAGTGTCCATGGGGTGGTTGTCCAGACGAGCAAGGCTTCTCGCTCGCGTCCCTCGAGCGGGAAGCGCACATAGAGACTGAGATGAGTGATCTCCTTGTACCCCTCGCTCACCTCCATTTCGGAGAGGCCAGTCGCGCAGCGCGGGCACCAGGGCATGACGTCGTATCCGTGATAGATCCAGCCGTTCTGGTGACAGACCTTGAGGAAATGCCAAATGGCGTAGTTATTCTCGTCGGAGAGGGTGTAGTAGGAGTTATCCCAGTCCATGAAGTAGCCGAGACGTTTCGACTGCTCGGTTTGAATTGCCGAGTAGGTAAAGACCCGCTCCTTGCACTTCTCGACGAACCGGTCGATCCCATATGCCTCGATGTCGCGCTTGGAGGTGAACCCGAGTTCTCGTTCGACTTCGACCTCGACCCAAAGTCCTTGACAGTCGAAGCCGTTCTGATAGCGTTGACGGTAACCGAGCATGGTGTAGAATCGTTGGTAAAAGTCTTTGTAGGTTCGCCCCCAAGCGTGGTGGACGCCCATCGGGTTGTTGGCGGTGATGGGCCCGTCCATGAAGGAATAGCGCTTGGAGCTCTGGGCATTGCGCGTGAGATACTTCTGCACGATGCCGTGCTCGTACCACCATCGGAGGACAGCGCGCTCGAGCGCTGGGAAATCGATATCTTTGGTAGGAACAGGCTCGAACATCCTGCGCACCTCCTTGAGTTCTCCTCGATCGACCTGCTCGATCGGAAAACCCCGCCCTCTCCTCTGAGGGCGGGGTTCACCCGCGGTACCACCCCAGTTGGTGCGGGCTGCAGCCGCACCCACTCGGTGCTGCGGTAACGGGCAGCTCCCGGCTACGCCTACTGTGGCGCGATGACGCCAGTTCGGGTAGCAGCTCGAGAAGGATTTTCCGCCGCGTCGTTGCCGCCCGGCTCGCACCGTCCCGGACTCGCTGCTTGGCCGCCGCGACGTACTCGCTTCCGTCTCCGCCTCTCGCCTGCTCGCTTGTCACCGAACAACTACGGTACCATCGCAGCGAGAGAGGCGGCAACCCGGTCAGTCCGCAGCGCCGATCGCACGACTTCGGCGGTGTGCGTTCGAGAGAGGACCGCCCGCGAGCATGTGCGCGCATGGGCTGTGGGGGTACTGGACAGGCTGTGCGCGGGAAGAGACGATGCAGGGGACGAGCGGCTCCCGAGTGCGACAGGAGAACTGACGAGCGGCTCGCTCGACCCCGCGCGCTCGACGAAGGACGAAGGGAGAGGCGAATCGTCGGGCTCTCACCGTAGGGAGGATACGCGGTGACTGAGTCGATCGGATCGCAGCGATCATCCGCCAGAACCTGGATTGCGCTGATCGCAGTCACGACGATCATGGCGACCGCTGCTGGGGGGCGATTTCTGGTCGGTCTGGTCTTTCCGGAACTCCAGCATGACTTGCACATGAGTCATGCTCGTCTCGGCTCGATCGTCTCGTTGAGTGTCCTGATCGTCGGACTCTCCCAACCCTTCGTGGGTTGGTTGGTCGATCGGTTCTCAGCTGGCCTCGTGGCCCTCGTCGGACTGACCACGCTCGGTGCGGGCCTCGTACTCGGTAGCCAGGCTCATGACGCAACCCTTCTCGCTCTCGGCTTAGGTGTATTGGCCGGTCTGGGTCTGGCCACGGTTTCACCGACGTTGCTGACCCCGGTCGTCGCTGCGTGGTTCAGCCGTGGGCGGACAACAGCGTTGTCGATCGTCGCGACCGCGAATCCGATGGGGCAGGCACTCGTCGTACCCGTGCTGGCTGCAGTAGTGGCAGCCTTCGGGTGGCGCAGAGCACTTTTGCTGCTCGGATTGGCGCTCGTCGCGCTCGCGCCGGTGGCGTTCCGCTTGCTCGCTGACCGCTCTCCAAGCCGCTCGCGAGTCGAGAGCAGTCAGGGGTGCGGCGTGATCGACGCATTGCGCTCGTTGGCGTGGTGGCAATTCGCCTTCGGATTCTTCGTCTGTGGTTTCACCATGGGCTGGGTCATGACGTATTTCGTCGACTATGCGACCCGGATCGGGCTCGGGCACACGGTGGCGGCGACGGGGCTCGCGCTCACCGGCTGGGCGAGTATCGCTGGCGCCTTCGCGACGGGCTGGTGGCTCGACCGCAGCAGCACGAGTCTACCCCTGGCGGTCGTCTACGCCTTGCGTGGACTCGGCTTCCTGCTGTTGCTTGTCGTCGGTGCATCCACCGCCGGGGTGCTTTTCTCGGCGCTGGTCATCGGCTTTTCGTGGAGCGCCACGACGCCACTGACCTCCTCGCTCTGCGCAGCGCTGTATGGCCGACGTCGCCTCGGGACAATCTTCGGCTTGCTGTTCGCGGTGATGCCGGTCGGCACAGCGGCGGGGTCGGTGGTCGCTGGGATCCTCTTCGACTGGACTGGCCACTATACGCTCTCACTCGTGCTCGCGGGGGCGTTGGGGTTGGCGGCTGCGGCCGTGGTGTGGCCGGTTCGGGTCATGGCGCGTCCGTGCGCGGCGCGGGACGTTGCTCCGCCGACCGCGGTCCCGATCTATCCTGTCACGGAGTCGCGATGACTGCTTCGGTGCAACGGCCGGTAGCCGCGCGCCGCTGGGAAGTCGATGCGTTGCGCGGCCTCGCCTTTCTGGCGATGGTGATCTATCACGGGGCTTTCGATCTCGCGGCGTTCGGGGGTTGGCCCATCGCGGTGACCAGTGGCGGGTGGCGTCTCTTCGCCGATGGTATCGCCGGCACGTTCTTGTTCGTCGCCGGCATCTCGGTCGTGTTGGCGCGGGAGCGATGGGCGAAGCAACCCGAACGATACTGGCGGCACATCGTGCGGCGGACACTCCACTTGGGCAGCGCAGCGGGACTCGTCACGCTGGTCACCTGGCTGGTGAGCCCGCCCGACGTCGTCCTCTTCGGAATCCTTCATCTTATCCTGCTGTCGAGTCTCCTGGCCTTGCCCTTCCTCCGCTTCGGGGTCTGGAATTTCGGGTTCGCTGGGCTGGCTGCATTCCTCGGATGGCTCGTCTCGCTTCTCCCAGGAAATCCGTGGCTCTTCTGGTTGGGGTTGGTACCAGAAGGGTATCGGTCCTTCGATTTTCGGCCGTTGTTTCCCTGGTTCGGGGTGGTTCTCTTGGGTGTGGGCGTCGCGAGTTGGTGGTATGGTGACGGACAGCGTCGGTGGTCGCTACCGGATTGGAGCGATCGACTCCTGATCCGAGCCCTGCGGTGGCTCGGTCGGCACAGCCTCCTGCTCTACCTGGTTCACCAGCCGCTCTTGATCGCGTTCTTCGTCGCCATCGGTCTGATCGACGTTCGACGCCTGCTCGGATGACAGCGTGGCGGTTCGCGTTCGGGCTGACCAGATGACGCGGAAGAGTGATCCGACATGCCGTCCGATACTGGCGAGAAGCTCTGCATCGGTCTCGGAAAAGCGCCGTCGCTCCGTGCGCGAGACCGCGATCGCCCCGACCGTACCCAGGTTGTCGACGATGGGAGCGGCCAGCACAGCGAAGAGCTTACGGCTGCCCCAGATGACGACGCTCCCGGGCGGTGCTTCCGGAACGACGACCGAGAGCGCGCGCCCTGACTCGATCGCTCGCCAGGCAAGCCCCTGACCACGCGGTATGCGTACGAATTTCGCGCGATCCCGATCGAATCGGGAGTAGACGATACGTAACTTCTCACCATCTTCCTCCGTGGCGAAGAGAACGATATTGTCGGAGGTGAGTACGCCGGACAGTGCGAGATCGATGACCTCGGCGAGTCGCTCGATCGTCGTCAGTCTCTCGACGTGTTCGCCGATGGTGTGCAGGGCTTGCGTCGCGAGCGCACTCGGCGCGGAGAAGGTGTGCGCGGCGAGGGCGACAGCGATCCCATCCGGTCGGTGCCAAGCCCGGAGGAAAGCGTCGACGACGGCAGGGTGGAACTGCGTTCCACGGCAGCGGCGAACTTCGGCCAGAGCCTCGGCCGGAGAGAGCGCCGGACGGTAGGGACGATCGGTCGTCATCGTGTCGAAGGCATCGGCGAGGCCGATGATGGCCGCGCCGAGTGGGATGGCATCGCCGCGTAGGCCATCCGGATACCCTTGCCCGTCCCACCGTTCGTGGTGTGCTCGAACGAGGGAGGCGATACGACGCAACTGTGGGTGCCCAGCGAGCAGTTGCGCACCGACGCCGGGGTGCATGGAGACGATCGACCATTCGGCTGCATCGAGTTTCCCCGCTTTGCGGAGAATCGGGTCGGGAATCGCGATCTTGCCGATGTCGTGGAGCAAGGCGGCGAGTTCGATCTCTTCGATCTCGGGCCGGGGAAGTCCCAGCTCCTGCGCGATGATGCGGGCGATCGTCGCGACGCGACGAGAGTGATGGTACGTGCTCGGGTCCTTGGCGTCGACGGCTGCTGCCATCGCCTCGACTGAGGCACGATACAGTTTTCGCTCATGCTCGGCGGCGAGGACATCCCCGAGAGCGAGCGCGATCACTCAAGCGAGGTTGCGCAAACGCTGCTGCTCGGCCACCGTGAACCGCCTGATGCCGAACCGGCCGAGAACCAAGATCCCACGCGTCTGCCCTCGGGCGACCAGTGGTGCGACCGCCAGCGAGGCAGTTTGACCCGCTGCGGCGACACGGAGCGGATAGTCGAGGAGGGGAATCGTGGAGGAATCGGGCACGATGATCACCTCATCGTGATCGGCCAGATTACCGAGCCAACTGCGCTGGCGCGGGATCGACCAGTCGGCTGGGAGTAACGCAAAATGAGGGCTCGCCGCGAGAGGAACGAAGGCGTGCTGATCATCGTCGAGAAACAGCATGGTCGCGAAGTCACTCGGCAGCAAACTCGGTAAGCGCTGCAACAAGAGCTGTCCAAAGGTGCCGAGATCCGAGGAAAGGCTCAGCTCCCGTGCCAGCGAGGCGATCGCATCCTGCTCGCGACTGGCAACCCATCGGCCGAGCGCATGGGCGAGCCGCGTTCGCAGTTCGCGAAGCAGGACGGTCTCGAGCGGATGAGTGACCGTCCTGACCGGACGGCTGAGGAGCAGGCAACCGAGCGGCACGTCGTGCGCGACGAGCGAGACGAGCGTGAGGCGCGCGCTGGAGGCCAGGAGCGCTGCAAAAGACGGCTGGAATGGGGCCGGTACGATCCTCGCATCGGTCAGTTCCAGCGTTCCTTGCGCACTGGACCGGGCGAGCCAATCGAAGAAAGCAGGATCATGGAGCGGAGTGAGGTCGATCGCCGGTCCTTCGCCGTCATGCTCGGATGAGGCGCTCATCGGCGATTCATCGAGCGGTAGGCGGAGTACGAGCGCAGCCGAACCACCCAGCGTTTGCGCGAGCCGGGTCACGAGCGGTCGGGCGAAGGAGCGCGGATCGGGATTTTGCAACAGCAGGTCCCCCACATCAGCTAGGAACCGCTGGAGCTCGACGTTCTGGAGAATGACCTGGCGCTGGTGAACGACAGTCAGGCCGGTCGCCAGTTCCTGCGCCAGGATGCTGACCAGTTCCACTTCCAATGGCGAGAACGGTGCGACCGCTGTGCGCCCGATGCCGAGAACAGCCTTGGTCGATCCATCGTGCCGGAGCGGGACGAGGAGCAATGTCCGCAAAGGGAAAGGTCGTTCGGGGAGATGATAGGTACGAGGATCTTCCCAGGTATCGGTTATATGCAACAGGTGACCGGTCCGAAAGGCGTGACCAGCCAAACTGCGGTCGATCGGGATGCGGTGGCCAATTCGCGCCTCGGGTATCGGTCCGCTCCCCCAGGAGATGCGGAGCAGATTTGGGGCCGAGTCGTCCGGCTCGAGGAAAATCAGAGCGTCGTAGCGGAGGAAATGGCGGAAGAGTCGCTCGAGTTCCCCGAGGAGTTCGTAAATCGAATCTGCCACCACCACCTGGCGCGAGAGCTGGAGCAAGGCCCGAAGCTCGTCGAGTGAACGCTCGAGTTGCCGTCGTGTCGCCAGGCGGGTGAGCGCAGCGCCGACGTGCATCATGAGAAGGCGGAGAGCGGGAAGGTGCCGGGAAAGGTCGGCAGGCAGCCGTCCCTCGTCGTTCCAGGCGAGGAGGCGGACGAGCGGCCGCTCATCCTCGCGGTAGGTAGCGATCAAGAGTTCGCGCACAGAAGATGGAAGAAAGGCGAGTTCGGTCCCGAGCAGGTCGTGGGCATCTTCGCGCGAGAGGATCGTTGCCGTCGCTCTGTCCGTCCTCGTCGGGAGGGAGGCAAGACGCTCGGAAAGGAGCGCGTTCACATGGCTCGGTGCTGAGCCGAATGCGGACGCGTATGCAGCGCCTGTATCAGCGTTGAGCCAGAGCAGCCCCGACCAGGTCCCGGCTCTTCGTTCGATCCAGTTGACGAGGGTCTCGGCGACCTCATCGAGATCGGCCAGCTGGTCGAGCTTCTGGTCGATGATGAGAATTTCCTCGAGGTCGGTGCGGAGCATCGCTTCGCGCTGGTACAGACGACTCGCGTAGGCGACCAGCGTCGCGAGCTGGCACCATCGTTGGGCAGTGCGGATCTCCTGGCGACTGTACGGGCGGGGGGAGCGGTGTCGCCAGAGGTAGGCAGCGCCGACCAGTTCGTTCTCCCAAAGCAAGGGGAGGACGAGGCCGACGAGCGCGCCGCGATCAGCCAGCGCCCGCAAACTGGGGTTGGCTGGGGGAAAGCGCTGCCAGTGGCGCGGTTGGTGCAGATGGAGCGGGCGGCGGTGACGCGCGAGCCAGCGCTCGGCGGGTACCGCGCTGGGTGGCAGACGCCGCACGCCGACCGGAGCGAGCGATTCCGAAGGCTGTACTCCCTCGACGATGCCGAGTTCGACGGCTGTGAGTTGCTCGTCGAAGACGAAAAAGCCGCCGAGATCAGCCTGCACGACGGCGACCAGTGTTCGCAGCACCTGTCGCAGGAGCGCATCGATGCGACTGGAACTGGTTTCGTACACGCCTGGTTGTCCCCGAGATGGGCAGTTTCTTTTCAACGGCGGAAACTGGACTTGCACCCGCCCAGTGTGAAAGTATACAGTGACAAGTATCTGGAGGATGCCAACTCGTTTACATACCTCGGTGGTCTGCTCGAAGGCGGACGATGGTCCTGGTACTACCCGTACCGGGTGGTGATGTTGCGAGAGAGTGCGCCACGCCGTGTCCGGTTTTGCTACAGTGCGGACGGATGAGCAGCCGTTACCAGTCTACTGGAGTCACGCGATTCGGTGGGAGCGTGAGGAGCGAGGTGGAGCGGTGGATGGGCAGTTCGAGCACGTCATACAGTTGTTGACCCGGTTCATCGAGCGAGGAGAGTTCGATGGTGCAGGACTCGCGGTCGTCAGCGGAGGACAGTTGGCGCTGGAATGGTATGGAGGGGAAGCAGCACCGGGGCTGCCGGCTGGACCGCGCGTGCTGTGGCCCCTGGCATCGGTGAGCAAGGTCTACACGGCTGCAACCGTGCTGGCTCTCGTCGAGCGTGGATTCCTCAGTCTGGACTCGAAAGTAGCGAGTTTCCTACCGGAGTTCGACAGCGAGGATCGGCGAGCGATCACGGTGCGGCACCTTCTTACCCATACGTCGGGTTTGCCGTACGAACCGTTGGATATGGAGTCGTTGTTACGGCAAGCGTTGCCCCTCGACGAGTTGATCGAGGCAGCGTTCACTGAGCCGCTCGTTTTCCCGCCCGGTAGCCAGATCGGCTACAGCGACCTCGGGTACGCGGTTCTCGGGGTATTGGCGGAGCGGGTGACGGGACAGGATTTTCCTGAGCTCGTACGGGTGTCCGTGTTGGAGCCGGCCGGACTGAAGGACACGTTTTTCCCGTTGCGGGGAATGAGCGAGGTCGGACGGATCGCTCGCGTCGTCGGCATGTTGGGAGAGGGAACCCGCTGGGCGATGTACGGGCCAGAGTACGGACTTCGCCTGGCACATCCCGCTTGGGGAGTGATGGCGAGCTTACCCGATCTCGTGCGCTTCTTCCTTTTCTTCACGCCGCATGCGCCGGGCCGACTCTTGGCGCGGGCAACGGTCGCGGCGATGACGAGGCGGCAAACAGCGGAATCGCTCGGGTTGCCAGGCTGGGGGCTCGGATTCGAGGTGGGTGGGGGCTATTTCGGCGAAGTCGACCTCTTCTCGCCGGCTGCATTCGGGCATACCGGAGCGACCGGCTGTGCGGTCTGGTACGATCCGGCGTACGATCTCCTCGTCGCTTTCGTGTCGAATCGGCATCTCAATACGGGGCGGGAGCGGTTCATCCTGCGTGTGGCTGCGGTGTTGAACGGCGTCGTAGCTGCCGTGACGTGACAGGGAAGAGCGTGTTATAATGGGCGTGCCGTGACGGCAAACGCCGGCGCGGACTTTTTTGTGTCGGACAGTCCCGAGTGGGGAGCTGAGCCGTGCCGAAGAGAACATACCAGCCGAAGCGCCTGCGGCGAAAGCGCGTGCATGGCTTCCTGGCTCGCATGAGTACGCGCGGTGGCCGAGCGGTCTTGAAGCGGCGGCGCCTCAAAGGGCGTTGGAAGCTGACGGTTTCCGACGAGAAGAAGATCACACCGAGCAAGCGTTAGATCTTCCGTGATCGCGCGGCGGTATCGGCTCCGCCGATCCAGCGAGTTCGAACGGGTCCGGCGCCGGGGCCGATCGGTCAGCAACCGGCTGCTCGTCGTGAGCTTCGCTGCCAACCAACTGGGAGAGAACCGCTACGGGTTCGCGATCGGGCGGCGGGTCGGAAAAGCCGTGCGCCGCAACAAGGTGAAACGCTGGCTGCGGGAGGCTGTTCGTCGCCTGCATCCGCGGCTGCGCCAGGGGTACGATATCGTGTTCGTCGCCCGTGGGGCTCTCGCGGATCCAGCGATGACGTATCATCGAGTCGTCGCGGCGGTCGAGGAACTTCTCGACCGCGCTGGGCTCGTGAGCGCTGAAAGCACTGAGCCAGACTCGGAACGCGAACACGGTGTGGGATGACGAAGCTGGCTTTGCTGCTGATCCGCTTCTACCAACGGTTCATTTCACCGGGATTGCCACCGGCCTGCCGATTCTACCCGACCTGTTCGGAGTACGGCTACGAGGCGATCTCTCGCTACGGTATCATCAAGGGAGGCGTGTTGACGGTGCGGCGTCTGCTCCGCTGTCATCCTTTCCACCCAGGCGGGTACGATCCCGTGCCGTGACGGATTCACTGCACGAGAAGGCCTGAGACGTCCAGGAGGTCGACTTGATCATTTGGGATCAGTTCGTCTATGCCATCGAGTGGGGACTGGCCCGCACTGCCGAGGTGACGGGTAGCGCTGGACTGGCGATCATCCTCTTCACGATTCTCATCAAGACACTTCTGTTGCCTCTTACCATCAAATCGGTGCGGTCTACCAAGGCGATGCAGGAACTGCAGCCGAAGATTCGGGAACTGCAGAAGAAATACGGCCAGGATCGTCAGCGTCTCTCGGCAGAGATGATGAAGCTGTACCAGGAGCATGGGATCAATCCGATGTCGGGATGTCTCCCGATGCTCCTCCAGATACCTGTCTTCTTCGGCCTGTACTTCGCGATCCGCAATCTGTCGCTCAGCCAGGTTGGGGCCTGGGCGCACGGTTTCCTCTGGATTCCGGATCTTGCGAAACCGGATCCTCTGCACATCTTGCCGATTTTGGCTGGTCTTTTCCAGTTCATCCAGACTCGGATGACGCGTCCAGCCGGTGTGCGGCGGTTCGAGGATCCGCAGCAGCAAATGATGTACTCGATGATGCTCTTCATGCCGTTGATGGTCGTTCTGTTCGGCTGGAACTTTGCAGCCGGCCCCGTTCTGTATTGGGTCGTCTCGGCAGTCTACAGCGTGGTGCAGCAGTGGTTGATCACTGGGTGGGGTGCGATGCGCGATTGGCTGCCGTTCCTGCCCGAGTTGCCGGAGCACCGGCGGTTGGGGTATGTCGACCCCAAAAAGCGAGCGAACAGCACGAATGCCAAGCGAGGCGGGTTGTGGGCGCGGTTCCTCGAACATGCGCAAGCACAGTCCCAGATCTCGGTGTCCGAGACGGCCGTCGAGTCGAGTCGCACCGAGCGTGCGGCGGCTGACGCCTCGCCTGCTTCCCAGCCTCCGGTCGATCCCGCATCGCTCGTGCCGCGTCGCTCGCGACCGCGGAACAAGCGGCAGTCTTGACCGCGCCGCTCCTTCACCCGGGTGTGATGGGGCAGGAGCGAGATGATGACAGAAAAGCGAGCTGTCGAGATCCAGGCTCGATCAGTCGATGAGGCAGTCCGACTCGCCCTGGAGCAGTTGGGTCTCCCACGCGAGCGAGTGCATGTCGAGGTCCTGGTGGACAACGTGCCCTATGGTGGTGAGGCTTTGGTGCGGGTCACACCGCTCGGGAGCGGCGAAGTACCACGCGGACCGGTGCGACGGCCGGATCCTCAGACGGAAGCGATCGTCAAGCAAGTCGTACGCGAGTTGCTTCAGGCTATGGGATTTTCGTGCACCGTTCTCGCTGTGGACAATCCGTCGATCATCGAGCTCGGTCCGGATGATCCACCGACGGTGTTCATCGATATCCATGGTCCCCATGCTGGCATGTTGATCGGGAAGCGGGGAGAACATTTAGCTCAGTTTCAGTACCTGGTGAACGTGCTGGTGAATCGCCGGCTACCGTCGTGGACTCGCGTCATCATCGACGTGGAGGGGTACCGGAGTCGGCGAGAAGAATCATTGATCGCGCTCGCCCACCGCGTCGCCCGCCAGGTGGCTCGCACCAGGCAGCCGGTAACGCTGGAACCGATGCCAGCCAACGAACGTCGGGTCATCCATGTTGCCCTTCGTGACAATCCGGACGTCGAGACGCGCAGCAGCGGTGAAGGGGAAGAGCGCCGCGTCACTGTCTACCCGCGTCGCTGAGGCGCGTCCTGCTGTCTTTCGAAAGGATGCCCTCTTTTGGGTGTGCAGCGCGCCCCTCACTATCTCGCCATCGGCCATGTGACGGTCGACCTCGATCCGGACAACGGTGCACCGCGGCTCGGTGGTACGGCCCTCTATGCAGCGTTGACGGCCGCTCGTTTCGGGATGGACGCTGCCATCCTGACGCGCGGAAACTACGAGACGTTCGGTGCGGACATCCGAGAGGCGCTGGCGAGGTACTCGCGTGAGGTGGCGATGATCGTGCAAGAGGCGTCTGCGCCGACCGTCTTCACCAATCGCACCGTGGCGGGTCGTCGCGAGCAGGTTGTCCACTCGTGGGCGGGTGCGATCGATTTGAGTGGGCTACCACCGGCCTGGCGCTCTGCACCGATCATTCATCTGGCGCCGGTGGCTCAGGAAATCGACCCTCGGCAAGCGAGCCGGCTCAACCCCGAATTTCTCGGGGCGACGCCACAGGGTTGGATGCGAAAGTGGCCGCGAGGCGGTGGACGAGTCCGATTGATCCCGTTGCGACTCCCCCTGGAAGTGACCACGCGTTTGGACGGACTCGTTCTCAGCACACTCGAGCATACGCTCGCGCGTGACGAGATCGAAGCCGTCGCACAACGCGGCGTGGTGGCGATCACACGAGGACCCGATGGGGCGACCGTGATCGATCGAGGCCGGACGTACGATATCCCCGCTTTTTCGGTGCCGGTGCGCGACGACGTCGGGGCGGGTGACGTGTTCGCTGCCGTCCTGTTTCTGTTGCGGGCGCAGCACGAAGGAACCTCGTGGGCAGCCAAGATGGCTGCTGCGGCGGCAGCGCTGCGCATTCGCGGCATCGGACCGGATGCGGTTCCCACCCGCGAAGAGGTCGAGCGCTTTCTGGATCGACTCGGTGAGCGACGGCGGTGAGTCTGCTGCTCAAGTGGACTGGGCGATCGCGGCGACGAGTGCCCCGGTCAGGCGGACGATCTCCTCAGGGCTGATCTCCAGCATGGTCCGCTCGTCACCGCCACCGCCGTAGACGAGCGGCTCGGCGAGAACCGCGGAATCGACCAGGACACGGAGGGGAATCGAGTGCCCGACTGGTGGTGTCGCACCAGCCGGATAGCCGGTCACCGCCAGGACCTGCCTGGCTGGCGCGAGCTTCAAGGGAGTACCACCGCAGGCAGCCCGCAGTCGCGCGGGATCGACTCGCTGATCACCGCGAACGATCGCGAGAACGCATGTCCCATCCTCTGCGCAGAAGAGCAACGACTTGATGATCTGACGGGGGGAAACACCCAGCGCGCGAGCCGCTTCCTCCACTGTTCGCGTCGGCTGTTCAGCAGGAAGAAGGCGTGCTCGCGCTGCTCGGCGGGACAAAAATGCGGCGAGGTCTTCTGGGGTGCGGGTAGACATGAAAGGCCAACCTTTACTGGACCTCGATGATCCGCGCCATGAGTGTGCCGTTCGGCGTCTCGATCGGCACGATCTCCCCAGCGCGGTGACCGAGCAAAGCACGACCGACCGGTGATTCGTTGGAAATCCGTCCAGCTGAGGGCTTCGCTTCGATCGCGCCGACGATGGTGTACGTCTCGATTTCACCATCGATCTCGATGGTGACCGTCGAGCCGACCCGGACGACCGAGCGGTCACCGTCGGTTGGTTGCTCGATCAGCTCGACACGCTTGAGGAGTTCCTCGATCTCGCGAATTCGCCCCTCGATGAATGCCTGGTCATGCTTGGCAGCGTCGTAGGCCGCGTTTTCGCGAATGTCACCATGTTCGCGTGCTTCTTGGATGACGCGTGCGATCTCCGGTCGCCGGTGCTTCACCAAATACTCGTACTCCTGACGGAGCGCCTCCAGCCCCTCTCGCGTGATCGGGATTCGTTCGCGTGCCATGCTCGTTCGACCTCCTAGCGGACTCGTTCTCTGGCGACTCGATGAGCGACCCTTACCGTATCGGACGCGAACGGTAATGATAGCGTCGTCTCGTCGGGTTGGCCAATGCAGTGGCCTAGCCGGTTCATCCGCAATCGCTCGGTCAACGACGAGACGCTCCGTTCTCTTCCCAAGATTATCGGCGTCTGCGCGGCTTCGTCCCCGACTATGCTGTGGTCGGCTGTGGGGGAACACTGCACTGTGCACTGGACACTGGGCGCTCGACTCGGGAACAATGGTGAGGGTTCGCACTGGAGGCGAGGAGGGCAACACGATGCAAGTCGAGACCTGGAACGCCGCGGAGCTGGTGGCCAAGGATATCGCACACCATCTTCACCCGTTGACCAATCTGTACCAGCTCCGGCGGGAGGGACCGCTCGTCCTCGTTCGTGGAGAGGGGGTTTGGGTCTGGGATGCTGAGGGGAAGCGTTACCTCGATGGATTCGCGGGATTGTGGAACGTGAACATCGGGCACGGTCGGCGCGAGTTGGCTGAAGCGGCTCGCGAGCAGATGGAGCGGGTCGCCTTCGTGCCGACATTCTTCGGACTAGCTAGTCCGCCGACGATCGAGCTGGCGGCGCGCTTGGCCGAGCTCTTTCCTGGACCACTCGATCATTTCCAGTTCACGTCGGGCGGTGCCGAGTCGAACGAGACGGCGATCAAGATCGCCCGGTATTACTGGTGGCTCAAGGGACAGCCTGAAAGGGTGAAGATTTTGTCGCGTCGGATGGCCTATCACGGCATCGCCATGGGAGCATTGTCGGCGACCGGCGTGCCCGCGTACTGGGAAGGGTTCGGACCGCGCCCACCGGGGTTCATCCACCTCACCGCACCGTACAAGTACCGTTTCGGGGAAGGGCTCACCGACGAGGAGTTCGTCGCTCGGTTGGTCCAGGAACTGGAAGAAACGATCGAGCGAGAGGGATCGGAGACGATCGCGGCTTTCATCGGTGAGCCGGTTCAAGGTGCAGGCGGTGTCGTCGTTCCACCTGACGGCTACTGGCCGGCCATCGCTGCAGTGTTGCGCAAGTACGGAATTCTCCTGATATTGGACGAGGTGATTACCGGGTTCGGGCGGACTGGCACGCTGTTCGGTATGCAGCAATATGGGGTCCAGCCGGATATCGTGACGTTCGCCAAGGGAATCACTTCCGGTTATGTGCCGCTGGGTGGCGTCGGCGTCAGCGATGAGATCGCTGAAACCTTAGCGAGTGCTGACCGTGTCTTCATGCACGGGTTCACCTACTCTGGGCATCCGGTCGCGTGCGCGGTCGCGCTGCGCAATCTCGACATTCTTCTGGCGGAAAGACTGTGGGAGAACGCCGCGGCGTCCGGTGCATACCTGCTCCAGGAACTCAAGCGGCTGGAGGAGCGACCGTACGTCGGTGAGGTTCGCGGCAAGGGTCTCATGCTGCTCGTCGAGGTCGTTCGGGACAAAGCGAGCAAGGAAAAGTTCCCGCCCGAGTTCAAACTGGGGCCGAAGCTGGAGGCGGCGACGCGCCGTCGCGGCATCATCGTGCGCTGCACGCCGGACGGTATCGTGATGGCACCGCCGCTGACCATTTCGCGAGCCGAATGTGACGTCCTCATCGAAGGAGTCGCGGCAGCCCTGAGCGATGTGCTCGACTGACGACAGCTGAGGCTTCGAGTTCTGCTGACTCTGCTCGACCCCGGGCCGGCGGAAGGCCGTGACGGCTTTGCTACCCTGGTTCACGATTGCGGCGGTACCTTGCGTCGGGCTGTTCTGGCTCGCCAGTGATGCGTCGTTCCGATGAGGGAGGATGACTATCGACAGTTGGGCGAACGACGGCTCGCCGGAGCGCGCTTCCCAGCGGGGGCAGGGGCATCGATTGTGTCGAGTACGAGGGGGTGCACGGCTTCGATCCGCTGCACGCATTGCTGAACGTCGGCACGATCGACTGGCGCGGAGGGTATGCCAGCCAGAGCAGTCCCGGTCGCGAGCATCATTGCTCGTTCGACGCGCACAAGGAGGTCAGCGATGGCCGAACTGACCCACCTCGACGAACGCGGCCAGGCCCGAATGGTGGACGTGGCGGAGAAGCCGGAGACGCACCGTGTTGCCGTGGCGCGGGGCCGCGTCTCGCTGCGTCCGGAAACGCTTCAGCTCGTCCGGGAGGGACGGGCCGCTAAGGGTGACGTGCTCGCTGTCGCTCGAGTGGCCGGCATCATGGCGGCCAAGCGCACTGCTGAGTTGATTCCGCTCTGTCATCCGCTTCCGTTGACGAAGGTCGAAGTAGACGTGCGGACGAACGAGCAGGACACGTGCCTGGAGATCGAGGCGCGAGTCGAAACCGTGAGTCGAACCGGCGTCGAGATGGAGGCCCTGACCGCGGTTGCCGTGGCAGCGCTGACGGTCTACGACATGCTGAAGGCGGTCGACCGGGGTATGACGATCGACCGTATCCAGC
This sequence comes from Thermomicrobium roseum DSM 5159, assembly GCF_000021685.1. Taxonomy (GTDB): domain Bacteria; phylum Chloroflexota; class Chloroflexia; order Thermomicrobiales; family Thermomicrobiaceae; genus Thermomicrobium; species Thermomicrobium roseum. The sequence continues at coordinate 1,052,823 of NC_011959.1, read as the reverse complement.
TGATCGAGAAGGCTGGGGGACGGAGCGGGACCTGGCGGCGCGAGGACGACGAGGCTCGTCACGCGCGCTGAGCGAGAGCGGGGATCGGGCTCTCCTGCTCGGTTCGCACGACTTCCTCGGCGATGCCACCACCGACGACTCGGTCGCCGACATAGAGGACGACCGACTGGCCTGGCGCGAGCGGTGGTGCAGGCTCATCGAAGATGACCCAGTCTCCCTCGATACGTGCAGGAATGCGCGGCCCCTGATAGCGCAAGCGCGCGTCAGCGGTCAGCACTGGATCGTGCCAGACCGGATCGGCAAGGCGAACGGCTCGGGTCAGGATACGCTCGCGCGGAGCGACGCGAACCACCGCGGTTGCAGGATCGATCTCGGCGACATAACGTCGTTCCGGCGTGGGACGTGCCCACTCGAGCCCCCGCCGCTGGCCGATCGTGACGAACGCGATTCCCGGATGGGTACCGACGACCTCATCCCGCTCGTCGAGGAGCGGGCCGGGCCGGCTGGTTTCCGGTCGTCGCTGGGAAACGAGGCGGCCAATCCCTCCATACGTCTTGGCGAAGCAGAGATCGACCGAGGACGGCTTCCGGGCGACGAACAGTCCGGCCTCCTGGGCAATGGCGCGGACGGTCGGCTTGTCGTACTCGCCGAGCGGGAACAGCAACCGTTCTAGTTGGTCGGCGGTCAAACGGTACAGGACGTATGACTGGTCGCGCTGGGCATCGCGAGCCTCGGCCAGACGCCAGCCGCCCGGCGTCGCGACCTTGCGCACGTAATGGCCGGTGGCGACGAACCTGATACCGAGCGCTTCGGCCAACTCGAGCAGTGCGGGAATGCGGACACGATGGTTGCAGAAGACGCACGGATTGGGGGTTCGAGCCCGAGCGTACTCTTCGACGGTCGGTGCGACGACCTCCTGTTCGAATTCCGGTCGCAGATCACGGACGAAGAAGGGAATGCCGATTTGGGCTGCCACAGCTCGGGCGTCGGCAGCCGCGACATCGCCGCAGCACACACCGTCGAGACCAGGCGCAGCGTCGAAGAGACGCAAATGGATCCCGACCGGCTCCCAGCCGGCCTGCTTCAGTAAGTAGGCTGTCACCGCACTGTCGACGCCCCCCGAGAGGGCAACGAGTACTCGCTCGGCCATCGTCGTTCCGACACCACTCATGCGTCACATAACCTCAAAATTATAGCATGGCAACTCGCTCGCGCGCCATTGTCCGATCGAAAATGGTACGTCACGATGTCAGCCGATAGTTGGACCGCACACGGAAGATGGTTTGCTCGGTTCGTCACTCATCGATCCAGTAACGACCGGCCTCGACGCGCCGTGCGTCGCGAGTCAGGATGGTCACTGATCGGCTGCTCGGCTGTTCATCGCCCCAGCTGGTTCGGACGAGCAGTGCACCCGGTACCGGAACCATCACGCTGGACCACGGCAAACGGAGCGGGACGAGATGCGGTCGAAGACCTTCGATCCGCATGCCCTCGACACGGGCATCCGTCGTGATCCAGCGCTGCAACAGTGGACTCAGCCGCGGACCGAGCAGCAAGGCTGCAGCCAGTCCGAGAAGGAAGGGAAGCAGAGAAAGCTGGCGCAGAACAAGGAGTGTTGCGAGGAAGGTGATCGCCAAGACGAGTTGGCTGGCGACGAGTGTGGTCCCGCAGCGTGGATGAATAGCGAGCCGATGCTCCCCCGCTTGCATCCGCCGCAGCCCTTCCTCGGCTGCTTCCAGGGCGAGTGACGGAGAGATCGGTCCGAAAATGAGGAAGCCGTCCGGCCGCGCTAAACCAGCGAGCTGGCTCGGCCCATACCGCTCCTCGATCACGTTGATGGTCGCGTGTTCCAGGGCATGGTTGCGCCGCAGCTGGCGATCGCGTACGAGGCGGGCGAGTTGACCTGGTGCTGTCAGCAGGGTGACGAGCGAGCTCACGGTCAGCCCAACGAGGAGCGTGGCCGCCAAAAGTCCGAACACGAGCAAGAACGCAACAGTGAGTAGCACGAGCACGAGATCCTCCGGAGTGTCCGGTTCGTCATTCGTGAACAGTATGCCATAGGGAACCGGCATCTTGTTGGATGAGTAAAATGTTGCATGAGCGAAAGGATCGCCGATGAAAGGAAATACGGTGACAGCCGAAGAGGTAGCCGATCTTTTGCTCGAACTCGCGCGTCATCTGCGACGGCGGACTCATCCTGTACGGCAGGGTGAGCTGACACCCGAACAGTTCTGGTTGCTCAAGCGACTCTGGTTGCGTGGACCGTTACGTATCGGTGAGTTGGCCAATGAGCTCGGTATCACGGCTGGCGCGGCCACTGTCGCGTGCAAGCGCCTGGAGCGAGCCGGATTCGTGCAGCGCGCGAGAGGGGTAGGCGGCGACGAGCGGGTGGTCGTCGTCGACTTGACGAGTGAGGGCCGCGAGCGGTTGCGCGAATGGCAGGCACGGCGGCGTGCCTTTCTCGTCCGGCTGCTGGAAACGCTTGGCCCTGATGAGCTGGCGACGCTGTATCCCTTGCTCGCTCGCTTGCTTGCGGCTGCGGAACAGGAGGACACAGGAGCCGATGCACCTCGTTGAAATCGAAGGGCTCGTCAAGCGGTTCGGTGACATCGTCGCCGTCGACGAGGCGAGTATCACCATCGAGCCGGGGGAAGCGTTCGCCCTGCTCGGCCCGAATGGTGCAGGTAAGACGACGATGATCCGCATATTGGTGACGTTGCTCCCGCCGACGAGCGGAATCGTCCGCGTAGCAGGTCTCGACGTGACCCGCTATCCTGACCGTGTTCGTCGAATGCTTGGTTATGTCCCGCAAACGCTCTCGGCGGATCCCGCTTTGACAGGGTACGAGAATCTCCTGATCGTCAGCAAGCTTCTCCGCATGCCCCGGAACGAGCGGGAGCTCGTCATCGCGGAGGTTTTGCGTCTGGTCGATCTGGAGGATGCGGCTGACCGCCTAGTTCGGACGTATTCCGGGGGGATGGTGCGACGTTTGGAAGTCGCCCAGGCGATCCTGCATCGCCCGCTGCTTCTCGTGCTCGACGAGCCGACGGTCGGACTGGATCCGACTGCGCGCCGCTCCGTTTGGGAAGCGCTGTTCGCCTTGCGGCGGCGGGACGGGACGACACTCCTCTTCACGACGCATTACATGGAAGAAGCTGAATCCTACGCTGATCGTGTGGCCATCATGAACCGCGGTCGTGTCGTCGCCTGCGGTACGCCTGCCGAGCTCGAGCGGGCTGTTCCCGGGGCGACGACACTGGACGATGTCTTTACGGCATTGACCGGTGACGTTCTCGAGTCGGGAGGATCGTTCAGTGACACGAGACGGCTCCGCCGACGTCTCCAGCGTTTCAACTGATTTCAGCGAACGCCTCGCCGAAGCGACCCGGCCTTTACCGCGTTGGGAATCTCTCGTGTCCTTCGCCAGTGCCGCGCTCGTCGTGGCCGAGGTGGAAGCACGGAAGCTCCGCCATGATCCTTGGGAGGTCGTGACCCGTGCTTTACAACCGCTTCTCTGGTTGACGGTCTTTGGGCAGGCGGTGGCGCGAGCTCGACTGCTCAGTGAGCAAGAGGATTATCTCACCTTCATGGCTCCAGGAATTCTCGCCCAATCAGTCATGTTCACGTCGATCTTTTATGGACTCGCGATTATCTGGGAACGCGATGCGGGGATTCTCCAAAAGATTCTCGTCTTGCCTGTTCCGCGCGCCAGTTTCGTCGCGGGCAAAGCGTTGGGGGCAGGTCTGCGAGCTCTGCTGCAGGCGGCCGTCGTCGTCACGGTGGCGCTGTTGCTCCAGGTGCGATTTCACCTCGACCTTTTCTCGCTGGTCACGTGCGCTCTGGCTGTTCTTCTCGGTGCCGGTGTCTTCGCCAGCCTGTCCATGCTGCTCGCGACACTGCTCAAGACACGGGAGCGCTTCATGGGCATCGGTCAAGTCTTGACGATACCGCTGTTTTTCGCGAGCAACGCGATCTATCCGATCCACCTCATGCCTGCCTGGCTACAGGTTCTCGCTCAGGTCAATCCGCTGACCTACCTGGTGGAACTTCTTCGCGACACCCTCGTCGACGGGCAACGCTTCGGCGTGATCCAGGATTGGCTCGTGCTTCTGGCGTGGCTCGTACTGTTGCAAGCGATCGTGAGTCGCCGTTACGACCGCGTGCTGCTGTGACGGGTGCGCGCATCGTTCGACGTGGGTCCGCTGGTCTATACGGTCATCGGCTCCTGTTCACTTTCGCGGGTACGCCAGCTCATTGCGCGGGGAAGCATGCGGGCGACTTCGATTACCGGTGTCCGCAGGACGCTTCTGCTGTGGGAACCGCGAGCAGCCTTCCGGCGTCCGAAGAGTGAAAGGGGTACGCCGATGCGCTGGTCACTCGTGCTGATGCTGCTCGTCCTGGTCATTTCTGCTTGTACGCGCGCTGGTCGACCGTCCCCGGATGTCGCGACGGCGGTTCCGCCGGTGCCCTCGAGCGGGGGCAGCGTGCTCGGCGAGCGACGTGCCGACAACGGCAGTGCGCTCGGCCGCTTCGTCGTGCGGGAAGCGGAGGTCACGCTGATGTGCGGGGATTATCGTCGCGCTGCGGTCGAAATTCAGCGGAAGATCAGCGACTATGGTGGGTATGTGGCGGAGGCTGATATCAGTGACCTGCGCGGGTTCAGTGCGCCCCGGTTCGCCTCCTTGACTGTCCTCGTACCAGAGCAGCGATTGCAGTCGTTTCTGTCCGATCTCGCTGCAGTAGCCGGTGTCGAACGAGTGGCGAGTCAGCGTCTCCTCTCACGCGACGTGACCGAGGAGACGATCGATCTCGCTGCCCGGCGACGCGCGCTGGAGGCGACCGAGCAGCGCATGCTCGACCTTCTGAACCGTGCCCAGACGATCGACGAGGTGTTGCGCGTAGAGCAGGAACTCGCTCGGATCCGTACCGAACTCGAGCAGCTCGCCGAGCGGGCGCGCTATCTGGAGCGGCGAACGACCTTTGCAGAGGTTCGTCTCAGTCTGGTACCGACCACGGAAGCGACCGAGCCCAGTCTCAGTCAGACGGCCCGACAGGCCTGGGAAACGTCACTGGCACTTCTGCGCATCGTCCTACGGGGGACGGTCTGGATCAGTGTGGCGTTGTGGTGGATCTGGTGCATCCTCATTGTCGCTTTTCTGGTTCTCGCCGTATTCTGGCGCGGGCGAGCGGGCAGGCTCAGAAGGGTCGCACCTGAGTGAGGGGAGGAGCACGCCAGTGTGGTCGGATGGCGGACGGGGTCATTACACTGCAGATGTCATCGAGCTCTTGCGGCAGGTCAGCACAGCGACGGTCTGGACGCAACTTTATCGACGTGGTTTCTGTAACCAATACCTCCACGAGGTCCGGCCGCTGCGGCCGGACACGCGCGTCGTCGGACGGGCTCGGACGCTCAGGTACCTTCCAGCGCGTAAAGATCTTTTGGCGGAACTGGAGCGGGACCCGCAGCGTAATCCCCAGCGTGTGGTGATCGAATCGATCGAACCAGGGGATGTGCTGGTCATCGAGGCACGCGGAGAGACTGGTGCGGGTGTGTTGGGAGACATTCTCGCGGCTCGCGTGATGGCTCGTGGTGGTGTCGGCATCGTGACCGATGGAGCTTTCCGCGATACACCGGGGATCGTAGCACTGGGACTGGCCGCCTACGCGCGTGGTCAGCATGCCGGGCTTTCCCAGAGCTTGCATGTCCCGATCGCCTACGATGTGCCGATTGCTTGCGCGGGCACGACGGTGCTTCCCGGTGACATGATCGTGGGTGATGGAGAGGGTGTGGTCGTCGTGCCGCGCCATCTCGTGGAAGAGGTGGCGGTCGCCGCAGCCGAGCAAGAAGTGCTCGAGGCCTTTCTGCTCCAACGTGTCCGCGATGGCGCATCGCTTTGGGGAACCTATCCGCCGGACGAGGCGACCCGTCGTGAATTCGGCGAGTGGCGGAGCCAACGCGAACGAGCTTGAAACTCACGGCTTGGTCAGAAGAGCCACTGCAGCGAGTGCGTAGGCGCGTGCGCAATCGACGAGTTCGTCCAGACTGACCCACTCGTCTGGCTGGTGCGCGAGACGCGGATCGCCTGGCCCGTAGATGAGCGTGGGGCAGCCTCGGGCAGCGAAGAAGCGGCCATCTGTCCCCATGCTGAAACCGGTCAGGGTCGTATCGAGCCCGAGATAGGCATTGACCGCGGTCATCGTGCGGACGAGGGGCGAGTCTTCTGGCTGGAGGATCGCTGGGCGGCCAGGCCACTCGGGGGCTGCTTCGACGACGACACGCAGTCCGGGAACTTCCTCGAGTGCGCGCTGGGCGACCTCGCGCACCTCAGCGACCGCTTCCTCAGGCTGCTCTCCGGGAATCAAGCGGCGATCGATGTAGATCGAGCAGCGATCCGGCACCACGTTCGTCTTCACTCCACCTTGGATCAAGCTGATCGTGGCCGATGCGGGGGCGAAGTATGGGTGTCTGCGTGCAGCCAGGCGTGGCCACAATTCGTGCTGGAAGGCTGTGATAACACGCGCCATGCCTTCGATGGCATTGGCTCCCTCCCAAGGCAGCGCGCCATGCGCCGTGCGACCGAATACCGTCACGCGGATACCAACGCCCCCGCGCTCACCGATGCAAATACGATTGGCTGTCGGTTCGGCGACGAGCACGTAATCAGGTCGGAGATCATCGCGCTCGGCGATGCGTTTGGCGCCGAGCTGGCCGCCGACTTCCTCGTCGGCGACCTCGGTGACGATGAGTGTGCCGCGGAGATCGATTCCCGAGCGGGCGATGGCAGTCGCCGCGGCGAGTTGAGCAGCGACACCGCCCTTGATATCACAGCTTCCCCGCCCATACAACTTGCCATCCCGGACCAGTCCGGCAAACGGCGGTACGGTCCACGCGGTCTCCTCGCCGACCGGAACAACGTCGAGGTGAGAATTCCACAACAGGACCGGCGGGGCTCCGGACCCGTAGCGGGCGATCAGGTTCGGCTTCATGGGCTCGGCTGCGTCGAACTCGATCGCGAAGCCGGCTCGATCGAGGAAGCGAGCGCACAGTTCGGCTGCTTCCCGCACGTCGCCAGGCGGGTTCACGGTGGGAATACGCACGAGTCGGCTGGCCAGATCGGTGAGCTCGTCCTGGTCGATACTCCTCAATACGATCTCGGCGACCTTTGGGTCGAAAGGCGCTTCGTTCATGCTTCGCTCGTCTCCCGGCTCGAACTTCCACAAGACACGATCGACACTATGCTATGCTCGGCGAGAGAAAGCACGGCGTCAAGATGCGAGTGGGAGCGAGGATCGAGCGAATCATGGAGAGCGGAACAGCTGTGGTCGAAGCGGTACTCGCCGAGGTCTGCGGTATCGCCTTCGATATGGACGGCGTGTTGTACCGTGGCGAGCATGTCTTGCCGGGAGCAGTGGAGCTCGTCACTGAGCTCCAGCGTCGTGGAATCCCTTTTGCCATGGTGACGAATAACTCGACGCGGACGCCCGAGGAGTACGCGGCGAAGCTCGCTCGTCTCGGCATGACAGTTGCCGCTGAGCAGATCGTGACATCGGGAATCGCGACGCGCGACTGGATGCGTCTGCACTACCGACCTGGCACGCGCGTCTATGTCTTGGGTATGCCGGCATTGGTAGAAGCGATCCTCGGCGACGGGCGCTTCGTCTCGGCTGGGCGTGATGCCGAAGTCGTGGTGAGCGGAGCAGATTTCACCCTGACCTACGAGAAACTCAAGATCGCCACGTTGGCGATCCGCGATGGTGCTGACTGGATCGCGACGAACGCGGATCGCACTTTTCCTTCAGAGGACGGACTGATTCCTGGCTCTGGTGCTATCGTTGCGGCGCTGCAGGCAGCGACGGATCGGACACCGCTCGTGATCGGTAAGCCCGAGCCGGCCATGCTGTTGCGTGCTGCCGACGTGATGGGTCTGTCACCGCACGAACTCCTCGTCATCGGTGACCGATTGGATACCGATGTCCTGGCAGGCAAGCGAGCCGGTGCGCGAACCGCTCTCGTCCTCACGGGAGTGAGTACGCGGGAAGATCTCACCATGACCGAATGGCTTCCCGATCTGGTTTTGAGCGATTTGCGTGAGCTGCTCGCGGCGGTACGGAGCCTTCGATGGTGAAAGAGGTCGGCCGGTACCGGGTCGATGATCCCCGGACGATTCAAGGCCGGGACGACGTTTCGCCGTGCGGGTGGCATCTCGGCGCCCTGCGGTTGCGGTTCGCATTGGAAGCCCTCGCGAGCGTAAACGGTCGGGTACTGGTTCCTGGATGTGGAGCGGGACGCTACGTGCGGGCGCTTCACCGGGAGCGGCCGGATCTCTGGGTCGTCGGTGGTGATCTCAGTCGCCGGGCGATCCGCGAGGCGCGCGAGCGTGATCCGAACGGGCCGTACGTCGTCCTCGATGCCTGTCGTCTTCCGTTCCGTTCCGGAAGCTTCGATGCTGTCGTGTTTCTGGACGTGTTGGAGCATGTACCGGATCCAGCGAGGATGATCGCCGAGTGTGCGCGTGTTTTGCGCCCAGGCGGTGTACTGCATGCGTTCGTCCCTTTGGAAGCACAGCCAGCGACGATCTACTGGTGGCTGCGAGCCAGCCAGCGTTGGCCTATCCTTCGCTGGAAACGCGATCACGTCGGGCATATCCAGCGCTTTTCCGATCTGGACATCATACGCCTGTTGGCTCGTATCGGTTTCGAAATCCAATTCCTGCGCTACAGTTTTCATCTCGTCGGTCAGCTGCACGATCTGATCGACTACTGGCAGCGGGAGCGCGTGGCCGGTGCGCCTGGCTGGCTCCCGGTTCCGGTGGTGCGACTGCTGACTCGTCTCGTCTTTCTGGTGACGTGGCGGCTCGCTGCGGTGGAAGATCTCCTTTGCCGGAGGCGTACTCTGGCTGCTGGGCTGCATGTCACAGCGTCCAAGCCGAAGATGCTGGAGGGTGCTCGGGCTGGTGAAGCACAGGTGGTCGGCCGAGCGATGCCGTGAGGAGGTTCTCGTGGACTGGGGTCCAATCATCGATGGGCACAGCGATTTTGTCCTCTCTCTCCTCGAGACCGGTCGAGACTTTCTCGTCGAAAGTCACGAAGGGCACGTCGATCTGCCGCGTGCCCAACGCGGGCGCCTGGGTGCGATGCTGAGCGCTGTCTTCGTTCGCAACGAGTATCTACCGGCGCAAGCGCTGGCCAGAACGATGCGCGGCGTGGATCGCCTACGGGCGACCGTCGCTCGCTCTCGCGGTGCGATGGAAATCGTGACCGACGTCGACCAACTCGAGCGGTGCTTGGATCGGGGCGTTTTCGGCGCGATTCTGCACTTCGAGGGTGCAGAGGCGATCGATGCCGAGTTCGCGGTTCTCCGACTGAGCTACGACCTTGGCTTGCGTTCGCTCGGGCTCACCTGGAGTCGTCCGAACATATTCGCCGAGGGTGTCGGTCCGGAGAATCGCGGAGGTGGGCTCACCAAGCTGGGGCGCGAGTTGGTCTGTGCGTGTAACGAGATGGGGATCCTGATCGATGTCTCGCATCTCAACGATGCTGGCTTCTGGGACGTGCTGGAAGAATCGACGCGACCGGTGGTCGCAAGTCACAGCAATTGTCGCGCGCTTTGTGCTGTGGAACGCAATCTGACCGATGACCAAATCCGAGCCCTCGCTGAGAAAGACGGCCTCGTGGGGATCAACTTCCACGTGGGCTTCATCCGCGAAGGAGCCGAGCGACCCAGCGATGTGACGCTGGACGATGTGATCGCGCATATCGACCACATCGTTCAGCTCGTCGGGGTCGATCACGTCGGGTTCGGCTCGGATTTCGATGGTGCCACGATGCCCGCTGAACTCGCGGATGCCGCCCAGCTGCCTCGACTGGTCGAGGCGCTGGCACGACACGGCTACGACGAGCAGGCGCTCCGCAAAATCTCTCGCGACAACTGGCTGCGCGTGTTCCGCGCCGTGTGGCGATCGTAGCGCCATCAGTCGCCGCTTATCAGACGTCCGTCACGAGTTCGAGCGACTTTTCCGCGACCAAGCGCTGAACCATCGTGATGAAGCGCTCGATCGACATCGAGCCGATGTTCTCGTTGGTCCGCAAACGAACAGCCAGGCTCTCCTCGTTCACCTCACGGTCGCCGACAACCAGCATATAGGGAATCTTCTGTAGCTGGGCGCTCCGGATTTTGGCTTGCATCCGTTCGTCTCCGTCGTCCACCTCGACGCGGAGTCCAGCGTCGCGCAGGCGATCGCGGACCCGGTAGGCGTAGGGAAGATGACGATCGGCGATCGGGATGATGGTCGCCTGGACGGGTGCCAGCCAGACCGGGAACGCACCAGCGAAGTGCTCGATCAGGATGCCGATGAAGCGCTCCAGGGAGCCGTAGATCACGCGGTGGATGACGACCGGGGTCTTCTCCGTTCCGTCACGGTCCGTGTACGTGCAGCCGAAGCGACGGGGCAGTTGGAAGTCGAGCTGGATGGTTCCTGTCTGCCACTGGCGACCAAGGGCGTCCTCCATCAGGATATCGATCTTCGGCCCGTAGAAGGCTCCTTCTCCTTCACCGATGAGATAGTTCCCAGGACCGGCATGGCGATCGAGGATCCGTTGCAACGCTGCTTCGGCTTTGTCCCAGGTCTCGGGATCGCCCATGAAGTCGGCAGGGCGCGTACCCAGTCGGAGCGTGTACCGGAGACCGAAAATCCCGTAGAACAGCTGCGCAATTTCCAAAATTCGAGCGAACTCCTCCTCGATCTGGTCCTCGGTGACGAAGATATGCGCGTCATCTTGCTGGAACTTGCGGACACGGAGAAGACCGTGCAATGTGCCGGAGCGCTCGTAACGGTGCAGGATATCGCAGTCGGAAAGTCGGAGGGGTAGATCACGGTAGCTCCGCTTCTTCAGGTTATAGACGATCATCGCATTGGGACAGTTCATCGGTTTGACACCGTAGGTGAGGTGCTCATCGAGCTGAATAAGGAACATGTTCTCGCGATAGTGATCCCAGTGCCCGGAGACCTCCCACAAACTCTTATCGTTGATGAGCGGTGCCGCGATTTCCTGGTACCCGCGCTTCTCGTGTTCCTGCCGCCAGAAATCGAGCAAAAGGTTCAGAATCTTCAACCCTTTCGGTAACCAGTACGGCATACCCGGAGCAGTCGGATCGAAGTGAAAAAGTTCCAGCTCGCGACCGAGGCGACGGTGGTCGCGGCGCTCAGCTTCTTCGAGGCGATGCAGATAGGCGTCCAACTGCTCGCGAGTTGGCCAGGATGTTCCGTAGATGCGTTGCAGTTGTGGACGTCGCTCGTCTCCCCGCCAATACGCACCGGAGACCCGCAACAACTTGAAGAAGCCGATCTGCGATGTATCCCGCACGTGCGGCCCGCGGCACAGATCGGTGAAGCCGTCGTGCGTATAGGTTGTGATCACTTCGTCGGGTGGGAACTCGGCGATCAGTTCCAGCTTGTAGGGTTGATCGCGGAACAGTTCGCGGGCTTCCTCCCGCGTGACGACACGCCGGACGAACGGGTAAGCTGCTGCTTTGATCTCTTCCATCCGGCGCTCGATATGCTCGAGATCTTCGGGCGTCAAGGGACGTGGCAAGTCGAAATCGTAATAAAAACCGTCAGCGATCGCTGGTCCGATACCCAACTTGGCACCCGGAAAGAGTTCGAGCACGGCTTGCGCCATGACGTGAGCGCAGGAGTGCCGCATGCGGGCGAGATCGAGTTCGTGCTCGCTCTCGGGTGCGACTGCGAGATCCATCTCCTTGGTCAGATCGCTCATCGCTCGTTCCTCCCTCGTGCTGCAGTCCACGAACGGAAAAGCCTGCCGTCCGTCGGGACGACAGGCCGAGCCTGACGCGGTTCCACCCAACTTTCCGCTGGCTCATCCAGCCAACGGCTCTCGGGATGCCCGATAACGGGGGCTCCGGGACCGGCTACGCATCGTCGCCGGACCAGCTCGCGGGAGGTGCGCGCAATCACTGGAACCTAGCCGGGCTTCCAGCCACCGGCCCGGCCTCTCTGGAGGCCAGCAACCGCCGCGTGTCCCGGTCATCGCCTTTCCTCACGGGAATGGTAGTCGCGCGTGTCACTGTCGTCAACGAGAGCGGGTGTGGGTGGAAGGCGGTGCGAAGGAGGGGCGATGGGGGATCGCGGAGAGAAGCGTGACCGAAAAGAGCGTACCCCTCGCTTGCGGCGAGGGGTACGGAGTGGGCGGTAGTAGACTCGAACTACTGACCTCCACGATGTCAACGTGGCGCTCTAACCAGCTGAGCTAACCGCCCATGCCGCTACGGATTATAGCCGAGCTGGTTACTCCGTGCAAGAGATTGCTCCGCAGTCCAGTTACCGACCGCCCGTCCGCTGCGTTCGTTTCCTCATCACCAGCATCCTGACCGTGCGTTGAGACGCCAGCGCACTTTTGCGTCAGGGGCGTGCTGGAAGCGTGTTCCCGCCATCGCTGGTGTTCCGGCTGCTCGATCGCGGGTTGCCGCAGCTTGTGGCTGCCTGATTCGTCAGAAGCTTGCCTTCAGTGGCCGAAGTAGCTGTAGATGACCTCGCGGGGACGCCACGTGATGCTCCACTCAGCGAAGCGATCGAGCAGCGACATGGCTTCGCGATAGAGCGGCTGCAAGTTCGGATGCCTGACCTTGTACTTGCCGCTCAGTTGATGCGCAACGAGTTCGGAATCGGTCATGATGGACACGGCGAAACTCGCTGGCGACGCACCATTTTGCTCGAGTTCTGCCAGGAGCACGTGGAGTGCCGCGAGGAGCGTACGATATTCGGCTTGGTTATTCGTCAGTTCTTCGCCGAAGTCGATTCGCTGGACGACCGGTGGTCGATCGGGTATCTCCAGCCGGTAGCTGCCATAAGCGGGACCAGGGTTGCCCTGAGAACCACCGTCGAAGATCACGACGATCGTTGGCCGATCTTCCTGCGGCTGGCCTGTCTCCATCCTTATCCCCTCATCGACAACCTGGGAGCTGGGCCGGTGCCCAGCTCCCAGATTCCTCGTGATTCCAGTCAGCGTCGTCAGCTGGCGACCGCCGCGTGACGAGCACGCGATTCCTGGATGATCGCTTCGGCGAGATGCTGTGGAACGGGCTGGTAGTGACTGAACTCCGTGTGGAAGGTTCCGCGGCCCTGCGTGAGCGAGCGCAGCTCGGTCGCATAGCGCTGGATCTCGACCAAGGGGACGAGTGCCTCGATCGTCGTTCGACCATTGTCACCCGGCGACATGCCGAGGACCTGCGCTCGCTTGCCGTTCAGGTCACTCATGACGTCACCGGTATAGGCATCGGGAACCGTCACACGCAGACGCATGATCGGCTCGAGGAGAATAGGTTTGGCTGCGGCCTGCCCCTTGCGGAACGCTTGCGCCGCCGCGATCTTGAAGGAGAGTTCGGAAGAATCGACGGAGTGGTACGATCCGTCGACGAGGGTCACCTTGACGTTGACGACCGGGTAGCCGGCGAGTACGCCCTCCTCCATCGCCTCGCGGACCCCCTTCTCGACTGCGGGGATGAACTGTTTGGGCACGACGCCACCGACGATCGTCTCGTGGAACTCGAACTCTGCGTCCGGCAAGGGCTCGAGATCGAGGAAGACGTGACCGTACTGACCGTGTCCCCCAGTCTGCTTCTTGTGCTTGTATTCGACACGACGAACAGGCACGGAAATGGTCTCTCGATAGGGGATACGCGGAAGACTCCAGTCGACATGCACGCCGAACTTGCGAGCCATGCGGTCGAGCGCGATCTGGACGTGGCTTTCGCCGAGTCCAGACAGCAACGTTTCGCCAGTCTGATTCTCGCGCGCGACACGCAAGGTCGGGTCTTCTTCCAGGATGCGATGCAGCGCGGTCCCCATCTTGTCGAGGTCCGTCTTGCTGCGAGGGGTCACGGCGACCGTGAATACCGGCTCCGGAAATTCGATGCCAGCGAGTCGGAGAGGTCGAGCCGGATCGGTCAACGTATCACCGGTCCGCGCGACCTGGAGCTTGGCGACCGCTCCGATGTCTCCTGGCCCGATTTGTCCGACCGGCGTCTGCTCCTTGCCGCGCACGATAAACAGCTGGCCGATGCGCTCGGTCTCGCCGCGTTGTGGGACGGCGACCTGCGAATCGGTCCGCAAGGTGCCCGAGTAGACGCGAAAATAGGACAATTTCCCGACGAAGGGATCGGCGATCGTCTTGAACACGACTGCAGCGAGTGGTCCAGTGGAGTCGGGAGCGAGTTCGACCGCTTGCCCGTCATTGCGTTCGCCGCGAACCACTCCCGGGGCTGGAAAGTAATCGACGATCGCGTCGAGGAGCGGGAGAGCCCCCTTGAGTGACGTCGCAGCACTGACGAACAGGGGCACGAGGCTTCCGCTCGCGATGGCTGCGCGGACTCCTGCCCGTAGTTCGTCGAGGGAGAGCTCGTCCCCTTCGAGATAGCGCAGCGTGAGTTCCTCGTCGCTTTCGCAGGCTGCTTCGACGAGTTGCGTTCGGAATTCGTCGAGGAGTGGAACCAGTTCGTCAGGAAGGGAGGTTGGTTCGGCACCGCCGTTGTCGGTGAACTGGTACGCCTGCCCACTGAGGACGTCGACGTATCCGCGGAAGGTCTTTTCTTGTCCGATCGGCAGTTGCATCGGGACGACGCGATTCCCGAAAGCAGTGCGAGCACTGGCGAGCGCTTTGGCGAAATTCGCGTGTTCACGGTCCATCTTGTTGACGAGGAGCGCACGGGGAAGATCGCGTGCTTCCGCCAGTTCCCAGACGTGCTCGGTTCCTACCTCCACACCGACTGTCGCGTCCATCGGGATGAGCACCGCATCGACGACCCGTAGAGCGCTGTGCACTTCACCGACGAAGTCGAAGTACCCAGGTGTGTCGATAAGGTTGATCTTATGATCTCGCCATTCGAGCGGAATGATGCTCAGGATGATGGAAATCCGTCGCTTGTGCTCGTCCGGATCCCAATCGGAGACGGTCGTTCCGTCTTCGACTCGTCCGAGACGCGAGATCGCGTGGGTGACGTACAGGAGTGCTTCGGTCAAAGATGTCTTGCCGGTTCCACCGTGTGAAGCGAGCGCAACGTTCCGGATCCGATCAGGGGGATACTGCTTCACCGTACCCTCCTCACTAGCCAAACCAGCTGCCAGTGACCAGTGATCGACTGGCTGACTGGACTTGGTGATAGGACGAGTCGCCACATGGCGCACCTCGGCTTACGGGACTGGCGCTTGATAGTATAACGCGCTGAGTCAGGTCCAGGTACACAGGATGGAGGAGTGACCACATGAACAGGCCGGAACAGAGTCGGGCGGCCGAGAAGGAGCAACTGTACCAGCTAGTCCAAGAACTCGCGCAACTCGATGGCGTCTCAGGCCACGAACAAGCAGTTGTGGCTCGACTGGTAGACCTCTTGCGCCCGTTTGCTGCGTCACTCGAGGTCGATTCGTTCGGTAACCTGTTCGCTTGGCTTCCTTCGCGCGCTTCGCGACCGGTCCTGATGATCTCTGCGCACTCTGACGAGATTGGGTTGCTCGTCAAGGGAATCGAGCCGAACGGCTTCCTGCGAGTGGAGAAGATCGGTGGTGTGGTCGATAGCTTGCTTCCGGGGCGGCGCGTACGCGTCCGTGGTTACCGCGGGGTGATCGGGGTTCGTCCGGGCCATCTCCAAACAGCTGAAGAGCAGCGTTCTGTGCCACCGGTTCGTGAACTGTATGTCGACTTGGGTTATGACTCAGCCGAAGCAGTTCGGTCGCTCGGCATAGAGATCGGCGATCCCATCGCCTATGATGAGCCGGTGGAGCGACTCGCTAATCCCGAACGCATCTGTGGGAAGGCACTGGATAACCGTATCTCTTGTGCTGTACTCGTGCGTCTTGCCGAGCGACTTCGCGGGGCCGAACTACGGTGCCAACCTGTTCTCGTGGTCACGGTTCAAGAAGAAGTTGGTCTTCGTGGTGCGCAGATGGCCGCATACCGTCTTGCCCCAGATGCCGCCATCGTCGTGGACACGGTGCCAGCCGGCGGAACTCCAGATACGGACTTGGTGAAAGACTTGGGTATTCGCCTGGGTGAGGGACCGGTGCTGGCGCTGGCCAGCGGGATGGGGGGCGTGCGCGGACATCTGGCTCATCCGGGTATGCGAGATTTTCTCGTTCGGGTGGCAGCGGAACACGGTATTCCGATTCAACGTGCCTTGTTCCCACGGAGCACGTCCGATCTGGCAGCTATCCATCTCGCTCGGGGCGGTATACCCTCTATGGTCGTCAATATCGCTCGGCGATACTCCCATAGTCCAGTGGAGACGCTCGATTTGGAAGATGTGGCCGCGACGCTCGACCTGTTGGAAGCGGCGGTACGCTCCTTCGACGAGACGGTGCGGTTCTCCTTCCTCGCTCGTACCGAGTGAGGGTGGCGAGTCTCAAGCCCCCAAGGAGCGGTGCATTCGCTCGTATGCCGAGCGGAGCCCGTACAAGGTGAGATCCGCTTCGACGGCACTGAATTCGGGCACGAGCGGCGCGATCAATGTCGCGAGCCCACCGGTCGCGATCGCTGGAGCCTCGTGCCCGAGTTCGCTCCGGATGCGCCGGATGAGCCCACGCACGAGTTCGGCATAGCCCAAAACGGTTCCGGATTGGAGACTTTCGCGGGTGTTGCGTCCGATCGCGCGAGGAGGTGCCTGGAGGGCAACCGTGTACAGACGTGCTGCTCGCTGCGTCAGTGCCTCGAAGGCGATGGTGATCCCTGGAGCGATGGCACCCCCGATATACGCACCGTCGGCATCGATCACGTCGAAGGTTGTCCCTGTACCGAAGTCGACGACGATGACGGGAGCACCGTACCGTTCGACGGCGGCGATCGCGTTGCAAATGCGATCGGCCCCGACCTCGGCGGGGTGCTCCACGCGGACGGGAAGACCATAGTCCTGAGCCCCATTGACGATGAGCGGCTCGACGAGGAGATAGCGCTGAGCGAGTTCCTGAAAGGTCGCTGTCAACGAGGGCACCACGCTCGAGATCGCGATCCCTACGACCTCGCCGAGCGAAAACCCCGCGCTCTGACTCAGAACGTTGAGTTGGACCCACCATTCGTCGGGCATGCGGTCTCGGGCCGTGGCGAGCCGCCAACGAGCGCGCAGTTCGTGACCGGCGAACAGGCCGACGACGACATTCGTGTTGCCAATGTCGATCACCATCAGCACTGGCAGGCTCCTCGTCCTCGTCGGAGATCCGAGTAGCAAACTCTCACAGCTGTAGAGAGTACCCTAGATCACGCGACTGATCGCGACCAGTGCGTGCGAGGATGCATGCAGGACTCGACGGAGAGGAGAGACCAGCAATGGCGGGCGGACGAGCGCTCGACGATGAGCGGTCAGCGAAGGCCTTGAGAGCTGAGCCGATCGAGGGGCTGCGCAACGAGGTCAACCTGCTCGGTGCTCTCTTGGGAGACGTGCTCCGCGAACAGGGGGGTACTGAGCTCTTCGACCTCGTGGAGTGGGCACGGCTTCAGTCGATCACGGGGCGAACTGTTGGAAACATGAGTGATGCCTTTCGTGGGTTACTCGCGCGGCTCGAGGAAGCGAGCGACGAGGAGATCTTCGGACTCGTTCGTGCGTTCGGTATCTTCTTTCACTTGATCAATCTGGCCGAGCAGCATCACCGTGTCCGAACGCTGCGCCAGCGTGAACGACAAGAACGGGCTTTGCACGAATCACTGGAAGAAGCGTTCCTGACGTTGCGCGACCGTGGTGTCGAGCCGGATCGAGTGAAGGAACTGCTCGACGACTTGTTGCTCTTTCCCGTCCTCACGGCGCATCCCTCGGAGACGCGACGACGGACGGTTCTCCAACGGCTGGCTGCACTCGGGCAGTTGATCCAACAGCTGGACGATACGCGACTGTCGCCGCGGGAGCGTGATTGGCTCTTCGATCGCCTGCGCGAGGAAATCACGCTTCTCTGGCAGACGGCGGAAACGCGCCTGGCACGGCCGACACCGCTGGATGAGGTACGGAGCACGATCGCGATTCTCGCTGGTCCGATCTACGATGTCGTTCCCTTCTTCCGGCGTGCGCTCCGGCGAGCCATTCTTCGGGCATATCCAGAACTGACGAGCGAAGCGCTTTGGAACAGGCTACCGATCCGAATCGGCAGCTGGGTCGGAGGCGATCGTGACGGCAACCCGGCGGTCACGGCAGCCGTCACCGAGGCGACGGCTCGGCTGATGCGCGAGGCTATTCTTCGACGCTACCTCGAGGAGGTCGTCGATCTCCGGCGAGCGCTGAGCGTCTCGGCACGTTTGCGCGGTGCCTCCGATGAGTTAATGGCGACGATCGACCAGGAGCGGGAACGACTCGGTTTTGCGCCAGTTCGAGCATGGGCTGACGAGCCGTATCGGCGGATGCTCGGGCTCATCGAGGAGCGCTTGCGGCGAACTGAGCGCGGAGAACAGGGAGGCTATGCGGGTCCTGAGGAATTTGCGACTCACTTGAAGGTGATGGCTGACTCTCTTCGGCAGCATGAAGGGCACTGGATCGCGGATGGCCGGCTCGCTGACTTGATCGCACGCGTGGACGTTTTCGGCTTCCATCTTGCCGAACTGGAGATTCGTCAAGATGCAGCTCGGTACCGCGAAGCGCTCGCCGAGCTCTTTGCGTTGGTAGGGTGCGCCGGCTATGAGGCGATGCCGAGCGACGAGCGGGAGCATCTCGTGCTGACTCGCCTCGAGCAAGGTGTCTTTGGTCTTCCGCGGGGAGCGCTCAGTCCTGACACACGAGAAGTTCTCGCTACCTTCGACGCGATCGGACGGATCCAGCGGCTGAGCGGCGAGCGAGCTTGCCACACAGTGATCGTCTCGATGACTCGCGAGCCGGCCGACGTGCTCGGTACGGTCGTGCTGGCACGCGAGGCGGGGCTCATCGATTTTGCGACGGACGGTGCCGTTCGGCATTGCCGGATCGACGTGGTTCCGCTGTTCGAGCAGATCGCCGAGCTGGATCGTTGTGACCAGATTCTCGCGCGCCTGTTGGCCAATCCGATCTATCGCACGGTCGTGAGGCTACGCGGTAACCAGCAGGAGGTGATGCTCGGCTACTCCGACAGTAACAAAGATGGAGGGTATGTTTCCTCCAATTGGCGCATCTATCGTGCGCAGGAGCGTTTGGCTGAGGTTGCACGACAGTTCGGTGCCCAGCTCCGCCTCTTTTACGGTCGTGGTGGAGCGATCGGCCGAGGAGGAGGCCCGATGGGACGGGCTATTCGTGCCCGGCCAGCAGCAGCTCGTCGACCCGTTCTCAAGACAACCGAGCAGGGAGAAGTGATCTTTGCCCGCTATAGCGACCCGGCCATCGCACTGCGGCATTGGGAACAAATGACGCATGCATCGATCGGTTCTCTCGGGAGCGATCCTGATCCGTCGATGCCCGAATCGTGGTACCGCATGATGGAGCAGTTGGCGACTTGGTCGCAAGAGGCCTACGAGCGGCTGGTCAAGGACGAGCCAACGTTCGTCCGCTTCTTCACCAGTGCGACGCCTTTCCCAGAACTCGCTAGTTTGAACCTCGCGTCGCGGCCAGTCGCACGCCGGGGTAGTCCCGAAAGCGGGCTTTGCTTTGCTGATCTGCGGGCGATCCCGTGGGTTTTCAGCTGGACACAAACGCGTGTGAATCTGCCAGGATGGTACGGACTGGGAACAGCGCTCGAGCGCGCGCTGGCTGCGGGGGAGGAATCCACACTCCGCGAGATGTATTACCGCTGGCCGTTCTTCGAAATGCTGCTCGATAACGCGCAAATCAGCCTCGCGACAGCGGACATGCTGATCGCCGAGTGCTACGCGACGCTCGCCGGGGACGACGGGTGGATCGCCGAGCGGATCGCCGAAGAGTACCAGCGAGCGGTGCGGACCATTTTGGCAGTCACCGGTCAATGCGAACTCTTGGAGCGTTCGCCGATCCTCGCCCGACTGGTGCGGTTACGCAATCCGTACGTCGATGTCCTGCATGCGTGTCAGATCGTCTTGTTACGTCGGTACCGGGCAGGTGCCGGCAAGGGCGAGCGCCAATCGCGCCTCTTGGATGCCATCCATCACAGCATCAATGCGATCGCAGCAGGGTTGCAGACGACCGGTTGAGCGGCGCAGGTGGCGAAACGAGCACTCGTTCGATTTCCTGTCGTGCAGAAGAATCGCTCTCTTGCGCGAGCGCACGCTGGAGCACGGGAAGGCTAGCGGTATAGTCGATCCGAGCCATCGCCCAGGCGGCATGACTGCGAACCAGGGGCTCATCGTGCGCGAGGACTGCCCACGCCAGGGTCTCCAAGTGCCGCTGGTCACCGACGTTGCCCAGCGCGACGGCGGCGTTCCGGGCGAGACCAACCCGCTTCGCACGCAGGACTGGACGGTCTCGGTAGACGGATCGAAACTCGTCCTCCGACATCGTGAGCAGCCACTCGAGTGATGGAAAACAGTGCTCGAGGCGTTCCGGGAAGACGACCGGATCGTCAGCCCGTTGTGCGGCAGCGGTATAGGGACAGACCTCTTGACAGATATCACACCCGAACACCCAGTTGGCGACGAGCGGGCGTACTTCCCATGGAAGCGGACCGCGATGCTCGATCGTCAGATAGGAGATGCAACGAGGAGCGAAGAGTTCATAGGGGTGGATCAATGCACCAGTCGGGCAGGCGTCGAGGCACCGTTGGCAGCGCCCACAGCGTGGGCGCAGCGGCGCATCCGGCTCGATGTCGATATCCAGCAGCAATTCGCCGAGGAGTACCCAGGACCCATAGCGGGGCACGAGGATCATCGTGTTTTTGCCTTGCCAGCCGAGTCCTGCCCGGGCAGCGATTTCTCGGTCGACGATCCGTGCAGTGTCCACGAGGAAGCGAGCTTCGATCGGTCGTCCACACCGTTCCTGGAGCGATTGGTGGAGTCGTCGCATCCGATCGCGGAGGACACGATGGTAGTCGTGCCCCCAGGCGTAGCGGGCGATGCGACCACGGACGATCCCGTCGTTGGGAGGGACGATATCCGGCAACCAGTACGGGAGGGCGACACTCACGATGCTGCGTGCCGTGGGATGCAGGTTGTGCGGATCGCCAGCGATGCGGGCTCGTTCCTCATCGAACCAGTCCATCCCATCGAGATAACCGGCACGGATGCGGGCGAGCAGCAGATCGGTCAGTCCGGGGAATGGATCGGCAGTCGTGACCGCCAGGAGCGACAGCCCGCTCCGCTCGGCGAGTTCGCGGAGTTCGTCTTTAGCGATGCACATGCGATACTCCGCTGAGAAAAGCCTCGAGTTCGTCTCTGGTCGGCAGTGCGGCGCGAGCCCCGAGCGCCCGCGTGGCCAGTGCTCCCATGGCGTTCGCGAGTCGCCCGAGTTCGCTGAGGGGCAAGCGTCGAAGAAGGCCGTAGACGATGCCCGCAGCGAACGCGTCACCAGCTCCGGTGGGATCGATCGCTCTCACTTCGAATGCGGGAACCCGGACTGTTTCGCGCATGGTGGCGAGGATGCAACCGTCTCGGCCGCGACTGATCGCGACGAGACGGGTCGCGCCGAGCGGCATCCAGCGGCGGAGTGCTTCCAGCGCCGCGTCGACACTCGTGCAGCCCGTGACGGCGCAGGCTTCGTCCTCGTTACCGATGAGCACATCGTGTTGGATGGCCAGCCGACGAGCTCGTTCACACGGTAACGTCGCGAGATGCGTGAGTGGCCCAACGATGCGGGTGCGCGGTGCGACGTGCGCCGGAAGATCGAGCAGGAATTGGCGGAGATCGTCGTCTTCGACGTCGATGACGACGACTCGGCACTGGAAGACGCGCTCCAGCGGAAGCGGATCACCGAGCCGAAGACGAGCTCCTGGGGACCAGAGGATGGTTCGCTCAGGCTCGGGCGAGACGAGGATCGTGCAGTAATCGGTAGAACTCTGTGCTCGTGGGGGAACGAGGTGGAGTTCCAGTTGTTCTCTGGAGAGTTCGGACACCAATCGCTGTCCCCACGCATCGTCCCCGACTGTCGTGACCAGCAGAGGACGTACCCCGAGGCGGGCCAGCGCGACCGCGACGTTGGCTGCCGTGCCACCGCCGGCCTCGGCGCACGCAGTGACGACCGCGCCGACTCCTGGTCGGGGGAATCGGTCGAGAATGAGAAACTGGTCCCAGGACGAGCTACCGATGACTGCGACGGATTCCTCGGACGACTTCCACTCGGGAGCCGGTTGCACGTCGGCACCTCGCCGGATGATCAGTCGGCGATGATCGGGATACTGATCTCGCGTCGCGCCTGCGCTGAGCCTGAGCGTCGTTCGGCGAGGATCGCTTCGATCTCTTCCTTCAGGGCAGGAACGATTTCGTGTTCCTCGACCCGGCGAACGATCTTCCCTTTTCGGAAAATGACCCCCTTGCCACGACCGGCAGCGACACCGACGTCGGAATCGCGCGCTTCCCCTGGCCCGTTCACGACGCACCCCATCACCGCCACCTTGATCGGCTCCTTGACGGTGCGCAGGTACTCGTCGATCTCGTTCGCGAGACGGAAGAGATCGACTTCGACGCGTCCGCATGTCGGACAGGCGACCAGCGTGGCACCTCGTTCCCGCAGTCCCAACGTCTTCAAGATCTCGTAGGCGACCCAGACTTCCTCGACCGGGTCGGTCGTCAGCGAGACCCGGATCGTGTCACCGATTCCCTCCTGCAGGAGGGTGCCGATGCCGATCGCTGACCGGATCGCCCCAGCCTTTGGTGTACCTGCCTCGGTCACACCGAGATGAAGCGGATAATCGTTGAGTTTGGCCATGCGGCGGTAGGCCTCGATCATGACAGGAACTTCGAACGCTTTGAGGGAAATGACGATATCCCCGAAGTCCAAATCCTCCAGTATCTTGACGTGACTCAATGCCGTGCGGACCATGTGCTCGGCGATGAGCTCCGTCTGAGTGGCCCCTCGAGCTGCCATCTCGTCCACGAACTCGCGCGTCATCGGCGGGAGGGAGCCGAAGTTGACGCCGATGCGAATGGGGACACCGCGCTCCTTCGCTTTCTGCACGACCTCGCGCACTTCCTCCGGCTTGCGGATATTCCCCGGATTGAGCCGCAGCTTGTGGACACCTGCCTCCAGGGCCTTGAGGGCGAGCGTGTGCTCGAAGTGAATATCGGCGACGACCGGAATCGGCGAACGGGGCACGATGTCCGCCAAGGCGGCGGCAGCGATTCGATCGGGCACCGCAACGCGCACGATCTCGCAGCCTACATCCGCAAGCTCGTGAATTTGCCGGAGCGTCGCCTCAGGATCGCGCGTATCGGTCGTCGTCATCGATTGCACGACGATCGGTGCGTCACCACCGATCTGAACGTCACCGACCCAAACTGGTCGTGTTTTGCGTCGCTGATAGGCCATGCTGCGTCGACCTCCTGATCCGGCGCCGATGGCGCCCTGATTCTTCGCTTAAATCCAGTATGCCTGAAGGATGCCTGACTGCGTTTTTCCCGACGATTACGGCCGATCAGCGGAGGAGCGATTCGCCACTGAGCAAACGTCCGATGTCGGCGAACGCGATGATGAACATGAGTGTGAGCAAGATGGCGAAGCCGATCAGGTGAATCAAACCTTCCTTTTCGGGCGAGATGCGTCGACCGCGAATCGCTTCGATGAGCACGAAGAACAAACGACCGCCGTCCAAAGCTGGGAACGGAATGAGATTGAGAATGGCGAGATTGATCGAGAGCAGCGCTGCCAGATGTCCCAACGTGACCCAAGCAGGCTCTGGGCTGATGGCCAGAAGTTCGGACGTCAGTTGTCCCATGCCGATCGGACCAGCGAGATCGGAGAGCGATGCTTCGCCGCGCAGCAGCATGGCGAGTCCTTGCACCATCTGGATCACCATGATGGCTGTCTGTCTCGCAGCCTCGAGAGGGATCCTCCAGAGCGGGACCGGTGCAGTCACCAATGTGGGGCGAAGCGTCATGCCGAGGTTCGGCGTTTCACCGCTCGTGCTCGGAGGAACGTGGATCGTGACCGTGAGGAGCTGCCGGTCTCGTTCGACAGTGATCTCGATCGCCTTACCGGCATGTTGTTGGATCAGCAAGAAATAAACGGCCGCATCCTCAGCTGGATAACCCGCGACCCGTACCAAGCGATCACCCGGGCGCAAGCCAGCGAGGTCAGCTGGTGAGCCAGGTTGGACGGTTGCGACGGTCAGTCGCGCTGCAGGTTCGATAACGACGCGGATACCAGTGCGCCCTTGGCCGGGTGGCGGATTTTCGCGGGGGACGACTGTCGTGTCGATCCGTTCGTCTCCCCGTAGCAGGGTGACATGGAGTGGTCGGCCAGCTGCCCGTTCGGTCCGCTCCACGAGTTCCGAGGCATCGCGGACCGGTTTGCCATCCAAGGCAACGATGCGATCAGCCGGTTGCCAACCGGCTCGGGCAGCTGGTGAATCAGGCACGACCTCAGCGACATACAGATGAAACTGTGGTTCCCCTCGGAAGCCGACCAATGTCATCATGATGACGAAAGCCAGCAGCAGGTTCATGAAGGCGCCGGCACCGAAGAAAACGGCCCGTTGCCAGCGGGGTTTGGTTTGCAGGCTGTCCGGCCCCAGCGTGTGACTGTCTTCGCCAACGACGCGGACGAATCCGCCGAGCGGAATCGCGTTGATGGAATAGAGGACACCACCGCGCCGCATCCCGAACAGACGCGGCGGCAGACCGATCCCGAACTCGAGGACACGGATGCCGAACAATCGTGCGGCGAGAAAGTGACCAAGTTCGTGTACGAGGATGAGGACAGCCAGGATCGGAACGATCGTGAGGGCTTGCATGGTCACTCGCTTTCTCGGGTCGGATGACCCGCCCAACCGACTAACTCTAGCGGGGCCGACGCTTTCCCGTCAAATCGCTCGTCGCTGAGGAGTGCGTCGTTGGAGGTATGGGCGCGGGGGAATCGTTCACGAGCTCGGAAAGGATCGGTTCTCCGCTGGCAGCATACGGTCACCGCTTGTGAGGAAGTCGAGCTCTCGGCGACAATAAGCGCCGTCCTGCCGGTTGGGGCGGCATGGGCGGCAGGACGCGCGAGCGGCATGCATGGATGGGAGGTCGAGCCTTGATCATAGGGATTCCACGCGAGAGGAAACTCCGCGAATATCGTGTTGCCCAGCCACCCCACGGGGTACGCGAACTGGTTCGTCATGGACACCGAGTGCTCGTGGAGCGTGGGGCGGGGGTCGGCAGCGGATTCACCGACACCGACTACGAAGCGGCAGGAGCCGAATTGGTCGACGATGCGGAGGCAGTGTGGTCGCAATCCGAAATGATCGTCAAGGTCAAGGAGCCGATCGAGTCGGAGTATCGCTTTCTCCGCCCCGGCCTCATTTTGTTCACGTTTCTCCATCTCGCGGCTGACGAGCGTTTGACCCGCGAACTCATGGCGCGTGAGGTCATTGCGATTGCCTATGAAACGGTGCAATTACCGGATGGGTCGCTCCCGCTCCTCGCGCCGATGAGC
The DNA here is from genome assembly GCF_000021685.1 of Thermomicrobium roseum DSM 5159. Lineage (GTDB taxonomy): Bacteria > Chloroflexota > Chloroflexia > Thermomicrobiales > Thermomicrobiaceae > Thermomicrobium > Thermomicrobium roseum. The sequence continues at coordinate 1,027,337 of NC_011959.1, read as the reverse complement.
GAGGTGGCTGGTCGACTGGCTATCCAGGTTGGGGCCTACTATTTGATGGAACCATATGGTGGGCGGGGCGTTTTGCTGGGCGGTGTTCCCGGTGTCGCACCGGGCCGCGTCGTCATCCTCGGGGGTGGCACGGTTGGGACCAATGCTGCACAGATGGCGTTGGGCCTGGGTGCTGATGTCCTGTTGTTCGATATCAATGTCGAACGACTCCGTTACCTGGAGCAGATCTTGCACGGACGATTCCAGACGCGGGTTTCCAGTGAACAGGTGATCGGTGAGGCGATACGGGAGGCTGATCTCGTCATCGGGGCTGTCTTGATTCCTGGTGCCCGTGCACCCAAACTGGTTACTCGTCAGATGGTTCGGGCGATGCGACCAGGGAGCGTCATCGTCGACGTCTCGATCGATCAGGGAGGGTGCGTCGAGACTGCACGGCCGACGACACATGACGCGCCGGTCTACGACGTGGACGGTGTGCTGCACTACATGGTGACGAATATGCCGGGGGCTGTTCCCCGAACGAGCACATTCGCACTCAGCAATGTGACACTGCGGTACGTCCTGGAATTGGCGGACCTCGGTTTGGTCGCTGCTGTCCAGCGCGACCGAGCGCTGGCCAAAGGCGTTAATGTGTTTAGAGGAAGGATCACGCATCCTTCCGTTGCGGAGTCGTTCGGTCTGCCGTACGTGCCTCTCGATGAGCTCTTGTAGAAGGGAGTAGCACGTGCGGTGAGCTTTCGTGTTTTCTCGCGATTCGGACGGAGAGTGGAGGCAGGACCGATGCAGCAGGCGATCGAGGAGTTCTTGACTGGCGTGGTGCGCGAGCGAGGGTTGTCGCCGAACACGATCGCAGCGTATCGGAACGATCTCGAGCAGTTCGCGAATTACGTTGCAGAGCGCTTCGGTCTGAGAGACTGGAGCGAGTTGGTGAGCGAGCATCTCGAGGCCTTTCTCGGCTACCTGCGTGATCGCCAGTACGCGGAAACGACGGCAGCGCGAAAGCTGGCGGCGATCAAGTCATTCTGCCATTACCTGGTTCGTGCTGGCCTGATTGGGGCGAATCCGGCCGATGGCTTGCCGGTCCCTCGGGTCGGTCGCTTCGCGCCGCGCGCCATCGGTCCCAAGGAGGTCGAGCAGCTGATCGCCGCTGCATCCTCGGATCGCACGCCGGAGGGATTGCGCGATCGTGCGATGCTGATCACGTTGGCGACGACCGGCCTGCGGGTGAGTGAACTCACGGCTCTCGACGTGCGAGATGTCGATCTGGACCGTGGAGAACTGATCGTGCGGCGCCCGAATGGACGGGAACGCGTCGTTCCTCTTGCCCGCGAAGCGATCGAAGCGCTTCGCGACTATCTCGAACGCGGTCGTCCAGGGTTCACGACTTTGAAAGGCGAACAGGCATTGTTTCTCAACCATCGCGGATCGAGGCTCACTCGGCAGGGTTTCTGGTTGATCCTCAAGAACTACGCGGCGGCGGCTGGACTCCCGGAGGTAACACCGCATACCCTGCGACACTCGTTCGCCGTTCGAGCTCTCGTGGATGGGTGGGACCTGCGCGATCTCCAGCGGGTACTCGGGCATGTCAGTCCAGCGACGACGCAGGTGTACCGGCAACTCCTCGAGCGCATCGTCCAGTCGGATGGCCGACTCGTGGCCGACCCTGGGTGCTACCATGAAGAGTTGACGATGGGGGCTGCTCGAGACCGAGCAGGTGAGCTGTAATTCGACTGGTGATCGCTCGACAGCCCCTCGCCAGAACGAGGGGCTGTGTTTGTCTTCAGGAGGGGACCGTCCATGGACGCGCGTCACGCTGCCACCGTCCGACTGGAGACGATCGTCTCGCTCGCCAAGCGTCGCGGTTTCGTGTATCCGGGAAGCGAGATCTACGGTGGTCTGGCGAATACCTGGGACTTCGGACCGTTAGGTGCCGAGTTGAAGCGGAACCTCAAGAACGCATGGTGGGAATACTTCATTCAACGTCGCGAGGACATGGTTGGCCTGGATGGTGGAATCCTCTTGCATCCCCGGGTCTGGGAGGCATCCGGGCATGTGGAAGAGTTCAACGACCCGCTGATCGACTGCCGGCGTTGCAAGAGTCGCTTCCGAGCGGACACGCTCATCGAGGAGCGGCTCCATCGCTCGACGGAAGGCTTATCCCTCGACGAGATGACCAGACTCGTTCAGGAAGCGAATCTGGCTTGCCCGGTTTGCGGTGTTCGTGACTGGACACCGGTTCGCAAATTCAACCTGATGTTCCGGACTTTCATCGGCCCCGTGGAAACGGAGTCGACACCGGTCTATCTGCGTCCGGAGACGGCCCAGGCGATCTTCGTCAATTTCAAGAACGTCGTGCAAACGAGTCGCGTCAAAATTCCATTCGGAATCGGCCAAATCGGCAAAGCTTTTCGCAACGAGATCACACCGGGGAACTTCATTTTTCGCCTGCTCGAGTTCGAGCAGATGGAGATCGAGTACTTCATTCGGCCGGAGATGTGGGAGGAGTATTTCGATCACTGGTTGAACGAGATGGGTCAGTTCCTACGTTGGATCGGATTCAAGCCCGATCGCCTGCGGACTCGCGAGCACGGTCCGCAGGAACTCTCGCACTATTCCCGCAAGACGGTGGATTTCGAATACTTTTTCCCCTTCGGCTGGAAGGAACTGTGTGGTCTGGCCTATCGTACTGATTACGACTTGCGTCGACATCAGGAATACAGTGGTGAGGACCTCACCTACTTCGATCAGGAGCGTAACGAGCGCTATATCCCGCATGTGATCGAGCCGACGATGGGTGTGGAACGGCTCTTCTTGGCCTTGCTGTGCGATGCGTACGACGAGGAACCGGCGGTCGACGTGAACGGTAATCCCTACACGCGCGTCGTCCTTCGCTTTCACCCGCGAGTTGCCCCGTACAAGGTAGCAGTACTGCCGCTTCTGCGGAAACCAGAACTCGTCACCGTGGCACGCGAGGTCGCACAAGAGCTTCGCCAGTACTTCCGGATCGAGTATGACGAAACACAGAGCATCGGCCGGCGCTATCGTCGCCAGGACGAGATCGGGACGCCGTATTGCGTGACGATCGATTATCAGACACTCGAGGATCGTACCGTGACGATCCGGGACCGTGACACGATGCAACAAGTGCGGGTCCCGATTTCAGGACTTGTCGAGGAGATCGAGGCGCGCCTGCGATCAGCCTAGTTCTACGAGGTGATCGTTGTGGGCCTGCCTGAGGAGTTCATCGATGAGTCGCGCGAGTTCCTCGGCGGAATAGTAGTGAATGATCAGCCGGCCGCCGCGCGAACTGGTGCGGAGTTCGACCTTGGTGCGGAGGCGTGAGCGGAGGGCATCGAGCACGTGCTCGATTTCGGGGGAGAGTGGGGAACTCGTGCGACGTGGTGGTTTCTTTTCTCGAATCCAGCGTCGAACCAGTTCCTCGGTCTGGCGCACTGTCAAGCTACGCTGACGGATCTCCTGGAGTGCTGCGAGTTGGCTCGCTGTATCTGGCAGGGAGAGCAGGGCGCGCGCGTGCCCTTCCGTGATGTCGCCCATGGCGAGCGCTCGCTGAATGGTCTCCGGTGCCTCGAGCAGGCGCAACGTGTTCGCGATGGCCGAGCGGCTTTTCCCGACCCGTGCCGCGACCTCGGCCTGGGTCAGACCGAACTCCTCGATGAGCGTCCGGTAGGCAGCGGCTGTCTCCAAGGCCGAGAGATCAGCACGCTGGAGGTTCTCGATCAGTGCGATTTCGACCGCGTCCTTCGGGGACAGGTCACGGACGAGAGCGGGAACCGTCGTCAGTCCGGCCAGCCGGGCAGCCCGCCACCGTCGCTCACCGGCGACCAGCTGATAAGGGGGCTTTCCGCCGCTGTAGGTCACGACGAGCGGTTGGATAATTCCGTGCGTGCGGATCGACTCCGCGAGTTCCTGCAAGCTCTCCTCGGGGAAAGATTGTCGGGGCTGGCGGGGATTGGGAGCGATGTCGTCGAGCGCGATCTCTCGGATCGCGTCCGGATCGACGGTCGTTCGAGGAATCAGGGCGTCCAGCCCGCGTCCCAAACCACTACGGCGTGCCATTGCCCTCCACCGCCTGCACCTCGATGCGAGTCTAGCACGCGCGATGCGAGCGTGAGTCAGGGAGAAGTCCGGTGTGGCTGATCGAACTCGCGGTGCTCGTCCTTCTCGGCACCTCGGGGCGGGCGATCGGTGAAGCCGCGGAGCACTCTCGCTGGGTTCGCACGGTCGTTCGGCTCCTGGTAGCTGCCTTGACTCTGTTCTCGGTGGTGCTTGCGGTCGTCGCGACGACTGTTGGGGAGCCATCGCTCGCAATCCGTGCGCTCGGGGCGGGAATTGGCGTCGGACTGGCCTGGTTGGGGGGCTACCGACGCGTCCTCGCTCGGTGGGTACCGATCGATCCTGGCTCGATCCTCGATACCATGGGCCTGGCAGCCCTCCAGGGCGCGATCGGCTTCTTTGGGGGAGCGCTCCTCGTCGCGGAAACATTGCCTCCGTTCGAGGTGACAGCCGAGCAGCTTGCCGGACAGGCAGTCGCCGAGGTGTTCCTGGCGTTCATCTGGATCGGATTCCCGACGCGACGGGGCTGGCGGCAGGCATTGGAACGGCTGGGACTCCGGGGGACCGATCGTCGTGTGGTCGCTGTCAGCGTCGTGTTCACGCTCGCTCTCTTCGCGGTGTCGGTCGTGACGAGCCTTCTGGCGAGCTTGCTGCAACCAGGCGTCATCGAGCGGATCGAGGAGCGGCTTCTGCCGCTCACGACTGCGTTCGCCTCTCCGGTGGCGGCCCTCGCGCTCGGGTTACTGGCGGGCACCGGGGAAGAGATCCTGTTTCGCGGAGCGATCCAGCCGCGCTATGGCCTTCTCCTGACGACGCTCCTCTACACCGTGCTGCATGTCCAATACGAGCTTTCGCTCGTCAGTCTCGGTGTCTTCGGGTTGGCGATCTTGTTGGGGCTCGAGCGCCGCTGGTTCGGCACGACCGCGTGCATTCTCACCCATGCACTCTACGACGCACTCGCCATTCTTCTGCAGGGAACGCTACGCTGAGAGAGATCAACCTGTCGGGAACTGCTGCCACGTTCCATCGCTGTACAGCGCGTAGATGAACCCGCGGTCGCTGGAGATGAGAAGGCCATGCTCGAACGCTTGGATCCGGGCTCCAGCCGTCATGACGTGAACGTCGGATTCAGTTGCGAACCCGAGCGGTTCTGCCAAGGCGAGCGCTTCCCACACTTGACCGAAGGTTCCTCCAGGCACCCAGAGATTCGGCTCCACTTCCCGGAACTCCAAGGGGGGATCGATGGGGGGTGGTTCGGCCACACTGCGCCAGGTACTCGCTGCCTCCAGGATGTAAATGGTCATGGTATCGAAGCGCTCGACGATGATGCCACGCTGGAAGACGAGCTCGGCAGCGTTGACCGTCACGGCTGGCGACACCGGTGCACCGAGTCGTTGCTGCACCGTCTGATTGCCCCAGTACAGTTTGGCGAACGCGCCGGTTACCGGAACCGGTTCTGGGGTGGACGGTGTCGGTGTCGGGGTGATCAGCACAGGGATCGGTTCCGGTGTCGGAGTCGGAGTCGGCGCGGGCGCGGGAGTCGGCGAGGGAATCGGCGTGGCAGTCGGGCTGGGGCCGAGTACCGGCGGCGAGACAACGACCGGGGGTGCAGGATGGGTTGTCGACTGTTCGTCAGAGGTTGCAGCGGTCGGTGATGGAACGGGAGGAGGTGCTGGCGGCGTCCGTGTCGGAACAGTGGTCGCGATGGGTGGAGTTGGCGGTGGCACGGCAGGTGTCGGTGTCGGCGTTTCGATAGCATGGACGATCGCGCTCGAGGTACGGAAGGTAAGCACGAAAGTGGTACCGAGTCGGTTTCCCCAACGGTCCTCTGCCTCTGCCAAAATGGCGATCTGGTAGACGGTGTCAGGGAGCAGAGCAACGCGACGCGTTTCATCAGCACCGATGACGAGCTTGCTACCGTTCCAGCTGATGGGAAGGCGATCTCGCTCGCCGGGAGGCACGATCCGCAGGTTCGCTAAGACCGATTCCTCGTTCATTGGCTTGGAGAACACGATTTCGATCGGTTGGTAGATCGGCCACAGTTGCTGCGAGGAAGCGGCTGGACTGGAAGCGATGACCCGGGGTGGCTGGACCCGTTGATATCCGAGGCTCGCACTCAAAAGAGCGACAAGGAGGACGATGACACCGAGTGCGGACGAGGCGACCGCGAGATGAAAACGCTGGGTGCGTCGATGCTGTCGCTCGTCAGCCGCGATGCGCCGCCAGAGATCGTCGCGAAGGTGCTGAGGGGGTGGTGGCACAGGGGGCAGACGGCGAATCCGCTCGCGCAGTGCGCGATAGTCTTCGAGCAAGCGTCGGCAGTCTGTACATTCCGCAAGATGAGCTCGAAGTCGCCGCTCGTCCTCGGCGGACAACTCGCCGTCGAGGTAGAGGGAGAGCAGGTGGCGATAGCGACGACAACGATGGGGGGTCATCAGTCGGACTGTGCCTCCATCTCGCGGAAAAGACGCCGGAATTCTTCGCGGGCCCTGAAGAGGAGCGACTTCGCCGCTGAGCGGGAGATGCCCAGGATCTGAGCGATCTCCTCACTCGAATACCCCTCGTATTCGCGGAGGATCAATGCTGCCCGGTAATGGGGCTGGAGCCGCTGGAGCACCCGCTCTACCGTATCCTGCGTTTCCGTTTCCAAGAGTGCCCGTTCCGGGTCGATCGCGTCCGAACGCAGCGAGGAGTTCTGCCAGGAAGCGAGGTGATCGAGCCGCAACCATCGGAGTCGGTTTCGCCGTCGCAGCGCGTCCAGGCAGACGTTGGTGGCGATCCGGCGGAGCCAACCACCGACGTTCAGATCATCGGTGGTCTGTGGAAGTGCGCGATATGCCTTGATGAAGCATTCCTGGGTCAAGTCACTCGCTTCTTCAGCATTTCCGACCATACGATAGATGAACTGATAGACAGAACGTTCGTACTTTTGATACAGCAGCGCAAAAGCATCGTGGTCACCAGCCTTGGCGCGGGCGACGCACCGCAGTTCGTCTGCCGCTGACAATGCAACGGACCCCGACATCCCAGGCCCTCCCGTATCTATAACGAACGACGGCTCGTCCGGATGCGGTGTGCTCACGGCAACACTCCTGACGGGCCGATCGTACACACTTTCGATCCGATTGTCAATTCGGTGAGCAGGGGAAACCGACGACACGGGTTCGGGCTGCGCTGCCACGATTGCCGCAACCGATGCAGGGGCCTTGACTGGGGGTGTGGGCTTTTTCCGCTCGGTCGAGCGATTCGGCCGACCAGTCATCGAGTGTTGCAGAGTAGAATACTCGTCGAAGTGGGCAAAGAGGGTTTCCTTTGGCTCGTGCTGCTCTAGGAAAGGAGCAAAACCGAGTCCAGCGTGCCCCGCTCGCTGGTTCATCTCCTGGGCGGTAAGCGGTCAGCAGTGAGCATCGTCAGGAGAGTTGTTCGCTGCAAGGCTCGTTCTCGTCACCGCACAGTGGTGGCCGGCACGGCGATGATGGTCCGCGTACACTCGATAGCTAGGTGGCTGGGTCAGCACTCGATTGGTGGAGATTGCGAGACATGAAGCATCCGTTTCGTGACCGGATCGAACAAGGTGTTCTCCTCGCTGACGGCGCCATGGGTACGCAGCTGTACGAGCGAGGAATCCGGTTGGATCGTTGCTTCGAGTCGGCAAACCTGACTCATCCGCAACTCGTCGTGGAGATCCACCGGGCCTACATTCTGGCGGGAGCCGAACTCATCGAGACCAATACGTTCGGAGCCAACCGCTTCAAGCTCGAGGCCTACGGCATGGCGGAGCGTGTGCGTGAGATCAATCGCCGTGCTGTCCGTCATGCGCGAGAGGCACGGGAGATTTGTGGTGTGCCGGTTTTCATCGCGGGCGCCATAGGACCGAGCGGACGCCTGCTCGCACCGGTGGGGACAGTTGCACCGGAGAGCTTACGACCAGTTTTCCGCGAGCAGATCGAAGCGTTGCTCGAGGGTGGGGTTGATCTCCTCATTTTCGAGACCATGTCCCAACTCGCTGAGATCCGCGAAGCGATCATGGCTGCACGTGAGGTCTGTGATCTCCCGATCGTCGCCCAGATGACGTTTGCGGCTGACGGTCGCACCATCGCTGGGCACGGTCCGGAAGAAGTGGTGGCCGCCTTAGCGGAACTGGGCGTCGATGTGATCGGCGTCAACTGCAGTGTCGGCCCACGGCCGACGCTCGAGGTGCTGCGGGCCATGATCGCTGCGAATCGCTGGGGTACCGCGCTTTCGGCGATGCCGAATGCGGGTTGGCCGACGGTCGTCGGTCATCGCGTCATTTATGGTGCATCGCCGGAGTACTTTGCCGATTTCGCGAGGGAGGCAGCATCCTTGGGTGTTCGACTCATCGGCGGTTGCTGTGGGACGACACCCGAACACATCGCGGCAATGCGGCGTGCTCTGGACGACATCAAAGGACAAGTACGTCCAGCGGTCGAGGTCAGGGCGCGCGTTTCAACACCGGTAATGGACGCAGTCGCACCGGAGGAGCCCACGCGCCTCAGGCAGAAACTGGGGCGGGAGTTCGTGGTGAGCGTGGAAATCGATCCTCCCAAGGGGCTCAATCCCTCCAAAGCGATCGAAGGAGCCCGTCTGCTGCGCCAGGTGGGCGTCGAGTTCATCAACGTGGCCGACAGTCCAATGGCACGAGTGCGCATGAGCGCGCTGGCGCTCTGCGTGATTCTCCAGCAGGAGACAGGCGTCGAGACGATCCTGCATCTGACGACTCGCGATCGGAATCTGATGGGGTTACAGGCCGATCTCCTGGGTGCGCACGCGCTCGGTGTGCGCAACATTCTCGCTCTGACCGGCGATCCACCGACGTTGGGCGATTATCCCCATGCGACGCCCGTCTACGACCTCGACTCGATCGGTCTGGTGCGTTTGCTCCAGAATTTCCGGCAGGGATTCGATGCCGGTGGTGCCTCCATCGGTCGACCAGCGATGTTCACGATCGGAGTCGCGTGTGATCCGACGCGTCCGGATCTTCAGCAGGAGATCGAGCGTTTGCATGCGAAGCTTGCGGCTGGGGCTGATTTCGTCATGACACAACCGGTCTTCGACTTCTCGACGTGGCGCAACTTCGTCGCACAGTACGAGATTCGCTACGGACCGATCGAGGTGCCGGTGCTGTTGGGAGTGCTACCGTTGCAGAGCTTTCGGCATGCCTCCTTCCTGCACAACGAAGTTCCCGGCATAACGTTGACCGAGGAGGCACTGGAGCGCATGCGGCGAGCTGGTCCGAACGGGCGAGCCGAAGGAGTGGCCATGGCGCGCGAGTTGATCGCTGAGGCCTGCGAGTTCGTGCAGGGTATCTATCTCATGCCCTCTTTCGGCCGCTACGAGGTGGTGGCTGAGGTGTTGAGCGCCCTCCCCGAAAGATTGCGCGTCAGCACCCGCTGATTCTGGTGGAACGCTCTGCTATACTGCCAACTGGTCGTCTTTCTGCGACCGCGGGAGCGGTGCCGCAGGCTGGGAGAGCGCGGGATAAGGAACACAGCCATGCAGGATCTCATTCGCAGTGTGCAACAAGAGTACATGCGCAGCGATCTGCCTCCGTTTAGCCCTGGTGACACGGTGCGCGTGCACTACCGTGTCGTCGAAGGTGGGAACGTGCGTGTCCAGCCGTTCGAAGGCGTCGTGATCCGCAAGCGTGGCGGGGGAACCGACGCCACCTTCACAGTTCGGCGCGTTGCTGCGCACGGAGTCGGTGTCGAGCGGACTTTCCCATTGCATAGCCCATTGATCGAGAAAATCGAGGTGCTGCGGCACGGCAAGGTTCGGCGCGCGCGGCTTTACTACCTGCGTGAGCGAGCAGGCAAGGCGGCTCGCCTGAAGGAGCGCCGTCGCCCCGAAGGTAGCTACCTGCGCTGAGGAGCGGAACGATGGTCTCGCTCGCCTCGACTCGTCAGCGGCGTTCGGGCCGAGGCGAGCGACCGACGTTCGAACTCGAGCAAGCTCTTTGGCAAGCGGGCAACCGCTGGGTCGCTGGCGTGGACGAGGTCGGGCGCGGAGCGCTGGCTGGTCCGGTCGTGGCGGCGGCCTGTATCTTCGAGCCGTCGACTGAGTTACCCGATCAGTTGCGGGATTCGAAGCGGTTGACCGATCCCCAACGACGAGCGCTGGCTGATTGGGTCCGACAGTATTCGCTGCGCTGGGCCATCGGTGCAGCGTCGCATCGCGAGGTCGACCGACTGGGTATCGTCCGGGCGACCGCTCTCGCCATGCTGAGGGCGCTCCAGCGTCTCGGTCCTGTCGATCATGTCCTCTACGATGGCTTGCCACTGACCGAGTTCGAGCGACTACCGGGAACGGCGGTCGTGCATGGCGACATGCGCTGTGCATCGATCGCCGCTGCATCGATTTTGGCAAAGGTGATCCGCGACGATCTCATGGCCCGTCTCGCAGTCCGGTATCCTGGCTATGGTTGGGAAGAAAATGCTGGATACGGCACACCGTCGCATCGACGTGCGATTCGCGAGCTCGGCTCGACGCCTTTCCACCGGCGATCGTTCCAAGTAAGGATGGACACGGACGAGGAGTAGTCGGTGGGACGGCAGTGCCTGGGCGAGGCGGGCGAGCGAGCGGCAGCGCGATGGCTCGAAGAGGCGGGTTGGCATGTCCTGGCTCGCAACTGGCGGTGTCGCCAGGGTGAGTTGGACATCGTCGCTCTCGATGGGGACGTGCTGGTGGCGGTAGAGGTGAAAGTCAGGCGGGACGCTGGAAACGAGCCAGCCGAGTGGGCTGTGACGCCTCGGAAAGGCCGTCGACTCCTGGCTGCACTGTCTGCATTCCTCGCTGCTCATCCGGAACATCAAGAGCGACTCTGTCGCGTCGACCTCATCGCGGTCACAGTTGATCGGGGCGGTCGAATCGTTCGCTGGAGCCACCTCCTCGGGTGCGTGAGCGAAGGGGACGGTGCATGAGGTGATCGATCCGCATCTTCGTGAGCGACTCTGGGCAGCGGGACGGGCGCGACGCGACGAAATGATCGCGTTCGCGCAACAGCTCGTGCAGACTCGCAGTTTGCCTGGAGAGGAGCAAGCCGTTGCCGAGCTGGTTCTGGCGCGTTTACGCACGTTGGGCTTCGATGAGGCGGATCTGGATGCGGCAGGCAATGTCGTGGGAGTCTTACGCGGAAGCAGCGCTGGTAACTCGGTGCAATTCAATGCTCATTTAGATCATGTGCACGAGGGCGATCCGGCTGCCTGGCGATACCCTCCTTATGCTGGAGTGATCGCTGACGGCGTGCTGTACGGCAGGGGCGCGTCTGACGTGAAAGGAGCACTGGCGAGCCAAGTCTATGGTCTCGTCCTTTTGAGTGACCTGGGCCTCGTTCCCGCGGGTGACTGTTACGTCACTGGAGTCGTCCAAGAAGAGGTTGGCGGAGCGGGTGCTGCAGCGCTTTGCGAGTGGCTGCGCACCGATATCGTCGTCTTGGGGGAAGCGACGAATCTCGAGTTAAGACGAGGCCATCGTGGGCGAGTCGGACTGGAAGTCCGTTTCATCGGTCGGTCCGCGCATGCGAGTGCCCCGGAGCGAGGTGTGAACCCGTTGTTCGCGCTGGGGCGCTTCTTGTGCCGGCTCGACGAACTCCCACGCGGCAGCCATCCGGAATTAGGCCAGAGTTCCGTTGCACCGACCCTGGTGTGGACCGATCAATCGAGTGCGAATGTCATCCCTGGGGTGGTGACAGTAGTGCTCGATTGGCGGACAGTTCCTGGAGAGGACGCGGATGCGCTCCGCGCTGCCGTAGAGGACCTGGCCCGTGCCTGTGCGGGAGACGAGGTCCGGGTGGAAGTGACGGTGCCCCGGCGGAAGCTCGCGACATATCGGGGACTTGCCATCGAACTCCCGCCGACTCGCGGCTTCGTTCTACCGACCGATCATCCGGTAGTGACCGTGGCACGGAGCACATTGAATGCCGTGCTGGCACGTCCGGTTCCGGACGCGTTCTGGCGTTTCGCCACGGACGGCGGACATTTCATGGCACACGGCATGGCCACCATCGGTTTCGCGCCTGGTGAGGAGCGCCTCGCGCACACGGTCGACGACAGCATTCGCCTGGCCGATCTGGAAGCAGCGATGGTGGGGTATGCTGCTCTAGCACTGACCTTGACGCGCGGGGAGGAGCATGCGTGAGCAGCATCGAACAGCATCGGATGGCAGCACCGCGCAGCGTTCGTTGCGCGGTCGTGACCGTCAGCGACACGCGAACGGTCGAGACGGATACGAGCGGCGCGCTGATTCGTGAGCGATTGGAGCGCGCTGGGCATGCGGTCGTCTTCTATGCCATCGTTCCGGACGAGCGGGAGGAGATCGGCCGGCTAGTCGATGAGTTGGTGCAGCGACCAGACTGCGATGCCGTTCTTCTCAATGGTGGTACTGGGATCGCGCGGCGCGATGTGACCTACGAGGCTATCGCGGAACGGATCGAGAAGCGCCTCGACGGCTTCGGTGAGCTCTTCCGCTGGTTGAGCTATCGAGAGATCGGAACTGCCGCGATGCTCTCGCGAGCACTTGCCGGAGTCTATCGTGGCCGGATCGTCATCGCCATGCCAGGCTCGACCGGTGCTGTGCGATTGGCCATGGATGAACTCGTTCTTCCCGAACTCGCGCACCTCGTCTTCGAGGCACGCAAGTGAGAAAGAGGTCGGTAACGATGGGCGACGCAGCAGTACGGCGACCACCGCAAGTGCTGCGGGGAATGCGCGACTTCACTCCGCGGCAGATGCTTCTGCGGCAACGAGTCATGGAGGTCCTTCGCCAAGTCTTCGAACGATACGGGTACGACCCGATCGATACGCCGCTGCTCGAGTATTACGAAGTCCTTTCAGGAAAGTATGGGGAAGAAGGAGAAAAGCTCCTCTACCGCTTCGTCGATCAGGGCGGTCGAGAGGTCGGGCTGCGCTACGACCTGACTGTTCCGCTGGCACGGTACGTGGCAGTTCATCGCGCTGAGTTGACGTTCCCGTTCAAGCGTTACCACATTGGGCCGGTCTTCCGCGCTGAACGGCCACAACGCGGACGGTTTCGCCAGTTCTGGCAGTGCGATGTCGACGTGGTCGGCACTCGATCGATGATGGCCGATGCAGAAGTACTGTCGGTCTGGATCGATGCGCTCGGCGCCTTGCGTATTCCCAACGCCGTGATCCACGTCAACCATCGCCAACTCCTGGAGGCTCTCGTCAGAGCGGCTGGCGTGGCGCCGAGTCTCGCGCTCGGTGTGTTTCGTGCCATCGACAAGCTGGCGAAGATCGGGCTCGACGGTGTACGCGAGGAACTCCTCCGGATCGGTGTCGAGGCACCGGCGGCTGAGCGGGTGCTGGCGGCGATCGCGCTGCGTGGTGAGCCGGAGTCGATCATCCCGCAGCTGCGTGTGATGTTTGCGGGTGATGAGGCAGCTGAACGGGCTGTCAGCGAACTGGCTGAGCTTTTCCGCTATCTCGAATGGTTCGGGGTGCGACCAGGGAGTGCGATCGTCGATCTCTCGCTCGCCCGGGGGCTGGATTACTATACCGGACCCGTGGCAGAAGCGATCGTCAGCGAACCAGCGATCGGTTCACTGGGGGGCGCAGGGCGCTATGATCACTTGATCGGACTCTTCTTGGGTGAGGAAATTCCCGCGACTGGGGCATCACTCGGCCTCGAGCGCCTGGTAGAGGTCGTCGACGAGTACGGTTTGCTGCCGACGCCGGCAAGCGTGACGGAGGTGCTGGTCGTTTCGGTCGAAGCAGACCATCGAGCGCAGGCGCTGCGCATCGCCCGCGAACTCCGGCAGGCAGGACTCGACACCGAGGTCTATCTGGGTGAGCGGATCGACCTCCGTCGTCAACTCCAATATGCCGATCGCAAGGGTGTGCCGGTCGCGGTCATCATCGGGCCGGACGAGATAGCCAATGACATGGTGACAGTGCGCGACCTTCGCACGGGAGAGCAAGTTCGAGTTCCACGCGCGGAACTCGTGGCTGCGGTGCGGAAACCGCTGGGCGCCGCTCGTCAGGGCGAGAGGGGCAGTGCGGATGAGTGACTTGACACCGCATCACCGCATCATGGTCGTGGTGGCTCATCCTGACGACATGGAATTCGGGGCTGGTGGAACGGTTGCCCGCTTGGCCCGGGAGGGAAAGGAAATCGTTCTCGTGCAATGTACCTCCGGGGATAAAGGTACGAATCGGCGCGACCTCACCCCCGAAGAACTCGCCCGAGAGCGAGAAGACGAAGAGCGTGAAGCGTGTCGCCGGCTCGGTGTCTCCGAAATCGTCTTTCTTCGCTTGCCGGATGGGGAACTCATGCCGGATCTCGCGTTTCGCGAGCGGATCGTGCGACAGATCCGGGCGTATCGTCCAGACATCGTGATTACGCATGATCCATTTCGGCCGTACGCACTGCACCCGGATCACCGGGCGGTCGGTATCACGACGATCGATGCGGTCTATCCGACGGCTCGCGATCCCTTGTATTTTCCCCAGCATCTCGCTGAGGGGCTGGAACCGCACAAAGTCGCTGAACTTTGGCTTTTCGGCGCTCAATATCCCGATCTCTACGTCGATATCAGCGAGACGCTCCATCTCAAGATCGCCGCGCTCGCTGCCCACCAGAGCCAGATCAACGATATCGAGGAGCTCGCCCAGCGCGTCCGCGAGCGTGCCGCCGAGATCGGTGCCGAACGCGGGCTGCCTTACGCGGAAGCGTTCAAGGTGATCACGCTCCGCCGCTGACGTGGATTTGCAACGAGTCGGTTGTCTTTCTCTTCGTCGCCTGCTATCCTGGTGATAGCTGTTCCGCGATGCCGTATGATACGAGAGGCGCGGCTTGCAGGCTGACGAAGGGAGTTTCGAGATGATCAGCCCCGTCGTACAGCAACCCCGGCGAACCGACGAGCGAGCCGTGCCTCGCCCCGGCGAGCGAATCACGCGCGATGCCTACGGTCGGCCGATCACCTATCTCCGAATTTCTTTAACGGACCGCTGTAATCTCCGCTGCGTCTATTGCATGCCAGCTCACGGCATGAAGTTCGCCCCGCGTGAGGAACTCCTGACTGACGAGGAACTGTTGACGATCGTGCGTGCCGCAGCGCGTATCGGGTTCAGTCGCTTGCGGCTTACGGGAGGGGAGCCGACGGTTCGTCCGGGTCTGGTGGAACTCGTGCGTGCCATGGCGGCGATTCCCGGCGTCGAAGATATTTCGATGACGACGAACGGGCTTCTCCTCGAGCGCTTGGCACACGACCTCGCGGCCGCCGGTTTGCGACGCATCAACATCAGCCTGGACACGCTCGATCCCGAGCGCTACCGAATCATGACCCGTGGAGGGCGGATCGAGAAAGTCTTCGCGGGTATCGCGGCGGCTGAGGACGCTGGTTTGCGACCGATCAAGCTGAATGCCGTGGTCGTTCGCGGCCTCAACGATCACGAGGTGCCAGCACTCGCTGGTCTAACGCTCGAGCGACCATGGCAGGTGCGCTTCATCGAGGTTATGCCCTTGGAGGGTGTCGCTGACGTCCACGATGCGGGACTCGTCACCAGCGCCGAGACGCGGGCGCGTATCGAGGAAGTCTTTGGTCCTCTCGAAGAAGTCGAGGCGCCGCTGAGCGATCCGGCCCGAGTCTTTCGCATTCGCGGAGCGCAGGGCACGCTCGGATTCATCAGTCCGGTGAGCGAGCCATTTTGCGCTTTTTGCAACCGGATTCGTCTGACCGCTGACGGGAAGCTTCGTCTCTGCTTGCTGCGGAGCGACGAAGTCGATATCCGCGAGCTCGTGCGTCGAGGGGCGAGCGAGGAGGAGCTGATCGAGCGTATTCGTGCAGCAGTCTGGCGGAAGCCGTGGGGACACGGACTCCGCGAAGGCGATCGTCGAACTGGGCGAGGTATGAGTCAGATCGGTGGTTGAATCAGTCGTGAAGAGGAGCGGAGAAGGGACGGTCGATCGACCGTCCCTTCTCCGCTCGTGCGGTGCTCAATCGCAGTGATAACCGTTGGAAAGGGTAGCGCTGACCTGCTTGGGTGCTGGGCGAGTCAGCTCGTACTTGCGCCCATTCCCATTGGTCCCGAGATCCGCTTTTGAGGTCGCGATCGGTCGGATGCCTCGCTCTGGCGCCGCGGACGGTTGCTCGCCGATGGTGAAACGGGTGACGAGGGAGCGCAGGCGAGCGGTGTACCGAGCGACGACAGCCGATTGGGTGCCAACGGCCTCGATCGCCTGAGTGGCGGCATCGACCTGCTGCGTCACGCGTTCCGCTCCACGTTGTTGCGCGCTCACCACGCGCTCGATCGCTTTGACAGCGTCGGTGACTTGAGCTGCCTGCGCAGCCATCTCCTCGGCTGCGGTGGCATTCTGTTCGATGACCGCACTGATTTCGCGGAGCGCGGAGACAACTCGTTCGCTCGCCTGCGCCATCTGGTGAGCTGCTGCAGTGATGGCGCTGACTCGCTCGGCCGTTTGCTCGACTGCCTGGAGAATGGCTTGCAAAGCGCGGCCCGCTTGATCGGCTCGGTCAGTACCACGCGTCACTCGCTCGGCTCCTGCACGCATGGCCTCGACTGCCTGCTCGGTCGCTGTGC
The DNA here is from genome assembly GCF_000021685.1 of Thermomicrobium roseum DSM 5159. Classification (GTDB taxonomy): domain Bacteria; phylum Chloroflexota; class Chloroflexia; order Thermomicrobiales; family Thermomicrobiaceae; genus Thermomicrobium; species Thermomicrobium roseum. Next base: position 1,010,688 of record NC_011959.1, on the reverse strand, counting down.
GTACCTGATCAATCAAATTGGCGATATCCTGCGTCTCGCGGCGGCTCCGTTCAGCGAGCTTGCGGACTTCATCGGCGACGACGGCGAAGCCGCGGCCATGCTCGCCTGCCCGAGCAGCTTCGATGGCTGCGTTGAGCGCGAGCAGGTTCGTCTGTTCTGCGAGATTGTCGATCGTCTCGACGACAGCACTGATCTGCTGACCGAGCTGACCGAGTTCAGCCACACGCTCGGCCGCTGCGAGGACGACATTGCGGATTTCTTGCATCGATTGAACGGTCTGGCGCACTGCATCGGCGCCCGCGTCGGCGGATTGCCGTGTATGGGAAGTCGCTTGCTCGACAGCGGCAGTGTCAGCCAGGACGCGTTGCACCTGGGCAGTGAGTTCGTTGGCCGCAGCGTTGATTCGTTCCAGGCTCTTCGCTTGCGCGCTGGCGCCAGCGGCAACTGATTGCACGACCTGCTGGAGCTGCTCCATAGAACTCCGAGCCGTGATCGATGCTTGAGCGACTTCGCTGGAGCCTTGGGCAACTTCGCTCACGCTCGAACTGACGTCACGCATGGCGCTGGCCGACTCGGCCGTGGCGTGATCCATATGTTCCATGGCTGTCGTCAGTCCATCAGCCGCTTGCTGAATGTCGGCCACCATGGAACGCAACTCGCGGACCATCGAATCGAGTTCGGTTGCAGCACTACCCAGCTGCTGCTGGACGGTATTGAACGATTCGACCATCTGGCCGATCTCGTCCTTCCAATTGACACGAATGTCCTGAGCAGCAAAACTGACCGAGTTCGTCAGATCGCCCGATGCGATCCGGCGCAGTGCTTCAGCGAGAGCCGGAACATGCTCGCTCGCGAGTTGATGCGCAGCACGCGAGAGAGCGAGAGCGGTGCTCCGGATACGCTGCGCGATGAGTACACCGACGGCAGTTTGGAGAACGACGAAGAAGGCATGGATGAAGGTTATGGTCCATGACGGCCCATCTTTGTACACGCTGTACGGTAAGAACGCGTTGAACAGGACGTGGTGAACGGCGATGAGGCCAGCAGCCAGTAGGATGGGAAGCCAGTCATAATAGATGATGAGGTAGGCCAATGCCACGAAGATCTGGAAATGCATCTCGATCAGGCCGCCGGAGAGGTGGATGAGGAGCGCTGCATACAGCATGAGCAATCCAGCAGTGATCAAACGGTACGTTCGGGTTCCGGCGAAAAGAGGATACGTTGCGGTCGCAATTCCGCTCAGAACGGCTGCTCCAACGAGCGCTTGCCAGAGCGGATGTTTTCCGAACAAGAGTGTCACTGCCAGCGTGGCGACCGCATGCCCCCACAGAATCCACAAACTGATGCGATCCCGTGACCGGTCAGCAGCGCCGATTTCCATTGCCATCGTTACCTCCCCTCACCGCACGGTCGAATCACGCCCTGGTATCACAGTTCGACCGAGGAGAGCGCGAACTTGAGGTGAAGGGAGGTACTAATGGCTCTGAGAGATGATGGCTAGACCGAGCGAGTCTCCCGAGCGCTGCACGGGGGATCGGCTGCTTCGTATCGGGGCGACAGGCGGTGGGCGGGCACGATCACTGGGGGCGCGATACCACCGCCGCACTGTGTTCAATGAGTCAGCCAGGTCCGCCCATAGTCGCGCATGGCACGGATGAGAGGGATGAGCGCTTCACCGCGCGGAGTGAGGCCGTAGCGTCGGTGACTACCATCGCTTTCGATGCGGCGAATCAGTCCGGCAGCTTCGAGTTGCTTGAGGCGCGTGGAGAGAGTCTTTGGGCTGATCCCGCGAACGGAGCGCTCGAGTTGGCTGAATCGATCGAGTCCGCGCGCCAGATCCCTGAGAATCAGAGGAGTCCAGCGGTCACAGAGGATGGCCGCGGTGCGAGCGAGCGGGCATCGTTCTGGCGGTAGGGGCAGCGCGTGCATCGTGGGCTCACCTCCATCCTGCCACGCGGTATGCTCGGTAGGCTCGGCAGCAGGTGCTCGCCTGTGGGGGAGCGTAGCAGCTGTTGCAGCCCAGGGCAAGCGGGACGAACGCGAGGGCGCGTCGGATGCCCGAAGGATGGCTACCGATCTGGCCGGTCGCAGACCGGACACTCGCTGAACCGACACTCGTGCGGCTCGCTGGTGCACTCGTTGCAGGAATCGGTGCGATCGCACTCGCGATCGTCCTCGTCCTTTTTGGTCCTCTCCCAGCGGCTCTCGTCCTACCTGGGATCGTCGCCACGCTGCTCATCCTGAGCGATGTGCGGGCTGGTTTGTGGGTTGTTCTCGCTGTCATCGCCCTCGTACCGTACGCCGTCATTCCCGTCAAAATCGTCATCACGCCACCACTCTTGGAGATGACAGGCCTCGGCGTGCTCAGTGTGTGGCTTCTCCGGCTTTTCTTGCGTCGGGACGAGACGATTCCCAGTCATCCGCTTTTGGTCGCGGTCATGCTTTTCATTGCGGTGGCGGTTTTCGCCTTTGTCCTCGGCGTCGATCGTGGCTACTCGTCGCAGACGTACCACAATTTTGCGAAGTTTCTGGTCAGCGTCAGTCTCTTCTTCGTGGCGTGGTCCTCGCTCCAAGGCCACGCTGACGTTCGTCGTTTTACAGGGGTTTTTCTTGTGCTGGCGAGCGTCGCTGCCGCCATTGGCCTGGTCCTCTACGCTGGTGGACCACGACTGACGCTGGCTGTGCTGGCCCGGCTGATTCCCTATGGATATCCGGATACTCGGATCGTCCGCTATATCGAGGACGACCCTGCGAAGCCGATGCGTTTGACGAGTACGAGCGTCGACCCCAATTCGTTCGCCGGCCTACTGGCTCTGGCTGTAGTTGTCGCGGTCACGATGACTGTCGCGCAGCGACCTGCGATTCCTCGCTGGCCTGCCGCGCTCGCGGCTATCGTGTCTGGCTCCGCGTTGCTCCTGACTTACTCGCGTGCGGGTTGGTTGGGAGCTGCGTTCGGTATCGGTCTGGTCGCTCTGGCGCGCTATCGCTGGCTTCTGGTACCGGGAGGGATCGGTCTTGCTGGTGCCAGCGTGCTCGGGTTCGGTGAGCGCTTCGTCGAGCGATTGTGGCAAGGATTCATGTTGCAAGATCCCGCGACGCGCATGCGACTGGAAGAGTACCGGACGGCGTTGGCGATCATCCGCGACTATCCTGCTTTCGGCGTCGGCTTCGGAGCAGCGCCGACAATCGAACTGTGGACTGGGGTTTCGAGTATCTACCTTCTGATCGCGGAACGGATGGGACTTTTGGGACTCGGGACATTCTTGGTTGCAGTAATGGGAATTGCTTGGACGGGGTGGCGAACCTGGCATCGGATGGCCGCGAGCGCGGAGGGTGATCTTCTCCTCGCCTGGCTCGGTGCGCAGGCCGCGGCGCTGCTGATCGGGTTCTTCGACCACTATTACGCCAATATTAGCTTCCCGCACATGGTTGCGACCTTTTGGTTGACGCAGGCGATAGTGCTGGTCGCTGGCACACGATCGACGGGAACACAGCACACAGAAGGGGGAACAGCATGACGGTGACGATCCGCAACCTCAGGATTGCCGGGCCAACGCCGTTACCGCCAGCGGTCGTCGAGGCGTTGCAGCGTCCGATGGTGCCGCATCGCGGTGGATGGTTCCGGGGTTTGGTGCGGTCTCTGCTGGAGCGACTGCGCGCACTGCATCGGACGGACGGAGACGTTTTCGTCATGCCCGGCACCGGATCGGCGGGTTGGGAGATTGCATTGGTCAATTTGCTCGCCCCGGGTGATCGGGTCCTGCTGCTCGTGAACGGGGACTTCGGTGAGCGATGGCGGCGGGTGGCGGAGCGGTATGGCCTGCAGTTGATCGTGCGCGAGGTTCCTTACGGGAGGGCAATCAAGCCGAGTGATGTTGCAGGGTGGCTCGCGGAGACCGAGCCAGTGCGAGCTGTTTTGCTGGTCTATAACGAGACTTCGACGGGGGTCACGAATCCGCTTCGAGAGATCGCTGCTGTCGTGCGGGATGCTGGTGCGCTCTTGGTGGTGGACGGCGTGAGTGCAGTGGCTGGACTGCCGCTGGAGATGGATGAGTGGGGAGTGGATCTCATCTTCAGTGGCTCCCAGAAGGCGTGGATGTGCCCGCCAGGGCTGGTCATCGTCGCCGTCGGATCGCGAGCCTGGGAGATGATCGACCGGGCCAGCTATCCACGCGCTTTTTGGGATCTCCGGGAGTACCGGTCTGCCGCACGGACAGGAGACCTGCCGTCGACTGCACCGATCAGTCTGATCTATGGCTTGGACGCAGCGGTCCAGCTGATCGAAGCGGAGGGCCTAGAGAACGTCTGGACGAGACACCGAGATCTCGCGGTGAGATTTCGCCACGTCACGAGCGAGTTGGGCTTTACCTGCTTCGCAGAAGGTGGCTACGAGAGCGCTACAGTGACGGCACTCGTCCCGCCTGCGGGCATCGGTGCCGAGGAGTTGGTTTGCAGCCTGGAAGAGCGTTACGGGATCGCGGTTAATGGTGGTCAAGGGCGCTTGAAGGGACAGATCATTCGGGTAGGGCATATGGGGTGGGTGCGCTGGAGCGATCTCGAGGAGGTGTGTGCGGCTTTGGCCAGTGAAGTGGAGCGAGCAGTTGCTGGTCGAAGCGAAGCAGTTGGACACTGACCGAACTGGCTGTAGCTCAGGGAACCTGACTGGCGTGTCAAGCGAGGTGCTTGTCGTGATCGCGAGTTCCCGGTATACTAGCGGCGGTGTCTCGCTAGCCGACGGACCAGGGACGTCCGGAAGGTTGGCAAAATTACGGCACTCGAGGAAGGTACATGGTGGGGCAGCAGATCGACGAAGTGCACTTCGGTCGGCAGGGACTGGGGAGCATCCCGGTCATGGATGATGCGGAGATTTTTCGGCGCTTGCTGGATGACCCGAGCTACGATTACCGGTTGTTCCGGTATGGTGACGTGGTCGAAGGCGAGGTCATGCACGTCGACCGGGAGAAGATCCTGGTCGATATCGGTGGTAAGTGCGAGGGCGTCGTGCCGAGCCGGGAGTTCCAAACCTTGTCGCCGGAGGAACTCGGTCGGTTGCGGCCTGGTGATCGAGTGCTCGTATTCGTTCTCCAGCCGGAAGATCAGGCTGGCCAGGCGATTCTCTCGATCGATCGTGCGCGGCAGGAGAAGACCTGGCGACGGCTTCAAGAGGTTTTCGAGGCTGGAGGCGTCATCGAGGCGGAGGTCGTCAACTATAACAAAGGCGGCCTGCTGGTCAACCTGGATGGCATCCGTGGGTTCGTGCCGGCATCACAGGTGGTGGCCATCCGCGGCGGGGATGAGGTGAGCAAGCAGGCTGATATGGCGCGGATGGTCGGGCAACGGTTGAAGCTCAAGATCATCGAGATCAATCGCCACCGCAATCGCTTGATCCTCTCCGAGCGGCAGGCGGTGCAGGAACAGCGCGATGCCATGAAGGCGCAGCTCATCGAGACGCTTCGGGAGGGAGAGACGCGGCGCGGGCGAGTCACCAGCATCGCGGACTTCGGCGTGTTCGTGGATATCGGTGGTGCGGACGGCCTCGTCCACCTCTCGGAGATTTCTTGGACGCGCGTCAAGCATCCGAGTGAAGTGCTGCGGGTCGGCGACGAAGTCGACGTGATGGTGCTCTCGGTCAATCCGGAACAGCGTAAGATCGCGTTGTCGATTCGTCGGACGCAACCCGAACCCTGGATGCAGGTGGCGAGTCAGTTCCAGGTCGGGCAGGTGGTGCGGGGCACGATCACGCAGCTGGCGTCGTTCGGGGCGTTCGCCCGCTTGCAAGAGGGCGTGGAGGGGCTGATCCACGTCTCGGAGTTGGCCGGTTGGCGGGTCGAGCATCCGAACGAGGTGCTGCAAGAGGGCGATGACGTCATCGTTCGCGTGATCCGCATCGATCCCGCGAGGCGGCGGATCGGGTTGAGCTTGAGGCGTGCGCTGGAGATTTCGGACGAGGAACTGGAAGCCACCTTGGGACCCGAGGCTGTGGCGATCAAGCAGCAGTTGATCGCCCGCGGTATCACGCCGTACGGTACAGACGGCGAAGAAGCTGAGATATCCGACATCGATGTCGAGTCCGAGCCGGTGGATGAAGAGTTGCCGGCCGAGAATGGTGGAGACGCCTGAGTCCCACCAGCACGGTACCTCGAACAACGGGTAGCGAGAACGCGATCGTCGATTGCTCGGGAGGAGCCCCCAGGCCAGAGCTGGGGGCTTCGCCTTCCTGGATCCTCGCTGCAGGCGTTGGTACGCGGCGCCTGAGCTAGGTAAACTTGATCGGTGCAGGAGGTGAGACGCAGGAATCGACGAGCCGCGGAGCTTTCGCGCACCGGCTTTCTTGCCGACATCCCATGAGAGAGTACGGGCATTCGCCCGGGAGTGTGTGCTATGGCGGACAAGTTCGAGAAGTTCACGGAACGAGCCCGGAAAGTGCTCGCGCTGGCCCAAGAGGAAGCGCGACGCTTCAATCACAACTACATCGGCACCGAGCACCTGCTCCTCGGTCTCGTGCGCGAGGGGGAAGGTGTGGCGGCACGCGTGCTCCAGAGCATGGGCGTGCAGCTGCCCAAGGTGCGTAGTGCCGTCGAGTTCATCATCGGGCGAGGGGAAAGCACGGTCGTCGGTGAGATCGGGCTGACCCCGCGCGCTCGCAAGGTGATCGAGTATGCCGTGGATGAAGCGCGCCGACTCGGGCACCACTACATCGGAACGGAGCATCTGTTGCTCGGGCTCGTTCGCGAGGGTGAGGGTATCGCTGCGGGCGTGCTGGAGAGCCTCGGCGTGAACCTGGAAAAGGTTCGCCAGCAGGTCCTACAGGTGCTCGCCCAAGGGACCGCCTACCAGCAGCGTGCGCAGCAGACCAAGACGCCGTACCTCGATGCGCTCGGGTTCGACCTCACCGAGGCAGCTCGGCTCGGGAAGCTCGATCCAGTCATCGGTCGGCACAACGAAATCGAACGAGTGATGCAGATCCTCTCGCGCCGGACGAAGAACAACCCAGCCTTGATCGGTGAGCCAGGGGTCGGTAAGACCGCGATCGTGGAGGGGCTGGCGCAGCGGATCGTTGCCGGTGACGTGCCGGAGCCACTGCAGGGCAAGCGCCTGGTCGCCCTGGATATCGGTGCCTTGGTCGCTGGAACCAAGTATCGAGGCGAGTTCGAAGAGCGGCTGAAGAAGATCGTCGCGGAGGTCAAGGAGTCTGGGACGATCCTGTTCATCGACGAACTCCACACGTTGGTCGGTGCCGGGGCGGCCGAGGGAGCAGTCGATGCGGCGAACATCTTGAAGCCCGCCTTGTCGCGCGGTGAGGTGCAAACGATCGGTGCCACGACGCTCGACGAGTATCGGAAGTACATCGAGCGAGATGCAGCATTGGAGCGGCGATTCCAACCCGTCATCGTGAACGAGCCGACTGTCGAGGAAACGATCGAGATCCTGAAGGGGATCCGTGAGCGGTACGAGGAGCATCACAAGCTCAAGATTTCGGATGAGGCGCTTCACGCGGCCGCTGTGTTGGCAGCACGTTACGTGACCGATCGGTTCTTGCCTGACAAGGCGATCGACCTGGTCGATGAGGCTGCATCGCGTGTCCGGATGTACCGTTCTGCCTCACCACCGTCGCTCAAGGAGGCTCGTCGCGGGCTGGAGTCGCTGCGGCGCGAACTGGATGCCGCGGTGGCCAGCCAGGAGTTCGAGTTGGCTGCCGAGTTGCGCGAGCGCGAGCGACAGTTGGTGCATCGTATCCACGAGCTGGAGCAGCATTGGCGCGAAGAACAAGGCCAGGAAGAGCCGATCGTCACGGAAGAGGATATTGCCCAGGTCGTCTCGATGTGGACGGGTATTCCGCTCACCCGTTTGCACACCGAGGAAAGCGAGCGCCTACTCCATATGGAGGAAGCGCTGCATGAGCGTGTGATCGGGCAGGACGAAGCGATTTCGACGCTCGCTCGTGCTGTGCGCCGTGCTCGTGCGGGACTCAAGGACCCGCGTCGACCGATCGGGACCTTCATCTTCCTCGGACCGACGGGAGTGGGGAAGACGCTGTTGGCGCGTGCGCTCGCTGAGTTCATGTTCGGTAGTGAGGATGCGCTGATCAAGATCGACATGAGCGAATTCATGGAGCGGCACACGGTGTCGCGTCTGGTGGGGGCGCCGCCCGGCTACATCGGGTACGAGGAAGGTGGACAGCTGACGGAAGCCGTGCGCCGCAAGCCGTACTCGGTGATCCTGCTCGACGAGATCGAGAAAGCGCATCCGGAAGCGTTCAACATCCTCCTCCAGATCATGGAGGATGGGAACCTGACGGATGCGAAAGGCCGGCGTGTCGACTTCCGGAACACCATCTTGATCATGACGTCGAACATCGGGGCGGAACTGATCCAGCGCGAAGGTAGCCTCGGCTTTGCAGTGGCTGACGATCCGACCAAGAAGATGCAAGCTGATTACACTGCGATGAAGGACAAAGTCCTCTCGCAGCTCAAGCAGACCTTCCGGCCGGAGTTCCTGAACCGAATCGATGCGGTCATCGTCTTCCATCCGCTGACGCCAGAACACGTCCGACAGATCGTCGATCTGGAACTCAAGCGGATCCGCAAGCAGCTGGCGGAGCAACAGATCGGTCTCGAAGTCACCGATGCGGCGAAGGATCTTTTGGCGAAGCGCGGCTACGACCGGCAGTTCGGAGCCCGTCCATTGCGGCGGATCATCCAGAACTTGATCGAGGATCCGTTGGCGGAAGCGATCCTCGCTGGTCGGTTCAAGCCGGGGAGCACGGTCGTCATCAATGTCCGCGACGACTTGCTCACCATCGAACCGGCAGAGGCACTGAGCACAGTCTCTTAACGGAGACGGTTTTCTCAGCGAGACACGGCACTGGTTCCGGCCAGTGCCGTGTTCGTTTATACTTCCCACTCGAACGGGTGTTCTTGGTGCGAGAGGAGGATTCGTGCCACGGAGTCGAACACGCCGTCGCACCGTTTGGGTGTGCCAGTCCTGTGGGCTGGAAAGTTCGGGCTACTATGGGCGCTGTCCGTCGTGCGGTGCATGGGGCACGATGGTCGAGCAAGCGGTGGACGCTACCCCGGCGACGGGAGACGCGAAAGGAACCGGCGCCCCGGTGCAGGAACTCTCGCGTGTAACCAGCGCCGAACGAACGCGCCTTTCGCTCCGATCACCGGAATTCGATCGTGTCCTCGGCGGCGGCCTGGTTCCTGGAGCACTGGTATTGCTCGGTGGCGACCCGGGTATCGGCAAGTCGACCCTGCTCTTGCAAGCAGCGCTGCGTTTGGCAAGTGAGGGACTGCGGGTGCTGTATGTTGCTGCGGAAGAGTCGCCGGAGCAAATCAGACTGCGGGCAGACCGACTCGGTAAGACCAGCGACGGGGTTCTGATTCTGGCGGAGACCGCGCTCGATCGCGCGATCGAGATCGCGCAAGAGCTCGATCCAGCCATTCTGATCGTCGATTCGATCCAGACAGTCTTCTTGAGCAGTAGCGAGTCGTCGCCTGGGAGCGTTTCGCAAGTTCGCGACTGCACGGCACAACTCTTGCAGTTCGCCAAGCGAGCGAGGACCCCTGTCTTCCTCGTCGGGCATGTGACGAAGGAAGGTCTGATCGCGGGTCCTCGAGTCGTCGAGCACATGGTCGATGTGGTTCTCTACCTCGAGGGAGAGCGCTTCCATCAACACCGGCTGTTGCGTGCAGCCAAGAATCGGTTCGGATCGACCAACGAAATCGGTGTTTTCGAAATGACGGATAGCGGACTCCTCGACGTGAGCAATCCCTCGGCGCTCTTCCTTGCGGAGCGGGCGTCGCATGCCGCAGGGAGTGCAGTCGTGGTCACGCTGGAGGGGACGCGCCCCATTCTGATCGAGGTACAGGCGTTGACGAGTTCCGCGGGATACGGGACACCTCGGCGGATCGCCACTGGCTTCGATGCGACACGCTTACAAGTACTGGTCGCAGTGCTGTCGAAGCATGCCGGACTCAAGCTCGGTGAGCAGGACGTCTTCGTCAATGTGACCGGGGGGTATCGGCTGGTCGAGCCGGCGGCCGATCTCGGTGTCGCCCTCGCGATCGCTTCATCGGCGAGCGGTTTACCGCTCGATGACGATGCCGTCTTCATCGGTGAACTCGGGCTGGCGGGAGAAGTACGCAGCGTGCATGGACTCGAGCGACGGCTCCAGGAGGCAGCTCGCCTGGGATTTCGCTCGGCGTATGTTCCAGCATCGGCGCGGATTTCGTCACCAGTGAGCGGGCTCCGCATCGTGGCCGTTGGTTCGATCGCGCAGGCGGTCAGTTCTTTAGCTGTGCGCGCGGTGCAGGATCGACTCTCTCACGGTGTGCGACGCGAAGAATGAGCATCGCGAGCCGCTCCGCTGCATCGGGTATGACCAAGGAACGGCCGAGCTCACCCATCGCCCGGAGCTGCGCGGGGTCGTCCAGAAGATGTCGGACCAATTCGACGAGACGACATGGGGTGAATTCCTCTTGCGGTACGATGATCGCGGCTCCGCGATCGGCCAGCAAGCGTGCGTTGGCTGTTTGCTCGTCTCCGCGCGCACCAGGAAGCGGGATGAAAAGAGCCGGTTTGCCGAGCGCTGCGATTTCGGCGACCGTGCTCGCACCTGCTCGCCCGATCACCAGGTTTGCTGCCGCGTAGATGTCGGCGAGTTCGTTATCGAAGCGCTCTCGAACGACGTAGCGCCGTTGGAGATACTCCGGAAGCTGGGCGCGGGCCTGCTGCAAGCGTGGTAGGTCACCATTGACACTCGCTGGCCCACACTGATGAACGAGCTGCGTCCGGGCTAGCAGTTGGGGAAGGGACTGACGAACCGTTTCGTTGATCGCGTGAGCGCCGAGTGCTCCGCCGGTGATGTAGACGATCGGAAGATCGTCGGTGAGGCCCAGGTGCCGGCGTGCGCGGTCTGCATCCCCGCCGAGAAGGTCGCGGCGAATGGGTAATCCCGTATGCACGATGGTTCGCGCTCGCAGGTGAGCACGCGTGCTTTCCCAGGAGATCGCGACGACGTCAGCGAAGGGGGCGGCGATTCGTGTCGCCAGTCCGGCCACCGCGGTTTGCTCGTGGATGACGATCGGGAGACGGGCGAGCCAGGCTCCGATCACGACAGGGACGCTGACGTATCCACCGGTGGCGAAGACGATGTCGGGACGAAAGGTTCTCATCGTATAGTAGGCTCCCGCGACGCCGAGTGGAATCAGCGCGAGATCCACGAGTGTTCGGGGTGTCAACTCGCGGCGCAATTTGCCCGTCGGGATCCACCGGTAGCGGAGTCCCCGCTCGCGCGCGACTTGTCGTTCGGTTCCTCGCCGCGATCCGATCCAGAGGATGTCGAGCTCGGTGAGCCTGGCGAGCGCATCGAGGGTTGCCAAGGCCGGAAACGTGTGGCCTCCAGTGCCGCCTCCGCCGATCGCGATACGCAATGGTGTGCGCACGGTCCCTCCCATCATCCTGGTCTGCGATGGTACCGCGTGTCCTGCGTCGACGGACAGGCGAACAGCGGCCGAGCTGAGGGTAGAATTCCAAAGACACACGAGGGCATGAGCCGGAGCTGAACGGGCTCTGCCGGAAGGAGCTGTGCCAGTGCGTGGATGGGAAATCGTCGCCTGTGTGGCGGCGATCGTTCTGGTCGTTGATCAGCTGAGCAAGGCGCTCGTGCTCACCTTTTTGGCTCCTGGTGCACCTCATGCGGAGGTCGTGATCGTCCCTGGATTCCTGCGGCTTTATTATGTTGAAAACACCGGAGCAGCGTTTGGACTCTTTCAGGGGAAGAACCCATTGCTCGCTTTTCTCGCTTTCGGTGTCGTCGTTGCGCTCGTCGTCTGGTTTCGGGAACTGGTGCGGTTCTGGCTCGGTGCACTGGCTCTGGGGTTACAGTTAGGCGGGGCGGTGGGCAATTTGATCGACCGGTTTCGTCATGGTTTCGTCGTCGATTTCATCGATTTCTCGTTTTGGCCGACGTTCAACTTGGCTGATAGTGCGATCACGATCGGCGTTCTCATGCTGCTGTACGTGCTCCTGCGCCAAGGGCAACTGGAGTCGCCGAGAGCAAGGGAAGCAGAGAGGATCGACGCGGAGCAGCAGATTCGATGACGGTTGGATCACGCGAAGCCATTCGACTCGTTCTCCAAATCTCCGAGCGGGAACATGGCGAGCGACTGGACAAGTTGATCGCCAGTCGCGTGACCGGTATGAGTCGTAGTTTCGTACAACAACTGATGAAGCGCGGCGCGATCCTCGTCAATGGTGAGCCCTGCAAGCCGGCGCAACGTGTCCGATATGGTGATCGTCTGGAGGTCTATCTTCCGCCGGTAGAACCACCGACCGATTTGGAACCGGAGTTCTTGCCTATTCCAGTCATTTATGAAGATGACGATATCATCGTCTTCGACAAGCCGCCGGGGATCGTGACTCATCCGGCTCCTGGTCACGAGCACGGGACGCTGGTGAACGCTTTGAAGGCGATCAGGCCGGATCTTCAGGTGCAGCCGAGTCATCGTCCTGGCATCGTGCACCGATTGGACAAGGACACCTCGGGGCTGCTCGTCGTGGCAAAGACGGAAGCGGCTCGCCTGGCGCTGCTCGAGCAGTGGCAGAGCCGGAGCGTGGTCAAGAAATACACGGCTCTGGTCCATGGTGTGGTCGAGCCGGATTCGGGTACGATCGATGCCCCGATCAGTCGTGATCCGGTCGAGCGGACCAAAATGGCAGTGGTATCCTGGGGACGCCCAGCGATCACGCATTTTCGCGTGTTGGAACGCTTCCGCTGCGCGACACTCCTCGACGTGACGATCGAGACCGGTCGGACACATCAGATCCGCGTGCATTGCGCGTTCATCGGGCATCCGGTCGTTGGGGACTCGCAGTACGGTGGCCACCGGCCTTTCTGTGTTCCGGTACCGCGGCAGTTTCTGCATGCGCGATACCTGCGTTTCGTGCATCCGACGACCGGTCAAGCGATCGAGCTCGAGACACCGCTTCCGTACGATCTGCGGACTGTTCTCGAGGCGCTGCGTCATTGCGAGCAGGAGCAGGCGCGATGCCCGGTCCGAGATTGAAAGCGTTTGCCGAGAAGGTTTTTCAACAGGCGCTGAGCGCAGTCGATCCCGAACGCTCGGTTCGCGAGGCGCTGCAATTGACTGAACGGTTCCTCGTCGTACGGGGCGTTCCGCATCGGTTGGAGCCGACGAGTCAACTAGTGGTCATTGCGGTCGGCAAGGCGGCTGCCTCGATGGCCCGTGGAGCGCTGGCGGTGTTAGGGGGGCGAGTCACACGCTGCGTGGTCGTCCCGAAAGCCGATGGCTGGAGCGACCGTGCGTTCGCGGGGTGTCGAGTCATACCGGGTGCGCACCCGGTGCCCGATGCACGCAGTCTGGAAGCTGGGCAGGCCTTGCTCGATGCGGTTCGCGGACTGCATTCCACTGATCTCGTCCTCGTGCTTCTTTCTGGTGGTGGCTCTGCCTTGGCCGAAGTGCCGCGCGATTGTTTGACACTCGATGACCTCGTGCTGACCACAGACGAGCTGCTGCGGGCAGGAGCCGATATCTGGTTACTGAATGCGGTGCGGCGACGTCTCAGTGCGATCAAAGGGGGAGGTCTGGCGCGGGCCGCCGCACCAGCCCGAGTCGTCAATTTGATCGTTTCGGATGTTTTGGGAAATCCGCTCCCGGTTATCGCGAGCGGACCGACCGTGGAACCAACGACCATTTTCGAGGATGTCGTCGGCGCTGTGCAGCGGCTCGGTGTCTGGGCCCGACTACCGGAGCGGGTGCGAGCGATTTTGAGCGAACCCGAGTCAGAACGGGTTGTGCTCGCGAACGTCCTGCAGACGGTCATTCTGGCCGATGTCACGGTTCTCGTACGAGCTGCTGCCGAGGCTTGTCAGGCCTGGGGGTTACCCTCCGTCATCTGCGGCACGCGCTATACAGGTGAAGCTCGGGAGTTCGGTCGTTTTTGGGCGGCACTTGCCCGCTCGGTGCGTAGCGATCGGCAACCTTGGGCACCTCCGGTCGCACTGGTAGCCGGGGGTGAGCTCACTGTGACGGTTCGCGGAGGTGGGCGAGGGGGGCGGAACACCGAGATGGCGCTGGCCGCAGCAATGTCGCTCGAGGATGCTCCTGGAATCACGATCGCGAGCTTTGCTTCCGACGGGGATGACGGCACGAGTGGAGCTGCGGGAGCGGTGGTCGACGCGACGACTGTGGCAGCGTTGCGAGCGCAGGGTATCGACGCGGGACGCGCGCTGAGTGAAAACGACTCGGCGACGGTGCTGGACCGGGTCGATGCCCTCGTACGTACCGGTCTGACTGGCACGAACGTGAACGATCTCTACCTCGCGATTGTCGAGTGAGCGTTTTGGTCACCGTGTGAGCATGGTGGTATCGATGGGTGGACGCGGCAGCCATCCCATCCGTTGGAGGGCTTCGCGCCCGAGGAGACCCAGCGTTATGCGCGATTCCTCGTCAGTGGCGTTGGGATTGTACTCGAAACGAGCTCGCTCGAAATATTGGACAGTGCGACCGTTTTCGGTGAACTCTTCGCTGATCGGGTAGCCGAAGATGGCGAGTCCACCATTCTTCTCCCAAAACTCCTTGAAGCCGTACGCGATGGAGTGCCCGGTTTCTGGAAAGTAGCGTCGGTCGGTGCTGTCGGGGAAGGGGGCCACCGGCGCGAATGCTCGATCAGCGGTGAGTTCTACGCCCAACCGGCCGATCGCGATGCGCTGGTCCTCCGGGGCGTTCGGACGATACTCCAGACGAACGCGCTCGAAGTACTGAACCACGATTTGTTCCCCGGTGGATGGATCGGTCACGGAGAACTCCTCAGTCAGTGGATACCCGAAAATACGCTCACCACCGTGAGTCTGCCAAAACCGTTTGAAGCCACCACTGAGGTAGTGCTTTGTTTGGGGAAAGTAGAGACGATCGGCTGAGAGCACCGCAGGCGGATCTTGCGGATCCGAGGGAAGGCGTGGCCGAATCGCCAATGCTTGGACGCGGCCACGCCCACCGGGCAGCTCGGTGATCCATGCGATAGCACGAGTGGAAACTGCTGGCCAGACCGTTCGCTGCGACCGCGCGAGTGCGAACTCGGTCCGCTGCTCGAGATCGAAGCCGTAGATTTCTGGCACGCCAGAACGCCAATCTTCCCATATTAAAAAGCGATCACTCATGGCGAGACGACCGATGTGATGACCTTCGCTGACCAGCGTTTCGGATCCTGTCCGTCGATCGAGAAGGACCAGTTGTGGCGGGCCACCGCTCCGCCGGAGACGTCGGAAGGCAATGAATTGCTGGTTCAATACTGGATCGACTTCGTCGTCGGGAGTTACGGCGAGTGACGTAACGGCTCTGGTGGTGCGGTTCCACTGATAGAGGTCCCAGTTCCCGTTGCGAAAGTCCTGCCAGACGATCGTGTCCCCCAGGACGCGCGGCGCGCTCTGATTGGCATCGTCGGCAGTGATGGTGAACGTTTCGCCGGTCGTCAGATCCTTGGCGCGGATATCACCACGGTCACCCCGGACCTCTCGCCAAGCGACGAGCGTCCCGTCGATCGCTGGCTGCTCCACAGGACCCGGGTCGTCGGTAACCGTGAAAGTGATCCCCGTGGCGATGTCCGTTCCGGCGATTTGCGCCTTGGCAGGATCTGCACCGCTTACCCAGACGATGCGCGTGCCGCTGATCGCGGGCTGGGAGCGAACGCCCGGAGTGCGGTCGGGTCGAAACTCCCGGTTATCCTCGAGATCCAGCGCGTACACGTCCGCGTTGCCGGCACGCCGATCTTCCCAGACTAACACTGTCGCGGAGGCATCGAGGTGGCTGAGCCCGATGCCGAGCGAGGATGTCGTCGCGAGTTCCAAGCGATAGTCGGTCACTTGTGCCTGCAGAGACGGGACCGAGACAGCCATCGACCCCACGAACAGTGCGCAAGCCAGTAGGAAGGCGTTGAAGCGCCGCGCCGATCGGGTGCGTCGGATGACCTGCACGCCAGGCTCCTCCATCTTTCGACCGCGGCGAGTATACCTAGCTCGGAGAGATCGATCGCAATCGAGCCGAAAGGTGAAGACGATGCAGCCCGTCATCGTGGATGTCGATACCGGAGTCGATGATGCGCTGGCACTCGCGGTGGCGCTTGCGCAGCCGGAACTGCGCCTGATCGCGGTGACCACAGTAGCTGGAAACGTTGATGTCGGGCAAGCGACGCGGAACACGCGCCTCGTCCTCGATTGGCTGGGGGCGCGCTCGATTCCGGTTGCGAAAGGTGCAGCCAGTCCACTTCTCCGTAAACATCGAGATGCGCGCGCCTATCATAGTCCAGACGGTCTGGGTGGTGCGGTGCTGCCAGTGGAGCGGGGTGGACCGATACTCGACACGAGTGCGCCGGAAGTCATCGTGCGAGCTGCACGCCGCTATGCTGGAAAACTTTGCCTGGTTTGTCTCGCTCCGTTGACGAACCTCGCCATCGCACTGCGGCTCGAACCGGACCTTCCCTTTTTGATCGATCGAGTGATCGTGATGGGCGGCGCCTTCGCTGTGGCGGGGAACGTGACGCCGGCTGCCGAATTCAACGTCTGGAGCGATCCGGAAGCGGCGTCGCTGGTGGCTCAGGCGGGCTTCCGGATTCGATGGGTGGGCTTGGATGTCACCGAGTTGGTTCGGCTCGAACGCTCCCGGTGGGAGCGATTGGGGAACGCCACCGATCCGCGATCGATACTCGCTCGCGAAGTTGGCCGGTGGGCATTCGAGCAACGTGGGCTGACGTCGTTTGCGCTGCATGATCCTCTGGCGGTCGTGGCTGCTGTGCGGGAAGAGTTCATCGACTGGGCGCCCGGGCACGTCATCGTCCGGACGGAGACCGACGAGGTGGCGGGGAAAACGGTTTACCAGAGCGATCCCGATGGACGAGCGCGGGTTGCGCACCGGGTGAACAGCGACGGCGCGCAAGCCTTCTTGGAGCGGGCGCTCGGTCTCGTTGGAAAAGGGGGGTGACGTGGCCATCATCTGATGCGCCATAATAGGCGTATCAGGAAGCGAACCGGGCGAGAGCCCGGCGACTGGAGGCGAGAGCCGTGAGCGGTGAGACGCTACCGCGGGAGCAGCCGTCACTGCAAGACATGGATCTTCTGAGCCGACTAACGCAATTCTTTGAAGCCCTTGATCAGCACCTTCGAGCAGGGCATGGATGGTTCATCTTCAACGCTCGTGGACAGCGCGGTGCGCGCATCACGGCCTTTATCTTGGGACGGCTCGCCGATTACCAGCTTTTGTACACGTATTACTTCGTTCCCTGGCGGGACTTCGCGCTGAACGCATACATGGTCGAGGTCGAACTCCAGTCCTTGGCTGCGCAACGTCAAGTACTGCAAGGGCGTGTTCGCCAGGAGTACGACATCGCGACACGCGTCTCGCGCGACAATCTCGCCAAGATGATGGTTTCGGATCTTTTGATCGTCGCTGGGGTTCTCCCGCAACATCGACACGAGTTGGTCTTCTTGGATCAAGCAGTCGAGCGACGTTACCAGCATCGCCTTTCGACGATCCTGATCACGCCGGCACAGCCGCACGAGCTCGCGTTCGAGATCGAGCGTGTGGCTCCTGGCGAGCGCTATTGGGAGCGACTCTTCGAACGGATGTACGAGCGAAGCCTGATCGCGCTCTGAGCTAGAGCCGGCGAGCGAGTGCGTGATCGGCGACCGCAGCGAGCATATCCCGGCCCTCGGTGGGTGGAAGACCGGCGAGCAGAGCCTTGGCGTCTTCCACGTACCGTCGAGCGTAGTCTAGTGCTTCTTCCAGAGCGCCGGACGTGCGGATCAACTGGAGCGCTCTCGCCAACGCGTCGTCGTCCGGCGCGCCCTCGGCAATGACTTGTTCGACGAAGGCGCGTTCTTCGCTCGTCGCCTTCCCATTTTGGAAGAACAGGAGAATCGGAAGAGTAACTGTACCCTGGCGGAGATCTTGCCCAGCAGGTTTCCCGATCTCGTTTTCAGTGGCACGGAAATCGAGGACATCATCCACGATCTGAAACGCCATTCCCATGGCCCCACCGAAGTCGCGGAGAAGCTCGATCTGGTCGTCCGGAGCCTCTGCCAGAATGGCCCCGATCTCGGCTGAGCCAGCGAACAGCGATGCGGTCTTTCCGTAGATCCGATGCTGGTAGTCGTCCAGCGAGACATCGGTGCGCCGGGCCGCGAAGAGTTCGCGCAATTGTCCATCACAGATGCTGCCCAGACAGTGAGCGAAAACTGCAAGAACGCGGGGATTCATTGTCGAAGCCGCGAGCATGGCCGAGCGCGCGAACATGTAATCACCGACCATGATGACGACCGAAGGATCGAAGAGGGCGTTGAGGGTAGGCTGACCACGTCGAACCGAAGCGCCGTCGAGAGAATCGTCATGGATGAGCGAGGCGGTATGCAAGAGTTCGATACCAGCCGCTGCGGGAACCAGTCGATCGAGATCGTAACGGAACGGTTTGGCAGCTAACAGAAGGAGCAGTGGGCGCAGGCGTTTGCCGCCAGCCAGGATGAGCGTTCGAAGAATGTCGCCGATCAACGGGAACTCGAGCGCCGTCTCTTCCAGCAGGCGGTCTTCGACGCGCTGAAGGTCAGGTCGCATGCGGTGCAAGACTGTGGCGAAGTCCAACGGTCCCCCAAATTCTTGTCCCATGCAGCAGCTGCCCGAGGACGGCAGCTACTGCTAGTATGTCTCAAAGGCTGGGTACCAGGAAAGCGGCAAAAGAATCTCCTGAAATCCTGATGCAGTCATGCCGGCGTAACCGAGGATGCGGGGAACCCTTCGAGAAGAGCGATCGCACGGTCACGATCCGCTGCTGGACCTGTGGCATACTGCGCCGCAACAGAAAGCAGCGTGCGGGATGGGGCGGAGAACGGAGCTGGGAGCGTGTTTCCGAGCCGAACACGGGTTCGTCCACGACGGCTCGAGCGCCGTCTTCCCTGGCCGGTGAGCTTGGCGGGACTCCTGATCCCGCTCGTTCTCTCGGTGCTCACGGCTGCCTATGTCTTGTGGTTTCGCGATGATCGAACAGAAGTGGTCGTGGTGGATCGGGTAACTGGTACGCCGATCGCGGGGGCGGTCATCGAAACTGACGGTGCTGCGTTGCAAACGGATCGTACTGGGCGTGCTCGGCTCTCGGTACGGGCACAGGAGACAATCCGAGTCAGTGCACCGGACCACGATGCGGTTCTCCTGAAGCTGGACCAAGAGCGCGTGCGACGTGTCCGCATCGAGCTGCGGCCTAATGTCGTTACAGGATCGGTGACGCGGAGCGGTGACGGGGCACCGATCGCGGGTGCCACCGTCCGAGCAGTGAAGGCCGGGGCGACGATCGTGACTGCGGAATCGGATACTCGCGGACAGTATCTCTTGCGTGGCGTTCCCGAGGGGGCCGAGATCCGCATCGAGCATCCGGACTATGCGCCAATGGTCGTCATGCTCGCGAACGACCAGACACGCTTGGATGCCGTCTTGCGACCGGATGTGGTGCTCGGCATCGTGCGGGACACAACTGGCCGGCCGGTACGGGCGCTGGTCGCAGCGGCGCGGGGATGGGTCGAGACGGGCGAGGATGGATCCTTCCGATTGAAAGGGGTTTCTGTTGGTGACCAAGTCTTCGTCAAAGCTCCTGGTTTTCGTGCCGCCGTCTTGACCGTTCCGGAAAACTTTCGACTCGACGTTTCGCTGGAGCCAATCGTGATCCGCGCTATCTACATCAATGCTCTGGTCGCTGCAAAACCGGAGTCGCTCGAGAAACGGCTTCAGCTCGTCGATCGAACCGAGTTGAACGCGGTCGTCATCGATCTCAAGGATAGTACGGGACAGGTTTATTATGACACGCGCGTCGAGCTGGCTCGCGACATCGGTGCGGTGCGTCCGATCCTGGATCCGGCGAAGCTGGTCAAGGACTTGAAGGCGCGCGGAATCTACACCATCGCTCGGATCGTCGTTTTCGAGGATCCGATCCTGGCTGAGGCTCGGCCGGAATGGGCAATCAAGGACCAGACGACCGGGCAGGCTTGGCGGACCTGGAACGGCTTGGCATGGGTCAATGCGTATCGCCAGGAAGTGTGGAACTACAACATCGCGCTCGCGGTCGAGGCAGCAGCGATGGGGTTCGACGAGATCCAGCTCGACTACATCCGCTTCCCAACGGACGGTCCCTTGCAGAAGGCCGATTACGGTGTTGCCCACACTGCGGAGAACCGGACGGCAGCGATCGGTGCATTCTTGCGGAGCGCGCACGAAGCGCTCTTGCCGACGCCGGCGTATCTCGCCGCAGACATTTTCGGACTGACGATGTGGGAACTGGGTGACAGTGGTATCGGACAAAATCTGGAAGCGGTGGCCGGGGTGGTCGATTACGTTTGCCCGATGCTCTATCCCTCGCACTTCTGGAGCGGATCGCTCGGATACGAGTTGCCGAATGACCATCCGTACGAAGTGATGCGGTACAGTCTCGAGAATGGGCTGAAGCGCGTTCCAGAGGCTCGTGCCAAGTTCCGACCGTGGTTGCAAGATTTTTCGTACGGACGTGGCAAACCATACGGACCGGATGAGGTACGTGCCCAAATTCGAGCGGTGTACGATGCTGGGCTCAGTTCGTGGATGTTGTGGAACGCAGACAGTGTCTACCAGGAAGCGGCGCTCGAGACGAGTGGATGAACGACCGATGGCGTGGTCGTCAGGAGATTCGGTTCATGCGACACTATCGGTTCTGCGTGACCTCATGGTCACTGCGCGTCCCCGGCAATGGTTGAAGAATGCCGTCGTCTTGGCCCCGCTCATCTTCGGGCGTGAACTGCTGGATCCGGTGCAAATCGGCCGTGGCCTTCTTGCCGTCGTCGCGTTCAGTGCGGCAGGGAGCGCGGTCTATTTTTTCAATGATTGGCGCGATGCCGAGGCCGACCGTGGCCATCCACTGAAGCGTTATCGGCCGGTTGCTGCGGGGCGACTACACGGTTGGCAGGTGTGGGGTGCCATCGTCGGCTTGCTCCTTTTGGCTGTCAGCGCAGCGGTCGTTGTTGGGGGATCAGCGCTCCTGGCGGTCAGTGCGTACGTACTCCTGATGGCAGCGTATAGCCTCGTGCTCAAGCATGTCGTCCTGGTCGATGTGCTGGCGATCGCGGGAGGCTTCGTCCTCCGGATCTGGGGTGGGGCGGCTGCGGTCCATGTTCCGCTTTCGCCGTGGTTGTACGTGTGCACGATTCTTTTGGCGCTGTTTCTCGCCGTCGCGAAGCGGCGTCACGAGGCGGTGCTGCTCGAGGAGGCAGCGGGAATCCATCGGCGTACGCTGGACGATTACCCGGTCCCGTTGTTGGATGCGCTTCTGCAGATCACTGCGACGTCCACCATCATGGCATATGCGCTCTACACCTTCTCGGCGCCGAATCTTCCGGACGGGCACGTGATGATGGTGACCATTCCGTTCGTTCTTTACGGTATTTTTCGCTATCTTTACCTCGTTTACCGTCGCGATTTAGGCGGGATGCCCGAGCAGGTGCTCCTGGATGATCGTCCGCTGCTCCTCGCCATCGTGGGCTGGGGGTTGGCGGTGCTCGCTCTGCTCTATGGGCCAGAACTGGTGAACCTGCTATGATGTGTGGCAAGGTAATTGCGCTGATCGTTGGCAAGCGATACCGGGTGGTGGTATACTGCCAAGCGGAGTTGGCCGGATCGAGAGAGCGCCGTGATCCGGGAGCGGCGCGAGGCAATGAAGGGGGCATCGAAGCATGCTGATCGTGCGGCGTGGCACGCGTCAGGAGCGTGACCGGATCCGGCAAGAGATCGTGGAAGCTTTCCAGACGTGGTACGTCGGTTTCTCGCCGCTCCTGCGGATGGCGGCGCGCCCTTGGCGTCCGCCGCTCGAAGTCTATGAAGACGAGCGGGGTTTGGTCGTCCGGGCGGAACTCGCTGGCCTGCGCGAAGACGAGATCGAGGTGATCGTGAACGACTCGACGCTCCAGATCTCGGGAGTCCGCAGGCCGCGCGAGGAAGGACAGCGGCGGACCTATCACGAGATGGGGATCGCGTACGGACCCTTCGAGGCTGAAGTCTTGCTACCCTTTCCTGTTGACCTCGATGCGGTGGAAGCGATCTACGAGCGTGGATTTCTGGAGGTTCGCCTGCCGCGGCTCAGTCATACGCGGACTGTCCCGCTCCGACCCGCGACTGAACCCTGAATTAGAGGAGTCGATCGATGATGGACGAACTGCGTAACCGAGAATTGGAAGCACGGAAAGAGGAAACGGTCGAGAACGAGGAGGCGGTCGAGCAGGAAGTCGCGCGTGAGCGGAAGCTCCTACCTGTCTTGCCGCTGCGCAACACGGTGGTCTTCCCGACGACCGTGGTTCCTTTGGCAGCAGGTCAGCCTCGATCGCTGCGCTTGATCGACGATGTCGCATCGGGTGACCGTCTGCTTGTCCTCGTTTTGCAGAAGGATCCGAAGAAGGAAGGGGCCGGTCCAGACGACGTTTATCAGGTTGGGACGATCGGCAGTATCCAGCAGATGATGCGCGTGCCCGATGGAACCGTGCGATTGGCTGTCCACGGGTTGCGTCGCGTACGCATCGTGGAATGGGTAGCTGAGGAACCCTACCTGAAGGCGCTCGTCGAGGAGATTCCTGAGCTGGTCGAGGATACGATCGAAGTCAAGGCGTTGACGCGGACAGCGCTCGAGCTATTCCAGCGACTGGTCTCGCTGGTTTCCAACTTGCCGGAGGAGTTGGTCACGGCGGCCCTCAACATCGACGATCCCTTGCACCTGGTTTATCTTTTGGCGTCCAACCTCCGGATGGACCCAGAGGAGCGCCAGGCGCTGCTCGAACTCGACAGTGTGCGTGACAAGCTGCTGCGTCTGAATGCCTTCATGAGTCGCGAGCTGGATCTCCTGGAATTGGGCAAGAAGATCCAGAGCGAAGTCCAGGAGGAGGTCGCTCGCTCGCAGCGCGAGTTCTACCTGCGCGAGCAGCTGAAGGCGATCCAACGCGAACTGGGGGAGACGAGCGAGCAGGAAGCAGAAATCAACGAGTTTCGGGCCAAGATCGAGCAGTCCGGGATGCCGGAGGAGGCTCGCCGCGAGGCATTGCGCGAACTCGAGCGGATGAGCAAACTGCCGCCGGCGTCAGCCGAATATGGTGTCATCCGGACCTATCTGGACTGGTTGGTTTCGCTACCCTGGAACCGCAGCACTGAAGGCGAGATCGATATCGCTCGGGCGCGGCAAATTCTCGACGAGGATCATTACAACCTGGAGAAAATCAAGGAGCGGATCCTGGAGTATCTGGCTGTCCGGCGCCTACGCAAGGAGCGCGGTGAGGACAGCGAGCCTGGACGCGAGCCGATTCTCTGCTTCGTGGGACCGCCGGGTGTCGGCAAGACGAGTCTGGCCCAGTCGATCGCTCGCGCGCTCGGTCGAGCCTTCACTCGTATGTCGCTGGGTGGCGTTCGCGATGAGGCGGAGATCCGCGGGCACCGGCGTACGTACATCGGCGCAATGCCTGGTCGGATCATCCAGGCGATCCGCCGAGCGGGAACGAACGATCCGGTCTTCGTGTTGGACGAAATCGATAAAGTCGGAACGGATTGGCGTGGTGATCCGGCTTCGGCACTGCTCGAGGTGCTCGACCCGGAGCAGAACAGTACGTTCCGCGATCATTATCTGGACGTACCATTCGACCTTTCGAAGGTCATGTTCATCGCGACCGCCAACGTTTTGGACACGATTCCGCCGGCCTTGCGCGACCGAATGGAGATCTTGGTGCTGTCCGGGTACACCGACGAAGAGAAGCTGCAGATCGCACGCCGCTATCTGATTCCGAAGCAGTTCCGTCGGCACGCGTTGAATCCGGAGGACTTCGTCTTCAGTGACGAGGCGATTCTCGAGATTATTCAGCATTACACGCGCGAGGCTGGCGTGCGGAACCTGGAGCGCGAGATCGCGGCGATCGCGCGCAAACTGGCGACGCGTCTCGCCGAGGGACAAGAAATTCCGCGCGAGATCACTGTGGACGTCGTGCACGAATTCCTCGGGAAGCGGCGATACCACTACGAGGAATTGTCGGAACGCACCTCGCAGCCGGGCGTGGCGATCGGTGTCGGGGTGACGCCGGTAGGTGGCGACATCATGTTCATCGAGGCGACCCGCATGCCTGGTCGCGGGAACCTGATCATCACTGGGCAACTCGGCGAGGTGATGCGCGAGTCGGCCCAGGCTGCTCTCAGCATCGTGCGGAGCCGGGCTGAGCAATTCGGTATCGAGCCGGACTTCATGAAGGACTCGGACATTCACATCCATGTTCCTTCGGGTGCGATTCCGAAGGATGGTCCCTCGGCAGGCGTCACGCTGGTGACAGCTCTGGTTTCCCTCCTCACCGGTATTCCGGTCCGGGAGGATGTGGCGATGACCGGAGAGATCACACTGCGTGGGCAAGTACTGCCGGTGGGGGGCATCAAAGAAAAGGCGCTAGCGGCTCAGCGAGCGGGAATCAAGGTGTTCATCTTGCCGAAGCGCAACGAAATGGATCTCGACGAATTGCCGCCGACACTCCGCGAGAACATGCGGTTCGTGCTGGTGGAAACGATCGATGACGTTCTCAGAGCCGCCATGCCGGATGAGTTCCAGCAGCGACTCGCTCAGGTTAGTCGTCGCGGTGAGCAGACGGAAGCCGCCGTGGAATCGATCGTCGCGCTCGGCTGAGTGGACGAGTCGATCACAGACCTTCTACGAGCGGGGCGGACAACGACCAGCCCCGCTCGCTCATGTTTCGCTGTCGATTCGCGCGAGTGCTGGCTGTTGACGAAGCCGTGTTGCTCGGGCTGCATCGACCAGGGCCGCAAACAAGGCGAAGTGCGCGGGGAAACGCTCGAAAAGGCGTTCCGGATGCCACTGAACAGCGAGCACGAAGCCCCGACCCGGAAGCTCGACTGCTTCGATGACTCCGTCAGGAGCAACGGCCACAACCCGGAGTGGGGTGGCGAGCGTTGCAACTGCCTGATGATGATAGGAATTCACCATAAGTTCAGTCGTGCCGACGATACGGGCCAGAAGGGAATCGGGAACGATGGTGACCGGGTGTGCAACCTCGCCGGATGGGATGCCGAGTTCATGTTGGCGGTGGTTCAGGGCATTGGGAATTTCATCGGGCAGGTGCTGGTAGAGCGTACCACCGAGCGCGACATTGAGCACTTGGATGCCGCGACAGATGGCGAGGACAGGCAAGTCACGCTCGAGTGCTGCACGAATCAGAGCGATCTCGAAGCGATCGCGAGTCTCGGATACACCGTACGTCAGGGGATGGGTGGTTGCTGCGCCGTACTGCTGGGGATCGATATCGCCGCCGCCAGTGAGGAGAAGCCCATTCAAGGAGCTGAGGAAGGCTTCGGGCTCATCGATCGGTGGGAGCACGACGGGTATGCCTCCAGCCTGCCAGACGGCTTGCGCGTAATCGAGGTTGAGGAAAAGTCGCTCGGTTGGACCGTGGGCGGCTTCTTGGTGTGCGAGATCGGGGGTGATCCCGATGAGTGGTCGTTGCACGAAACGCTCCTTTCCCGGCAAACGAGCAGCGGATCGCAGTGGAACCGATTTGCGAGCGGTTCACGCTCACCCTGCATGATACTGCGGTGCAAGCGCCGGTGGGAGAGACTTTGGGAGTGGACTGAGAGGACCGGGCACGGTACTGGTGAGCGTGGGGCGGAGGGGGCTGACTGTTGTGGTGGTTGGCTGGGTGCCTGGCACGGGCGACCGGGAGACTGGAAGAGGGTCGTGCGAGAGGGACAGAGGAAGCGGGGGTCGTTGGATCGTGAGCGATCCCCTTGACACGAGCGAGCTGGCTGGGTATAGTATCTGATGCGTCTGGCGGAGCGGAGTGCTCCGCGAGCACCTTGACAACTGGGGTGTGGTCGAGTGCACCGAGCCCTCGTGGCCGGAAGCGGCCGACAGCTCGGATCGATCGAGAGTTTGGCTCGTTCTCTTCGGAGGACGGGCAAGGTCTGATGGAGTGATCGGGGATGGAGAGTTTGATCCTGGCTCAGGGGGAACGCTGGCGGCGTGCCTAATGCATGCAAGTCGGACGGGAGCACGCTCTGGCGTGCCGACCGTGGCGGACGGGTGCGTAACACGTGGGGAACCTGCCCGGGTGCGGGGGATAACCCGGGGAAACTCGGGCTAATACCCCATACGCTTGGCTGGCGGTGGGCCGGCCAAGGAAAGGCGCAGGCGACTGTGCTGTGCTCGGAGGGCCCTGCGGCCTATCAGCTAGACGGTAGGGTAACGGCCTACCGTGGCGATGACGGGTAGCTGGTCTGAGAGGATGGCCAGCCACACGGGCACTGAGACACGGGCCCGACTCCTACGGGAGGCAGCAGCAGGGAATCTTCCGCAATGGGGGCAACCCTGACGGAGCGACGCCGCGTGCGGGAGGAAGCCCTTCGGGGTGTAAACCGCTGTTCGGGGGGACGATCGAGCGACGGTACCCTCGGAGCAAGTCCCGGCTAACTACGTGCCAGCAGCCGCGGTAAGACGTAGGGGGCGAGCGTTACCCGGAGTCACTGGGCGTAAAGGGCGTGTAGGCGGCTGGGTACGCCGCGTGTGAAAGTCCCCGGCTCAACCGGGGAGGGTCGCGCGGGACGGCCTGGCTCGAGGGCGGGAGAGGCGGGTGGAATTCCCGGTGTAGCGGTGAAATGCGTAGAGATCGGGAGGAACGCCGGTGGCGAAGGCGGCCCGCTGGCCCGTACCTGACGCTGAGGCGCGAAGGCGTGGGGAGCGAACCGGATTAGATACCCGGGTAGTCCACGCAGTAAACGATGCGGGCGAGGTGTGGGTGGTGTTGACCCCATCCGTGCCGGCGCCAACGCAGTAAGCCCGCCGCCTGGGGAGTACGGCCGCAAGGCTAAAACTCAAAGGAATTGACGGGGGCCCGCACAAGCAGCGGAGCGTGTGGTTTAATTCGACGCAACGCGAAGAACCTTACCAGGGCTTGACATGCCACCGAACCTGGCTGAAAGGCTGGGGTGCCCGGTGAGGGAGCGGTGGCACAGGTGCTGCATGGCTGTCGTCAGCTCGTGCCGTGAGGTGTTGGGTTAAGTCCCGCAACGAGCGCAACCCTCGGGGTCAGTTACGCGGGTGTCTGACCCGACTGCCGGGGAAAGCCCGGAGGAAGGAGGGGATGACGTCAAGTCAGCATGGCCCTGACGCCCTGGGCGACACACACGCTACAGTGACCGGGACAGTGGGCAGCGAAGGGGCGACCTGGAGCCAATCCCGCAAACCCGGTCGTGGTGGGGATCGCAGGCTGCAACCCGCCTGCGTGAACGCGGAGTTGCTAGTAACCGCCGGTCAGCCATACGGCGGTGAATACGTTCCCGGGCCTTGTACACACCGCCCGTCACGTCACGAAAGCTGGCTTCACCTGAAGCCGGTGGGCCAACCGGCGCACGCTGGGGGCAGCCGTCGAGGGTGGGGCTGGTGATTGGGACGAAGTCGTAACAAGGTAGCCGTACCGGAAGGTGCGGCTGGATCACCTCCTTTCTAGGGAGCACTGGCTCCCGGGTCAACCGGGGTGGCGCAGCACCGGAGGGTGCAGGACGGGGCGGGGCCAGGGAGGCTCGCCTGAGGAGGCGGGGATGCTCCCCGCGGAGGGTGTCCGCCTGCTGGTCCCCGAACCCGGAGCCGTCACCTCGTTGTCGAGGTCGGTCGCTGGCACTCGACCACACCCGAGTTGTCGGGGTGGCGTGGGCGTTTAGCTCAGTTGGTTAGAGCACACCCCTGATAAGGGTGAGGTCCCTGGTTCGAATCCAGGAACGCCCACCGTGCGTCGATTATGGGGCTGTAGCTTAGTTGGGAGAGCGCCGCCTTTGCACGGCGGAGGTCAGGGGTTCGAGTCCCCTCAGCTCCACATCGAGCGCAGGCACCTTAACAAGCGAGTGGATGTGTCATCGCGCTGAACTGACGGGTTCGAAAGCGCCGAGGTGGTTCCGCTGTGCCTGTTTGCCGGTGGCGAGCAGAAGTTACTGGTGCGGACTGGGGTGAGGGGCACACGGTGGATGCCTAGGTGGTCAGGGCCGAGGAAGGACGCGGCCGAGCGGCGAAACGCCCCGGGGAGCTGCGGGCGAGCGGAGATCCGGGGGTGTCCGAATGGGGCAACCTGGCGCGGTGGGGAGCCGCGTCGCCCTCTTGGGAAGGGTGAGAGGGGGACCTCTTGCTCGACTGGGAGGGTGGGCACCGGGGGAAGTGAAACATCTCAGTACCCCGAGGAAGAGAGAGTGATTCCCGGAGTAGTGGCGAGCGAAACGGGAGGAGCCCAAACCGTCGTCGCCCAGAGGGCTGCCGTCCGGAAGCGGCGACGGGGTTGGACGGCCTGTCCGGGCCAAGCGGCAGGGCGGCCGCGGGTGCCTGAGTGGGAGCCGAACGCTGCTGGAAGGGGCGACCGGAGAGGGTGAGAGTCCCGTAGGCGGACTGCTCAGGTGCTCGTGGGACAGGTGCGTGAGTACCACGGGGCACGAGGAACCCTGTGGGAAGCTGGGGGGACCACCCCTCCAAGGCTAAACACCCTGACCGACCGATAGTGGAGAGTACCGTGAGGGAACGGTGAAAAGGACCCCGGCGAGGGGGGTGAAAGAGCGCCTGAAACCGTGTGCCCACAGGCGGTCGGAGCCGCGCTGAGCGGTGACGGCGTGCCTATTGGAGCATGAGCCGGCGAGTGGCCGGGCGTGGCGAGGCGAAGGGGGAGGCACCTGGAGCCGGAGCGAAAGCGAGTCTGAAGAGGGCGAGAAAGTCGCGCCTGGCCGACCCGAAACCGGGTGAGCTACCCCTGGCCAGGCTGAAGCGCGGGGGAGACCTGCGTGGAGGGCCGAACCGGTGTCCGTGGCAAAGGGCTCGGAGGAGCTGGGGGTAGGGGTGAAATGCCAAGCGAACCCGGAGATAGCTGGTTCTCCCCGAAATGGCTTGAGGGTCAGCCTTGCTGGGAGGCAGCTGGAGGTAGAGCACCGTTTCGGTGCGGGGGCGTTGGCCTACCAAGCCGAGGCGAACTCCGAATGCTGGCTGCTGGTCGGCAGGAGTGAGACCTGGGGCGAAAAGGTTCTGGGTCGAGAGGGGAACAGCCCAGACCGCCGGCTAAGGTCCCCAAGTCCGGGCTGAGTGGTCAAGGAGGTGCGGGTGCGCAGACAACCAGGAGGTTGGCTTAGAAGCAGCCATCCTTGAAAGAGTGCGTAACAGCTCACTGGTCGAGCGCCCGTGCGCCGAAAATGACGCGGGGCGAAGCCCGGCACCGAAGCCGCGGGTCGCGCGCTGCGGGAGGCGGCGTGCGGCGGTAGGGGAGCGTCGGCGTCGGCGGGGAAGGTGCGGCGGGAGCCGTGCTGGAGCGGCGCCGAGTGCGAATGCCGGCACGAGTAGCGGAAGGGCGGTGAGAATCCGCCCCGCCGGAGAGTGCCGAAGGGTTCCGCAGCGATGCTCGTCAGCTGCGGGTGAGGCGGTCCTCAGCTGAGGGCGGAAGCCGTAGGCGAGGGGCAGCCGGTCAAGATTCCGGCCCCACCGGCGCCCGATCGAGCGATGGGGGGACGCCAGGCCGAGGGTCCGGCGGTCGGAGGGACCGTCCAAGCCAGAGGGCGTGGCCGAGGGAAAGCCCGGCCGGAAGCGCCGACTGGCGAGTGCGAGGCGGGGGTGCGGCCCTGCCGAGCGGATCTGGCGGTCTGGCCGAGAAAAGCCTCTAGCGAGGGCGGCGGTGACCGTACCGCAAACCGACACAGGTCGGCTGGTGGAGGACACCGAGGCGGACGGGAGAACCCCCGTCAAGGAACTCGGCAAATTGCCCCCGTAACTTCGGGAGAAGGGGGGCCCCGGTAGGGTGATGAGCCCGAGGGGGTTGCAGAGAGCAGGCCCGCGCGACTGGTTACCAAAACCACAGGTCTCGGCGAAGGCGGAAAGCCGACGTATCGGGGCTGACGCCTGCCCAGTGCCGGAAGGTGAACCGGAGGGGTGGAGAGCCCCGAAGGGAAGCCCCGGTGAACGGCGGCCGTAACTATAACGGTCCTAAGGTAGCGAAATTCCTCGTCGGGTAAATTCCGACCCGCACGAAAGGCGTCACGACGTGGGCACTGTCTCGACGGGGGGCCCGGTGAAACTGCTGGACCCGTGCAGAAGCGGGTGACCCGCGGCGGGACAAAAAGACCCCGTGGAGCTTGACTGCAGCTTGCCACTGGGTGCGGGCCCGGCCTGTGCAGGATAGGTGGGAGGCTGAGAAGCGGGGCCGCCAGGCTCCGTGGAGCCGCCGGTGAGATACCACCCTGGCGGGGTTTGCGCCCTCACCTGGCCCGCGGGAACGCGGGCAGGGACCGTGGCTGGTGGGCAGTTTGACTGGGGCGGTCGCCTCCTAAAGGGTAACGGAGGCGCCCAAAGGTCCCCTCAGGCCGGATGGCAATCGGCCGGAGCGTGCATGGGCAGCAAGGGGGCTTGACTGCGAGGGGGACATCCCGAGCAGGGCCGAAAGGCGGGCCAAGTGACCCCACGGTTCCGTGTGGGCGGGCCGTGGATCAACGGATAAAAGCTACCCCGGGGATAACAGGCTGATCGGGCCCAAGAGTTCACATCGACGGCCCGGTTTGGCACCTCGATGTCGGCTCGTCGCATCCTGGGGCTGGAGGAGGTCCCAAGGGTTGGGCTGTTCGCCCATGAAAGCGGCACGTGAGCTGGGTTCAGAACGTCGTGAGACAGTTCGGTCTCTATCCGCCGCGGGCGTCGGACGGTTGCGGGGAGCTGGCCCTAGTACGAGAGGACCGGGCTGGACGGACCGCTGGTGTGCCAGTTGTCGGCCAACCGGCAGCGCTGGGTAGCCATGTCCGGACGGGATAACCGCTGACAGCATCTAAGCGGGAAGCCCACCCCAAGATGAGCCGTCCCACCCCACACGGGGGTAAGGCCCCGGGGAGATGACCCGGTAGCGAGGCGGCCGGTGGACAGCGGGTAACCGACTGGAGCCAAGCCGTCCTCATGGCCGAGGCCAGTCCTCACCTCGCTTCTCGCCCGTCCACCGAGCAAGCAGGCACAGCAGAGCCGACCTCAGCGATCGAGCCCGTCCGTCGAAGCGTCTTTCCTTCTCGTCGCGTGTGCGCGTGGCCGAGAGCGGTGTGGCAACACCCCGCTCCATCCCGAACCGGGTCGTGCCCCACACCAGCGCCGGAGAGTACTGCGCGGGCAACCGCGTGGGAGGCGAGGCCGCTGCGCGCACACCCGACGAGAAGGTTCGCGATGACCCATCCGCTCGCCCGCCGCGGGGTGGAGCAGCGGCAGCTCGCTGGGCTCATAACCCAGAGGTCGTGGGTTCGAATCCCACCCCCGCTACCAGAACGACGAGCCCTCGGCAGCACTGCCGAGGGCTCGTCACATGAGGAGGACGACGTGTCGGGCGATTTCTCGATTTCAGGCAGCTGGTCCCGGTTTCGCGCGTTTGCCGCCCGAGCGTGGTTTTTCATCTTCGTTTTGCTGGTGACCTTGTTTCTCTTGCGGCATCGAACTGAACTGGCGGAATTGCGTCATTTCCCAATTGTCCGACCACAATGGCTACTCCTGACCAGTGCTGCCCAAGGGCTCGTTCTGCTGTCCATCATCTGGCAATTGCGTCTCCTGCTCGCTGCTTCGGGGTTTTCTGTACCGCTCTCGAGACTCTTCCGGGCTGATCTCCATCGGGTCGCGGTTAGTACTGTCACCCCAGCTGGCTCGGCAGCCGGCGTCCTGGTCTTCGCGGCGGATCTGCAAGCAGTAGGTGTTCCGACGACAGCAGCAGTGGCTGCCACAGTAACCTATGGTGTCGTGGGATTGTTCTCTTTCCTGCTCTTGCTTCCACTCACTGTTCTGCTCCTCGTCACTCGACAGCTTATCTCACTACCTCTCTCCTTGCTTCTCTTTCTCGGCGCTCTCGTGCCCATCGTGTTGCTTCTCTTGCTACCGTGGGCACTGCGTCACGGTATGCCACGCTTGTCGAGGATGTCGCTCGTTCGGGGATTCGTGGAGACCGCTCGCTGGTACCGAATTTCCGGACTCGGACGAGTTCTCGTCCTGGCACTCGCAGTCGATCTTCTCAATGTTGCCATTCTGTATGGTGGAGTGCGAGTCGTCGGCGGGGCGTTGACGCTCGCTGAAGCACTCATCGCCTATCAAGGTGCCTATCTCTTTGCATTCCTGATTCCATTCGCGCAGGGAAGCGGAGCGGTCGAACTCGCTGGGACGAGCTTGCTGACGGCTCTGGGTCTCCCTGCACCGACTGCGCTCGCGGCCGTGTTGCTCTGGCGGGCCCATGAACTTTGGTTCCCTTTTCTGCTCGGTACTGCACTCTCGGTGCAGCGGGAGCCGGTGATCCGCCGTGCATTGGATCGCCTTCCCGCATTACTGCTCCTTTGGTCGGGAATCGTGGGCATGGTCGGGCTTCTCGAACCGCACCATCACCGAGTGGTGCCTCGTCGTCTGGAGACCACTGGACTGCTCGAACCGTGGGAGTTCTCTCGCAATCTCGAATTACTCGTGGCTTTCCTGTCGATCATCATCGCTTGGCAGGTGTGGCGCCGAAAACGTACAGGTTGGCTTGTGGCGACACTGCTGCTTAGCGTTTCGTTGTTCCATCAGTTGATCGGGCGACGCGATGAACTCCTTTTGGCGCTCACAATGCTCGCGCTCGGGCTTCTGCTCGTGCGCTGGCGCACCTATCGAGTTCGGTCAGATATCCCGAGTATTTGGAGGGGATTCGCTCTGGCCGGTCTTGGCCTCACTACCACGTTGCTCTATGGCACGATCGGGCTCATGCTCTTGAGCCGACACGCGCTCGTTCCCAAGCATCTCTCGTTTTGGGATGCACTCACGGTACTGATACGATCGGCATGGGGCTTCTTGCCCTGGGCTGTCGAACCAGTGTCGCGTTACGGAGGGTGGTTTCTCGACTCTGTCACGCTGCTCGCGGGTGCATCCCTTCTGAACGCCGCCTGGAGCATCGGGCGGCCGGTGATCTGGCGGTCATGGGGCTACGAATCAGAACGGCAGCGAGCACGAGCCATCATTCAAGCATGCGGCAACTCGTCCCTCGACTTCTTCAAGTTTTGGCCTGACAAGCTCTTCTTCTTCCCGCGAGAAGTGCGTGGAGTGGTGAGTTACCGCATCGTCGGTCGGGTCGCACTGGT
This sequence comes from Thermomicrobium roseum DSM 5159, assembly GCF_000021685.1. Lineage (GTDB taxonomy): Bacteria > Chloroflexota > Chloroflexia > Thermomicrobiales > Thermomicrobiaceae > Thermomicrobium > Thermomicrobium roseum. Next base: position 977,503 of record NC_011959.1, on the reverse strand, counting down.
ACTCGGTGATCCCAATGTGTGTGGGGAGCGATTCGGGACAGCTCTGGACGGCTTTCTCGATTTCTGCGATCTGAACGACTGGGAACCAGCATTTCATCAAGTTGGGGAGCAGTATCTGGCCGACTACCGTGCGCGAGGGCTGCGATTTTTCAAAATAGGCGAAGAGGCAGTCGTTGATCTCACAACGTGGTCGCTCGATCGCCCAGGGTTGAAAGAGTTGCGCTACCTCGTGCGGAGATCGCAGCGCGAGAACTACCGGTTCGAGGTGCTCGAGCCGCCGCTTCCCGACGATATGGTCGAAGAACTCGCGGACGTCTCCAATGAATGGTTGTCGCTGCCAGGTCGACGCGAACACGGGTTCACGCAGGGACAATTTTCCCGTGCCTATGTGCGATCGACCCCTGTCGCGCTGATCCGGGATCCGACTGGTAAAGTCGTCGCCTTCGCGAATCTCATACCGAGTGGAGTACCAGGCCAGGCGACGATCGACCTCATGCGGCGTCGGCACCAGCCGTACGGTGCGATGGATGTCTTGTTCGCCCTGCTCTTCCAGTGGCTGCGTGAGCAGGGATATACATCGTTCTCGCTGGGTCTAGCTCCGCTGAGTGGAGTAGACCTACCGCTTGTGGGGACGGACCCGATTCGGGAACACTTTTTCCGGCTCATCGAACCATTTTTCTCTGTCCAAGGGCTCCGCCATTTCAAGGCCAAGTTCGATCCTCGCTGGGAACCGCGCTTTCTCGTCTTCCGCTCAGCGAGTGCACTCCCCGCTATCGGATTAGCCCTGTTGAAAGCGACTTCCACCGAGGTCTCGCACGTGGACAGCGATCTTCCCGAGTTGCAGATCGCCTGAGTCACCTGTCTCTCCTGGTCAGGCATCCCTCGTATTGGCTAGGTCTCTCATACTTCTCACCTATGTGGCGGGACTTCTCCCGTGCCGTGGAAACGATGATGGGAATGGTTCGTGGCGGGAGGCACCATGCGTCGAGCAGGTCGCCTGTATCTTCTCGCCGGGTTCGTCCTGGCAACGGTCGCGGTCGTTCTCGGCATCATCGCCCTGCAGCGCCAACGTGAGCCAGTGATGCCAACGCAGACGACCACGCCTACCACACAGGTGGTCGTGGCAGCGCGCGACGTGCGTGCTGGCTCAGTGCTGACGAGCGAGGATGTGACGGTCGTGGAGACGGATCCTGCCTCAGTCGCACCCGGCACCGCGCGACAGCCTGATCAAGTGGTCGGGCTCGTCGTCGCCGGTGATCTCGTTGCTGGGCAGCGTATCTTGCTGGCGAATCTGGTCTTACCCAGTGTCTCGAACACTGTGCAGCCTGGTAAGCGTGCAGTGGCCATCCCTGTGGATCGAATCAATGCGCTCGGCGGTCTGCTCCAACCCAACGACTCGATCGATCTCATTTATGCCGGACGACTCGACCTCGTGCGGATCCTTCCTACCGAACCACTCGAACTCGCCGACAGCGCACAGGGGTTCAGCCCACCGCCCGAGTCGGTCAAGCTCCCCGAACCCGGAAGCGGGAGTAGCCAATCTCGTCGTTATCCCTATCCGGGTGAGCCAGGTTCTCGGGTCGTGATCAGCGATACGGGCGAGGGGCAGCCGATCACAAAAATCATCGTGCAAAACCTTCGCATCCTGCAGGTCATTGCGGGAACGTCGGTGGTCGTGAGGTCGCCCGGCCAAGCGCGTTCTGAACTCACCAGTACCGAGCCGACGCGTACTCCCATGCCGACGGCCAACGAGGCGACTTTACCACCGGTCGATCTCTTGATCGTCGAGGTCGATCCAGAACAGGCCGAGCTGATCAGCTTTCTCCTCGATCAAAACGTCCGCTATCAGGTGATTCTCCGGGCGCGTGGCGATGCACAACCCGTGCAAACGGACGGGGTGACCTACGATCGCCTGGTCGAGCGGTATGGACTGCCAGTTCCAGGGACGGTGGTGGTCAGCGGGGGGCCGCGATGACGGGCGAAAGTACTTTGCGCATCGTGATCGTCGACGATATCCCGGAGAGTCGGGACAACCTCGAACGACTGCTTTTTTTCGAACCGGACTTCCAGGTTGTCGGCAAAGCGGCGCGCGGCGAAGAAGCGATCGACCTTGTGCTTCGACTGGCTCCACACGTCGTCCTGCTCGACCAGACACTTCCAGACCTCGATGGGATCGAGGTCGCGAGCGCGATCACGGCTCGCGCGCCAGGAATCGGGGTCATTCTGCTCGGCGTGGAACAGGATCCCGAGATCTTGCGTCGGGCGATGCTGGCCGGTGCACGGGAGTATCTCAGTAAGCCATTCAGCTACGATGACCTCATCGAGGCTGTCCGGCGTGTGGGGCACGTTGCGAATCCACAGTCGATGATGCCCGCTCCCGCGACTGTCTTTGCTGCTCCCCTCGCTCCGGTGCACGAACCAGTCACGAGGCGCGAGGGGCAAGTGGTTGTGGTACTCGGCAGCAAGGGCGGTGTCGGTCGAACGTTCATCGCCACCAACCTCGCGATTTGTCTTCAGCGCGCGCTGCAACGTGAGGTCGTACTAGTCGATGCCGACCTCATGCGCGGAGACGTTGCCGTCCTTCTCAATCTCCCGGCGCACCGTTCCTGGACGGATCTGGCGCGGCTCGCTGGTCCACTCGATGGCGAACTCATCCACGAGTTCGTGACCCGTCATGTCAGTCAAGTTGGAGTCGTGCTCGCCCCGGCGCAACTCGAGGACGCAGAACGGATCGGCGCTGAGCGTATACAGGAAGTGCTGACAGAACTCCGGCGTCGTGCTGACTTCGTCATCGTCGACACACGTGGTGGGTATGATGACATCACGCTGGCTTGTGCGGATGTCGCCTCGACGTTGATTTGGATTTTGACGCTCGAAATGACGGCCATCAAAGAGACCAAACGGTTCCTGGAACTCGTCGAGCGACTCGGGTTCCAGCAGAAGCGGATCATGTTCGTCTTGAATCAGCAGCGCTCCGGAAGCGGACTGACTGTGGAGGAGGTAGAAGCGAGTCTCCGCTTGTCCATTCCGATCCGCATCTCGTCTGATCCTCAGGCGGTGATCGCGAGCATCAACGAGGGCACGCCGCTCGCCTGGCAGCACCGACAGCATCGCATCACGGCTGAGTTGATACAGTTGGCAGAACTCCTGGCGAACGAGTCGCGAGAAGCCGTGCTGCACGCAAGGGTTCGCAAACGTCGCCTGCCTTTCTTGAGCGTCTCTCACCGATGGACCAACGGGAGGAGATGAGTGCCATGTCGCTTCTCCGGCGATTGAGTACGGCAGGTGACACTGGTCTGCTCGCAACCGAAGTGCCGGCCGATCGCCCAGACGAGCCAGAGCAGTCACGCGGACCGATGGGAACCGGCCAACTCGCGCAGACGCTCAAACGACCGAGTCTGCGAGCGAGTGCTGCGGCTTCATCCAACGAGAATGCCTTTCAACAGCTCAAGGGGCGAGTGCAACAGCGGGTCATCGCTGAACTCGATCCGCGCATGGATCTCAGCGACCCTGATCGTGTGCGCCGTACCCTCGAGGAAACGTTTCTCTCGGTGCTGGAATCGGAGGGAATCGTCCTCGGTCGCACGGAACGGCACCGGCTGTTCGAAGCGATCGTTGCAGAAATTCTCGGTTATGGCCCGATCGAACCCTTGCTGAAGGACAACACCGTGACCGAGATCATGGTGAACGGTCCGAAGCAGGTGTGGGTCGAGCGGAACGGCAAATTGGAGAAAACGGCGATCGAGTTCGATGATGACGACCATGTCATGCGCATCATCGACCGGATCGTGTCACCGCTCGGACGGCGCATCGACGAAAGCTCGCCGATGGTGGATGCTCGCCTCCCTGATGGCTCCCGAATCAATGCGGTCATACCGCCGATATCGTTGGTCGGCCCCTGCTTGACCATTCGGAAATTCAGCCGTGATCCGCTGACAGTCGATGATTTGATTCGCTTCGGGACCATGACACCCGAGATCACGCAGTTCTTGAAGGCATGCGTCAATGCGCGCTTGAACATCGTCGTTTCGGGCGGAACCGGGTCGGGCAAGACGACGCTCCTCAATGTTCTTTCGTCGTTCATTCCTAGTGATGAGCGCATCGTGACCATCGAGAATGCTGCCGAACTTCAGCTCCGTCAGGAGCATGTCGTCACGTTGGAGTCGCGGCCGCCCAACATCGAAGGGAAGGGTGAAGTCACGATTCGTGACCTGGTGATCAATGCCTTGCGGATGCGACCCGACCGGATCGTGGTCGGCGAGTGCCGTGGTGGCGAAGCGCTCGACATGCTGCAAGCGATGAATACGGGTCACGATGGTTCGATGACCACAGTCCACTCGAACAGTCCTCGCGACACACTCCACCGTTTAGAGACGATGGTGCTGATGGCCGGGATGGACTTGCCAGTGCGGGCCATACGTGAACAGATCGCATCCGCACTCGATTTGATCATCCACATGGCGCGTCTCAAGGACGGGTCGCGGAAGATCGTCGCGATCACCGAGGTCCAGGGAATGGAAGGGGACGTCATCGTCCTGCAAGACATCTTCGTCTTCGAGCAGACAGGCTTCGAAAACGGGAAGGTACTCGGGCGCATCAGGCCGACCGGCGTGCGACCCAAGTTCGTGGAAAAGTTCGAGGTTGCCAACATTTACTTGCCTCCACAGATCTTCGGTGTGAACTACCAGCGACCTTTCGGGAGGTAGTCGGTGTTCGGGGATCCGCTCCTCCTCATCGCTGTTTCCCTCGCTGGAGCCGCTGTGATGCTCGTTCTGGCGGGTTTGCACGCGCGGTCTCGCGGTCACTCACTGGATCATCGACTCGAACAGTTCGCGCGCAGCGAGTCGGCGCCGGAAGAAGTGACAGCGGGTCCTCATCTCTTGGCTCGCCAGCTGGATCGTGCTGTGCGCGGGCGACCCTTCGCCGAAGCGATCCGGATGAGTCTGGCTCGTGCCGATATCCGTCTGACCGTGGGAGAGTTCCTTTTCTTGCGCGGGTTAGTGACGCTGCTCGCCTTCGTGATCGGATTCCTGCTGGGGCGGGGGATAACGCAACCTCTGCTCGGGCTCTTCACTGGCCTCGTCTTCGCAGTCAGTGGTTGGTTGGCACCGCACTACTATGTTCTCTGGCGAGGACGGCACCGCTTGCAACGGTTCGTGAATCAGCTGGGCGACACGATCGGGCTTATGGCGAACTCGTTGCGTGCTGGTTACAGCCTACTCCAAACGATGGACTTAGTCGCGCGAGAGTCTGCCCCCCCGATGTCCGAGGAGTTCAGGCGGGTCGTTCGCGAGGTGGGCCTCGGTGTTCCCCTCCAGGACGCACTCGACCATCTGCTCGAACGGATACCAAGCGAGGATCTCGATCTCCTGGTGACAGCGATCGCCATAAACCACGAGGTCGGCGGCAATCTCGCCCAGATTCTCGAAATAATCGGTGAAACGATTCGAGAGCGCGTGCGCATCAAGGGTGAAATTCGTGTTTTGACAGCCCAGCAGAGTCTATCTGGTTACATTATCTCGCTTCTGCCTGTGGGGCTCGCGATTCTTATCTTTCTCTTGAACCCCAGTTATTTGCTGAGCCTATTGCGATGGCCCTGGATCTGTATGCCGATCGGGGCCGTGATCTGCATGGTGCTCGGATTCGTGGTGATGCGCCGAATCGTGGCGATCGAGGTTTAGGAGCTCGGCGTTCGGAGTGGACGATGCTGGCTGCTGCAAGTCTCGTTTTGGCCGCTGCTGGCCTGGTGGTGATGGTGCTCGGACTTCGGGCCGAACGCCGCCAAGTCGTCCTCGAAGAGCGCTTGGCTCGTTTCGCACAGCGGCCCCCGTCTCTCGACGATCTCGAGCTTGCGGTTCCGTTTCGACACCGGGTGATTCTGCCTCTGGCCGAGCGGCTCGCGCACTTCGTTTTGCGATTCACTCCTGGGGCATCGCTGCACAGGATCGAACAACGACTCGTCGAGGCAGGTCTGGATGGATCATTGCGCCCTTTGACGTTTCTCGGTCTCCGCTTCGGACTCGCGCTCACCATGGCCTCCTTTGCGATCGTCCTGACTCTTGCCGGGAGTGGGCCAGTTCAGTACCGGGTTGGCTTGCCGTTCGTACTGGCCGCTCTCGGCTGGATAGTGCCCAACGCTTGGTTGAGTAGACGGATCGCACAACGGAAACGAGCGATCCAGCGAGCCCTTCCCGATGCTATCGACCTCTTGGTCATCAGCGTCGAGGCGGGCCTGGGGTTCGATCAGGCTTTATTGCGTGTGGTCGAGAAATGGGATAACGAGTTGACCCGAGAGTTCGCGCGTACCCTCTCGGAGATGCGCATGGGAATTCCTCGCCGGCAGGCGCTCCGTGATCTCGCCCGACGGGTGAACGTCGATGACTTGAACGTTTTCATTGCTTCGCTGGTCCAAGCAGACCAACTCGGCGTCAGCATCAGCCAAGTGCTTCGGGCGCAGGCGAATCAGATGCGCTTGCGCCGGAGGCAACGCGCGCAGGAACTGGCGCACAAGGCCCCCATCAAAATGATCTTCCCGATGGTGTTCCTCATCTTCCCTGCCTTGTATGTCGTGATCTTGGGGCCAGCCATCCCGCGCATCGTCGAGGCGTTCCGCTAGCGAGCGACGAGAGATATCAGTCGCTCAGAGGAGGGGGATCGACCACGATCGTCGGGTCATCGAAGCGGGCGAAGGATCCAACCATATAGTGACCGATCGCCATCATCTCGTATCGGCGAACCAGGAAATCCGCAAGGCCAATCCACATCTGGTAGCGCGTTTCGCTCGCCGGATCGTAAAAGGATAAAACATAGCAGGGTGTGCCGTCGATCGATTCGATGCCGAGGAGACGAGCCTCTTCAGCTGTTCGAGCATAGCGGAAATTTGGCCACCGGAACGGCTCGCTTCCCGGCCATGGTGTCACAGTCCATGGTCCATCACCAGCACGATCGTATCGTCGGTCATCGATGATGATCGTTTCGGTAGGAGGGCGACCGGAGGTTGTCACCGTGTAGGCTGCACGATCCGGTGCCTGGTACCGGATTACGGTTTCTACAACTGGTCCTCCACTTGTCAGCGTCGTTCGTTCTTCCACTGCCCGCAGGCGATTCATCGCCGCATCAGCGCGCTCGAGCAAAATCCGTGCATCCGGCACCGGAATCGGTACCCGAAAGCGAGCCGGTGGTGGCGTCGACTCGCCTGGTCGCCTGACGTAAACCAGAACCGTCCAGGTATCTTGTTGGAGAGCGATCGTCCCTGTATAGGTTGTGGAGCTTCGCCGGAGCTCGACAACGCGCGGTCCATCGGCTGCGCTGAACTCGGCGACGACATGTGCATCGCTGATCTGTTCCCCGTTCGGTGCGCTGAGCGTGAGCGAGAGTTGGTTCGGTCCAGGGAGTGCCGGCTCGATCGAGAGCGTTACCAAGTAGGGACCAGCATTGGCCGCGAGCGTGAGGGGAGGCTGCGAAAAACCTGACGGCTCGAAACGACGTGCTGGTGGGAGCATGACAAGCCCGGTAGCGAGAATGAGGAGAAGCAGCATCTCCATCCCCTGCAGGCGTAAGAGCGACCACGGAACGGCGCGCCTACGGAACCAGTAAAGAGTCGCCCCGGCGGCTGTGACGCCGAAGATGCTCGCAACGATAAATTTCAGAGTGAGGATGCGGCCATAGGTAGTCGTGAGCAGCTGTGCGGGATCGGCCACATTCGTCCAGAGCGCGTACGCACCACTGATCGTCAAGAGTTCGACACAGACGAGGGCAACGGGCGCGAACCGGCGAAGTATCTGCTCAGCAGCTGCACGCGAGCGATCGGAAGCGCTGAGAAGAGGCCGTGCGAGAGAGAGTCCGACGAGCGTACCTCCAGCGAGCACCGCGGCACTGACCAGATGAACCGTCGCGAGGACGATACCGACGAGAGGATAGGTGCTCGTGGCAGCGTGGCCAGCGGCGGCACGGAGTACAGCGAGCGCCAGTCCGACGAGCAGGAGTGATCCCGAGGCGATGCTGACGGAGAATCGCGCGAGGAGCAAGAGATACCCGGCGAGTGCAACGAGGAAACTGGCTGACCAAAGCTGGCCAGTTGGTGTCGCGGCGATCGAACGCAGCACGAGCGAGTCCGTCATGTTCGGCGGCGGTGCGAACAGCGCGGAAATCAAGAGGAAGCTGGCCATCACGATGAGAAGCAGTCCGCGATGACCGATCCGGATGAGTCGTCGAGCAACCGCCTCGATTTCGTGAATACCGCGTCCGAGGAGTCCGATGGTCACGCTTCCGGCGATGAGAACGAGTCCCAAGAGGTGAAGCCAGCGCGCAATGGCTTCCAGAAGCGGTTGCGCACTACCAGAAGCCGACAGCGGCGGGGGTTCAGTCGCACGACCGATCGAAAAGACATAGTGACCAGCAATCAGGTGACCATCGCGTCCCATCACTCGATACTGGACAAGGTATGTCCCCTCCTGCGAGAGGTTTGCATCCCAGGGGAGTCGCAAAACGGTGCCCTCCGGGCTGGTCGCGATAGTTAAGGTACGGATCGTTCGCCCGTCGGGCGTGACGATGGTCAGTCCGGCGCCGATCGGTGTAACCGGCTCGGAAAAGGTCAAGGCGACCTCTTTCGGCGGACGGTCGAGGAGGGAATTCGGTGCTGGGTTGGCTGAAAGCAGGACGGCGTGAGCAAAGGCATGTTGCGTTGGTGCGAGGAAACCGATAACAACGAGGAGGAGTAGAAGGATTCCGAAGCGAGAGAGTCGCGTTGTCAGCCTCCTGTCCGTCATCGAGCATCCGCCCGAAGCATCATGGTAGCAGGGAAAGCGAGGTGAAGCGGGATGAGCCAGAGCGCAGAGTGGCGGCTTATCGACCTGGACAGTGGCCGCTGCATCGCTGAACGGGTCGAGCTTGCTGCCAGCTGGTGGAACCGGCTCCGCGGCTTGATCGGACGCAAGGAGTTCTGTGCTGCTCAGGCACTCGTGCTTCGTCCGTGCTCGGCGATCCACACCATCGGGATGCGCTTTCCGATCGATGTTCTGTTTCTCGATCACCGGGGGACAGTGCAACGTGTCGTCGAACAGGTGCGACCACAGCGAATCGGTCCGATCCATTGGAAAAGTCAAATCGTCATAGAATTACCTGCTGGAACCGTTCGGCAGTTCGGATTAGCTCCAGGATGCAGGTTGGCTCTTTGCCGAGCCGATGGGGAAAGAGTGCCGTGGCAAGACAACTCGGTCACCGAACCGTTCTAGTGGCGCTTCGTGATTGCGTGGAACGCTGGTTTTTCTCGCCAACCTGCAGCGGATGTGGTTGGCCTGGTGCGTGGTGGTGCTCGGAGTGCCAGCGGAGTCTGGTCCGTGTCGCGGATTGCCACCCCCGGTGTGTGCGCTGTGATGGTCTCGCGCCGAAACCAAGTGCAGTATGCGCCGATTGCGTCGACTGGCCTGCAGCACTCATCGCGGCACGAGCGTTGTTTCTCTATCGAGGACCCGTTCGTGCCGCGTTGCATCGGGCGAAGTACCGGGGCGAGCGTCGCCGGATGGAGGAACTTGCGAGTGAGTTGGGGCGGGCCAGCCCGGAAATCCTGGCACCGTGGCGAAGTGACTTGACCTGCGTCGTACCGATACCCCTTCACCCGTTGCGCCGGCGTGAGCGCGGGTTCAATCAAAGCGCGATACTGGCAAAAGCGGTCGCTGGCCAACTCGACATCCCCCTTCATGATCAACTCCAGCGAACGCGAGACACGGCTTCTCAAGTCGGACGGACTCGCTCGCAACGCTGGGCGAACGTCGCTGGTGCTTTCGTCTGGTCTGGCTCTCCGCTGCACGGGACGGTGTTACTGATCGACGACACGATCACCACCGGAGCGACCGTGGCCGCTGGGACGACTGCACTGGTACGGGCAGGCGCATCGGCAGTGGTCGTCCTCGCCTTCGCACGGGCAACGGAGCAGTTTTAAGCGTGACGGATCGCACGCCCAACAAGTTCTCGGGCTACGGATCGTGCCCAGCGATCGGCAGCGAGAATGGCTTCCAATGTCAGCGGTTCGCTCGCTGGCTGGTGACGATCGAGGACACTGCGGATCAGCGGAACGATCTCCGTAAAGCGGATTTGGCCGGCGAGAAAGGCCTCGACCGCGATCTCATCTGCGGCGCAGAGAACAGTTGGATAGGTGCTGCCGGCGATGCCGACTTCGCGGGCTAAGGGGAGCGCGGGAAATCGCTCGGTATCAGGGGGGAAGAATTCGAGCGGGCCGATCCGCGCAAGATCGAGTGGAGGAACTGTGCTCGCGACACGCTCTGGATAAAAAAGTGCGTATTGGATGGGCAGGCGCATGTCCGGGTAGGCTGCATGCGCGACAGTTGTCCCATCCACGAACGCCAGGAGTGCATGCACAATGCTCTGCGGGTGGATCACCACGTCCAGACGCTCGAACGGAAGATCGAAAAGCCAGTGTGCCTCGATCAGCTCGAGCCCCTTGTTCAACAGGGTCGCTGAATCGATGGTAATTTTCGGTCCCATCCGCCAGGTCGGGTGAGCGAGTGCCTCATCCGGTGTTACCTGGTTCAGGTGTTCGAGCGGTCGGTCGCGAAATGGTCCGCCCGATGCGGTGAGGATGACGCGAGCGATTTCCGCTGGTCGATGCGGTAACTGCAGGAGCTGCCAGAGGGCGCTGTGCTCGCTATCGACTGGCCGCACCTGACAGCCAGTTCGCGATTGGATATCGCGGAGTAGTGGACCGGCGCAGACAACGCTTTCCTTGTTGGCGAGTGCGATCGTCTTGCCAGCTGCCGCAGCGGCGAGCGTCGGCTCGATACCGCTGTTGCCAGAGAGGGCGATCACAACGATGTCGGCTGTTTCATAGGTTGCGGCTTCGACCAGCCCACCCGGGCCGCTCACGACGCGGGTATCCGGAAAGGAGATGCCGAGGGATTCCTGCGCGATCGCAACGAGCTCGGGGCGGAAGATCCGTACCTGCTCTTGGAGTGCATCGATCTGGCTACGCGCAGCCAGTGCGACGACTCGGAAACGGTCAGGATGCGCCGCAACCACCTCCAGGGTCTGGCGTCCAATCGATCCGGTCGAGCCGAGTAGACTCACACCGAGTCTCATCCGTTTCCCCCACCCAGGAGTGTAGCAAGGAGCAGGGACGCGGGAATCGTGACCAGCAGCGCGTCGATGCGATCGAGCACACCGCCGTGTCCGGGAATACTGGTTCCGAAGTCTTTGAGCCCGAGACCACGCTTCAGGAACGACTCTGCCAGATCTCCCAGTTCGGCAAGCCCGGCAAGCGCGGTGCCCGCGAGAGCGCCGAACCAGGCGGCGAACGGAAGCCCGAAGACCGACGGGCCGAGGGCGCCGACCACGGCGCCGGTGAGGAGCCCAGCGAGCGCTCCTTCACGCGTCTTACCAGGGCTCAAGCGTGGCGTGAGCTTATGGCGTCCCCAGCGTGCACCGACCAGGTAGGCACTCGTGTCCGTGAGCCAGGTGATGGCAATTGCCCAGCCGATCCATGCCAGCCCGAGGGCAGTCTGCTCGTTGCCGCTCGCTCGTGCGAGTGCGCGGATCCATTCACTCGTCATCTCGCCCTCCAGAGAGCGTAGAGCGAGCGCCGACGAGAGTGGGAGGCCGAGGTACAGGGCTGCGAACGATGTCGTGAGTGCTGCTCGAAGCCCCTGCTGCAGGTCATCGCTGTGGGCATACCAGGCGAGCGGGAAAAACAGAGCTGCGACACTCGCCGCAAGGAGGATCGTGCCCGATGTCGTGAAAAAGGTGACGATGAGAAGGATGGCAGCTGGTATCGTCACACTCGCGGAGGAAAGGGACAGAGGAAGGCTTCGGGAGAAGCCGCGCGTGAGTTCCCGTGCTGCCTGGATCGTCACGCCGAGGAGGAGAGCAAGCAAGATCGCCGTGCCCAGGACAATCGGCACGACTGTGATCAGGACAACCAAGACGGCACTCAGGGTGCGCTGGCGCACGGGTCCGTGGCCGTCAGTGAGACCGGGGCTGACTGAAGCCCACCGAAGCGGCGTTCGCGCCGCTGGAAGTCCCGAATCGCTCGCTCAAATTCATCGGGTGTGAAGTCGGGCCAGAGCGTTGGGGTGAAATAATATTCTGCGTACGCTGCTTGCCAAAGGAAGAAGTTGCTGGTGCGCAGTTCGCCGGACGTGCGGATGATGAGATCTGGATCGGGCATGCCGGCGGTATAGAGATACCGCTCGACGGTCGCTTCGTCGATCATTTCGGGAGGAACACCCTCCGCGACGATACGGCGGATCGCTTGAACGAGCTCGGCGCGTCCACCGTAGTTGAAAGCGATCGTCAAAACGATCCGGTCGTTGTGTTTCGTGAGTTCGATCGCCTCGTGGATCTGGCGTTGGAGCGAAGGTGAGAGCCCCTCGAGACTACCGATATGACGGAGTTGTGCCCCGTGCCGGTGCAGTTCCTCGGTCTCGCGCTCGATGACCTCGCTCAAGATCTGCATGAGTCCTTCGACCTCATCGCGGGGTCGTCGCCAATTCTCGGTGGAAAAAGCCCACAAAGTCAGATAACGGATTCCCAATTCAGCCGCCTTGAAGGTTATGGGTCGGATGTTTTCCGTGCCGGCACGATGGCCAGCCAACCGGGGGAGACCACGCTGGGTAGCCCAGCGACCGTTCCCGTCCATGATGATGGCGACATGCACGGGCACACGATCTGAGCAGACGGCTTCGTGATGGTCAGGAGTCGGTACCTGCTCAGATTTCGAGAATGTCATGTTCTTTCTGCTTTCCGAGCTTGTCGGCTTCTGCGATGTAGCGGTTGGTGAGATCTTGGAGCCGTTGCTCGGCTCGTCGCTCGTCGTCCTCGCTGATCTCCTTGTTCTTGAGGAGTTCCTTGATGTCAGCGAGAGCGTCGCGACGAATGTTTCGGATCGCGACCTTCGTTTCCTCGACCTCTTCATGGACCAGCTTGACGAGTTGCCGTCGGCGCTCCTCTGTCAAGGGAGGCAACTGGATGCGCAACGTCTGTCCGTCGACGGACGGGTTGAGGCCGAGTTCGGATTGGCGAATGGCCTTTTCGACTGCACTGACCGCATTGCGATCCCACACCTGAACGACGAGCAGGCGAGCTTCAGGCGCGCTGATCGTCGCGAGTTGATTGAGTGGCGTTGGAGTTCCATAGTAGTTCACCTCGAGGTGCTCGAGCAAACTCGGCGCAGCTCGTCCGGCGCGAATTCCGGCTAACTCTTGCCGGAGCAGCTCGATGCTTTTCTTCATGCGTTGTTCGGCGTCGCGCAAGATTTCGTCGATCATCGCGATCACTCCTTCCGATGACCGACCGCTCGTTTCAGGCGTAGGACGTGACACCAGAGCAGACGAGCGTACCGACCTCGTGACCGAGCGCTGCTTTCTCTATATTACCCGGCGTAAGCAAGTCAAAGACGATCACCGGGAGATCGTTCTCGCGGCAGAGAGCGAGTGCGGATTGATCCATGACCCGCAGATTGCGCTCGAGTGCCTCTTGATGGCTGATCACGCGATATCTCCGTGCCCGCGGATTCCGGCGCGGATCGTCGTCGTACACGCCGTCGACCCGATATTTTCCCATCAACAAAACATCGCAATTGAGTTCGACAGCACGCAGTGCGGCCGCTGTATCGGTGGTGAAGTAAGGATTCCCTGTCCCACCTGCGAGGATGACGATGCGTCCCTTCTCCATGTGACGGATGGCGCGGCGGCGGATATACGGCTCTGCAACCTGATGCATCTCGATCGCTGTTTGCACCCGTGTCGGTACGCCTTGGCGCTCGAGCGCATCCTGCAGGGCCAGGGCATTGATGATCGTCGCGAGCATGCCCATGTAGTCAGCGGTTGCCCGATCCATGCCGCGGGCACTGGCGGCAAGGCCGCGCCAGATGTTTCCACCGCCGACGACGATGGCAACCTGAATACCGCGCGCAGCGACACGCGCGATCTCTTCAGCGAGCCGCGCCACCACTGAGGGGTCGATACCGTAGCCTTCCTCCCCCATCAGAGCTTCACCGGAGACTTTGAGAAGTACCCGGTAGTATCGGGGTCGTGTGTTCGGTTCACTCGCCCGCGTCATGCCTCATCGCTACCGAGTTCGAAGCGCGCGAAGCGTCGCACGCGGATATTTTCACCCAGCCGTGCGATAGCTTCCTGGATGACCTCTTCCACTGTTTTGGAGGGATCCTTGATGAACGGCTGGGCGAGGAGGACGACTTGCTGGAGAAACTTGTCGCGTGATCCGGCTTCCTGAATTCCCTCTTCCAGAACATCCGGTGGGATGTCCTCGACGGACACATAGCGAGGAGCAGTCGCAGCGACCTGCATCGCCAAATCGTGCACGAGCTGCTTGAAAATATCAGTTCGGGCAACGAAATCAGTCTCGCAGTTGACTTCGATCAGTGCCCCGATTCGTCCACCACCATGAATGTAGGCGTGGACGAGCCCCTGACCAGTCGCGCGACCAGCTTTGCGAGCAGCGCGGGCGAGTCCCTGCTGGCGCAGGATCTCGGCTGCTCGTTCCATGTCGCCACCAGCTTCCTCAAGCGCGCGCTTCGCGTCCATGATGCCCGCGCCGGTTCGTTCGCGAAGTTCTTTGATCATCGCCGTCGTGATCGTCACCAGTCCCCCCTTCAGTCTCTGCTCGTCAGGCACAAACGGGCCGGCACGCCCGTGCCGGCCTCCCTCACTGCAGAGTGATCAGTACTTGTGTTTGGGCAGACGTGCTTCGAGTGATCCTTGCTCCTCTTCTTCGATCTCTTCGTCGAGTTCTTCCTGCAGTTCCACGTACTCTTCGTCGAACAGTTCGTAGGTGGGCAGCTCTCTCTCTTCGAGGGCGACTTGTTCGCCGGCACCCACTTCGGTTTCGTACATCGTGCGACCAGCGAGGATGGCGTCAGCGATGCGACTGGTGATCAAGCGGATAGAACGGATCGCGTCGTCATTTGCTGGGATGACGTAGTCGATCAAATCCGGATCACAGTTGGTGTCGACCATCGCGATGATCGGTATACCGAGCCGGCGTGCCTCGGCAACGGCGATCGCTTCACGCTTGGGATCGACGACGTAGAGCGCATCAGGAAGGCGCGTCAAACCGCGCAGGCCGCCCAGCGTTCGCTCGAGCTTGGCGAGTTCGCGAAGCTTACGCATTTGTTCCTTCTTTGGAAGGAAAGCAAAGTTGGGGCTGCGCACCTCTTCTTCGAGCTGAACGAGGTAGCGCAGTCGCTGGCGGATGGTCACGAAGTTCGTCAGTGTTCCTCCCAGCCAGCGCTCAGTGACCGAATACATGCCACAGCGCTCGGCTTCGCTCCGGATGATCTCCTGTGCTTGCTTCTTGGTGCCGACGAAGACGAAGACACCGCCGCGAGCAGCGAGATTCCGAGCGAACGACTCAGCTTCAGCCAGCAGCCTCACGGTTTGGCGGAGATCGATGATATGGATGCCGTTGCGCTCACCGAAGATGTACGGTCGCATCTTCGGGTTCCAGCGCTTACTCTGGTGCCCAAAGTGCACACCGGCTTCGAGAAGCGCTTTCAGGGGAACCTGTTCTGTCTCGTGTTCGGCGATGGACACGTTCCGACTCCTTTACTTGGACCGGTGTTCGTCATCCGTACCCTTCGACCCGCGCTGGAACTGGAGGGTCGTTAACCTTACCAGCACACCGGGCGCGGTCCAGGTACGTGTTTCGTCCGGCGCAGTGGCCGGCGACAGGAGTATAACACGCGTCTGCCTCGATTACGGCTTCGCCAACTCGAGATAGTCAGCCACGACGTATCCGGTCTGATTACGGTACTTGACTGGCCACCACACGTACCCGTCGGCCGTCACTGACTCACCGACGACTGTCAGTTCAGTTCCTTCAGGAAGCCGCTCGATGACATCGGCACTAGTACTCGGCGCGGAACGGAAGTTCACGCCCGATCCATCCGTGTTGGCCACGACGACGGTCGCTCCAGGTCCGATCGTCGTTCGCGGCGTTGGCGACGCGGTGACGGTGGGGGTCTGGCTCGTGGCAGCAGGCGTCACTGCGATGAGCCCCAATGGTGTCCCTTGGGGAGTGGGCGTAGGGCCAGTGATCACTTGTGGTGTGACAGTAGGGACGACCTCGCCCCGGTTGAGAAACTGGTTGATCCAGAACCAGGCGAGCCCGAGCATGAGAATGATACCCAGTACTGGTGCCGCTACACGCAAGTAGTCCGTCCAATATCGCTCGTCCGTGTGATAGGTGTAGGAGTGTTGAGTTCCGAAGGGAGTACTCGTGGGTGGCCGATTCGCAAAGGGCGGTATCGTTGGTTCTTCGGCTTCAGGATCGCGCTCGGGTGGCTCATCACGGAAAAAACTCATCGTTGTCCCTCGCTCTCGCTCTCGACCCGTCCAGCCACTTCTCCCTTCATCTCCCCGACTGTCGCCAACTTGGATCACCCGATACTCGTGCGTCGCCTCTTCCGGTCGCTCACGAACTGGTTGCTCCGCCGGCTCCCAGTAGTTCGTCATGCCGCGGTCGCAATCGAGATCGTCTTCGCTGACGAGATGGCTTTGATGCGGGGCATACAGGAGCGGGTGGCGGCACCAACCCTTGCGCCACAACGGTGCAGGCTCGAAGTACTTGCACGTTCCGCACTTTCTCTCGATCGTCATCGTACCGCTTTCACCCCATGCTCATTCTCACCCCGAGTCGGGTGCGCAGGTCGAGTATACCGGCAATCCTGGCAGTGCTACGATTCGGTGCTTTCCAGGGTGGTCGATGCCGACTCGGGGAGCATCGCGCTGGCATTTCCCCGGCTGGCGCTCGGAAGCGACGCCTCAGCCAATGCACTCCCCATCGCCAGTTCTCCTTCGCAGCGACCGCCTTCCTCGATCACGAGCGAGTTGGTCGTGATGGAGCCGGTCACGCGACCTGTTCGCAGAATATGCAGTTTGC
This sequence comes from Thermomicrobium roseum DSM 5159, assembly GCF_000021685.1. Lineage (GTDB taxonomy): Bacteria > Chloroflexota > Chloroflexia > Thermomicrobiales > Thermomicrobiaceae > Thermomicrobium > Thermomicrobium roseum. The sequence goes on along the minus strand of NC_011959.1, from coordinate 960,592 downwards.
CCCGACACGTTATCGACCCGCGAAGCTGACCGGCGACGGTGATCGCGCCCGCTTCAACCGTCGCATCGACTCGTCCGCCCTCAGCGACGTGCACCGCTCCTTCGCATTGGAGTGTGCCGCGAAGTTCCCCTTCGATGCGGATGTCGCGGGACGACACGAGTGTCCCTTCGACCGTGGTGTAGCGATCGATGAGCGTGAGACTCTCGATCGGACGCATGGGGGAACTGCTCCGATCCTCGATCATCGATAACCTCCGGGACTCGGTGCGGAGTCGGTCGATTCCGTTGCTCCCATCTTCAATTTGCCGGAGAGGCGTGCGCCCTCGTGGACAACCAAGGATGGAGCTGAGACCTCACCGATGACCTCGCCTCCCGGATGGATTTCCAGTCGACCCCGGGCATCGATGCGTCCCTGCACTGACCCACGCACGATAACCTGCTGAGCAGCAATGTCCGCTCGCACAGTCGCTCCCTCGAAGATGGTGACGTCATGGGCAGCTTGAATCGTCCCCTCGACGTGCCCATGAATGACCAGAGAGCCCTCCGTTTCGAGCGTTCCTTGCCAACGTGCGTTGGCAGCAACGATACTCAACATGCGATCCGGGGTAGCCGGCTGGCGAGCCGGAGGCTCGGGTGGCTGCCAGGTACTGGTGCGGGAAGATGGTGCCGATGATTCCGTAGTGGGTCGGGGCAGCAGATCCTCGTCCAGGGCGAGTTCCTCGTCGGCAGTCGTCTGCTCCAGTTGTTGGCGGAATTGCGACAACTGGCGTTCCAGGGGGTCGCGCGGCTCGCGTCGGAACATCGCCTCACTCCTTTCGCTCCCATCAGTGTGCCACTCCGTCGCGGGCCATCGAACTGGAGCACGCGCGAGTCGCTGAGTGGAAAAGCAGCGTTGAGGCGTGGCAGCTCGACGACCTGGTGACGATGGCAGTATAGCAAGGTCGTACGGACAGTGTGGAACGATGCAGACTCGCCGGAAAGCGATGGTACGCGAAGCGATGAGGGAGTACACTGGCAGTATGGAAGAGCGATACGCCTGGCGCCAAATGGCATGGTGGTTCGGCGGGATCGTGGTCGGTTTCAAGCTTTGGACGATCCTGCTGGCGATCGTCTTTTCCGCGCAGTGGTCGACCGTCTGGTACTTAGTGCTCAACCATGTTGCCTGGTTGGTGGGACTCGTTCTTCTCGTGTGGGGTCCGCTCACCTTCTGGTATCGGCTCGTGCGGATCCGCCGTCGCCGTCGCGATCTTCTCCGCGCCGAATGGGAGATTTCCGAGCACAGTCACCGTTGGTAGTGGAGAGATCGGCTCACCAGGTGCGCCCGGCAGGACTCGAACCTGCAACCTTTTGCTCCGGAGGCAAACGCTCTATCCATTGAGCTACGGGCGCTCGTTGCACTGCATGAACTCTAGCACGTTTCCCTCCAGCTGTGCAAGGGTGCGTTGCGTAAGGCCGTTCTAGTGAGCAGACCCTTGCATGTCTCGTGTGGGGGCGAGGAGACGGACGCGAGTAGAAAGCCTTGTCTGCGGCCTCGGCTCGTGCGTCGAAACGTCACGCGGCCGGTGCGTCATAGCGGTGGATCGACACACCGCCACCGGTCGATCGTGCGATGGAGCGGCGTCGGAACAGTCGGAACAGAAGGAATTCGCCGCTCTCGACTCCTCCGGTTCCGGAGCACAAAGCGCCGGGCGGCCTTCGAGGGTGGCGACCGCTTTCGGGCGACGACGGGATGGGATTGACAGGAAGGCAGCATCCGTGATATGCTATGCGTTTGCGAAGAGGTGACGCGCGCGCATGAGGCGGCGTGACACGCAACGCATCGAGCACAGGGCGAGGCCGAGCGGTGATGTCCGCTTGGCTCTCGGTTTTTCCTTCGCGCGTTGGGTAGGCCGGTCCATGAGGCCACCACGAGTCCGTACCGAGTTGCGTATCCCCGAGTAACCGATTATTCGAGCATCCGGCACGAGGAAAGGGAGAACGATGACTGTGACGACAGGGGCGACCGCGATGCCATCGTCCGCAGTTCGCCAGGTACGGTCGAATCTCGGGATCGGGCGCGTTTCGTTCGCCCGCATTCCGACCGTACTAGAGATGCCGAACCTCATCGAGCTTCAACTCAAGTCGTTCGAGTGGTTCAAGACCGAAGGCTTGCGAGAACTCCTCGAGGAGTTTTCGCCCATCATTGACTACAATCAGAAACTCGAAGTCCACTTTCTGCGCCACTGGTTCGAAAAGCCACGCTACACGCCGGAGATCTGTCGCGAGCGCGACATGACGTATGCCGCTCCGCTGTATTTTCGCGTTCGGCTCGTCATCCGCGACACCGGTGAGGTCAAGGAGAGTGACATCTATATCGACGACTTTCCGATGATGACGGAGACCGGGACCTTCGTCATCAACGGGGCGGAGCGTGTCGTCGTTTCCCAGCTCGTTCGCTCGCCGGGGGCGTACTTCGAACTCGAGCCTGACCCGGCTACCGGTCGGCAGCTGTGCATGGCCAAACTGATTCCGACTCGAGGAGCGTGGCTCGAGTTCGAGACTTCCAATCGCGATGTCTTGTCAGTCAAGATCGACCGCAAGCGCAAGATTCCGGTCACGGTTCTTCTCCGTGCCGTCGGTTATGGGCGCGACGAGGAACTCTTCGAGCTGTTCGCGGACGTGGATACCGATCCCGATCATCGCTACATCGCGGCGACGATCGAGCGAGATCGAACGAAGAGCCGCGAAGAGGCTCAAATGGAGATCTACAAGACCTTGCGCCCCGGGGATCCGCCGACGCGGGAGAACGCTGCTGCGCTCATCGAACGCCTCTTCTTCAATCCGCGTACCTACGATCTTGGCAAGGTGGGTCGGTACAAGCTGAACAAGCGGCTGGGGCTGGAGACGCCGGCCGACGTGCGGGTTCTCACACGCGAGGACCTGGCTGCTCTGGTGCGAACCATGATCCTCGTGAATCGAGGACTCGATCGGCCGGATGACATCGATCACCTGGGCAACCGGCGGGTGCGGACGGTCGGTGAGCTGATTCAGATGCATCTGCGGACCGGACTCCAGCGCCTGGAGCGCGGGATCCGCGAGAGGATGACGATCGTCGATATCGACACCGCGACCCCAGCAAGCCTGATCAGCAGCACCCGGCCGCTGCGTGCTGCTATCCGCGAGTTTTTCGCAGGGAGCCAGCTCTCGCAGTTCATGGATCAGACCAATCCGCTTGCTGAGCTCACGCACAAGCGTCGCGTTTCCGCACTCGGTCCTGGGGGACTCAATCGCGAGCGGGCGGGCTTCGAGGTGCGTGACGTCCACGACTCGCATTACGGGCGGATCTGCCCGATCGAGACCCCAGAAGGTCCGAACATCGGACTGATCACGTCGTTGGCTACCTATGCCAAAGTCAACGAGTACGGCTTCATCACGGCGCCGTATCGCCGGGTTTACCGGCATATCGAGTTGCCGAGCCAGGCGGATCTCCTCATCGGCCAAGTTCTTCGCACGGACGTCGTCGATCCTGAGACAGGTGAGTTGCTCGCGGGCCGCGGCACGACGGTCGACCGGGGACTGTGCGACCGGTTGATCGCGGCTGGGGTCACGCGTGTCGATGTCCTGCCGTTCGTGAGCGACGAGGTCGACTATCTCACGGCCGATCAAGAGGAACACTTTACGATCGCGCAGGCGAACACTCCCCTCGATGAGGGCATGCGCTTCGTGGCCAGCCGGATCGAAGCGCGGCGAGCGGGCAAATTCGTGCTGGAGGTTCCCGAGAAAGTCGATTATATGGACGTCTCGCCGAAGCAAGTGGTGTCGGTCTCGGCGGCCCTGATCCCGTTCCTCGAGCATGACGATGCGAACCGGGCGCTCATGGGTGCCAACATGCAGCGACAAGCGGTACCGCTGCTGCGTCCGCGCGCACCGATCGTCGGAACCGGTGTGGAGTATCAGGCAGCGCGCGATTCAGGCCAGGTCGTGGTCGCGCAGAAAGGGGGCATCGTCAAATCGGTCACTGCGCGCCGCATCGTCGTGCTGGAAGATGACGGCAACGAGCGTGTCTACGAGCTGCGCAAGTTCGTCCGGTCCAACCAGGATACGTGTATCAACCAGCGCCCGATCGTGCAAAAGGGCCAGCGGATCGAGGCGGGAGACGTGATCGCCGACAGCTCGAGCACGGAGAACGGCGAACTCGCGCTCGGACAAAATGTCCTCGTTGCTTTCATGTCGTGGGAGGGTGGAAACTTCGAGGATGCGGTCCTCATCAGCGAGCGACTGGTCCGCGAAGACGTGTACACCTCGATCCACATCGAGAAGTACGAGTGCGAGGCCCGCGATACCAAGTTGGGACCGGAGGAGATCACACGCGACATTCCGAATGTGGGTGAGGACAGTCTGCGCAATCTCGACGCCGACGGGATCATCCGGATCGGCGCGCAGGTCGGTCCCAACGACATTCTCGTGGGGAAGGTCACGCCGCGGGGCGAAACGGAACTGTCGGCGGAGGAGCGCTTGTTGCGCGCCATCTTCGGCGAGCGGGCGCGGGACGTCAAGGATACGAGCTTGCGCGTGCCGCATGGCGTGCACGGGATCGTCATCGACGTCAAGCGTTTCCGGCGCGACGACGAGAGCGGCGTCGAGCTGCCAGCCGGTGTCAACGAGATGGTTCGCGTCTTCATCGCCCAGAAGCGGAAGATTTCCGAGGGCGACAAGATGGCTGGTCGGCACGGCAACAAAGGGGTCGTCTCGCGCATCGTGCCGATCGAGGACATGCCGTACTTGCCGGATGGGACACCGGTCGACATCATCCTCAATCCGATCGGTGTCCCTTCGCGCATGAATTTGGGTCAGATTCTCGAGACACACCTCGGTTGGGCAGCTCATACGCTCGGCATCAAGGTGGCGAGTCCCGTCTTCGACGGTGCCAAGGAAGAAGAAATTCGCGAACTCTTGCGAAAGGCTGGTTTACCTGAAGATGGGAAGGTCGAACTCTATGACGGGCGCACCGGCGAGAAGTTCGATCGTCCCGTCACGGTCGGCATAATCTACATGATGAAGCTCGTTCACCTGGTCGAGGACAAGATTCACGCACGATCGACCGGCCCCTACTCGCTGGTGACGCAGCAGCCGCTCGGAGGCAAGGCACAGTTCGGTGGCCAGCGCTTCGGGGAAATGGAGGTCTGGGCACTCGAGGCATACGGTGCGGCGCATACCCTACAGGAGATGTTGACGGTCAAGTCGGACGATGTCGTGGGGCGCGTCAAGACCTACGAAGCCATCGTCAAAGGGGAGCCGATCGTCGAGGCGGGTGTGCCGGAATCGTTCAAGGTGTTAGTCAAAGAGCTGCGTAGCCTCGGGCTTTCGGTCGAGGTCTTGAACGAAGACGAGGAGCCGATCGAGTTCGGCGAAGACCACGGCCGGGAGCGTGAGATTCTCTCGCATCTCGATCGGATCAACCTGAGCGGCTTCGAGCGCACGGAAGAATGACACGAGGGGTGAGCGCGCATGAGCACAGTCGCACGCCAGCGCGAGACACGCAAATCGATCGATGTGAATCACTTCGAAGCGATCCGGATCGGATTGGCCTCGCCGGAGGCGATCCGGAGCTGGTCATACGGTGAGGTGACCAAGCCGGAGACGATCAACTATCGCACGCTCAAGCCCGAGCATGGGGGGCTCTTTTGCGAGCGGATTTTCGGTCCGACCAAGGATTTCGAATGCTACTGTGGAAAGTACAAGCGGCAGCGTTACGCAGGGACGATCTGCGACAAGTGCGGAGTCGAGGTCACCCGTTCCAAGGTCCGGCGCGAGCGGATGGGGCACATCGAACTGGCTGCGCCGGTCGCGCACATCTGGTATGTGAAGGGGACGCCGAGTCGACTCGGGTTGCTCCTCGACATCACCCCGCGCAATCTGGAGCGTGTGCTGTACTTCGCCTCGTATCTCGTGACCCGTGTCGACGAGGCCAAACGACAGGAATTGATCGAAAACATCCGACAGGAGTTGCAAGCCGAGCTCGATGAGTTGGATCGCCAACTGGAGGCCAAGCGTCGTGAGTTGGAGGAGGCGCAGGGTACGGAGCTTCTGGCCTTGCGCGATCGGCGCGAGGCGCTCGAGCGCGAGGCCCGCGAGCGGGTAGTGAGCGAAGTCGAGCGCGTTCGACGCCAAGCTGCCGGGCTGCGTGAACGGTTGCAGGAAGCACTCGGCACGCCTGCGGAAGAGGATCTGGAGTTCGCTGGTCGGCTGATCGCTGCGCGTGGAGAAATCCTGACGGAACGGCATCTCGCTGAACTGGACGAGGCCGAACAGGAGGCGGTCAACGAGGCTGAGCGGAACGCTCGCAGCGCGGTCAGTGGCGAGCAAGCGCTGGTCGAAGCGGAGCAGGAGTTCCTGACTGGGCGGATCGCTGAGCAGTTGGCGACGTTGCAGAGCGAGATCGAGCGCCAGAAGGCAGATCTCCGAGCCGAAGCCGATGAGCTGATTCGCCAGGTTCAGGAGATCCACGAACTCCAGGTGCTGACCGAGCAACAGTATCGGGATCTTGCCGACCTGGCCCCGGGTGTCTTCGAGGCGAAGATGGGTGCCGAGGCAGTCTACGAGGTCGTCTCGAGCATGGATCTGGATCAGCTCTCGGCGCAGCTTCGGGCAGAAATGGCGCAGGCGACTGGCCAGCGACAGAAGCGTATCGCCAAGCGCTTGCGTCTCGTGGAAGCGCTCCGCAAGAGCGGGAACCGGCCCGAATGGATGCTCCTGACGGTCTTGCCAGTGATCCCGCCTGACTTGCGGCCAATGGTGCAACTCGACGGTGGGCGCTTTGCGACCTCTGACCTCAACGATCTCTACCGGCGCGTCATCAATCGGAACAATCGGTTGAAGCGACTGTTGGAGCTCGGGGCACCCGACATCATCATCCGCAACGAGAAGCGGATGCTGCAGGAGGCGGTCGATGCGCTCATCGACAACGGTCGGCGCGGGCGCGTCGTTTCCGGGACGAGCAAGCACAAACTCAAGAGCCTTTCCGACATGCTCAAGGGGAAGCAGGGGCGGTTCCGCCAGAACCTCCTGGGCAAGCGCGTCGATTACTCGGGCCGATCGGTCATCGTCGTTGGGCCCGACCTGAAGCTGCACCAGTGCGGATTGCCCAAGCGGATGGCGCTGGAGCTCTTCAAGCCGTTCGTGATGCAGCGGCTGGTCGTGCACGGCCATGCCCACAACATCAAGGCGGCTAAGCGACTGGTCGAACGAATGGACCCACGCGTCTGGGATGTCCTGGAGGAAGTGACTCAGAATTATCTCGTTCTCCTCAACCGGGCACCGACACTGCACCGCCTGGGTATCCAAGCGTTCGAAGTGAAGTTGATCGAGGGCTCGGCGATTCAGTTGCATCCGCTCGTGTGCGCGGCCTTCAATGCTGACTTCGATGGCGATCAGATGGCGGTCCATGTCCCGCTGTCTGCAGCAGCCCAGCGGGAGGCGCGCGAGCGGATGCTCTCGACGCGCAATCTCCTGGACCCCTCGGATGGCGAACCGGTCATCGCACCGACGTTGGATATCGTTCTCGGCTGCTATGCGATGACGTTGCCCGATCCGAATGCCAGGGGGGCGGGGAAGATCTTTGCGGACCGTCAGGAGGTCGTTCTCGCTTACCAGAGCGGTGCCGTCGATCTGCAAGCGCCGATCCGGGTTCGGATGGAGATCGATGGTCAGGGTGAACAGCTCGTCGAGACGACGGTCGGTCGGGTCTTGTTCAACGAGATTTTGCCGAAAGAGCTCGGTTTTTGGAACGAACTCATGGATCGCAAGGCGCTCCGTCGGCTGATCGCCACGTGCTACACGCGCCTCGGTGCAGAAGAGACCGCTCGACTGGCTGATCGGATCAAGGATCTCGGTTTCCACTATGCCACCAAAAGCGGCATCACGATCGGCGTCACGGATGTGCACATTCCGGCGGAGAAGGCGGAGATCATTGCGCGAGCCGAGCAACGCGTGGCCGAAGTCGAGCGCCAGTATCGACGCGGTCTCATTACAGATGCGGAGCGACACCGCGAGGTGGTGTCGATTTGGAACGAGGCGCGTGACGAACTCGCCCAAGTCGTCGAGCGGAGCCTTGGTGAGCAAAACAGCCTCTACATGATGAGTAAGTCGGGGGCCAAGGGGAACATCAACCAGATCAGCCAGATGGCCGGCATGCGGGGGCTCATGCTCGACCCCAAGGGACAGATCATCGAGTTGCCGATCCGCTCCAATTTCCGCGAGGGATTGTCGGTGCTCGAGTACTTCATCTCGACCCACGGTGCGCGGAAGGGGCTGGCGGATACCGCGCTGCGCACCGCCGACTCGGGTTACCTGACACGCCGACTCGTCGATGTGGCGCAGGACGTGATCGTCACGATCGACGATTGTGGAACCGAGGACGGCATGTGGGTGCGCCTGGAGGACGTGCCGGATCGCGAGACGTTCGCGGACCGTATCCTCGGCCGGGTTGCGGCCCGTGACCTGATCGATCCGGCGACGGGAACCGTTTTGGTGCGACGCAACGAGGAGATCACGGAGTCGATCGTCGCGGACATCGTCGCTTCGCTCGATCGGTCGGAGCCGGCGCACCGCATCACGGCGGTGATGATCCGGACACCACTCTATTGCACAGCGGACTATGGCGTGTGCCGGCTGTGCTATGGGCGGAACTTGGCGACACGCCAGATTGTCGAACTCGGCGAGGCCGTTGGCATCATCGCGGCTCAGAGCATCGGTGAACCGGGGACGCAGCTCACCATGCGGACGTTCCACACCGGTGGCGTCGCAGGAGAGGACATCACGACTGGTCTCCCGCGCGTCGAAGAGCTTTTCGAGGCCCGGGAGCCGAAGGGGAAAGCGGTTCTCGCCAAGATCGACGGGGTCGTGCAGGTCGTCGAGGACGAGTTCGGGCGCAAAGTCATCGTGGAAGATGCGCGCCTGGAGACCGAGACGCACCGGGTTCCAGAGGGCTTCGTCCTACTGGTTGGCACGGGCGACATGGTCACGGCAGGCCAAGTGCTGGCTCGGCCGGCCGAGGGAGAGGGGGAGCCGATCGTCGCCACGATGGACGGAGAAGTTTTCGTGGATGGCGACGAGCTGATCATTCGTCGCGAGGAGCAACGCCGAGAGGAATATCCCCTCACGGCCACAGCGCATCTCCTCGTCAGTAACGGAGAGCGCGTCAAAGCCGGTCAGCAACTGACCGATGGGAACGTGAGCCCGGAGGAACTTCTCAACACCCTTGGACGGGATGCTGTCCAGCGCTACATCCTGGACGAGGTCCAGAAGGTTTACAAGTCACAAGGCGTGATCACCAATGACCGACATATCGAGATCATCATCCGGCAGATGCTGCGGAAAGTTGCCGTCACCGATCCGGGTGACACCGATCTATTGGTTGGGGAGATGCTCGATCGCGCCCAACTCCTGCGCATCAACGAAGAAGTGATCGCTCAGGGCGGGGTGCCGGCCACGGCCCAGCAGGTTCTCCTGGGAATCACCAAGGCGTCGCTGGCTACCGAAAGTTGGCTATCAGCGGCATCGTTCCAGGAGACGACTCGGGTTCTCACCGAGGCAGCGATCCAGGGCAAGGTCGATTACCTGCGCGGCCTGAAGGAGAACGTGATCATCGGAAAGCTGATTCCGGCTGGTTCTGGTTTCTGGGAGCGCAAGCAGCGGCGTGAGGCTGCCTTGAGCGCTCTGGACGAGGCGACTCTCGCGGGACTGGCGGCGGTCGGGTTGGGCCCGAGTGGTGAGCCCTTGCCGCAGCCGGGAACAGATCGACCTGATGCCAGCGGTGAGCCTGAGGTGAGCGTGGGCGAGGAGGGTCGTTTTCCGGCAGGGGAAGCTGAGCCCGGGCAACCTGCTTGACGATTCGGGCTGATTCCTGTACACTACACCCTCGTGACCCGAGATCTCGGGTCACGAGGGTGTGTTATTGTTCAGCGTAGCCGATGCGCTACCGATGGGCGCAGGTCGGAGAGAGAGGCTGAACGGTGCCGACGATCAACCAGCTGGTGCGCAAGGGGCGGGAAAAGCGGCGCAAGAAATCGAAGGCGCCGGCGCTCCAGTTCGTCTATAGCCGAGTCGGGCGGAATGCGGGTAAGCTTCGGCAAGTGCCGAAGGGGAATCCGCAGAAGCGTGGCGTTTGTGTGGCGGTGCGGACGATGACACCGAAGAAGCCGAACTCCGCGCTGCGCAAGATCGCCCGCGTTCGGCTGACGAACGGAATCGAGGTCACGGCGTACATTCCGGGCGAGGGCCACAACCTGCAGGAGCACTCGGTCGTGCTCGTGCGGGGTGGGCGCGTCAAGGACCTGCCGGGCGTGCGCTATCACATCGTGCGCGGTGCACTCGATGCGAAGGGCGTCGAGAATCGCCGGCAGGGACGCTCCAAGTACGGAACCAAGAAGCCGAAGCAGTAGGTCCAGCGACGGCTGGCCTGTGCCAGGCTGGGTGGTTGTCGGCAGACGAAGCGCGGCATCGGGAGAACGCTCCAGGATTGCCGGCTTCGTCTGTCTCATGCCGAGCAAGGTGCGGAAGAAGGAGGCGACGAGCGATGCCGAGGCGGCCCAAGTACGAGCGGCGGACCATCCCGCCCGACCCGAAATATGGAAGCGAACTCTTGCAGCGCTTCATCAACAAGGTGATGAAGCGGGGCAAGAAGTCGCTTGCAGAACGGATCGTCTATTCGGCGTTGGACATCGTGGCGCAGCGTACGGGGCAGCACCCGTTGGAAGTGTTCCAACGAGCGATTCACAATGCCTCGCCGCTGCTCGAAGTCAAGCCGCGTCGGGTGGGTGGTGCGACCTATCAGGTTCCGGTTCAGGTGGAACCCCACCGGCGCGTCTCGCTCGCGATGCGCTGGCTCATCCAGTCAGCGCGGAACCGGAGCGGCTACAAGTTCGTCGACAAACTGGCTGCTGAAATCATCGACGCAGCCAACAACACCGGTGCGACGATCAAGAAGCGGGACGATACGCACCGGATGGCGGAGGCGAACCGCGCGTTCGCCCACTACCGGTGGTAGATCTTCAGAAAGGATGATGCACGAACGGGGTCAGAGGGAGATGAGTACGGTTCAACCACAGATGACCGAAGCCAGGCGCGTTCTGCTTCAGCGGACGCGCAATATCGGCATTATCGCGCATATCGATGCCGGGAAGACGACGACGACCGAGCGTATTCTCTTCTACACGGGGAAGGTCCATCGTCCTGGTGAGGTTCATGAGGGAACCGCGACGATGGACTGGATGGTGCAGGAGCGAGAACGCGGCATCACGATCACTGCTGCGGCGACGACCTGCTTTTGGCGGGATCACCGTATCAACATCATCGATACACCGGGGCACGTCGACTTTACGGTCGAAGTTGAGCGTTCGCTCCGCGTCCTCGACGGCGGTGTCGTCGTCTTCGACGGCGTACAGGGTGTCGAGCCCCAGTCGGAGACGGTCTGGCGGCAGGCGGACAAATATCGCGTGCCGCGGATCTGCTTCATCAACAAGCTCGACCGTATCGGAGCGAACTATGTCCAGGCGATAGAGATGATCCGCGAGCGATTGCGGGCTCAGCCGGCTGCTATCCAATGGCCGATCGGGTTGGAGTCCGAGTTTCGCGGCATCATTGACCTGATCGAGTTCCGGGCGAAAATCTACCACGACGACCTGGGCCAGCACATCGAAGATACCGAGGTTCCCCCCGAGTACGTCGAAGTGGCTCAGGAGTGGCGACACAAGCTGATCGAACAGATCGTCGAAACGGACGAGGAGCTGATGCTCCGGTATCTGGAAGGCGAAGAGCCGACTCCGGAGGAACTGCGGCGCGCACTGCGGGCGGCGACGATTCGCGGCCAGTTATATCCGGTCCTCTGCGGTTCGGCGCTCAAGAACAAGGGCGTTCAGCTCCTCCTGGATGCCATCGTCGACTACCTACCCTCGCCCTTGGACATTCCACCCGTCAAAGGGACGCACCCCGTTACCGGAGAAGAACTCACCCGCGAGGCGGACGACGAGGCACCGTTCGCGGCTCTCGCATTCAAGATCCAGTCGGATCCCCATGTGGGGCGTTTGACATACGTCCGCGTGTACTCGGGGCGGCTGCACAGTAGTTCGTACGTGTACAACTCGACCAAGGGTGAGCGGGAGCGCATCTCGCGTTTGCTCCGGATGCATGCCAACCACCGCGAGGAAGTTGAGTGGATCGGGGCCGGTGACATCTGTGCGGTCATCGGCCTCAAAAAGACGTTCACGGGCGACACGCTGTGCGATCCAGATCATCCGATCCTCCTGGAGCCGATCCAGTTCCCCGAGCCGGTCATCTCGGTGGCCGTGGAGCCGAAGACGCGAGCTGATCAGGACAAACTGGCGATCGCCTTGCAACGGTTGGCGGAGGAGGATCCGACTTTCCAGGTGCGTACTGATCCGGAGAGCGGACAGACGATCATCTCCGGGATGGGTGAGCTGCACCTGGAAGTGATCGTCGATCGGATGCAACGCGAGTTCAAGGTCGCGGCGAATATCGGGCGCCCGCAGGTTGCGTACAAGGAGACCATCACGCGGCCGGTTCGCGTGGAGGGTCGCTTTGTCCGGCAGACGGGAGGGCGTGGTCAGTACGGCCATGTGTGGTTGGAACTGGAGCCGTTGCCGCGCGGGAGCGGCTTCGTTTTCGAAGACCGCATCGTCGGTGGCGTCGTTCCGAAAGAGTACATTCCTGCCGTCGAAGCTGGAATCCGCGAGGCGATGCAGAGTGGGGGTGTCTCCGGGTACCCGGTGATCGACCTGAAAGCTGTCCTCGTCGATGGGTCGTACCACGAGGTCGACTCGTCGGAGATGGCGTTCAAGATCGCAGCATCCATGGCGCTGAAAGAGGGCGTGCGCCGGGGCAATCCGGTGATTCTCGAGCCGATCATGCGTGTCGAAGTGGTGGTTCCGGAAGAGTTCACCGGTGATGTGATCGGTGACCTAAATGCCCGTCGCGGTCGCATCGAGGGCATGGAGATGCGTGCGGGCGCTCAGGTGATCCGCGCCATGGTTCCGCTGGCGACGATGTTCGGATACGCTACCGATCTGCGCTCCATGACACAGGGGCGCGGAACCTACACGATGGAGTTCGATCACTATGCACCGGTGCCGGAGAGCATCGCGCAAGAATTGATGGCCAAAGCTGGGAAGTCGAGTTGAGCGTGAGACGGTCGGACGTGAGTCGAAACGAGTTGCTGAAAGGGGTAGCACGATGAGCAAGCCGCGATTTGAGCGGACGAAGCCGCACGTGAATGTGGGGACGATTGGGCATGTGGATCATGGGAAGACGACGTTGACGGCGGCGATCACGAAGGTGTTGAGCTTCAAGGGGTGGGCGAACTTCAAGCCGTACGAGCAGATCGACAAGGCGCCGGAGGAGCGGGCGCGGGGGATCACGATCGCGATCAGCCATGTGGAGTATGAGACGGAGAAGCGGCACTATGCGCATGTGGATTGTCCGGGGCATGCGGACTACATCAAGAACATGATCACGGGTGCGGCGCAGATGGATGGGGCGATCTTGGTGGTGAGTGCGCCGGATGGGCCGATGCCGCAGACGCGGGAGCATATTTTGCTGGCGCGGCAGGTGGAGGTGCCGGCGATCGTGGTGTTTTTGAACAAGGTTGACATGCTGGATGATCCGGAGTTGTTGGAGCTGGTGGAGCTGGAGGTGCGGGAGCTGTTGAGCCAGTATGGGTATCCGGGGGAGAGCGTGCCGGTGGTGCGGGGGTCGGCGCTGCGGGCGTTGGAGTCGGCGTCGACCGATCCGGAGGCGCCGGAGTATGCGCCGATCTGGGAGCTGTTGCGGGTGGTGGACGAGTACATCCCGACGCCGGTGCGGGCGGTGGACAAGCCGTTTTTGATGCCGATCGAGGACGTGTTTGGGATCAAGGGGCGCGGGACGGTGGTGACGGGCCGGGTCGAGCGTGGGCGGCTGCGGCCTGGGGAGACGGTGGAGATTGTGGGGCTGGGGCCGACGCGGCAGACGGTGGTGACGTCGATCGAGATGTTCCAGAAGGTATTGGACGAGGCGGTGGCGGGGGACAACATCGGGTGCTTGTTGCGGGGGATCGAGCGGGACGAGGTGGAGCGGGGGCAGGTGCTGGCGGCGCCGGGGTCGATCACGCCGCATCGGGAGTTTGAGGCGGAGGTGTACGTGTTGTCGAAGGAGGAGGGGGGGCGGCACACGCCGTTCTTTGCGGGGTATCGGCCGCAGTTTTACATTCGGACGACGGATGTGACGGGGGAAGTGGTGGGGTTGCCGGAGGGGGTGGAGATGGTGATGCCGGGGGACAACGTGCGGCTGCGGGTGGAGTTGGACAAGCCGGTGGCGCTGGAGGAAGGGTCGCGCTTTGCCATCCGGGAAGGTGGCCGCACGGTCGGCGCCGGCGTCGTCACCAAGATCATCAAGTGAGGGGTGGTCGGCGATGTCGCGGAGACCGACGCAGCGTATTCGAATCCGACTGAAATCGCACGATCACCGGATTCTCGACCAGTCGGCGCGGCAGATCGTAGAGACAGCGGAAAGCACCGGTGCGAAGGTCGCCGGACCGATTCCGTTGCCGACCCGAATCGAGCGGTTCACCGTGATCCGCTCGCCGTTCATCGATAAGGACTCGCAGGAGCACTTCGAAATCAGGACGCACAAGCGATTGATCGATGTGCTCGAACCGAGTCCATCCACGATTCGAGCACTCATGCGGCTGACGTTGCCGGCCGGTGTGGACATCGAAATCAAGCTCTGAGCGTGGGAGACCGCGCTCCAGATCATGCTCGCAGAGTGGCGAGGGCACGCTGGAGTGTCTGGAGCCACCAGTAAAGTAGAGGAGAGCCGATGATCGAGGGGCTTTTGGGACGCAAACTGGGGATGACCCAGATCTTCGATGATGAGGGACGGGCCATACCGGTAACCGTTCTCGAGGTAGGTCCCTGTGTGGTGACACAGGTGAAGACCAGCGATCGGGACGGGTACCAGGCGGTCCAGCTCGGCTTTGGACACCGAAAGCGCCAAAATCGTCCAATGCAAGGACATCTCCGGGCATCGGGCGCATCGCCGCGTTACTTGAAAGAAGTGCGCGTCGACGATGCCACTCGATTCCAGGTCGGCCAGGTCATCGATTGTACGATCTTTCAGCCCGGCCAGTTGGTGGACGTTATCGGCTGGCGCAAGGGTCGGGGTTTCCAGGGAGGAGTCAAGCGTCACGGCTTCGCCGGCGGCCCCAAGACCCATGGTCAGTCCGATCGTCACCGTGCGCCCGGATCGATCGGCCCGACGACGGATCCGGGACGGGTGCACAAGGGGAAGCGAATGGCTGGCCGGATGGGACCAGTGCGGGTCACGGTGCAGAACCTGCGGGTGGAGCGTGTCGACCCGCAGCGGAATCTGGTCCTCGTACGAGGGGCAGTGCCTGGCCATCCGAACGGCCTGGTGATCGTCCGATATGCGGTCAAGCAGCGGCGCGCGAAGGCAACGGCGTGATGGAGGGGGCATCGATGCAGGTTCCGGTCTATGACCTCGAGGGACGAGCAGTCGACCAGATCGAGTTGGCTGACTCGGTCTTCGGCATCACGCCGAATATTCCGGTAATGCACCAAGCCTTGGTGCGCCAGCTGGCGAATGCCCGGGCCGGGACACACGATACCAAGACGCGCGGTGAGGTTCGTGGAGGCGGCCGGAAGCCGTGGCGTCAGAAAGGTACGGGACGAGCGCGCCAGGGCAGCATTCGTGCACCTCACTGGAAGGGCGGCGGTGTGGTGTGGGGTCCGCACCCCCGCTCGTATCGGCAGGAAATGCCGAAGAAAATGCGTCGGTTGGCCATTCGCTCATTACTCTCGGTCAAGCAGCGCGAGAACCAAATCGTCGTCGTGCGTGGCTTGACCGACATTGAGCCCAAGACGAAAGTGATGAAGGGTGTCCTGCAGCGGCTTCCGCTCGCAACGGCGCGGTCGACGCTGATCGTGGTCGATCAGCGACGAGACAACGTCCGTCGAGCGGCAGGCAATCTCGAGGACGTGAAAGTTCTCGTCGCGCACAACATGAATATCCGCGATGGACTGAAGTACGAGCGCATGATCCTGACTCCGGAAGCGGTGGAGGTCATTCACCGCCTTTGGGCACAAGAGGGGGCGTGATCATGGAACTGCCATACCAGGAAATTATTCGACGCCCGCTCATTACCGAGAAGAATACACGCCTGATGGAGATGAATCAGTACATGTTCGAGGTTCATCCGGAGGCGAACAAGATCCAGATCAAAGAGGCGATCGAGCGGACATTCAATGTGAAGGTCAAGAAGGTCAACACGATGAATGTCCGCGGAAAAGTTCGCCGACGGATGCGCAAAGGTGGTGGCGTTCCCATTGTGGGACGCGAACGGTCGTGGAAGAAGGCGATCGTGACCTTGGAGCCGGGTTACACGATCGACCTCTTCAGCCAGTTGTGACGGAACTGAGGTGCGGCGATGCCGATCAAAGTCTACAAACCGACGACACCCGGGCGCCGCAATATGTCGGTGCTCACCTACGAGGAGATCACAAAGGAAGCGCCGGAGAAGTCGCTCATCGAGCCACTCAAGAAGCACGCCGGGCGGAACAACCGCGGTGTGATCACGACGCGACATCGCGGCGGTGGGAACAAGCGCTTCTATCGGATCATCGACTTCCGCCGCGATAAGTGGGGCATTCCGGCTAAGGTGGCAGCGATCGAGTACGATCCGAACCGGACGGCATTCATCGCGCTTCTTCACTACGCTGACGGCGAGAAGCGTTATATTCTCGCTCCCTTGGGGCTGAAGGTGGGTGATATTGTCCAGTCCGGTCCAGGGGCACCCATCAGGGTCGGGAATGCGCTCCCGCTGCGGGAGATTCCGCTCGGTACCCAGGTGCACAATGTCGAACTCTATCCCGGGCGGGGAGGTCAACTGGTGCGAGCGGCCGGTGCGGTGGCGCAGGTTGTCGCGAAGATCGATAACTATGTGCACCTGCGCTTGCCCTCGGGTGAGATCCGTATGGTTCATGCAGACTGCATGGCAACCATCGGGCAGGTCGGGAACTTGGACCACCAGAACGTGAGCATCGGCAAAGCTGGACGCAAGCGCCATATGGGCTGGCGACCAGCGGTGCGTGGCTCCGCGATGACGCCGCGCGATCACCCGCATGGTGGTGGTGAAGGGAAAGCACCGCGGGGCATGCCGCCCAAGACTCCGTGGGGTAAGCCGGCGCTCGGCAAGCGCACGCGCCGGAACAAGAAATCGGACCGCTTCATCATCCGGCGGCGCTATGAGGCCTAGCCGGCGAGGAGGATGAACGATGGGTCGATCGTCGAAAAAGGGACCGTACATCGATCCCAAACTCAAGAAGAAGATCGACGAGCTCAACCGGACAGGAGAGCGCCGGGTCATCCGCACGTGGGCTCGGGATTGCACGATTTTCCCCGAGATGGTCGGCCACACCATCGCCGTACACGATGGTCGCCGGCACGTGCCGATCTACATCACCGAGCAGATGGTGGGGCACAAGCTCGGGGAATTCGCACCGACCCGGACGTATCGCGGTCATGGCAAGGACGCCGAGCGGACGACCCGGCGTCGATAAGGTGAAGAGGAGCGTGCGATGGAAGTCCGAGCCATGGTGCGCGAGGTGCGGGTATCGCCGCAGAAGGCACGAATGGTCATCGACGTGATTCGCGGTAAGCCGCTGCGCGACGCATTGGCGGTCCTGCAGGTGCTGCCGCAGAAGACAGCACCGATCGCGTTGAAACTGCTCCGCTCGGCAGCAGCTAATGCCGAGCACAATTACGACCTCGATCCGGATCGCCTGTACGTGAAGCGCATCTATGTGGACGAGGGACCGCGGTACAAGCGCTGGCAGCCCCACGCGCGCGGACGCGTCGGTCGCAAGTGGCGCCGCACGTCGCACATTACGGTCATTCTCGACGAGTTGCCGGAGAAGGGAGCGCCGCGTGGGTAGGAAAGTCAACCCGATCGGCTTTCGTCTCGGGATCGTTCATGATTGGGAATCGAAATGGTTCGCCGAGAAAGATCGGCAGTACCGCGAGCAGCTGCACGAGGATCTCGACATTCGGGAGTTAGTACATCGTGAGTTACCGCGGGCTGGAATCTCCCGCATCGAGATCCAGCGGGCGGTCAATCGCGTCGATGTCACGATCCATACCGCAAAGCCTGGAGTGGTGATCGGGAAGCAAGGCGCAAATGTCGAGCGGCTGCGCCAACTCTTGGAGTCGCGCATCGGGAAGAAGGTCCATCTCAATATTCAGGAGATCCGCAAGCCGGAACTCGATGCGCGTTTGGTGGCGGAAAGCATTGCGGAGCAGATCACGCGGCGAGTCTCCTATCGGCGTGCGATGAAGCATGCGGCTGCGGCCGCGATGCGGGCCGGGGCCAAAGGGGTCAAAATTCGCGTCAAGGGTCGGTTGGGTGGTGCCGAGATGAAGCGCATGGTCTGGGAGATCGTGGGTCGGGTACCGCTCAATACGATCCGCGCGAACATCGACTATGCGGTCGTTCATGCCCCGACGATCTATGGACAGATCGGCGTCAAAGTATGGATCTATCACGGTGATGTCCTGCCAGAAGCTCGTCCGCCGATCGCGGCGGGTGTCGTCGCTGAGTAGACGAGGGAGCTCGACCGATGTTGATGCCACGTCGAGTACAGCACCGCAAGCAACACCGTTATCGCACGAAGGGAATCGCCTGGCGAGGAAGCACCCTCGCTTTCGGCGATTATGGGATCCAGGCTTTGGAGCCAGCATGGGTGACGGCGCAGCAGATCGAGGCGGCACGGCGTGCGATCACCAATGCTGTGCGCCGCGGCGGAAAAGTCTGGATTCGTGTTTTCCCCGACAAGCCGGTCACCAAAAAGCCGGCTGAGACACGAATGGGGAGTGGAAAGGGTAACCCAGAATACTGGATGGATGTCGTCAAGCCGGGACGCATCCTGTTCGAGCTCGCTGGCGTCCGTGAGGAACTCGCGCTGGAGGCGCTGACCCGGGCGATTCACAAGTTGCCGTGCCGTTGCCGGATCGTCAAGCGCGAGCGCCCCGGTGAAGCGGCTGAGGAGGAGGCATCATGAAACCGGCGGAGCTCCGTGCCCTGACGGACGATCAGCTGCGGCAGAAGCTGGACGAGTTGCGCAACCAGGTGCGCGACCTCCGGTTTGCCGCGGCACTGGGCCAGCTGAAAGATACGGCGGCGATTCGCAAGGCGCGGAAGGATATCGCGCGCATCTTGACGATCCTCAGTGAACGGGAGCGGGCTCGTTTGGCAGAACAGGGGCTGCTTCCGCCACCGAAATTGACCAGGCGCGAGCGGCGGAAGCGTCGAGAACAGCTTGCGCAGCAGCAGCGAAAGGGGTGATGCCGAGTGGACGGCCACACGGGTGAGACTCGTGAACCGGGAGCGACCCAACCGCAGCGGCAGAAGCGGCGTTTGACCAAGGTTGGACGTGTCGTCTCGGATAAAATGGATAAGACTGTCGTCGTGGCGGTCGATTACTGGCGGCGCCATCCGCTCTACAAGAAGACAGTGCGCCGCACGAGCAAGTTCTACGCCCACGACGAATACAACTTGTGCCGGATCGGGGATCTCGTTCTGATCGAAGAGACGAGGCCGATCAGCAAGTTGAAGCGGTGGGTTGTTCGCCAGATTCTGGAGCGGGCGACACCGGAAGTTCAGGCGGAGCTCATCGAGGAGCGCGAGCGAGAGGGTGAGGTGGAGGCATGATCCAGCCACTCTCGAAGCTGGTCGTCGCTGATAATACCGGCGCCAAGGAGATCATGTGCATTCGCGTTCTCGGGGGCTCCAAGCACCGCTACGGAACCGTGGGAGACTTGATTGTTGCATCGGTGAAAAAAGCTGAGCCGAATGCGGCAGTCAAGAAAGGTGACGTCGTGTACGCGGTCATCGTCCGGACGAAGAAAGAATATCGGCGCAAGGACGGATCGTATATCAAGTTCGATGACAACGCAGCGGTGCTGGTGACTCCGCAGGGGCAGCCCCGGGGGACACGAATCTTCGGACCGGTCGCGCGGGAACTGCGTGAGAAGCACTACATGCGCATCATCTCACTGGCGCCGGAAGTGTGGTGAGGGGTGCCAGGTATGGCAGAGAAGATCGTGACCGGCGATGAAGTGATCGTAATCCGCGGGAAAGATCGGGGGGCGCGCGGTCGCGTGCGCCAGAATCTTCCGCGGGAAGATCGCGTCATCGTCGAGGGTGTCAACATCGTCAAAAAGCACCAGCGGGCGATTCCGGGAGTGCGGCAGGCAGGCATCATCGAGATGGAAGCGCCGATCCATGTTTCGAAGGTCATGCTCATCTGCCCGCACTGCGGAAAGCCCACGCGGGTGGGTTTCCGTTTCACGGAGACGGGCGAGAAAGTACGCTATTGCAAGAAGTGCCAGCAGGTGATCGAAAAGCCTGCTCTTCATCGGCGAACGAAGTGAAGGCGAATGAGCGATGACGGCTGAGGTGCATGAACGAGTCGAGCCACGGTTGAAGCGGTTGTACCGGGAAGAGGTGGTGCCGACGCTGATGGAAGAGTTCGGCTACCCGCACCGCTTAGCCGTGCCGCGCCTCGAAAAGATCGTGCTCAATATCGGCTTGGGCGAGGCTGTCTCGAATCAGAAGGCGATCGACCATGCGATGAACGACCTCGCAGCGATCACCGGGCAGCGTCCAGTGGTGACGCGAGCCCGAAAGTCGATCGCCGCCTTCCGCCTGCGGAAGGGTATGCCGATCGGCGTAATGGTCACCTTGCGCGGCAATCGCATGTGGGATTTCCTCGATCGGTTGATCGCAATCGCGCTGCCACGAATCCGCGATTTTCGCGGTGTCTCTCCCAAGTCGTTCGACGGCAGGGGGAACTACACGCTCGGGCTCCGCGAGCAACTGGTCTTTCCTGAGGTCGACTACGACAAGATCGACAAGGTGCGCGGGCTCGAGGTCACGATCGTGACGACCGCGCGAACCGATCGCGAGGCCAGGCGCTTGTTGGAGCTGCTAGGTATGCCGTTTCGTGATTGACCGAAGAGAGCGAGAAGACAATGGCACGCAAGGCGAAGATCGTTGCATCGCTCAAGACACCAAAGTACGCGGTGCGGCACCGCAACCGCTGCAAATTGTGTGGGCGTCCCAGAGCGTACATGCGGAAGTTCGGTTTGTGCCGCATCTGTTTCCGGCAACTCGCCTCGATGGGTAAGCTGCCCGGCGTAAAGAAGGCGAGTTGGTAGTGTGCGGGTGAGAGAAAGCGGGGCATGAGCGTCATGACCATCACAGATCCGATCGGAGACATGTTGACGCGCATCCGCAATGCTGGAATGGGCCGGAAGGCAGAAGCGACCATGCCAGCATCGAAGATGCTGGTCGAGATCGCACGGATCCTCAAAGAAGAGGGCTACATCGCCGACTATGCGGTCGAACCAGCTTCGCCGCGGCCCATTTTGCGGATCCGTCTCAAGTTCACACCGGACAAGCGACCGGTCATTCGCGAAATCAAGCGGGTTTCGAAGCCCGGGCTGCGGATCTACGTCGGCAAAGACGAGATCCCGCGCGTCAAGGGTGGGCTGGGGATCGCCATCCTGACGACGTCGCAAGGCGTGATGACCGATGCGGAGGCGCGCCGCCGCGGCATCGGTGGCGAGGTCATCTGTACGGTGTTCTGAGATAGGAGGCGACCAATGTCTCGCATCGGTAAGCGACCCATTCCGATTCCAGCAGGAGTCCAGGTCGAGCTCACCCCGGACAATGTCGTCCGCGTGACTGGACCGAAGGGACAGCTGGAGCTGCGCCTTCACCCGAAGATGATCGTCCAGCGGGAAAACGGTGTCGTGCAGGTTCAGCGCCCATCCGATGAACGTTTTTTCAAGCAGCTCCACGGACTGTACCGTACCTTGATTGCCAATATGGTACAGGGTGTAACTGAGGGATTCCGAAAAGATCTCGAGATTCATGGTGTCGGTTATCGTGCTGCCCTCGAGGGAAAGACGCTGGTGCTTACCGTCGGGTACTCACACCCGGTACGGATCGATCCACCGCCGGGTATCAGCTTTATCGTGGAATCACCGACGCGTATCGGTGTCGTCGGTATCGACAAGCAGTTAGTCGGCGAGGTCGCCGCGCAGATCCGGCGGGTTCGTCCTCCGGAACCCTATCAGGGTAAAGGCATCCGGTACGCGGGTGAGGTAATCCGACGCAAGGCTGGTAAGACCGGTAAGACCAAGGGTAAGAAGTAGCCTCGGGCGTTCAGTGGGCTACTCGAAAACGTCATAGGACGGGGATCGAGTAGCGGGCATCACGGTGGAGGGAAACGATGCGCTTTCAGTTCAAGCGACGGTTATCGCCGCGCAAGAGGCGGCATCTGCGGGTTCGTGCCAAGGTATTCGGCACTCCCGAGCGGCCGCGCCTCAACGTCTTCCGGAGCAACAAACATATTTACGCACAGATTATCGACGATACGCGTGGACACACGCTGGTCGCTGCTTCGACGCTCGAGAAAGAGGTGCGGGAGCGATTCCCTGATCCGCACCCCAAAATCGAGGAGGCGCGAATCGTTGGGCAAGTGGTCGGCGAGCGCGCACTGGCCAAAGGGATCACTCGGGTGGTCTTCGACCGTGGTGGCTACAAGTACCATGGGCGTGTGAAGGCGCTCGCTGACGGTGCCCGTGCTGCCGGATTGCAGTTCTGATCGAGGGGCGTGGGTAACGATGCCGGTGTTGAAAGAGGTACGACGGGTCGATGCGAGCCGTCTCGGCGAGCTTCGTGAGCGTGTCATCCAGATCGCCCGCGTGGCAAAGGTGGTGCAGGGAGGACGGCGTTTCCACTTCCGGAGCGTGGTAGTGGTCGGAGATGGCCAAGGGCATGTCGGAGTCGGGATCGGCAAGGCGACGGAAGTTCCCGACTCGATCCGCAAGGCGGTCGAAAATGCCAAGAAGCATCTGATCGAGGTTCCACTCGATCGGACGACTATCCCGCACGAGGTGGAGGTCAAATTCAAGGCGACGCGGGTACTGATGAAGCCAGCCGCGCCGGGAACCGGAGTGATCGCGGGTGCCGGCGTTCGCGCGGTAGCGGAGGCGGCAGGGATCAAGGATCTCATTGCCAAGACGCACGGGAGCAACAACCCCGTCAATGTGACTCAGGCTGCGCTCTTGGCGCTCAGCCAACTGGAATCGCCGGAAGAAGTTGCGGCGCGCCGAGGACTCCCAGTCGAACGAGTACTGCGTGGTCGACGGAAGCGGGTGGAGAGCGATGGCCAGTAAGCGATTGCGCATTACGTACGTCAAGAGCGCGATCGGCTATCGACGCGAGCAACGGGAGACGTTGCGCTCACTCGGACTGCGCAAGCTGCACCAGCGTGTCGAGCACCCGGATACACCCACGATACGGGGGATGATCGCGAAAGTTCAGCACCTCGTGCGAGTAGAGGAACTCGAGGGAGCTTCCTCGGAGTGAGCGGAGGAACGGGATGAAGTTGCATGAGCTGAAACCAGCTCCAGGATCACGACGACCGAAGACCCGTGTGGGACGCGGGATCGCTGCAGGGAAGGGGAAGACGGCAGGCCGAGGAACCAAGGGGCAAAAGGCGCGCAGCAAGGTACGTCCCGGCTTCGAAGGCGGCCAGAACCCACTGTACCTGCGTCTCGGCCGCATGCGTGGTTTCAAGAATCCGTTCAAGATCGTGTACGAGGTGGTCAACGTCGGTCGCCTGAACGAGCTGCCCTATGAAGGAGTGATTACGCCGGACGTCCTGCGCTCCTTCCGTCTCGTACGCGAGAACGGCGCGCCGGTCAAGATTCTCGGTGACGGTGACGTGACGCGTCCGCTTCACGTCCAAGCCCATGCCTTCTCGGAGAGCGCTCGGCAGAAGATTCTTGCCGCTGGTGGTACGGTGGAGGTCATCAGCTGATGCTCGAAGCACTCGTCAGTGCCTTCAAGCTTCCTGATCTCCGGCGCAAATTGCTCTTCACGCTGGGAATTCTCATCATTTTTCGTTTTGTGGCGACTATTCCGGTTCCCGGCGTGGATCAGCAGGCTCTGAAACGGTTGCTGGAGACGAACCAGTTCCTGGGCGTGCTCAATCTCTTTTCTGGTAGTACACTGACGAACTTTTCGATCGTCGCTCTCGGAGTGTACCCGTACATCACTGCTTCGATCGTGATGCAGCTCCTGACACCGGTGATCCCGCGTTTGACCGAACTCTCCAAAGAGGGGGCGCTCGGTCGAGCGAAGATCAACCAGTACACGCACTGGCTGACCGTGCCGTTGGCCCTGCTCCAGGCGTACGGGCATGCCGCACTGATGAGCAGCGCGGGAGTGCTGCGCGATTTCGGACTCTTCGACAGTGCGACCTGGCTGCGGAGTTTGGCGCTTCTTCTCACGCTGACGGCAGGAACGGTGTTTCTCGTCTGGCTCGGTGAGCTGATCACCGAAAACGGTATCGGCAATGGCGTCTCGATCATCATCTTGGGTGGAATCGTTGCGCAACTCCCCAGCTCCGTGGCCCGCCTCGTAACCGGCGGCACACTGTCCGAAAACCTGATCGGCACGGTCGCCTTTTTGGCGATCGGTCTCCTGATCATCGTTGGGATCGTCCTGATCACGGAAGGGCAGCGACGCATCCCGGTGCAGCATGCGCGACGGGTCCGGCGGGGGCGCGTCTACGGCGGAGGGATGACCTATATTCCACTCAAAGTCAACTCCGCTGGCATGATTCCGCTGATTTTCGCCATCAGTATCTTGTTGTTGCCGGGCATGATCGCCAACTTCCTGGCAACCTCCGAGATCACCTGGTTACGTGATGTCGCGAACGGGATCGCGCGGGTGTTCGATCCCAACAGCCTGCCGTATCAGATCGCTTACTTCGTCATGGTCGTGGCGTTCACCTATTTTTACACGATGATCCTCTTTCAGCAGCAGAACATCGCCGAAACGCTTCAGCGCCAAGGTGCTTTCATACCGGGAATTCGACCTGGACGCGCAACTGATGAATACTTGACCAAGGTGCTCATGCGCATCACGTTGATCGGTGCGCTGTTTCTGGGAGTTGTGGCGGTCCTTCCGTACATCGTTGCAAAGATCACTGGGGTGACGGTGCTTTTTCTCAGTTCCACGTCGCTCCTGATCGTCGTTGGTGTGGCGATCGATACGATGCGACAGTTGGAAGCGCAGCTCCTCATGCGCAATTACGAAGGGTTCATCCGGTAGGGGGAACGGGTGGCTGGACGCTGTCACGTCATCGTGATCGGTCCCCAGGGGTCAGGGAAGGGCACGCAGGCAGCGCGTGTCGCTCCGCTTTTGCGATTGGTGCATGTTGCAACTGGTGACCTCTTCCGGCAGTTGATGACGCGTGACGACGAACTGGCACGCGAGGTTCGCAGCTATTATGATCGTGGCGCGCTGGTTCCGGATGAATTGACGTTGCGCGTGTTGTTGGCTCGGCTCGATGAACTCGAACGGGAGCAGGGCGATCAGTATCGCGGTGCGCTCCTCGATGGTTATCCACGGAATCTCGCACAGGCGGAAGCACTTGATCGCGTTCTGACGGAGCGAGGTGACGTCATCGCTGCGGTGGTGCACTTGGTGGTACCGCGCGAGGTGCTTATCGAGCGGCTGAGTGGTCGTCTGATCTGTCCAACGTGTGGAGCAACCTATCACGTGCGCTTCTCGCCACCACGAGTCGCCGGCATTTGCGATCACTGTGGTGGAGCGCTCATGCAACGCAGCGACGATACGCCGGAAGCCATCGCGCGACGTCTCGAAACGTACGAGCAACAGACAGCACCGCTGCTGGACTATTACCGTGCTCGGGATTTGGTCATCGACATCGACGGGAATCGGCCGATCGATGTGGTGACGCGCGATCTCCTCGTTGCGCTGGAATCACGACTCGCGCACAACCCATGCCGATCGTCCTGAAGTCGCTGCGCGAAATCGACGCTATGCGACGTGCTGGGCAAATCGTCGCCCTTGTTCTCGAGGAACTGCGGGAGAACGTGCGACCGGGGGTGACGACGGGTGACCTCGATCGCTTGGCAGCGGCAGTGATGGCTCGGGAAGGTGGACGCTCCGCGTTTCTCGGTTACCGCGGTTTTCCGGCGCATATCTGCACGTCAGTCAACGAGCAGGTTTTACATGGGATCCCGGGGCGACGAGTTCTCCGCGATGGGGATCTCCTGAAGCTCGACGTGGGCATCGAGTGGCATGGGTTGTGCGCTGATGCAGCGATCAGCGTGGTCGTGGGACGGGGAAATCGCGTAGCTGAACAACTCGTTGCGGTTGCCGAAGAGGCTTTCTGGGCCGGATTCGCGCAGGCACGGCCGGGTAAGCATGTCGGTGACATCGGTGCAGCGATCGCCGCTGTGATCCGGCGCGCGGGATTCGCTGTGATCGAAGGCTATGCGGGGCACGGGGTAGGGCGGGCGCTCCATGAAGAGCCGTCCGTACCGAACGACGGCCAGCCAGGCGAGGGTGTGCTCCTCCGGTCAGGCATGACGCTGGCGATCGAGCCGATGCTCGCTGCCGGGGGCGGCAAGACGCGCGTCTTACGGGACGGTTGGACGGTCGTGACGTTGGATGGTCGTCTGGCAGCGCATTTCGAGCATACGGTCTGGGTGCGTGATGATGGACCGATGGTGCTCACCCAGCCTTAATCGACTGTGGTATATTTCGTGTTTGTGATGCGTGCGAGCGATCGCGCGTGAGTGGGGTGTCTTGTGCCGAAGAAGGACGTCATCGAAGTCGAAGGGACGGTCACCGAGGCGTTGCCGAACGCGATGTTTCGGGTGCAACTGGACAATGGCTACGAAGTGCTCGCGCATGTATCCGGGCGCTTGCGGATGCATTTCATCCGTATTCTGCCCGGTGACCGGGTCCGTGTCGAGCTTTCGCCGTACGACTTGACGCGGGGGCGGATCACCTATCGACTTCGGGGACCGACCCGCGAAGAAGAACGTTTGTGAGAAGGGAGATGGTGACAGCATGAAGGTCTCAGCATCGGTCAAGCGGCGCTGTGCGAAGTGCCGGATCATCCGGCGGCATGGCATCGTGCGAGTGATCTGCGAGAACCCCAAGCACAAGCAGCGACAGGGATGAGGGGGAACGATGGCGCGCATCGCTGGTGTCGATCTGCCGCGTGACAAGCGAATCGAGTACGCCTTGACCCTGATCTACGGCATCGGTTGGACGACGGCGCGGAAGATTTTGGAGCGCACAGGCATCGATCCGTGGACCAAGGTACGTGATCTCACGGATGACGAAGTCCAGCGCCTCCGCGACATCATCGAGAAGGAGATGGTCGTGGAGGGGGACCTCCGTCGTCAGGTGGCCATGAACATCAAGCGGTTGATCGATATCGGTTGTTATCGTGGTCTTCGCCATCGCATGGGACTTCCGGTTCGTGGCCAGCGCACGCGGACGAACGCGCGCACGCGGAAAGGGCCACGGCCGCGGATCGGTGTGAAGAAGAAGGGTAAGCAGGCTGGATCGTGAGCGGCAGGTTCGGAAAGGGGCCAGCGGGCGATGGCTGATCGGCGACGAGGCGCAGCGCGCGGTGGTGCAGCTCGACCACGACGACGCGAACGGAAGAACATACCGCGCGGTCGTGCCTATATTCATGCCACCTTCAATAACACGATCGTCACCTTGACGGATCCCAATGGGAACGTCGTCGCATGGTCGAGTGCAGGATCGAGTGGCTTCAAGGGAACGCGCAAGAGCACGCCGTATGCCGCCCAAGTGGCCGCTGAGAATGCAGCGCGTAAGGCGATGGAACACGGCATGCGGCAAGTCGACGTGTACGTCAAGGGGGCCGGTGCGGGCCGAGAAATGGCGATCCGAGCGCTCGCTGCCGCAGGCCTACAAGTCATGTCCATTACCGACATCACGCCGGTTCCCCATAACGGGTGCCGGCCACCCAAGCGCCGACGCACGTAGTGCGATGATCGTGCAACGAAGGAGGATCGATGGGGCGATACATCGGACCAGTTTGCCGTCTGTGCCGGCGGGAAGGGGTCAAGCTCTATCTCAAAGGTGAGCGTTGTTTCGGGCCCAAGTGCCCGATCGTCAAGCGCCACCCCAACAAGAACTATCCGCCGGGGCAGCATGGACCAACGCAGCGAGCAGCGCGCCGACCATCGGAGTTCGCGTTGCAGCTGCGCGAGAAACAGAAGCTGAAGAGAGTCTACGGGATTTTGGAACGGCAATTCCGGCGACACTTCGACGAAGCGGAGCGTCGACCGGGGTTGACGGGTGACAACCTGCTACAGATCCTCGAGTCGCGGCTCGACAATGTGGTGTACCGACTGGGATTTGCCGACTCGCGCCGCCAGGCCCGCCAGCTGGTTCGCCACGGGCATTTTCTCGTCAATGGGCGGAAGACGGACATTCCGTCCTATCAGGTGCGACCTGGCGATATCATCGCGGTACGCCCGGAGAGTCGACGCCGTGAGTACTTCAAGGTACTGGAGGAGACGGCCAAGAACAAGGCTGTACCAGCGTGGCTGAGCCGTGACTTGGAGACGATGAGTGGCCGCGTGCTTCGTCTCCCGACGCGGGACGAGATCGATATCCCGCCGGTGAACACGCAGCTCGTCGTCGAATACTACAGCCGGCGCTGAACGTTAGAGAAATCGGACGCTCGGGGAGGCGAGATTCGTGCTCGACTTTGCGCGACCGCGAGTCATTCAAACCCACGCCGGACCGACCTACGGACGGTTCGTCGTCGAGCCGTTGGAACCCGGTTATGGGACGACGCTCGGCAATGCGCTCCGGCGCATTCTGTTGCGCTCCTTGCCGGGGGCGGCGATTACACGTATCCGTATCGCTGGCGTGTGGCATGAATTTTCGACGATCGAAGGGGTCCGGGAGGACGTCACGGAGATCGTGCTCAATCTCAAGGGTGTGCGCCTGCGAGCGGTTACTGAGTTCCGCGAGACACGCGCGACCCTCTTCGCCCAGGGTGAGGGCGTCGTGCGAGCAGGTGATGTGGACTGGCCAGCTGAGGTCGAGGTGGTGAATCCTGATCATGTCATCGCCACCCTCGACAACGATCAGGCGCGCCTGGAAATGGATCTCTGGATCGGGCGTGGCCGCGGTTACCTGCCAGCAGAGGCGCAGGAGATTCGCTCGATCGGTGAAATACCGATCGATGCCATCTTCACGCCTACCCTCAAGGTGAACTACGTCGTGGAGCACACGCGGGTCGGGGGCGCGACGGATTACGACCGGCTGATCCTGGAGATCGTCACCGACGGAACAGTCGAGCCAGCGAAAGCGCTGGTGGAGGCTGCCCGCATTCTCGTCCAGCATGCTCGATGGATCGCTGAGTTCGAAAGCGAGGGCGCTGAGGAACCGGTGGAGGAATGGAGCGTCGCGCACGTCGACGATACGCGACTCCTCTCGGAGATCGGGCTATCCCAACGCGTACTCAATGCCCTTCGTGCACGGGGCATCGAGCGGGTGGGCCAAGTCCTGGCGATGCGACCCGACCAGCTCCTCGGAATCAGGAACTTCGGTCCGCGTGCGCTTCAGGAACTCCGGGAACGCTTGCAGGAGAACGGCTACACCGAGGGGCCGCTTTTCTCCGGTGCGGTCCCCGAGGTCGGGGTCGGTGCTGGAGAAGGTGAGGAGGACTGAGCGTGCGTCATCGGAAAGCAGGGCGGAAGTTCGGGCGCCGAACCAATCCGCGGAAAAACCTTTTCCGGAATCTGGCGGTATCCTTGATCCTTCATGAACGGATGACGACAACGTTGGCCAAGGCCAAGACGATCCAACCGATCGTCGAGCGACTGGTGACGTTGGCTCGTGAGGATACCGATCACCATCGCCGGCTCGCGTGGGCGCAACTGGGTGACCAGCGTGCCGTGGCGAAACTCTTCGACGTCATCGCGCCACGGTTCGTCGGACAGCCGGGTGGCTATACACGCATCTACCGGATCGGTCAACGACGCGGTGATGGCGCCCCCTTGGCGCTGATCGAGTTCGTCGCCTGATGCATGCGATGACCGCTGTATGGTGCGCCAACGCTATCGGCTCGACTTCGGGTACGAGGGTACTGCGTTCAGTGGTTCCCAGCGCCAGCCGGGGCTGCGCACCGTACAGGGAGTCTTGGAGGAGGCCTTGGCGCGGCTGGCTGGTGAGCCGGTTCGCGTTGCTTTGGCTGGTCGCACGGATGCGGGTGTGCACGCGGTTGGCCAAGTGGCGAGCTTCGATCTGTGCTGGCGCCATGACGAGGCGACACTGGCGCGAGCGCTCCAAGCATGGTTGCCGGAGGATGTGGTGGTCTACCGGGTGGCTCGCATGCCGGCCGGTTTCCACGCGCGACGCGGGGCTGTCGACCGCGAGTATCGTTACCGTATCTGGCAAGGAGAACAACCGCCGCTTTTCCTGCGGCGCTTCGTCTGGCGATTTGCCGGACTACTCGACCTTCGGGCGATGCAGGAAGCGGCTCAGTTTTTTCTGGGAAGCCATGACTTTCGCTCGTTTGCCGGGCACGGCCTCGGAGGACCCAAAGCGACAACTCCCCGCGTCCGGACAATCACGATGGCAGAATGGCATCTGCTCAGCCCGGTGGTGGAGCCAGTCGGTACGGGCGCGCAGATCGTCGAATTTCGAGTCCGTGCCAATGGTTTCTTACCCCAAATGGTGCGTACGATGGTCTCAGCGTTGGTGCGGGTGGGGACCGGTGCGGCGGAACCGAGCTGGATCTCCGAGCTGCTCGAGCGCTGCGATCGACGAGCAGCACCACCGCCCGCGCCGCCGGGTGGCCTCGTCCTGTGGAGAGTTCGCTATCCTGAAGACATTGCATTGGCCACGCCCGCTTCGCGGGCAGACGAAGAGAGTCGTGGGTGATGCCTCCGAGAGCGAGGGATGAACGATGACGGTGAAAGCGAAAAAGCGACGTTACCTGCAGCGAACCTATATGGCCAAACCAGGAGAAGTCGAGCGGAAGTGGTGGGTTGTCGACGCGGAAGGAAAGCGACTCGGTCGCCTGGCGAGTCAAATCGCGGCGATCCTCCGCGGCAAGCACAAGCCACAGTACACACCGCATGCCGACGTGGGCGACTTCGTGATCGTCATCAATGCGGAAAAGGTGCGTCTGGCTGGAACGAAGGAGCGCGACAAAGTCTACTGGCGACATTCGCAGTATCCGGGCGGGCTCAAGTTGATCAGCTTCCGAGACATGATCGCGAAGCATCCGACACGACCGATCGAGCTCGCCGTACGGCGCATGTTGCCGAAGGGGCCGATGGGCCGTCAGCTGTTCCGTAAACTCAAGGTGTACGCGGGGCCCAATCATCCGCACGGGGCTCAAAAGCCGGAAATCCTCCATTTGGAGGGCTGATAGGACGACGAGAGGAGCGTGAGAATCGTGGTCGAAACGGCGCGCGCATCGCAGCCGACCGGTACCAAACCGCAGTATTACTACGGGCTCGGTCGACGAAAGACTGCTGTGGCGCGGGTTCGTCTTTATCCTGGCAGCGGACAAATTCTCATCAACGGTCGACCGGCTTCCCAGTACTTCGGCAATCGCCTGCTTTATCGCGTGATGATCACCGAGCCTCTGCGACTGACGGGATTGCAGGACCACTTCGACATTCGTGCACGGGTCGTTGGGGGAGGGATCTCCGGGCAAGCTGGTGCCGTACGTCACGGCGTTGCGCGAGCGCTTCTCCGCTTCAATCCCGAACTGCGACCCGTCCTGAAGCGTGCTGGGTTGCTCACGCGCGATCCGCGCGTCAAGGAGCGGATGAAGCCGGGACTCAAGCGGGCGCGCAAGGCACCGCAGTACACGAAGCGATAGACTACTGGAAAAGTGCCTCGTTGACGTCGGTGACGGGAAACGCTGGGGTGAGCAACCTCAGCGTCTTCTCGTTGGTGGTTCGCGACCGGGAGATGATCGGCCAGGTGCCGGCTCTCCGATGGCTTCGCAGACGAAGGCGATCGCTTTCTGGAGCACACGAACGATCGAGCCGCGACGAAGCGAGAAAAGCGCGAGCGGACTCAGCTCGAGCGTGACGAAACCGCGGTATCCCTGGTCGCGGAGAAATTGGAGAAGCTGACGCAAGGGCAAGATTCCGTCTCCCGGACAGCGATGGTCGCGGACGATCGAGTTGAGGAAACCGATCCACCATTCGCGGTCACTGGCATCGCTCAGGTGGACGTTGACGAGTCGAGGCAAGCAAAGTGCGAGGGCTGCTTGCAAATCCCATCCGAGGCTCGCTGCGTGTGCAGTATCGAATACAATGCCGAGATCCCATTCCTCCGCGTAGCGCACGAGAAACTCCAAATTGTCGAATGGAGCAGGTCGTTGGCCTCGCCGATGCTGTCCCGGAGTTTCGAGACCGATCCGAAGATGCTCTGGGCGTGAACGCTCGATTCGCCTCATAACTGTCGTCCACTGTTCGCGTTCTGCGCCGATCGGAGGATGGACGACGAGGATCGAGCATCGAGGGAGTTCGGCAGCGAGCCGGGCTGAACTCTCAACATCCACTGCTTGGATATCGGGTGATACGGAGCGCAAGCGAAGCAGCGAATGGAGGGAACGAACCGGAAGACCGCTCTCTCGGCTGATCTCCCGAATCGTTTCAGCCTCCCGCTCGCGAGGACGGCGCTGAAGAAGCAGTTCGGCACCGTCAGCACCTGCCTCGCGAATCAGCTGCAAACGAGCGGACAGAGGAAGCCACGGCAGTGAACCTGTCGAAACGAGAATCTCCATCGGAAGGCTGCTCCGGGTCATCTTTGGTACCTCTACTAGTCTAGCACCCGGTGCCGTTTGCGAGACCGCTCTCTCCATCATTGCGGGATACTAGCCAGAATCGCCTGTTCGACAACAATTTCGGTCGCCGTGCAAATGCGCAGGACTTCCGCTGGATCGAGCTTGTTCGTCTCCGCACTCGCGAGTACGAAAACCGTATCACCATCGTAGATCGTGTGCGCAGGTCGAATGGTTCGAGCGATCGCATCATGGGCGGCGACAGTCATGCGGAAGAGGGCGTCATGGTCGATCGGATGGTCCGTGGCAACGACGACGAGTGTCGTGTTCGTACCGAGTCCCGAGGCCGGTGAATGACCGGACAGGATCAGCCTGCGACTTTCGAGCCAGGTACCGTCCTGACTGCGGATACCGGCACGCGTTACTCCAGTCGCCGGGTCGACGATCTCACCGATCGCATTGACTGCGGCCAAGGCACCGATGACGTGCGCTCCGACTCGGAGGAGTGCACTCCCGAGCCCGGTGGGACTGGCATTGGCACGGCCGAGTAATTTCCCCACGGTCGCTCCGGCGCCTGCTCCCAAGCGTCCCGAGTACCAGCCCTCCGGAATCGCAGCAGCACACGCTGCGTAACCAGCGCTCGCATCGGCAAAGAGTACTTCTGGACCTGTCAGGTCGTAGAGGACGGCAGCGGCAACGATCGGCACGGGTGCGACCTCGGTCGGAAAGCCGCGACCGTGCTCGTGTAGCCACCGGACGACGCCCTCGGCAGCCGCCAGCCCAAATGCGCTGCCGCCTGTCAGCAAGACCGCGTCGACGTGGCGGACGAGGCTACCGGGCCTCATGAGTTCGGTTTCGCGTGTTCCTGGCGCACCACCCCGAACATCGCAAGCAGCGAGCGCAGGACGCTCGGCGAGGATCACCGTACAACCGGTCCGTCCCGAGGGATGCGTCCAGTGACCGAGAGAGAAGCCGGGCACGGAGCGCGGTGCTGTCACTGCGTCTCTCCTTTCGGTCCGAGATCGACGATCAACCCAGTTCGAGCGATCAGTACCGAACCAGAAAACGATCGATGGACGAGTGCCCGAGTATTTGCCTCATCCAACGGTTCCCAATAGTGTGTCAAGAGGAGCACGTGCACATCAGCAAGCGCTGCGAGCACTGCTGCATCCGATGCGGTCAGATGACCGCTTCGTGCATCAGGTTCGCTCTCGACTGGCAAGGTTGCTTCTGCGATCAGTAAGTCAGCTCCGTGGGCAAACGATGGGAGCGTGTCGTCCCATCCGGTATCGGCTGTATAGACGACCGTTGCGTGGGGGCACGTAACGCGTAGAGCCCAACATGGGATCCAGTGCCGGGTCGGATGGAAACGGATTTCCCAGCCGGGGACTTCGAGCACGGACTGGGGATCGAATTCGGCGATCTCGAACGTTTCGGCGAAGAAGGAATCAGCAGCTTCGCTGCCGAGCGCCAGAACCTGAGCCAGGCGTTGGAGAAAGAGCGATCCTCCCGGTGGTACCCAGAGTGGTATGCGGCGCCGGTGCAACGCGGGTGCGTATTTCAGCGCGTACCGCATGGGAACGATGTCCAACACGTGATCCTGATGGAGATGTGAAAGCACGATTGCATCGAGATTGTCCAAGCGTCGGTAGCGGAGCAATGACGGTAAGATCCCGGGACCGCAATCGACGAGCAGGCTCGTTCTTCCGCACTCGAGAAGATATCCGCTGCAACCTTGTCCCGGATTGGGGGCAGCGGCACTGCCGCCTAGTACGGTTACTTTCACAGGATCCCCTTTCTGTCGGATATCCTAGTCACTTTGTCGCGATCTGCTGCCGGGCGGTATGACGACCCGTCCTGGCAGACAACATGGAGCACACAGAGACGCGAAACGGGCTTGGGGTCCATGAACCCCTGGTGGCATGATACGTGCGACATGCAGCGAGGAGGTGAACGGATGCCGCTGGAGTTGAGCGATTCTGCTCGATCGTTGCTTCGCCTCCGCTATCTCCGTCGGGACGAAGAGGGCCGGATCATCGAGACCGAGGAAGAGCTTTTTTGGCGCGTCGCACGAGCGGTCGCTGCTGCAGAGGATGCCTTTCCGCGAGGCCCACGCAGTGCGGAGATTGCCGAAAAGTTCTACGAACTGATGACGACCCTACGCTTTCTTCCTAATACTCCAGCACTGATCAACGCGGGAACGCAGCTCGGGCAACTCTTCGCCTGTTTCGTCATACCGGTTCCTGATTCCTTGGATGGAATCTTCGGGGCGGTGCGGGATGCTGCAAAGATTCAGCAGACCGGTGGCGGGACAGGATTTTCCTTTTCTCATCTTCGACCGCGCGGCGACCTTGTCCGTTCGACTCGCCGTCCGTCGTCGGGAGCGGTTTCCTTCATTCGCATTTTCGATGTCGCGAGTGACGTGATCGCGACCGAAAGTGTTCGTGGCGGGGCGAACATGGCCGTCTTGCGCTGTGATCACCCTGACGTGCGCGAGTTCATCGATGCCAAACGGAATCCCGCTCTCTTCTCGCGCTTCAATTTTTCCGTTCTGGTAACCGATGACTTTCTGCGGGCAGCCATTGAGCGACGCGAGATCGCTTTGATCAATCCTCGAACGGGACTTCCCTTCGCGCAAGCGAATGCTGGTGAGTTGTTCGATGCCATGGTCGACGCAGCATGGGAGGTCGGTGATCCTGGCCTACTCTTTTACGACCGAATCCAGCGCGATAACGCGGTGCCGGCGCTCGGACCGTTGGAAGCGACCAACCCTTGCGGAGAAGTACCCCTGCACCCATGGGAAGCGTGCGTTCTCGGGTCCTTGAATTTGCGTGCGTTCATTGTCGAACGCGGTGATCGAGCTTTTCTCGACGAAGCAGGTCTGCAGGAGTCAGCTCGGCTGGCTCTTCGCTTCCTGGACAATATGGTGGAGGTATCCCGTTACCCGAAGGTGGAAATCGAGACGATCTGTCGGGCGAATCGAAAAGTGGGACTCGGCATCATGGGATTCGCTGACCTGCTGTTGGCACTCCGCATTCCGTATGGGTCAGACGAATCCGTTGCGGTGGCTGATCGAGTGATGGGTTTGGTGCAGGCTGCTGCGGTCGAGGCGAGTCGTCGATTGGCTGAGGAGCGCGGACCGTTTCCGAATTTTCCGATCAGCCGTTATGCTGCTCGTGGGGAACCACCACGACGCAATGCCACCGTTACGACTGTCGCGCCGACGGGAAGCATCAGCATCATCGCTGGATGCAGTAGTGGGATCGAGCCACTGTATGCGCTGGCGTACCGTCATGTCGGCGAGTTCGTGGGCATAGTCGAGCCGCATCCGCTCCTCTTGCGCGAACTGAGTCGGATCGGGAAGTACGATCCAGCACTGCTCCACGAGATCGAAGTCACTGGACGGATCGGTCATCGCACCGATTTGCCGGAGGAGCTCCGGCGACTCTTCCGTGTTGCGACAGAAATCAGCCCGGAAGAGCATATCAGAGTGCAGGCCGCGGTGCAGCGCCACGTCGAGAACGCCGTCAGCAAGACGATCAATCTCCCGTACGAGGCAACACGCGATGACGTCCGCCGAGCATTCCTGCTCGCGCATGAGCTGGGTTGCAAGGGTGTGACAGTCTATCGCGAAGGTGCACCGCGAGGTCAGGTCCTCCAGGTTCTCGGGCACTGTTTGAGCTGCGTCGGTGAAGATGTGATTCCAGAAGACCGAACTCGCTATTGAACCGAACGGAGAAACAGGCGACCCCGCCTGGATCGCAGGAGCGGGGTCGCCCTGGTACGGAAGCGTCTGGGGGCTTCAGGAACGAACCTGGACAGGAATACGACGGCGCTCGGCTGCCTCTGCCTTCGGGATCCGGATTTCGAGTACGCCGTGCTGATAAGTAGCCTGTGCTTCGTCTTCCCGAACTGGAACCGGGAGCGTGATTGCCCGATAGGCACTACCGACGCGTCGTTCGCGGATGTGCCAGGTTCCCTTTGTCTCTTCGCGCTCTTCCTTCGTTTCAGCTCGAATAGTGAGGACGCCTTGGCGAATTTCCACTGAAATATCTTCCGGGCGAAAACCGGGGAGCGAGGCTCGCACGATGAGTGCGTCGTCAGTCTCCTGCAAATCGATAGGAATACCGAGTTCTTCGCCCCCTCGCCAACGAGCGAGTTCACTGAACAGGCGGTCGACCCGTTCGCGCATCGTCTCGAGTTCGCGCCAGGGATTCCACGTTGTGATGCTCATGGCACCTTCCCTCCCTCTGCACTGGCTGCCAACCAGCTGATACCGTTCATAGGATACCGCAAAGCGGATGACGCGTGAAGATGGGCAAGTCGATACGGCGATCAGGTATGCTGTGTGGCACGATGCATGCCCCGTTTCTGGTGGGGAGTGACACGGGAGGGACAGACGATGCGGATCCGTTATCACGATCTGGGCGTGAGTCAGGACAAGGTGAACCACATCGTCGAGCGGGAAATACGGGTCTTGGAGAAGAAGCTCGCTGACTTGGAGGACGACCTCAAGTTGCTCGATATCACGGTCGAGCATTTGCAGCGGAGCGATACCTACGTTGCCAAGTTGCATCTTCGGATCCCTGGGCCAGACATCGTGGCGAAGGGAGAGGGGCAAAATCCGGCACAGGCCCTGCGGGATGCTTTTGATGACCTGTACGATGAGCTGGATCGACAACTGGCGAAGTGGCGGAATGAGCCCTTCATCCGCCGCGCCCGTATCCACCCGGGCTTGGCACGGCCGCCGATCGCACCGGTCGAAGAGGAAAGTGCCAGTGAAGGGGAAGAATCGACGCCGGAGCGTGAGCGATGAGTACGACAGGATGGATGGACACGGAACGACATCGATTGCTCGCTCGGCTGCGCGAGCATCTCGAGACCATCGCTCAGCAGGATCGTGGACTGGAAAGTGTGTCGCGACGGGAATGGCTGGCTCAGCAGCTCGCCGAACAGTACCGGCCATTGCGGCGATTCGTGCGGCGAGAAATTGGCCGCTTCGTCGCTTTCGGGGTCATTCCGTCGGGTGTCCTCGATGAACAGGATGTGACCGATGCAGTGCTCCTCCGAGCGATCCAGCATTGGCGTGAGGCGCCTGAGCGCGGACTCTACCGATGGCTTCGGCGGACAGCTCGCCGGGTGGTGCGCCAACTCGTCGAGCAGGAGCGACGCCGGCTCGAGCACGAGCGATCACTCGAAGAGCCGGTCGGATATCAGGGGGATGAATGGCCCGACCAAGTTGTCCGCCTCATCGATGTTTTAGCTGATCCGACCGCTGACATTCCCGAAGACGTTGTCCTCGCGGAGGAAACGCAACAGATTCTGGACGAGGCACTGGAGCGTCTACCCGAAAGCTGGCGCGAGATCTTCCTCTTGAAGGTCGATGGCTGGTCGGACGAACAAATCGCGCTCGCCGAAGGGGTACCAGTCGAGCGGGTTCCGCGGATCATCGAGGCCAGTCGCCAGTTCCTGGCCGATCTTCTCCGCGAGCGCCGGCAGGACCTGGAAGCGTAGGTTTGCTGTGCGATCGGGGGAAAGATGAGTCCGACGCGCCTCGAAGTCGCCCTTTCGACCGATCTCTATGAATTGACCATGGCGTCGAGCTATCACACGCTGGGTCATGCTGGCCGAGCGGTGTTCAGCCTTTTCGTGCGCAAGTTTCCCGAGAACCGTCACTTCCTCGTGGCTGCCGGAATCGCCGAATTATTGGAGCGCCTCGTCGAGCTTCGTTTCGAAGAGGAGGCGCTCCGCTTCTTGGCGACTCTTCCGGGATTACGGCGCAGCTTCGTCGACTCGCTTGTGCACTTTCGTTTTCGAGGCGATATCTGGGCAGTGCAGGAGGGGACGGTCGTCTTCCCTGACGAGCCGATCCTGGAGGTGGAGGCGCCGATCGATCAGGCGCAGATCATCGAGACGCTGGTGTTGAATTCCGTTCACTATGCGACGCTCGTCGCAACAAAAGCTGCTCGTTGTGTTCTGGTCGCTCCCGGCAAGACGCTAGTTGATTTCGGCTTGCGACGAACACCGAGTCTGGATGCTGGATTGACTGCAGCGCGAGCAGCCTATCTAGCCGGGTTTGCTGCAACAAGCAATGTCTTAGCCGGTGAACGGTATGGTATCCCGGTCAGCGGCACGGTCGCTCACTCGTACATCGAGTCGTTCCCGTCCGAACTGGATGCGTTCCGGGCTTTCGCCCGCACCTATCCTGGTGATCCGATACTTCTCATCGATACCTACGACACATTGCGCGGAGCCGAACATGCCATCATCGTCGCACGCGAACTCACGCAGGAGGGACGCCGTGTCCGAGCTGTCCGTTTGGACAGTGGGGATCTGGCTGAGCTGAGTCGCGCGGTTCGCGAGATTCTCGATCGTGCGGGATTCCGGGATATCCAGATTTTCGCCAGTGGGGGACTCGACGAGTACGAGATCGCTGAATTGGAAGCGAAGAGGGCTCCGATCGATGGCTATGGGGTAGGCTCCCGGTTGGGAACGTCCGCGGATGCCCCTCTCGCTGACATGGCCTATAAACTGGTCGAGTATGAAGGGCAGCCGGTGCTCAAATTGAGTACCGGTAAGCGAACACTGGTCGGTGCGAAGCAGGTCTGGCGTCGCGTGGGCGCAGATGGTCGTTATGTCGAGGACCTGATCGCGCTGCGTGACGAACCAGCTCCAGGTCCCGACTGGATACCGTTGTTACGCCCAGTGATGCGAGACGGTGAAATCGTCGAAACGTCGACGCTTGGGCAGGCGCGGGCTCACCATCGGGAGGAGATGCAGCGGTTCCCAGAATGGATGCGCTCACTGAGGCCGGTGGAACGGTATCCGGTACGGCTGAGTCAGCGACTGGCCCAGTTGCAGAGCGAGGCAGAACGACGAGTCCGTTCGCGTGAAGGGCTCTGAGCGATGCTGCACCGCGTGCGGCTCGCTCCGGTCACGATCGAGTCATATCGGGAGTTTGTGCCGACCGAGCAAATCGATGAACTGATCCGTCTCGGTAATCGATTGCGTGGGCTTCGGGTGGCGCACATCAATGCGACACCATATGGCGGTGGCGTCTCGGAATTGTTGCGCTCGAGTGTCGCGTTGGAAATCGCTCTCGGACTGTCGGTCGACTGGCTCGTCATCGCGGGTGACAGCCGGTTTTTCGAGGTTACGAAAGCACTTCATAACGGTCTACAAGGTGCTCCGTTCGTGGCTTCTGCCGACGCAGAAGAAGTGTATCTCATCAACAACCGGGCGAATGCGGCGGGGCTATCGGCTGAATACGATGTGATCGTCGTGCATGATCCGCAGCCAGCAGCGCTGCGAGCATTCGCTCCCACGGCGGCGACGCGATGGGTTTGGCGGTGTCATATCGACACATCACAGCCGTATCCGGCCGCAGAGACATTTCTCCTGCCGTGGCTCGAGGGCTACGACGGGTACGTCTTCACGATGCGCGAGTTCGTCTTGCCGGCCCTCAGGGACCGTACTGTCGACATTTTCCCGCCTGGAATCGATCCGTTGAGCCCGAAGAACCTTCCACTGCCAGCCACGCTGAGGCGGCGCATCCTGGATTGGTACGGCGTCGTGGCGTCTCGACCGTTGGTCGTTCAGGTTTCCCGCTTCGATCCTTGGAAGGATCCGTTCGGGGTGATCCGGGTGTTCCGGCGCGTGCGCGATGCGATGCCGGGTGTCCAACTGGCGCTTCTGGGATCCATGGCGCTCGACGATCCCGAAGGTTGGCGCTTATACGATCGAATCCGCGAGGAAGCGGAGAAGGACCCGGACATTCTGGTCGGAACGAATGTGGCCGGGATCAGTTATGTCGAAGTCAATGCTTTCCAGCACTCGGCGTGGGTCGTGGTACAAAAGTCGATTCGTGAGGGATTTGGACTGGTCGTCAGCGAAGCGATGTGGAAAGAAACCCCAGTGGTCGCTGGCCGCAGCGGCGGGATCGTACTGCAAATGGCAGACGGAGAAGGAGGCTTCCTAGTCGATCCGCTCGACGAGGATGCTTTCGTCGAGCGAGTGCTCGAGCTTCTTCGTGATCGCGAACTGGCACGAGTCGTTGGCCAGCGAGGCCGGGCGCGCGTTCGAGAGAACTTTTTGGTGACCCGATACGTCCGCGATGAGCTCCGGCTCTTCGAGCGACTGGTCGAGCGACAGGCAGTCCATGCCGAGAAAGGATGACGAGAACATGACGGAATCGAGCGATCGCGAGTGGATCGAATCGATGCGCCGAAGACTCGAGCAGCGACGCGAGGAATTGGAGAGCCAGCGCCGCCAACTCCTCCGTATGCTGGCTGATGAGGGGCAGAGCCAAGCGGAGGAGGGGACAGTTGCCACCCACTTGGCGGACGCGGCGAGTGATATGGTGATGGCTGAGTACGATCAGACAATGCTCCGGACACTGGAAGAGGAGTTGCACGAGGTTCTCGCAGCGCTCGAGCGCATCGATCAGGGGACCTACGGCATCTGTGTCGATTGCAAACGGCCGATCGAGCGCGAGCGATTGGAAGCTGTGCCGTGGGCTGTTCGCTGCGTGGCTGATCAAGAGCGCTTCGAGCGTGAATTGGAGCGGGCCCGCAGACTACTATGAATCACTGCAAAAAGGCCGTGCGATCGGGGAGATGGGGCGACGAAGAACGACGACGAAGTGGGCAGGACAAAACGAGGCCCACCCCTAATCCACCGGCTGTGCCGAGGGCGAAGCCAACGAGAGCGAACATCCAAGTGCGACCGTGGCGCCGAGCCTTCATGCCTTTTGGTTTCCTCTCGCTCACTGGATCACCAAGACTCGTGGTGCGCTCGCCCAGTGTTCCTCGAGCCGATAATAGGAACGCTGGTCAGGCGTGAACAGATGAATGACCACGCTTCCATAGTCGAGAATGACCCAGCCTGTCTCGGGCTCGCCTTCCACACGAAGTTGTGTGGCGCCTGCCTCGTCGAGTGCCTCGCTGAGATGCGTCACGAGGGCGCGCAGCTGTCGGGTATTGTCGGCAGTGCACACGACGAAGAGGTCGAAAAAGGGGGTGAAGCGCGTGAGGTCAAGCACCTGAATATCCGTTGCCATCGCGTCGGCCGCTGTCTCGGCCGCCAGACGGGCGAGTTCCTGGGGAGTCAATCGCACCGGATCGTGGATCTGCGTCATTCTCACCTCACTACCTCGAGCAGTCCAATAGGATCGGTGGGCCTGGTAGGATTCGAACCTACGACCCTGAGGTTATGAGCCTCGTGCTCTGCCGCTGAGCTACAGGCCCCCATCGCCATTCAATTCTACCGGTACGGTCGATCCAGCGCTAGTTCGTCGTAGTACCATTGCCCGACGATCTGGAGGTGTCGGCCCGTGGATCGGCCGTTCCATTCGGAGTCTGCATCAGGACCGCGTCCTCGCCGCCTGGTCATTCCTGCACTGTCCCTGGTTCTGCTCGTCGGGCCATCTGGTTCAGGCAAATCAACCTTCGCTCAGCGCCATTTCCGGCCGACAGAGGTGCTTTCCTCTGATTTCTTCCGTGCTATGATCACGGACGACGAGGCAGATCAGAGTGCGACGCGTGAAGCTTTCGAGCTCTTGCATCGGGTCGCGGAAGGGCGGCTCCGGCGTGGCCGTCTTACGGTGATCGATGCGACGAATACCCGTCGCGATGCCCGTTTGCCACTGATCGAACTGGCTCGTCGTTACCACGTGCCCTGCGTGGCGATCATCTTCGATTACCCGCTGGAAGCGTATCTCGCAAACGATCAGCAACGGCCTGGCCGACAGGTGGGACGAGGTGTCATCGAGCGGCAATTCGCTCAACTGGAGGAGAATCGGGCAGCGCTGGTCGAAGAGCCGTTCCAACGCCGTTACTGGTTGCGGAGTCCGCAAGAGGCTGCCTCCGCAATCGTTGTTCGTCGACCGTTGCCGAGCGATCGACGATGGTGGCGTGGACCCTTCGATATCGTGGGCGATGTGCACGGCTGTTTCGACGAGTTGGTCGAGCTCCTCGAGCACCTCGGTTACCAGATTGCGGAGCAACGGAATCGTTCTGGCGAGCGACAGTACTTGGTCGCTCATCCTGGAGGGCGACGCCTCGTTTTCGTCGGAGACTTGGTCGACAGGGGACCGAAGATCGTCCCCGTTCTGCAGCTGGCGATGTCTGCCGTTGCGCGTGGGCGAGCCGCTGCCGTGATGGGCAATCATGATCGAAAGTTGCTCCGTTACTTGGAGGGGCACCAAGTGCGGATCGCGCACGGTTTCGAGGCAAGTGTGGAGCAACTTGCCGTAGAGTCGGAGGAGTTTCGGCAACGAGTGTGGCGCTTCCTGCGCAAGCTGCCGCACCATCTCGTTTTGGACGAAGGGCGGCTCGTCGTCGCCCATGCGGGTTTGCCTGCCGAGTACCATGGTCGCGATTCACCGGTGGTGCGACGCATCGCCTTGTTCGGGATGACGACCGGAGAGGTGGACGAGCGCGGATTGCCGATCCGGCTCAATTGGGCGCTCGATTATCGCGGGCGCGCGCTCGTGGTTTACGGGCACACGCCGGTAACGGAGCCGGTGTGGATCAATCGAACGATCAATATCGACACCGGTTGCGTATTCGGCCATCGCCTGACGGCTCTACGGTATCCGGAGTTGGAACTCGTTTCAGTTCCGGCACGGCATGCGTATGCGGCTCCGCCCCGCCGGTTGCTCACTCCCGATGAATTGACGCAGCCCCTGCTCTTACCATCCGAGGAGTTGGCAGAGCTGCAGGGTGAGGAACTGGTCGAGGAGACGATTGCCGCTGTTGCCGGGTCACCGGAGTTCGAGCGTGACCGTGCACCTGAGAGCGCAGCCCAAGAATGAGGTAACAGGGGATCGGAGAACGCAAAACGCTCTCCTCTGGTCAAGGATATTTTCTATTCTTTTTGGTACCCCCTTCGGTAATCCATTTTATGGTATCGAGCTGGCCTGGTGTGCGGAGCAGCTCTCCGCTGTACCACCGTTCTTCAGTCAATCGATCACTATGGGAAAGGGCGCGACAACCGGCTGAGATGCCCTCTCAGACGAGTCGCGGGTTCGGGCTCTCCGCCGACACGCCGCGGCGAGATCCCGGGGCGTCCTTTCCCGCCGCAGGAGTGTG
Organism: Thermomicrobium roseum DSM 5159; assembly: GCF_000021685.1. GTDB lineage: Bacteria > Chloroflexota > Chloroflexia > Thermomicrobiales > Thermomicrobiaceae > Thermomicrobium > Thermomicrobium roseum. Next base: position 916,759 of record NC_011959.1, on the reverse strand, counting down.
GAGATACCGCAGTGCCAGAGCATTTTTTCGGTGGTCTGCGGTCGTGTGCTGATTCTCCCGAGCATCCACTCGGGTGGGGGGCTTGGCTGCATCGTCCCATTTCCTGGACCGCACCACAGATCCTGGCGGTCGCCAGGCGAAGTCGAGAAATTGCCCCGGCTGAACCCGGTCGGAGCGTCCTGCCACAGCGGTGCAGGTTCGAGTCGGCGACTTGCGTCACTGTCGAGGTTAGCCATTGGAAACGAGCGTCGCACTGAAGGACGTAACGCGTCTCGTTTCGCGGCGGAGCGAGAAATGGTCAGGTGCTGCTGTGGTTGCGCTCGACCGTCGCGCAGTCGTTCCGGGGCAGGCGTCTCCTCAGCGAGATCCGGGTCAACCAGGGCCACCAGCGCACGCTGGAGTCACACCGGTCGAGAAGACAACGAGGTATCCGTGAGCGGCGATCGGTTCGAGGGCGACACTCGTGCAAAACCGGTCGATTCCGGGCGACCTCAGGCTGAAGAGGAAGCGGTCCCGCGAGCCCAACGTTGCCTTGGGGACAACACGAGTCCGCTGTTCGCTCCGCTCCTGTCGTGGATTCCGGGTGGGCCGGCAGAAAGTCGTTCGAGGATCGATCCCCTTGACAGCGCCGGTCTAGGTCACTATACTAAGCAGTGCGACGGCGGTCAGTTGCCGCCGCGGAGATATGCGGAAGTGGCTCAGCTGGTAGAGCACCTCCTTGCCAAGGAGGAGGTCGCGGGTTCGAATCCCGTCTTCCGCTCCAGCGCCCCTTGACCGGGGCGCTTTTCGTTTACCTCGCGCTCGTCACGCCTCGCCTGGGACGTCGATCTTCTTCCGCACTCCGCGTCGGTCCTACTCTCTGATGCCAGCCCGAGCAGAGTGAGCTGCTCGCGTGCTTCTCTGGAACGGTGGACTTCGCTCGCTCCGGTCCATCTCGAGAACGAGGTCGACCAGATACTGATGCCCGATCCTCCTATCGCTGCACGTCGTCTGCTCGTGTCGTCCCTTTCTGGATGAATGCTTCTTCCTTCGAACATCCGGTGGATGAGCCGACAGCGAGTGCCAGCCGGCTCGCGTAAGTGCCTGGTGCGATTGCGGATGACGCGGCTCCTCGCGACGTCGATGAGCGCGCGGGCGTTCGAAGCGGCTGCCTCCGTGCGGTACGATCTGCCTACCCTCTCGCTCCAGCACGCGCTCAGCGGACGCACACGGGTGTACCAAAGCGAAGACTTCCCCAATAGTACTGTGATGGGGGTACCCACGTGTCGATCGCGATGGAGTACTGTCCTCGTGCGGAGTCCGTGGAAGTGGACGATCGCACCGGCACGGTCGGGACTCGCTGAGTGATCAGCAACTCAGCATCGCGCCAGCAGCCGCCGAGGTTCCCCGACCCACTCGGTCATCCCCACGAGGGTAGGGTGGCACCGTTGGAACGACGGTCGCGGTCGCGCGGTGCGGGCTCGTCGTGCTCGACGGCGTTCGATGGGTTCCACGCATCATTGTGGAGTCTTCGACCGCGGCCCGGTTTTCGAGGAGCCTCACCGATTACAGGCGATCAGTGTTTTCGGTGACCGTGGATGGCACAGTCGAGATCGGACAAGCGAAGGTCAGGCGCAACGAGGACTGGTGCTCCCGCGAGCTGTGTCCGCTTCACTCTCCCAGGGGAATATGGTTCTACTGGCCAGAGAAGCTGGTGAACAAGTTCGGAACCGACTCGGAAGATGTCATGCGATTCGGCTCGGAGGCGATGAGTACCCACGTCTGCAAGTCCGCCATCCTGACCGCGCTCCGCTGCCAGCTCGGGCTATAACAAAGCGCCACTATGGATCCCGCTGAACCCCAGCGGTCTACCACGCCGATGAGGTCAAGAGCTGACTCGCCCCACCGGTCTGGGTCTCGCTCTCACCAACCCCCGCTGGGCTGACGAGGGAGGTCGTGTGTTCGGACGATCGACTCAGGGTACAGGAAATGGAACGATGCGGCGAGTTGGTTCGGTCTGCCGATCGAGCACTTGGAAACGAGGCTATCGGGTGCTGGTGGGTCGGCACCGGAGACTCGGCCGGACGAAGGTGGGCTCGTCCATTACCGTCAGTCTAGCACACCCGCCTCGCTGGGTTGAGGCTCAACGAGCGAGGTGTTTTCGTGGATGCAGGCGGAGCTGGTCGTCGAACACATTTTCTGACACCACTTCGACACCATTCACCCGGTAACCGACAACGGCGACAGCTGCAGCTACCGAGCGGTCGATTTCCGCATCCTGACGTGGTGCGGGGAGCGGGACTCGAACCCGCACGGGAGGTCTTCCCTGCCGTTTTTAAGACGGCTGCGTCTGCCGTTCCGCCATCCCCGCTCGATAGCACTGCTTTAAGTATGCTGTGGAACTTCGGACCTTGGCGAGTGGGGAGCGGAGAACCACGCTCGGAAGAAGAGGTGAGTATTCCGGTGGGAACATTACCATTCGGTTGAGTCCATCCGTTTATCCGGGTACTCGGCCAACCCCGTGGTTGCACGTAACGGGGAGCGCCGGGAGAACCCCACCCGGTACCTGACTGAGTTCCGGCGCTGACTCCTAGCAGTTCCGGGCTATCCCGTTTTGGGCTGGTCAGGTTCCCAACCGACGAATGCCCCCTCCGAACCTCTTCGCCCAATGCTGTCAACTGTCCGGAAACACGAAGACCCCCGCTGGTCCTGAAACCGGGGCCGGTCGGGTCGGGAAGGACCTCATCCGTTCCCCATTCTCGTAGCCGGACGAGGGGGGTTCTCCTCGACGACGAGCGAGAGCCAGCACTACTCACCTGGCGTCAGGGGACCCAGGACAATCCGGACACCGCATCGATACGCTCGGCGGTAAACAGTTTCCGCGGTTCGGTCGCCTGCGGTCGGCCATCCGCACCGATGCGGAGCTCGAGTACATAGACCGCGAATCCGTCCCGTTCCAGTTGCAGGTATGCGATGGCGCGACCGTCCGGTGACCACGTCGGGCTAGCGACGACTCCCGAGTCGGTGATCTGAATCGGCTGCCCACCCATGGCCGGTACGAGGAACAAATCGTTCGATTCACCGTGGCGACCGACGTAAACGATCCATTGACCATCAGGAGACCATGCGGGAGCGTATTGCCCATCACCACCTTGAACCAATGGGGTCAGATTACCGCTGCGGAGATCGACGATCCAGAGATCGGTCCGCCTTTGCAGTCCGTCCTCGCGGGTCACACGGTGAATGAAAACGATTCGCGAGCCGTCGGGTGAAAAGGCCGGCTGATCGACGTTGTCTCCTAGCCGGGTAGTGGCTTGGATCAGCTCCGGCGTACCACCCGCACTGGGAATGAGCCAGAGGAAGTTCTTCAACGTGTTCCGATCCGAGACGTAAACCAAGCGTTGGCCATCCGGTGACCAGGCAGGGCTGAGCGCCCAGACGGCGTTTTGCACGTATTCGTACGAACCAGGCGTGAAGGGTGGACGGTTGCGCGTCAGCTGGCGAATCTCGCCGGTGCTCGTATCCGCAATATACAGATCCGAATATGCATCGCCCAACCGGACAAAGGCAACGCGTCGTCCATCAGGGGACCAGCGTGCCCAGGCTGCATCTCCCAGTTGCAGCAATCGGCGTGTCTTGCCGTTCTCCCATACCGCGATGTCACCGTGCTGAATGAACAGGATGCGGCCGTTTGCCGTCGCTGCGATCGCTCTGTCCGGTCCCTCGACGGTGTCCCCACAACCGAATGCCAATAGAGTCGATGCGAAGAGAGCGATCAGGATGAGCAGTCGTACCCCAGTTCTCGGAGCGCCTGCCTGGCTTCTGCTTCCTCGTTCCACGGCCGTCGTTCGTCGCCGTACAGTATGCACTGCTCGTGTCCCTTCCCGAGCAATAAGACGATATCACCGGGACGTGCCCGCCGGAACGCTTCTCGGATCGCAAGGGCCCGATCCTCTACACAGACGAACTGCTGTCCCTCTTGCGCTCCAGCCTCACGTGCTCCCTCTGCGATTTCGGCGATGATGGCGTCCGGGTCCTCGTGACGAGGATCCTCCGACGTGAAGACGGCGAACTCGGCAAGGCGAGCAGCGATCGCTCCCTGCAGCCGGCGTTTGATGCGGTCACGCTCACCGGCGCTCCCGAAAACGACGATCACCCGTCCGCGTGCAAGGGAGCGCGCCAGCGGGAGAACTCGCTCGAATGACTTCGGTGTGTGGGCGTAGTCGACGATCACACGGAACGGCTGTCCGCAGTCGATCGGGGTAAAACGCCCGGGTACCGCCGCGAGTTGCTGGAGACCGGTGACGACCTGGTCCAAGGGTATTCCGAGAAGAATGCCGGTTCCTGCAGCAGCGAGCGCATTTTCGACATTCCAGAGACCGAAGAGTCGCAGATGCACATCAGCCGCCTGATCGCCATACCGGAGGCGGAAACTCGTGCCTTTGTCAGTCATGCGGGCGTTTTCCGCCACGAGGACAGCCTTACCAGTCGCTGAGTACCACAGGATCGGTACCGAGCCAGCGAACCGCGCGAGCGACCGTGCTCCCTCGTCGTCAGCATTGAGAACGATTCCACGCGGATAAGCTCGTTCCGGTCGATCGCGGACGAACTCCAGGAGCCTTCCCTTGGCTCGCCGGTAGTTTTCGATGGTACCGTGGAAATCCAGATGCTCCTGGGTTACATTGGTCACGACTGCGATATCGAAGGGACAATGATCCAACCGGTGAAGCTCCAGCCCGTGACTCGTCGCCTCCACGACAGCCCAGGCGACACCCGTCGCTCGCATGCGAGCCAGGAATGCCTGGACATCGAGAGACTCCGGTGTCGTCTGTCTGAGATCGTGGGCCACGAACTCGTCACCGATGCGAAGGGCGACGGTGCCGATGAGACCGGTTCGGTAGCCGGCTGTGCGGAGTATGGCATCGATCAGGAAGGTCGTCGTCGTTTTGCCGTCTGTACCGGTTACTCCGATGAGGCCGAGATCGGAAGCTGGATGACCGTAGAAGCGCGCGGCGATGGCAGCGAGCGCCACGCGAGTGTCACTGACTCGAGCGATGGTACGTAGGCCAGGGACATCTTGAGAGGGCCACTCTTCGACGACTGCTGCCACCGCACCGCGTGAGGCAGCGTCAGCGAGATAACAGTGTCCGTCCGTATGCGTACCTCGGAGTGCGACGAAAAGACTGCCCGGCGTTGCCTGGCGGGAGTCGTAGACAACGCGGGTCACCATGATCGCGTCATCACCACGCAGCTCGGCAAAAAGATCGCTGAGCAAATCGTGCAAAGCCGGCATGGAATCACGCTCCTAGTGGACGCAGTCGGCGCCAAAGCGCCATGAGGATCGGTGAGCGGACCAACTCTTGCACACCAGGGTAAGTATACGGGCGTCCACCGAATCCGCTCTTGAACCGATACACACCCCACAACCCGCAGCGGACATTGAGGTGCTCATCGTCGGTTTCGGGAGGGGGATCGTCGGTGTCAGGGATCCCCCACAGATCGTACCAGCGGCAGCCATGTGACCGTGCCCACTGGAGAGCAGCCCACTGGACAGCGTACGTTGGCATATGTCGTTGCAGCGAGGTCTTCGATGCACCATAGAGATAGATTGCTTCGTCACCGTATCGCACAACGAGCGCTCCTGCTGCGAGCTCCCCTGCGAACTCAGCAAACAGGAGTGCTGCGTCTTCACCGAAGAGTGTCAGGAGATCTCGGAAATAGTCGATCTGATGGATGCCGAAGCGATCGCGCTCGGCTGTTTCGCGCAGCAACTCATAAAAGCGCTCGATTTCGCTATGGGATGCGATGCGTGTCGTCACTCCGCGACGGAATGCGAGGCGGACGTTATACCGTGTCTTCGGCTTCATCTGTTCGAGCAACATGGTGTCATCCCCGAGAGGAACTTTGAGGGTTCTTCGCGGTTGGATGACAAAGCGGCTCGGTTTCCAGCCGAGTTCTCTAGGGAGGACAGTGAGTCCGGAGGCGTGTTCCGGTTCAGCGAGGACTGCGATGGCGCGATACTGGCGGGCCAGCTGCTGAATCACATGGTGAAACGCTCTCGGCAGTGCTTCGGTGAATTCTCTGACCAAGGGTCCGCGGGGGATGTACAAGATGGAGAACGGGAGTATTCGCCGCACGAGGATTTGTGCGAGAGCAACGCCGTCCGCAGCGGTGATCGACAGCCGAAGACAATACCACCCGTGTCGCTGCTTGAATTCGCCCCAGCGCCAGCTCTGCAACAGCCGCCCGCCGCTGGCTAGAACCAGCTGATCCCATTCAGCCGGATCATCGACGTAACGAATGTGGCACGAACTTACCATGGAGTGGGACGGAGCGGATCGCTCGCGAATACCGCTTCGGCCAGCGCCTCTTCGGCGGCATCGCGCACAACCGGATCGGTCGAGCGAGCTAAGCGACGCAAGACATTCGTGGCGAGAGTACCGCCGATGCGCCCGAGTGCAGCGATCGCTGCCCCTTGCACCGCGCGATCAGGGTCGGACGTCAAAGAGATAAGTTCGTCGACAGCTTCCTCTGCGCCCAGCTCGCCACAGGCAGTGGCAGCCTCATAGCGGTATGCCGGGTGCTCGCTCTGCAGCTCTTCCAGGAGAAGGGGTAACCAGCGTCGGTCTAGCGATCGACCCATGGCATACAAGGCACTCACTTTGAGGGCGTGCTCGCCAGACCAGTACGCTTCTTCGATCGCCTCGTTGATCCTCGGATCGTGCGAGTATACCGCTGCGGCTTCGAGCGCACGGCGACGCACTTCGAGCGGTTCACTGCTCTCGAGAAGGGAAAACAGAGCTGCGCGGAGAGCCCGACAGTCCTCGAGGGGTAACCGACCCAGCACATCGAGTTCGGTGAAACGACCGAGCGCCTGAGCAAGTGCGGCTCGTACCGACGGCTCTGATTCGCGGGGCAGTCGCTCGAGGAGGCGATGGAGAACCAGCGTGTCTTCTTCCTCCCACAATCCAGCGATTGCACATTCCCGCACCTGCTGGTCATCATCGTCGAGCGCGATGAGGAACACGTGACGGAAGTTGAGTGCCAGGTTCTCTTCAGCCAGTTCCGCCATCATTTGGACCAAGCGACGCCGCGTCGCGACCGGCAGCGTGGGCCAGAGCTGTCGTAATTGCCGGGCACTTTGACGAGAGAGATCGGACAGTTGAGCCACGTCGCTCGCCCGCACGCGGTCACGGAATCGTACCAGAAGCTCGGCGATATCGATATTCGTGTTGGTCGAAGGTCGCATGGCGCTCACCGCCGTGGCGTGTAGTAATAGAGGTCGGCGACGTCCGGATCGGCTTCGAACTGAGGATATTGCCCTGAAGTGAGCAGGTAACGGATCCGGTCGACGCTCAGGGGACGCTCGACGTTCACACCAGCGACGAGGTCGTCGAGCGTCGCCATGTAGCGAGGTGCCTCGCGGCTGCCGACGTTCTCACCAACTCGCTCGAAGGTGATTTCCAATACGCGCTCATAGGAGCGACGAGTCCGCTCGTCGAGCGGTTCTTGACCCGCGAAGCGAGGAAAGCGTTGCTCAGTCAAGAGCATGCTGTCTTGCACTGCGCAGAAGTACACCGTTGGGCGAAAGACATACTTGCGCTGCTTTTCGTCGAGTGCGAGGAGGCGTCGCTCCTGACGCGAAATAGGAAGGTAATCGATGATAAATCGTCCTGGCTCCTCAGCGCGTTCCAGGGTGATGAGGGCTCCGGCGACAAGGTTGGCAGCGAAAAACTGTTCGAACCCGAAAAGGAATCCGCCGCGGTTCGTCGTCGGATAGCGCAATTCGACGTAAAACGTTTCGTGTGTTTGTGGGGCCTCGAAACGAAGGAGTGCCCGTGTCTGATCCGGAAAGACACGTGGTGGAAGCACGGGAGCGATCGTGCTGTCATACGGAAGGACACCGTAGTAATGCTCATAGAACGTCAGAACATGGTCGACGACGCTCTCTGTCCCAGGCTGAATGGCCTCGCTGGACTCCAGCAGATAGCGAAAATCCTGGCCGAGATCAGCAACCTTTCGCTTCGGTGGGGCCACAGGATTGACTTCGCGCACTGTCCAGGCATGTGCGCCCGGGACGCCCACGAACTCGAATCCCTCTTCGCTTATTAGGCGCGCGTTGAGAGCGAGTTGCCGCAACGCATAATCCGGCATACCAGGGCGGACATCGAAGAGGACCTCGACGATTTCCCGGTCGGTCAGTGGTTCGCCTCGCTCGACGATGTATTCCCGAATCCGACGAACATCGCCACGAGAAAGACTCGGGACGATCCGCGCGATCGCCCACAGGTCAGCGAAACCGACAACGTCAGGACGGTTGCTGAGTGTCACCCGGATCGCGGCCGCCAGTTCGTCATCGGAGAGTTCTGTGATGTCTTCGATGACCGTGGCAGCAGTCGCTGCGGGGGCGACGACTTTCTCGAGCCCCTCTTCCTCGGCTGGCGCTGCAATTGCGGGCTCCGCGACCGGGGCTGCTTTTTCCTCGGGCGGGCGCGTCTTGGTTGGCGTCAATGCCTCGGGTGGGGGCTCGAGGAAGCGTCGCGGCAACTGATGAGCGGTATCGATGAGCGCTTCCGGCGGTAGTGGCGGACGCCCAGCTCGCGTCGTGGCGACGATGATCTGGCCATCTTGCGTGGCCTCGAGGGCGAACACGTGGTCATTCGCCGCTAGAGCTGTTCGCAGCCGTTCAATCCATTCAGTGAGCGAGCCACCTGCTTCCGTTTCGGCAAAGTGTGCGGCGAGCGTCTCCAGAGGCACGCGAATCGGGGCGTGTGTGGGATAAAAGCGAGCAGTCGCACGCAAGAGCGCGAAGACACGGCGTGCGAGGTCGCGCTCCTCCGTGGAACCCCGGAATTCGATTTCAGGAAGGGTCTGCACGTTCGTCCCGTCAGTCACTCGCGCACTCCCCGTTTCGACGCGCGTCAGCTCGATTGCAGACGCTCACGAAGCAGTCGGACAAGTTCCTCGGTCGTGGCCGGTCGACCGAGTTCGCGGAGCAATTCGATAAGGAGTTCTTGAATCTTCGGGCTCAAGACGATAGCGGACACGATACCTCCCTTCAGCCATGCCAAATAATGAGGATAACAGTACTCGGGCCGTCTCGGCAACCGACTTCGAGGGTGGCTTTCGACTGGTAAGACGATGAAGGCATCCTCGTTGGGGAAAAGCTGTGACATCATCGGTCATTCACCGACGTCGGTCGCTCCCGCGGCAAGGGAGAAGGCTTGGATCCGCTCGATGGCGTCGGTACTGGGTGCAGACTGCGCTGTTGATGCCTCGAGCAATCCGGCAGGCTATCGATTCGAGCAGGCGGAGAGCGCTCGCGGTTCCGGTTCGCCGCTCGCTAAGCAGGGTACGCGTCCTCACGAAGCTGAAAGACTTGCCGTTCTCGGTAGAACGACGGGAGCGAGGAAGGTACCGTCGCTTCCGGCTGATGATCGAGCCAGGGACATTCTTCCGAACTTTTGCTGACCGTGCTCACTTCTGCCGACTCGTCGGTATGTCGAGCTCGCTCGTCCCGGAGGCAGACGGTGTCGTCGGTATGACGTCGTACGGGTCATGCCGACTCACGTGCGAGCCAAGGCGAGCGCGACAGCTCCGATCATCGGGGCATCCGGACCGAGTTCGGCGAGTGCAAGGCGTACGCGGCGTAGGGAGGCGGGATACGCATATTGACGGACACGCGCCTGCAAAGGTTCCAGGAGACGACTACCGGCTTCTGCTACCGGTCCGCCGATGATGACGGCTTCTGGATTCAGCGTGGCGATGAGCGAGGCGATGGCTAGCCCGAGCATCTGGATCGTATCGTCGAGAACGCGCTGAATGGTCGGACTCTCCGGTGCACGCTCGAACAGGACGCGAGCCGAGATCGGTCCACTGAGGAGCCGATGCGCTGGGTCATCCGGTGAGATAACGAGCGCTTCCCAGACGCGAGCGACGAGAGCTGGCTCGGCAACATACGCTTCCAGATGTCCCGGCTTGCCGCAGGAACAGAGTGGTCCACCGGCTGTGACGACCATGTGGCCGATCTCTCCAGCCGTACTTGTGGCACCGTAGACGAGCCGTCCATCCACGATGATGCCTCCGCCGACTCCCGAGCCGAGGTGGAGATAGATGACTGTTTGACAGCCGCGAGCTGCACCGAAGACCGCCTCGCCGAACGCGGCGGCTCGGGCATCGTTCTCGAGCACGGTCGGCACGCGCAGCTGCTCCTCCAGCAAGGCGACGAGCGGAAACTGCTCGAACCCGGGCGAACGTGGCGAGAGGATGGTGACGCCCCGCTCGGGATCCACTGGTCCGCCGAACGCGACACCGGCGGCCTTCAATTCCGCTGGCGGAAGGCCAGCGCGACCCAGTGCAACTCGAGCCAGTTCGAGAAGCCGATGGAGCACATGGGGCGCGTCCAGATTATTGAGGGGTTCCGATGCTTCACCGAGAATCTGTCCCTTTCCGTCAGCGACGACGGCTCGAATGATTCCACCAGCGATGGCGAAGCCGTACACTCGATCCTGCGAACTGGGTGGCCTCGCTCTGAACCGTCGAACAGTTAGATCGTTCATGTGGTCGAACCTCTGCCGCGGGGTTCGGCGCCCAGAACAGGCGCTGTATCCTACCACTCATGGACCCTCGAGAGGAAGAGGATGATGGCAGAAGGGCAATACGTTCTCAGGGTAGAAAGCAGTCGAAACGACTTTGTGATCGGGCTCGGCTTCGCAGTTGCCGGGGTATTGGCTGTATCGACGAGTGCTGTTCTGATCCGGCTCGCCGGGTCGGTCAGTGCCTTCGAAATCGCTTTTTGGCGCCTCCTCGTGGCAACGCTCGCGTTGGTGCCGGTCGCACTGGCTACTCGCACGTTGGGGGCAGTGAGGTCGCTCGGCTGGCCCCGGCTCGCGATCTACGGAGCGACGCTGGCGGTGCACTTCGTGGCGTACAATGCTGCACTGCAATTCGCGCCGGTCGCGCATGTGTTGCCCTTGCTCTATACGTCCACGATCATGCTCGCCATACTCTCGGCGTTTCTGCTGAAAGAGTCGCTCAGACCGCGACAGATCGCGGGAATCGTGATCGTCCTCTCGGGAGTCGTCGTTCTCACTGGGTTCGAGCCACGCTTTGGGCTGCGCATCGCTATCGGCGATGGGTTGGCCCTCCTCTCGGCCGCAGCGTACGCGGCTTATTCTCTCGTTGGTCGTCGCGAGCGGGCGCGGATTCCGCTCCTCGCCTATGCGATCGCTGTGTACGGATCAGCTGCAGTGTGGGTCTTCCCTTTTGCGCTCCTGGCAGCGCTCAGCGCGGGAGCGAGCGTCGCTCGTTATGACTGGCAGGTGGTTGCGGCGCTCCTCGGGCTCGGGTTGATACCGAACACGCTCGGTCACACGCTGTACAACGCGAGTGTCCGCCGATTGAACGCTGCGATCGCTAACGTCATCTACACGCAAGAGATGACCGGGGCGATTCTCCTGGCCTGGCTGATCCTCGGCGAGGTGCCGGGTGTGAATGCAGTCGTGGGGGCGATCATCATGCTGGTTGGGATTCTCTTCGTACTGCTTCCTTAGGATTCTGCAGCGAAAATGGCCGCGGCGATAGATGGATCGTACAGTTCGACCGTTACCTCCGAGCCAACCGGGGCTTCCGACCACTCTTCGGGAATCACTGCGAGGCAATTCCCGTGCACCAAGCTGCTGAGAATGCCAGAACCTTGTTGCGGGACTGGGGTTACCCAGAGTTCGCCCGATCGTCGATGAAGCAGCGCACGAACGAAATGACGTCTTCGTCCGCGGTTTTCCACCGGTTTCGTCAAACGCGCCCTGACCCGAATCGGCTCGAGATCTGCCCGTCCGAGGAGGCGCAGGATTGCTGGGCGAGCGAACTGCAGGAAAGCTACGACGGCCGCCACCGGATTGCCGGGAAGCGCCAAAACCGGGGTATCTGCCACGAAGCCGAATGCCATCGGCTTACCCGGTTTGATGCGCACTTGCCAAATTTCGAAGCGTCCGCGTGCACGCAAGAATTCTTTGATTCGGTCGTAGTCACCCTGTGACACACCGCCCGAGGTGAGGATCAGATCGGCATCATGGGTGTACTGCAAGTGTCGTGCGACATCCTCTTCTCGATCGGCAGCGATGCCGACGAGTTTGGGAATCCCACCAGTCTGGTGGACGAGGGCGGCGAGGACCGTGCTGTTGCTATTGCGAATCTGGCCAGGCTCGAGCGGCCAATCGATCGGCACAACCTCGTCGCCGGTGGCCAGGATAGCGATCCGTGGGCGCGGATGGACGAGAACCCAGGAGTAGCCGAGGGAAGCGAGAAGCCCAAGATGAGCCGGTCCGAGAACGGTTCCTGGTTCGAAGACGATGGATCCGGCGAGGATGTCTTCACCCGCGTGGCGCACATTTTCTCCCGTGGTGATTTCTCGCCGAACACGGACGACACCACGTGATCGACTCGTGCTGGGCGTGTCCGACTCGTCCGTGTCCTCGAACCGTACGACCGCATCGGCGCCCGGTGGGAGGACTGCGCCGGTCATGATGCGGATGGCCATGCCGGACTCGATGCGGAGCGGAATCGCTTCGTCGATGAACCAGCGTGGAGAGGGAGTCCCGGCGGGTGCCTCACCGATGACTCGCAGTTCAGCCGGACGATCAGGGCAGGCACCGCGCGTATCGCTCGCGCGAACCGCGTAGCCGTCCATGGCGGAATTGGTGAATGGCGGGATGCTTTCCCGGGCGATGATCGGTTCAGCTAAGACTAAGCCCAAGGCATCCAGCAACGGGGTGCGTCGCGGTGTGAGCGGAGCGAAACACGCGAGGATACGTTCTCGCGCTTCATCGACGCTCATCATCGTTTGGGTCGTTCCGGAGGGATCGTGCGAGAAATGCATAGGGATCGTCCCCCTCGGTTGCCTGCTGTCAAGTGAGTTGCTTCATCGCTTGAACCAGTTCGCGAACCGCATTGGCCGATCGATGCAGGGCAGCCCGTTCCTCATCGGTCAGCTCGACTTCGATGATTTCCTTGACTCCGCCGGCACCCAGCCTGATCGGAACCCCGACATAGAGGTCGTGGATCCCGTACTGACCCGTCAGATACGTGCTCGCAGCCAACACGCGGTTCGCGTCGAGAAGGACGGCCTCGACCATCTCGGCAACCGACGCAGCTGGTGCGTAAAAAGCGCTCGTTCCTAATAGGCGAACGATCTCTCCACCACCATCGCGTGTCCGCTCGACGATCGCCTGGATCCGATCGGCGGGGATGAGTTGCGTGATCGGGATACCCGAGACGGTCGTGTAGCGGGGCAGTGGAACCATCGTATCACCATGACCGCCGAGTACCATCGCATGGACATCGCGCGGAGAGACACCGAGTTCGAGCGCGACGAAGGCGCGGAAGCGCGCAGCGTCTAGGACGCCAGCCTGACCAACGACGCGTGCTGGAGGAAAACCGGAGGCTTCCAAGGCGACATGGCACATGGCGTCAAGCGGGTTCGTCACCACGATTATGACGGCATCGGGTGACAATGGTGCTGCCTGCTCGGTGACGCTCCGAACGATATTCATGTTGACGCGGAGGAGATCATCGCGGCTCATGCCAGGCTTGCGCGGCGATCCGGACGTGATGACGATCACATCCGATCCAGCTGTTGCGTCATAGCTGTTGCTGCCGACGATCTGGCAGTCATAACCCAGAACCGGCCCAGCTTCTAACAAGTCGAGTGCTTTGCCCTGGGGGAGATTCTCGACGATGTCCACGAGCACTAAATCGGCGATGTTGCGTGCAGCGAGATACTGTGCAGTGGTCGCACCGACGGCACCGGCACCGATAATGGAAACCTTGCGTCGCATTCGCTCTACCCCTCTTGTTGGACTTCTCCGATCCCCACGGCCTTCGCTGAGCGTATCCTAGCACACATCTGAATCCGCTCGTGGGATACAATCGCTCGGAGGCGGCGCCTCGCTCACGGATCGTGAAGGGGTCGCAGGTGATCAAACGGATCGCACTCATCGGGCTCAGCGGGTCAGGGAAGAGTTCGATCGCGCCGCTCGTCGCGGATTTGCTCGGCTGGCGTGTCGTCGATACTGATCGGCTAGTCGAAGAGCGTTTCGGTCTGCCGATCGCAGAGATCTTTGCGCGGTACGGCGAGAGCGTTTTCCGAGCAGCAGAGCGAGAAGCTTTGCTGCAGGCGTCACTGGCCGAGCACGTAGTGATCGCCACTGGCGGTGGCATCGTGTTGGACGATCGGAACTGGATTCCCTTGCGCACCGAGACGGCCTTGGTGCACTTACGTGCACGGATCGAGACCTTGGTGGATCGTTTGCACCGCCAGTCTGAACGAGAACTGCAGCCGACTGTTCGGCCGCTGCTCGCTGGCGACACAGCAGCGAAACTGCAGGAGCTTTGGCAGCGACGGCGAGCGCTCTATGAGCAGGCTGATGTCGTCATCGATACCGATGACGAGGCGCCGGAGGAGATTGCGCAACGCATCGTCGAAGCAGTGCGAGAGCTGGAGGACCGAGGAAGCGTGCCGTTCCGCGCTCTGCTCGGTGCTGCCGGGCGCTCCGAACTCTACGTGGCTTCGGGTATTTTGACGAGAATCGGCGAGCTGGTGCGACGCCGTTGGCCCAAGGCTCGGCGCGCCTTTCTCGTCAGCGATGAGCAGGTCGCGCGATACTGGGGCGCGAGCGCCCGAACGTCACTGACTGCTGCTGATTTCGATGTCGTGGCGACCGCTATTCCCCCGGGAGAGCACTCGAAGTCGCTCGTGACCGTGGCATCGCTTCTCGACTGGATGCTGGCGGCCGGCATCGAGCGTTCCGATGTCGTCGTGGCGCTCGGGGGTGGAGTGGTCGGTGACGTCGCCGGTTTTGCGGCTTCGATTGTCCTCCGTGGTGTCGCGCTCGTGCAAGTGCCGACGAGCCTTTTGGCGATGGTCGATGCGAGCGTCGGCGGAAAGACGGGGGTCGATCATCCGCTCGGCAAGAATCTCATCGGGAGTTTCTATCAGCCGCATCTGGTGCTGGCGGATCCAGTCGTGCTCGCGACGCTTCCGGCTGAAGAGCGTCGCTCCGGGTGGGCCGAAGTGGTGAAGCATGCGATGATCGAGTGCACCGCGACCGAGACGAAGGAACCGCGGCTGCTGAACATGCTCGCCGAGCGGCCGTACGACGCGTGGTGGCAGGATGCCGACTCACTCGCGCGGCTCATCCGGCAGAACATTCAGATCAAGGCGAGCGTTGTCGCCCGTGATGAGCGCGAATCCGGACTGCGCCGGATTCTCAACTACGGTCACACCTTGGGTCACGCAATCGAGGCGACGAGTGGGTACCGGTTGCGGCATGGCGAGGCGATCGCGGTGGGTATGCGGGCGGTCGCTCGCATCGCGCATCGACTGGACTCCTGTCGCGCAGATCTCGTTCCGTTGCAGGACGAGCTCCTGGATCAGGCCGGGTTACCGCGTGCGGTCGATCTCCCACTCGCCGATGTGCTCGAGCGCCTTCGTTATGACAAAAAAGCCGAAGGCGGACGCCTCACCTGGATTCTGCCGCTCGCACCGGGTCACGTCGAGGTGCGGCGCGACGTGCCCATGAGCGTGATCGAGGACATCTGCCGAGCACTGCTGAGAACCGAATCGAGGATCGTGAGCGGGAGAGGTGCCGGGGGAGACCGATGACGGATGCGCCGAGCGAATGGCGACCCCTTCACTGGACGGGAGAGTCGCTCGTCATCGTCGATCAAACGGCTCTTCCGGATGAAGAGCGGCTTGTCGAGTGCCGTACGATCGATGACGTGGCGGCAGCAATCCGCGAGATGCGTGTCCGTGGGGCACCAGCCATCGGCATCAGCGCAGTCGCAGGGCTCGCTCTCGCGGTGCAGGGTGCAGCGCGAGAGGGGGGCGATTGGCGCCGAGCGCTGTCCGCGGGGGAAGCGTTGTTGGCGAGCACGCGGCCGACCGCCGCCGATTTGTTTCATGGCCTGCAGGTGGCTCGAGAGCGCGTGGCAAGCGCGGTGGATGCCGCGGAGGCAGCCCATCTTCTTGGCCAGCTGGTGCTGGAACTCTTGGATCGACAATGGGCCATCGATCGGGCACTCGCCGACTACGGTGCTGGGCTTTTGCGCTCTGGAACGCGCGTGCTCACACACTGTAACACTGGAGCGTTGGGAACAGGAGCGTTTGGAACCGCACTCGGGATCATTCGCCGGGCGTATGAACTCGGTCGTTTGGAGCATGTCTGGGTCACGGAAACGCGCCCACGCTTGCAGGGAGCGCGCTTGACAGTGTGGGAACTCCGCCGCAGTGGAATACCGCATACGCTCATCGTGGACGGTGCGGCACCCTTCCTGCTCGCTCGGGGTGAGGTGGATGCCGTACTGGTCGGTGCGGATCGTGTCGCGGCGAATGGGGATGTTGCCAACAAGATCGGTACACTCGGGCTCGCCGTGGCTGCGGAACGGTTCCGGGTTCCGTTTTACGTAGCTGCTCCGCTTTCTACGTTCGATCCGGAGACGCCGGATGGAAATGCAATCCCGATCGAAGAGCGCGATCCAGCTGAAGTGCTCCGCGTGAAAGGAACATGGATCGCACCGGCGGACACGCCGGTACGGAATCCTGCATTCGATGTGACACCACACTGGCTCGTGACAGCGCTCGTCACCGAGCGCGGTATCATTCCGGCGCCCGATAGGCGAAAGATCGCGAACTTTCTTGCGGCGAACGGTCGAGGAACATCGGTCGAGCCAGGGGAAACGGGACGGGACGAACGGTGAACGGTCGAGTGATACCGTACGATATCGCTGATCTCACTTTAGCTGAGCAAGGAAGGAAGCGCATTGCTTGGGCAGCGCGGGAGATGCCCGTTTTGCGCCTCCTTCGTGAACGATTCGAACGAGAACGTCCGCTCGAGGGCCTGAGAATCGTTGCCTGTGTCCATGTCACGACCGAGACGGCGAATCTCGCTTACGCGTTGCGTGCTGCTGGTGCAACACCGGTGATCTGCGCGAGCAACCCGCTCTCGACGCAGGATGATGTCGCTGCCGCATTGGTTGCCGACGGCTTTCATGTCTACGCCCGGCGTGGTGAGGACGCCGAGACGTACTACCGACACATCAACTGGGCTCTCGATCACGAGCCCCATCTGATCATCGATGATGGAGCGGACGTGGTCACGACCGTACACCGCGACCGACGCGATGTCCTCCAGACCGTGATCGGTTCGACCGAAGAGACGACAACTGGCGTCATCCGACTGCGTGCGTTGGCTCGCGATGATTTGCTGGCATTTCCGGCGATCGCTGTCAACGATGCCATGACGAAGCATTTGTTCGACAACCGATACGGCACAGGGCAAAGCACGATCGACGCCATCCTGCGCGCGACGAACCTGTTGCTAGCTGGCAAAACGGTGGTCGTCGCGGGGTATGGCTGGTGTGGGCGCGGTATCGCGCTCCGCG
This sequence comes from Thermomicrobium roseum DSM 5159, assembly GCF_000021685.1. GTDB lineage: Bacteria > Chloroflexota > Chloroflexia > Thermomicrobiales > Thermomicrobiaceae > Thermomicrobium > Thermomicrobium roseum. Next base: position 899,341 of record NC_011959.1, on the reverse strand, counting down.
CACGGGGCATGGGTGCGCACGTGATCGTGACGGAGGTCGATCCGGTGCGAGCGCTCGAGGCCGTCATGGATGGGTATCGGGTGCTGCCGATGCGGGAAGCGGCACGGGTAGGAGACCTTTTCGTGACGGCTACTGGTAATCTGCACGTGATCGACCGAGAACACTTTCTCGTGATGAAGAACGGGGCGATCGTCTGCAATGCGGGGCACTTCAACGTCGAAATCAATCTCGAAGCACTGGCCGAAATGGCAGTCGAGCGCATTGTGCACCGGCCCTTTGTCGAGGAATACGTTCTGCCCGATGGGCGCGCGATCGTCGTCCTCGCCGAGGGGCGCCTCGTGAATCTCGCGGTTGCCGAGGGGCATCCGGCCAGTGTCATGGACATGAGCTTTGCTAACCAGGCGCTCGCCTGCGTGTACCTCGCGCAGCGGGGACGGCAACTCCCGGCTGATGTCTATCCGGTTCCGGCGGAAATCGATCGCGAAATTGCGCAGCTCAAGCTCGAGAGTATGGGCATTGCGATCGACCGGTTGACACCGGAACAAGAGGCCTATCTCGTCTCCTGGCAGCATGGGACATGACGGCGACGTGCGGTACACGAGGTGTGACGTGACGAAGCGAAGGGGTTGGGAACGGTGACACTGAGCATCATGCGTGCCTCACGCACGTACTTTACCTCGGAGTCGGTGACCGAGGGACATCCGGACAAGCTGTGCGATCAGGTTTCCGATGCGGTATTGGATGCCGTCCTAGCGCAGGACCCGGACGGGCGAGTCGCTTGTGAAGCGGCGACGACGACCGGGCTCATGATTCTCATCGGGGAAATCACGACAACGGCGCGCGTTGACTATGCTGAACTCGCTCGGCAGGTCGTCGCCGATGCTGGCTATGTTTCCTCCGAGTACGGTATCGATGGACGGACGATGGGGGTTATCCTCTCGATCAAGGAGCAGGCACCGGAGATCGCTTATGGAGTTTCCGAGTCGCTCGAAGTGCGCGAGGGTTCGGCAAGTGACGAGTTCGATCGGATCGGCGCGGGCGACCAGGGAATGGTCGTCGGCTTTGCGTGCACCGAGACACCGGAGCTGATGCCGCTTCCCATCGCACTCGCGCATGGCCTGGTGCGTCGTTTAGCGACCGTTCGCAAGACGGGAATTCTCCCGTATCTCCGTCCGGACGGGAAGAGCCAGGTGACGGTCGAGTATCGCTATGGGCGACCAGCTCGCGTCGCTACTGTGGTGCTTTCTGCCCAGCATGACCCAGATGTCTCGCGCGAGCAACTCCGTCGCGATCTCATCGAGGCTGTCGTGAGTCAGGTGGTTCCAGGCGAGTTGCTCGATCGCGAGACGGAGATCCTGATCAATCCGAGCGGCTCCTTCGTCCTCGGTGGCCCTCGCGCGGACGCGGGGATGACCGGTCGCAAGATCATGGTGGACACCTACGGTGGGATGGCGCGTCATGGCGGCGGAGCCTTCTCCGGGAAAGATCCGACGAAGGTGGATCGCTCGGCGGCATACGCTGCTCGCTACGTCGCTAAAAATGTCGTTGCCGCAGGACTGGCTGATCGCTTCGAGATTCAAATTTCGTACGCCATCGGCCGAGCACGCCCGGTGGCGATCCATGTCGAGACGTTCGGGACGGGACGATTGGATGAGGAGCGGATCACGGAGCTCGTGACGAGGCATTTCGATCTCCGTCCGGCGGCGATCATCCATCATCTGGGCTTGCAGCGGCCGCTCTACCGACAGGTCGCGGCCTACGGACACTTCGGGCGACCCGATCTCGATTTGCCCTGGGAGCGGACGGACAAGGCAGAGTTGCTTCGGTCGGAAGCGGGGCTGGTCGGAAGCCTACCGGAGCGATGACGGAAGAGTGGGCGCTCCTATGCGGCGAGCCTTGATCACCGGTGCGACCGGGTTCGCTGGACGGTACCTCGCGGATCGACTGGCCGCAACGGGTCATTGGGAGGTGATTGGGCTCTCGGCGCGACCCAGCCCGCCGGCCTCGTCACTGAAACAGCACCTTGTCTGTGATCTCATGAACGGCGAACTCGTTCGCCGCACATTGGCACACTGGCACCCTGAGGTGATCTTTCACCTGGCAGCCGTCAGTTACGTTCCGCGTTCTTTTCAGGACCCTTACGGAACGATCGCGAACAACGTTCTCGGACAGGTCAACTTGCTGGAGGCAGTTCGTTCGCTCGAACCACCACCGCTGGTCGTCATCGTCAGTTCGTCGGATGCCTACGGCCTCGTCTACGAACATGAGCTTCCGGTCACAGAGTCCCAACCGTTTCGGCCACTGAGCCCGTACGGTGTGAGCAAGGCGACGCAGGATCTCTTGGGACTTCAGTATCATCTGACCTATGGTTTACCGATCGTGCGAGTCCGTCCTTTTACTCATATCGGGCCAGGCCAAAGCGAGCGATTTGCGCTCTCCGGATTTGCCCGTCAGATCGCGGAAGCTGAGTTGGGTATGGCGCCGCCCGTTCTCCTCGTCGGTGAACTCGACGTCGAACGGGATCTTCTCGACGTGCGCGACGTCGTCCGAGCTTATGAACTCTTGGCCGAGCCCCGTTTCAGTGGCGAGGTCTTCAATCTCGCCAGTGGGGTGTCGTGGTCACTCCGCGCGTTGGTCGAGCGGTTGCTGTCGCTCGCGCGTATTCCGTTGCGACTGGAACGTGACCCTGCTCGTCTCCGCCCGATCGATGTACGTGTTCTTCGGGGAGATGCGACAGCCTTGCGCACGGCCACTGGTTGGCAGCCAACAATACCGATCGAGCAAACACTCGAGGATATGCTGGAATACTGGCGGCGAACCTTGCGGCCCTCACGCACCGGTGATCGATCGGTGTTCGGCGAGCACGGTGAGCGTTCCCCCTTGTAGAGACAACGTCAGAAGAGACTCTACCGTTTCGGCAGAAAGGGTTGGCCGGGACGACCATCCGAGACAGCGGCGAACGATCCAGACACGGCCTTCATGATCCCGAATGCTCACGGGATATCCTAACGGTAGTACTCCGTTCAGAAAGTGAGCTGCCCGCCAGGCTGGCCAGCTTGTGTCCAGAAGGCAGGCAGCATCGTCGGGCACAGGAGCCCACGATCCAAGTCGAGTGGGGAACCACCCGGCAGGTAGTTTGTTCCGCCCGAGAATCTCCACGAGGCGACTCGTTCCGTACCAAGCGAGCCAGGCTTCGAGACGGTCACCTGGGAAGCCGAGAGGGATATCGCAGGTGACCTGATCGATGATGGGACCGCCGTCGAGTTCGTCCGTCACCCAGTGAAGGGTGATTCCTCCTCGCAGCCTGCCATCGTGGTATTGCCAAAAAAGTGGAGAGGGACCGCGAAAGTCCGGTAGCAGCGATGGATGGATGTTGATCATCCCAAATGGGTAAAGACGAACCAGGCGCGCGTCGATTTTCCACGGAAAGCAGGAGATCACGCCGAGGTCAGCAGAGATCCGCTCGTCGCCACAGAGCTCGAAAAGGGTAGATCGAGCGGGGACATGAACGACCGGAATAGCATGCCGTGCTGCGATCACTGCGACGTCTTCGTTCCAGACCGCGAGCGGTATCCGTCGGTTGGTCCCCGGCTGGCGAATCTGCCCCGCCAGGACCAGGCAGCGAACCGGGACACGCGCAAGGAGGAGAACCTGGAGCGTGATCGTCGTCTGGCGGCTGTGGTTTCCCCAGAGTGTCAGTTCCCACTTGCTGACAGGCTTTGACTTCATGGGTAACTGTCCGCTACGCTTGGGCAAGCGTTCGAGACCGACGGGCGAGAGGAACAACGTCATGGCGCGACTGGTGCACTGCGTGAAGTTGCGGCGAGAGTTGCCCGGACTGGATCGTCCACCATTTCCTGGGCCGCTCGGTGAGCGCATTTATCGCGAGATCTCGCGCGATGCCTGGCAGATGTGGCTGGAATATCAGACGATCGTCATCAATCACTATGGGTTGAATCCGGCTGATCCGGATGATCGAGCGATCCTGCGTGCGCACCTGGAAGCCTTCCTGTTCGGAAGCGAGGAGGAGTTGCCTGAGGAGTGGATACCGCCGGGAGCAGGACAGCCAGCGAAGGGTGCTCCAGCTCGCAAGAAGTGATGCACCTCTCATGTGGTGAACACTCCGAGCACTGGCAGTTCGGGTGCAAGCCGGATCCGCAAGCGTGCGTGCGCGAGGCGCAATGCCGTTTCGACTTCTGTAGGATCGTTTCCTCGAGCGAAGATAAAGCCCAGGTAGCTTGCGCCTTCGGGTAGCGGGACGATGCGATGATTGCGCTTGACGGTTATCTCGATACCAGTGATGCCTGGCACGCTCGAAGCTTCCTCGATTCCCTCGACGTCTTTGAGGATGCCTGCCCGCGGGATCGGGATCATCATGACTCCGACCGCGTCCGGCCGGCGCTCGAGTCCCGCCAGTTGCTCACCGACCGCATGCGCGAGGATCAGTTCCTCTAATGACAGGCCGGTGCCGAACTCCAAGATGCGAGAGCACAGTCCTCCGATCGAGCGTCCTGCCAACTCGATGACCCACGGACCAGCCTCGTTTACCCGTAGTTCGGCATGCACGGGTCCGGTCCGCAGTCCCAGGGCGCGGGCTGCCTTGGCGGTTACCGCGACGATCTCATCCTGGACAGTAGGTGGTAAGCGTGAGGGCGTGACGTAGATCGTCTCCTCGAAAAATGGTCCATCCAAGGGATCAGGTTTGTCGAAGAGTGCGAGCAGCTGAAACTCGCCATCAGTCAGAAGCCCTTCCACAGCGACCTCGAATCCAGGGACAAAGGGCTCAGCCAATAGCTGGGCCGTTCGCAGGTCGATACCGTCGCTAGCCAGAATGCTCCGGATGCGGTCCACTGCTCGCACGAACGAGAGTGGATCATCGGCTCGAATCACTCCACGACTGCCGGACAGACGAGTTGGCTTGACCACGCACGGGTAGCTCATCGAACGAGCCAGCGACGCCGTGTCAGCGAGCGCGGGAAAAGCCTGGGCACGCGGCGCGGGTACCCCTGCTGCAGCAAGGCGTTGCCGCATGATCCATTTGTCTCGGGCAGCCAGCGCGGCATCCGGATCGTTGCTCGGGAGTCCCAATCGTTGGGCGATGAGAGCGGCGAGAACGGTACCTGAATCATCGACCGGTATCACGGCGCGTACGCCGTACTGGCGAGCGATTTCTGCTATTTGCTCGGTTGCGCCTGCTGTATCCCGGAAATCGGCCGTAAAACGCAGAGGAAGGAGCTCCCGGAGCGGTGATGGTGTGTCTTCGATGACCAGCGTCTCGATACCGAGACGCTGGGCCGCGTGGAGAAAGGCGGCGGTGCGGTAGCTCGTGGGCGTCGTCAGAAGCATGACTCGTCGCGGAGCAGTCTCCATGAGACTCGCCTCGCTCTGCTCGTTCGTACTCTCGTCTCGAGTGTAGCCGACCCGACGAGCCAGGACGCACCCGGAGTGTCGGCGGTGAACTGCTGACGGGCGGAGCGTGGGGGCCGATGCGCGAATGGGTTACGGTATCTGGCTCGATAACCTCTCATGCCGAGCGTGTCTAGCGCGGCGACGAGAATTCTGTCTTGAGCACCGCTTCTCGTAACCCCTTCATGTAACCGATGGCGAAAAGGCGACCGAGCATCATGTAGCCCGGTTCTGTGTTCGGTTCCCCTTCCATTGTGGGCGCATGATCGGGTCGCATCACACCGCGGAAACCAACTCGACAGTACGCTTGCATGGCTCGGAGCATGTCGGTCTGTCCGTCGTCATGGAACGTCTCGACGAAGTTGGTCGGGCCGCCGCGAACGTCGCGAAAGTGGACGAAGTGGATCTTACCTTGCTTTCCGAAATGGTTAATCCATTCGATGACATCGACTCCCATCGAGGAGACCGTTCCCTGGCAAAAAGTGAGCCCATGCGCTGGGCTGGGATGGAGATCGAGTGCACGCTGGAGCGCTTGCGGCGTGATGAGAATGCGCGCGATGCCCCGGAGTGACGGCACAGGTGGATCGTCAGGATGCAGGGCGAGTTGGACTCCCGCCTCTTCCGCGACCGGTACGACAGCGCTGAGAAAATAGCGAAGGTTCTCCCACAGTTGCTCCGCGCTCACCGTCCCGACATGAGTCAGCCCGGCACGCTCCATGAGTTCGTGGTCGTAGCTCGTCGTGAGTGCACCGCCTCGTGTCGGGGTGGTGACCGATGTGCGCGCCCAGTTGATGACCGCCATCCAGTTCCAGCACCAAACAGGGATTCCGAGTTTGCCCATATTGCGAATGAGCGTGATGACCCACTCGATTTCTTCGTCACGCCCCTCGATTCCCAGTCGCGCGCGATGCATCGGCGGTGATGCTTCTATCACCGACACCGTGATGCCGGCCTCGCGGAAGCGTTGCACCATGAGGAGCAAAGGCATGAAGTCCCACGGGCGATGCTCTGGCGGCGGCACATCGACCGGTACAATGGGCTGCGGAACACCCGGTGGATTGGAGGCTTGATGGCCACCTGCGACGTGGAAGGGTAGCGTCGTGACTGCATGGGTGACACCCATCTGGAGCGCCAACTTCCACCGCTCGTTCGGCCACGGCGGAAGAATCAAAGCGAGTTCCATTGTCGAACTCCTTTCCATGGTTTTCCTCGTGATTTTGGCCGATCGGCCACAGAAATGCTAGCGGGCTCGGCCGTCGCGACACCATACGAGCGATGGAGCGGGTCGAGCCAGAAGGGTCTCGGCTTCGCCAAGTCGGCACCGCTCACCATGACAACAAAAATCTCGCAGTGCAGCGAGCTGTTCTGGTGTCAGACCGGTTCACGGAAGAACGTCGTGCCACGCTTGGCGTGAGCCCGCGCGACATCGACGTTCAGCATCAGACCATGCCCAGGGCGATCGGGGAGGACGAGGTGACCGTCTTGGATGAGTGGTCGTTCGAAAACGAGTTCCTCCCACCATGCGAGATCGAAAGCATGAAACTCGAGCGCGAAGAAGTTGGGTATGGCCGCGCAGAGTTGTGCGGCTGCCATCGTGCCGATGGGACTCGCGACGTTGTGTGGGACGACGAGCAGCCCATAGAGTTCAGCCAGTGCAGCGACGTTGCGGGCCTCGAGGAGGCCGCCCATTTTGGAATATCGTGTGCCACAAACTGGCAGGCTTGCCGGAGAATCAGCTCGCGGAAGCCTGCGAGTCGGTAATGGTTTTCGCCAGTACAAATCGGAATGCGGGTGCTCCTCGCGACCGCGCGAAGTGCATCCACGTTGTCCGGTGGTACCGGGTCTTCCAACCAAACCGGCAGCAGCGGCTCCAGCGCGTGCGCCAGAGCGATCGCATCAGGGACTGCGTATTTCCAATGGCAATCGAGCGCGAGATCGATGTCAGGGCCGATCGCTGCGCGGACGGCGCTCACGACGTCCACGATGAAACGACGTTCGGCTGCGCTCATCGTTCGATTGTATGGCTCGTACCAGAGACGCCATGGATCGGTGTTCTCTGCCGAGCTGGCACGATAGGGATTCGGTGCGTCGATGTCGAATTTCACGGCGGAAAAACCTCGAGCCAGCGCATCCCGTGCGCGTATGGCCCAACTTTCGGGAGTTGGTTCTTCTCCGGCGTGGAGGTCGACGTAAAGTCGTATCCGGTCGCGGAAGCGACCTCCGAACAATGTCGAGAGTGGGGTGTCGAGTGCTCGAGCGACGAGATCCCACAGGGCGAGTTCGATCCCGCTGATGGTCGTCACGGTGGCGCCGGCTTGTGAACCCGCCCCCGAAAGGCAGCGCTGGAGTTCGAAGATGATGCGTGCGACATCGAATGGATTCTTGCTGATGATGAATGCACTCGCAGCCTTGATCAGTTCGAGGACGCCAGCTCCCCAGTACGCCTCACCGAGACCCGACGAACCATCGTCGGTCGTCACGCGCACCAGAATCCAGTCGAAGTTCCCCTCGATAACGGCAGTCTCGACAGCGGCGATCCGCACTCCATTCCCCCACTCGTTCGTCAGGTGATCTGTCATCGCTTCCCTGATGCATGACGAGTCAGCGCCAGAACCCTAGCAAGTGCAGCGGTCATCAGCAAGCGACTAGGGGGTAGTCGGCTCGTCGCCTGTCACGCGATACTGTGAGGAGCGGAGTACAGAGTCCAGAAGGAGGAGAAGCGATGGGGAAGTTGAGTGGGAAGCGGGCCCTCGTGACGGGAGCTGGCATGGGTATCGGGCAAGGGATCGCTCGCGCGTTGGCAGCAGAAGGAGCGGCAGTCGTCCTGCATTACGCCCACAGCCGGGAAGGCGCAGAGGTTACGGCACGGGAAATCGAGCAGGCTGGTGGGCGGGCCTTCGCGATAGGAGGTGATCTCCGCTCGGTCAGCGAATGTCGCCGTGTCGTCGACGAAGCGGCGGCTGCCCTCGGTGGCCTGGACATACTCGTGAATAACGCGGGTGTGACGCGTGCACGGCCGTTTCTCGACTTTCCGGAAGACGTCTACAATGAGCTTTTCGATCTCAACATGCGGAGTTATTTCTTCTGCGCGCAACGCGCTGCTCACTACATGATCCAGAACGGCGGTGGGGCGATTTTGAACATCAGTTCGATCCATGGTGCGGCTGGTTTTCCCTTGCATGCAGCCTATGCGGCGACGAAGGGAGCGATCATCGCCTTCACGCGTTCGTTGGCCATCGAACTCGCTCCGCTCAAGATTCGAGTCAATGCGATCGGTCCCGGGCTGATCGAGGTGCCGCGGTATTTCCAATTTCCTGGTTACACCACCGAACTCGGAAACCAGCTCGTTCCCTGGGGACGGGTGGGGCGACCGGAGGACGTCGGGAAGGCTGCTGTCTTCCTCGTGTCCGAGGATGCGGACTTCATTACGGGGCAGGTCTTGTTCGTCGATGGGGGGACTCAGGCGAGAATGGGATTGTGGTGGGAGCAAGCGCAGGTTCCGCAGTGACGGCGGACCGACGAAGACAGGGAACAGCGACCGGATCGACGCACGATGTCCGGTGCGTTCGAGGGAGCGAGCGGTACGTTCGAGGACGGCTCCACCCGACACCGAGTGACTGATTGTGAGGTTAGCGCGCGGAGGACTCGTGCTTTGCGTGCTCGCGCGGAGGCAGGGTGACAGCGACTGAGATGGAGGATGACGGACGAGCTGTGACGAGTTGCCCGTCATCGATGCTGCCGAGAGGTCGTCGCGCGGAGTTTTCCCGTCTCAGACTTGCCACGGTAGCGACGAGGATTTCGATGGGGGAGGACGTACCGAAGCTGATCCGAGCGGAGCCGTTCGATGGGTGAGACGCTCTGCGAGAAAAAATCCCGGAACCGAGTGGTTCCGGGATGCCAGCGGAAGCGACGGGATTCGAACCCGCGATCTCGGCCTTGACAGGGCCGCGTGTTAGGCCTCTACACCACGCCTCCGCGTTGTCACGCCGAGAGTATGGCATATCGCTGCTGCCTTTGTCAAGGGGCGCGGTCTCTGAGACCTGGGGCGAGGCGGGGTGTGCACTCGTTCGGTTACCGATCAGACGCAATTGGCCCCGAAATGCCCGAGCGCTCTTTTCTCCATCCTCCTCGTACGTGCCTTTGGCATCCGTAGCGGTCAGAAGGCGAGTGGCTCGTGTCCGTCTCGTCGGCCGTCGCGCTCGATTCAGCCCTCGCTGAGGAGACGACTCGACTCGCGCACGCGTTGGAGGATCGCCTGCGCTTCCTCACCGCGAGCGAGGCGTGGCCGATGGTAGTCCTCGATCAGGACAGGGACGAGTTCGTAGCGAACGAGCTCAGCGCCAGACAGCCAGAGATGAAGAATCAATCCTTGTTTGGTTTCCAACGACCATTCCTGATCGAAGACGAAGTTACCGAGCGAGTAGAAGATGGGGCGCTCGCGATGCCACTCGACGCCCTGTACCCAGTGCGGATGCGATCCCACGACGAGGGTCGCGCCGGCATCGATGGCGCGGCGCGCGATCTCGCGTTGCTGGGCTGTCGGTACGAGCGTATATTCGACACCCCAATGAAAGAACGGGATGACGATGTCGGCTTGCTGGGAAGCAATCCGAACGGCATCTTCGACGATATCCGCTCGAAGCGGAGCAGTACCAGGCGTGTTTTGGCGCGCGCCGTACCAGTCGGTCGAAACGCCGTCGAAGCCGAGCAAGGCGATACGCGACGACCCGATCTGGAAAACAGCCGGTAGGACGGCCGCGGCGAGGTTGTCCCCCACGCCGAACGTGGTGATGCCGACCTCCTCACAGACCTGCCTGGTGTCCTGCACTGCCGCATAGCCGAAATCCATGCTGTGGTTGTTGGCTAAGCTGACCGCATCGATACCGGATAAGGCGAGTCCGGCGACCGCTTCCGGAAAACTCATGAATCGCAGCGTATACGGGTCGGCTGGGGGTTGAAACCGCCGGGTGAGCGCACACTCGAGGTTGACGACCGTCAGATCGGCCCAGGCAAGCTCAGAGGCGATCGACCGGAAAGGGGAAGTCCAGTCACCACGAGCGGCCATGATGCGGTGGACGGTACGTCCCAGAATGACGTCCCCTGCGAAGGTGAGCGTCGTGAAGACTGGTCGTGTGGCGAAGAGCGGTTGCAACGTCTCGGGTGGGAGGAGATCGACTGCCCCTTCGAGGGTGAGCCACTCGGTCAGCAACCTCGGATAATCGTTCTGGTCGAAGCGCAGAGGGTCCTTTCCCTCAAAATGAAGAACGCGTAGGTACGGATACAGCGCCCAGGGTTCGACGAGGGCGAAGGCACCCCCTGGCACTTGCGCGCTGAGATCGCTCGCGTTGGTCACCGTGAGGTCCGGTTGGTCGAGGGCTTTCCCGTTTTCCTGGACGCTGATCCGTACGACAGGAAGTGGTTCGGGATGCCCGAGGTCTCGCCAGTCTCTGATGCGCGCAGCGAGAAGTGCGTCGAGTGACGAGGCATCGAGACTCGAAACAAAATTTTTGTGTGACGTCACTGGTACGAGATAGCGGACACCGACTACCGGCCCAGTCGGATAGCGGGAAGTGACGCGCAATCTGATCGATGCCTGCTCCGGCTCGACGAGCTCGAGTGTCCAGCGTGGCGGAAGCTGCTCGCGGAGCAGTTCCATCCATCGTACTGCTTGTTGCTGCAGAGTGGGTGGGAGCGGGCTCAGGCCGAGGGTGAGACGGAGCGAACGAGAGACGGTCTGGCGCGAAGGCCGCCTGACGTGTCGCTTCCTCGAGTCCTTCTCCGGCGTGGGAGACGAAGGCGCAGTGGTGGGCATGGGTGATGCCCAGCGGCACACTGCGAGGAGCGGGGAAAGCCCGAGAAGCGCGCGTCGCGTGAGGCGCATCGAAAGGATTCCGGTTCCACTGTGATCGCTGGACGCTCGGTAACGCATGATGATGTCCCCAGAAAGTCGAGAAATCCCCTTCCCCGACATCTCGCATCGATCGACGCACGAGCTGAAATGATGATAGCGTGTCCAGCGGAGGAAAACCGTCGATCGGAAGACGGTTGGCGGTGTTCTGTGAGAGGACCTTGAAGCATCGAACGAGGTTTCGGAACTGCTGGTCGATAGAGAAAACCTGCGGAGGATGGAGCCAGGCTTCACCCTCCGCAGGTAGGTCGATTTTGCGAGGCTCTTCAGCGTGTGACCTCGACCGGTGGAGTGCCGTAGGTATGGAATGTCGCGACCGTGGGAAGCCCCCAAGCTTGCCCGCGCTTGCGCTCCGCTTCGGTCCAGACGATCGGCTTCCAGTCAGGCGCGAGGACGAGACGAGCGCCTGGGCAGCCAATCTCGATCCGATGCCCACCCGGTTCGATGACGTAAAGGAAAACGGTCTGCTGAACAGCGTGCTTGTGCGGGCCGTATTCGATGCGATATCCGAACTCGATCGCGATATCCGCGGCGCGGAGCACTTCCTCACGCGTATCGACGGCATAGCAGACATGATGGAACCGTCCGCGAGCACCGGTCTGATCTTCGGTGATCGCGATCTCGTAACCCTTGTTGTTCGCTGTGACCCATGCTCCTTTCTCTGTCCCGCCGTCGAAGATGATGCATTCGGTGAGCTTGAGTCCCAGGTTTTCCTGCAAGAAGCGTCGTGTGGCCCTCACATCAGCTGCGAAGACGTTGATGTGGTCGAGGCGTCGCACATTACAGCCGCGTGCTGGAAAACGGGACGCTTGATTCTTGAGCGCTGGTTTCGTTTCCGGTGTCGGTTGATACCATTCCACTTCCCACACGAGTTCGCCGACATGCCCGTCAGGTGTGCGAAAACGATACGCTGGGCCGTGGCCGGCGTCGCCCTCGATCCATCCCAAACCGAGTCCAGATCGCTCGAGCTTGGTGACGCGACGCTCGAGTGCCTGTGGCGAACTCACTCGGTAGGCGAAGTGCTCCATCCCAGGTACCGGGGCAGCAGTGAGCTTGAGCGTGTGGTGAGCATAGTCGTCCCATCCCCTCAGGTAGACGGAGTTTCCGCGCCGCTCGCTCACCGTCATGCCGAGGTACTCCACGAAGAACCGTTCGCTTTCCTCCAGTGTCGGCGTCAAGAGTTCCAGGTGAGCGAGGTGTGCCATGTCGCAGCTCGGTTCCCCGATGTAAAGGGTCACGTCGTCCATCTCGGTACCTCCACCATTATCGACCGATGCCCTGACCTGACCGTCGATCCGCTATGAGCGAACGCAAGCCATGCAGGTCGAAGGACAGCTCTCCCGCGCGGAGCCGTTCACGCATCCGTGCTTCACGCTCCGCACGAGCGCGAGCTGCGTCGAGAACGCTGGCGACGCGGTCACGGGGAACCACGACGGCACCGTCGTCATCGAGCACGATGATGTCGCGGGGTTCGATGCGCGCTCCCCCGACGACGACCGGGATATCGATTTCACCGACCTTCTCCTTGGTTGCGCCACGCACACGAACGAAGCGTGTCCACACCGGAAGCTCCATTGCACGCAGTTCCTCGAGATCGCGGACCGCGGCATCGACCAAAAGGGCCGCTGCTCCGCGGACGTGAGCCTGAATCGCCAGAAGTTCGCCAACGAGTGCGACCGGTTCGGGTTCCGGCATCGTAATCACGAGCACCGAGCCGGGAAAGACATGCTCCATCACCGCGTGAACCATGAGGTTATCGCCTTGGCCGCACAGAACGGTCAGTGCCGGTCCAGCAACACGTCGACCCGTGAGGATGGGAACCAAGGGAGCATCGATGAGACCCTGCCGTCCCGACGCTTCGTAGACTGTCGCCACACCTAGTTCAACGAACTCACGGCAGGCTTGGGCGACGAGGGACTCGTGCGCCTGCGGCTCACGTGTCGTCATGTGGAACCTCCGCGAACGTTCAACCATGACCGAGCAAGGCACGCACGACCAGTGGTGTGACACGTTGAAACGCTTCTGCGTAGCGGATGTCCTTGGCGCCGGAAATGCGCCGTGCATGATTGGCCCGACGTTCCGCAAGCTCAGCATAGTAGTGCTGGAGGTACTGTTGTGACGCCATGACCTGCATCGCAGCGACCTTTTTCTCGAATACTGGCGTGATATCGACGAAGACGTTCGGGACAAAACCACAGAGCTCAGGTTGATGCGGCTCGAAGTAGTACAAAGGTGGCGGCTCGATCGTCTCGAAGGCACTGGCGACGCCTGCACCAGAGGAGAGGAGACGTGCTCGTTGAACAGCCTGGTTGGCGACCGGGTGATCGGGGTTGAAGGGATCGGTCGGAGTGTGCGTCACGATCGCGTCGGGGCGGAAGTCGCGAATGAGCTGGGCGAGTCGCTCGGTCGCCTCGCGATCGACTTCTAGGGGATAGTCACCGAGATCGAAGCTGACGAAGCGTGCGCCGAGTAGGTGGGCTGCACGCTCTGCTTGCTCGTGCCGGATCGCCTTGACGCGCTCGACTGTTTGACCTGGCTCCTTCCACAACTCACCCGACTCCCCGCGTTCACCATAGGAAAGCGCAAGAACGATCGCTTCTCCACCGTTTGCGGTGACCAGCGCGATGACACCTCCCGCGCGCCAGACGAAGTCGGCGGCGTGTGCACCGACCACCAGCAAGCGTTGGACACCACTCATGTTTCCCTCCCTCGGGCGAGCCGCACTGTGTTGTGCACTGCCATGATGTGGATCTCCTCCTCGCTGAACCCGGCTTCCAGCAGGCGATCAGCGAAGAGAGCGAGGCCGTCCTCGACCGGTGGGTTATCCGGCTGACCGAGATCGGTGCTGAGAACGACCCGATGCACACCGACTGCACGAATATGCGCAAAAGCTGTCTCCCACGGCACTTTCCCGCTGAACAATGGGGTAAAGCAGTGCTCGAGAAAGGCTCCCGATTCAGCGAGCGCGATCTGGTCCTCGATGGGCAGTGCCTGGGAGGGAAAATCCGGATGCGTCACGATAATATGCCGAACACCTTCCTCGCGTGCGGCATGGACGACGGCGAAAATCTCATCACGACCGAGGTGTCCGGTTGCGAGAACCAGGTCATGACGAGCGATGATGCGCAGGACAGCTCGGAGTTCCGGTACGATATCGCCTCGGTCATCGACAACCTCGACCGGGGGAACATCGAATCCCGCCTCGCGCATTTCCTGCTGAAGTCGTGCCCAGTATGGCAGCTTGCTTCCAGGGGCAGCGTGGCGAAGGTGGCGACGTTCGTTCGCCGCATCGACCGTTGGCAACCACACGAAGCGAGCATTTTCCCGGGCCGCGATCTCCACTGCGAGCGGGTTCAGTCCCCCGACTGCACGGTTGAGCGTGATCGACCCGAGCACGTCAACACCCGGAACGGCCGAGCGGATAACGGCAGCTCGCTCGGCAGTGGGAACGTAATGCGACTTGATCACGTAACCAGCGAGACCGACCTCGCGAAATCGTTGCGCGAGCGCGATATCGTCGATGCGCCGTGGCATGACGTCTGGACCGGAGTGGACATGGAGATCGTACGCTCCACGGACGAGCTCGCGCGCTCGCTGGCTCGGAATCGGTAACGGTGTCGCCATTTCGTGCGCCTTCCCATCGATCGTCGAGAACGTTTTCGGTTTCGGTCCCTACTGCGTAAGAGGAAGATGGCGTCCACGACGTGCACAGTGTAACACAGACGAGGGTAATCGTTTACGGATGAAGCACGTGTGAGGAGAGCCCGATTCTCGGGGCTCGGGCTCTCCTCCGGCGCGGGACTAGATCTGCTTAGCCGCGTTCGTGACGAATCGAAAGTCGACCAACTGGTCGACGGGAACAGTCTGCTGAATCTTTCCGCGCTGCTTCCAGAGCTGTTGTGCTTCTTCCAGCTTGGCGATGTCGAATGTCCCGTCCGCGGAAACTCCTGGCCAGGTCATCTGCTCGTAGAGCTTATCGTCCTTGAGCGGGGTTCGATTCTTGAGGATAGCTACCACTTCGGCGCGTACCGCAGGGTCCTTCAATGCTTGCAGATAGTAGCGAGCACCTCGCAGATAACCGACGAGGAACGCTTCCAAAAGTGCTGGATCCTTCAGCATCGGAGGACCGACCACGATGACAGAAATCGGAAAGTTGTCGCCGACGATGTCGACGATCGCGTCACCGGCAACAATAGGGACAGCTGCATCGAGCTGCTTCGTGGCAATCGTTGCGTACGGCTCGACCAATTCTGCCGCCTCTACGGCTCCGTTCTGAAGGGCGGTCGGCATATCCGGTAGGCGGATCAACTGCAACTTGACGTCGTCCAACGTGAGACTGCCCGACTCTAGAACCTTCTTGAGTTCGAGGAGATCGATACCTGCGTCGCTGGGCATCGCGAGCGTTCGTCCGCGTAGGTCTGATACCGAGCGCACTCCTTGATCGTAGAGTTGCTTCGTAACCGCGTAGGCGTGAAAGACATTCCCGCGACGCAATGCTCCCTCACCGGCTACGATCGTGACTTCGACACCTTGGGTTCGTGCATTGACGAGTGCTGCCTGAATTGCGCCGCTGAACAGGTCCAATTGCCCCACCGCAACGAGTGGAATCACCTCACCGGGTGTGCCTTGCGTCGTCACGAGTTCGACGTCGAGCCCGACATCTTTGAAAAACCCCTTTTCGACGGCGATGAAGTTACCAGCTTCTTCAGTGGCGAGAGCCACGCGCATCTTGAGTTTGCGAGTTCGGCTGATGGTGGGGACGGCTGTCGGTGTTGCGGCCGACGTCGGGGATGGTACCGCTGTCGGACTGGGTGATGTTCCTGTTGCGGGCGTGAACGCCGGCGTCGAAGGTACGGTAGTCCGGGTGGGTTCTTGGTTGCTGCCGCATGCGGAGAGCAACGAACCGATGAAGGCGAATGTGCTGGCACCAATTAATCCTTGGAAGAAATGACGACGCGTGATCATCGCTCGATCCATTTCCGTCCTCCTCACGGTTCTCCTCAACTGCATCTTCCGACACTCTCGGCCTCAACATGGTGGCGTGCACTCATCGGGCGCCAGCTACAGTCTCTCTAGGAGAGCACTACCTCCTTTCGAGCGAACTGCCAGCTCGATTGCACGAAGGCAGATGATTTCGTTCCAAATGGTTCAATGGGTCACCAGGGATGACAGAATTTAGGAGTTGTTGTTGATGTATACTTAAAACAAAATTTTCTCTGAGCGGTCACATGGTAGATCGGATTTGTATCCGTTCAGCATATCTGAACAAACAACGAACATACTCAATAGCCAGTATACTGTGCTTTGCCCACAGAGTCAAGTAAGGACGCCGCCCTCCACGCATACGTCGATCAAACGTTCTCGTACGAGTGACAAAGGAGCCCGGCCGAGGAGCATGCAGTCCCCGCGCAGACCAGCGACCGCTTTTTCCCGCTCGGCCGATGGATTCGGTAGCGCTCCTGCGATCAAAGACCACGGGGATGAAACGGAGGCTTTTTGCCTTCGCTCCGGCAGAAAGAAAGCCCCCTGGGCCACGAATCGGCCCAGGGGATTCTGTGACTTGCCCGTCCTCAACGCCTCAACTCGACCGGCGGGCGCGGGCGACCTGCTCGCGGTAGCGGCGGGCTGGTTCCGCGTAGGGGGCGGGACCGACCGTCACCCACACCTCAGTCTGCACGTGCCGCTCGACCGACGGCTTGCGCGAGCCCCCGTTCGGCTCTCCCCAGACCACGCGCAGTCGCGTCCCCTCCTGGGCATACTCCGAGCGCACCGTCGCCAGCGAGAGCACCCGCTCCTCGTTCGAGGAGAAGCCAGTCCACATGGAGAAGCCGACGACTTCTCCAGCATCGTTGAGGACGGCGTCGTACATCCAAGTCGCGTACTGGGCCAAGGGGAGATCGAAGTACTTGTAGCGCTGGCCCTTGGGGCGCGTGACGAGACTGCTGATGACGCGCGCGGCCTCGTCCGGATCCCAGACCAGCGTCACCTTCTTGCGGTGTGGCTGGTCCTTGAGCCGCTCGAGGGCGGCTCGGCCGACGAAGTCGTGATCGAACTTGATCAGGCGACCATACCCCAGATCCCACGGGGTCAGGTAGTAGTCTTCGATCCGGGGACTGACGAAACTTCCACCCAGCGAGCCGATCGCTTCGTAGGCCGTCGCGGGGAGCCACCGCCGGTAGGCCTCGAGCGCCGGACTGGTGTAGATCGCCGGCAGCGGATTGGGAATCCAGCCGGATTCGAGCCCGTTCGTTGCATAGGCGCGCGAGCCAACTTGCCGTAAACCGAACTCCTTGCCGGCTTCGAGGATGGCGGCCTTGACGGCGGGGCCATCGGCGAAATCGCCGAAGAACTCAGCGCCGGCCACCCCGCTCATGCCGTGGTGGAGGAGGCCGACGCGCTTGCCGGCGATCGAGACGCGGGTGAAGTGGAAGAAGGGGAGGTCGGGTGGGGGGCCGCCGAGCAGTTTCTCGAGGAGCATGGGGGCGTTGGGGCCCTGGATCTGGAAGCGGAAGGTCTTGCGCGGCTTGTGGGGATCGGCGACCGACCACTCGTCACGCTCGAAGGAGACGGCGGCACCGCTGGTCGCGGCGTGGAACTGGACCCAGTTATGGACGGAGGGGCGGCCGACCAGCTGGAAAGTACCGTCCTCCAGGTAGAAGAGGATGACGTCGCCGATGACGTACCCCTCGGGGGAGACGGGGACGTACTGCTTGGCCTGCCCGGGCTGGAAGCCCTCGAAGGAGTTGATGCCGAGCTGGCGGAGGAGGGCGAAGGCATCGGGACCACGCAGGAAAAGGTCCGTCATGTGGTAGGAGAGGTCGAAGAGGCAGACGGTATCCCGCCAGGCGTGCTGTTCGTCCCGCCAGTTGGTGAACTCAGGGGGGACGACGGGGTAGACCCGGGCGCCGGTCGGGTTGTGGTAGAGCAACTCCTGCACGCTCGGTGCGCGCTCCAGTACCTCCTGCAGCGTGCGCGGTGTTTCGCTGGTCATGGAACACTCCTCTCACTGATGAGCGTTACTGGCTGATTCTCGTCCCGGCTCTCTACGAAACGCCCAAGATTCTGCCGTGCTCGTCGATATCGATATGCGCGGCTCGCGGATGACGACCGAGTCCCGGCATTGTCTGGATATCACCGAGAAGGACGACGATATAGCCCGCCCCAGCGAAGAGGCGCAGTTCGCGTACCTCGACCGTGAAGTCCTCAGGTCGGCCGAGGAGGTTCGGATCAGCACTGAGTGATTGGGCCGTCTTTGCCATACAGATCGGCAGCCGGTCGTAGCCGAGCCGCACGAGGTCGTCGAGTTGCCGTTTGGCAGCTGGACTGAAGCGGACGGCTCCCGCCCCGTACAACGTGCGCGCCACGGCCTCGACCTTGCGTTCCAGTGGCCAATCGAGTTCGTACACTGGACGGAACGCCGGCGGCTCCTGGGCAGCGCGGAGCACGGCCCGTGCCAATTCGAGGCCGCCTTCCCCACCGCAGGTAAACACTTCGACCACGGCGACGTCGCAGGCACCTGCCTCGCGGGCCGCCTGGGCGAGGCGTTCGATTTCCCGCGGGGTGTCGGTGGGGAACTGGTTGATTGCCACCACTGCCGGCACGCCAAAGGTGCGAAGGTTCTCAAGATGCTTGAAAAGATTCGGCAAGCCCGCCTCGAGTGCCGCGAGGTCCTCGCCTCCTGTCTCGATGTCGCGGACACTTTTGCCACCTTGGACCTTCAGAGCGCGGACCGAGGCGACGAGCACAGCGGCGTGCGGAGCCAAACCACTCGCCCGGCACTTGAGGTGGAAGAACTTCTCGGCTCCCAGATCAGTGCCGAAACCGGCCTCCGTCACGACCACGTCGGCCAGTCGCACCGCGACGAGATCGGCAACCACGGATGACGCGCCAGTGGCGATGTTGCCAAAGGGCCCGGTGTGTACGAAGGCGGCAGTCCCCTCGCTCGTCTGAACGAGATTCGGCTTGAGGGCATCGACGAGCAGGGCAGCCATCGCGCCGGCACCCCCGAGGTCCTCTGCCGTGACAACCTGTCCTTGCCAGGTGCGACCGACTACGATTTGCCCAAGGCGCTGGCGCAGATCGCGATAGTCACGTGCTAAGGCGAGGATGGCCATGACTTCGGAGGCGGGCGTGATGTCGAAACGGGTCGCACGAACGGTGCGAGTCGTTTCACCGAGTCCGACGATCAGTTGGCGGAGTGCGCGGTCATTGAGATCGATCACGCGAGGCCAGGTGATCGTACGGGGATCGAGCGGGAGGGTGTCATGGTAGAGTGCATTGTCGATCAAGGCCGCGAGCAGGTTATGGGCGGTCGTGACAGCATGCAGGTCGCCAGTGAAGTGCAAGGCGAGGTCCGGGAAGGGATGGAGCTGAGCCGCACCGCCACCGGCACCAGCCCCTTTCGTTCCGAAGACGGGGCCCATGGAGGATTGGCGGACGGTCACGATGGAGCGGAGTCCAAGCCGTCCGAAAGCCTGACCGAGACCGACCGAGACGGTCGTCTTCCCTTCGCCGAACGGAGTCGGGTTGATTCCCGTGACCAGGATATAGCGTGCCCGCGGAGTGTCGAGCCGGGCCAGCACATCGAGCGTGATCTTCGCCTTGTAGGGTCCATAGTGCTCGACTTCCTCCGGCAAAAGGCCGAGTTCATTGGCTATCTCGCTGATCGGTCGCAGCTTTATGAGCTGCGTTCCGCTCATGCTTGCACTCCTTCCCCTGGGCAGCCGAGTCGTGCACGTTTGGCAGCGACCCACTCGACGACGCTCGCGAGAGCATTGAAACTGCTCCAATGGATGCCGACAATCCCTCCCTGAATCGCAGCTGGACGCCGGACGAGTTCATCCAAGAGGTCACTCGGATCATAGTGGATACCACCGGTCAGGAGGCGACCGACCAGACCCCGTTGCTTTTCGAGGTAGCGAAGCGAGGTTCCCAGGCCGAGGCGTAGGCCGATGCGGATAAGGCGATCGAGCCGCAGAGTGCCGGGTAGACAGAGATAGAGTGGCAGAGTGAAGCCGCGCGATCGCATTCTCGTGAGCCACCTGACCAGTGCATCGGGATCGAACACCAGTTGGGTAATAGCGTAATCGGCGAGGGCTTGCTTGGTGAGGAGGTCCGCGTCGAGCACATCGGCTGGGATGTGGGGATGTCCTTCCGGATAGGCGGCGATTCCGATACGGCGTGGGCGTGGTTGGAGCTCGACGAGCGCAGTCAAGAGGGTCCGGGAGTCGGGGAACTCGCCGGCCGGCTCTGTCTGATCACCGCCAACGACGAATACCTCGTCGATACCGGCGGCGACGAACTGCTGCCAGAGGAGCACGAGTTCCTGGTGGCTGCGCAGGGCCCGTGCGGCGAGATGGGGGACGACCCGATAACCGTGCTGGCGCAACGCGAGGGCGGTGGCCAGAGTGCCTTTGACACCATGCGCAGGTGAACTCGTCACGGTCAGCGTCGATCCCAGTGGAACTGTGGCCATGACTTTCTCGAGTTCCACTGTCGGGAGCACTTCGATGCGGAGTTCCTCGAGTAGTGCGCAGTAAAACGATATGTCAGGAGTTGCTTCGATTGCTGCCTCGGATAGGACGTCATCGGTCATTACAAGCATCCCTTTCCTGTCGAACCACAGTGGGCACCACCAGATGCCATCCCCGACATTCCGCGCTGTCTGTATCTCCGTGTGATCGGTTCCACCTCCCGGGCCTCACTTCATGGCTATAGTAATGCGCGACGTCATCACGTGCAAGCCCTAAAGTGACCGCGTTTCGGATAGCTGCGAGAGAATGCGCGTACCGTGTCGGGATCGAGCTGAGTTCGGGCCGGATCGCCATGGTCGGCCGGAAGGGTGATCGACCCCTGTGCGATGGAAAGAGTGTGTCTTTCGGATGCTAGAACGGTGCTGTACTCACTGTGAGCCGTTGACGACGTCCGTGCTGGAAAGGTGCCTCGAGTGGTGTTCCGTACTGGTCCGGTACTTTGGGGGACTCTGAGTCGCTCAGCCGGAAGATGGTGACCAATTTCATCCGCGTGGTGGTCGTATCCGCACGGAGCGTCGGTCGCTCCGGCTTGGGTGGCAAGAAGTACGCTGCCTCAGCCCCCGCCGAACTCCACCGACCGACTGTATCGACGGGGGCGATATCTGGCACAGCCCGCCTGCCTGTGTCGACTCTTGATCATCCGCTCACGACCGACCTGCCTCCGCTGAGACAACCAGCGGGATTTTCGGGCGCGGACGGTTGACTCACGGGAAGGGGGCCGGTACGATGCGGGTCGCGGTTGGGGTGGCACGTTGACAGCGTTAAAACGGGGTGTTCCGGCACTCGTCGGGTCAGTATCCAGACTCGACCATTGAGAGCCAGGCTCACCGGTGCTCCCAGTGTTGTGCACCATATCGCTGGTCGAGTCTCGGCTAGCGGGGGTGTTCGGTCTTCAGGGGTGCCACACCGGTGTACCCCACTCTTACCCCACAGGTCCGTGTCCCTGGCTGACCCCCGGGTGACGCTGGCGAGGGCGCATGGGAGTCGAACCCACCGGCGAGGCTCGTCACCCCGCCCACCGGTTTTGAAGACCGTGCAGGCCACCGGGCCCGATCCGCCCTCGCAACTAAGTATCGTCGCCGATGCTGAACACGACAAGTTGCCCCTCCCCAGCCTCGTACGCGTTCTCTTCCGCTACGAGCGACCGGAACGCGAGCCTCTGTCAGTTCCGTCACCGTAGCAGGGTTTCCGAGCGATGAACGGTTCATCCTGAAGCGCGTCACCGGACTCGCTGTCTCACCATCATCTCCAACCCGGAACGACCAAGCGATTTCAAAAACACTCGCGTGAGCTCCTTGTTCGAGCATGCCGAGTACTGTCCGCACTGCGTTTCACCAGTGTCGTACTGCAGAGGGCAGGAACATCCGGCAGGTTCTGCCGAAGAGATCGCATTCGATGCTGTTGATCAAAGAAATGCGTTCAGGAACCGGGAAGCGATGAGCGCTTCCCGGGGATCGGCAGATCGCTCGATGGTTGGTCCTGTGGTTTGGCTGCGCGTGGGGCAAATGGGCGATACTCCTGTCCGCGGTGTCATCGGGTACTGGAAGATGAGTTGCCCCCGCCGGTACCCCGCCGCCGATAGGCCTCTTCCAGGAGTTGTCGGAGATCCTCATCGGTAAACAGCAGTGTCTCCGGAGCCAAGGCAAAGTGCTCTTCGTCTCGACCGCTCGCAGCGATATACCCTTTGATCAGAAAACCTTCGGGGGTTTCGATGACTGCGATGCGGGTGAAACGATGCTGGTCGAGATAGTGACCGAGCGCTCGCAACGTGTCTTCGTATCGGGTTCGGTATCGTCCGGTGTGATCCAGCATGGAGATCGCCCCGATTCGCTCTACCGTAGCCGGTGGAATTCGACGAAGCTGGGATGGTGCTCGTCGCTGTCGACGCGCACATCGATGACCGCTGGCTGTCCAGTCTCGTTCGCCTTGCGCGCCCGCTCGAGTGCTCGGACGAGTTCTGCCGGATCTTCCACCCGTTCGGCGTAGCAGCCTGCTGCCTTGGCAACGGCAACGAAATCGAACGTTGCCGCGAACTCGGTGGCAATGACGCGTCCACCGAGCGCAGTTTTCTGGGTCCACCGTGGCCAACCGAGTGCCTGGTCATTGAAGATTACCCAAGTCACGCGCAATCGATGCTCGACCGCTGTCGGCAGTTCGTGCATTCCCATTTGGAAGGCACCGTCTCCAGTCGTGCAGACCACGTACCAGTCTGGCCGAGCCAATGCTGCTCCGATCGCGCCACAGACTCCCAACCCCATCGCTGTCTGCTCAGCGGGCGGCACAGCAGCACCGGTGTCGCGAAGACGGTAGTACGGCCAGTAGTACGTCCACAAATCCTGGGCTCCATTTTCCATGACGAGTATCGTGCGCCGATCGAATACACGGTTAATCGTCGCTGCGACGAATTTTCCACGGATCGGTCGTGTGGTCGGGTCCAGCGTTCCTTCCGCGGCAGCGATGGCAGCCCGCTGGCGTTCGGTCAATTCGCGGACGCGCTCCTCTCGACGAGCCACACCGGCTCGCTCGGCCGCTTGGAGCAGCGCCTCCAGTGCCAGGCGCGCATCGGCTTGGATCGCGACGTCCGGTACCCAGTTGCGCCCGAGCTCTTCGGCCGCGATGTCGATCTGGATCAAGCGGGCACCGGCTGGGAAGTAGGTCCAATTTCCCGATTGGAACTCCTCCATGCGCGTGCCGACCATGACGAGGAGGTCACTCTCTTCCCACACTGAACGCGGATACTCGGTTCGATAGAGTCCGACCAAACCAGCGAAAAGTGGATGCTCTTCTTCCAAGATTCCGCGCCCACCTGGGGTAACTTGGAGCGGGACACCGAGGCGTTCGACGAAGGTGCGCACGGCGTCGAAGGCTCGGGACGCGATTGCGCCACTCCCGCAAATCAAGAGCGGGCGCTCGGCACGGCGCAGGAGTTCGACGGCTGCTTCGATTCGGTCGGGATCCGGGGCTGATCGTATCCCCCGCAGCGCTGGCTGATAGGGCGGCGCCGACACTGGGCGGAGCGCGATATCAGCGGGGATTTCTAAATAAACTGGTCCGGGTTGGCCGTTCGTCGCGATCGTGAGAGCACGTCGAACGTACCAACCGGTTCGTTCCGGCTGCTCGACGGTCGCTGCCCATTTCGTGATGGGGCGGACGATCCGGACATGATCGGCTTCCTGGAACGCGCCCATCCCGAACGTCCGCATCGGCGCACGGACTCCGAGAGCCAAGACTGGCACACAGCCGGACCAAGCCTCGAGGATACCAGGCACGAGATTCGCGACTCCTGGTCCTGGACAACCGAAACAGCAGGCTGGTGATCCGCTCACCCGCGCGAAGGCATATGCCATGAAGGCACCAGCGGTCTCGTGTCGCACTAGGATCGGCCGGACATGGGATGCATCATAGAGGGCATCGTACAAATGTTTCGGGGAACCCGGCATACCGAAGATGTACGAGATTCCTTCTGTCTGCAGGGCATCGACGAGTATTTGCCATGCCGTCCGCTCCATCGCAGCCTCCGGGGAATACGATACGCGATCTTACCCCTACTTGGAAAGCCAGTGGTCGTTGGGAAACCGGCCGGACTAGAATGGAACGGTTGTGGAAGGTGCGAATGATCGAGCTGCTCGTATGACGGAATTTCTTCCAGCACCGTTGTCGGTTCTCGATCGGGTGCGATTGGAACTCAATTATCTGGAGTGGGGGGAACGCGTACGCTTGCTCCGGCAGCGGGTCGCTCTCCTCGAGCTGGAACAGCAGGAAGTTCGTGCGCTCATACAGCGTCGGCTCGGGCCGCTTCAGCGTGAGTGCGATGAACTGCGTCAGGAAGTGGAGTTGCTCGAAGCTCGGCTCAACCGTCTCCTGCGCGTCAGCCAGCCGCTCGCTGACGAGGAACTCGATGAAGAGGTCCTCCGGCTGCGCCGCCAACGCGAAACCTGGCGCCAGGAAGAGTTCCGCCAGGAGTGGCGGGGATCCAATGGGCACCTGAGCGAGCGCACGACGGATGATGCTGGCGTGGGCCAGCGATTGCGGCGCCTCTATCGTTCGCTAGCCCGGTTGCTCCATCCAGACCTGGCACGTGATCAGGAAGAACGCATTCAGCGCGAACAGTTGATGCGGCTCGTCAACCAAGCCTGGGAACGACGCGATGTGGAACAACTACAGCGACTCTTCGCCGTCTGGAACACGGACAGTGCCTCACCTGTTGCGGATGGGCTCGAAGGACTGCGGCGTGGAGTGGCCCAACGCCAACTCGAAGAGGTACAGCTGCGTCGCCGCCTGAGCGAACTCGAGCGCTCCGAGGTCGGACAGCTTGCTCGGAAGGGCATGGCGATCGTCGAGCGGTATGTGCACCGGCAGGAAGAGTTGTTGCGGCATGAACTGGCTGGCCTCCGATTGCGGCGTCGCCGTCTCTTACGCTTGATCGAAGAACGGCGCCGAGAGCTGTCGCTCCGAACCGGATCTCACCACTGATCGGCTCGCTCGAGCTCGGACGCGATGCCAATCATCCGACCTTACCCAAGGCTCGCAGCGGACGCATGTTGGAAGAGTCGTTTCTCCGGTCGCGGGGCGATCGCGAGGGTGCGAGTTCGCTCGGGGGACTTTTGTCGTGGCATGCGCCCCCGCCGGGAAGGTGCGACGCCTGATCACCCTTCGGCGAACCCTCGGTCCACTGCAGTCCGCTCAACTCCGAACCGGATGTCGTTCGGCGTCTGCCCAGACCGGCTCAGATCGTTCGAAATTCTCCTCGTGAGTGCCGAGCGGGAATAACGTGTGCTCCGCCTGTCGACGGGAACTGCAGTCCTGGTTCACTCGGCGAGGCGTGCGTGAGTGCGTGCATTCTCCATCGCTCGCTCGCTGTTGGGCTGGTAATCGGGTTCGTCATCGTTCGCAGGATCGGAAAAAGGAGGAACAGTTTCCCTTACCAGGGCACTGCGACCGGCTCTAGCAGCCGCTGCGAGCCGGGATGGAGCGGCGAAGAGTCACTGTTCGTCGATTCAGTGAGCCCGTCGCCTGGATACCGGTGAGACGGTAGGACTTTTTCAGCGACATCCCAGACGTGTGCCCGCGCGGGATTTCCGCGCGCTCGATCGTTTTTTCGATTCTGCCGACTCATGGCTTCGATGCTGCAGTCTTCTCTCTGTGGTTCGCTTTTTCCTTCCATTTCTGCTTCAAGGAAGAGTAATGACCATTCCCCGGAGCAGAAAATCCGGATCCTGCTGTCGTTGAACTGAGTTGCGCGAGCAGTGAGCGAAGTGATCAGTAGCTATGCTTTCGCAGCAGGGTTCTCACAGTCGAATCGCTCATCCAGGTGGTCGTCGTTGAGCCGTTTCTCGACTCTGAATCGCACGCCATAGCGACGATCAGCTCGCTGTTGCCGCCGTGTCGAGTGACGGCTTCTCGTCGACCGACTCGTGCGGGTCTCGCAAAGACGCTGGCGACATCTTCGCGTCGCGTATCACGCGCCCTCTGGACGCGCACCTTCGCGCTGTTCGCAGCGAAGCTCGGTGAGTTCGCTCGAGTGAACTATCTGGAGTGGCGCAGGGCACTCGACGTTCAATGATCGCGCAGCGACGACAGTGACGCGACAGCCGAATCCTGCTGTTCACGAGACGTGGATGAGTTCGGTGGAATAGTCGAGCAAATATCCCTCAGTGAGATGTTCCTCGATGTACTGGAGAACGCGGCGCAGCATCTCATCGGCGTGCTGCGGTGAAGTCGAGACACAGGCAATTCCGATTTCCGCGAACTGCCACTGCGCATGTCCGTCGGTCTCGGCGATCGCGACATTGAATCGGTGCTGGACTTGCTGAATGATCGATTTGACGACGCGCCGCTTCTCCTTGAGAGAATGCGCTCCCGGGATCTCGAGGGCTAGTCGGGAGACTCCGATCACCATCTCGCCGCGTTCCGATCGAAGAATCAGATTACGTTCTGTTCCTGTATGAGTCGTCCTCGGCGGAAACGCCCTGGATCGAACGGGCTGATATCGACCGAGCGCGCTGCACCCTCGAGAAGAAGCTCAGCCATGCAACGCCCGACAGCAGGACCATGCATGAACCCATGACCGCTGAAGCCGGCGGCGACCGCTAATCCTTCGACACCGTCGACCCAGCCGAGAAGCGGGTTGTCGTCGGGCGTCACTTCGTAGAATCCGGCCCAACCGCGGCGGATCCGTGCATGCTCGAAGACCGGTGCTCGGCGACAAAGCGCCTCGACGGTGCGCGCCATCCACTCGGGATCGACCGTCTTGTTGAAACCTGGGGGCTCATCCGGATTGGACATGCCGAACAAAAAGCCGTCCCCTTCGGGGTGGAAGTACAGCGATGACTCGAACTCGATCGTCATCGGGACCGTTTTGGGCACGAGGTCGAAGGGTTCGGTCACGAAGCTCATCCGGCGATAAGGAAGGACCGGTAGCTCGACACCGGCCAGCTTTCCGAGTTCACCAGTGTACGGGCCTGCGCAGATGACTGCGACACCACAGGACACCGGTCCTTCGGGTGTGAGGACAGCGTGGAGGCGGTCCTGCTCGATCCGAAAACCGATGGCTGGACAGTGCTCCCGGAACTCCACGCCGAGTTCCCGGGCTGCTTGGGCGAATCCCATCGTCGCTGAGTACGGATCGCACCAGCCATCACGCGGGCAGTAGGTTCCGCCGGGGAGATCGTCGGTCCGTACCGCCGGTTGCAGGCGAGCGATCTCTTCTGGATTCACCCAGCGGGCTGGCACACCCAAGGCCTGCTGTAACTCGAGAGACTGCTGAAATGCTTCGACATGTTGTGTATTAGTCAACAAGAAGAGATAACCATATTGATGAAGGCCAATATCGGTTCCAAAAAGTTCGGAAAAATTTTCCCAGTACTCGAAGCTGAGGAGAGAAAGGCGAATGTTCGTCTCCGTGGAGAATTGGAGGCGGATACCACCAGCCGCGTCGGCGGTTGCGCCCCGGGCGATTTCGTCTCGCTCGAGCACGACGATATGGCCTGCTCGGCGTTCGGCCAGGTGGTAGGCGAGGCTGCAACCCATGATACCGGCGCCGATGATCACGAAATCGACAGACTCCACCATGGTGTTCCTCGATCGGCTCCGCACGCTCATGGTCGAAGTATACGCAGTGGAAAAGGCGGGTGCGGGCAATGCGCTTGCGCTCAGAGCGGTGCATGGGGTCAGCTCTCGTGACAGATCGGTATCATCTCGCGCCGGGCGTCTTGCTCGAGATGCCTGAGCCGAGGCAACCGTCCTGAGGCAGCTCGCGCCAGCAGGAATGACGTGCTACGATCCGGTTGTCGCGATCCACGGATGGTGGGGAGGGCAACTCATGACACGTGATCCGGTCGACACTGTCTTGGCGCGAGAGATCATGACGGAAAATGTGGTGACGGTGCGGCCGAATACCACTGTCGAGGAAGTGGCACGGCTGCTCATGACGCACCGGATCACTGGAGTTCCGGTGATTGACGAGGCAGGCCGCGTCCTCGGCATCGTCTCGGAGTTCGATCTCCTGGCAAAGCGTGGCCACACGGCTGGCGAAATCATGACGCGGGATGTGATCGCTGTCACCGAGGAGACACCGGCTGAGGCGATCGCTGACTTGATCGTCCAGCAACGCGTTCGCCGAGTTCCGGTGTTGAAAGAGGGTCGTCTCGTCGGCATCGTCACACGGGCCGATCTCATTCGCCTCTTCGCTCTCACTCGATGGACTTGTTCCAACTGCGGATACTTCGAGCGTGGTCTGCATCGTCCAGAGGTCTGCAGCGCCTGTGGGAACCGCACCTTCACGCTCGAGCGCGAGCCACCGGGAATGTGAGGATGAGTGGAATGTTCGATGTCGTCGTGGTGGGTGCTGGACTGGTCGGACTCGCCACTGCCCGCGAACTTCTGCTTCGTTTTCCACGCGTGAGGCTCGCGGTCGTGGAGAAAGAGGGGAAAGTCGCGGCGCACCAGTCGGGACACAACAGCGGCGTGATCCATTCGGGCCTGTACTACCGACCGGGCTCCCTGAAGGCGCGCGCTTGTGTGGCCGGCGCAGCGAAGCTGATCCGCTACTGCGAGGAACGGGGTATTCCGTATCGGTTGATCGGTAAATTGGTGGTGGCGACGAATCCCGACGAGATTCCACGCTTGCTCGAACTCTTCCAACGGGGACAAGCGAACGGGGTTCAGGGATTGCAGCTCCTCGGTCCGGAAGAGATACGAGAGCGTGAACCGGCCGTCACGGGGGTACGCGCGATCTGGTCGCCACGGACGGGTATCGTCGACTTCGTTCGTGTGGCGGAGGCACTCGCCGACGATATTCGCACGGCGGGTGGGGAAATTCGCTTGGGTCACCACGTGATGGCTTTCCGGCAGGGCAACGGTACGATCGCGATCGAAACGAGTGCTGGTTGCCTAGAGACACGCTTCGCTCTGGTGTGTGCTGGTCTGTTCAGCGACCGCTTGGCACGAGCGAGCGGTGGAGGACCTGACCCCGCCATCGTGCCCTTCCGTGGGGACTACTATGTTCTCCGTCCGGAACGCAGTCACCTCGTGCGCACCAACGTCTATCCGGTCCCCGATCCGCGCTTTCCCTTCCTCGGTGTCCATTTCACCCCCCGCTTGGATGGTTCGGTGTGGCTCGGGCCGAATGCCGTTCTGGCCTTCGCCCGCGAGGGATATCGTCGAACAGACGTCGACTGGCACGATCTCTGGGAAGCGGTTTCCTATCCTGGTTTTCGTATCTTGGCTCGTCGATACTGGCGTGTCGGCCTCATGGAGCTCTGGCGCGATTTTAGCCGGCGAGCCTTTCTCCGGGAGCTCCAGCGTTTCGTTCCGGAGCTCGAAGAAGATGACCTCCTTCCCGGCCCGTCCGGTGTGCGGGCGCAAGCCGTGACCCGGGACGGCCAGCTCGTGGACGACTTCGTGTTGGAGCGGCATGGCCGCGTGGTCCATGTCCGCAATGCTCCTTCACCGGCAGCGACCTCTTGTCTGGAAATCGCGCGGCTGCTGGTCGACGAACTGGCTGAGAGTCTGCCGACTCGCTGATGGTCCTAACGAGGTCGCTGGCTCATCGAAAGACCTGATCCCACTTGTGCGTGCGCTGCTGGGTGATGCCGGAAGCGCAACGAGAAGTACGCGACTGCCAAGGTACAGAATGCGCAATAGGCGACGAACGCTGGTGCGTAGCCTGCCTGGACGATGATCCGTCCTGCAACGAAGCTCGCGCCGGCGAACCCGATATTCCACGCCGCGCTGCGCAGACTGAACGCGTGTGCCCGGGCCGCTGGTGGTAATGTTTCGGCAATGAGCATGGAGTCGATTGGCCAAGCCATCGAGATCGAAATCATGCGCACGATATGTGCCGAGATCGCGAACGGAATGCTTTGGACGACGGTTAAGGGGGTATAGAAGAAAACCGGGAGAAGACGCAGCACCGTGACAGCGGCAAGGGGTCCCAAGCGCTGTGCGATGGCCGGACCGAGCAATCCGAAGACTGCACCGATGAGGCTCGCTGCTGCGAAAACGATCCCGATGGTCTCTGCTGAAAGTCCGAGTCCGTTCAAATACACGTTGTAGAAGGGTACCACCGCACCATTGCCGAGACTCAAAAGACCACCAGCGACAACAAAAGTGAATAGGTAGACGCGTATTTGTTTGGAGGAAAGTCCCTCCGCTGCAGGTCCGGCAGCAGTGTCACTCGTGGAGGATACGCGGCGACGAGGTGCTCGCATGAGTGCGAGTGGGACGAGAGCGACTCCGCAAACGAGAATGCTCGACACGAGCCCGAGGCGGAAAGAGAGAACTCCGGGAACGGGGAGCCCGAACGCCAAACCGAACCACGTTGGCGACCAACCTGCCAAGAGATTTCCGATCGTTGCCGAAATGGAAGTCAACGAGAGTGCAACCGCGGCCACGGTCGGCCGTTGTTCCCGAGGAGCATGGTCGATGACGAAAGGCATGAGTGGGACGAAGAGGAAGGTCGTCGCTAAACCCTGCAAAAGTGCACAAGCGAGAATTGCACCGGGATTGGTCATGAGGGCAAGCAGTGTCGATGCCACGATATAGCTTGCTGTGCCGAAGGTCAGACACCACCAGGCTCCGCGTTGCTGGAGCAATTTCCCGAGCGACAACGCGGAGAGAGCCAGGGAAGCTGTCGAGACTGCATTGACCAGACCGATGAAGTCTTCTCGGAAGCCAATTTGAAGTAAATAAAGGTTATAGAGAAGTGCAAATGCACCGATGGCGACATTCGAGAAAAGTGCATAGAAGAAGAACAATTGGATATCTCGAGGTAAATGCAGAAGCCCGCGGGCATACTGGACGAGCGATCGAACGATGGGCACCAGTTGCCCCCTTCCCTCCGGCCGCAGTATACGACTCGTCAGGACTGATCTGGGCGGGGTGCACTGCTGTCGGGTGGCAGGGGGAGGAAGACGTTGGAATCGATCGTTGGCGCGATGCTCGCCGTACTCGACGAGACAGGAGCGGGGATCATCACCGATTTCGATGGGACGCTGAGTCCGATCGTCGCTGATCCTGAGAAGGCAACCGTCCATCCAGTCGCCCGCCGAGCCTTGCTCCGTCTCGTCAAGACCGTTTCGCTCGTCGCTATCGTCTCGGGTCGGCGCGCCTCCGACGTCGCTGGTCGGCTGGCAGTTCCAGGACTGGTGATCGTGGGCAACCACGGACTCGAATGGTTGGTCGGAGGTCACGTGGAGGTCGCTCCCGAGGCCGAACCCTGGCTCGGCGCGGTACGAGCGGCTGCGGCCGAAGTCCAGCGACTTTGTCCGGACGTGCTGGTCGAGGACAAGGCGCTCACCGTCACGATTCATCTGCGGCGACTGCGGAATGTCTCGCGCCGGCGGGCAGTGGAGACCGTCGTGCGGCGGGTCGCAGGGGAGTACGGGTTGTCGATCCGTCAGGGACGCGAGGTGCTGGAGTTGCGACCACCTGTCCCGATCGACAAGGGTACGGCTGTCGATCAGCTCGTTACCCGTTACCAGCTCCGGGCTGTCGTTTTTGCTGGGGACGATGTCACTGATCTCGATGCCATGCGCTTGCTCGTCGTTCGACGAGCTAGCGGACAGGTTCATGCTCTCTTGATCGGTGTCTGGAGCTCGGAAGCACCGCCAGAACTGAAGCAGCTCGCCGATCTGCTGGTACCGGGCGTGGATGCATTCGCCGCTGTGTTGGACGAGCTCGCTCATCGACTCGCTGAGCTTCAGTAGGTATCGAGCGGCCAGGCGGGGCGCTTCACCGATCGATATGAGAAGAAGGCGAGGTCCGGTGTGGCAATGCCTGGAGTGACTGCCTGCAGCACTTGCGCCGGTCGCACGAGCGGTGTGAATGGATCGCTTTGGCGACACCAGGCCAGTGCCTCGACGGCGGACTTGAGGATGATGACGCGCTTCGTTGCGACGTCAATGCCGAGAGCGCGTGCCAGCCCGAGCTCATCGAAAGGAACCGGCCGACCCGACACGACCACATCGAGATGGCTTTCGTAGCGCCCCTCGATCTCTAGCCAAGCAGAAGGGCCAGCGTCGAGTAGCTCGCCTCCGG
The DNA here is from genome assembly GCF_000021685.1 of Thermomicrobium roseum DSM 5159. Taxonomy (GTDB): domain Bacteria; phylum Chloroflexota; class Chloroflexia; order Thermomicrobiales; family Thermomicrobiaceae; genus Thermomicrobium; species Thermomicrobium roseum. The sequence continues at coordinate 866,956 of NC_011959.1, read as the reverse complement.
CGAGCGGGGACCAGCGACGATACTGGCCGCAACCGATCCGTCGAACGATTCCGCGGACCGGGATCGGATAACCATGACGGTGATCGGTTTTCCCGCCCAGCTCGAGTTCGATGGGCGTTCCTATTCCGTGGCGGAGAACGATCTCGATCGCTTGGGGATCGACGATCGCCGACACCAAGGTCTGTCGCGCGCCGAGATCCAGCGCGGCCCATAATGCTGCGGTCCCCTCGCCGGGGGCCCCAGCTTCGGTTGCATCTCCCGTATCGAGGATGAGATGGGGACCGGTGCTGTCGTTTTGCATCGCTTGGTGGATCGCTTCTTCGATGGTGAGCGTGGGCCAAGCGATTTGCTCGCGGCTGTCCCAGACGAAGTCGGCCAGTTGTCGCGCAGCTGTCTTGCCGAGTTCTGCGGCTGCATCGGTCACCACAACCACTGTCATTCCGGCTTCCGCAACGTCTGCGTAGGGGAAGCCAGCGAAGATGGTGACAGCAAGAATGGAAGGATTCTGTTCCACAGCGGCGAGGAGTGGTGGGAGCTGATCGAATGGTGGACAGTCCGTGCGCTGTATCGCTAATGGAAGGAGCATGGTGCGACGCTCGAGCGCTGCGACTGGTCGGATCTCTCGGCGAATCCAGCGAGCGAGCAAGCGGACGAGCAGGGCGAGTCGTTGCGCGCGATCGATACCTGGCCAGTGATGAGGTCCGAGCACGAGCGGGGTGAGACCAAAGACGGCTTCCGGTAGTTGTGCGACTTGATCAGCCAAAATGCCGACAAGGAGAGAGGGAAAACACTCGACGAGTCGGCGGAGCAGGAGCAGCTCGCCACTGAGTTCCTCGACGAGGAGTGTACCGGTTACTTCGAGGATCAGCCCGTCGAGGGAATCCTGCTGTTCCAGGATCGTCACCAGCTCAGTGAGCAACGTTGAGAAGGAATCGGGTTCGATCGGTCCACCGGCTGAGTGAACAGGCATGACCAGTGGGACGAGTTCGATGCCGTCGAACTCGACCCCTGGCAGGATGATGTTCGTGCCTAGGTCATGCCTTTGGTTGTTCTGCGGCCAGGGAGAGAGGATCAGGGATCTTTGCTGGCGCGCGAACGTGTTGGATCGGTGGCGTATGGAAACAAAACCGATACGCATCGATTCCTCCGATCGCTGGCGCGGGAAGGAAGGAGCTCCTGCCCGATCGGCTATGATAATCGCGTTGTCGTAGGTTGCCGAAGCGGGGGATCGGGTACACCGGAAGGTGAGGAACGATGCTTGGAAAAGGCGCGAGTGAGTCGCTCGAGACACGACCTCTTGTGTGTCCTCGTTGTGCAACGGATTTGAATGCAGATGATGCCTACCGGCGCTACCGCGTTTGCGGACAGTGTGGGTACCATTTCACGCTCTCGGCCGACGAGCGGATCCGACTGCTCGTGGATCCTGAGAGTTTCGAGGAATTCAACCGGCATCTCGTATCGGTCGATCCGCTGGTCTTTTCCGATCGTTTGCCGTATCGAAAGCGGATTCTCCAAGCCAGGGAAGAAACCGGACTGCGTGAAGCGGTCGTGACCGGTATCGGGCGCATTCGTGGTCACGAAGTCGTGCTGGCTGTCCTGGACTTCCGTTTCTTGGGCGGAAGCATGGGATCGGTCGTGGGCGAAAAGGTCACGCTGGCGTTCGAGCGGGCAGCTGAGCGACATCTGCCGATCGTCACGGTTTCTGCCTCCGGTGGAGCACGGATGCAAGAAGGCATCCTCAGTCTCGTTCAGATGGCAAAGACCACCGCGGCAGCCAAGCGTGCACACGACTCCAACGTTCCCTATATATCTGTACTGACTCATCCGACGACAGGCGGAATCTATGCCTCCTTCGCCAACCAGGGCGACATCATTCTCGCGGAACCGGGAGCATTGATCGGCTTCGCTGGGCCGCGCGTCGTGAAGGAGACCGCCGGACATGAGCCACTGCGTTCGCACTCGGCTGAATTCCTTTGGGAGCACGGCTTCGTCGACCAAGTTGTCGATCGGCGTCGTTTGCGTGACACGCTCGCCTTGATTCTCAGGCTCGTTTCCGCTCATGGGACGAGCGGAGGCCGATCGGTTTTGCGTCGTAGCCATCCGATCGACGGGTCGAGGCGACGGGCGTGGGACATCGTCGAGTTGGCGCGTCATCCGGAGCGTCCGACGACGCTCGACTTGATCCGCCGGATCAGCCCACAATTCATCGAACTGCACGGTGACCGCCTCTTCGGTGACGATCCTGCTGTCGTTGGTGGGATCGGCGAGATCGCCGGACGCGGTGTTATCATCATCGGACACGAACGTGGACACGGCGATCCGAGGAGGCGTAACGGTCAGGCATTGCCGGAGGGGTACCGCAAAGCGTTGCGGCTGATGGATTTGGCAGCTCGTTTGCGCCTGCCGGTGATTACCTTGATCGATACGCCGGGTGTCTATCTCGGCGAAGGGGCGGAGGAACGAGGAATCGCGTCGGCGCTGAGCCAATGTATCGCGGCGATGAGCGTTTTACCGGTGCCCACGGTTGCGGTGATCATCGGTGAAGGGGGGAGTGGTGGTGCGCTCGCCCTCGCGGTTGCGGACCGCGTTCTCATGCTGGAGAACGCGATCTACAGCGTCATTTCACCGGAGGGAGCAGCTGCGATTCTCTATCGCGATGCGTCGCGGGCACCGGAGGTGGCTGAATCGTTGAAGATCACCGCACCGGATCTCCTGCGACTCGACGTGATCGATGGGATCGTGCCTGAACCGGAAGGTGGGGCGCACCGCGATCCGGATTACGCCGCTGTTCTGGTCCTGGACGCCATCGTCGAGGCGCTGAACGAGGTCGTCGACATTCCGCCCGACAAGCTGGTTCGCGAGCGGTACCGGAAGTTCCGGCGCATGGGCCAGACCAATACCTACATTCGCGAGCTGGTGGCACAAGAGGTGGCTGAGCTGAGCGCGACGATCGGGCGAACACTGGGAAGCTTGCGCGACCGCTTTCCTTTCAGCAAAGACGAGGAAGTGGTGGAAGCATCGCCGACGGTTCGCCAAGAATGAGTCCGAGATGTGGGGCGCTTGCTCGAGATGAGGGCGTACGAGACGCTGTGCGTGATCGTTGACGGCAGATCTTCATTCGTCTAGACTTCCGATGTCGGTCACGCCGTGCCGGCGCCTCTAGCAGGATTCGGAAGCGAGATCGTGCGGTGAGCTGCGAAATTGTGCACTTTTCGGCCACGACGGTAAGCGATCTGTTGAGGTGGATGGTGACGTGATGGCGACGGTCAAGACGATGCCCGCTTCGGGCCCGGAAGCTGGTCTCGGGGCGCGGCTCCAGCTGATCGAACTCACGAAGGTCTACGGGGACGTCGTTGCGGCTGATCGAGTCACTCTGGACATCGCTCCCGGTGAGTTCATTACCTTGCTCGGTCCATCGGGATCCGGGAAGACAACGACGCTCATGATGGTCGCTGGATTCGTCATTCCCACGTCCGGCCAGATCCTCGTCAACGGTGAAGATATTGCATTCCGACCACCCCACAAGCGCAATATCGGTATGGTTTTCCAAAATTATGCACTCTTTCCTCATATGACCGTCGCTGAGAATATTGCGTTCCCATTGAAGATGCGAAAATGGCCGCGTGATCGTATCGAACAGGCAGTGAGAGAGGCGTTGCAACTGGTGCGCCTACCTGGCTTTGAGCAGCGCTATCCTCGGCAACTTTCCGGCGGTCAGCAGCAGCGTGTAGCCCTCGCGCGGGCTTTGGTCTTTCGTCCACCTGTTTTGCTCATGGACGAGCCTTTGGGGGCGCTGGACAAGAAACTTCGTGAAGAGATGCAACTGGAAATCAAGCATATTCAAGAATCACTGAATATCACCACGATCTATGTCACCCATGACCAGGAAGAAGCGTTGACGATGTCCGATCGTATCGCCGTCATGCGTGATGGGCGTATCGAGCAGATCGGTACGCCGCGCGAGTTGTACGAGCAGCCGGCCAGCGAGTTCGTGGCCAGCTTCATCGGGGAATCGAACTTTCTCATGGGGCGACTGGAGCGACGTGATGGGCATGCTTACCTTGTCACCGAAGACGGCTGGAGAGTAGCGATCCCCGATGCAGAGGATCTGCCTGCCGGCGAGCAAGTGACAGTTGCTTTGCGACCAGAGCGAATCGTGCTCGGGGAGCGGCGTGGTGAGAACCACGCCGAGGCGACCATCGAGGAGATCATTTACGTGGGCGAAGCGACCAAATTCCGCGTTCGTCTTCTCGGCGATCGGCTTTTGACGGTGAAGCAGCCTAGCAGGTTGGAGACGATGCGCTGGCAGCGCGGGGAACGGGTCCTCCTCAGCTGGCGAGCCGAGGATGCGGTCCTCCTACGGGGACGACATTGAGAGGAGGCGGTCGATGCCTTTTCCGAGCCACGCTGATGCTGTCGTCATCGGTACGGGTGCCTTCGGCCTTTCCGTCACGTTGCAGCTGGCCCGAATGGGGTTACGCAGCGTGGTCGCCTTGGATCGGTATCCGATCGCTTCCCAGACTTCGCCGCGCGCTGCTGGTCTCTTCAAGCTCGTGCAAGCGGACGAACTGCGGACGCGCCTTGCTCGTCTGGCTGTAGAGACGGTGATGCACTTCGAACGTGACTTCGGTGTGACGCTTCCCTATGTCCGGTCGGGAAGTCTCATGGTCGCGCGAACCGAACGCCATGCTCGCGTCATCGAGCAGGAAGTGAGCGATGCGCAACGTTGGGGTGCCGATGTTCATCTCGTGTCAGCGCGCGAGGCGCAGGCGCTTGCACCGTTCCTGCAGGCCGAGTCGATACTGCGTGCAGCCTATGTGCCCGGCGATATCTACATCGAGGAACCAGTGAGTCTCTTGAACGCCTTTCGTGAGGCTGCCGAGCTTCTCGGTGCGCGCATCATCGGAAACGTGCCGGTCATCGGTATCGATGTGCGAGATTCGGCGGTTCGAGCAGTGCTCACGCCCGAGGGGACGATCCAGACTGATATCGTCATCGATGCAGCGGGAGCATGGGTGCGTGCGGTTGCTCGCCTAGCTGGCACTGACTTGGCTGTCCAGCCGATGCGGCACCAACTGGCTATCACACAGCCGATCAGCGGCACGCAGAGCGAGCAGGCGATCGTGCGGATCTTCGATGCTGCGGTGTATGTCCGGCCGTGTCGGGGTGGTCTCATGTGGGGCGGGTTCGAGGCGAATCCGCTACCGTTCGATCCCACCGCGCATGGCGACGATTTTCGTATCGAGATGACCCCACTCGATTTCGGAATTCTTCAGCAATGCGCGGAAAGTGTGCGCAACGTGGTTCCGGTTCTGCACGATGTGCCTGTTCAGGAGCATCGCGGTGGACTGTTTACGATGACACCGGATGGTCGCTTCGTCGTCGGACCAGTTCCCGCGGTCAGAGGATTTTGGGTTTTGAGTGGCTGCAACGGGAGCGGTTTCTCCTTTTCGCCGGCGCTCGGGCGTTTGCTCGCAGAGTGGATCGTTCAGGGTCAGCCGTCGGTCGATCTGGCTGCGTTTGCGCCGGCACGACTGGCTGGCGTGGTCGACAAAGCCTCGCTGCGCGAGGCCGCGATCTTCCAGTACACGCACTACTACGAGCCACTCGGAGAGTGATGGTAACGCGGGGCCGGGGGAACTCCCGGACGGAGGGGCGCGATGGCGGCATCACTCACGGAAGCCAAGCGCACGGCATTCCGCTGGATCGACGACAATGCGCCGTGGCTGTCGGCCTTCGATCTGGAAATCTGGCGCTATGCTGAACCGGCATGGCGAGAATACAAGTCGGCTCGCGCATATGTGGATCTTCTCCAGAGGCATGGCTTTGCCGTCGAGGTCGGATCGGGTGGTATGCCGACCGCTTTCGTCGCGAGCTGGGGTGAGGGACGCCCGATCCTGGGAGCCTATGCTGAATACGATGCGGTACCTGGCAATTCACAAGAACCGGTTCCGTACCGGAAGCCGCGCGAGGGCTTGCATCCGTGGGCTGCGGGTCACACGGATCCACATTCTATGCTCGGCGTAGCCGCACTCACCGGCGTCTTGGCCGCACGCTACGCGATGGAGCGACATAGGCTCAAAGGAACGCTTCGCTTCTTCGGCGAGCCAGCCGAGAAGGTTTGCGGCTCCAAACCGATCCATGCTGCGAAGGGGTACTATGACGGCTTCGATGCGTTCATCGCCTATCACCCGTCGTATTACCCCAAGGGCACCAATACGGTCGCCTGGGAAACGCACTGCGGCTCGTACTGGAGCTGCGTTTTCTCCTTCGAGTGTGTGGAGCCAGAACGCTGGATCGACCGGAGCTTGTTTCCAGACGTCGGTGGAGCCCACGCAGCAGCGCGGTGCCCGGGAGCCATCGACGCACTCTGCCTGATGTACACGATGACCAAATACACTAAAGAGGCGATGTTTCCGCATACCGGTTCCTGGACGTTGAACGAGTTCATCTTGGTCGCGGGAGACGCGACCGCAGACAATCTCCCACCTCGGTTAGCCCAGATCCAATATGCGTGGCGCTCACCGAGCCTGGGAATCCAAGAACAGATCTACCGTGTGCTCGCCAATAATGCCAGGCGCGCGGCTCAGGCGACGGGTTGTCGCGTATCGGTACGCTGGGTCAGCAAGACACGTGTCGGACTGCCGAATTTAACTCTTGCGCGATTGACATACGATAACTTGGAATTGGTTGGTCCTCCTCGTTATAGTGAGGAAGCGCGTGCGTTCGCGCGAGAGATTCAGCGGAATCTGGGCCTCGAGCCGATGGCGGATCCGTTCATCGAGGATGTCGAGCGAGTGATTCCTCCCCAAGAGTACGAAGCTCGCCTGCGATCAGCCTTGCCGGAATGGCAGCGGAACTTTACCTCTGATGATTATGTGGAGTACACCTGGCATGCTCCGACGGTGCGCTTGTACACGGCTCGACCGCGTTTGCGCCCGCCGTCGCCCGATTACGCCTACCCAGCCTGGGCTGACAACGCGCTGGGTGGGCGTCCTGAGATCGTCGATCCAGGCATGTTCGTGGCCGGCAAGGTCGTCGCGGCAACACTGCTGGATCTGGTGACCTACCCCGAGTTACTGGAACGTGCCTGGAACGAATTCCGCGAACGCACCGGGGGCGGCGTTGGTGGCAGCCAGTGGGTGGCACCCCTCTTGCCGCGCGATTTCCCACCCCCGATCGATTTGCGCTGGCCGGAGTACATCACGACAGTTCGCGGTGAAGAATGGTGGATTCCCACGCCGAACCAAGCTGCTTTCAGCGAACTCGAGGACTGATCGTGGCATACTGTGTGCGGGTCGTTGACGCGTGAGGAAGGAGGATTGCGGTGAGTCGAGATTGGGAGCGACTACTCAAGGACCTCGAGCGGGCCAGTCGCCTCCAACGGCGCCAGTTTCTCCGCGCCCTGCTGGCGTCCGGGGTGACACTGGCGGGGGCGAGCGCACTGGCCGCTTGTCGCCAGCAGGCGACTCCGACGGCTGCTCCAGCTGGGCAGACGCCGGCCGCAGCGCCGACGCAAGCGCAAGAGGGCGGCCTCCTCAAAGTCGCTGGATACGACAATCCTAACAAGTGGAAAGGGAAGACGCTCGTCTTCGCGGGGTTCGGCGGTGCGATGCAGGACGCCCAGCGCAAGGCGGTACTGGAGCCGTTCCAGCGGCTCACCGGTGCGACCATCGTCGAAGATACCACCGACATTGGGAAATTGAAGGCGATGGTCGACGCCAAGGCGGTCGAGTGGACGGTATCCCAGCAAGGAACCTTCGAAAGCCGTGTGCTGGGGCAGCAAGGGTACTTGGAACCGATCGACTACTCCATCGTCGATAAATCGAACTTTTTCGAGGATATCGCCGGAGAGTTCGACGTCGGAGTCATTTATTGGGCGCTTATCCTCGCCTATCGAACGGACAAATTCGGCAACAATCCGCCGCAGGGGTGGAAAGACTTCTGGGATGTGCAGAACTTCCCTGGTCCGCGCGCCATGGATAAAGTCGACGGACCGGTTGGTAACCTCGAGTTCGCTCTGATGGCCGATGGGGTGCCGAAAGAGCAAGTCTACCAGGTCATGCGCACAGCTGAGGGGATCGAGCGAGCCTTCAAGAAGATGGACGAGATCAAGCCACACGTGACGGTCTGGTGGGAAGCGGGTGCGCAGCCGGCCCAGCTGCTCACCGACGGCGAGGTCGATATGGCCAACGCCTGGAACGGGCGGATCGATGCTGCTCAACGGCAAGGGGCGCCGATCGCGATCCAGTGGAACCAAGGGCTGCTCCGCACTGACTCCTTCATCGTTCCCAAGGGGGTGAAGGAGAAGGAGTTGGCGATGGACTTCATCAACTTCGCGACGCGACCAGAAGTCCAGGCCGAGCTGTCCAAGTACATTCCCTACAGCCCAACGAACGCGAAGGCCTTCGACCTGCTTCCCGAAGACCTCAAGGCCCGCTTGCCGAGTGCGCCCGCACAAAAAGAGAAGATGCTCTTTGCCGACGCTGAATTCTGGCTGGCTAACCTCGACAAGCTCACAGAGCGCTTCAACGACTGGCTGACGAAGTGACGCGCAGTCCAGTGACGCTGCTGCCGGGGGAGTGCTCGCTCCCCCGGTAGCGTGTCATCGCATCGATGTGTACAGTAGTGTCGGGGAAGCTCCGGTTGAGTGGTTCGAGGGGCGTCGAGGATGACGACAGGTGAGGCGCTTGCCAGTGCGGCGTATCAGGGAAGCGCGCTGAGTCGTCGGTTGGAGCTGCGCCGGCAAGTCGGATATCTGGTGCTCTTGCTCCCGGCGTTGATCGTGCTTCTCGTGCTTTTCGTGTATCCGATCCTCCGACTTCTCGTCACGAGCGTCTACGACGGAGGTCAACTGACGCTCGAACATTATCGACGGATCGTCGAGGTCGACCTTTATCTTCGGGTCTTACGTACGACCTTCACGATCGCACTACAGGTAACGCTCCTCTGCCTGGCACTGGGTTACCCGTTAGCGTATTTTCTGGCGACACTCCGCGCCCGGACAGCACGGCTACTCATGATCTTGGTGCTGATTCCGTTTTGGACGAGCATCCTGGTGCGCACGTACGCGTGGATGGTATTACTCCAACGCCAGGGTGTCTTCAATCGCTGGCTCTTGGAACTCGGGTTGATCGATGAACCGCTTCGTATGATGTATAACCGCATCGGCGTACTCGTCGGTATGACGCATGTGCTCTTGCCGTTCATGGTGCTGCCGACCTATGCGGTCATGCGGGGAATCGATCGCAATCTCCTGCGAGCAGCGGCGAATCTGGGAGCCTCGCCGCTCCAGTCGTTCCTGCGCGTGTTCCTTCCATTGAGTCTCCCCGGGGTCGCGGCTGGTAGTTTGCTCGTCTTCATTCTGGCGCTCGGTTTCTTCATCACTCCAGCTTTGATGGGTGGTCGAAACGATATGATGATCGCCCAGCTCATCGAGACGCAGATTCGGACACAGCTGAACTTCGCGTTCGCAGCAGCTCTCGCGACTGTTCTTCTCGTGGTGACGCTGATCATCTTTGCCATTTACAATCGGTTACTCGGACTCGATAAAATGTTCGGGGGTGGCGTCTGATGGCCGAAGCAGCGACTCCGCTCGAACGGCTCGAGATAGCAGTACAGCCAAGGCGAAGCCGGCGCGCGATACCGTGGGCGCGTATTGTCCTGGGGATATTCAGTGCACTGGTGCTCTTATACCTCGTCGCGCCGGTTCTCATCGTCATTCCGATGTCGTTCAGCGCGGCCAAGTATCTGTCCTTTCCACCCCCGGGGCTCTCCCTCCAGTGGTACGAGAACTTCTTTGCGCGTTCCGACTGGACATCGGCGACCATTCAAAGCATTCGGGTCGCCTTCATGGTCATGGTGCTCTCGACCGTACTAGGAGTGGCGGCTTCCCTCGCACTCGTACGTGCGTCGTTTCCTGGTAAGGAGATCGTCAACCTTATCATCGTCTCGCCGCTCGTGGTACCAGCTATCATCGTCGCGATCGCGATTTATGGTTTGTATGTGCAACTTCGTTTGGTTCAGACGTTTTGGGGGCTCGTCCTCGCGCATACGGTGCTGGCGATTCCCTACGTTATCGTGAACGTGTCCGCGACCTTACGGGGTTTCGATATCCGCTTGGAGCAGGCGGCTCAGAGCCTCGGAGCGAATGGGTGGCAAACGTTTCGGCACGTGACGTTGCCGCTGATCAGCCCAGGTATCTTCGCCGGCGCTGTATTCGCTTTCATCGCTTCGTTCGACGAACTCATCGTTGCTCTCTTCATCGCAGGAGCCCGGGGCCGCACGTTGCCGATGCGCATGTTCGAAGGACTGCGCATGGAGATCGATCCGACGATCGCTGCAGTATCCTCGATGCTGATCACCTTTTCCGTTCTGGTCTTGGCATCGGCGGAATTGGTGCGGCGGCGTAGCCAGGTCGAGTAGCCCGTGGCCGTAGGGAAGTCGCCTCCGGTACAAAACAGTTCCGTACACGTGTCGCAGGCGGCGACCAAGCGTTGGCTGCGCCGCGGTCTCGTACTGCTCGCTCTCGTTACTGTCTTCTGGGTCCTGTGGACGGTGCGAGGGGCACTCGTTCCCTTCTTCATCGGTGCGATTTTGGTGTACCTTCTCGCACCGCTGGTAACGCTCTACGAGCGACTGCTGCCGTTCCACCGGCGTATGCCAGGACTCGCCCGCACGGTCGCCATCCTCGCGACCTATCTCACGGCTGCCGCCGTGCTCGCTGGTATCGGGCTGCTTCTCGTACCTCCTTTGATTCGGCAGACGACCGAGTTCGTCCAAGCCACACCAGGATACTGGCAAACGATCAATGAGCAGGTCAATGACCTCCTGACGCAATACGAGGCCAATGTGCCGGCGACGATACGGACTCAAATCGAGTCAGCCCTGGGCAATCTATGGTCGATGGCGCTGCAGGGGGTGCAGCGTGCGATGCGCCTGACCTTCGGGGCAGTGACCGCGGCGATCGGCTTCTTCTCGGCACTCGTTCTCGTCCCGTTCTGGATGTACTACGTGCTGAAAGACAGTGAACGAGCGCTCCAGTGGTTCTATGGACTTTGGCCAGCAGATTGGCGTGACGATGTCCGTGCTCTCGTCAAGATCGTCGACCGAACGTTGGCTGCATATATCCGCGGCCAGCTTTTTTTGGGGCTCGTCATCGGCGTTGCTGTCGGAGTCGCTATGTGGGCGATCGGCATGACACAGCCGATCGTCCTAGGACTGATCGCTGGCGTCTTGGAACTCGTGCCGATCCTGGGCCCGATCCTGACGTTCATCGTGATCGCGCTCGTCGCGCTGGCCACTGATCCCGGTAAGCTTCTTTGGGTTGGACTCGCCTTTATCGTAATTCAGCAACTGGAGAACAATCTCCTGGTTCCGCGGGTGCACGGCTATGTCGTTGACATGAACCCGGCTGTTGTGATGGTTCTGGTCGTCACCGGTGGAGCACTCTGGGGACTGCCGGGAATGGTCGTCATGGTCCCACTGGCAGCGGTCGTGCGGGATGCGTTCCGCTATCTCTATCGGCGCTGGAGTGACCTCGATGCGGCTGCTCAGCCGGCTTCGCCTTCGGGTGACGCGCTGCCGGTCGACACCGATTCTTGAAACCCGGGAACCAGTTCGAGGTACGGCTGTAAGTCTTCGGCGAGCCCCAGCGGTTGAGGTTTGGTGCGAAGCTGTGGGAACAAGATGACCTCGCGGATCGTTGGCCGATTCGTGAAGAGCATGACCAGCCGGTCGATGCCGAGACCGAATCCGCCCGTTGGTGGCATACCGTACATCAAGGCGTTGATGAAGTCCTCGTCGATCGGCATCGCTTCCTCGTCTCCTTGCGCCCGGTCGCGTGCTTGCTCGAGGAAGCGGTACAACTGATCGAGCGGATCGTTCAACTCGGTATATGCGTTCGCGAGTTCCAGCCCCCCAACGAAGAGTTGGAAACGCTCGACGAGGCGTGGATCCTCCGGCTTGCGCTTAGCGAGCGGTGACAGAGCCACAGGGTAATCGTAGATGAACGTCGGTTGGACGAGACGCGGCCGAACGAAGGTCTTGAGGAGTTCGTCGAGAATGCGAGGCCAGACCGTGGTGGGCTCCACGTCGGCTCCGAGAGCTCGGGCGCGCGCATAGAGTGTCGGCTGGTCGGTCACTTCCAGAAAATCGATTCCGGTGAAACGAAGTAGTGCCTCGCGCAAGCTCATTCGGGCCCACGGCGGTGTCAAGTCGATAACCGTGTCTCCCCACTGGAAGGTCAAAGTGCCGAGGGCCTCGCGTGCTGCGAAAACGATCAATTCCTCGCACATCTGCATGATATCGTGGTAATCGGCATACGCTGCATAAAACTCGAGCATGGTGAATTCAGGGTTATGCCGAGCATCGATCCCTTCATTGCGAAAGTCCTTGCAAATCTCGTAAACGCGCTCGTAGCCACCGACGAGAAGCCGCTTGAGATAGAGTTCGTCGGAAATACGCAAATAGAAGGTCTGATCCAGAGCATGGTAGTAGGTGGTGAAGGGGCGGGCTGCAGCACCGCCATAGATCGGTTGGAGCGTGGGTGTCTCGACCTCGAGAAAGCCGCGTTCGTCCAGGTACTGACGGATCGCGCGAATGACGCGGGCCCGTGTCACGAAGATTTGTCGCGTGTCCGGGTTGGCCATGAGGTCGACATAGCGTTGGCGGTAGCGCGTTTCGACGTCGGTCAACCCGTGCCACTTGTCCGGTGGCGGATTGAGCGCCTTGCTCAGCAGTCGGAGCGCGTGCACCTCGAGAGAAACTTCACCGGTTCGTGTGCGGAAGAGATGCCCATCGGCTTCGACGAAATCGTTCAGGTCGACGTAGCGCTTGAACCATGCCAGTTGGTCATCACCGACGAACTCGCGGCGCAAGAAGAGTTGGATCGCTCCTGACCCGTCCCGGATATGACTGAAGACGGTCCGTCCCATGTCGCGAACGGAGACGACGCGGCCAGCCAGCGTGACTGGTTCGGGATCGGGCTGGCCACCGAGGTGCGGCTCGCGCTCGGTGAAGACAGCGTGCGCCTGCGCTGCAGTCAATTGGCGATGCGAACGAGCCGGATACGGGTCGATACCCTGTTGGCGTAGTTCGCGGAGCTTTTCGAGCCGTGCGCGCTGCTGATCGTTGAGCGGCATATCCCTCTCTCCGGTTATGGTTTCTCGGCAGACCGCTCTGCAAGGATGAAATCCAAAACGCAAAGAGATTTTGGCACGATCACTCGATGCGTTGAATGGTGAAGCGCATTTCCCCACCTGGAGCACGCACCGTCACAGTGGTTCCGACACGTTTGCCGAGGAGCGCTGCACCGACCGGGGACTCGATGGAAATGCGTCCCTGCGCGGCATTCGCCTCTTCGGGGCTGACGATTACCCAGGTCTCGACGCTTCCTTCCTCGTCGATGACGGTCACGCGTGAACCCAAACGCACTTCGTCCTGTGGGCCAGCACGAGTGATCATCTGGGCTCGACGCAGGATGTGCTCGATCTCGCGGATGCGCGCTTCGGTCAGAACGAGTTCTTCCTTCGTGTCTTCGTACTCGCTGTTGTCGGAAATATCGCCCTCATTGCTGAGTTGCTGCAGTCGCTCGAGCAACAAAGGCAACTTGTGCTGGCGCAGGTGCTCGAGTTCTTGTTCGAGCGCTGCTTTCCCTTCGGGTGTCAACACGATCGGGCGCTCACGCACCATCTTGGGCACCTCTCCGTTTCACTCTGCTGCGTCCAGTGGATACGGCCGGTGAATCGTGACTCCGGAGGCTCATCTGCCGAGCCAACCCTTGGCGGTCTCGTGATACGCGTGCAGTCTTGCGCTATACGTAACACAACAGTGGCAACGGCTGTTCGCCGCGCCACCGTTGTGACTCCCGTACTCCGCCAGTGGGTGAGAAGGGACTCGAACCCCTGACCTCGCGGATGTGAACCGCGCGCTCTAACCGGCTGAGCTACTCACCCGTTTCACACCCCGAGTATAACAAAGGCGGAGACGGTGCCGCAAGCCACTTCTTACTCCACGATAGCGATGCAGTCGATTTCAACCAACGCTCCGGCAGGCAAGCGCGCAGCTTGCACCGTTGTCCGCGGTGGTGGATTTTCGCCGAAATACTTGGCATAGATCCGGTTGAAAGCAGCGAAGTCTTCCAAGTCCGCCAAAAAGCATGTTGTCCGAACCACACGCGAGAGCGAACTCCCAGCAGCTTCCAAGATCGCCTTGAGGTTCTCCAAAACGCGCTCCGTCTGTTCTTCGATGCCACCCTCGACCATACGGCCGCTTGCTGGGTCGAGAGGAATCTGGCCAGCAGTGAAGACGAACTGACCGACACGGACGGCCTGAACATAGGGCCCGATCGGTTGGGGAGCTCCATCGGTGCGAATAACTTCGCGTTCCATACCACTCGCACCTCGCCTTCCGCTCGTCGTTTCTCGTCGACGCTACCATACGTCGGACCGCCGCGCAATGGGCGCGTGGGAGGCAAAAGGTCACCTCTGGTACACTCATGCTGGTTCGGTGTCCGGACACTCTCGGCAGGGGGACTCGTGAGTATCGCCGAAGTCGTCCGCGAAGTCGTCACAACCCGTATGCCAGGTCAGTGGCTGCGGCGCGTCGTCACTGGAGCGAGCGTTATCGTCGCAGGGGCCGTGCTCGTGAGTGTGGCCGCGATTTTCGCCTATGGCTGGCTCCAGGGCGATCGGATCTATCCAGGCGTGCGGGTTGCCGGGGTGGATGTCGGTGGTCTCACCGTGGATGAGGCTGCCCAACGCGTGACGAACGCCCTCGCGGCGCTGACCAATCAAGAGATCGTGCTGACTTTCCAGGGAGCTGAATTGGCCCTTCCCGTACGTGAGTTGGAGCCGGAATGGAATGCGCAGGTAGCGGTGAACCAAGCTCATCGCGTGGGGCGTAGTGGCAATCTGTGGCGTGACTCGGCCAGTTGGCTCGCAGCGCGACTTGGCCTCGAGGTGATCCCGGTTCCAGTCACCTATCGAGCGGATCGTCTCGAGGCGGCGGTTCGCACCCTGGCTGAACGGGCCGCGCGCCCGCCGCAGGACGCCTTTTTCACTGTCGACGAGGACGGATCGTTGTACGTTGCTCCTGCTCGCGAGGGCGTGGGCATCGATCTCGGAATCGCTCGACAGTCCGTCGAAGGAGCACTCGCTTCAGGGAGAGTCGGAAGAGTCGAACTGGCTCCAGTTACCTTGCCTCCGACGTATACAGAGAGCGATCTCGAGCCACTGAAGCCCCGCGTGCAAGCCTTGGTCGGTAGCCCGATCGTGCTCACCCTGGATGGCGAGTCACGCTGGATGATTTCTCCTCCTGATCTGGCTCGCTTGCTGACTCTCACAAGCCATGAAGGAGCACTGCGAGCGTCTTTCGACCGCGGTAAGCTCGAAGAGTACTTGAGCCGGATCGCAGGGGTGGTCGTTGCACCTGCTCAGGATGCCCATGTGCGCTGGAACGGGTCAGCTTTCGAGGTTGTACCCGCTCGGCCTGGGGCGGTACTCGATGTGGTGGCCACAGTGAACGAGTTTCTGGTTCGGGTCGAGCGCGGGGAGCGCACGATACCTGTGCAGGCACGTCCCGCATCTCCGCTCGTGACGGAAGCGATGGCAGATGAGGCGCGTGCGCGAGCGCAGGCACTCGTCGATCGTGGTTTGACAGTGCGGTGGCCGAATGGCACGCGAACCCTGCGCGGTGGGGAGCTCGCTGCGCTGTTGACTTTCGAACAACGTCGGCAGGGGGAAAACGTTGTCGGTTTGGACGTCAGTATCGACAGGTCGACGGTACGCTCCCTTTTGGAGGCGATCGCACCACAAATCCAGCGGGATGCTCGCGATGCGGTGCTCCGCTATCGAGATGGAAAAGTGATCGTCGTCACCCCCGAGCAAACCGGTCAGCGGCTCGATATCGAGGGATCGCTGATCGCGTTCGAGCGAGCGGTACGGTCGGGTCGATCGGCGGTCGATCTCGTCGTCGCGAATGTCGAGCCCCGCGTCACCTCGGCCATGGCGAGTCAGATCCGGATCCGTGAACGAATCTCAGCAGGGGCAACCTATTACGGTGATTCGGCGCCGAATCGTCGACACAATGTGGAGCTCGCCGTGCAGCGGGTGAATGGAGCGCTGGTACCGCCGGGTGAAGTGTTCTCGTTCACCGGAACGGTGGGAGCCATCAACCTCGAAAACGGGTACAAGGTCGGTTACGGAATCGTCGCAACCAATGGGCGTGTCCAAACGGTTCCCTCCGTCGGTGGTGGGGTGTGCCAGGTCTCGACCACGGTCTTCCACGCTGCATTCTGGGGCGGTTTTCCCATCGTCGAGCGAAACTGGCATCTGTATTGGATTCCACTCTACGGTCAGCCGCCGAGTGGTTTGATCGGGTTGGATGCGACGGTCGATACGGATTATGGTCTCGACTTCAAATTCCGGAACACGACGAGCGACTGGATCGCTGTCGTGGCATGGGCAGATGGTTCTTGGGTGCATGTCGAAATTTGGGGCACGAAACCAAATTGGCGGGTGGTCGTGGATGATCCTGTCGTGACGAATGTCGTGAAGGCAGATCCGACTCCGGTGATCAGGGAAGACTCTTCCCTGGCTCCTGGGGAGCAAGTCGTCGTCGAGCGTGCTCGTGATGGATTCAGTGTGGCGATACGACGGCGCGTCTACGAGGGAGATCGCCTGATCGACGATGTCACCTTGCGCAGCACCTATCAGCCGTCCCAGAACGTGACCCTGGTCGGTCCGCAACCGTCGCCGACCCCGACGGAGACTCCGGAAGAGGGAACTCCGCAACCCACAGAGGCCACGACCCCGGTACCGGAGGCGACGCCGACGCCGGTGCCGTAGTGCGAGGAGTGCGATCATGAACCAGCGTTCAGCACAGGCTCTGGGGCTTGTGGTGGGACTCTCGGTCGGGCGATGGATCGGACAGCAGACGCGTGACCGCTTGATGGTTCTCGAACCTCCTCGGCTCGTCGACTGGGAGCGGGCGCGGGAGATCGCGTTACGTCTCTCCGGTGGAGTGCGCTTGAGTCCATTGGAGCGAGAGGAGGCAACGGATCGCTATCGCAGACTCGTCACGGAACTCGCGCCGGCCATCGCTGACTTTGTTGGTTCACCGGTTCCCAGCGGCATACATCGCGTCTATGCCTTCGATCGGATCGATTGGATCGATGCGAATCTGGAAGGATTTGCAGAGGTTCTGCGTCCGCTGGAGGTCGTCATCCAACTACCGGAACAACCGCTCGCTCGGGCTGCTGCGGTCCTCTGGGCGCACGCTGGCCGGTCCGCTGCGACGATGGAAGTGGGGATGGCACTTGGGTTCCTCTCGCGGCGAGTTTTGGGCCAGTACGACATTGCTGTACTCGGTGGGGAACCGACTGCGGCTGGAAAACTCTATTTCGTCGAGCCGAACATTCGCTGGTTGATCAGGAACTGGCGACTGCCCGAGCACGACTTTTATCGTTGGCTGGTCTTGCACGAGGTAACCCATGCCTTCGAGTTCGAAAGCAGTCCTTGGTTGCGCGATCATGTCAATGGGCTCTTGCGCCAGTGGGTCGAAGCGCTGCGACATGAGGGGAAGCTCTTTCATCGCGTCATCGAGATTCTGCGGACCGCTCGGCGAGGGGACTGGACCGCCGATACGACGTGGATGGAACTGCTCATGTCTACCGAGCAGCGACGTCTGTTCCGGCAGTTGCAGGCGATCATGGCTGTCATCGAAGGGTACAGCAACTATGTCATGCGCGAAGTCGGTCGAGAAATCGTTGAATCCTACCCACTGATCGAGCGTCGTTTCGAGGAGCGTGAGCGTGCTCGCACACCAGCGGAGCGTTTGCTACTGCGCCTGACCGGGTTGGACATGAAACTCGAGCAGTATCGGCGTGGTGAGGGGTTCTGCCGAGCGATCGCTGATCGCATGGGACGCGAGGCCTTCGCTGTTTTGTGGAGAGGCCCAGAGTGGTTGCCGACGTACGAGGAACTCGCTGAACCGGATAGCTGGATCAGTCGCGTGACGAGTGGTTCGTCAGAATGACGCTCGATATCCTCAAGGTCGCTGGTGAGCTTCGGGCAGCAGTAGAGACGGTAATCGAAAAGGAGCGCAGTGGACGCCCTGCGCTTCTCGAACTCTTGCGTGTGTTCGACGACGCGGAGATCACGCGCCGCGTGGCAAGCGCGCGCACCTCATGGCTTCTGGGTCTGCCGCTCGGACGTTATTTCGAACGAATCGCCGCTCCCGCACGAGTGCGTGCGGGCTACAGCTGCGTGGCCACTGATGCATCGGTGGTGGTAAGCGATCGCCACGGTCCAGTGCAGTACGTGGTCATCAATGTCGGCTTCTGCGTCCTGGAATACGGTGAGGAGCCAGCGGCTCAACTCGGTTCTGACCCGATCGTCTTGTGGAGAGAGGAAGAACTCTCGATCCCCGATGGTACTCGCCGAATACCGATCACCGGTAACGTGCTCGCGATGCGTCGGATGGTTGCTGAACTCGAAGCAGCGTTACGCCTGACCCAGCATGTTCACGAGCCGGTTCTTGCTCTCCAGGATGGAACGCTGATTCCTTGGGTGTTGGAGGGGCAGACCTCCAGCCTGGTGCAGTGGGGAATCGAGGGATATGCGCGGGCCCTGGGGGAGTTTCGCCGTCGGAGAACACCAGTGGCTGGGGTCATCAGTTATCCTGGTTCGCGTGACATCATCAACGTCCTGCGTGTCGCAGCTTGCGATTATCCCCGACTCGGGCAAAGGGTGAATTGCGATGATTGCCTCCGGCGTGTGGCACGAGGGGAACGCGTGCAGGCCTGTGCGATCGTCCCCGACGTCACCGACCGCTGGTTCTTCGCGACACTCGATGACGTTCGCCTGGCGCCTGGGGAGCGGTCTGCATGCTTTCGGAGCCAATCGTCCATTCTGGATCAGCTGCCTGCGGACGACCGCATCGTGTTCTTTTATCTTCATACTGGAACGGAAGTCGCTCGTGTCGAACTGCCGCATTGGGTCGCTGTGGATCGGGATCTCCTCGATTTTGTGCATGCGGTCGTGTGGGATCAGTGCAGTCGGGCACGAGGGTACCCGCTGGCACTCCAAGAGGCGCACGAGCAGGCCGTCGTGCATCGAGAAGAGCGGCTGCAGCTCGCCGGCTTGATCGAGCAGTTCTTCGCCCGCAATGGTTTCCTGGAGCAACGCTCGGCGAAGGAGCGGAGCAAGCGGGTGCGGTATGCATGAGCGACGAATCGGCGAAGTCGTCGAGACTTCGACCGTGCAGTTCGTAGTCGAGTGCGATGAGTTGGATCGGCTTCCCGAATTGGGCTCGTTCGTGCGTGTCGGAGGAACGGATGTCGAGGCGATCTATGGTATCGTAGCTTATGCCGAAACGACGGCGGTCGACCCTGGCCGACGAGTCGTTCGACGCGGTTCAGGAGAAATCCAGGATCGGGCGCTGTACGAGGCAAACCCAGAACTTCGTTTCGTTCTCCGTTCGCTCTTCGTGGCGGTCGCGATTGCTCACGAACGGAGCGGCCGCCTGTTCTTTCTGTTGCCCCCGTGCCCTCCACCATTGCATTACAGCGTCGAGCTAGTCCCCGCTGAGGAGGTCTGGCGACTGACCGATTCGTGTCGCTACTTTTCCTTCTTGCTTGCAGTGCATGGAGAGGTTCCGGCGGAGCAATTTTTGGCGGCCCATTTGAGTTACGTATTCCGTGCCCGTGGTAACGACGAGAGATGGCTCGAAGGGGCAGCGCAAGAGCTTGCGCGGCTGCTCAAGCGCGACTACGATCGCCTCCGTCAAGTGCTGGAGGCCGTCGAGCCGCTCATCGAACCCCGTCCGCATTAGTGCCGGAAGTGACGCTCCCCGGTGAACACCATGGCGATCCCCGCCCGCTCCGCAGCTTCGACGACTTCGCGATCACGCTTGGAGCCTCCAGGCTGAACGATCGCGGTGATGCCGGCAGCGGCAGCGAGTTCGACACTGTCCGGAAACGGGAAAAATGCATCGCTCGCGAGGACGGCTTGCCGAGCTCGCTCGCCGGCTCGCCATAAGGCGAGCCGGACCGCATCGACACGATTGGGTTGGCCACCGCCGATACCCACCGTTTGCGCATGTCGCGCGATGACGACTCCATTGGAGAGGACGAACGGCACGACTGTCCAAGCAAAAGCAAGGTCGTGCCATTCGGTCTCGGTGGGCTGGCGACTCGTCACCACTTGCCAAGTCTCCGGCAGGCGGAGCGGTCGATCTGCTGACTGAATGAGAACAGCATCCCCCACGCTTCGGAAAACGACGCCAGGATCGGTCCAGGGGGGAGCGATGACCAAGCGCAACGACTTGCGTCGCACGAGTAGCGTCTCCACGCCTGGTTGCTTGTCTGGGACGATCAGGAGATCGAAGAAGTGTTGGGCAACGGCGAGAGCGGTCTCGGCGTCCAGTGTGCGATTCAGGGCAACGATGCCCCCGAAGGAAGAGACCGGATCGGCCTCGAAAGCGCGCTGGAAGGCTTCGTGCGGAGTCGCTGCCACAGCGACACCACAGGGTGCGGCGTGCTTCACGATGACAGCGGCTGGTTGGGAAAAGCGCTGGACAAGTTGCCAGGCGGCCACAGCATCGAGCACGTTGTTGTAGGAAAGCGCAGCGTCACCAACGACCTGCCATCGACTCACTTGGGGAGTGATGCCGAGAATCTGGTAAACGGCGGCGCGTTGGTGGGGATTTTCTCCATAGCGGAGCGTTTGGAGTTTCCGGAGAGGGATCGGAAGCAAATCAGGAAATTCTTCCGTGCGCAGATAGCTCGCGATCTGGGCATCGTAGGTCGCCAAATGGGCGAAGGCTTTGGCGGCGAGAGCCCGTCGGGTCTCATGATCGATTCCGGTGATGCCAAATTGGGCGAGCCTGTCGGCGATCGGTTCGTAATCACACGGATCACAGATCGGGAGAACCCAGGGAAAGTTCTTGGCGGCAGCGCGCAACAGTGTTGGCCCGCCGACGTCGATCAGCTCGAGAGCGACATCCTCGGGTGTTTCCGGTGTGACGTGTCGATCGAAGGGGTACAAGTTGACAGCGACCAGCTGGATGGGGGCGATACCGCGCTCTGCCAGTTGGGCCAGGTCAGTCGAGCGATCGTGCCGAGCCAGTATGGCAGCGTGTACGGCGGGGTGAAGCGTTTTCACTCGTCCTTCGAGCAGCTCCGGAAAACCAGTCAGCTCCGAGATCTCGCGTACCGGTAACCCGTGTTCTCGGAGCTCACGAGCTGTACCGCCGGTGGCGAAAATTTCCCAGCCGAGGTCGACCAACCTTTGGGCGAATACCGTGATACCTGTCTTGTCCGCGACGGAAAGCAGAGCGCGCATGGTTCCTCCAACTCTCAGAGCAGTCGAGCCCAGCGAACGATGACCTGCTTGCCGAAAACGTTTCGGAACAAGCCACTCCGTGCCTGTGCCTTTTCGATCTCCAGGGTCGGGTAGGTTTCGGACTGGACCGCAATGATTACGGAATCATCAGTAACTTCGACAGTGAGATCTTTGACGAAACGCTGGTGACTTGCGTCGAGGCCCTCGGCAATGCGGAGAAGCGCGGCGAGTTGCTCGACGAGATGCCGCTCTCGCGGTGATAAGCGTCTGAACTGTGGATGAGCGAGTGATGGTTCAGCTGCGCGGTGGTACCGTGCGATGGTTGCGATCATGAGCTGTTGCGTACGGTCGAAACCACGGAGCGGAAGAGCCATGATGCGATCGAACGAATGCCGATGGTGGTCGGTGAGCGAGCGAAACTGCCCACAGTCATGCCACAACGCCGCAGCTGCAAGCAGGTCGCGCCCTTCGGGCGGCAAAGCGAGTGGCTCGCGGAGTTGGTCGAAGAGCCGAAGGGCCAGAAACGCGACATGGTCCGCATGATCTGGGTCGGGGGTCTCGATGGATGCTGCCGCGCGTGCTCGCTCGATGGAAGGATCCGTGTCCCGCATCGCGAAGCGACTCCCTCCGGGGGTTAGTATGCTCCAACCCGGTCTCACAGGCGATCGATCACGATTTTGACGATCGCGCGGAGGGTCTCGATGACCCCGATCGATTGGATGGCGATAGCCGGGAAGCGCGGGGCGCGCATCGGATTGAGATAACGGTCCAGAACAGGAAGAGGGAGCGCATTCGCGAGGTCCATTTTGTTGTATTGCAAGACCAGCGGAAAGGCGGTAAAGCGCTTTCCTTGCCGGAGCAGGTTCTGTGCCAGTTCGCGCAGACTTTGCAAATTGTCAGCCAGGCGCTCGCGCTGGGCATCAGCAACGAAGACGACGCCGTCAGCCCCGCTCAGAACCGCGAGACGCGTTTGTCTATACAAGGTTTGGCCTGGGACAGTATAGAGCTGGAGGCGGAGACGATAACCGTGCACGGTCCCGACGTCGAGCGGAAGAAAGTCGAAGAACAGCGTTCGCTCGGCCTCCGTATCGATGGAAACGAGCTGACTCTTCACATGCTCAGGTAACGAGGCATGTACGACCTGAAGGTTGGTTGTCTTTCCCGAAAGCCCCGGACCGTAATAGACGATTTTGGCGTGGATCTCGCGTGCTGCGACGTCGATCAGTGCCATCGCTGGTCGCTATCACGCTGGTTTACCGATCTCGTGCGCCAATGGTGCAGCGACGTGGTTGGCATGCTCAGGCCGACTCACTGTCGGTCAGAATCTGCATACCTAACATCCCACCACGAACGATGACGCGCGGTCGCTCGGCACGGACGACATGACCGACGATCCAACCCTCACCCAATGCCTGCTGCAATGCATGGATGAACGACGGTGTCCCGATGACAGCGAAGCCAATTCCCATGTTGAAAACGCGGAACATTTCAGTTGGTGAGATACTTCCTCGCTGGCGTATTTCCTCGAACAATGGTGGAACTGGCCAACTGCTGGCATCGATCTCGATCCGGCAGCCGTCCGGGACGATCCGTGACAAATTTCCTGTTAGACCACCGCCAGTAATATGGGCCAGACCGTGGAGCCGCGAATCGCGGAGCCACGTGCGTAAGAGGGGAACGTAACAGCGGTGAGGTTGAAGCAAGAGATCACCCAGCGAACGATCAGACCAAGGTGGCACTTCCGCTAGAAGCGGCCGATCATGCTGTGGGTTCCCGGTCAACCCGAGCACTGCCCGTACCAACGAGTAGCCGTTCGTATGGAGTCCGTCGCTGGGGAGCCCAAGGACGAGGTCACCCGGCTCGATGCGACGTCCGTCGATGATTCCTTCGACGGGCACGACGCCGACCATGCAACCAGCGAGATCGTAGGCTCCGGGAGTATAGACGCCAGGAAGCTGCGCTGTTTCTCCCCCGATGAGCGCGCAACCGAGCGCGCCACATGCCCGTGTCATCCCCCGGACCAGAGCCTCGAGTACCGTCTCCTCCAACTCAGCCGTAGCGAAGTAATCCAGGAAAAAGAGTGGTTCGGCACCACATGCCAAAAGATCGTTCGCGCTGTGGTGAACGAGGTCGATGCCGATCCCCTCGTGGTGACCGAGGACCGAAGCGATGATGACCTTGGTCCCGACACTGTCGATAGTCGCGACGAGCGCTAGCGTGCCGTTCGTTCCGGGTGCCTCGACGATGCCACCAAAGAGCCCGAGCGGTCGGAGAACACCAGGACTGAAGGTCTCTTGGACATACTGTGCGATGCGGCGCTTGATCGAATCAGCTCGTGCCTGATCAACACCGCTGGCTGCGTACGTTCGTGGCTCCATGCTCTGCCTCTCGTCAGCTGCCCTGCTCGCTGATCAACTGCTGGAACAGGGGGATGAAACGCCGAACAGCCAAGCGGAGGCGACCCAAATTGGTCGCACCGGAGGCCAGGAGGACGAGCGCGGTATCAGGATCGAGGGGGGCGACGAGCACGAGATGTCGATCGAACTCCACGATCGCTTGGCGCGGCGTGCTGGACAGTTCCTGCCCGAGAGCTTCCAGCATGAGCAGACCACTGACCGCCTGCGCGGCGACCGCTTCACAGTCGATCTCGCTCGTGCCTTGTGCTGCCTCCACAACTAACCCGTCGGTGGTGGCGATGATCGCCGCGTCCAACCCAAATTCGCGTTGAAGCCGCTGAACAAGTTCGCTGACTGTCACGAGTCTACTCCTCGCCGTTCACTCATTCCCGAACCCGTTCCATTATCGGGCATATTCGCGAGCTGTCACGCGGGAATTTCGTCCCATTTGTCCTCATGCGTCGTCGACAGACGGCGCAAGAAACGGTTCCAAACGGGGGAGGAGGGAGTTCGGTAAGCGGGCTCGAAGGAGAATACCCTCTGCGAGATAGCGACGCTCACTGATAATACCGTGCTCCTCGAGTGTCGCGATGAGGCGCTGCTCCCGATACGGTATCAGGAGCTGCACAGCGCGCGGGGTGGCGATGTCGCGCAGTGTTCGAGCGATCCGGTCGCGCAATGTCTCCAGCCCATAGCCGGTCGCTGCTGAAACGAAGACAGCGTTGGTGGGGATGTCGAGTTCACGAGCCAGACGATCCGGGTCGATCGTAGGCTCCAAACGATCGATCTTGTTCAGCACGGTGATGGTGGGATAGCGATCCGCTCCGAGTTCCCGAAGAACCTGACGAACAGCAGCAGCTTGCTCGGCTGCTTTCGGGTGAGTGATATCCACGACATGGAGGAGAAGGTGAGCATCCAGAATCTCCTCCAGAGTAGCCCGGAAGGCTGCTACTAATGTTGTGGGCAACTTGTGGATGAAGCCGACCGTATCGGTGAGCAAGGCGACCTGACTGTCCGACAGGCGTAAACGGCGTGTGGTCGGATCGAGTGTCGCAAACAGCTTATCCGCTGCAAGCACGTCTGCGCCGGTCAACGCATTGAGCAGTGTGGACTTACCCGCGTTGGTATAGCCCACGAGGGCAATGACCGGAAGACGGTTCTGCCGCCGACGCTGGCGATACCGCGCGCGATGCTCTCGCACCTCTTCGAGTTGGCGTCGTATCCAGGCGATGCGTTCCCGGGCTCGGCGGCGATCGATCTCGAGCTGCGTCTCACCTGGTCCCCGAAGACCGACCCCACCGACCGCTTGACGCGACAGGTGTGTCCACATACGGGTCAGACGCGGCAAGCGATATTCCAGTTGGGCTAACTCGACCTGAAGGCGCCCTTCTCGTGTTCGTGCGTGCCGTGCGAAGATGTCGAGAATGAGGGCAGTGCGATCGAGTACCTTGACCTGCAAGGCATCCTCGAGGTGACGCAGTTGAGCCGGGGAGAGTTCATCATCGGCCAGTAAGAGGGTGTAGCCGAGTTGATCGCGCATTGTCAGAAGCTCGCGCAACTTTCCAGGGCCGACGTAGTGCTGTGGATGTGGATGGGGCAGCCGTTGGGTGACGGTTCCCACGACTTCGACGCCGGCAGTCCGCGCGAGTTGAGCGAGTTCTTCGAGGGAGGCATCCGCCTCCCAACCATCGCGTCGCCACTCGACGCAGACGAGAAGAGCACGCTCCACAGGGGGCACCCACGATCGTTCTCGTGCGGGTACCGGGCCTGGACGTTCAGCTCGCTCGTGATCTCGTCTCGTCAGGCTGAATCCTCGACTCACAGCGTTCTGATGGAAACGCCACCGTCAAAGAGACGGTGGCGGATCGGCTGGGGAGTAGGGATTCGAACCCCAACTAGCTGATCCAGAGTCAGCCGTCCTACCGTTAGACGACTCCCCAATGACTGTTGTGATTCTAGCTGACGCGCCACGATCGTGTCAAGGCTTGCACGGAGTGAGCCGGTGCGCTAGCGTTGGATCGAGGTTCGATCAGGATGGGAGGTGAGGCCATGCGTGTCGGATACGATCGGCCACTGTACATCCTGGCCTTCGATCACCGGAGTTCCTTCGAGGAGCTCGCGGCGAAAGCCGGTGTGCCAGAGAGCGAGCGGGCAGCCAAGATCAGTGAAGCAAAGCGTGTCATTTTCGAGGGCTTCATGGTAGCGGTTGACCGTGGGGCTCCACGTGATGCAGCAGGAATTCTCGTTGACGAGCAGTACGGGGCCGACGTCGCGCGAGCCGCACGAGAACGCGGCTACATTCTCGCGATGCCGGTCGAAAAGAGCGGTCAGAAGGTGTTCGATTTCGAATATGGCGAGCAATTCGGTGAGCACATCCTCGCGTTCGATCCGACCTTCAGTAAAGTTCTGGTCCGTTACAACCCCGATGACTCGCCGGAAACGAAACGCATTCAGCTGGAGCGGCTCAAGCGACTCCACGATTGGCTACGTGAACGCGAACGCCGCTTCTTGCTCGAGTTGCTGGTTCCAGCGACGAAAGAACAACTGGAGGCTGTCGGAGGTGACAGTGAACGATACGATCGCGAAGTGCGACCAGAACTCACGCTGCAGGCGATCGACGAGTTTTATGCAGCGGATATCGTTCCGGACATTTGGAAGATCGAAGGGCTCGATCGTCGAGAAGACTGCGAACGAATGGGTGCGAAGGTTCGAAGCGGTGGGCGCGATGCAGTGAGCTGCGTGGTGCTCGGTCGCGGGGCTGATGCTGCGCGCGTCGACCATTGGTTGCGCATGGCAGCGGGGGTTCCCGGATACGTCGGTTTCGCGATCGGTCGCACGCTCTGGTGGGACGGTGTCCAGGGGTACTTGAATGGCACGCTGACGCGCGAGGTTGCCGCAGAGAAGATCGCAGCGAATTATCTGCGAGCGATCGACCTCTACGTGTCAGCAGCGCGCGCTCCTGTGGCGTGACCATTTCCCCGATGATCGAAAACGGACGAGAAAGAAGAGGGGCCTGACTGTTTCGAGAGGAGCGGGCCCCTCTGCTCGTTCAATAGAAAAAGCCGGCTCATCTGAGCCGGTTACTGTTCTAGTGCCGAGGGGCGGGATCGAACCGCCGACACCGTGATTTTCAGTCACGTGCTCTACCAACTGAGCTACCTCGGCTCACCGTGCGAGGCGACGTTCGTGGGCGATAGAGGACTCGAACCTCTGACTTCCACGGTGTAAACGTGGCGCTCTACCAACTGAGCTAATCGCCCGCGATATGGTGCCGAGGAAGGGATTTGAACCCCCACGCCCTTTCGGGCACTACCCCCTCAAGGTAGCGCGTCTGCCTATTCCGCCACCTCGGCACACTCCTGCCGCCTCGGCAGCAACTATGAGTATAGTCATTGGCACCCCGCTGTGTCAAGGCTCGTCGCTCGGTGCGAGCGCTCGGAGTCAGCGGTAACCCTGTTTGCTCTCAGGTGTGACAACCGTGTCCGACCGAGCACGAAGTTGCCCGGAAAACTCGACTTCTGGAACATCACGCGTGAGATCACGCGACCGAGCCGCGCTCGGTCGCTCGCTTCGTCCCTCGTCGCAAGACGCCTCACTCGCGATGACCGATCATCCAACTACTCTTGACAGCGTCTAATCTGTTGTGCTATTTTGGACGGTGTCTAGTGAGGTGCGCCGGACGACGAGACGTATCGGTGATGAGATGGACCACCGCCAGTCCCTCCTAGTCGAGCGGTTGCGACGCGCTGGGCTGCGGGCAACGAGACCGCGGCTCATCATTCTCGACGTGCTCGAACAATCCAGCGGTCACCGATCGATCGATGAACTTTTGGGCTTACTGCGAGCTCGCGGTGTTCGCCTACCACGGGCGACGGTTTACAACGTCATTCGTTCGCTCGTCGCAAACGGTCTCGTTATGGTGGCTGACACTGGGCCAGGACGCATGCTCGTGGAACCAGTGCATAGCTGGCATCACCATTTCGTTTGCCGCGAATGCGGTGCCGTACTCGACGTTCCTTGTGTCGTTGGAGCGAAGCCGTGCCTCCAGCCTGATCTTGCTGGTGCTGAGGTCGATGAAGCACAGGTGATCTGGCGTGGACGCTGTCCACGTTGCGTGGAGAAGTCACGACTGGAAGGGGGCCAGCATGACCGCGGGGCAGAACGTGGTGCGCGGCCCTCCGGAGACCGCACGGACAGAGGTCACCCAGACAGTTCTGACCAAACGTGAAAAGGGGATGAGGAGGGAGAACCATGTACCTGCGCATCGATCGCTTGCAGATCGAGTTGCCGCAGCCAAAGGAAGCTGACCCGAACGCAGCCGCAGCGGTGCAGGAGCTACTCGGTGGGCGATTCGGCGAGATGTCTACGCTGATGAATTATACCTACCAGTCCTTCAATTTCCGGGGGCGCGATAAGCTGCGACCGTACTATGACCTCATCGCGAATATCGCCACCGAAGAACTGGGGCATATCGAACTCGTGGCGGCAACGGTGAATCTGATGTTGACTGGGACGACGAAGCCGGGCGATCCGGAATCCGCGCCGCTCTCTCCTGCAGTCAATCTTCGGAATACGCATCACTTCATCGGGACGGCGCAGACTGCGTTTGTCGGTAACTCGATGGGTGCATTCTGGCATGGTGATTATGTGTTCTCCAGCGGAAATCTCGTCCTTGATCTCTTGCATAATTTCTTCCTCGAGTGCGGTGCACGGTTACACAAGATTCGTGTGTACGAAATGACAACGAACCCGGTCGCACGCGAAATGATCGGGTATTTGCTCGTCCGTGGCGGAGTGCACGCAACCGCATATGCCAAGGCGCTCGAGACGCTCACTGGTGTGCAAGTGACCAAACTCCTGCCCATCCCGAACATCGAGAACAGCAAGTTTCCGGAAGCTCGCAAGTACGAAGCGATGGGCGTTCATCGACGGCTCTATCGCTTCAGCCCAGAGGACTATCGTGAAATCGCGAAGATCTGGCGTGGGCCGGCTCCAGCTGGCGATGGGGACTTGGAGGTGGTGGACGGACCGCCAGCGGGTGGACCCGTCCCTGACCTGCCTGAAGTGCCGGAGGAGTTCGCACCAGGATTGGCGCCGGAGGAGATTGCGGAAATCGCTAGGAAGCTCGCGGCTGGCTGATGACGCATCTTTCTCGCTGCTCACCACGGTCGAAGGGGCCGGTCATTGGACAGGCCCCTTCCTCGTTCTCGCCTCCGAGTTTCACGCGCCCGAAGTCGTATCCTGGTCTTCCGGATAGACGACCCGGAGGTGGAGTTCGCGCAGCTGCCGCTCAGCGAGTGGCGACGGCGCTCCGAGCATGAGATCCTGTGCTCGCTGGTTCTTAGGAAACGCGATGACCTCGCGCAAGGACGATTCACCGGCCAGGATCATGATCGTTCGGTCCAGGCCGGGTGCCATGCCTCCATGCGGTGGAGCGCCATACTCGAATGCCCGCAGGAGATGCCCGAAGCGTCGCTCGATCTCGGTGTCATCGTAGCCCATGATACTGAAAATCTTGTTCTGGACCTCGCGGCGATGAATGCGGATACTTCCGGTACCGAGCTCGAACCCATCTGCGACGAGATCATAGGCCTTCGCCCGCACCTTGCTCGGATCGCTGTCGAGAATCGGAAGATCCTCATCCCGCGGGCTGGTAAACGGATGATGCATCGCTTCCCACCGCTGTTCTTCCTCGTTCCACTCAAACAATGGTGGATCGATCACCCAACAGAAAGCATGGACGCTTTCGTCAATGAGCTTGCGTTCCCGGCCAACGTGGAGACGAAGGCGTCCGAGTATCGTGGCAGCGGTGTCTTCGGCATCGGCAACCAAGAGAACGAGATCGCCCGGCCCCGCCTGCAAACGCTGGGCGAGTGTAGCGATCTCGTCCTCGTTCAGGAACTTGGCGATGGGAGAACGTGCGATGAGACGGCCGCTGTCCTGTTGGAGAGCCAGCCAAACGAGTCCCTTGGCACCGAAAGAGCGTGCGATCTCGGTAAGCTGATCGAGTTGTGAACGAGGTGCATCGGCGAAACCAGGAACGGCGAAACCCCGGATGACACCCCCTTCAGCGAGAACGCTTCGAAAGACGCCGAAACTGGTGTTCTGAAAGACCGACGAAACGTCATCGATTTCTAGACCGAAGCGAAGATCAGGCTTGTCGCTGCCGTACCGTCTCATTGCCTCCTCGTAGGTAAGGCGTGGAAATGGTTTCGCTTGCAGGGGTTTGCTGGCAAAGCGCTCGAACATCTCCGTATACAACCCCTCGATCAATTCGAGGACGTCCTCGACATCGACGAAAGACATTTCGAGATCGATTTGGGTGAACTCCGGTTGCCGGTCGGCTCGCAGATCCTCGTCACGCATGCAGCGAGCGATCTGGTAATAGCGGTCGAAACCGGCCACCATCAAAAGCTGTTTCAATTGCTGTGGCGATTGCGGCAACGCGTAGAAGTGACCAGGAAAGATTCGGCTGGGAACAACGTAGTCTCGCGCTCCTTCTGGCGTACTCTTGATCAGCATTGGTGTCTCGATCTCGACGAAATCTCGCTCCTCGAGGTAATGCCGAATGAAGCGAACCACCTGATGCCGGAGAAGAAGATTGCGCTGGAGGCGAGCACGTCGCAGGTCGAGATAGCGGTATTCGAGCCGGAGCGACTCGTCGACGTCCGTTTCCTCGGCAATGGGGAACGGTGGCGTCTTTGCTGGATTGAGGATCTCGATCTGATCGGCGAGCACTTCGATTTCGCCGGTGGAGAGAGCGGGGTTGATGGTTCCCTCCGGACGGGCGACGACTTGGCCGGTCACTGCGAGGACGTATTCAGCGCGCACATGTTCAGCTACCTCATGAGCAGCACTCGAGTGCGCCGGGTTCGCGACGACCTGGGTTATACCGTAACGGTCTCTCAGATCGAGGAAGATAAGTCGACCGTGGTCGCGCCGACGATGAACCCAGCCCTTCAGTGTGACGGTGCGTCCGATATGCTGGCGGCGGAGTTCACCGCAGGTCGTGTAGCGACGAACTGCGCGCGGTTCCGTGGAAAGGATGCTCTCTCCCATCGATCACTCCTTTCGTTGTGCACGTCACGCTGCATTCATGTCTGGTGGGCCTCGTTCTCGGTGAGGAGGTCCTCTTCCAGTTCGAGGGTCCAGCGCCGAAGCACCGACTCGGCATCGATTCCGGCTTCTGATGCCTGCAGCACTGCGTGTAGGAGTAAGGCGAGGATTCTCTCCTCCGACCTCTCGGTGAGCTGACGCACGATTCGCTCGCGCAGGTCAGCATAGCTGCCCGGCCTTGTCCGCGCGAGTCGCGCGAGGAGTTGCTGCGCGCGGACGAGTGCTGGCATCGTGCGAGGGTAAAGGGGTTTCGTCCGACCCTGTTCTCCGCGTTCGGCTGCCTTGATCTCGTCCCACCGGGCGAGGACGGCACTCGCTGATTCGACGCGAGCTTGCCCGAAAACATGGGGGTGACGTCGAACCAGTTTTTCGATAACTGTGCCGACAACATCTTCGTAAACGAAGGCTCCTCGCTCTTCGGCGATCTGGGCGTGCAGGATGACTTGGAGAAGGACATCACCGAGTTCTTCGCACAGCGCGTCGTCATCGTCCTCCTCTATGGCGTCGAGCGCCTCGTACGTTTCTTCGAGGAGGTAGCGGCGCAGACTCTGGTGGGTCTGTTCGCGATCCCACGGACATCCCGTCGGTGAGCGCAGACGAGCCACCACCTGCTGCAACGCTTCGGTCACGCGTGCATCCAGTACATCGATGGCCGGCAGAAAGACAGCAGTTGCTGCATCGTAGGGGTAGCGGTCGATTTCGTAGAGAGGAAGCACCTGGACCGCGGCGTCGATGTTTCCGGCATTCCGTACGACAGTCACTTGGACATCCTCGGGATAGATCCGAGAAAGGACGAGCTTGGCTTGCGACGCCACATGGCGATCGTACATCTGACCGATCAGTGCGGGACGGAGCGGTGAAAGGGGCAAACGTCCAGCCGCAAAGGGGCTGCTCTCCAGGCAACTCACGAGTTCGAGCGCGTCGACGATTTGGATTTGGTCGGCCAAGGGGTCGAGACGAAGGATCGGCAGCACGGCATCGATGAAACTGAGGCCAGGAATGATGGCGATCTCGATGCCGTGCAGCGGTGCGTCGGTGAGCAGTTGGCGAACCGTGGCCTCTCCGACCAGGGGATGTCCGGGAACGGCATAGACGAGTGGAGCAGTGCGGGCCTGGCTGAGGACGCGTCGGGCGATTTCCGCGTAGAGTTCCGTAAAAGACGTCGCGCTCTCGTAGAGATCGTCACAACTGTCCCATGATCGGCTCTCTGCGAAGCAGTTGACGATCGGATGTTGGCGGGTGCGCAAGAGAACCGGTCCCTCGTCGAGGGCTGCTCGTGCGGCCAGCGTCAATGCGTCCAATGGGCCTGGCCCGAGCCCGACTATGGTCAGACGTGCTGGCAGTGCCATCGCCTCGTTACCGCTGTGTCTGGCCAGACGAAGCGTTGCCGAGACTGAGGACCGCGAGGAAGGCCTCCTGTGGGATGTCGACGCTCCCGATGCGCTTCATGCGGGCCTTCCCCTCCTTCTGCTTCTCCAAGAGTTTCCGCTTGCGTGTTACGTCGCCGCCGTAGCACTTGGCGAGAACGTTCTTGCGGATCGCCCGGATCGTCTCGCGGGCGATCACGCGGCTGCCGATCGCGGCCTGAATAGGCACATCGAACAGTTGGCGTGGGATCAGTGTCCGCAGTTTCTCGACGAGTTCTCGACCGCGCGCGTAGGCCTGGTCGCGATGACAGATGAGCGACAAGGCATCGACACGTCGCCCATGCACGAGGATATCGAGTTTCACCAAGTCGCCCGCACGATAGCCGAGGAATTGGTAATCCATCGACGCGTACCCTTGCGATCGTGACTTGAGCTGGTCGTAGAAATCGACGATGAGTTCAGCGAGCGGGAGGTCGACGAGCAGGCGAACGCGGTCTTCGCCAAAGTACTCCATTTCGACGAGTTCGCCACGTCGACTCGTCGCGAGATCCATGAGACCACCGATGTAACGGGTTGGGGTGAGAATCGTGAGGCGCGCCCACGGCTCGCGGATTTCTTCGATCTCACCTGCTGGTGGCATTTCGGAGGGAGAATCGATGACGACGATACTGCCATCACGCTTCCGGACCTCGTACTGGACACTGGGTGCAGTAGCCAGGAGCTCGAGTTTGTACTCGCGCTCTAGCCGTTCTTGGATGATCTCCATGTGCAAAAGGCCGAGAAAGCCACAGCGAAAACCGAAGCCGAGTGCCTCGGAGGACTCAGGCTCGAAAACGAGCGCCGCGTCGTTGAGATGCAGCTTCTCGAGAGCGTCCCGCAAAGCCTCGTATTCGTCACTGTTCACTGGATAAAAGCTCGCGAAGACCATCGGTTTGACAGGTCGATAGCCTGGTAGCGGTTCGCTCGCTGGACGCAGCGCGTGCGTGATCGTGTCACCGACCTGGCAGTCGCGCACGACCTTGAGTCCGGTCGCCACATAACCCACTTCGCCAGCAGCCAGCTCCTCGACCGGTGTCATGAGGGGCCTGAACTGCCCGAGTTCCAACGATTCTCCCACGACGCCACTGGCCATCATGAGGATGGGGTCGCCTCGACGAAGGGTTCCATCGACGACCCGAACGTAGGCAATCACACCCTTGTAGGGGTCGTAGTGCGAATCGAAAATGAGTGCGCGCAGCGCTGCTGTCCGGTCACCCTGCGGCGGTGGGATGCGCTGCACGATCGCCTCCAAAATGTCCTCGATGCCAGTTCCTTCCTTGGCTGAGGCGAAGATGATTTCGTCAGGGAGCAACCCGAACTGATCCATCAGATCCTGGGCCACCTGCTCGGGTCGAGCATTGGGGAGATCGATCTTGTTCACGACTCCGATAATGGTGAGCCCCAAATCGAGCGCGAGCATGCCGTGCGCCAGTGTCTGGGCTTCGATGCCCTGTGACGCGTCCACGACAAGGAGGGCTCCCTCGCACGCGGCGAGACTGCGCGATACTTCGGCGGAAAAGTCGACGTGTCCAGGCGTATCGATCAGGTTCAGGATATAGTTCTCCCCGTCACGCGCACGATAGTGCATACGAACGGCTCGTGCCTTGATGGTGATCCCTTTTTCCCTTTCGAGATCCATAGAATCGAGAATTTGCTCTACCATTTCGCGATCACTGACTGTTTGAGTGAACTCCAGTAAGCGATCCGCCAACGTCGACTTGCCATGGTCGACGTGCGCGATGATGCTGAAATTGCGAATGCGACTCTGCTCGTTCATCGGTACCCGAACAACGCCTCCGCGGCAATGTCACCGATCAAGTATACCGGTCCGAACTCGCCTTGCCGGAGCTCGCCCGTACCGGATGAGTCGGTCGAGGAGGGCGAGAGTATCCGGCTGACGAAAAACCAGGAGGAGCGTCAGGTAGGATGCGAGCAGAGCGGTAAGCGTGTAGACGAAGAGGGCGAACTGCGTGACGGATCGACCGTGCGAGGGATCGGTGGCCTGGGCCAGCGGTCCGGAGAAGAGCACGGATACGACCGCCAACAGGAGTATCCCTGGTATCGCTCGCCCGAGTTCTCGCAGCGTGGGCACAAGCGACATGCCGGTTCGCCGCTGGACGAGGACTGCGAGCACCACCATCTCGACGGTCGTGGCGATGCTCAGACTCAGTGCCAGTCCCCGATGACCCATTGGCTGGAGAAGGAGCGCGCTCGATAGGAGATTACAGGCAACCGCGATGCCTCCAGCGATGACGGGTGCCGTGCTGTCTTTGAAGCTATAAGACAAGCGCGTGAGCAGCTCGACGACAGTGAAGGCGATCAGGCCAGGTGCGAACCAACGCAGGGCTTCAGAGACGAGTGTCGTCGATGTCGCTGTAAAGGCACCGAACTGAAAGAGCGTTTGGACGATACTCCGATCGAACGCAGCGAAAAAGACGATTGCTGGCGTAACGAGTAAGACAGCGGAGCGGAGTGCTCGGCCAAACAGCTCGCGAAGCTCAGCGAGCTGCCCATGGGTGCGGTACTGGCTCAGCGTCGGGAGGAGAACAGTGGCGACACTGAGTGCGACGATCCCGTAGGGGAGCAGAAATATCTGGTAGGCATACTGTAGGGCAGCGATCTGCTGTTGACCGATTCGTGAAGCGAAGTTCGTCAGGACGACGATATTGGCTTGCATGGCGACCTGAGCGAGCAACCGCGGTCCGAGCATACGGGCGACTTCGCGGAGACCGGGAACGTGGCGTTGGATCATCGGTCGATAGCGCCACCCGGTGCGGCCGAGTGCCCATAACTGAAAGGCAGCGTATGCCCCCGCTCCGAGCACGACACCGAGCGACAATCCGTAAACTCCCCAGCGTGGGGCAAGAAGGAGTGCTCCGAGGATGATCCCGATGTTGTAGAGCAGGGGCGCGATCGCCGGTTCGGTGAAGCGCGCCTCCGACTCGAGCATGGCTTTGGCTGCCGCGCCGATACCTAACAAGAGCGGGGAGAGCATGAGGAAACGGGTGAGATCCGCTGCGAGCGCGCGCTCACTCGGTGGTAATCCCGGTGCCACGATACTGCCGATCACAATGTCCGCTATCAGGAAGATCACCAACCAAACGAGAAAGAACAAGGCGAGCGAGATCGTCAGCAGCGTGTTGGCGAGTGTCCAAGCTGACCGCACCTGGCGCCGAGCGAGAAGTTCGGCGTAGACCGGAATGAAGGCTGACCCGAACGCTCCACTCATCACGACGAGGAAGACCAGGTCAGGGATGCGGAACGCGGCGACATACGCTGCATAGTCAGGCGATGTACCGAAGCGGGCAGCGATCAACACGTCGCGCGCCAGTCCAAGCATGCGGCTTGCGACGAAACACGCGGCAACGATCACGGTTGCGCGCGCAACACGCTGGGGCGTCGTTGTCGTGGTCGCGGCGTCTGCCATCTGCCCCTCAATCATCGGGGTTATCTTAGCCCCTTCCGCTCTCCTCGTCGGATGCGACAGGTGGAAGGGAAGACTGAGTGGGCAGACAACCGAGTCCGAAATGACGTGGGGAAAGATGGTGCAGTGACTCGGCCGAGGGACAGGGTTCGTGTTAGACTCGTGCGTGAGACAATGGAGCGATCGGACCAAGCCGTCGATGGTGTTCGAGGGGGTGGATAGCCTTGCCAAACACAAAGTCTGCAGCACGAGCATTGAGGCGATCGGAGCGGCGCCGGCTCCGCAATCGGATGTGGCGATCGATGGCACGAACCTTCATCAAGAAGGCGCGTAAGCTGATGGAAGCCGGCGACCTGGAGGCTGCTGCACGCGTGATCGGTGATGCTATTTCGACGTTGGATCGTGCGGCCGCTAAAGGGGCGATTCACAAGAACAATGCAGCCCGCCGGAAGTCGCGCTTGATGAAGCGTTTCAATGCACTGGTAAAGGCGCGCCTCCAGCAGGGACAAGAGCAGTCGACCTGACGCACCTAACGTTCGAAACGGCGAATCTCTGGCCGCACTCGTTGTGCGCCCGCTAAGAGTGTGACAGCGAGTGCGGCTTCGCTGTCGATCACTATCCCCCGCTTGAGTGAGGCATCGATGGCGCGGAGCGCTGCGAGCATCGCCCCAGCGTTCATGGACGATCGTGTCGAGAGTATGCGGCGGACCTGAGCGATCCGTCGGGCGGAGAGCCCGGTAGCCGCGGCGACGGCATCCGGCGAAAGGTGCGGCAGTATCTGAGCCGCAAAGAGCGCTTCGAAGTGGCTGGCCAGCTGCGCCAGCAGAACATCAGGAACAGCGTTCGTGTCGAGCGCTCGTTCCAATTCTCGCACGATGGCTGTGGCATCTCCGCGGTTCAATGCATCGATGAGTGCCCATTCGAGTGGTGCGTCATCCGCAGCGACGAGTTCACGCACAACGGCAACGCGGATCATCTTTTCCGGATAGACGGCGGTCGCCAGTTTGGCCAACTCCTGATCGACCCGTGCCAGATCGAGTCCGGCTTGCTGGTCGCTCTGGCTGCCAGCGTGCTCCCGTCGCCTCTGAAGAGCAGTCGGGTCGATGGCGATGACGAGTTCTTCGGCGGCTGCAGGCTCGATCTCCACACCGTAGGAGCGGGCACGCTCAGTTACCCACTCGATGAGTTTTTCCCCTATCGGCACATTGCAATCGACGAAGGTGACGGCATCGCCGAGCGCGGCACGCAATTGATCGAGGACAGCTGGCGGCAAGGGTGGCTCGAGCGAAATGACGTGACAGCCTGAAGGGAGAGTGGCTAATGCGTGGACAAGATCAGGATCGAGCTGCTGTTGGCGGATATGATCTGCGAGCAGGCACTCGGTGATGACCAAGCGCTGATCGAGAAAGAAACCGGGAGTCCGAGCGGCCGCCATGATCGTCGGAATGGGCGTGCCGCGGGGAAACCGTACGGTCGCCAGTCCTTCTGGATCTTGTGAGATCCGCAGCTCGGCGAGTTCTCGTTCGCGCCGGAACTCGCTCTCGCCATGGAGCACAGTCAGCACTCGTGCTTCCCTTCTCATCGCTATCAGTGTATCGTCGATGTGCCGACCAGTCTCGAGCGAGTGCGATGAGAAACCGGGTATTCAAGAGGGCCGCCATTCTCGCAAGCCTCGTTTCTTGGGTGTTCTTTCTCGCCTCAACGGGTTCCGCGCAAGGAGCGCGCCCTTTCGGTTTACCGTTCGCTGAGCCTCCGGGATTGTCGACATGGTTCGTCTCCCAGTGGTACGGGAACACGGTGACCGCATACTGGAACCAGCGCGTTCTGTATGCTGGTGGACAGGGACTCCACTTCGGTATCGATTTCGCCGCGCAGTGCGGCACCGTGGTACGGGCGATCGGTGAGGGCGTTGTCGTTGCGATCGATGGTCCATACGGAGCTGGTCCGCATAATCTCGTTCTCGCTCATCCGAACGGTTACCGTTCCCTCTACGGGCATCTCCTCGAACGGCCACCGCTGGAGATCGGTCAGCGTATCGACCGCGGTGATCCGGTCGGATTGGTTGGTGCCCCAGTCGGTTCGACCTGTGACCAAGCTCCCCACCTGCATCTGGAGATTCGGGATGTGACCATGCGTCGGGCCTACAATCCTGTGCACTTGATCGAGGCTGATTGGCGAGGGCTCACGCTGGGCTTGTCGCTTCCTGGGCAGCGTTTCGTCCTCTGGTACGGTGATCCAACGCTCTGGCGTACCCTATGGGATCAACCAGAGATCGACTTTGGAGGGGTAGCGCGCAATGCGTGGCAGGACGTTTGGGCACCGTAAGGAATTCATGACGGGGCTCTTGTTGGGGATGATGATCATCGCGCTCAGCGTAATGCTCACCCACCCACTGCCCGGTGAGCGGTACGGTGCTCCCAGCACATCGCTCGCCCAGGTTACCGAGGTCGTTCCACCGCAGTCGCCGCCCCAAGAGACAATTGCGAGATCAGAGTCGAGAGCACCCCAAGATGAAGACACTTCACCGTCGGAAACCCGGTCGGTCTTTCCCCGAGAGCAGGCTCCGCAGCGGGTGAGCACCCTCGCAGTCGCGGAGTGTTGCGGACCGTTCGTGTGGGCAGGACGCGACTGGCTGCTGGTTTACGATGAGCAGCCGTACCCCGGGGCGTGGCTCGTCAATGTCGTTTCAGGAGAGCGACGATGGATCGCAGCGTGGTTCGGTTTGCCAGCTGGAGACATCATCGCGGTCCGGAATCCCCACAGTCGAAGGACGGAGCTGTACTCCTGGGACGGTACTGTGGAGGCAAGCATCGATACAGGGGAGTCGCTGGCACTCCTGGATCCGACCGGACGATGGGCGGTCTGGAGCGTCGTCGAAGAGCAAGCGGTCCCGAGTTCAGCCGTCAGCCGCGTCGCTCGCCTGTTCGTGCTCGATCGGTGGACTGGGGAGACGCGCACTCTCGGCAGGTTGCGCGTCTCCACCTTGGCATGGACAAGCGATGGATCACGACTTCTGCTCATCGGCAGCCTACCTGACGGAACTCGTCTGGGAGTGTGGCGCGTGACTCCAGCCGAGGGAACGGTGGATCTCATCGTTCCTGGTCACTTCTACACGAACCTACAAGTGATTTCTGGTACACACACCGCGCTCGTGACACGCGTTCTCTCAGGCGACCCCGAAGAAGACGGAGTTTGGCTGATCGAGGTCGATCGGGGTACGGTGCGACGCGCTCCCTTCGTCTTGCAGTATCGAGCGGCCCGAGAGTTCGTCTGGGTCTTGGAGTTGGGCAAGGAACGCGATCGAGTATTTGGCTACCGCTGGCCGGATCTCGAAATCTGCGTGCAGCATGAACTCGGGGGGCATGTGCTCGGGGATGCGTGGGAGATCGAGCCAGACAGTAGCTGGATCGCCTACTGGCGAGAAGAGGATCGGCGTGTCATCGTGGAAGCGCTCGAAGCGTGTTCCTGTCATCGATAACCACGGAAACGTTCGACGAGTCGGTGTGGAAGTAACGGCTGAAGGAGAGCGACATCTCGTGAAGATACTGTTCCAGTCAACCAAAGCAGCGCGAAGTAGGATGGAAGAGCGAGAACCATGGCGAGCGGCAGATACTCCAGCGCCAACCAGACTATCGCTGATGCGCTGAGCACAGCTGGAATGGGGCGCCAGAGTATGACCTTCCAAGCGATCGGGCCGAGACTCTCCTCGAGAGCTCGTCGCAAAGCGAGCAGCAGAACGATTTCGGTCAGCACCGTCACGACAGCTGCTGCTCGATAGCCGAACAGGGGAACACCTGTTAGGTTTCCTAAGAGGTTGAAGATCGTGGCTGCGATGTAGGCTGGAGCGATCGCCCGTTGGCGATCGGCGGCGATCACCGCGTACTGAGCGATACCGTTCAGGAAGTGCAGAGGGGTAAACCAGATCAAGATACGGAGCGTCTCGGCAGCTTCTGGTAAGAAGGCTTGCCCGCCGAGAATCCGAATGAAGAGCGGCGCTCCGATGAGCGTCACGAGGACGATGAGCCAGCCGGTCAGCACGAGGAATTTTGCGCCGAGTTCGAAGCTGCGACGACGGTCGTCGCCGGATTGACGGGAGAGTAGGGGAAAGACTGCGAGCACGAAATAAGAAGGTATGAGAGGTACGAGATTCGGCAATTTGTAGGCAGCATCATAAATGCCGAGACTGTACGTCCCGTCGAACGCCTGAATCACGAATGTGTCGACTCG
This sequence comes from Thermomicrobium roseum DSM 5159, assembly GCF_000021685.1. Taxonomy (GTDB): domain Bacteria; phylum Chloroflexota; class Chloroflexia; order Thermomicrobiales; family Thermomicrobiaceae; genus Thermomicrobium; species Thermomicrobium roseum. The sequence continues at coordinate 827,043 of NC_011959.1, read as the reverse complement.
GAAGAAGACCGTGATCAGGAGGCCATTGAGGAGCAGTGGCCAAGCACTTTTTGCCAAAGAGCGCCATTCGTCGAGAGAGCAGACCCACTCGATGCGCATCGCTTGCCGATTGATGGCCAAATGAAAAGCAGCCGCATTGCAGATAGCGGCGATCACTGCTGCTGCAGCGATGCCGGGAACGCCGAGACCGTAGCCGAGGGCGAGAAGCCCGCTCGCGAAGCGAATCAGATTGGTGAAGATGGTCAAGATAGCGGGCAGGTGCATGCGCTCGTAGCCAGTGAAGACGGAGTTGATCGCTTCACTATAACTGGCTGGGACGATCGAGATCACCAGGATAACGATCGCCGTCAGGCTGGCTGGCGAGAGTCCGAGCCAATCTCGCCCAGTGGTGACCAGTGCTCCCACGAGCGGGAGGAGACAGAGGAGGACCGCCCAGCGGAAGAGGGTGGTTGTGCCGACCAGACGCCCTGCTCGTTGTGGGGTACGCGCTACCTCACGGGCGACGAGAATGCTCAAACCGAAGTCAGTGATCGTCTTCAGGTACAGCCAGGTCACGCTGGCGATCGCGTACTCGCCATTACCTTCAACGCCGAGAATCCGCAAGGCGATAGCGGCGAAGACGAGATCGACAGCACGATTGACGAGTTGTGCAACCAAGGGAGTCGCTGAGTTAGCGAGAATCCGACGTGCTTGATTGGCAGCGAGACGTTCCAGACCCACGGTTCCCGAAGCAGCGAGCCCGAAAAGGCCGACAAGGCCAACTGCGAGAAGAGCGAGAGGAAGCCAGAGCGGAAGCAGCGGGTCAAGTTGCCAGGCGCGGATGGTCATGGTCGATTCTCCGACTAACCGGAATGTAGGGCCTGCCTACAGCTCGTCCGGTGACTCATGGTCTTCGGTTCGCGTGTTCGCTGGCTACTGCTCGATACACAGCAATATGCTGCTCAGCACTCTTGTGCCAGGAAAAACGCGAAGCTTGTTGTGGCCCAGCCTGCTGCAAACGTCTGGCGAGCGTCGTATCGGTGAGGAGGCTGATCATGGCTTCGGCCAAAGAGTCCACGTCGCCGCTGCGGACGAACAATGCTGCATTCCCAGCGACTTCACGATGAACCGGAATGTCGGTCGCGATCGCTGGCGCGCCGCAGGCGAGGGCTTCCAGCAACGGAAAATTGAATCCTTCATAGAAGGACGCCGTCACGAAGGCAGCGGCAGCACTGTACAGAGCAGCGAGAGTCTGGTCGCTGATGCGGCGTAGGCGAAACACTCGCCCACGCTGCTGTGCTTCCTCGAGAGCGCGCTCGATCGGTTCGGCTAGCCAGCCAGTCGCGCCGACGATGACTAACTGAAGATCGGGAATGTTCTCTGCGGCGCGTTCGACTGCCTGGAGTAGAACCGGGTAACCCTTCCGCGGTTCGACTGTACCGACCGCGATGACGTAGGGCTCTCTGATACCGAGGGAAGCGATGACTGGACGAACGTGTTGTGGTGGGTGTGGAACGAAGGGAAAGGCAACACCGTGCGGGATGGCGTAAACGCGATCTGGGGTAACTCGATATAGGCGAAGAAGATCTTGTTGTACCGACTCGCTGACGGTGATGAGTGCGTCGGCAGTCCGCAGCATCCGCGGGACAACCGCTCGCAGGAACGAAACGAGGCGGGGGTGGCCGAGTTCAGGCACGAGGAGGAAGCTGACATCGTGAACAGTCGCGACGCGTGCACAACGTGCTGGGGGAACGAGGAAATCGGTCCCGTGGACGACATCGACTGGCCCGATGAGGGGGTCGATCGGGAAAGGGATCCTCAGTCGGTACCAGAGCCGGGTGAGCCATCGTTCGCTGAAAGGCATCTGTCGATAGTGGATGCGAGGAGAAGATGGGCGGGGACGCGGGGAGGACGTACGCCCGTGCCAGAGGACGATGTCAAAGTGGGCCTTCTCGGCTAAGGCGCGTACCAGTTCGCGCGTGTAGCGTCCGATACCAGCCGGCTGGTTCAGGCCGGGAGTGAAGTCGATGGCTACTCTCACGGGCGCCGTCCGCTAAGTAGTCGTTCCGCGAGCCAGGGAATGCCGGCAACGAGAAAGACGCTCCAATAGGCCACGAGCCGGTCGAGGAGCGCGAGTGCGGCCGCGTGCTCGATGCTCAACCCGAGGACCATCAGAAGACCCACGACACCGATCTCGACAGCACCGATACCGGCTGGAGTGAGCGGGACTGTCGTCAGCAGTGCGGCAAGGAGCGCGATCAAGAGTGCCAAGGGTAAGGAGATAGCCAAACCGAGAGCGCGCGCTTCGGCAAAGACGCGGGCTGCTTCTAAACTCCAAAGGGGAAAGGTGAAGAGAAAAACTTTGCCCGCGGTCGAGCGATCGATGGCGAGACCGGCTGCGAGCGATGCGATTGGCCGACGGACGACTGACGGCAAGCGATGGCTGAACCTTTGCGACCACCGCAGGCTCAGAAGAGCAACTAGGAAACCCAACGTCAGTAAGACAGCGATGATCTGCAAAACGAGGAATTCGCTCTCTCCAGATCCGTGGAAGACGAGGAGTGTTGCGAGAGGGAGCAGAACGGCGAGAAAAACGAGGTCGGCAGCCCGCTCGACGAGTGTGGCGCCGAAGGCCAGAGAGAAGGGAACAGCACAGCGACGTTGAACGAGATAACAGCGATAAAGTTCTCCCAGCTTTGCGGGGACAGCGCAGTTGACGAGCCAGCTGTAGAGGTAAGGGAGAATGAGTCGCTTCGTGGAAACGGGGTGGGGGGTATGGCGAGCGAGCAGAAGCTTCCAGCGCCAGGCGCGGAACGGGAAGGAGCCGTAGTAGGCGGCGAGTGCCAGTACGACATATCCCAGTTGCGACCCGATCAGCAAGCTTGCGATACCCGCAAGATCCAACCCTCCACGCCAAAGCGCCACCCCGACGAGTACCGCATACGCACCAACGCCGATGACTATCCTGCCAACAACCGGCCATCGGCGGCCAAGCGCAACCGACGGGACTTTCTCTCGCGCCGATCCTTCGGCAGCCACTGACCGACTCGACGTCATACGGCCTCTCGCTTCGTTCCCCAACCAGCCTGCGCTCGCCAGACGAGAGCCCAGACGCTGAATAGCTGCATACTGAGATGAAGCTCGTGAAGATTCTCAACCAAATTGTGCACCATAACAGCTGTCGTCACTGCGAACGCTCCTGCGGCCAATGCCCGATCGAACTCGTTCGGCCGGGTCCGCCAGACGCGGACCGCGAGTAGGAGCGCAAGAGCGAAAATCGCGAGATAAGCGAGTAATCCGGGAATTCCCAACTCAGCGAGTATATGCAAATAATAGTTATGTGCGTGACCCCGCGCTATTCGAAACACCGGGTGCGGAGAATAGTCCGGAAAGTGGACACTGAAGTTCCCTGCCCCGACACCCGTCAAAGGATGGTCCAGGAACATTGCCCATGCCGCCTGCCAATGCGCCATCCTTTCGACGACAGCCCAGTTCGCATCCGTCAGTTGGACGTCACGGACATCGAAAGGCCGACCATAACTCACTAGCAGCGTCATTCGTTCGCGGACAGCCGCCGGCAACTCGTTCCACCCGCCTGCTGCCAACACCGCGAGGACAATCGCCCCGATCACCAGTGCGCTTCGCCGGAGCCCGCGGGGTACAAGCAGCACGAATATCGCCAATCCCGCGCTCGTTCCCAGCCACGCACCGCGAGAAAAACTCAACACGATACCACTGAGACTCGCCGTAGCGCCAGCCACCAGGGCTGATGCCAGAATCGTCGCAGCGATGGCCGCTCGCCTCGTCGATCCGGAAGAGAGGAACCCTGTTAACCGCACGCGGCGGTAGCGAACCCACAGTCGTTGGGCCAATCGAGTCGACCAGACGGCCAAGGCGGCCAGCCACAAGCCGACCATCTCGAGATACCCTGCGAACGGGTTGGGTTGGCCGAAGGTTCCGTACGCTCGATACCATCTATCAGCGATCGCGAAACTGGCTGGCGCCAGACCGAGGCCACTTTGCAGGATACCGAATGCTACTTCGCCGAGGGCAGCGATCACTAGCCCCACGGCCAGGACCACAACAGACCGTCGCGACTCGACGAGATGAATGATCAGGAGAAAAACCAGAAGCGCTGCTGTCCATCGGTAGATCGTTGCCACCCCATACAACGTATTTCGAGCGAATCCGAGTGACAGAACTTGAATCGCGATCAGCACCGTCGTCGCCACGGCGATGCCCGGGTAAAAGAGCCGTATTTGCCGACGAAGCACGATGAGCGGTCCGAGCAGTATGGCCAGCAGAATGAAGGCTTGCGTCGTGGTGATAGCCATCCCACCCAAGGAAAACCGAAGTACGTCCTGCAACGGAACGGACAGGATCAGTCCTAAGGGAAGAAGGAACGGCCAGTGGACGACGGCGAGAACGAATATGATGCCACTGGCCAGCACCATGCCGACTGGCCAGGGAATCAACACGAGTACGAGAGCGAGCAGGCTACCGAGGAGCGCGATGCTCCAGCCGGACAACCTTTCCTGCAACCGAAGCGCCATGTCATTCATCGAAAGCAGCAGCTCGAGCGAGTACGTCCTGAAAGTAGTCGATCGTCATCCGTAGACCCTCCTCCACTGGCACTCGAGGCTCCCAACCAAGAACGGCGCGCGCCCGGCTGATATCCGGGCATCGCCGGCCTGGGTCGTCCGGCCGCGCCGGACGAAAGACGATCGGAACCGGATTTCCGGTCAACTCTCTCACGAGATAGGCGAGCTCCAGAATAGTTCGTTCGTCAGGATTACCGAGATTGATCACCGTACCCGCGAGCCCATCGCGTTCCATGAGAAGTCGAAGACCACGCACCATGTCCGAGATGTAGCACAGTGAACGGGTCTGCATCCCGTCACCAAAAATCTCGATCGGCTCGCCCGTCAAAGCGTGGACGATGAAGTTGGGCACGACGCGTCCATCCGCTGGATCCATGCGAGGACCATAGGTATTGAAGATGCGCGCGATACGAGCATCGACGCCGAACGAGCGCACGAACTCCATCGTCAGCGCTTCGCCAAAACGCTTGCCCTCGTCGTAACAGCTGCGCGGTCCGATCGGATTCACATTCCCGAAATAGTCCTCCCTTTGTGGATGGATAAGCGGATCACCGTACACCTCGGAGGTCGACGCGAATACGAAACGCGCCCGCACTCGCCTGGCAAGTTCCAGCAGGTGGTAGGTACCGACCGAGTTCACGAGCAGCGTCTCGATCGGATACTGCCGGTAACCGACAGGGCTCGCTGGGCTAGCGAGATGAAAGATGGCATCGGCCTCGATATCGATCCCTTGGGTGACATCCTGCTCGATGAATCGGAAGAACGGGTGCGTCAGAAGGTGTCGAATGTTGCCCAACCGTCCAGTCAGGAGACTGTCGACAGCGATGACTTGGTAACCGTCCAAGAGCAGCGACTCACAAAGATGGGAACCGATAAAGCCCGCCCCACCCGTCACCAAGATGCGCACGATGGCCTCCCGTCTTCAACTGCCGCGCTGGTCACCGAGACGCGGCAGATCTAGTATGGCAGCCGCCAGCCAGAACGAGGCTGCGAGATCCGGCGAGAAATATCCGCGATCGAGACTCCCGTGAATCGCGCCAGCCGTAAGCCCTGCAACTAGCGCGACTGACCAGGGATCACGAGAGGACGATCGGACGTGCTGTACGACCAGCCAAAGCGCGCTCCCCAGTAGGAGGAGACCAGCGATACCCAGCCGAAGCCAAAAGTCGAGAATGAGGTTGTGTGGGTGACTGGTGAACCGCTCCGACCAGGCTCGCGGCTCCACATAGCGCGGCACGTATTGGTACAAATATTGATCGAGTCCAACTCCGGTGAGCGGATAGTCTTGGATCATGGCGAGGGAACTACGCCAAATGGCGAGTCGCAGTGCATCTCCCCCCGCCCATAGCTCAGCCTGCAGTCGCGCCGGAAAGAGTAACACCAGAACAAACGCGAGAAGACATCCTGTCAGAAGAAATGCGCCAGCCAGGCGCCGTTTCCCCAGCTGCCAGAGCCCGACCAGCAGCCCGCCCCAGAGTCCAAGGAGAGCACCGCGCGAGAAGGTGAGGATCACCGCTACAAGAAGCGGTGCAGCTGCCGTCGACCAAAACCACCAGGGTGCTCTCGCGGCGGCAGCCAATACGAGAGCGACGACAGCAGGACGCTCCAACGCGAGCGCCGCTGCATTCGGGTGCGGATAAAAGCCCGCCAAGCGCCGTACTCCTTCGACAGCGAGCCCACCTCCAGCGAACCACAACACAACGCTGGCAACTGCCATGCCAGCCGCCGACAGTACCCACAGCGTGACCAACCTCCGAGCATCCTGGCTCGATCGCAGGGCGAGCAGAGCGACACTATACCAAAGAACCGGTTCAACAATAGTCCAGCGCCACTCGCGCAACGCTTCCCGCACATGGTCGGGGTTGGCCAAGCTTCCGAGCGACACTGTGCCCGCCAGCAGTAACCCGAGAGCGAGTCCCGCAAAGTCTGCTCGGGTGAGACGTGCAAGAAACGTTCGGAGGGTAGCTGTTCGGTCACGCGCGCCGATCATCGAGAGAGTCGATCGGAGAAAACTCCCGCTGACCCCGAGGAGAAGTGTGGCTTCGAGGTAAGAAAAGCGAGCAGAGCCTACCGAGAAGCCGAGTGGGAAAAAGGCGAGTCCCACCGGCATGAGAAAGAGCACCGAGAGAGGTTGCCAAACTGCGAGAACTTGAGAGAACAAAAGCAGTCCAGCTGCAAGGAGAGCCGGTAGACTTTGCGAAAGCAACAGTCCAGTCACAACGAGTGCAGCACCCGCCAGTAGCACTGAGTCGTACGGATCGATCCGACGACCTCGCTCATCACGTGGAAGCATTCTTCTCACTCTTCTCCGGTCGGACGCGGAACCAACCGAGGGCTTCCAGCAGCGTGTTCCACCAGGTGATGAGTAGATGTGCGAGAAACGTGATACCGACGACGACCGGTGGCAGCCATGCCCACCACACCCCCGGACTGTTTTCGATCACGAGAGCCCGGATCGCCAGTTCACCACCGTCCTCGTTCGTTACCTCGACACGATAAATACCCGGCACGAGGTTGTGCACGATCGGAACCATCTCCAGGCGAGCCGACGATCGCAAGAGCGAGAAGCGATTGACGGAGCGGAGCGAAGCATGAGCATTTTCGATCGACACGAGAATCGCTCCGGCATCCGGTCCAGCACGCACCTCGACAGCGGCAGCAGTCCCGGCGAATTGAAACCGGAGGCGATCCCCCGCTGTCCTGGTGGCAACGAGTCGTCCATCGCCTAACTGCTGCACCACCCAATCTCCCTCGAGTTGAACGCGGGAATCGGGGAGATAGGTCAGGCCAGCCGCGAGGACGGAAGGGGTTCTCGTGGTGTCAGGCGACAGCCGCGTCAACCGCGCGAGTACTGTTGCCCACCATGTCAACACGAGGAGCACCAAGAGAACCCGGAAGGTGGCCCACCAAAAAGGGCCCCACTGGCCACCGATCGTCGCCGGACGCAACTCGATGTTATCCTGCACATGCATCGAGCGCACGGCCTCCCAGCGAAGTGTAACGTGCGCCGTAGGACCGACTGAACGAGGGAAGGACAACTGATGGACGCTGAACTCGGTGTGATCGGTGGAAGCGGTCTCTATCGCATGCCGGAGCTCACCGATGTGGAGGAGATCGCCATCGAGACCCCCTTCGGTCGACCGAGCGATACCATCACGCTGGGAACACTCCATGGGATGCGCGTCGCTTTCATACCGCGACACGGTCGTGCGCACCAGCACAGTCCGAGCAATGTACCAGCCAGGGCCAATTTTTGGGCACTCAAGTCGCTCGGAGTGCAGTGGGTCGTCTCCGTGAGTGCTGTCGGCAGTCTCCGCGAGGAGATCGCACCACTCGATTTCGTCGTACCCGATCAAGTCGTCGACCGAACTGTCCGGCGGCCTCGCTCGTTTTTCGATGAGAGCGGCCTGGTTGTCCATGTCACGCTGGATGAGCCGTTTTGCCCGGAACTGCGGTGGGCACTCACCCAAGCAGCGATCGCGGCCGGCGTGCGCGTCCACGACCGAGGGACTTATATCTGCATCGAAGGCCCACAGTTCTCGACGCGCGCAGAATCGAACCTGTACCGTTCGTGGGGACTGGACATCATCGGTATGACGGCGATGCCGGAGGTTCGTCTGGCTCGGGAGGCAGAACTCTGTTTCGCGCTGCTCGCACTGGTGACAGACTACGATGTGTGGCATGCCGAAGAAGAACCGGTGAGCGTATCGGTCGTGTTGGAGCGCTTGCATCAGAACGTCCAAGCAGCGCAACGTGCCCTCAGCGCACTGATCGAGTACCTGCGAGCACTACCAGGGCGATGCGGCTGTCGCACTGCGCTCCAGCATGCGATCGTGACCGACCCAGCTGCGATTTCCCCCGAAATACGGCAGCGATTCTCGCTTCTTCTCGGCAAGTACCTGCCAGGGTGATCGATGAAGCGAGGAGGTCCGGTAGTCCGCTGGCTCGAGCTCCAACTCCTCGTGGTACCGGCGACCGCCGCTCTCGTGGGCCTGCTGACGATCTACCTCGCGCGAGTCGGGACCACGCGGTGGACGTGGAGCGATCTGACCGTCAGTCTGGTCTTCATCACTGTCCTCGGCTTAACAAGCATTTGGCTCGGGATCCTCGGCCTGCGCGGTGATCAGCTCGTCCTCCCGATCGTCGCGATGCTCGCCTGTCTGGGATTACTGCTCAGCCAGCGTCTCAGTCCTACTGTTGGGGGTAGCGGGCTCTGGGCATCCCTGAGCCAGCGGCAACTGGCGTATCTCCTGCTCGCTTTCGCTGTACTCTGGGTCACGGTGGCCGTGGTACGTCGGCTCGAGTGGATCAAGCGCTTCAAGTACACCTGGGCACTGGGGGCATCAGCCTTGACATTGTTCACGATGCTTTTCGGAACTGACCTCGGTTCGGGTGCCCGTCTTTGGCTCGATCTCGGACCGATCACCGTGCAACCTGGAGAAATCGTGAAAGTCTTGCTCGTATTTTTCCTGGCGAGCTATCTCGACGACTACCGCGAGCTCCTGACGAGTTCGTACCGGATCGGACCACTTTCGCTGCCTCCCATCCCCTATCTCATCCCGCTCGTCGTGATGTGGGGAATAGCGGTACTCGCCGTCGTTTTGCAGAACGACCTCGGTAATGCATTGCTCCTGTACGGTGTCTTTCTCGTCATGCTGTACGCAGCATCAGGTCGCGGCTACTACGTTGGCGGAGGTCTTCTGGCTTTCGCCGGAGCAGTCATCGTTGCACTGCGCGTTTTTCCCCGCGTCCAGCAGCGTATCCAAATCTGGTTGAATCCATGGAGCGACCCTACTGGATTGGGCATGCAACCTGTGCAGGCTGACTTAGCTTTCGCGCATGGCCATATCTTCGGATCCGGCTGGGGATTCGGGTATCCACAGGCGATACCGGTTGTGGCAACCGACTACGCATTCGCTGCTATCGGGGAGGAACTGGGGAGTTTGGGAGCGATCGCCCTCGTCGCGCTCTATCTCGTGCTCATCCTTCGCGGTTTGTTCATCGCCCTACGCATCCGAAACGGCTTCGTTCGCTTGTTGACAGTCGGACTCGTCACGGTTCTCGGCTTGCAGACGATCATTATTCTCGGTGGAAACGTGCGGCTGCTTCCGTTGACTGGGATCACCCTACCCTTCGTCAGTGCAGGTGGGAGCTCGCTGATCACGAATTTTCTCATCGTCGGACTGCTGCTCCGTGCCAGCGAGCAGGCACGAGGATGAACGATGGTATGGAGAGTCGTCCCAGCAGCAGCATTTTTGGCCTCCCTCTGCGTCCTCGCCTACGGGATCGTACGGACGAACGATCGGACTGATCCGACCTGGTTCGCTCTACTTCTCGTCGCTGGCGTTCTTTGGGCGACCGCACTCGCGCCAGAGATTCGCCGACTCGCTCGCCGGCGTGGGCACCCGCTCTTGCATGTCGCCTTGGTGCTTACGCTCGGCTTCGGTTTAGTCACTGTGCAGATTCTGCGGGCACAACTTTTCGACCGTGAGCGGATTCTCGCTCGAACGAGCGACCCGACGAGTGGTGTGATCGACGTGCGACGCTATGCCCTCGAGCGCTCCATAACCCGCGGGAAGATCCTCTTGTCCGATGGCTCGGTGATCGCAGAGGATACGTTGGAGAATGGACGCAGAGTACGCCGTTACCTGACGAGTGCCGCGTATCTGGCCGGTTACTATTCTCCAGGTCTTTACGGTGCTGCTGGCTTGGAAGCGCGGTACGACGCTGACCTTTCTGGCATAACAGCCACTACCTGGCAAGCTTGGCTTGACGGGGTTCTCCACCGGAGGCGAAGCGGTAACGATATCGTTCTCACCATCGACCCTCGACTGCAGGAACTGGGGCAGTCGTTGCTGGGCGATCGTTCTGGAGGGATCGTCTTGCTCGATGCCGACACCGGGGCTGTCCTGGCACTGGTCACTGCACCGGCATTCGATCCCAATTTGCTCAGCGTTCCACTCGGTGCCTCAGCAGACGAGGTGAGGCGAGCCGCGTCCTATCTCGATCGCTTGCGGGAGGACGGACGCGGCCCCCTTTTGCTCCGGCCGATCCAAGGGTTGTACGTACCAGGATCGACGTTCAAAACGATAACAGCTGCGGCTGCTTTGCAGTCGGGTGTTGCGACGCCCGACACCGTTTATCGGGATGACGGTGCCCTGGTGATCGATTCGCGCGTGATCATCGAACAGAATCGCCCAGATCCCACACGTGTGAGCTATACCTTGCGAGAGGCATATGGCTACTCTTTGAATGTGGTCTACGCTCAGGTCGGCCTGGCTTTAGGAGCTTCTCGACTGGAGGAGACTGCACGCGCAGCTGGATTCGGTGAACGCATCCCTTTCGATCTACCCGTCGCGGTCAGTCGATTGACCGACTCGCTTGATTTCCTCGGCGCACCGGCTGGACTGGCCGAGACAGCGTTCGGGCAGGGACAGTTGCTCGTGACTCCGCTCCAGATGGCTCTGGTCGTTACTGGTGTCGTAAGAGATGGAACGCTTCCGGAACCGTATCTCGTGCAGGAGACGCGTGACGCGGCTGGAGCAGTCGTTTGGCATCACGAGCCGCGCGTTTGGCGACGCGCCTTTGACCAAGAAACAGCGAGAGCCCTGCATGAACTCATGACCTGGTCGGTCGAACATGGGTATGCCCAGGCAGCGCGCATCCCGGGAGTTACGGTCGGGGGTAAGACAGGTACAGCCGAGGTGGGAGAACGCGCACCGCACGCCTGGTTTATCGGCTTCGCCGAGCGGGGTGACAGGCGCGTCGTCGTTGCCGTCGTCGTGGAGCATGGTGGATCAGGAGCGCAGGTCGCGCTGCCGATCGGTAGAACGCTTTTGGCAGCGGCGGTCGGGACGGGATGACGCTCACCGGTGAGGCCGATTCTGGTATACTTGTTCGGGTTTAGTGACAGGGTGTCGCATGCCGGTCGTCGTGACGCGCCGCGAATTCGAGCACATGGTCCACGATGCGCTGAGCTGCCTGCCTGAGGAGTTTCGACGAGCTTTGGACAACGTCGCGCTGGTGATCGAGCGCGAACCGCGGCGGCATCACCGCCGGCTGGCCGGGGGGCGCACCGGTACGCTCTTCGGGCTTTATGAGGGGGTGCCACTGACGCAGCGGACGACAGGATACGGTCTCGTACCACCGGACGTGATCACGCTCTTTCAAGGCCCCATCTGCCGGGCAGCCCGTGATCGACGCGATGTTGCCCGCATCGTTCGCGAGACGGTTCTGCATGAGCTCGCACACTACTTCGGAATCGATGACCAGCGATTGCTGGAAATCGGGCGATACTGAGAGGTGAGGAGCGTGAAATCTGCACCATCGCGCTCGCTCCGAGAACCCGCACCAGCCGGAGTGATCGATACCATCGGGACGGCGTTCACGATTCTCAATCACCGTCCGTACCTCGCGTTGATGGTTGTTGCGCTGGATCTCCTCCTCTGGTTGGGACCACGCATCTCAGTAAACGAAATCGGGCGTGCGGTGAACCAAATGCTCAGCCGTCCCGAGTTCGCCGGACAATCACCCGCACCGGTTCCAATGCTGAGCGCAGAATTCGACGCTGTCGTCATCCTGGCGAGCTTGATTCCGAGTTTGGTGGCAGCGCTCGGTCCAGACAACATCGCGCTCCCGTACCAGCCACTCGTTCTTCAGCCCATGCTCGCCGCGAGTATCGGGGTGGTGTTCGCACTTTTCTTGGCGAGTATCGGCCTGGGCATGAGCTATTGGACGATACTGGCGTATGTGGTGCGGGGCGAGCGTCTGCGACGAGCGCAACTTTTCCGGAGCACGCTCCGCAACACGCTGGTCATGCTTGCCTACCTTGGATTGCTCGCACTCGCCGCAGTGGGACTGTCGTTCCTGGCAGGTTTCACCGTGTTTGGCGCAACGCTCCTTGGGCTCGGAGACATTGTGCTCGTTCTGTTCACGATCGCCACAGCCGTCCTCGCGATCCTTTTTTACATCGGTACCTTCTTCGTTGAAGACGCGATCGTCTTGAGCGGCGCCGGGCCATTCCGTGCTGTCATCTATAGTCTCGGCATCTGCCGAATCGCCTTCTGGCCGACCATGCGCTTCATTGCGGCGAGCCTGGTCGTCCAACTGGGGCTCCCTTTGGCTCTACGAGTCTTTACCCAAAATGCAGCGGCGGTACCGTTCGCGCTGGTGAGTCACAGCTACGTGGCGACAGGGCTGGTCTTGGCCAGCTTGCTGTTCTATCGCGAACGGATCGTGCTCGTTCTCCGTCAGGGTGCGAATGCAAAGCGAGAAGAGGAATCGCGACGATGACGAACTCGACGACACGCTACGATGCGAGTGCCATTCAGGTTCTCGAGGGACTCGAGGCTGTCCGGCGCCGCCCCGGGATGTACATCGGCAGTACCGATATTCGGGGATTGCACCATCTCATCTACGAGATCGTCGACAACAGCGTCGACGAGGCACTGGCCGGGTACTGTGATCGGATCGAGGTCACCATCCACCGGGATGGCTCTGTCCGCGTATGGGACGATGGGCGAGGCATTCCTGTCGATATCCATCCAAAAGTCGGAAAATCGGCGCTGGAAGTCATCATGACGACACTCCATGCCGGAGGAAAATTCGGTGGTGGTGGTTATAAGGTCTCCGGTGGTCTTCACGGTGTAGGGGCATCGGTCGTCAATGCGCTCTCCGAATGGCTCGAAGTGACCGTGCGGCGGGACGGCAAAATATACCACCAGCGGTACGAGCGAGGAGTGCCGGTGACGCCCGTTGAGACTATCGGGGAGACGACGCCCGACGATCACGGAACCGAGACGGTCTTCCTCCCTGATCGGCTGATCTTCCGCTCGCTCGACTACCAGAGCGACGTCCTCTTGCAACGTTTTCGGGAAGTAGCCTATCTGACGAGCGGATTGACGATTCATTTCGTCGACGAGCGCACCGATCTCGATATGACGTTCTACTTCGAGGGAGGTATCGTCTCCTTCGTGCGGCATTTGAACCGGACGAAGGAAGTGCTTCAGCCGCAACCGTTCTACGTGAAGCGAGAGCAGAACGGTTGCCTGGTAGAAGTCGCGATTCAATACACGGACGGTTATGCCGAGTCGACACACGCGTTCGCCAATAACATCAACACCATCGATGGTGGGACGCACGTCACAGGGTTCAAGGCAGCACTGACCCGGGCAATCAACGAATATGCGCGGCGACACGGTCTTCTCAAAGAAAACGATCCCAACCTGAGTGGTGAGGACGTCCGGGAGGGACTGACAGCGATCATCTCGGTGATGCTTCCCGAGCCTCAATTCGAAGGGCAAACCAAGACCAAACTCGGGAATGCCGAGGTGGCCGGTATCGTTCAATCGATCGTCTACGAATCGTTCACGAGCTATCTCGAAGAGCATCCTGCTATCGCGCGGCGTATCATCGAAAAGTGCTTGACTGCGGCTCGGGCGCGGGAGGCAGCCCGCAAAGCACGCGAACTGGTCCAGCGCAAGGGGGCGCTCGATACCTTCAGCCTTCCTGGAAAGCTGGCCGACTGCACCGAGCGCGATCCGGCCAAGGCAGAGCTCTATATCGTCGAAGGCGACTCAGCAGGTGGCTCGGCCAAGCAAGGACGCGATCGCCGCTTTCAGGCGGTGCTTCCGCTCCGGGGCAAGATTCTCAATGTCGAGAAGGCGCGACTGGATCGGATGCTACATAACGAGGAGATTCGTGCCCTGATTACCGCGCTCGGCACGGGCATCGGCGACCAATACGACCGCTCGAAACTGCGTTACCATCGAGTCATTTTGATGACTGATGCAGATGTCGACGGGGCACACATTCGAACTTTGTTGCTCACTTTCTTTTTCCGGTACCTCGAGGGACTGATCATCGACGGTCATCTCTATATCGCCCAGCCACCGCTGTACCGCCTGCAGAGCGGGAAAGAAGTGCACTACGTTTATTCGGACGAGGAGCGCGATGCCATACTCAACCGGGGTGACGGTAAGACGTGGGATATACAGCGCTACAAGGGACTTGGGGAAATGAATCCTGAGCAGCTTTGGGAGACGACCATGGACCCAGCGCGGCGTACGCTGCTCCAGGTGACGATCGAAGATGCCGTGCGGGCGGATGAGACGTTCAACATGCTGATGGGATCAGCTGTCCCACCGCGCAAGCGCTTCATCCAGGCACACGCCCGGGAGGTACGGAACCTGGATATCTGACGAGCGGGGCTGGTGGTCGATGCGAGGCATCGCACCACCTTGCCCCGCTCCTCGCCGACGAGTTCGATCAACGCCCCGCAACAGCACGCTTGAGTTGCGTGCCAGGACGGAAGCTGGGACTCCGCCGGGCGGGGATTTCGATGGGTTCGTTGGTCCGCGGATTGCGACCGCGGCGACGAGCCCGCTCGCTCACCCGGAATGTCCCGAACCCAGCGATGCTGACTTCTTCTCCCTTGGCGAGTGTCTCTTGGATAGTTTGGAACACCGCATTGACGATAGGAGCCACCTGGCTCTGACGGGCATTCGTTCGTTCGGCGACGACCTTGATGAGATCGCTCTTGCGCATGGCTGAACCCCCTGATTGACCTTCCCAATCCCTGATCTCCAATCGAGATCACCCTCACTATAGCATGAACGGCGAAATTTGCAAGAGGGTGCGGCTACTCTCCAGTAGTCGCTTTGCGTTCAGCATGACGGCGCTGGCGAGCAGCCTCGAACAGAATGATCGACCCCGCCACCCCGGCATTGAGTGACTCGACCCCGCCACGTAAGGGGATCCTGACCTCGTCTGCAGCCAGACGCGCGAGTTCCGCACTGATACCGTGTGCCTCGCTCCCGATCACCACCGCGGAAGCGCGCGTCCAGTCCCGTTCATCGTAGGCACGCAGTGCCTGTGGACGGGCAACCACGATTTCCAGCCCGGGAAATTCCCGTTGAATCGCAACGGGATCGAGCGTTGCGATCGGCAGATGGAAGTGCGCTCCGGCTGCTGCCCGCACCACTTTGGGATTGAACGGATCCACTGTGCCCGGCGTCAGCAGCACCGCGTGGACCCCCGCTCCGAGTGCCGAGCGCAGTAAGGTGCCGAGATTACCGGGGTCTTGCAGTCGATCGACGATGAGAGCGAACAACGGTTCCGCTGTCGGTAAGCGAAAGGGGATGCTCGGAATGGGGAATACGGCGACGACCGCCTGTGGCGTCATCGTCTCGGCGATCTCGTGCAAGACACGCTCTGTAACGGCGATGATCCGCGTACCAACTGCCTGGGCACGAGCAACGACTTTTTGCTCGAGTGGATCGAGACGCGTTGGGACATAGAAGAGGTGGGAGGGCCGATAGCCCGCCTGCACAGCATCAGCAATCGTCTTCGGCCCCTCGACGAGAAAGGCCCGCTCCCTCTCGCGGACTCGTCGCTCGCGAAGGGAGCGGGCGAACTTAACGAGTGGATGATGACGAGAACTGATGACCGTCGTCACAGAGCGCGACGGGCAACCTCGACCAGCTGACCGAAGGCGGATGGATCGTGCACCGCCAGGTCAGCGAGCATCTTCCGATCGACTTCCACACCGGCCTGCTTCAACCCGTGGATGAAGTCGCGATAGGGCATACCATGCTGACGCGCAGCCGCATTGATGCGAATGATCCACAGTCGTCGGAAATCGCGCTTGCGTGCGCGTCGGTCACGATACTGATAGCGCAGCGCCTTCAGTACCGCTTCATTTGCGTGTCGATACAGTTTGCTTCGGCCGAGCTGGTAACCCTTGGCCAGCTCGAGGATTTTCTTGTGTCTTCGATGCTTGGTGACGCCTCGCTTGACGCGAACCATCGCTCTCCCTCACCTCTCACCAGGCGTACGGTAGGAGCGGCTTCACGCGGTGTACATCGGACGGGTGAACGGGCGCCATCTTGTCGAACGAACGACGAACCCGTGGTGCCTTTTTCAGTCGGTTGTGATTGCGAGCATGCCGCATTCGCATCACCTTGCCTGTCCCGGTAATCTTGAACCGTTTGGCTGCGGCACGCTTCGTCTTCATCTTCGGCATGATCTCACTGCCCCTCCGCTTCTCGTTCTTCGCAGCTCGCTGTCCTGGTTACCTCGACGTGCCCGGGAGCGAGAAACATGACCAGCGTCCGGCCTTCCGCATGAGGCGGCTGCTCCACGACAGCCCTGGGACCGAGCAAATCGATCACCCGCTGCAAGACACGTTCACCCAGGTCCTGGTACACGATCTCCCGCCCGCGGAACAGGACAGTCACTTTGACTTTCGCTCCGTCAGTCAGGAACTGCTGGATTTGGCGAACCTTGGTTTCCAAGTCATGCGTGTCGATCCGGGGGCGCAAGCGGATTTCCTTGACTTCGATTGTCTTCTGCCGCTTGCGCGATTCTCGTTCCCGCCGGCTCTCCTCGTAGCGGTATTTGCCGTAATCCATGATCCGGCAGACCGGAGGACTCGCATTGGGCTGGACTTCTACCAGATCGAGCCCGCGTTCACGAGCCAGGCGCAGGGCCTCTTCGGTACGGACGATCCCTAAATGATGCCCGGTCTCGTCGATGAGGCGAACCTCGGGAACGCGAATCCGTTCATTGACCCGAAGTGGCCGTGTCGTACTGATCGTGTCCCTCCTCGTTTCGAGGTCACAGCCATTCCCAACTCAACCACGCTCGGCGTGGCACACCCCATGGTAGCACGAGCAGGCGTACCCGGTCAACGCCGCACTACCGGTGCGTAGATCGTCACCGCTCCATCCTGGTAGACGGGTGCCCAACCGATCTGCCGCAGAACCGTCCCGAGAGCCTCGGCGGCTGGCGATTGGAGAAACGGGCAATTCGGTCCGAGTCCCGTCCGCTCCAAAGTCCCGACGAAGACGTAGGAAATACCGTACGTGCTGAGCACAGAAGGAACAGTTTCCATTCCCGGTTCCTGGAAGAAGCGGAGAAGCAGTTCTCGGCGCTTCTGGAGCGTTGCCAAGTCTCGAGCACTCCCACGCCGCCACTGGTACTCATGCCCTTCCCAGCCCAGAATCGTCGCACGGCCGGTAGCCATAGAAACCCGATTGTGCGGTAGTTCGCCGACCATACCGTACGAGCAGCCTGGTGCCTCCAAGACGACGGCATCGGGTCGGGTGCTCTCGCGCAACCACGTGATAGCCCGGAATTCATCAGGATGGGCCTGTCGCAGATAGGCAAGCCCGTCCAAGCCGATCAGCTGGGCGAATCCGTCGGTCCACTTCCAGACAGACAAAGGCGTGTAAGGAGCTGCGGCGAGCAGGGAGAAGCCGACAACGGCGATCGCCATGCTCTTTCCCCAGGATTTCCAGTTCGCCAGAGCATGCAGGAGAAGGGGTGGCACAGCGATCGCCTGGAGCACCCAGGCGTCGAAGTAGACTTTGAACACAGTATTCATCCGGTCGCCGAACACATCGCGCAGATAGAAGAACTCAACAGCGAGAATGGCGCTCCAGGCAGCAGCGAGCATCGCCAGCGCGGCCAGGCGTTCGGGTGCCGCGGTTCGCTCTCGCCACATTACCCATGCGAGTCCAGCCAGTGGCAGGCCGAAAACCACGAGAGCAGGAGTGGCGCTGGCTAGGCCAGCAACGAGAGCGAAGCCGACCGCACTAGCCAGCACAGCCGGTCGCACTCGCTGATGGTCGGATGCACGAAAGGTAGCAACGAGGGCCACGAGACCGGGGACGAGCAGCGGACCGTGAGTACGGAGCAATTCACCGAACGAGCTGCGCTCCCAGACGACGATTCCGACCGTACGGAGGAACCAACCGGCGACTGGCACTCTCTCGAGGAAAGCTGGTAGTTCCTCAGCTGGTGCGCCATAGGCCGGGACATAGTTCGCTTGGAAGGGGAAAGCGACGAAGGCAGCCGCGCTGAGGATGAGAGCGCCGTGAACGACCGTCATCCAGATCGAGGAGCGCGGACGAGCGAGCAGGATAAGTCCGGCAGTCATCGTCGCGAGCGGCACTCCCCACGTATTGGTGATCCACAAGCATCCAAGGACAATGCCTGCGAGTATCGGCAATGTCCAGCGCTCTCGGCCAACATGAGCTTGGGAAAGATGACAAGTAGACTTATCGATCGGTAGTGTAAGAGGTTCCGACACTCGAGCCGCTTGTGCTAGCGCGATGAGGACAATCAGAAAAGAGAGATTCAGGGGGAGCGACAGGATGTGCGGATGAAGGTCACCCAGGACAAAGGAAAAGGATGGGAATTCGTTGATCGTCGGTCGCGGTGTACTGTCCCACGGAAAGCCGCTGTCCACGATGACCCGAGAAGCTTGCCATCCCGGTCCAGCCCACCATGATGCAGCGAGTGCGCCACGAGGATCTTGCAGAAGGAGCCATGCCGTCTGCCAATTCCCGATACCGACGAGGAGAAAGAGTGCGAGGACTCCCGCGAGAACGCGGGCTTTGGCTCCGTATCCGGTATGGAGAAGCCAGGTGGCTACGTACGCAGCGGTCACTGCACTGGCAAAGAGCGACGCGAGCGCGAGAATGAAGGCGAACTCCGGCTGGCAGCCCAACGTCTTGGCGATGGCACCAAATTCGACATAACCAAAGGTATAATAGTTGATCGGACGACCAGCGAACCAGGGATCAGGGGGTGGCAGATGAGGATTCGCCCAGGCTGCGGAGAGAAAAGCCAGCTCCATCGGCTTCTCGGTGTAGCGGATCGCTGGATTGTAACTGCGAAAGAGAGCATAGAGGGCGAATGCGCCCGTATGGACCAAGAGGAGA
The DNA here is from genome assembly GCF_000021685.1 of Thermomicrobium roseum DSM 5159. Taxonomy (GTDB): domain Bacteria; phylum Chloroflexota; class Chloroflexia; order Thermomicrobiales; family Thermomicrobiaceae; genus Thermomicrobium; species Thermomicrobium roseum. The sequence continues at coordinate 807,737 of NC_011959.1, read as the reverse complement.
GGCCACGCTCTTATGATTTCCGTCAGCGACTGCCACGACTGCCCTCGTGCGATGACCAGTCCCCAACCGACGAGCGCAAGGAGCGAAAAGACGAGGAACAGTGTCGCCCTCGTAAAAGGGATTCCGGACATCATTCCCACCCACCAAAGGGGAAGGACCACCAATGCTGGCCCGGCGGCGAGGGCGATCCCCTGCGCTGGTCGCGCAGGAAGGTGCAACCAGCGAAGCCATGGAACGGTCGCGGCGGCAGCTGCGAGCCAGATCGCCTGCCACAGCACGGCCAGCTCGAGATCGCGCATGCCGATGACTCACCTCTCGCTGAGCGGCACTACTTCGTAGATGACCGTGTCACCGAACGTCACGGCGACGCGAAGCGTGTTACCGATCAAGGGCTCGAATGCCGCGATTCCCTCGGGTGAGGCATAGACTTCGTCCGGGATCGTCGCCCCAGCAAACCCAGGCTGGATTCGCCACCGCCGTTCGACCTGCCCCACGACGACGTACCTGACTCGATACTGGTACAGCAGCCAGCGCTTCCGAGCGGGATCAGTGGTCTGGTAGATCTCCCGGATTGCGATCAGTCGTTCATCGACTGTCGGACCGAGCGGCGACTCCAACCGGATCGTTCGATCAATCGGGATAACCCGCGTGCGCTGTTGCCGCTCGTGCCGATCCCAGCCTAAAACAGTCGGGAGACCAGTTGCACTCGAAAGGCGAGATCCGTTCCCACGGTAGGGTCCAATCGAAGCCTCGAGAATCACCGAATTATCCGAAAGGTTCTGTCGTAGCCACTGGATCACGGCAAGGTCCTCGCTCGTCCCGATCGGTTCGCCGCGACTCGTGAAGTAAAAGCCGCCGCGCATCCATGCATAGCCGTTGAGACTCCCAGGCTGCGGTGTCGACGGCAGGCGTAACGCGAGTCGTTGTGGCGTTCCGAGGAGTAGGTAGAGACTCGAAATGCCGATGACACCGACGAGAACGAGCTGTGCGAACGTGCGCGCTCGGGTTCGCATCTTCGGCTGTGCGTGCCACCGATCGATGCAGAGACCCCAGCCGCTCAATGCGAGGAGGGGCCAGGCCTCGAACGAGAGTTTAAAGACGGTATTCATCCGCTGCCATGGTGACCCATAGAGATCGTCGACGATGACGACCGTTTCCATCAGCAGGACGATGCCTGCCGCCACTACCCACAATCCCAGGAGCGGTGCTCGCCGATCACGCCAGTGCTGCACGAGCCATGCGCTCACCAGGACGGTCGGTACGACCAGCAGGGATGCTGCCAAATGTCTCGTGCCGAACAAGCCAACTGCTGCACCTAAGAGGGCGACGCACCACAACGTTTCCGGACGCAGCGGATCGAAACCAGCGAGCGAACACCCGAAGGGGACGCCCAGAAACACGCTCAGGAGCAGCAAGAGGATCCATGCATCACTGGCGGATAGGCCGACCTGACTCCAGCCATTACTTCGGAGCATGAGACCGACAGCATAGCCGATTGCTGTTGCACCGACCGCGATCAGCCCGAGGCTCCAAAAGGAACGCGCCGGAAGCGACCAGTTCGCGACGACGGCAAGTACAGGTAGCGCGAGCAATAGTCCGAAGTGCACGAGAAACTGATCGGGAGCGGTGCCATTTTCCAGCAGGCGCAGACTCGTGACTGGACTCACGAAACGTTCGTAAAACGGCCAATAGATCAGCCGCGATGCTGCGAGAGCGAGGATGCTCGCACCGACAACCCAAACCAGTTGGGCAGGTCGGCGCGGTACGATCGTGACCAGCGTCATCGCTATCAGGAGGAGGGCTACGAGGGGAAGATCCCAGCTATTGACCACGATCACCGTGCTCCCGACCAACACGCTGGTCATCCAACGGAGAGCGCGGTCCCAGACAGGTGCCTCCTGTTCGGCGTGAGCAGCCATGATAAGAGCGATCAGGCTCAACCAGAAGGGAAGCGCGATGAGATGTGGATGGAGGTCAGCATACAGAAACGAAAAGTAGGGGAACTCCGTGATCGCCTGGGCGATCGCCCGCGAACTCTGCCAAAAATCGATAGCCAACGAACGCTTGGTGATGACCTGGATGATTGGGTCGAGGTTCCCGGCGAAGAGGAGCCACCACAGGGAGCCCATTCCACTCGCCAGGCTGGTTACGAGGGTCCGTCCGCGCCAGGAGGTGGAACTCGCGCTGTCCACCAACCAGTGAACTAGGGCAAGCCCGAGCGAGACCGCGAGGCTCGCCACGAGCCCGGCAAAGGTCGCAACCGTCAGCTGGAAAGCACGATCGGGTAACAGTCCGCTCAACTTCCACTGCAAAGCATTGAGGAAGAATCCGTAATAATAATAGTTCTGCACTCCATCAGCGAGCCAGGGATCGTATGGCGGCAACCAGCGACTGCGCGCGATGGCGTTCGCGTATGCCAGCTCCATCGGCTTTTCTCCGCCGAAGAACGGGTGCCAAAGATCAGGATAGAGCCAGCGAAGCACCAGGAAGAAAGCGAAACCGAACCAGAAACTCCCCTCGACCAGGATCGCGCAGCGGATGGCACATGGCCGAACGAGTGCCCGCAGCCGGTGACTCCAACGCCACCAGAGCAAAACCGCCACACTGACCATAGGAAGGAGTAGCCACGGCAGCTCGAACGGGAGGATCCGCCAGCTGGCTGCCAGCCAGATCGGATACGCGAGGACGATCAGCCCGAGCGGACGGGCGAGCGCAAGCCCCGCGTCAGGGAGCGGCGCGCCGAGACGCGTCGCCAGCGGCAATCCCACGGCACCGATCGCTATGGAGAGGGCGACCCACCAGACGATCGCTTCCCAGTCCCGAGCGAGCCACTCCTCGGCCCAGCCTAAATCGCGTGCAACCTCAGCGCTCTCGGCTGGCCCGTCCAGGAGTTGCCGGCAGGCCTCCGGGCGATCGCGTTGCGGGTACCAGGGGCGCTGCAACGCCCAGGCGAAGCGCAGGCGCAGTTCGTCCTCGCTGAGTTGGCGCACTTTCTGATAAATCCGGACGCGCGGATGGTCGTAAACCGTGAAACTCTCGTCCGCTTCCAGGTCATCCAAGCGCAACGGACCGAGCCGCGACTCCCGCTTGGCCTCATAAATCAGTCGGAAGCCGAGTGCCCCTTGATCGAGCAGTCGGTAGTACTCGCTCGTCACGGGGTAGCGCCACGGCAAACGAGGAATCGATCCGGCCAAGCGATCCGAGGACAGAACGATATAGTCGACCTCGGAAAGTCGTGCGGCGAGGTAACCAAACGCTTCCTCCGGTGATCGATCATCGTAGAGCGCGAGCGTGACGAACCGATAGTGCTGGTCAGGAGAGATATCCGACACCGCGAGAGGCAGCCGATCATCCCAATGCTCGACCCCCAGAACGGCGCCTGGTGGAATGTGCGACACGATCCACTCGGACGCCTCCACACGTGTATGCGGATGACGGTAGATTGTGCTGAAGGCACCAGCCCACGCCGCGGTAACGCCAAGCACAAGCAGCACAGCAAAACTGGCGCCCGCTCGCTGCCAGCGTGAGGAAGATCGCTCCAGCCACTCGCTCAAAGTAGCTGCCACCAAGATGGCTAGCGGAGCAACCAGGGGAAGCGAATAACGGAGATACTTCGTCTCCGCTGTCCAGGCTGTCAGGCCGTACGCGAGGATCCAGCTGAGAAGGAGAAGGCGTGTAACGAACGCACGCTGACCTTCGATGGACGCATGGCCGTCGGTCGCTGACACTCGGAGACGATGCGAGATGATCTCGACCAGGAGTTTTCGTGTGTCGCGAACGATGGCGAGAGCGCTCAGCGCCGCGAAGGCTGGCCCTAGTCCCCAACGAAAGAGCTGTTCGATTTGATAGACGATCGGAACCGTACCAACATACTGCCGCGTATAGGGAACATCGAGACGACCCTGCGCGATCTCCCACTCACGCACGATATCGCGAAGCGTCGAGCGAGGATCGAGGAGCGTGTACGGCTCGAAGACTGCGAAGGCAATAAAGGTACTGGCGAGCAGGACTGGCCAGGGCGTACGGGTGACCAGGTTCCGCAGCAGGTTCGACAGAACAGGGCGCGTACAGTCGAAGGCAGTGCGCGAGCTGTACCAAACCAGTGCTATGCCGATCGGCACCGCCAGTGGCCACATGCTCACTTTGCAGGCGAGAGCCGCGGCGTAGAACGCTCCAGCGAGCGCCGCCCAACGACGTGATCCCGTCTCCGCGAGATGCGTCGTTGCCCAAAGCGTCGCTATCCCGAACGATGTCGCCCAGGGATCGACCACGAAGAAATGTGCTTGCTGAATCGTAATGATGCTCAATCCGACGAGAAGTCCGGCCATCGAGGCAGCTGCTCTGCCGAAGGCCCGCCGGGCGATCAGCAATGCGAAAATGAGACCGACGACGTCGATCAGCACCGTGAGGAAACGTCCGCGGAACGCCAACGCGTGGTACAGATTGCGTGCCGTTCCTGGCTCGATGCCGACTGCGTGGAGCAGCCGGTCGGTGAACCAACTGATCGATTCCAGCAGATAAAGAGGTAAGGCGCCATAAGCGAAGGCCTGCGGGCGCCCGTCGGGTCCTGCAGATCGCGGGTTCCAGGGACTTCGCGTGGGATCGAACAAATCAGCGAGGCGTTCGGGCGTGCGGATGCGGTCGACCGCGACCATCAACTGAAAGCGTTCGTCTGGGTGCAGCAGGTACCCTTGGTCCCAATCGAGGCCATGCAGACGGAGCAACAGCGCGCTGCCGAGCACCAGGAGTATCGAGAGAACGTTCACCAACTGGCGCGCTGATACGGCTGAACGTTTTCGGATGGCGACTCTCGAGCTTGTCGGTCGATCTTCGTGCACTTCCTCCGTCCTCATAACCCCGCAAATGATGCCCGACTCCAGAGAGCCGTGGTAGGGTAGAACAGGGTGGAACGGTCGCGCACGATCTGGGGGGTCTCAGCCGGTGGAGGGCAAACTTCGCCTGGTCTTCTTCGGAACACCGGAATTTGCCGTTCCTTCGCTCCGGACACTCGCGGCACAGCCAGACTTTGTCGTCGTGCTGGTCGTCACCCAGCCGGATCGACCGGCGGGACGGGGTCGGGGACTCCAACCTCCGCCAGTGAAGGTGCTCGCGCAAGAGCTGGGTCTTCCATGTTGGCAGCCAGAGACTCTTCGTACGGCCGAAGCAGAGGCGAGACTCGCCGCCGTGGCACCGATGCTCGCCGTTGTGGTCGCCTACGGCAAAATCATCCCAGCATCGATGCTTTCGATGCCACGGCATGGCTTCCTCAACGTGCATCCCTCACTGCTTCCGCGCTATCGCGGAGCCAGTCCGATCCAGGCGGCCTTGCTCAATGGTGATGCGATCACTGGTATCTCGTTCGCCGTCATGACCCCCGAGTTGGATGCCGGTCCGATCCTTCGCCAATTCGCGATTCCTATCGTGCCTGACGATACAGGCGTCACGCTGGGTGCTCGGCTAGCCGAGGTCGCGGCAGAACTCCTCCCTGACACGATCCGGGATTGGATCGCAGGCCGAATCGTGCCGATCCCTCAGGACGAAGGAGAAGCAACGTATACGCGTCCCCTCACCAAAGCCGATGGCCGAGTGGACTGGTCGGAGCCAGCAGAGCGCATCGAGCGGAAGATCCGGGCATTGCAACCCTGGCCATGTGCGTGGACGACAATTGGCGGTCGTCGCCTGATTCTCCTAAGGGCGAGGCTGATCGAAACGGAGATGGACTTGGCTCCCGGTTGTCTTTCGGTCATGCCAACTGTGGTGCTCGTCGGCACGGGAACGCGGCCACTCGCGCTGGAAACAGTTCAGCCCGAAGGGAAGCGAGCGATGTCAGCCCTCGACTGGTGGCGCGGTACACGACTGGCAAACGGGACCTGTTTCGAATAACGTCGACTGCGGACAAGTGGATGATTTCGCCACACTTCGTGTCAGGAAAGCCAGCGCTCTCTCCGCTCGAACTCGAGGAACTCGCTCGTCTGCAGAAAGAACTGGCAGAGAAGGTAGTGGAAACTCCACTTCCCCAAACGCCCCGCTTCATTGCGGGCGCAGATATGCACCTGCGCGGCGAGCGAGCGGTCGCAGTCGCCGTCTGCTTCGAACTTCTGAGCGAACCAACCAGCGACGAAGCCACGGACTTCCTGCCGCTCCGCGAGGTCGAGCGCGCGATCGCCGAACAAAAGGTAACCTTTCCCTACATTCCAGGGTTTCTCAGCTTCCGAGAGGCGCCAGTGATCATAGAAGCGGTTCGGGCTCTCGAACAGACACCGGACCTTCTCGTCGTCGACGGGCAAGGACGAGCGCATCCTCGCCGCTGCGGTCTGGCGAGTCATGTGGGCGTCTTGCTCGACCTGCCGACGATCGGCGCGGCCAAATCTCGCTTGTACGGCTCGTATCGCGAGCCGGGACCGAACCGAGGAGCCTGGACACCATTGGTGGCTGAGGAGGAAATTATCGGTGCAGCAGTTCGCACGCGGCCCAGTGCCCGACCACTTATCGTGTCGGTCGGGCACCGTATCACACTCCTGGAAGCGATCCGCTGGGTGCTCCGACTCAGTCGCTATCGTATTCCGGAACCGACACGATGGGCACACCGATATGCGAAAGCGGCAGCTGCCTCGAAGGACACGGGTTGGTGACCATGGAGCGAGTGCTCGCTGGAGGATCGGTTCGCCGCGAGTTTTCGTCCGTCTCGGGGACCAAGGAGTCCGCAACAGTGCGAATGTTCGCGTCACGCGGTCAGCGCGCGATCACGCCAAACCCGCCCGGATGCCTGAGCGAGGAGAGGCGACGAGCACAAAGGGAACCGATTCAGGGAGCACAGGGCGCTGCCATGACGGGCCGATGATAGGTGGGAAGCCTAGCTTCCCATATAGTGCGTATAACAGTTCTTATGCGCAGTTTTGTCGACCAGGCGCCTCGATCGGAGCATTGCACGTTGCTGACTCGTTGTGGTTCGTGGAACGACCGGGTGGCCAACACTCTGGCGTTGCACGGAGATCCGCCTTCTCCTACACTGCGGCGCGGGCATGGGAGCACTTCGGGAGGCATTTGGAGATGAACTCGGTGGAGATTCCGGCGATCCCCTCGGTCAAACGCGAGCGCCAGGAGACGGGTGCTGAGGCACTCGTCCGCGCCCTCGAGGCAAATGGCGTGGACGTCGTCTTCACCATTCCGGGCGTCCACACGCTCGATCTCTACGCTGCTCTCGAACGAAGCCAGATTCGCACAGTTCTTCCGCGACACGAGCAGGGCGCCGGCTACATGGCCGACGGGTACGCGCGGGCGAGTGGCCGCGTCGGTGTTGCCATAACAGTCACTGGTCCAGGACTGACCAACATCGTCACGCCGATTGCCGAGGCATTCGCCGATAGCTCGCGAGTCCTCGTAATCAGCACGTGTCTCGACCGACCCTACCTCGGCCACTTGGATGGACGGCTGCACGAGATGACGGATCAGCTCGCCGTGGTCCGTCCAATCGTCAAGTGGGCACACCGGGTGATGAGTGCTGCAGAAATCAGGTCAGCCGTTGCCGAAGCGTTCCGCCAACTGTATGACGGGCGGCCGCGCCCAGTCTATTTGGAAGTTCCTCTGGATGTCCTGCGTGAACGCACAGCGATGAGCGATCCGCTCGTCATCGCCGTTCCACCTGCGAAGCCTGATGATCATCTGCTCGACCGAGCAGCGCAGCTGCTGGCTGACGCGAATCGAGTCTTCGTTTTAGCCGGCGGTGGAGCTGTCTCCGAGCGCAGCAGCCAGCTGCTCAGCCAACTCGCCAGTGCCATCGGCGCAGTTGTCAGTACGACCGTGACTGGGAAGGGCGCTATCCCCGATGACCACCCGTTGGCCATCGGCGCCTTCGGCTATCGTTGGATGCCGGACAACCCGGTGAGTGAGCTCATGCGAGGGTCGGACGTAACGATTGCTATCGGAACCGGCCTGGGCGCACGGACGACCGCGGAAGGGACGATGCCGCTTCCCTCACCGCTGATCCATATCGATATCGATCCTCTGGAGTTCCATCGGCGTTATCCAGCAGCCGTTGCGCTGCGAGCCGATTGCGCCGAAGCGCTCGCTGGACTCCTCGAGCGAATCGAAGCAGGTTTCCGCCCACGATCCCGCTGGGAACCGTGGGAGATCGAGAGCGTGCGGCAGCAGTTACTGAGCGTCACCGATGACTCGGCGCGCCGCTATCAGCCCTGGCTGATCGCTCTCCGGCGCGCACTTCCGCGCGATGCGTTTACCGCACACGACATGACGATGGTCTGCTACGAGGCTGTCCGCGCTTTTCCTGTCTACGTGCCGCGCACCTACGCATTTCCTCGAGGGTTCGGCACGCTCGGCTCCGCTCTCCCGATGGCGATCGGTGCAAAATACGCGCGTCCGGATCGTCCGGCAGTCGCGATCTGTGGCGACGGCGGAATCCAGTTCACTGTGCAGGAACTCGGTACCCTCGCTCAGTATCGGCTACCGGTTATCGTCGTCGTTTTCGACGACCGGTCACATACAGCTGTCAAGCGCGCAATGCTGCAGGCTGGAGTCCGACCCCGCGATGTCGATCTCGTAAACCCGGACTTCGTCGAACTGGCACAGTCCTACAAGCTGAACGCCATCCGCGTGTCGGACCCCGCCGAACTCGAACGAGCAGCCTCCCAAGCTGTTGTCGATACGAGTCCTTGGCTGATTCACGTGATGTTGGGTACAGAGGCATGATCGTGCGTCCCTTCCGCTTCGCGCGCTTGTCCGCACTCGGTATTCCGCACGGTGTGACCAAGCGGGACCCCTCTCTGCCCGCTTTTGGATCAGTGAGTGGGAATGTCACTATCTCGATCGTGCTCGCGAATCGGCGCGCCTGGTGGGAACGCCTCGGCTTACCGCTCGAGCATACCGTCTTTGCCCGCCAAGTGCATGGCACGCGGGTTACCGTCGTCACGGCGTCAGAGCGCGGTCGCGGAGCCCTCGAACCGGGCACGGGAATCCCGGAGAGCGATGCACTCGTGACGACGGAACGGAACCTGCCGCTCGCCATGATCTGCGCTGATTGCGTGCCGGTCTTGTTGTACGCACCCGACGTCCCAGCTATCGGCGTCGTTCACGCCGGTTGGCGTGGTACCGTGGCCGGAATTACGCGACAAGCAGTCCACATCTTGTGCACACTGTTTTCCGCTCGCCCTGAGCGTTTGTGGGCTTTTCTCGGGCCATCGATCGGCCCATGCTGTTACGAAGTGGGAGAAGAAGTGATCACAGCCTGGCTCGCCACCGAGCCATCGAACGGTCATCAGGCTGTTCTCTCGCGAAATGGCCGGGCGATTTTCGATCTTTGGCGAGCCAACGAACTGCTCCTCGTTGAAGGAGGAGTCGATCCGGCGCACATCGAGCGCGCCGGGATTTGCACGCGTTGTCATGCCGGAGAGTGGTTCTCGTATCGCGCGAACGGCTCACGTGCTGGTGCCCAAGCTGCCGTGATCGCGCTCCCTTGAGCGGCACGGAATCTGGAGAAGGCCATGCAAGAGTACGAGCGACTGCGCGAGCATTTGGCTCGTGTGCGATGCCGTATCGAGCGGGCGGCTGAACGAGCAGGACGCGATCCACAGAGCGTGCAGATCGTCGCTGTGACGAAAGGGATCGATCGGGAAAAAGTGCAGGCAGCGTACGAACTCGGCCTACGCCTTTTCGGGGAAAACCGCGTTCAGGAGGCACAGCGAAAGTTCGGTGAAAACCCGCTTCCACCTGATGCGGAGCTTCATCTCATTGGCTATCTGCAAACCAACAAGGTTCGACATGCCGTCAAGCTCTTCGCTCTGATCCATTCCGTTGACCGTGCAGCTCTCATCGAGGAACTGCACGAACGAGCTGCGCGCGTTGGCCGCCGCCTTCCTATCTTGATTCAGGTGAATATCGCCGGCGAGGAACAGAAACACGGTTGTCGACCGGCTGAGGCTGCTGAACTTCTCGCTTTGGGGCTCACGAAACCACATTTGGACGTTCGCGGCCTGATGACGATCGCACCGCTCGTAGCAGAAAGCGAACTTGTCCGGCCAGTCTTCCGCGCACTGCGGGAGCTGCGCGATCAGCTTCAAGAACGTTTCCAACACCCTCTCCCGGAGCTTTCCATGGGCATGTCGAACGATTTCGACATCGCTGTCGAGGAAGGAGCGACGCTCGTCCGGATCGGTCGCGCGCTGTTCGGAGACTAAAACGTGGAAGTGTTCTGTTTCGGCAGCGGCAGTGAGGGGAACGCTTTTCTCGTCCGCACCCAGCGGACAAGCATCCTCATCGATGCAGGATTGGCGGCGACGACGCTGCGTCGCCTCTTGCGCTCGATCGGTGTCGGCGACCACGAACTGACCGCGATCGTCGTGACGCACGAGCACCATGATCACGTTCGTGGGCTCGCCGGATTGCTCCGCTGGCAATCCTGCCCAGTCGTCACGACGGTTGGTACGGACGCTGTGCTCCGGTTGGGATCAGCGCGTCGGCTGACGGTCAGGTATCAGCATTGGCTGGAGATCGGTGATCTCGCTCTTTACCCGGTCCCTGTACCGCACGATGCGAGGGAGCCGTTCGGCTTGCGCCTGGCGACCTGTCATGCGGAAACTGCTCTGTTCACGGATCTCGGCACGGTGACGGACGAAGTGCTCGTCGCCTTATCACGCGCGAATCTCATCGTGCTCGAAGCGAATCACGATCGTGATCTCCTTTGGCGCGGACCATACCCGGACTGGCTCAAGCGGCGAATCGCTTCACCGGCTGGGCACCTCAGTAACGACCAGGCAGCGTATGCACTCGCCCATTTGTCGGGTTCACCACGAACCATTTGGCTCGCTCATCTCTCCCAACAGAACAATGATCCTCGTCTCGCACTCGCTACCGTCCGCGCGCGATTCGGTTCGCCCTGTCCCCACCAACTCGACGTGCTCCCTCAAGCCGGTATGGTCTACCGATGGAACTTTGCCTCCTCCCAGTACCGGCTAACCCGAGACAGTGATCAGGAGTGATCCAAAAGAGAGCATGGATTGGCTGTGCCTCGCTGGCACTGATCAGAGCGTGGGCACCGCCGAGCGAGCTGGACTTTTTTGCTCTATTGACGGTCAGCTTCGGACTCCGTACAATGGGTACGTACACTGGTCGTCCGATTGCTCGGCGGGAGGAGAACCCGTGGATGCTCAGAGTTTGAATTATCAGCGGGTGATCGATGACGCGTTGAAGATTCTCTACTCGCATCACTACCGGTTGATGTCGCGCTTGCTCCCTCGTGTCATCGAGCAGATCAATCTGAGCGAAAAGGAACTCCTCGAAGAGCTCCGAGCGAGCCCGATCGGACAGGTGCTGCAGCGCCTCGCTGCCATTGCGCAAGGCAGGCTGATCGAGCAACGGGAACGGATTCTGGAAAACATCGAACTGGTCCTCCAACTCCTCTTTTGGGCACCCGGCGCAGAAGACTACTCTGTTCCACGTGCCTTCTGGGAAAGTGAACTCGGGAGACTGCTCTCGCAGGCGAAATTCCGAGCCTACGAGCCCAACGAGCTTGTCAGCATCACCCAGGCAGCCCATCGTCTCGGTGTCACACGTCCGACCATCTACCGCTGGATGGACGAGCGCAAGCTGGAGTATGTCCGCGACGAGCACTCCGGCCGCACGTTCATCATCCGCCGAGACGTGGAAGCCTTACGCCAGCAACTCCAGGAATCGGCCTGATCGACGACGATCGGTCGATACAGTCGAGCGGTTTGAGCCGTCCTCCTCCGGCTAAGAGCGGCTAGCCAGGAGCGTTGGGAGTTCACCGCGTTCTTCGAGTGTCATCAGCCAGATGAGATCCGAGCGTGAGACGATTCCGAGGAGCCGTCCCTCCTCGTCCACGACCGGCACCGGGTTGACTCGGCGCCGATACATCAGTGTTGCGAGCGCTTCGATCGTTTCCTCTGGTCCGATCGTGATGGCCGGACTCGACATGATTTCGGCAGCTTTGGTAGCCAGGATCTTGCGGAGCTGAGTTTCGTCACCCGTTCCCGGTACCTTGAAAAAAGCATCGAGAAACGGAACGTACAACGGGGCATTGAAACTCGCCTCGCGCGCGATCAAGTCGAACTCGGTCACAATACCGATAACCCGCCGCTGCTCATCGATGACTGGCACACCCGAGATAGCATGCTCCCACATCAGGCGGGCGATTTCACCGACCGACGTCTCAGGGCTGATGGCAACGACATCACGAGTCATCAAGGAGCGTACCCGAATTTCTTGCACCATCTTCTATTTGCTCTCCTTTTCGATCGTCTGACCTACTTCACAGACGCAATGGGAGTCGCTCTTCGGTACCCTCAGTTCTCCTCGATCGCCGAGACCACTCGCTCCGGTGACCATTGGGGATCGTACAGTGCTCGGATGACTTTCGGCAAAGCAGCGACGACGTCAGAGGCAGTGAGCGAGAGCGTACCAGCTGACACGACGGCATGCAGCGCCGCTTCGCCGGCTATCACGACACCGGCAGCCGCAGCCTCTCGTGGTCCCAACCCCTGCGCAGCGAGCCCAGCGATCACACCGGCAAGCACGTCTCCTGTCCCAGCAGTAGCCAGCGCGGGATGGACCTGAGGAGCGAGCAAGAGTGACCCGTCAGGACATGCGACAGCCGTGTGGCCGTACTTCAAAACCACATGCTGGCCGAAGGTGACCGCGGCCTCGAGCGCCTGAGTCCATGGATCTTCCAAAATCGTCGTCACGTCGCAACCACACAAGCGAGCGAGTTCACCGGGATGCGGCGTAAGAACGAGTTGTGCCTCGCGAAGTTCTTCCCACCAGCTACCCATTTTGGCGAGCCAGTTGAGGCCATCCGCATCGATCACCGCATAACCCGCGAATCGTTGCGGTACCTCGTCATCCGCTGGCACGCCAAAACCGAGGGACCCACGCCGCACTCGGCCGAGTCCAAAAAGATAGCGGAGCAACTCGTCGGCTGTCTGGTCTTGACCGAGTCCAGGGCCGACGAGAAGGGCCCGGTAGCGTGGGAGGGCATCGCGCACGAGGTTTGCCCATCGCTGGCCAACTCCGACGTCACCGTCAGGAGCAGGAAGGAAGGTCACATCGGCAAGTGCCGCTGCGATCGAGGGCACGAGCGATCGTGGAACGGACAGTGTCACGAGTCCCGCTCCAGCCCGCAACGCCGCACTCGCTGCGAGGCGAGGAGCACCGTAATAGTTCGGTGCTCCACCGACGATCAGGACAGCGCCGACCGCCCATTTATGGGTCGCGGCTGTCCGTTCCGGTAGCCATCCACGAGCATCCTGGAGCGTCAGAAGCGCGACACTTCCGGGACCAACTGGAGGCTTGGGTAGGCCAATGTCGACGAGTCGGATCAGCCCAGTATGGCGAAGAGCAGGAAACTGGTACGCACCGATCTTCGGCAGTCCGAGCATTACGGTCAGATCTGCACGAAAGGCACGCGCGTCAGCAGCACCGGTGTCGCTGTCGATGCCGGACGGAACGTCGACCGCGACCAAAACCGTATTCCGTACACGACGAGCGCGGTGCGCAGCCTCGAAGATCGTTGCAACCGGCTCGGGGACCTCCGGTCGCCCACCGATCCCGAAGATGGCATCGACGATCACATCAGCCAGCGAGAGTTCGCGATCGAGTTCCTCGCTCTCGATCCAGCGGCAGCGGGCCAAGCCAGTCGGCTCGGCCGGGATCGCACCAGGTTCACGTCGATTCCAGCTCCAAACTGCGCAGTCCCAACCGGCCAGTGCCAAAAGGCTGGCCGCGACTAATCCGTCACCGCCATTGTTGCCCGGTCCGACGAGGAACAGTGCTCGCCTTCCCTGTTTTCGAGACGCCAGTTGCTCGATCGTCTCCGCCACCGCCTGCCCAGCACGCCGCATGAGTTCTGTCAACGATAAACCCTGAGCGACTGCTTCGGCTTCAGCACGACGAACTTCTTCGACACGACACAACTTCTCCATTCTCGACTCTCCTCTCAGTGCTGGGAGTGTTCGCTCGGACGGTGCTGGTCAGGAGTCCGAAACGTGGCTACGACGACCGCGATCGCCAGATCGCGGGCATGAGTCAGGGAAACAGCGATGTGCTCGAGGCCGAGTGAGTGAGCACGCTCCCGTGCAGTTCCGTACAAAATGACCAATGGTTTCCCACGGCTGTTCGGCAAAATCTCGATGTCGCGCCAGCGCATGCCACGGACTCCGGTACCGAGTGCTTTCATGACCGCTTCCTTGGCCGCGAAGCGGGCTGCTAGCTCGGCCACTCGCCCGGCATAGCGGGCTTGCTCTGCTTCGGTATAGACGCGTTCCAGAAAACGCTGCCCGAAACGGGCGAGCGTGCGTTGGATTCGCCAGATCTCGATGGCATCGACCCCGACTTCGACCGGCCCTGTCGCGTCAGGATCCCAGATCGGCTCGATGACCACGGCCAACTCCAACGTAAACGAATCCGAGACTCCGAACCTCTGCTGGTTCGTAGATATTGCGACCATCGACAATGATGGGAGTACGCATGAGTCTCTTGACCCGGCGGAGATCGGCTTGCTTGAACTCGTTCCAGGGTGTCGCGATGAGCAACGCGTCGGCTCCGACCACCGCGGCATAGGGATCCGGTGCATACCGGGCATCAGGTACTTCCCGCGCCGCATTCGTCATGGCTGCGGGATCGTATGCCGTCACGAGTGCTCCTCGCTGGAGGAGCATGCGCAAAACGTCCAGAGCGGGAGACTCGCGAACATCATCCGTGTCTTGCTTGAATGCGAGACCCCAGAGCGCGATGGGACGACCATAGAGATCGCCGAGAAGCTCTTGTACCTTTCGGACGAAGCGGCGACGCTGATCCTCGTTGATTTCCAATACCGCATGCAAGAGCTGGGGATGGCAACCGACCCGTTCGGCCATCGCTGCCAGTGCGCGGACATCCTTGGGGAAACAACTACCGCCGAAACCGAGTCCTGCTTCCAGGAACAGCGGGCCGATTCGTGGATCGTAGCCCATACCCTGGGCGACGATCTTGATATCAGCCCCGACTTGCTCGCAAATCTGGGCGATCTCGTTGATGAAACTGATACGGGTGGCCAGAATCGCGTTGGACGCATACTTGATCATCTCGGCACTGCGTCGGTCTGTGATCAGAATCGGCGCGTCCAAGACACGATAGAGTTCGGCAACTCGCTCAGCTGCCTCGCGATCCTCAGCTCCGAGCACGATACGGCTCGGATGGAATACGTCGTAAACCGCCGAGCCTTCGCGCAGAAATTCCGGATTCGTTACGATGGCAAATGTCGCGTCTGAGGGCTTGAGCTGCTCGACCAGAGCCGAGATGAAGTCTCCGGACCCGATCGGCATCGTGCTCTTGTTCACGATGATGGTGTGGCCGCTCAGGTGCCGGGCAATCGTCTCGGCGGCTGCTCGCACAGCTCGCATATCGGCATCCCCATCGAGGGTCGAAGGGGTCCCCACGCAAATGAAGACGAACTCGGCGTCCGGAATCGCCTCTGCATAATCGGTCGTGAATCGAAGACGCCCGGCCTCGACATTGCGTCGGATCAACTCCTGCAGTCCTGGTTCATAGATCGGCATCGTCCCCTGGCGAAGCTTGTCGACCTTCTCGACGTCGATATCTATACCCCACACACTGTTGCCGAGATCGGCAAATGCACCCCCATAAACGAGCCCAACGTAACCGAGACCGACGATGGCGATCGTCGCCATACTCTATCCCCGCTTCCTCAGCGCCGAATGCTGAAATCGTCGAAGTGTCCAGTCGGCTCCACCCACGCGCATTCAGCGCGCTCGACCCAAGCACCTGGTGGGCCTGTCCGAACTTGCTCGCGAAGGGCTTCCAAGGCTGCTCGCCGCCCTTCTGCCCAAATCTCGACTGATCGCCCGTCCTCACGGTTGCGTACCCAGCCCGTCAGACCGAGTCGTTCGGCAATCTCGACGACGAAGAAGCGAAAGCCGACCCCTTGAACGCGACCGAAAACGATGCAGTGGAGTGCTGCACGATCGTCCATCATTCCACCCTCACCCGTTGACCAGGCGATCGCTCGATGTCAGGGCTGTACTCGCCTCGTATGAGGACAAAAACCGTTCCATGTGTGCCGCGAAGGTTCCTTCTTCGATCGCACGTCGCATCGTTTCCATCTGACGCTGCAAGAACCGGACGTTATGGATCGTGGCGAGCCGGTAACCCAGCAGTTCGCGTGCACGGAAGAGATGGTGCAGATAGGCTGCACTGAATCGACGGCAGGTGTAACAATCACATGTCTCGTCGACTGGTGAGGTATGCAGACGAAAGCGCGCTCCAGTGATGTCCACGCGGCCGGTTGGCGTGAAGAGCGCACCATGCCGTGCTAAGCGTGTCGGCAGGACACAATCGAACAGATCGATGCCGTACGCGACCGCTCGCCAGAGATCGTCCGGCGCTCCGACGCCCATGAGATAACGCGGCCGATCGTCGGGCAACTCTCCTGCAGTCGCATCGAGCATTGCATAAAGAAGGTCCTTCGGTTCACCGACACTGAGTCCCCCGATCGCCAGACCATCTACCGGTAGCGACGCCACGAAGTGCGCGCTTTCGACGCGGCGGCTCGGGTCGAAGCCGCCTTGAACGATGCCGAACAACAATGGTCGCTTCTCCTCCGCGAACGCTGCTGTCAATTCCTGGAAGCGGTGGAGACTCCTTTGCAGCCAACGGTGCGTACGAGCCATTGCCTCCTGCTGCCGCTCGTCGGATTCGGAGAATCCGACGACATCATCCAATGGCATCAGCACATCTGAACCGAACAGCATTTGGAGCTCGATGACGATTTCCGGAGTGAGTTCGCGAAGGGAGCCATCGATGTGCGATCGGAATCGTACTCCTCTCTCCGTAACGTCACGGAGCTGGGCCAAACTATAAACTTGAAAACCGCCGGAGTCAGTCAGGATCGGACCGTCCCAGCCCATAAAGGCGTGCAAGCCCCCAACTGTTTCGAGGACCTCCAGCCCTGGACGCAGAAAGAGATGGTACGTATTCGCCAGAACGATCTCGCTCCCGGTCGCGCGCACTTCCTCGGGCGTCAGTGACTTGACCGTTGCTTGTGTCCCTACCGGCATGAACGCTGGGGTCTGCACCGGCCCGCGACGGGTGTGGAGAACACCGCGGCGGGCCATCGTGGCCATATCGCGTGCGATGATGCGGAACCTTCCCTTCCCGTTCATGCCTTGCTCGTCGATCCCTTCGATGAGAGGTGTCGCTCCGTTTGTCTCTCGATTCGGTATACCCTGTCGATCGAGAATCGCACAAGGTTGACGAGGAGGACGTACGAGCAGCATGCCTGAGTCATCGCATCGTCGTTTGCGGCTGATCCCACGCGGCCAGGACGTGCAACAGTCGGTACTGGAACTCTTCTATGGTCCGCTCGCTCCTGTCTATCCGCTATTGACACGGATGCTCTTCGGAAACGCCTGGCAAGCCTGGCAACGCAACGCGTTACCCTGGCTTGCCGGTGCGCGAGTCGTTGCTGAGATCGGTTGTGGGCCAGGTGACTTCGCCACGGACCTCGCCGCCCAAGGCAAGCGAGTCCTGGCGATCGATCGTTCGCCGACGATGATACGGCTGGCTCGCCGCCGCGTCGCACGCTTTCAGCGGGTGTGGATCGTCCGCGCTGATGCTCAGCGACTACCATTGCGGGATGCTTGCCTCGATGCGGTCGTGACCACCTTTCCGACCGAAGTCTTTCTGACCTACGAGATGACCAGTGAAGTGGCTCGGGTTCTCCGTCCGGGAGGCCTGTACGTTGCGGTCGTCGCTGCCCAGCCGCGCTCGTGGCCGTGGTGGATACGCCCTTTCCGCCGTCTTCTCGGTCCGGTTGCTAACCATCCTCCGCTCGACTGTAGGCGACTTCCCGCGCCACCACCCGTCCCGCTCTTCGCCGAGATGCGTTGGGAAACACAGCAGGATGCCACTGGTCGCGTCTGTCTGTGGATCGCTCGGCGAGGTGATTAGCGTGCGAGAAAACTCACGTTTCCCACGGTCCGGTCGATATTGATGGTTTCGACTCAGTGAGCAGCTCGTCGACGTCGACCAGATCCGCGAGCGGGTCGTCCTTCGTCGGCTCACGCCGTCCGTTACTCGCACTGGCCGTTACCGCGGTTGACTCCGCGGGTCCGAGTGGTGGAACCATCGGAGCAGCAGGCATGGTAGCGGGCGCCGCAACCTGATCGAGCGCAACCGTACTGGCTGCTCGAGAGACGGTGTCCGTCGCCTCGTTCAGCGCTGCCCGCGTCTCCTGTAGCGCAGCATGCGTTTCTTGCTGGACTGAGAGAACCGATGTGGCGACTTCTGTCGTACTCACTTGAACCTCACGGAATGCCTGCTCGAACTCGCTCGTCAGCTCCCTTGTGGCATTGCGGAATTCGCGAACTGCTCGTCCGACCGTGGCGGCGATTTCCGGTAGCTTACCCGGACCGAAGAGCACCAGAGCCAAGATCATGATGACGAGCAGCTCGCCAGGTCCCATTCCGAAGATGTCCATCGCTCGTCCTCTTCGCCTTTCCCCCTTTGGGCTCCTGCAGCAGTGCGGAGCGATCTCGGTAGCCGAGACAGCGAACTCCGCAGGAAGTATAACAGCGGCGGAGAGGGGGTCCTGACGGTGCGGTTCCCGCCGACTCCGGTCGTCGCGCTCGATGGGCGTCTCTTAGCGTATCGTCGTGGCGGGATCAGTCGCTATATGGCCGAACTCGGTCGTGCTTTGGCACGCGCCGGATGCAGCTCCTCAGCAGTGCGCTTTCGGCTCGTCGTGAATCGTTTCCGGCCGGATCTGCCCTTGCCATCGCTTAGGGTCATGACGCCACCGCACCATCCACTGGAAACCTGGAGCCTCGGCTGTGAATTGGCGTTCCGCGGAATTCGTGTCTACCATGCAACCGATTTTGTCCTGCCGCACCTTCCCCCTTGGATACGCGGCGTCGCGACGATCCATGACCTCGCTTTTCTCGATGCACCCGGTGATTTGACACCGTCCGCTTTTCGTTACTACCGGCAGACCCTTGCGCGCATCCGCGCTGCGGATCGGATCATCGTGCCGTCAGAGGCCACAGCTCGGCGACTCCGCTCGGTGGTACCGGAGACGAGTGAGCGCATCCGCGTCATCTATCACGGCGTCCACCAGCGATGGGGATCGACTACTTCCTATGCCTGGGAACGATCGAGCCGCATCCTTCTGCCACGGCTCGGTGCTCAGATCAAAGAACGACCGCTCCTCCTCGCCGTCGGGACGATCGAGCCGCGCAAGCGCTACGATCTCTTGCTGGAGGCGTTCCTGCTCTTGCAGCAAGCGGGCGTCGAACCTGCTCCGTTGCTGGTGATCGTGGGGCAAGAAGGTTGGCAATGCACGAGTACCGTCCAGCAGTTCCGCGTTGGAGAGCGTGAGAAAGTCCTGTGTTGGTTATCAGACATCGACGACGAAGACTTGCACGCGCTCTACTCAGTAGCGTCTGCGCTCGTCGTGGCAAGCCGAGACGAAGGTTTCTGCTTGCCAGCAGTCGAAGCCATGGCTCACGGCGTACCCGTCGTTGCTTTCGCTGTCGGTGCACTTCCCGAGATCGTGGGTGATGCCGGACTGTTGGTTCGAGAAGAAACAGTGGCTAGCCTCGCGGGAGCACTGGTCCGCTTACTGAGCGATGCTGATCTCCGGGCTGAACTGGCTTACCGGGCTCGTCTTCGAGCACAGCGCTTTACCTGGGAGGAGTCGGGTCGACAAACGCTCGCAGTCTATCAGGAGGTGCTCGATCGTGGCTTCTGATGCATGGCTCGTGGTTGGATTGGGTAATCCAGGCTCAGAATACATGGAAACCCGACACAATATAGGGTTTTGGGTGATCGATCGCGTAGCACAACTCACCAATGTCGTCGGTTTTCAGCGGCGATTCGAAGGCGAGTTCGCAACGGTGCGTACCGACCGTGGGCTACTTTTACTCCTGAAGCCTCTGACATTCATGAATCGCAGTGGTGTGGCTGTCGCAGCAGCCGTTCGCTGGTACAAACTTTCCTTGGATCGAACGCTGGTGGTTCACGACGACATGGACTTGCCACTCGGCACGTTGCGGTTTCGGCAGGGAGGGAGCGCTGCCGGTCATCACGGTGTCGAATCAGTGACTCGCGAACTGGGAAGCAACGGTTTCGGACGTCTTCGGATCGGCATTGGGCGACCGACCCGCCGCGAGGAAGGACGCGACTTTGTCCTGAGCCCGTTCCATCCCGAAGAGCGACCGCTCGCAGAGCGCATCGCAGCCCTCGCAGCCGAAGCGGTCCTGGTGTGGCACCGGGAAGGCATGACGGTCGCGATGAATCGGTTCAACGGACTCCGTCTGTCTCTCGATGAGAGTGCGCTGCCTCGCTGATCGAGCGTCGCAGGCGAGACTCCGGATCGGCCGCAGAGCATGGACCGATCGGTGTATGCCCGCGCGAGTGCATCGTGGCAGTGCTTCGCCATCGCGCGCGACCCGATGGATCACTGGTACGTATTCCAGGAAGGCAACGGAATGAAAGACGCCAACACGGTATCATGACCGTGAAAAGGGATGGAGGGCATGATGGACGTCGATCGGGGCCAAACGGAACGCGCGTATCTCATGCTACTGGTCGGTGACGAGCGTCGGACGTCCGATGCAGCGCTCGGTATTGCGTTGCGTGGTGCTGGGCATGGGTTGCGAATTCATATCATTGAGTTCCTGAAGACAGGGCGCGAGCGGGGAGAAGTTGCCGCCGTTTCTTTCTTGACCGGCGTCACTCTCTCCCAGTACGGCATGATCGATGTCCGGACGCGCCCGGAAGAGATCCGCGGCCCAGCCATTTCGCCGGAGCGCTTGCAGGCTGCGCTACGAGAGGCGAGGCAACATGTGGCACTGCGGGTGACGAATATCCTGATCCTCGACGGCCTTTTGACCTTGGTCGATGAGGGAATGGTCGACGAGAAGACCATTCTCGAGTTGGTCGAGCGGGCCGCGCCCTGGACCGATATTGTCCTGACGGGGCGAGCGGCGACACCGGCACTGCAAGAGGCGGCCGACAGCGTCACGCTCATGCAAACGATCAAATCGCGGGAACAGGAGCCGCTCCGACGAGGACTGCACTATTGAGCGGGAGGTACCTGTGCGACGACCGATCCGTGTCCTGATCGCAAAACCTGGCCTCGATGGCCATGACCGTGGTGCGAAGGTCCTTGCACGAGCACTGCGTGATGCGGGAATGGAAGTGATCTACACCGGTCTCTTCCAAACGCCTGAAACGATCGCGCGCAGCGCCGTCGATGAGGATGTCGATGTTGTCGGCCTGAGTATTCTCTCGGGCGCACACAACCAACTCGTACCGGAAGTAGTGCGAGCGCTGCGGTCCGCCGGGAAAGAGGATGCTCTGGTGCTCGTCGGCGGAATCATTCCGGAAGAAGACATCCCCTTCCTCAAGGCACAGGGAGTTGCCGAAGTTTTCGGCCCCGGTACGCCGCTATCAGAAATCATTCGCTTCATCGAAACGCATGTTGGTGAGCCAGTGAGGGGCGCGTGAGTCGAGATGTCGCAGGACTTGGGAAACTTGCTCGAAGGTGTTCGGAATCGGGATCGTTCCTCCCTTGCGCGCGCACTCTCCCTCTTGGAGCGTTATCCTGACGTGGCTCATCTGCTTCCGCGCGAGCGCGGAGGACACGCAACGGTCGTCGCGGTGGCTGGGCCGCCGGGAGCTGGCAAGAGTACTTTGCTGGGTCGGGTAGCTGCTGAAATCACAATGAGGGATATGTCGGTTGCTGTCCTCGCCTTCGATCCGGTCAGCCCGCGTTCCGGAGGCGCCCTCCTCGGTGATCGGATCCGCATGCTCGACGCCGCGGAGCACCCCAACGTCTATGTGCGTTCCATCGCTGCGCGCGACCCGGCCGGTTCTCCCGTTCTCCCTGCGCTCCTCGCTGTCCTCGATCTTTATGGATTCGACTTCGTCTTTCTCGAAGCGGTCGGTGCCGGGCAGGAGGCTTCGCCGCTCCTCCTCGCCGCAGATCTCGCTCTCCTCGTACTCGTCCCCGGGCTCGGCGATAGTGTGCAAACGTTGAAGGCGGGCGTTCTCGAGATTGCAGATCTTATCGTGATCAACAAATCGGATCGTCCTGGTGCAGCTGAACTCGTTCGCGACCTTTCAGCTTACTACCGGCTCCTCGCCGATACGAGTCACCCTGTTCCACCCATCCTGCAGACGGTCGGGAGCGAAGGACAGGGAATCACAGCGGTGCTCGAGGCGATCACTGAACTCCGAGATCGCTATGCCGCGAGTGGCATCCTCGAAGAACGGCGGCGCCGTGCTGCCACTCGTCTGTGGCAGCACACTCTCCGCACGCGCTGTCTTCGCATCATCGACGAATTGCTGAACGACGGACCCGCGCCGGACGACGGCGATCATGAAATGGGCACTCGTGAGCGACAGCTTTACCGGAAACTTGCCGAGCGGTTCGCCCTACTTGCCGCCTCGTCGGACGATTCTCGCTGACGGCGTTGACCAGCACAGCGATTCGCGATCTTAGCAGCAGCTGCTCCGGCCCCAACACCATTGTCGATATTGACGACGACCAGGCCGGGAGCGCAGGACTGCAGCATGCTGTACAATGCCGCTTCCCCTTGCCCCCCAACACCATACCCTACCGGAGTCGGCAGGCCGATCACCGGAACGGAGACGAGTCCGGCGACCACGCTCGGGAGAACTCCGTCCATGCCAGCGGCGACGATCAGAACATCGGCATCCCATTCGCTGACCAGATCGCGTAGCGCAGGTACTAAGCGATGCAGACCGGCAACACCGACATCGTGGACGACACGAACGAGACAGCCCAGTTCCTCCGCAACGAGCTGCGCTTCTTCAGCCGCCGGTCGATCAGCTGCTCCGGCCGTCAAGATACCGACCCGTCCACCAGTGGGCTGGACAGCGCACTCGTCTCGTCGGAGAACGAGTGTCCGTTTCGAAGGTGCCGTGCGTACCGGCACCGAGACGAAGCGGGTGCGAATAGCCTCGAACTGGGCCGGCTGAACGCGGCTGACGAGCACTCGACCCTCTCGCTCCAACAAGAGGTCGATTGCAGCCAGGAGTTGCTCGATCGTCTTGCCCTCGGCCAGCACGATTTCCGGCACGCCGGTTCGCCGGCGTCGCATTGGATCCACCCATACGCCTGGATTCGTGCGACCCGATAGCTCCTCGCCTTCGAGAGCGGCCCGAAGATCCTGAAACGGATCACTCTTCCATTCGCTGGTCATGCCGCGGTCTCCACTTCACGCAACACGTTATCGATGAGCGAACTGACGTCTGGTCGTAAAACACCGTTCCGCCGCAGTAGGAGAAAATATTCGATGTTGCCTTCCGCGCCGGTGATCGGGGATCGAATCAGTCCCTCGACCGAGAAACCCAGGTCGAGGGCTGCTGCCGTGACTCGTTCGAGCACTTCGCGGTGAACAGCGAGATCACGTACGACGCCACCTTTCCCCACTTTACCGCGTCCGGCTTCGAACTGCGGCTTCACGAGAGCAATGACTCGACCATATGGTGCGAGCACTTTCCATGCAGCTGGCAAGACGAGGCGCAGCGAAATGAACGAGACATCTATCGTTACAAGATCGATCAGTTCCGGCAATGTTTTGAGGTACCGAACGTTCGTCCGTTCCATCACCACGACTCGTGGATCGTGACGCAATCGGTAATGCAGCTGCCCCCGACCGACATCGATCGCATACACCCGCCGCGCACCGTGCTGTAAAAGCACGTCGGTAAAGCCACCAGTTGACGCGCCGAAATCGGCACAGACGAGCCCGTTGACATCGATTCCAAACGAGCGCAGCGCATGCTCCAGCTTCTCCCCGCCACGGCTGACATAGCGCGGCGGCTCCGAAATCCTCAGTTCAGCATCCGCTGGCAGCAACTCGCCGGCTTTTTCGACTCGCTGGTCGCCAAGCCACACCCTGCCAGCCATGATCAAAGCGCGAGCTTGACTCCGCGTCGCTACCAGTCCACGGGACACGAGGAGGTCATCGGCCCTAACGCGGTGCTTGGTCATTGCTCAACTCAGGTGAATCGCTCCAGCTGTGCAGCACGACTGTACTGGAAGTAGCAAACGGCCAGCGCCAAAGCATCGGCTGCATCGTCAGGCTGGGGAAGTACTGGCAACCGGAGCAAGAGGCGAACCATCTCCTGCATTTCGCGCTTTCGCGCTCGACCATAGCCACCCACCGCCTGCTTCACCTGCGCGGGAGTGTACTCGACAACGGGAATAGTGCGCTGTCCGCACAGGAGCAAGACGATTCCTCGAGCTTGTCCCACAGCTAGCGCGGTGGTTACATTTCGCGCAAAGAACAGCTGTTCTAATGCGACCACATCGGGTTGCCAATGCTCCAATAGTTGAGCGAGTTCGTCATGCAGAACGACGAGCCGCCGTTCTACCGGCAAGTGAGCCGGCGTGCTCACCACACCGAAGGACAGCGCTCGCAGCGGTTCGCCTCCTTCGACCACACCGTAACCCAACAACGCCATTCCGGGATCGACTCCTAGGACACGCACACTCGCCTCACTCGTTCGGACTGGGCTGCCGTTTCCAGCATTTCGAACACACCAACCGGTACGGATCGTCGGGAATCGCTTGAAAGCATAGCCAAAGTGCAGTATACTGCCGATCGGAACGCACGCATAATCGCCTCGCGCAACCGAACGGAAGGGACAGCGAGTGAAAGGCGGACGAGATTCTCCACGACCGCTCGCCGGAAGATGGCCCACGACGTCATGATCTCATGGTTCGACAACGTCGATGCGGTGCCGACTGGTGAGTGGGGGTTGAAACATGGACTCCATGGATCTGCATGCCTTGGATGGAACGAGCGATTCCTACTTCCTCGCCGACGACGTGTTTCCCTCACTGACCGATTTGGATGAGCTTTCCGCCGACGAAACCTTGAGGACAAACGAGAGCGAAGGCCTCCTTCCCTCACGACACTCACGCCTCCAGCGACGATTGCGCGATCACCCCGAACGCTTCGATGACGACGGCCTCAGTACCAGCGATACCGTTCGTCTCTATCTTCAAGAAATCGGTGAAACAGCGCTTCTCACCCCCCAAGAGGAAGTCTGGCTCGCTCAGCGAATCGAACGAGGCAAGATCGCCAAAGTTCGGCTCGAGCGGGGAGACTACAAGTCGGAAGACGAACGACTGGCCCTCGTCGCTGACAAGGAAGATGGTGAACGTGCCCGCGCTCATTTGATTCAAGCCAACCTGCGGCTGGTAGTCAGCGTCGCCAAGAAATATGTCGGACGTGGGCTCTCTTTCCTCGACCTCATTCAAGAGGGCAATATCGGCCTCATGAAGGCGACTGAGAAATTCGACTACAAGCGGGGCTACAAGTTCTCCACCTATGCGACGTGGTGGATCCGGCAAGCAATCACGCGGGCGATTTCCGATCAGAGTCGGACCATCCGCTTGCCCGTCCATGTCGGCGAGACCATCAACCGCATCAAGAAGATCAGCCACCGCCTCCAACAGATTCTCGAACGTGAACCGACCCAATTGGAGGTTGCTCGTGCCCTCGATATGCCGGAAGAAAAGATTCGCCAGATCCTCGAAGCAGCACGCCTCCCCGTCTCGCTGGAAGCACCGATCGGTCAAGATGGTGACGCGTTCTTGGGCGACTTCATCGAGGACGAGACACAACCAGCCCCCCTAGAAATCGCTTCCCAGCAACTCCTTCGGCAACAGCTCGAGGAAGCGTTGAGTCGCCTCACTGAGCGCGAACGGCGCATCATCATCCTGCGATACGGCCTCGAAGACGGACAGTTCCGCACCCTGGAGGAAGTCGGGCGCGAGTTCGGTATCACCCGCGAGCGGATCCGGCAGATCGAGGCGAAGGCCCTGCGTAAGCTGCGCCACCCGAGCTGCAGCCGCTTCTTGCGCGGCTATCTAGACTGATCATAACCCTTTTCTGCTATTCTCCCTTCCGTAGGAAACCAACGGAAGGGAGAATATCATGCTGACGATCGAGTTTTGGTCCGATATCCAATGCCCTTGGAGTTATGTCGTTTCGCTGCGTCTGCGCCGTGCGCTGCGCGTCTCCCGCCGCCCGATTCGTGTCCTCTGGCGCTATTGGCCACTCGAGCTCGTCAACCGATGTGCCACCCCACGTTGGCTCCTGGAAGCCGAACGCGTTATTCTCGCCCGTTGCGAGCCGGACGCATTCGCCCCGTGGCAACGGGACGATTTTCCCTCTACTTTCCTTCCTGCAATGGCCCTGGCCGCTGCTGCACGCCAGCAAGACCTCGATTTCGCCGACACCGTCGATCGGGCCGTGAGAGAAGCCTTCTTCCTCGACCAGTGCAATGTCGCCGTCCTACCCGAACTCATCGACATACTCGACCGAAAGGGAATCGCCACTGATCGACTGCAAGACGCATTCTGGTCCGGCAAAGGTTGGCGCGAACTCTGGAATGACTGGCAAGAGAGTCACTCCCGCGCGATACAGGGGAGCCCCCATTTGTTCGTCGTCGAGTTGGGGACGAACGTTCATAGCCCGGGTTTGCGAGAAGGCACCACGCCGCACGGGTTGCCGTTGGTGCTTCATGATGATCCGACGTTCGTCGAAGAGTGGCTCGACCAACTCTGGCGACTCGACGGGGACTCGCTCGACGGATACTGACCGAAGATCAACACGGCATTGTGTCCACCGAAACCGAAAGCATTGCTCATGACGTAGCGAAGGCGCTCTTTCCGTGGTGCATTCGGCACGTAGTCGAGGTCGCAGTCCGGGTCTGGTTCCGAGAGGTGCCAGGTCGGTGGGATGATTTGATGCATCAAAGCGAGTACCGAGATCGCTGCTTCCAGGGCACCAGCTGCGCCCAAGAGGTGTCCGGTGAGTGCCTTCGTCGAACTGACGGGTGGAACAGCCTGTCGACCACCGAAAAATTGCTTCAACGCAGCTGTTTCCGCTGCATCGTTCAGCGGTGTACTCGTTCCATGTGCGTTGATGTAGTCGATGTCTTTGGTCGAGAGCCTAGCATCGTCCAAAGCCTGCCGCATCGCTGCCACTGCGCCCCGCCCATCGGCACAGGGCTGCACGATGTGATGAGCATCCGCCGTCGTCCCATAACCAACGACCTCGGCGAGAATCGGGGCGCCGCGCTCACGCGCAAAGTCTTCAGCTTCCAGCACTAAAATGGCTGCCCCTTCAGCGATCACGAAACCATCGCGCGTACGATCGAACGGGCGACTCGCGGTCTCCGGCTCGTCGTTGCGACGCGACAACGCCTGCAAGGCTGCGAAGCCAGCTACCACGGTGCGTGTCAGCGGTGCCTCGCTCCCACCGGCCAGGGCGATATCGGCCCGACCGTCCCGAATCATCCGAGCAGCCTCACCGATCGCATTGGCACCGCTCGCACATGCCGACAGCGTCGCAAAATTGGGTCCGGTAGCACCGATCTGGATCGCAGTCACTCCTCCAGCCATATCCGCGAGAAACATCGGAATGAGGAAGGGACTGACTTTCCCCGCTCCACGTGTCCGCAATGTCTCGACCCCAGCTTCGAACGTTTCCACTCCACCGAGCGCCGATCCGATCAAGACGGCTGTGCGCTCCGCAAGTCCAGGTGTCAAGTCGAGACGAGCAGCAACTAGAGCCTCTCTCGCCGCAGCGACCGCAAACTGCACGAAGCGATCCGTTCGCCTGACCTCCTTGGTGGGTAAGTACTGTTCGGGTTCGAACCCTCTGACCTCTCCCGCGATCCGACTCGGTAAATCATCCGCCGGTACCCGAGTCAGCCGCGACGTACCAGAGTGTCCATCCATGAGCGCCCGCCACACGGCCGTCGGGTCGTTTCCGATCGGCGTAATCATCCCGATCCCGGTCACCACCACGCGGCGCATCTCAGTTTTCCTTCCCGCGGACCTCGTCCCAATTCAACGACCGCGGTGGACGTCGGTTCTGGAGAGCCGCAACGAGATTCTCGGCCGCCAACTCAGCCATACGCGCACGTGTCGTCTCGCTCGCACTCGCGATGTGCGGCGTGACAATCACGTTCGGGCACTGCAGAAGCGGGTGATCGGCTGGCAACGGCTCAGGATCGGTGACGTCCAACCCTGCGCCCCAGAGATGACCTGTTCGAAGAGCTCTTACCAGGGCCTCGGTATCGACGACGGGACCACGTGCCGTATTGATGAGGATCGATCGAGGCTTCATCAATGCCAGTTCCCGCGCGCCGATCAGCTTTCTGGTTTCTGGTGTCAAAGGCACGTGCAGTGTCACGATGTCGCTTTCCGCCAGAAGCTGCTCGAGGGGGACAAACGTCGCCCTGAGATCTCGCTCAACCTCGGATGACTGCCGGGTCTTGTCAGTGTACAACACTCGCATATCGAATCCACGAGCTCGACGCGCTACTGCGCGGCCGATCCGGCCGAAACCGACGATCCCCAGCGTTGCACCGGAGAGATCGCGCCCGAGGAAGCCGAGTGGTTCCCAAGTTCTCCAGGTACCGGCACGAACGCTTTCAGCCGCCTCGCAGACGCGCCGTGCGACGGCAAGCATTAGCGCCCAGGTAAAGTCGGCTGTTGTTTCCGTCAGAACATCTGGCGTAATGCAGACGACGACACCCCTTCTCGTGCATGCATCGACGTCGATGTTGTCGAAGCCAACCGCCATATTACTCACGACTTTGACGGTCGGTAAGGCGTTGAGCAGCGCTTCGTCGATGCGTTCCGTCAATAGCGTCAGCAATCCATCGGCACCACGCGCGAACTCGATCAGCTCCTCTCGACTCGGTGGAAGCTCTCCCGGCCAAATGCGGTACTCTATGCCAGCTCGCTCGAGAACTTGTAGTCCAGCCTCGGGAATCCGCCTCGTTACGACTACTCGCACGCTCAGCCCTCTCTCCTCGTATCCACCATCCCGATTCGACCTGCTCGCATTCTATCGCTCGTGACACACAGCCGGAACTCGTATCCCGTACTGACACGAGAAACGCCAATTGTCCGCTAGCAGACACCCCGCACTGGAGCACGAAACAGCGTCAAACACAGGAAGCCACCCGATCGGGTGGCTTCCTCATCCGGCTCCCCGAGCAGGATTCGAACCTGCAACCTTGCGGTTAACAGCCGCCTGCTCTACCGTTGAGCTATCGGGGACCGCTCTTCGTTTGTCGCACCCGCATTTTGCCACAACTGCCGTCGAGCCGTCAAGGCAACAGGGTCCTGACCGTCGAGTTGATTTTCACTTTTCGGTCCCGCACACATCGCGAAAACGCTCTCGTGGTACACTGCGGCCGACTGAGTGCAACTGTTCCGGAGGGATGATTGACGATGCTGGTCTTGACGCGACGCGACGTGCAAGAACTCGTGCCGATGTCGAGAGCGATAGAACTCGTCAAGCAGGCCTTCCGCGATCTCTCCCTCGGTCGAGCACAGTCACCGCTGCGGACACCGCTCGAGGTTGTGGACCACAACGGTACCGTCCTCTTCATGCCAGCTTTCGTCCCCTCGACCGGTGGACTCGGCCTGAAGGTCGTCTCGGTGTTTACTGACAACCCGCGCCTGCATAGCAAGCCGACCATTCACGCGGCAGTCCTCACCGTCGACCCGATCACGGGCGAACCGAGCGCGTTGCTCGACGGCACCTATCTCACTGCTCTCCGTACCGGAGCCGCCTCCGGTGCCGCTACCGACCTACTGGCCCGCCACGACGCCGAAACGCTTCTCATCATCGGCGCCGGAGCACAGGGTCCGACGCAGGCATGGGCGGTCCTGACTGTTCGACCGATTCGAAAAGTCTATGTGTACGATCGCAACCGTGAAGCCGCCGCAACCTTCGGTGACCGTCTTCGCCAGCTCATGCCTGATTGTTCAGCCGAGGTCATTCCGATCGAAGATCCGCTCACGGTCTTGCCCCGTGTCGACGTTATCTGTACCGCCACCACAGCTCGAGAACCGCTCTTTCCTGACAAACTCGTACCAGCAGGCGTCCATATCAATGCCATTGGCGCCTTTACTCCCGAGATGCAGGAGATCCCACCGGAAACAGTAGCTCGGGCTTACGTCGTGGTCGACGCGCTGAGCGCAGCGCTCGCCGAGGCAGGTGACCTGATCAAGCCACTTCGCGCTGGTCTCATCGACGAAGAGCATATTCGAACCGAACTCGGTCAGATCGTCGCCGGGGAGAGGCCAGGTCGGACATCGCCCGAGCAAATCACCCTTTTCAAATCAGTGGGTAACGCCGTTCAGGATCTGGCAGTCGCCGCCGAAGCCGTGAGCCAGGCTGTTGCGAGAGGGCGTGGGCTCACGATCTCGTTGTGAAAACCGCGACAAACAAGCATGCCGTCATCGGTGGCAATCTGGGACTCAGCGAAGGATGGATCAGCGTCCGACGCTGAGCGGTTCTCCTGCCGCGATCGGGCAAACTCCTGCGCGACAGCGTCGCTCGGTGATATGTTCGATGAACTCGTCGCGGAAGCGCTCCAGCATGCCGAGTAGCGGCATCGGTGCAACTTGGCCCAGACCGCACAAAGAGAGCTCGATGATGTGCTTGCTTGCATACTGGATGATGTCCAAATCCTCTGGTCGGCCGAATCCATGCCGGATACGATCCAGGATCTCGACCAACGCTGGTGTTCCGAGCCGGCAGGGCGTGCACTTGCCACACGACTCGTAACGACTGAACGCGACGAGATAGCGGGCGAAATCGACCGCACAGACGGACTCGTCGAAAGCGACGAATCCCCCGGAACCGACCATCGCTCCGAGCGGTGTGAGTGCCTCGAAGTCGATGGGCACGTCCAACTCATCCTCGCGCAGAGGACCCGCCGACACACCGCCGGTCTGAATTCCCTTGAGGCGGTAGCCTTCGCGCAGACCGCCGAACACATCGAAGATGAGTTCACGCATCGAGAGACCGAATTCGATCTCGGCGACGCCGAGATACTTGACCGGTCCCTGCATAGTCACGAGTTTGGTCCCAGTGCTTTCTTTGGTACCCAAGGAGGCGTACCAGGAACCACCATTCTGGATGATCGCCGGAATCGAGGCGAACGTTTCGGTATTGTTCAGCACCGTCGGGCGACGCCAGAGTCCTTCTTCCACGGAGCGGGGTGGCTTGGTTCGCGGCTGTCCCCGCTGGCCCATGATCGCGTACATCAAGGCTGAACCTTCGCCACAGATGTACGCACCACCTCCGGTGCGGATCCGCACGTGGCAGGAGAAGCCACTCCCCAGGATGTCGTCACCGAGCAACCCCAATTCATACGCTTGCTCGACGGCACGCTGGAATCGCTGAAGGGCAAGGGCATGTTCGCCGCCGATGTAGTTGTAACCGCAGGGTGTCTCGAGAGCGTAACAGCCGATCAGCAAGCCCTCCAGGACGAGATGCGGGTTCGATTCGAGGAGGCGCCGATCCTTGAAGACGTTCGGTTCTCCCTCATGACTATTGACGACCACATATTTTGGTCGCGCCGGCGTGCGGCGCCCGCTTTCCCATTTGATTCCGGTCGGGAACCCGGCTCCACCCCGGCCGCGCAGGTTAGACGCCTTGACCTCGGCGATGACTTCCTCCGGCGTCATCTCGAAAAGCGCCTTGAGGAAAGCGCGGTAGCCACCGATCGCAATAAAGTCCTCGATCGATTCCGGATCGATGATGCCCGCATGTTCGAGCAACAGCCGGCGCTGGCGTCGGAGAAACGGATGCTCGGTGAGCGGCGGGATACCGTGCCAAGCCCCGGCAGCTCGGACACCGAGCGCCCAGTCTGGCCGGAGATCGCCACGACGGAGCGCGTCCAGCAGCTCAGGGACACGGTCTGTCGTCATCCAGCCGTAGACGATCGGCGGGTGCCCGGGGAGCTTCACTTCGACGAACGGCTCGGCGAAGCACCAACCACCACAGCCGACCTGCCGGAGCACAGCTGGGATATGTCCTTCGGAGAGGTGCAGCGACAAGTTCCGGTACGTCTCCAACGCCCCCTTCGCGATACTGCACCCGCTTATCCCCACCGAAATCACCCACTGGTCTTCTGACCACAGCCGCTCCCACCGTGCACGTGCCTCCGCAGCGTACTGCTCGAACGCTGCCCGATCACTCAATCGTTTCATCGTTACTCCCTACCCTCCGGCACGCTCGAAGCTCCTCGACGAGCTCCCGCAAGCGATTCGCATCGAGCTGTCCGATGTACTCGTGATGATCGAGTTGAGCAACGGGCGCCAAGTCGCACGCCCCCAAGCATCCATCGAAAACGTGCACGGTCAAAAGACCGTCGGAAGTCGTTCCGTCCTCACCGAGACGGTATTCGGTCCGCAAAGCATCGACAACCTTCTGTGACCCAGCGATATAGCATGCGGCACCGTGACAGAGCCACAGGAAATGCTCACCCGGTGGTTCGGTGCGAAAGTCTGCGTAGAAGGTAAGCAGTCCATAGACCCGATTGATCGTCACGCCCAGATGCTCAGCAATGAGTTGCGCGGCCTGCGGCGGTACCCACCCGTAAAGATGCTGCGCTTCCTGGCAAGCACCGACAACCAGTTCCTGTGCCTCCTGGTGGTCTCGAGGGCGATACCGTTCCTCGAGGATACGTCGGAGTGGCTGGAGATCGATCTCCCGGCGAGCCGTTTCCCTTTCCTCCATCACCCGATCCTCTCGCTCATCCGGGGCCAGTATACGCAGACGGGTCAGCATTCAGCGAGCCAGGCTATACTTACTCTCGAATCGGAGGAATTCCGGATGTTCTGGCTGGACCGACTCGTCGAAGAGCGTATCCGCGAAGCACAAGAGGCTGGTGCCTTCCGCAATTTGACTGGTGAGGGGCGGCCCCTTCCACCCGACGACGGCAGTCCCAGCGAAGTATGGGCCGCACATCGGATTCTAAAAAAGAATGGGCTCCTTCCCGATTGGTTACAGCTACGGAAGGAAATCTACACGGAGCGTGCCCTGGTTCGGCAGGCCTGGGACGAGTACTGGCGAGCGGCAGAAGAATTCGATCGAAGCGACCCCGGGAACGTCGCCATCCTGCGTCGCTTGGCATGGCGTTATCGGGAACTGGCCCGCGCCGTCAACAAGAAGATCGATCTCCACAATCTTCGTTGTCCATCATTGGGGCATGAACTCGTACGCTTTCCTGAGGACATGATCGAACGTGAGTGGCGTCGTCGCGGGGAATCCCCACCCTGAGGTTAGCTCATCGACCTCCACCGTTACCGGAGTAACCGAATAACCGCTGGAAATCTCCATCGAAGTGTTCGAGAAAAGTCCGGATCTCCTCGACATCACGTTCGGTTACGGGTTCCCTCTTCGAATGAGCTGAGCTCACCGCAAACTCCTCCTCACCGA
The DNA here is from genome assembly GCF_000021685.1 of Thermomicrobium roseum DSM 5159. Taxonomy (GTDB): domain Bacteria; phylum Chloroflexota; class Chloroflexia; order Thermomicrobiales; family Thermomicrobiaceae; genus Thermomicrobium; species Thermomicrobium roseum. The sequence goes on along the minus strand of NC_011959.1, from coordinate 774,414 downwards.
TGACCGCAGCGATCAAACTCGAGACGCCACAGGAGCGACAGGTCAGCCGGAACGCCCAGGTCGAACGAGAGCGTCCGAGCGCCTGCAGGTCCTCCGGGTCGAATCGTTGGCCACAGACAGCGCACCGCTCGACCAAATTGAGCACGATCGCTCGAACACGTTCCCAGCGCGGATCCATGCTTCTCCTACTTCTTATCCAAGTCATCGAGATCGAGCGACTCGATCACCTCTCGGAAAACCGACAAATCTGCCTCGGAGATCGATTCTTCTGATTCGACACGCTCGATTTCCGGCGGCTCGAATTCTGCCTCGCTCTCCGATTCCTCTTCACTCTCCAAACGGACACCCGCGCGATCCATCACCGACTCATCCACATAAATCGGCACCTTAGCGCGGACCGCAAGAGCGATCGCATCGCTCGGTCGACTGTCGATCTCGATGCGTCGGCCATTGACCGTGAGGACGATCCGAGCATAAAAGATCTCCTGAGCGAGATCCGTGACCGCTACCTCCCGGATCTCCGCCCCGAGTTCAGCGATGATCGTGCGCAGGAGGTCATACGGCAGCGGGCGGGCAGGCGTCATGCCCTGGATCGCCATCGCGATCGCCTCGGCCTCGAAGGGACCGATCCAGATCGGGAGGTGCCGATCTCCATGGACCTCCCTCAGGAGCACGACCCGATGCTGTGTCACCAAGCTGACGCGGATGCTATCGACAACCGTCTCGATCATACCCTGCACCTTCCTCTGGCGCGCTCACATTTTCGTACAGGGTCCCTCCCGCCACGCCCACACGTTGTACTCCACGCGTCATCACCATTCTACACTCCTGGGCCGGTCACTCCAAGGCGTACGCTGGCGTGCCCAAAAGTTTCGCCTCATCCGGCGGCCAGTACGTGAGCCACGCCTTCCCGATGATCGACGACATCGGTACCGCACCGAAGACTCGCGAGTCACTGCTGTTGTTCCGGTTGTCCCCCATCACGAAGACATGCCCCGGCTCCACCACGTACTCATGATTCAGCGCCATTCCTCGCCACATCGTCGGTTCGGTCAGATAAGGCTCGACGAGACGCTTCCCGTCGATGTAGACAGCCCCGTCCCGGATTTCGACGTGCTCCCCAGGCAAGGCGATGATCCGCTTGACATACGGCTCGCTTCCTCCGTTCGGGGGTCGAAAGACGATGATATCACCACGCTTCGGCTGACCGAACGGGTACCAGACCCAATCCTGGTCGATCTCGACTCCCGGCAGAGCTGCCAGCCATCGACCGAGCGGGATTCCCATATACGCACGTCGGTTGACGATGAGCATCTCCCCATTGTGCAGTGTCGGCTCCATACTGGAACCGTCCACGCGATAGTTCAGGATGAGCCCCCGGATAGCGACGAAAAGAACGAGCGCGATCAGGAGTGTTTCAGCAAGATCCCAAGCGAATGATCGCCGACGCGCCTCCTCTTTCGCTGTCCCCACCGGCTTATGCTCGCCCTCGAGATCCCTCATCGCACCTGGCTCCAAGTCTCATCGGTGACCATCCGGACGCCGATTATATCCGGTGAAGAGCATGCGGACGCGGCAGGAGGAGCAGCTCCCATAAGGCACCTCAGTCAGGGTTCGTTGATCGCCCGACGTTATCGGATCCTGAGAGAACTCGGCAATGGCGGAATGAGTACCGTCTTCCTCGCCCGAGACGAACGGTTCTTCCAAGTAGAAGGATCGTGTGCCAGCAAAGTCATGCGGCGGAGTGATGATTCCACTGTGCGCGAACTCCACCCTCGAGCAAGAAGCGGCACTTCTCGCCACACTGCGCCATCCAGCCATCCCCCAGGTCTATGACTTCCTCGCCGAACAGTCTGGCTGTTGTCTCGAACTCGAGTTCGCACCCGGAGAAGACCTCGAACGGTACCTCGCACGCACCGGCCAACCCGTTATCGAGTCACTCCTCATCCACTGGGCGGTCCAGTTACTCGATGTTCTCTCGTCTCTCCAGACTCAACAATCACAACCGATCATGTTTCGTGATCTCAGGCCATCGCACATCAATCTCTGACCGGACGAGACGCTCTGCCTCATCGATGTCGGCATCGCTCGACTGTTCCAACCACTCTGCCGCGACACGGTCGTCGGTACAGTCGGCTACGCACCACCTGAATGATCACGCGGGATCATCGATCCACGCGGTGACCTCTCTGCACCGGGAGCAACGCTTTATCACTTCGCAACGAGCGTCGATCGCCGCGACCAACCACCTTTCTCGCTGTCCCAAACCCCGTCCCGGCGGTTCGATCCCAAACTCATGAGACTGTCCAGAACATTGTTCTCCAGGCACTGGCCTACGATCCCAGACAGCGTTTCTCCGATGCCGGATTGATGGCCGCAGCACGGCGCGCTCTGCGCGATACACCCCCAAGTCGTTCTTCGGCAACAAGCAGTCGCCAGACCGATCTCGTAACCCGACTACTGCCCCAAGAGGGATCGGATTCTCGCGTCCTCTCACACCGATGACGAAGTGCGTGCATCAGTCATCCTGGACAACTCGCTCGTCGCGGATCGTCCTGGCGTCGCTCGACGGCACGGTCACCTGCCTGCAGTGTAATGGCACTATCATCGGGAGACGCTGCTTCGAGCAAACCTTCGTGGCATCCCCGATAAGATGGTCGAACCTGCTGATACTCGTCGGCAATGTTGGAACGATCCATGCCTGCGCCCCCTTGCTGGTAACGTGATCCAGGAAGTCACCTACCTGGCGCAGATCGCGAGCACACCAACTTCTTGCGGATTCCACATTGCTGATCGCGACCGGGGCAGATACGCTCATCCAGCTCGTAGCAGATGAACCGATAAACGAGACGATCGACCTCGGCACTCCCGGTGTCCCGACACCACTCGAGGGCCGAGGCGTCTCCTATCTTGGAACCTCGGACAGTCGGATCTCAGTTATACGGCTCGCACTGGATTCGAGGAGGAACGAAGCATGCACCAAGTCATCGCGCATGTCCTGAACGACGACCCGTTCGTCGCCGAAGTCGATAAACCCCCTGATCCGCAACACCAGTCCGTGTTCCTACGGAAGCCGCGGCGATTCGACGGCGAACGCTTGACCACCACCGCTCAGAGAGTGATCACTGTGCTGTACCCGTGGCATCGCATCACATACATCGAACTCCTGGACGAGGGGAGCGACCAGCGTCCAAGTCAGCTCGTCACTGTCGTCCGCGACGAGCACTGAGATTCACTCACGAACGCGGCTCGTCTCCCGAAACCTCGGCAGTCGCTTCGCGCGTCGCGGTTCGGAACTCTCGGATCGTGCGTCCGATGGCACTACCGATCTCCGGTAGCCGACCGGCGCCGAAAACGACGAGCACGATCAGCAGGACGAGCAGCAATTCCTGCCAGCCGAATGAGGGGAGCAAAAGCGGATACACCGAATGCCTCCAGTCATGTGCACCAAGCACGCAGTGTCGAGTATAGGCGAAAGAGCGAGAGCACGCTACCCCGCGATCCGATACCAGCGCGGAAGCTGCCGGAGATGATCTTCGGGTCGAATGAGCGGTGCAGCATCGACACCGCCGATGCGATCACTCATCACGAAGCAATAACGGGGGTAGTAGAGGACGATCGCCGGCACGTATTCGGCGAAGAGTCGCTGGAACTCGACGTAAAGAGATCGTCGCTCGTCCTGATCGGATACCTGTCTGGCCTTCTCGAGGAGCACATCGATTGTGCGGCTCCGGAAACCCGTGATGTTCGCCCCTTCCTCGGCTTGCGAGGAATGCCAGAACTCGAACATGTCCGGATCGCCGGTCAGGGACATCCATCCGAACACAGCAGCAGTGTACTCGCGATTCAACAGTTGTCGCTGGAGTGTCGCCGATGCCACCGGCTGAACGGTGACGCTGATACCGATTTCCGCCAGTTGCTGCGCCACTGCCTGAGCGACAGCCACTCGTTGCGGATCATCGACGTTCGTCAAGAGCGTAAAGCGAAAGGTCAACCCTTCCTTGTCCAGGACCCCATCACCGTTGCGATCTTCCCACCCTGCCTCTCGAAGAAGGCTCAGTGCTGCCGCACGATCGAAGCGATACTCTTGCGCTTGATAAGCCCATGAAGCTGGGGGAATCGGTCCATTTCCTGGTTCAGCCCAATTGTTGAGTACATCGCGGACTAACTGGACACGATCGATCGCGAGAGACAACGCCTGACGGACCCGGACATCGGCGAAAAACTGTGCCTGACTGTTCAGAAAGAGCGCTGTATACCCAGCGAGTAATGGAGCGTAGATGCGGACGCGAGAACCCATCAACTTCGGGTCACCGAGCGCTCCCCACGGCACCAGATCGACCGCGTCCAGATCACCGCGCCGAAAGGCAGCCAGGGCCTCATCGACCGATTCGAAGAAATGCAACTCCACTCGCTCGAACAGAGGAGTCGGCCTCCGGTATGATTCGTGCCGAGCGAGTTCGATCACTCCCCGGTCTCGATCGACCCGAACAACCCGGTACGGCCCACTCCCGATAGGCTGTGACTCGAAGCGACTGCGTAGTAAGTCACTCACCACCGTCCCCGCCAGGACATGTTCTGGCAGGATCGGCAGCGACAGGTAGGTCGGGAATGGGGCATACGGCTCGGGCAGACGAAAACGAACCGATTCTGCATCGACGACCTCGACGGTAACCGTTCGCCAGAAGTTTGCCATCGTCTCGTTTCTTGGAAAACGAGGGTCCTGGAGAAGGCGTATCGTGAAAAGGACATCGCGGGCAGTAACCGGTTCACCGTCATGCCACTGGGCATCCGGCCGGAGAAAAAAGGTGTATTCTAATCCATCATCACTCATCGTCCAGCGCTCCGCCAGCGCTGGCTGCGGTACTCCGCTTCCGTCTACCCAAACCAGCCCCTCGAACACGAGCACGCTCACCGCCGCTTCCGCCGTCGACTCGGCGAGCAACGGATTGAGCGTCTCGATACGGCCTATAATCCCCTCGCGGAACGTTCCTCCCTCGATTTGAGCGGGCTCAGCCGAGGGGCTCGGGAGCACCGACTCACTCCGAATCGGTGTCATGCTCGAAGCACTGCGAGGGGGTAGATGGAGTCGCCAAAGAACGAGTATTCCGCTGACCAGGACAACCAGCAGCGAACTCGCCAGCCAGAGCGCCCACCAGCGCACTCGGCGGAATCGCTGGAGTGACGTGCGTCCCCGAACAGTCGTCAACCGGGTGACCCTTCGTCGAAGTCAGCCTAGAGCAGCCACTGCCCCAAGAGGGAGAGAACGACGAAAATGACCGCAACACCGATCGTCAACTGGAACAGCGTCTTCTCTAGGCCTCGCCGCGTGCGATAGATTGCTGACGTATCTCCACCGAAAGCACCACTGAACCCGGACGCCTTGGATTGCAGCAGGATCACCATCATCAACAAGAGCGAAACCAAAATGATCGCGACGTAGAACGCCGTCTCCACGGTCCCTAGCCTCCTTCGGCGATACGCTGGGCACGTTCCACAGCAGCCTCCACAATGCTACAGAACTCGCGGGCATCCAAACTCGCCCCACCGACGAGCGCCCCATCGATATCGCCGACCGCCAGAAAGTCAGCTGCGTTGGCAGCCGTGACGCTCCCACCGTAGAGGATACGGAGCCCTTCGCTGATCCCCGACCCGAATCGTTCCCGGAACCAGGCACGGATCCAAGAAGCGACGAGCTCGGCATCCGCGGAGGTAGCTGGGCGACCCGTCCCGATTGCCCATACCGGCTCGTACGCGATGACCAGTCGCGCGACCTGCCCGCTCTCGAGATCGCTGCATGCCGCTGCGATCTGTCGCTCGACAATGTCTCTCGTCGCGCCTGACTCCCGTTCTTCGAGCGTCTCCCCGACGCACAGGATCGGCTGGAGGCCGTTCCGCAACACAGCACGGAGCTTGGCAGCGACCACTGCATCCGTTTCACCGAACAAGCGTCGGCGTTCGCTGTGACCGACGATCACATAGCGGCAAAATGGGGCCACCATCTTGGCAGACACTTCGCCCGTATAGGCGCCCTCGTCGAAGGCACTGCAGGTCTGGGCGCCCAGCGAAATCGAACTTCCGTTAAGTTGCCGAGACAGCGGCACGATCCAGGGGAACGGTGGGATGAGGACTACCTCGGCATACTCCGCCATTCCACAACGAGCCTGGATCGCACGAGCTAACTCCAGCGCCTGCTCGTAGGTCGTGTGCATCTTCCAGTTACCGGCGATCAGCGGTCTTCGCATCCTCCACTCTCAGGCTTCTTCCATGAGCACCGCAACTCCAGGAAGTTCGCGACCTTCCAAATACTCGAGTGTCGCCCCTCCACCGGTGGAGAGATGCCCAACGCGCTCGGCTAGACCGAGTTCCTGAAGCGCAGCCGCGGAATCGCCCCCACCCACGAGCGTAAAACCAGAACATCCGGCGACTGCTTCGGCGATCCCTTTCGTTCCCTCGCGGAACTCGGGAACCTCGTACACACCCATCGGACCATTCCAGACCAAGAGGCGGGCACCAGCGATCACCGCTGAGTACGCCCGCACCGTCTCGGGTCCGATATCGTAAACCGCTTGATCAGGAGGGATCGCGGTAACCGGTACGATGCGGCGCTGGGAGACAGCGCTCATCGTCGGTGCGACGACCACGTCGCGCGGAAGCTCGACGCGCACACCGCGCGCGGCCGCTAGATCGAGAATGCGCTGTGCCTCGGGAACCTTTTCTTCCTCGACCAACGAGCGCCCTGTCTCGAGCCCCCGTGCCCGCAAAAAGGTGTTTGCCATCCCGCCACCGAGCAGGAGCGCATCGGCACGCGGTAGTAAGTTCTCGATCACCCCGATCTTGTCGGATACCTTTGCGCCGCCGAGCACGAGGACGAACGGTCGCTCGTCACTGCGGAGGACCCGTTCCAACGCTTGGACTTCCCGCTCCATGAGAAACCCGGCAGCACTCGGTAATAAACGAGCGACCGCAACGACCGATGCATGCGCGCGATGCGCTGCACCGAAGGCATCGTTCACGTAGCAATCGGCCAGAGCGGCTAAGGCTGCTGCGAATTCTGCATCGTTCTGTTCTTCTCGCGGATCGAAGCGGAGGTTTTCTAGCATGCCTACTTCGCCTGGTTGCAAGCGTCGGGCCATTTCCTGCGCTTCCGGTCCGACGATGTCACGCACCGAGCGAACGGGTTGCCCGAGAAGCCCGCTCAGCGTCGCCGCCACCGGAGCGAGTCGCAACTCCTCGCGCACCTGTCCCTTCGGCCGTCCGAGATGAGAGCAGAGGATGATCCGCGCCCGCCGCTCGAGCAACCACTGCAACGTCGGCAAGGTAGCCCGGATGCGGGTATCGTCGACAACGCGTCCTCCCTCGAGCGGAACATTGTAATCGACCCGAACGAGGACACGGCGCTCCTCGACCTCCAGGTCGCGTACCGTTCGCAACCGCCTCGCCACCGCTATACCCCCGCGTCGCCTCGTCACTCTTCCTGGAAACAGCCGATCATCATGTAATAGGCAAGATCGGCGACGCGGCAGGAGTACCCCCACTCGTTGTCGTACCACGCAACCACTTTCGCCAGCGTTCCATCGAGCACCATGGTGCTCAAGCCATCCACGATCGCTGATCGCGAGTCACCGCGGAAGTCACTCGAGACCAGCGGCTCTTCGGTGTAGCCGAGAATGCCGTTCAGCTCGTTCTCCGCCGCCTCCCGGAAGGCCGCATTGATCTCCTCCGCGGTGGCTTGACGCGAAAGCTCTACGACGAAGTCGATGACCGACACGGTAGCGACGGGCACACGCATCGCAAAGCCGTCGAACTTCCCCTTCAACTCGGGCAACACGAGTGCGACCGCTCGTGCTGCGCCGGTCGTGGTTGGCACGATGTTCATCGCTGCCGCGCGCGCACGCCGCAGGTCACGGTGTGGCGCATCCAACAACTGCTGGTCGTTGGTATACGCATGGACCGTCGTCATGAGCCCGCGCACGATGCCGAAGTGCTCGTGAAGAACTTTCGCGACCGGTGCGAGACAATTGGTCGTGCAGGACGCGTTAGAAACGATGTGATGCCGAGTCGGATCGTACGCATCCTCGTTGACACCCAACACGATCGTGATGTCCTCACCCTTGGCAGGAGCCGAGATGATCACCTTTTGAGCTCCCGCTTCCAGATGCGCTCGCGCTTTGGCTGCATCGGTAAACAAGCCCGTCGACTCGATCACGAGTTCGACTTCCAAGTCTCGCCAGGGAATCTTTCCCGGCTCCCGTTCCGCGAAGACACGGATCTCGCGACCATCGACCACGATCGAATCCTCGGTCGCAGTCACCTCGCCATCCCAGCGTCCGTACGTCGAATCCCACGCGAAGAGATGCGCGAGCGTCGAGGGAGTCGTGAGGTCATTAACCGCGACCACCTCCAGTTCGTCGTCGTACCCCTCCAGGATCGCCTTGAGCACTTGCCGCCCGATTCGCCCGAACCCGTTGATGCCCACACGAACCGCCACAACCCTACCCTCCCGGTTCTTCGCCGTCCGACGGTCAGCCTCGCTTCTGCGCGATCGCCTCCACGGACACTCGACCAGCTTCTTTCCCGACCAGTCCAACCAACTCGCGATATCCTCCAGCAAACTCGTGTCCTCGCTTCGCAGCACGTGCCAACTCAAGCAGCGCAGCCGCGAGCTTCGTTGGATCGTGCCGCCAAGGTTGCTCAGGGTTGATCACATCCTGGAGGACGACATGAATCCGCTCAGCGAGCTGGTGCAACCCATCGAGCCGAACCCCAAAGACGCCGCTCGCTGCCAGTCGCCGAGTCGGCTCCAGGTTCGAGTTCACGAGCAGACAATCCACGAGGGGGCCACCAGCATGCCGTTCGAGCGCCTGGAGATGATCGACAACGGAAAACCCATCCGTCTCGCCCCGCTGTGTCGTCACGTTGCACACAAAGACCTTGAGCGCCGACGACAGCCGGATCGATTGCACGATCCCTTCGACGAGCAAGTTGGGAATCACCGAGGTGAATAAGCTGCCCGGTCCGAGTACGATCAGATCCGCTGAAAGTATGGCCAGGAGGGCAGGCTCGTAGGCCTGCGGACGCTCAGGATCGAGGAAGATGCGCTGAATCTTTCCGCGCTCTCGCCCGATCGCCGACTCACCGCGAACGACATGCCCATCGGCGAATTCAGCACAGACAGTGATGTTTTCCAACGTCGACGGCATCACTCGCCCACGTACCGCCAGGACGCGCGATGATTCAGCCACTGCGCGCTCGAAGCTACCGGTCACGTGAGTCATCGCGGCGATGAAAAGATTTCCAAAGTTATGTCCGTCCAAGGGCGAGCCCACTTCAGGAAAGCGAAACTGGAAGAGCTCGCTCATCAAGGGCTCGGCATCGGCCAGTGCAACCAAGCAGTTGCGGATGTCACCTGGGGGAGGAATATTGAAGTCTTGGCGTAGCCGACCAGAGCTTCCACCATCGTCCCCCATCGTCACGATCGCCGTAATCGCGACATTGTGCGCCTTGAGACCACGAAGCAACGTCGAGAGTCCCGTCCCCCCACCGATCGCGACGATGTGGAACTCTGGCTCTTGCGGACCGAAGCGATGAGCATGAATGATCTCGGCCAATCCTCGCTTGTCTACCCGCTGATCGAGAAACGGGGCCAACAGTGAACGCGAAAGTTGCCAAAAACCGAGCACGATGAGCGTGCTCCCCACCGTGATCATCAAGAGTTCCCGGTAGGGATGGGGAATGAATTGCAAGGTCACTGCCCGCACCAGACCGGACACACGTTGGGGGAAGTCGTAATTGCGGTAGATCCAGGCGAGGCCCATGGCGAGCCCGAGACTCGTCGTCACGACACCGAGTGCGAGCAACAGGATCCATCGCTTGACGAACATTCCCGGGCGTAACCAGGTGCGGAGCTTCATCCGTCCCCCGTTCCCCGTCCCGCAACCCCGGGCCAGTATAGCAGCAGTCTCAGGCGCCGTGCGGCGAACGCCGTCAGCGCGATCCCCAATAACCCAGTGCTCCCTGGGCATCGGGTCGAGCCTTTTGCGAGCCTGCACATGCTTCGCGGACCAGCTGGTGAGGCTCGGCGCACATCCCTTGCACCACCGACGAGCAGTTGGTATACTGTATACGGTAAACGGAGCGCCCCGGACAAGTGGGCAATGCCCACTTTAATTTTTGCCCTGGCTGGCAGCCCACCAGCCGGATTCCGGAGCGCATGACGAAGGGGGGCGATCACGATGAAGAGCGATCTCTACACCGCAATTGCACAGGTGGCTGCCGAGCGCGGCATTCCACGCGAGGCAGTCATGGAGTCCGTCCAGCAAGCACTGCGGACAGTGTACAAGAAGGCGACGGGCTCCGACGAGGAAGTCGAAATCGAAATCGACGTCAACACCGGAAAGATCCGTATCTTCGCGCCGAAGCGGGTCGTCGAGAAGGTAAACGATCCGCTCAGCGAGATTTCCATCGAGGAGGCGCGCAAGATCGATCCCCGTGCGATCGTCGGGGACATCGTCCGGATCGAGCGCCAGCCGTCCAACTTCGGCCGGATCGCGGCCCAGACCGCCAAGCAGGTGATCCTGCAGCGGATCCGGGATTTCGAGCGCGACACGATCTACAACGAATTCATCGATCGCGTCGGCGAAGTCCTGACTGGTACGGTGCAGCGCGTCGATGCGCGTGCGGTAATCCTGAGCTTCGGCAAAGCGGAGGCTATTCTCCCGGCACGGGAGCAGATTCCCGGTGAGCGGTATCGCCCAGGGCAGCGGCTCAAGGTGTACCTGGTCGATGTCACCAAGGACGCGAAGGGACCGCAGCTTTTGGTGTCCCGCACGCACCCGAACTTGATCAAGCGACTGCTCGAGCTCGAGGTACCGGAGGTTGCGAGCGGTGCCGTCGAAGTCATGGCCATCGCCCGTGAACCAGGCCAGCGATCCAAAGTCGCTGTCGCTGCTCGGCAGGACAAGGTCGACCCGGTCGGCGCCTGCGTCGGTGTCCGCGGCGTGCGGATCCAGAGCATCGTCACCGAGCTTTCGGGTGAGAAGATCGACGTGATCGAGTGGTCGTCGGACATCCGCACGTTCATCGCCAACGCCCTGAGCCCGGCCAAGCCGATCACGGTCATCCTCAACGAGGATGAGAAGGTCGCTCGGGTCGTCGTGCCGCCGGAGCAGATGTCGCAGGCGATCGGCAAGGACGGCCAAAACGCCCGGCTGGCGTACAAGCTGACCGGTTGGCGGATCGATATCAAGGATCCAGAGTCGCTGAAGGGGGAGGAGGCACTGCTCGTTCGCTCGGCCACGAGCTTGCCCGAGCTTCCGCCCGATCTCATGGCACTCGGTCGGCAGCCACGCCTCGTTCGCCCGGACGGCACGTTCAGCATCCGGGAGCGCGAGTTCGGTCCGCTGCCCAGCGATCTCGTGCTCAAGAGCGTCGACGTGGAAATCGTCAACGGCGTCGTCAATGTCTATTACGATCGCGAACTTCGTGCTCGGTACGATTTCGAAACCGGTCGTGAGCTACCATTGACCGATGACGAAACGGCGAATGTCCGTTGATCCCGTTTCTCGTCGAGGAGGTCGTGACGATGAGCGAGCGTCCCGACCAGCGCAAGCGCCGCGGACCGCGGCTCAAGCATTTGCCTGTCCGCACCTGCGTCGCTTGCCGCGCTCGAGATCTCAAGCGAACATTTGTCCGTATCGTGCGGACCCCGGAAGGGACGCTCGCCATCGATCCGACCGGAAAGCGGAGCGGGCGCGGCGCGTATCTTTGCCGACGGTTTAGTTGTTGGGAGCGAGCAGCAAATACCGACGTCCTCGAACGTGCTCTCCGCATACCCGTCCCACAGGAGTTTCGTGACGAACTCCTTCGTTGGGCCGATCTGCACATCCGCCGTGACGACCCGCCCGCACCTGAGACAACACCCGAACAGGAGGACCAGCTATGAGCACCAAAGCGAAAAAGCACGCACCGGTACAAAACAATCGGTCGCCGATGACTGCACAGCGGAGCTCGCCTGCTGCGAGTGTCGCCCGCGGCCCTGTCGAGGTCGGAAGCGTCATGACGGTAGGCGAGTTGGCCGAGGCCATCGGCGTCAGTGCCGTCGAGCTCATCAAGGCCTTGATACGCCGGGGCGTGATGGCCAACATCAATCAGCAAATCGATTTCGAGACCGCGGCCAAAGTCGCCGCCGACTTCGGAGTCGAACTCGTCGAGCGCACTCCTGAAGTAGTCCACCAGGAAAAGAGCCTGGCCGAGATTGTCCGAGCCAGTGCCCAGGAGCCTGGTGCCGTCCCTCGACCACCCGTGGTGACGATCATGGGTCACGTCGATCACGGGAAGACGAAGCTCCTCGATGCGATCCGGCACACCAACGTGGCAGAGGGTGAGGCCGGCGGCATCACCCAGCATATCGGCGCGTATCAAGTGGAGGTCCAGGGCCGGAAAATCACCTTTCTCGATACACCCGGTCACGAAGCCTTCACCGCAATGCGCGCTCGCGGGGCACAAGTCACCGACATCGCCGTCCTGGTGGTTGCCGCCGACGATGGCGTCATGCCCCAGACCCGCGAGGCCGTCGCTCACGCTCGTGCCGCCAACGTGCCCATCATCGTCGCCATCAACAAGATCGATTTGCCGACCGCAAATCCGGCCCGTGTCAAGCAGCAGCTCGCTGAGATCGGTGTCATCGTGGAAGAGTACGGCGGTGACGTGCCGGTCGTCGAGGTTTCCGCGAAGCAGCGCCTCGGGATCGAAGATCTTTTGGAAATGATCCTGTTGGTCGCCGATATGCACGAACTCAAAGCCAATCCGAATCGGCCCGCGATCGGGGTCATCATCGAAGCGAAGGTCGATCAGAGACGGGGGCCCGTGGCGACTGTCCTCGTGCAAACCGGGACCTTGAAACTCAACGATGTCGTTGTCGCTGGTGCCACTTGGGGACGGATCCGCGCGATGTTCGATGATCGCGGGCGCAAAGTGCGACGCGCGGAGCCATCCATGCCGGTCGAGATCCTCGGACTGGAGAATGTGCCAGAAGCCGGAGATTACCTGCAAGTCGTCGAGGATGAACGGACCGCGAAGGAGATCGCCACACAGCGCGCACTCAAGCGTCGCGCTGAAGCTGCCGAGGCCCGGGTTGTCAAGCTCGACGAGTTCCACAAGGGACTGGAAATTGGTCAGACGCGTGAACTCCGTCTCATCCTGAAGGCCGACGTGCAAGGAAGTCTGGAGGCGATCCAAAACGCGCTGGCCAAGCTCAACGATGAACTCGAGGGAGTCGGCATCACGGTCGTTCATGCTGCGACCGGCGCCATCTCCGAGTCGGACGTCATGCTGGCTGCCACGACGGGCGCGATCGTCCTCGGCTTCAATGTTCGACCTGATGTCGCGGCCCGCCGCGCCGCTGAGGCCTCGGGCGTCGACATCCGGTACTACAACGTGATCTACCATCTCTTGGAAGAGGTCCGAGCCGGAGTGACTGGACTTCTCGCACCGGAGACGCGCGAGGTCATCGACGGTGTCGCTGAGGTACGCGAGATTTTCCGCCTGCCCAATCGAGCAGTCGCAGCCGGTCTCTACGTCTTGAACGGGAAGGCACTGCGGAACGCGCGAGTTCGCGTCATTCGCGACGGCAAGGTCATTCACGACGGTACCGTCGCATCCCTGCGTCGCTTCAAGGAAGATGTGCGGGAAGTCGCTGCTGGCTACGAGTGCGGCTTGACCATCGAAAACTTCAATGATCTGCGCGTCGGGGACCAAATCGAGTTCTATCACGTCGAACGAGTCCCGCGCGGGCAGTGAACGTCTGCCCGCGCGGCTCGCCGCGCGAGGGGAGCCAACGATGCCCAGCTATCGACAAGCTCGCCTGGCCGAGTTCTTGCGAGACGAGATCGCTGCCATCATTCAACGCGAGCTGCGTGACCCACGGCTCGGCTTCGTGAGCGTGACCCGCGTCGAGATGAGTCCCGACCTTCGCCATGCGAAGGTGTTCGTCTCCATCTATGGGAGCCATGAGGAGCAAGAGGCTGCACTGGAAGCCCTGCAAGGAGCCGCCGGCTTCATTCGCCGCCTTATCGCACCCCATCTCCATACTCGGCATATTCCCGAACTTCATTTCAAACTCGATCGATCGCTCGAGCACGCCGAGCAGGTCGCCCGCTTGCTGAGGCAGATCCAGCAGGAACGGCAAAGGGATGAGTCTGCAGTCGAAAGCACGCCGGAGAGTGAGTGAAACACCTCCCACGCAAACGAGCGACGTCCGGATGGCCTGGGAGCTCCTCGCTGGTTCGCGCACGTTGCTCATCGCCACGCATGCCAATCCGGACGCTGACGCAGTGGCCTCCGTGCTGGCGCTCCGGCTCGTCCTCGCTGAACACGTCCAGTCGGCTGTCTGCCTCACCGGCGACGGCCTTGTTCCACCGAACCTCGAGTTCTTGCCAGGAGCAGAACACCTCCTTCGTGACCCTACGAGCGTGACCGATCCACCCGATTGCATCGCCCTCCTCGATTGTGCCGACCCGACTCGACTCGGCCCCCTCTTTCGTCTCCACCCCGCGTGGTTCGACGGGCATATTCCGATCGTCAACATCGATCATCATGTGACCAATACGCGGTACGGCTCGGTCGACCTCGTCGATCCCGCCTCAGCCGCGACGACCGAGGTGCTCGCTCATTGGCTGGAGGAACTTGAACAACCGATCGTTCCGGATGTCGCCACCTGTCTCCTCACAGGACTGTACGGCGACACACTCAGCTTTCAAACCACGAGCACGTCCGCTCGCGTCTTCGAACTTGCTGCGCGCTTGCTCGAGGCTGGTGCGCGGCAAGAGGACATCGTCACCCATCTCTTTCGGAGTAAGCCACTGTCGACCGTTCGGCTCTGGGGCGCTGCACTGGGCCGCGTCCGGTATGAGCCGCCATTGATCTGGACCGAGATTACCCACCGTATGCTGCAGGAGGCAGGAGCGAGTCCCGTCGAAGGCGAAGGAATCGTGAATTTCCTCGTCGGGACGCATGGCACGGCGGTAGCACTGCTCTTTTACGAACAGAGCGAGGGATGGCGTGTCAGCTTGCGCTCGGCCGATGGTTCGGTGGATGTCGCTCGCCTCTGCCAGCGCTATGGGGGCGGAGGGCATCCACGAGCAGCGGGGTGCCGCCTTCCCCCGGGCGAAGCTGCCCGACGATCGTTTCTCGACGACCTCGCAGCACAAGTGAGCGCACTACTCAGCATCGAGCTTCCATCGGGGTGAGCAACAGTGCACGGCATACTCCTGGTGGACAAGCCACGCGGTTGGACATCCCACGACGTGGTGCAATGGGTCCGCACGCGCCTCCGCGTTCAAACGGTCGGTCACGGCGGCACGCTCGACCCGGCCGCCGAAGGGTTGCTCGTTATCGCTGTCGGTATCGCCACGCGCCTCGTCCGACACGCAGCCGATGCGGACAAAAGCTATGTCGCACACATTGTCCTCGGTACCGGGACGACGAGCGACGATCTCGAAGGTGAACCGCTGGCAGCCTCACCGCTATCCCTGTACCGACCCTCGCTCCGAGACGTCCAGTCGGCACTCGCCGAGTTCCTCGGCGAATACGAACAACAGCCGCCGATCTATTCGGCACTGAAAGTTGGCGGCGTCGCAGCCTACCGGCGTGCCCGGGCTGGTCAGCCAGTGCCGCTCAAACGACGCGTGGTGCGAGTCAACAGCCTACGTCTCGTGCAGTATTCGTATCCGGATCTCATCGTCTCGCTCGACTGTGGGAAGGGATTCTATGTCCGTTCCTTTGCTCGCGACCTCGGTACCCGCTTGGGCACTGGCGCTTACCTGCACGGCCTCGTCCGCACGCGCGTGGGCCGATTTTCGCTCGCTTCCGCCTGGTCGATCGACGAGTTGAATCGTGTGCTCACACCATCATCCTGGCCATTGATCGCTCGTCACCCGGATGAGTTCGTTGCGGAACTCCCCGTTTTGTTGGTTCCTGAACGGGAACTTCGAGCATGGTATCATGGCGCGCCGGTGCGCTGTTCAGCGAGCAGCTCACCTGGCACCACTGCTCGCGCCTACGCCCCAGATGGGAACTGGATCGGACTCGCTCATTTCGACCCACAAAAGCGATACTGGCAGCCGGTCCTCGTGCATCGCGACGGGTCTGGATGGAGAGGCTAGACGCCCAATGAGGATCATTCGCTCCTGGAGTGACATTCCGCCTGAGCCTCATGTCGTGACCATCGGCAACTTCGATGGTGTCCACCGTGGTCACCAGTACCTCCTCACAACCGTTCATGAACGCGCAGCGACGCGCGGGCTACCGAGCCTGGCGATTACCTTCGACCCGCTACCTCTCGAAGTTCTCGCACCTGAGCGGGCACCGCAACGCCTCTCCCTCACGGATCAGCGACTTCGCCTCATCCTCGCCTGCGGCATCGATCGCGTGCTTCTCGTGCAGTTCGACCGCTCCTTTGCTGCACTCTCCCCAAAAGAATTCGTCGACCTTCTCGTGCAGTCGACGCACTTGACCACGATCGTCGTCGGGGAAGACTTCCATTTCGGGCGTGGTCGAACGGGAGACCCGGCTCTCTTGCGCGAACTCGGTCGATCTCATGGGTTCGAAGTCGTGGTGCTCCCTCGCCTGAGCGAGCTCAGCGAGACGATCTCGTCGACGAGAATTCGCCAGCTGATCGCCGCCGGTGCAGTGCGCGAAGCCGGGACACTGCTCGGTCGGCCGTACGCGCTCACTGGCACGGTCGTCGCTGGCACGGGGAGAGGATCCCAGTTAGGTTTCCCTACGGCAAATATCGCTGTCGCTGATCGGCTCATGCTCCCAGGTGATGGGATCTACGCTGCCATCGCTCATCTCTCGGGTAGCTGGTATCCAGCGCTCGCCTATATCGGCAGCCGTCCGACCTTTCCCGGCGCGGGTCACGCTGTCGAGGTCTACCTGATCGACCAGACCTATCCGACTTTGCGAGGCGAGACGATCACGGTGTACTTCATCGAACGGATCCGACCGGATCGCGCATTTCCCGATGCCGAAGCATTGGTCGAACAGATGCGCGATGACGAACGGAACGGGCGAGCTGTACTTCAGGCAGCGATGGCCGATTGGCCACCACCGCTCGTACAAGCGCTCCACGCAGCCCTGGAAGGAGTCGAGGTGATCGATGATCCCGGTTCATGAGCGAGAAGCGTTCGTTGATCTGCTCCTCTCGCGCGGCACGGTCGATGTCGTCGTCCGCGAGCACTTGCGTGCCCGGCTGCTCGGCGAGCAGCCGCTCCGCGTCAAGCTCGGGGTCGATCCGACCCGACCAGACATCCACCTCGGTCACTACGTCTGTTTTCGCAAGCTCCGGCAGTTCCAAGCATTGGGTCATCAGGTCGTCGTCATCATCGGTGACTGGACTGCCCGAATCGGCGATCCCTCCGGGCGCTCGTCCCAGCGGCCGATGCTCACCGCAGAAGAAGTACGAGCCAACGCGGAAACTTATCTCGAGCAATTCTTCAAGGTTGTCGATGTGACGAAGGCCGAGATCGTTTGGCAAAGCACCTGGTTCGGTAATTTCACGCTGGAGGATGTCATTCGCCTCGCCAGTAAGTACACCGTTGCCAAGCTACTCACGCGCGAGGACTTCGCGAAGCGCTACGAGGAAGGATCGCCCATCTCCATCACCGAGCTTCTCTATCCACTCCTGCAAGCCTATGACTCGGTGGCGATCCAAGCCGACGTCGAAATCGGTGGCACCGACCAGCTCTTCAATCTCCTCGTCGGCCGCGATATCATGCGCGAGTACGGATTGGAACCCCAGGACATCCTCACCGTACCGCTCCTCGTCGGTACGGACGGCCATCTGAAGATGAGCAAGAGTTATGGCAATTACATCGCGGTCAATGATCCACCAGAGGAGATGTTCGGCAAGATCATGTCGATTCCCGATCATGTTTTAGGCGACTATTTTCGGCTCCTGACCGACATCCCAGACGAAGAGATCGACCGCATGATCGTGGAGATGCGCGCGGGACGGCTCAATCCACGCGACGCCAAGGAGCATCTCGCGTTCGTCATCGTCAGTGACCTGCACTCGCCCGAAGCAGCTGAGCAGGCGCGCGAGCACTTCCACCGAGTACACCGGCTCCGAGAAATCCCCGAGCAGATTCCCGAGGTTCCCGTGCCGGGACGCGCACGTGTTCTCGATTATGTCGTGCTAGCGGGGTTCGCCCGCAGTAACAACGAGGCACGGCGACTCGTCCAGCAGGGCGGGGTCCGCTTGGACGGACGGCGACTCGACGATCCGGAGGAAATGCTGGAACTCCAGGAGCCAGTCGTGCTCCAAGTCGGTAAGCGACGATTTGCGCGCCTCCTGCCACGAGCGGAGAGCACGTGATTCAGTGCTCGAACACGACGATGCTTCGCGCGACGCTGCCCGCGAGCATCGCTTCGAATCCGTCGTTGATCTCCTCCAGGCGAAGTCGCCGGGAAATCAGTTCGTCCAGCCGGAGACGACCGAGCCGATACAGCTCGAGGAGTCGGGGGATGTCCCGTGGTAAATTCGCGCTCCCATAGAGTGTTGCCTTGATCGTCTTCTCCGTCCGCAAGAGATCCAACGGGTCCAGCGGTACGGTCGTTCCCATCGGCGTGAGCCCCACGATGACCGTGGTACCACCCTTGCGCGTCGCCGCATAGGCCTGTTGGATCGTGTCCGCACGACCGATCACTTCGAAGGCATAGTCCGCACCGCGCCCACCAGTGAGTTCCCGCACCACCTCGACCACGTCCTGTTCCCTCGGATCGATGGTATGGGTGGCCCCGAGCTGACGTGCCCATTCCAGTTTTTGCGGAACGACATCAGCTGCAATCACCGGACCCGCGCCGACCAGGGCAGCACCCTGTACCACATTGAGTCCGACGCCGCCGCAACCGATCACCAGAACGGTCTCCCCCGCGCGCACACCCGCAGCGAAGAGCACCGCCCCCACACCAGTCGTCACGCCACAACCCACCAAAGCTGCACGATCCAAGGGGATGTCCGGGGGAAGGGACAAAAGACCCTGCTCGGGAACGACCGTGTACTCGGCAAAACAAGAGACCCCGAGAACATGGTGCACATCAGTGCCGTTTCGATGAAAACGCGTCGTGCCGTCGAACATCCGCCCGGTTCGCCGAATCGGATTACTGAAATCGCAGAGAGCTGGACGCCCGTTGAGACAGTAAAAACAATGTCCACAGAACGCACGGAAGACGAACACCACCGGATCCCCGGGTCGGAAACGCGTCACACCCGGCCCCACTGCCTCCACCACTCCTGCCCCCTCATGACCAGGGATTGCCGGGAGAGGCGTCTCCAGATCTCCTTGGATATAGTGCAGGTCACTGTGGCACACTCCAGCCGCGACGACGCGGACCAACACCTCGCCTTCCTTGGGTGCATCGACCTCGAGTTCCCAGATCTCCAGCGGCTTTTTGACCTCCGCCAAGACGGCAGCCCGCGCACGCATCGCTTTCGCTCCTTCCCGCGTTCGATGCCAGTATCGCCCGAATGGGTTCAGGAGTCAATCCGCTCCACAGTCGTGCTCCGGCGAGCCAGGGTTGCACCGGGAGAGCAAGAACGAGGTGCAGGCGCCCAGCTTTCGCATTCCACCAGCAGGCCAGAATCTCCCACCGATGCTCCCGCTCGTCATCGGATCGCGGGAAACGCGATGAAGGATCGGTGAGCAGCTCTCACTGGCTCGAGGCTCGCTCTTCTTTCAGACTGAGGTCGCTCGAAACGAAACACGGTTGGACCACTTGCGTTCATCGTTCAGTGAGCGAAGATACTCGAGGCGGGACGCTGAGGCGCATCGCTTCCCGGCAACCTACCGGTGACAAGCGACCGGCACGCCGAACACAGGGCGCACGACACGCTGTGAGCCAGCAGAGCGAAACGCCCCTTCATCCCAACTCGTTCCCACCCTGCTCGGTTTTGCTGTTGTCAAGGAAGTCGGAGCGGGAGACGGGATTCGAACCCGCGACAACCGGCTTGGAAGGCCGGCACTCTACCAGCTGAGTTACTCCCGCACGGTCGGGGTGAGAGGACTCGAACCTCCGACCTCAGCGTCCCAAACGCCGCGCGCTACCAACTGCGCCACACCCCGATCCGTTTCCAGCCACACAGTATAGCACGTTTTCCTCGCTCGTGCCTACCCACCAGGATTCCTTAGTCACCCATCAGCGGCGAGCCGGTTTACCCGAACGTGCCTCGCTTTTCCATCCAGAAAGCCGAAGGACGCTCTCGATTCTCTAACGTCGCTGCTGATTATCCCGCGGCCGCGGCGTCTCGTAGGGAACAGGGATGTACTGTACCGAGGGACGTCGTTGCATCGCTTGCGGGTAGAGCTCCATGAGCTGGTACACTTCGTCCGGTACCCCCACCGTGACCGGTAACCCGAGCTGCCGTGCTTCTTCCACATCGATCGGATAGTCATGGGTCCACTGCCCACACGTCAGAACATCAGCGATTCGCTGGGCCTCCTCCTCGGAACGTCCGTTCGCCATGAGAATGTGACGAACTGTCGCATTCACCTGTCGCATCGCTTTCTCGCCGATGTCCGCGAGAATCAAGGTTTGATCGTCGATCTCCGCGACCGGCTTCTCCCGGACGACACGCAGCACTGAAGCAGCCGGATACTGGCCGATCTGCGGATCGACCGGTCCCAGCACGGCATTTTCATCCATCACGATCTCGTCCGCTGCCAAGGCAATCAGCGTGCCACCCGACATGGCATAGTGGGGAACGAAGACAGTGACCTTGCCGCGATGACGAACCAGTGCCGAGGCGATCTGCTCCGCAGCTAAAACCAATCCACCCGGCGTATGGACGATGAAATCGATCGGCATCTCGTCCGGCGTCAACCGGATAGCGCGCAGGACTGCTTCAGCATCGTCGATGTCGATGTAGCGTGCCAGAGGAATGCCGAGAAATGAAACCGCCTCTTGCCGGTGGATCAGAGTGATCACCCGGCTACCCCGCCGCTGCTCCAACTGATGGATCAAGCGCAACCGATTCATTTCCAAAAAGCGGCGCTGCAGAACCGGCGACAGGATCGAAAAGAGGAACAAAAGCCAAAACAGTAGCCCTGTAAACTCCATACAACCCTTCCCTCCGATCGGGATGAGGCATCTCTGGTTCTATTCCCAACCAGCGCCTATACTAGCACCAGGTACGCACGCTGGAAAGGAGACAGCGATGGGCCTCATCTCCCGCATGACGACTTTCGTTAAAGTGAAACTGAGTCGCCTGCTCGATCGTGCCGAAGATCCGCGGGAAACGCTCGATTACGCCTACGAACGGCAACTCGAGCTGCTCCAGCAGGTACGCCGTGGAATCGTCGACGTGACCACCTCTCGCCGGCGCTTGGAGCTCCAGCGCGCCAAGCTGCAGGAATCGCTGGACCGTCTGACGGAGCAAGCTCGCCAAGCCCTGAGCGCTGGGCGGGAAGACCTCGCACGCCTGGCTCTGGAACGGAAGGCGATCGCTCAGCAACAGATCGCGGATTTGGATCGCCAGATTCAGACACTCGAACAAGAACAGGCCAAGCTCGAGCAAGCCGAGATGCGTCTCCGCGCCAAGGTGGAGGCCTTCCGCACCCGGAAGGAAGTCATCAAAGCGCAATACTCGGCTGCAGAAGCCCAAGTCAAGATCAACGAGGCAGTCACCGGTATCTCGGAAGAAATGGCTGATGTCGGACTCGCACTGGAACGCGCGGAGCAGAAGACCGAGCAATTGCAAGCCCGTGCCTCGGCGATCGACGAACTGCTCACCTCGGGCGCCCTGGAAGACCTCACCGGCACACGCCAAGACGTGGTCGAACGCGAACTAGCTCGCATCTCCATTTCGTCGTCGGTGGAAGCGGAACTCGCTGCACTCCGTCAGCAATTGGGGCAGGGAGAATCTCCCAAATCGCTTCCAGAGGGAGGACAGCCGTGATCGTTCGTATCCTCACCGAGGGCCAGTATCGGATCGAAAGTAGCCTCTTCGACCGATTGAATGCGCTGGACAACGCGATCGTGGAAGCGGTAGCCGCTGGGGACGAGGAGCGCTTTCGCACTCTGCTCGCCGAACTCCTCGATCAGGTCCGGCGGCACGGGATTCCTGTCTCCCCGGACGAGTTCGTCGAGTCGGATGTCATTCTGCCGCCACCAGACACGACGATCGAGGAGGCGCGCCAACTCTTCGTTGGCGATGGGCTCATTCCTGGGTGACAGAAAACGGGATATCCCATAATGCATACCAAAGTTCCGGTCTCCGCTCGATCGGCAACTCGTGCTCTAGTACGGCAGCGAGACGAAGCTCGAGCGCTTCGTCTCGCTGCCGACCTTTCCGCGGTGCAAACGGCGTGAAGGCTCCGAGCTTGTACTGATAGATCCAGAAAAGAGGCTGCCCCTGCTGGTCGTCGAATCGGAAAACCGCTGCTAAGAGCTGTTCCCCAAAGCCATGCTCTGTCAAAATCTGGCTTGCCGCCTGGATAGTGGCGACGAGATCCTCGAAGTCGGGATCCTCGAGAATGACCCAGCGGTAGCGGTAGGAATCGGTCGAGAGCCGGAATCGACTTTGCGTTTCCCTCACAGCGATCCGCAGGAGTTCCTCCAATTCTTCCTGCGCTCGTTCGAAATACACCGACTCGATCGGCTTGAAGACCATGCCAGCCATCCGGCATGGCCGGAAGCCGAGCTGCGCCTCCATAGTGATCGCAGCGCTCGCGATGGCTAACAGCCCCTCCAACTTCGCCGGCGCCGGTCGCGCTGCGCGTCCCAACAGAATATCGAGGAATCGTCTCACCGCACCCCCTCGAGTTGCCGCTGCAGCTGCTCCAAGCGGCGAACACGCTCCTCCACCGGCGGATGCGTCGACAAGAGCGATGCCAGGCTTTCGCGACTGATCGGCGGGATGATGAAGAACGCAGCCAGCTCCTCTACTTCGCGCAAATCACGACGCGGAATGCGCTTGACCCGGCCATCGATCTTCCACAAAGCAGAAGCAAGCGCCAGCGGACGCCCCGTCACGATCCCAGCCATCCGGTCAGCCACGAACTCGCGGTAGCGCGAGAGCGCCAAAAGCAGTAACTGCCCAATGATCCAGACCAGCAGAGAGACGACGAAAGCCAGGGCGATCGCGTTGCCGCGCCTTCGATCCGAGCCCCCGCCCGCTCCCCACAGGAAGAAGCGAAAGACGAGCTGAGCCACAACGACGAAAAACCCAGCGATCGTCATGACGAGCACGTCACGGTTGCGGACGTGCGCGATCTCATGCGCGATGACGGCCTCGAGTTCCTCTTCGTTCAAGAGTTCGAGGAGTCCGCGAGTCACGACTACCGTCGACGAGGAGAGTCGCTTACCGATGGCGAACGCGTTCGGCACCGGTGTCTCGATGATACCGACCCGTACGCGTGGTACCCCGGCGAGTGCCGCCACCCGCTCGACCATCTCTTGAAGTCGCGGCATCTCGCCCGGTTTCAGGATTCTGGCCCCCACGCTCGCCAAAGCCAATCGATCAGAGAAGACGAACTGGAACAGCGCCAGGAGCACGGCGATGACGAGCACCGTCGCCGTATCCACCCCGCTCCAAATCAGCGCGGAAAGAAAGAACAGATAGAGCAAGGCCAAACCGGCGAGCACGATCATCATGCGCACCGTTAACCCGGGATCGCGTGCCCAGCGTTCCACGCGTCGCATCGAATACACCATCGTTCGCCTCCCGAGTGCTTTTCCGATCCGCGATTATACTGCCGAGAAGATGCCATACCCGGACGCGTTCTGAGGAGGCACATCGGACAGTGGTAGCACCACGATTGCTCTTTCCGCGTCGAATGTTCGCGCATCGCCGGCGAGTACTCGAGATCGCCGGCGTCTTCTCCAAGCATGGACTGGGGTGGCTGCTCGATCACCTCGGAGCCCCCATTCCTGCCCGACTCCGCCGCACTCCGCGAGGACCAGAGCTCCCAACTCCAGTCCGTCTCCGCCTCGCCCTCGAGGAACTCGGGCCAACCTTCATCAAGCTCGGACAAATCTTGTCGACCCGCGACGATCTCTTGCCACCAGACTACATCGCTGAACTTGCCCTGCTCCGCGATCGTGTTCCCCCGATCCCCGCCGAACAGATCATCGCTGAGATCGAGCGAAGTTTCGGAAGACCGCTCGGCGAACTCTTCGCCACCTTCGATCCGAACCCTCTCGCCTCGGCCTCGATCGGTCAAGTCCATGCAGCGACCTTACCGACCGGGACGAGCGTCATCGTGAAAGTCCGCAAACCGGGCATCGCCGACATGATCGAGGAAGACTTAGCCCTGCTCCGCGAGATCGCCGAGTTCGCCAGTCGGCACAGTCCACTCGCCCGCGACTACGATCTCGTTGGTCTCCTCGACGAGTTCGCCTGGACCATACGCAGCGAACTCGACTACCGGCGAGAAGGACGCAACGCCGATCGCTTCCGGACCCTTCTCGTTGATCGGCCAGATATCGTCATTCCCCGCGTCTTTTGGCACCGCACCACCGAGACGGTTCTCACGCTGCGCCGAATCGATGGTATCCCTATCGATCGCATCGAGGAACTCGACCGCGCTCGCATCGATCGCCACGCACTCGCGCTGCAAGCGGCTCGTTTCGTCCTCGACTGTGTCCTCGTTCATGGCTTCTTTCACGCCGACCCTCATCCTGGCAATTTCGCCGTTCTCCCCGACGGTCGGCTCGTCGTCTACGACTTCGGAATGGTCGGTCGAGTCGATACCTTCGTGCGCGCCGAACTCGCCGATGCGCTGCTGGCCTTCATCCGTAACGACTTCGATGCGCTCATCGATAGCCTGGGGCGACTCGGGATCATCCGGCACGAGGCTGATCGACCAGCACTGCGCCGCGAACTCCAGCATCTCGCCGAACGATACTACGGGCTTTCGCTCGGTGAGTATCGCTTCGGCGAAGTTATCGCCGACCTCTCTCGCTTGATGCGCCGCTGGCGTTTGACGCTTCCCCCCGAACTGAGCCTTCTCGTCAAAACGCTCTCGATGCATGAGGGAGTCGGACAGCGGTTGGATCCCTCTTTTCAACCATTTCTTGTCGCAGAACCGTACGTGCGCCGCTTGCTCATGCAGCGCTATCACCCCGAGTCGTGGCTCCCTCAGGTGGCCCGCATGCTCGAGGACAGTGCGCGCCAAGCAGTCGGATTTCCGCGCCGGATCGATCGCCTTCTTCGCCGACTCGAGCAAGCCGAACTCGAAGTGACCATGCACCTCGCTGAGCTGCCGGACGCGACGCAGCGCTTGAGCGCGATGGTCAACCGGCTTATCACCGCCATCTTGCTCGCGGCAGCAGCGATCAGTTTGAGTCTCTTGCTGAACGTCTGGCATCCCGAGTGGCTCGTCCGTTGGATCGGCCCCATACTCTTCTTCGGTCTTCTCAGTATCGTCGGTGCGAGTCTGCTACTGGCGTGGCAATGGTGGCGGAATCGCTAATCGACCTGCTCTAAAGTACTGCTTCCGTCTTCCTCGGCGGTATCCGCGAGAAGCGTCTCTTCGTCTAACCGCTCCAAGACGCGGTCCGGATCCTCCCCACGCTCGAGATCCCGCAGGGCACGCTCTAGAGCTGGATCCAGAGGTTCGCCGGCGAGCGCGCTCATCTCCCGCGTCCAGCGTGCGAGTTCCCGGGGATCATCCGTATCCGGCAATTCCGGCAACTCACCGCCTTCGTCGTCCTCCCAACTGGTGGGGAATTCGCTTGCCTCCGGCTCCTCGTTACTCCATTCGACCCTATCCAGCGGCTCCGAACGCTCCGGGTGGCGACGCTGAACCACGATACGCGAGAGCAATCGATCGACTTCCGTCCCGCCACAGTGCGGGCACGGACCTGGATCACCCGCTGTGGCGATCGAACGGAACAACTTGGTGAATCGACGTCGGCACCGTCGGCAACGATACTCATAGAGCGGCATCGCTTCTCCCCGCTTCGATGACTTCCACGAGGGCTCTCACTGTGACGATGCTTTGGTCTCCTGCTGTTGCTCCGCTCGATAGGGCACTGGCTCGAGGCGTGCGAGCCAGGAAAGCACGACGAGCCCCACGAGTCCACCGATAACCAACGTAATGAACTTATAGAGAGGTGCCGGCATCACCAGTGCCAAAACTCCGAACGCTCCGGAAATCGTGACGAAAGCCAGGGCGATCCGGCGCTGCGACCACCCCAGGTCGAGCAACCTGTGGTGAAGGTGTCCCCGGTCAGCCTCCAGTGGCGAGCGCCCATTCCACAATCGATAGACGATTAGCCAGGCGACATCCAGGATCGGAACCCACAAAACGAGAAGCGCGGTGGCGATCTTCGCTCCCCCGATGATGCTCAGGACCGCCAGCACGTACCCGAGCAGCATCGCTCCCGAATCACCCATCATGATCCGCGCGGGATGCCAGTTGTAGAGGAGGAAACCAACCACACTCCCAGCCAGTGCAGCCGCCAAGAGTGAAATCGTGAACTGCGGATTTCCCGCCGGGCGGAAGAAGGTGTGGACGAACATCACCAGAGCAGCGATCAGTGTGACAGAGCCAGCGAGACCGTCCAACCCGTCCAGAAAATTGACTGTATTCATCATACCGACGATCCAAAACAACGTGAAAGGCACGGCGATCGCGAGAGGCAGCACGACCACACCGCCGAACGGACTATTGAATTGCTCGATAACCAGTCCATGCTCCGCCCCCCGCAAGCGCGGCAAGATAACGATCAGAGCACCGGTGACCTGGCAGAGCAGTTTCGCTAATGGAGAGAGACCTAAGAGATCATCGTACAGGTGCGCTCCCAAGATGATCGTCGCTCCCAATACCAGAAGGAGAATTCGTTCGATCTCCTGTGGAAACCGATCCACCGGGAGCGCAAATGTCGCTGCTAATCCACTCAAAAAGCCCAAGAAAATCGCCAAGCCCCCGATACGAGGAACTGGTCGGCGGTGGACCCAGCGTGCCTCCGTTGGGTAGGCGAGGAGATCGAAGCGCTCAGCGACCCGGATGACGCGCGGAATCGTCGCTCCACAGACGACAGCTGCGACCAGTGCCGTGATGATCGCAATGATCGCTCGCTCGATCGTCATGAGCGTCGCCTGTTCCGTGTCGCTCAAACAGTACCATCATCGACGCCAGTTCGTGCTTCTATGGTAACGCCGGGAACCGGGAATCGGGAAACCAGCTCGGCGACTTCAGCACGCACTCGCGCCTTGACCGATTCGTCGTCAGGTGCACGCAACACGTCGGCGATCCAGCGGGCAGTCAGGCGCATCTCGTCCGGGCCGAAACCACGCGTCGTCATCGCTGGCGTCCCCAGCCTGATACCACTGGCTTGCGTCGGCGGTTTCGGGTCGTTCGGGATCGTGTTTTTGTTGACGGTGATACCCACTTCGTCTAGCACCCGTTCGGCCTTCCGACCAGAGAGTCCATGCGAGCGAAGGTCGACCAGCAGGAGATGATTGTCGGTCCCTCCCGAAACGAGGCGGAACCCTTCCGCCTGCAACGTTTCCGCCAACACCCGCGCATTCTCCAGCACGCGCTCGATGTAGGTCCGGAACGTCGGGCGCAAAGCCTCGCCCAAGGCGACCGCTTTCCCAGCAATGACATGCATGAGCGGCCCGCCCTGTGTTCCGGGGAACACCGCCTTGTCGACTGCTTCAGCGAATTCCGCATCGCACATGATCATTCCCCCACGTGATCCCCGCAGCGTCTTGTGCGTCGTGGTCGTGACGAGCTGGGCGACACCGATGGGAGACGGATGCAAGCCAACCGCCACGAGACCGGCGATGTGCGCGATGTCGGCCATCAGGATCGCTCCCACGTCGTCGGCGATCTCGCGCAACCGTGCAAAGTCGATCACTCGCGGATACGCACTCGCTCCGGAAATGATCAGCTTGGGTCGTATTTCGCGCGCGATATGCCAAACCGCGTCATAATCGATCCGCTCGGTCTCCGGATCGACCCCGTAGAAAGCCACCTCGAACCATCGACCTGAGAGATTGACCTTCGCGCCATGCGTCAGATGACCGCCATGCTGCAGGCTCATCCCGAGGATCCGGTCACCTGGCTGCAAAACGGCAAAGTAAGCAGCCATGTTCGCCTGTGCGCCCGAATGAGGCTGAACATTGACGTGTGGCGCACCGAACAACTGCTTCGCGCGCTGGATCGCGAGTTCCTCCACACGATCGACACACTCGCATCCGCCATAATAGCGCCGTCCAGGATACCCTTCCGCATATTTATTGGTCAGCACGGAACCAACCGCCGCCAGGACCGCCGGACTGGTGAAGTTCTCCGATGCGATCAGCTCGATCGTCCGGCTTTGCCGCCGCTCCTCGCACGCGATCGCTTCGGCGACCTCGAAATCCCACTCCCACAATCGCTCGTCCATCTGGCTCTGCGATCCTTTCGCTGCTCTACGATCGACCAGCCTTGCCACGCTCCCACGCAGGTGCCGAACGCTCGCGCTCCCGGAAGACGAGCTCAATCGGCGTGCCGAGAAAACCGTAGCGCTCCCTGATTCGGTTTTCGAGATAGCGCTTGTAGGAGAAGTGAACGAGCTGCGGACGATTGCAAAAGAACACGAAGGTAGGCGGATTCACTTCCGGCTGCGTCACATAATAGAACTTGACCCACTTCCCCGGTCGTGTCGGGGGTGGATGATGGGCAATCGCCTCCCGTAATAGTTGGTTCAGTTCTGCTGTCGGTATACGCCGTGACCGCTCGGCCACGACCACCAGCGCCAGATCCACGACGTGCTCGACATTCTTACCAGTCAATGCCGAAACGAAGACGAGCGGAGCCCAGGGCATGAAGTGAAACGCTTCCCGCGCATCCTCCTCGAACGCTTCGCGCGCTCCCTCCCCCTCCATGTGCTCGAAAAGATCCCACTTGTTGATGGCGACCACGATTCCCTTCTTGGCATCGAGCACCTTGCCAGCTACAGCTTGGTCTTGATGCGTGAAGGGTTCCGTCGCGTCGACCACCAGGATCGCCACGTCTGACCGCTCGATTGCCCGTTCTGCTCGCAGGATGCTGTAGCGCTCGATGCCTCGTTCGATTCGGCCAGGACGCCGGATACCCGCCGTGTCGATGAGGACGATCGGCTGTCCTTTCCAAACCAACTCGGTATCCACCGCATCGCGCGTCGTGCCAGGAATAGGCGAGACGATCTGACGCGGCTGACCGAGAATCGCATTGAGCAGAGCCGATTTTCCAACGTTCGGCCGTCCCACGATCGCGATCTTCGGTGCCTCCGCCTCGGCAGTTCCGTCCTCTTCACGTCGGGGGAGACGTTCGGCGATCGCGTCGAGTAGATCAGCGATACCCCGTCCGTGGAGCGCCGACACGGGAATCGGGTCACCGAGCCCCAGCTCATAGAATTGCAACGCATTGAACTCGCGTTCTCGCGATTCCGCCTTGTTCGCCACGAGGAGGATCGGCTTATCGGTTCGCCGCAGGAAATCGGCGACCTCCCAGTCACCGGCAGTCGGTCCCGCTGAGGCATCGACGACGAAGATCACCAGATCGGCCTCTGCGATAGCGAGTTCAGCCTGTGCCTTCGTCGCTTCGACGAGTTCGCGTTCGCTGGAGCGCTCGATTTCCTCCTCGGTCAGAAGACCGCCGGTATCGAACAGGCCGAAGCGCAAATCATTCCATTCGACGATCCCATAGATCCGATCACGCGTCGTGCCGGGGACCTCCTCGACGATCGCCCGCCGCTGGCGAAGGAGCCGGTTGAACAGCGTCGACTTTCCGACGTTCGGGCGCCCGACGATCGCCACCTGCGGTAAAGGCATTCCCCGCTCCCCTACGCAAAAACCCGAGCACCTCGCACCGAGTGCTCGGGTTCCATTGTGCCCCAACGATCTCGTCTCTGCCGACTCAGGCGGTCGCCTCGCGGAGCGCCTCGACGAGCCGATCGATCTGTTCCCGCGTCGTCAGTTCAGTCGCACACAACAGCATCAGGTCCTGCTGCCCGGGAACCAAGTCACCCAGTGCGAGCCCGCCGATGATTCCTCGTTCGAGGAGGAACGCGTTGATCTCGCGTGGATCGCGCGGGCAACGTACCGCGAACTCATTGAAGAAGGGACCATCTCCAATGACGTTCCAAGCGGGAAGGTCGGCGATCCGCTCGGCCAGGTAATGCGCCTTGTGGTAACAGAGCTCAGCGACTTTGCGCAGACCCTGCTTTCCAAGCGTCGAGAGATAGACGGTCGCCGCCAGGGCCATGAGTCCCTGATTCGTACAGATATTCGATGTCGCCTTTTCGCGTCGGATATGCTGCTCGCGCGTCTGCAACACCATCACGAATCCGCGTTTCCCCTCCCGGTCGACCGTCGCACCGATCAACCGACCCGGGAGATGGCGCACGAGCTCCATCCGGGTTGCCAGAATCCCCAACGCTGGCCCACCGAACGATTGAGGGATTCCCAAGCATTGTCCCTCGCCGGTCACGACATCAGCCCCCAGCTCACCAGGAGGCCGCAGCAGGCCGAGTGCGATCGGATAGACCGAAACGACCAGTCGGGCACCGACCGCGTGCGCTCGCTCGGCGAAGCCAGCGAGATCTTCGATGCGACCGTAGAAGTTCGGATACTGCACGACGAGGCAAGCCGTTGCATCATCGAGATACTGCGCCACATCATTCGGCTGGAGCCGAAGCGTCTCCGGTATCGGGACCTCGACGATGGAGACCGGTAGCCCTCTCGTGTAGGTACGGAGAACGCTCCGGTAGTGAGGATGGACGGTCCCGGCGACGACGATCTTGTTTCGCCCGCGTGGCGGCGAGACGCACAAGAGTGCCCCCTCGGCGAGCGCCGTGGCTCCGTCGTACATGGAGGCATTGCTGACTTCCATCCCAGTGAGGAGACAGATCAGCGACTGGAACTCGTAGATAGCCTGGAGCGTTCCCTGCGATACCTCAGGTTGGTACGGCGTGTACGCGGTATAGAATTCGCCTCTCCAGAGAATCTGCTGAACGACAGCTGGAACATAGTGGTTGTACGATCCAGCGCCGAGAAAACTCGCTGTCGTCGCAGTCGAGAAATTCTGCATCGACCACTCGAGAAGTTCTCGGTAGATCTCCGCTTCCGAGATGGCTGGAGGCAAATCGAGTTGGGGAAAGCGATACGAAGCAGGGATCGCCGCGAACAACTCCTCGAGTCGTTCGACGCCGATCTCCTGCAGCATTCTCGCCCGATCGTCAGCTGTGTGCGGCGAGAAGACCATCGGCCCTCACTCCATTCGAGTTACTCGGCAGTTATGCCATCGCTGCAGTTTCCGTCAAGAACTGGCGATACGCCGCTGCATCCATCAATCGCTCCAGTTCCTCCGGGGCGGACAGCCTTATCTTGGCCAGCCATGCCTCGTCGTAGGGACTCTTATTCACCAACTCCGGCGAGTCCACCACCGACCGGTTCACTTCGACGACCTCGCCGGACACCGGAGCATAGATGTCGGACGCTGCCTTGACCGACTCGATCACTCCCATCGACTCACCCTGCTTGACGACGGTCCCCGGCTCCGGAAGCTCGAGGTAGGTGATGTCCCCGAGTTCGGACTGCGCAAAATCCGTCACGCCAACGACTGCCACGTCTCCCTCGACACGCACCCACTCGTGAGTCCGCGTATAGCGCAAACCCTCACGTACTTCAGCCATCACTCTCGCTCCTTCCCTTTCCTTCTACGAATGAGACGTCGAGCTCTTGGGTCGCCGATAGAAGGGCGTTCGCACCTGTACCGCTCGCACGTCCCTACCCCGGATCACCACGGACAGCTCACGGCCGATACCGGCCGCCCTCCGGTCGACGAGCGCGAGCCCGATCGGTTTCCCGAACGTTGGCGAGTTCGTCCCACTGGTTACGTAACCGACACGCTCGCCCTCCTGCCGTACTTCGTAACCGGTACGCGGAATGCCACCACGCTCCACCAACTCGAACCCCACCAGTCGCCGGGGTGGCCCTTCCTGCCGCTGACGCTCCAGCGCCTCCCGTCCGATGAAGGGGCCCTTGTCGAACTTGACAACCCAGCCCAAACCAGCCTCCAGCGGCGTGATCTCTGCTGAGAGCTCATTGCCATACAGCGGTAAGCAGGCCTCGAGGCGGAGCGTATCGCGCGCTCCTAGTCCGACGGGTACGATCCCGTCCGATTCCCCAGCTTCCAGCAAGCGATCCCACAAATCTCCGACATGGTCGATCGGAAAGTACAGCTCGAATCCGTCTTCGCCGGTGTAACCGGTTCGAGCGATCAAGGTCGGCACTCCGGCAACAGTGGAGACGATCGCGTCGAACGACTGCACGGCGGACAGATCAGCTGGGGTCAGTCGTTGCAGAATTGCTTCCGACCTCGGTCCCTGCAGGGCGAGCATACCAGTCGAGGCGGACACATCTTCGATCTCGACTCGCCATTCCACGCGTTCCGCGCGATGCTCGAGCAACCAGGCTACATCCTTTTCGGTATTCGCCGCATTGACGACGACGAGGTACTCCTCACGATCGGGGCGCCGATAGATCATGATATCGTCGACCACACCCCCGTGCGGATACAACAGCATGGAATACTGAGCCCGCCCCGGTCGAAGCGCCGCGACATCATTGGGAGTGAGCCACTGCAGGAAAGCTTGCGCATCGGATCCCCGGACAACAACTTGCCCCATATGGCCGAGATCGAACAATCCGGCACGACTCCGCACAGCCAGATGCTCGTCGACGATTCCGGTGTACTGCACGGGCATCAACCAACCAGCGAACTCGATGAAGCGAGCTCCCAAGGAACGATGGCGCTCGTACAAGGGGGTAACTTTCGCTGCCACTGGTTATTCCTCTTCCCTTCCCGACCCGACCTCCGCGCCGAGTGTAGGGAGGCCCAGCGGCCAGGTCAAGAGGATGCTCGATCAGGAACCCACGACTCTTCGCGGCGTTCGGCAAGGCATCGCCACCCTACCGTGTGTTCACCTGATCCTCGCCCCACCATGCGTCAGCACTGACGTGCGGCAACAACCGCGACCGTGGCCGTTTCTTTCTCAGACGTCGGATGATCCTCCAAAGGCATCGCGCGACGTCGCAAGAGCCGTTCGGGCGGGACAGGAACCGGGTAATGCCCAGTGAGGCAGGCAGCACAGAACCGCTCCCGCGGCAAACCGATCGCTCGGAACAGCCCCTCGAGCGAAAGATATCCGATCGAGTCTGCCCCGATCGCTCGCCCGATCTCTTCGACCGAGAGATGCGCGGCGATCAGCTCCTCGCGTGTCGCCATGTCGACACCCAGATAGCACGGCCAACGGATGGGCGGCGAGTGCACCCGCATATGGACCTCGCGCGCCCCGTTCTGCCGCAGCAGTTCCACGATCGGCCGGCTGGTGGTACCCCGTACGATCGTATCGTCGACGAGGACGACACGCTTCCCTTCGAGTACTTCTGGCAACGCATTGAACTTCAGTCTGACCCCTTGCTCACGCAGACGCTGGTCAGGTTGAATGAACGTACGACCGATGTACCGGTTCTTGATCAGCGCCTCGGCATACGGGATCCCCGATGCCAAGGCATACCCGATCGCCGCCGGTACCGCCGAATCTGGCAATGGGACGACAAGGTCGGCATCGGCCGGATACTCCCGCCACAGCTCCGCGCCCATTCGCTGCCGCACCACGTGCAAGCGCTGGCCCATGATCGCGCTGTCCGGTCGCGCGAAATAGATGAACTCGAAAACGCACATCGCTTGCTCCGGGCCGGCTGTCGGATCAGGATACGCGTGAAGTCCCGCCTCGTCGATCACGACGATTTCACCCGGCTCGATCTCGCGGACGAACTCGGCACCGATCGTCGCCAGGGCGCACGTCTCCGAGGCAACTACCCACCCCCCATCCAATCGTCCGAGACAAAGCGGACGGATACCCAGCGGATCGCGAACCGCGATGAGTGCCTCGCGCGTGAGAATCGCGAGGCTATACGCGCCGACCATTTTCTCCATCGCTGCCCGGATCCGCTCGACCCAATTTCGCCCCGGTGCTCGGACGATCGCCCAGGCAAGTGCCTCCGTATCCGTCGTACTTTCCAACGCGATGCCTTCGGCCAAGAGTTCAGCTCGCAACTGGTCGCCGTTGACGAGGTTGCCGTTGTGCGAAACGGCGAGGACTTGCTCACCAGCACCGACGAGGAACGGACCAGCGTTGATCGGAACACTGCTCCCCGTCGTCGAGTAACGCGTATGTCCGATCGCGATATGCCCCGGTAAACGCCGCAAATCCTCTTCGGTGAAGGCACTGCTCACCAGACCCATGCGCCGGTGCAGGAAGAGCGAACGACCATCGCTCGTCGCGATACCAGCGCTCTCCTGCCCGCGATGCTGCAGCGCATAAAGGCCGAAGAAGGTCAAGCGGGCTGCTTCAGCTCCCGGAGCGAAAACCCCAAAAACCCCGCACGCTTCGCGTGGACCACTGTACTCTTCCACGCAGCACCTCGCTCGCGACACATTTCGCCACGAGTCCAGTCTACCATGTCTCGATCGGAATTCACGCCGATTCCACTAAGCCGGTCGTCCACAGCTCGATAAGCTCGCTGAGCGGCTGATCGACCAGCTCACCGACGACGAAGCGATCTCCACCCGTCCGCCCCAATTCCTGTACCGGTACCCCGTGGGCCCGTGCCAG
The DNA here is from genome assembly GCF_000021685.1 of Thermomicrobium roseum DSM 5159. GTDB lineage: Bacteria > Chloroflexota > Chloroflexia > Thermomicrobiales > Thermomicrobiaceae > Thermomicrobium > Thermomicrobium roseum. The sequence goes on along the minus strand of NC_011959.1, from coordinate 739,758 downwards.
CCCCAGCAACGCTCCTTCGGCCCCCTCAGCAACTTGAACGATCACGCGCGATGCGCTCTCTCCGAAGAGCGCCCGGTCCAATCGCCCATTGGCGGCGATGAGTGACTCGGTGGTGAAGCGACCGCCGATCCGTCCGACCATGCAGGATTCGGCCAGTGCGATGAGCAAGCCTCCCTCGCTGCAGTCGTGGGCAGCCAGGACGATTCCACGAGCGATCCCCTCCCGCACGCATGCTTGAACTCGTCGCTCCAGTTCCAGATCGAGCGGCGGTGGGGCACCGGCAACCAGTCCATGACGTTGGGCGAGGAACTCGGAACCGCCGAGCGTCGCCAGCTCTGAACCGAGCAGAAAGACTTTTCCCTCACCTCTAAACCCCATACCGACACACCGCCGCACGTCGGCCAGCCGACCGACGATCCCAACGACCGGCGTAGGAGGGATGGATCGCCCTTCCGTTTCGTTGTAGAGACTGACATTTCCACTCACGACGGGAATACCGAGTACCGTACAGGCCTCCGCCATTCCTTCGATGGCCTGAACGAGCTGGTAATAGATCTCCGGCCGCTCGGGATTACCGAAGTTGAGACAATCGGTAATCGCCAGCGGCTCTGCTCCGACACAGCTGACATTCCTCGCTGCCTCAGCGACCGCGTGCATGGTACCGAGCCGAGGGTCGAGCAGGCAATAGCGGGGATTGCAGTCTGTTTTCAGCGCGATCCCGAATCGTTGCCCTTTGATCCGGAGCACTGCCGCATCGGCCGCACCAGGCGGCAGCACCGTGTTGGTGAGGATCGTGTGGTCATACGTACGATAGATCGGCCGACGCGACGCGATATTGGGCGAACGAAGCAGTGCCGCGAGCATTTCGGCTACTTCGGCGGGCTGAAGATCGGGTAGCGCATCCGGATCGAAGGCACGACGCTCCCTGATCTCACCCGCTTCGCGAGCTTCGCGGACATAAGTCGGGCAAGCGTCGGTGAGAAGCCAGACCGGCAGCTCAGCAACAACTTGCCCGTCCTCGAGCACCCGGAGCAGTCCATCATCCGTCACCCGGCCAATGACGACCGCATGGAGTTCCCAGCGCCGGAAGATCGCGAGCACACGGTCGATTCCCTCAGGATCGACGACCAGGAGCATCCGTTCCTGACTCTCGGAGAGCATCACCTCGTACGGCGTCATTCCGGTCTCCCGGCGCGGTACGAGTGCCACATCGAGCTCGATCCCTGTCCCACCGCGTGCCGCGATTTCCGCACTCGCACTGGTCAAGCCCGCCGCGCCGAGATCCTGCATCGCGACCACCGCACCAGTCTCCAGCACTTCCAGGCATGCTTCGAGCAGGAGCTTCTCCAAAAATGGGTTACCGACCTGGACGACCCCTCGATGCGAGCGTTCAGGATCCTCGACCGATGCAAAAGTCGCGCCGTGAATGCCGTCCCGTCCGGTGTCTGCCCCGACCAGGACAACCAGGTTGCCTGGTCCGGTCGCACGCGCCCGGATCAAGGCCGAGCGTTCAGCGATCCCGACACACATCGCATTGACCAAGGGATTCTGCCGGTACTCGGGCGCGAAGAAGACATCCCCTGCCACGGTCGGAATACCCAGACAGTTCCCGTACCAGCCAATACCTCCGACAACGCCGTGGAAAAGATATTGTTGACGCGGCTCTTCCAGCGGTCCGAAGCGGAGCGAATCCGCCAATGCGATCGGTCGTGCTCCCATGGCAAAGATGTCGCGGACAATCCCTCCGACGCCGGTCGCCGCTCCCTGAAACGGCTCGACCGCGCTGGGGTGGTTGTGAGACTCGATCTTGAGCACGACCACCAACCCATCACCGAGTTCGACTGCTCCCGCGTTCTCCCCCGGCCCTTGCACGACATGTGGCCCGCTCGTCGGCAGTTTGCGGAGCAGCGGCCGGGAATGCTTGTAGCCACAATGCTCACTCCACAGCGCACCGATCATGCCGAGTTCGATGAGGTTCGGCTCTCGTCCGAGTAGCGCGACCGCACGCGCGTACTCCTCCTCGGTCAGTGCGACCTCACGCAAGATCTCCGGAACAATCGGCATCGCCTCACCGACCCTTTGTCGTCTTCCCGTCCTTCAGCGCGGGCTGTGTGCCACCTCGAGACCGACTGACAAGACAGAGGCCAGGATTCGTAGCCCGTCGTCACCACCAACGAAGCGGTCGTACGCGCGCTCCGGATGCGGCATCAGTCCGACGACGTTTCCCCGCTCATTGCACACGCCGGCGATGTTCGCCACCGAACCGTTCGGATTCGCATCAGCCGTCGGCAAGCCATCCGCATCGACATAGCGGAAGACGACTTGCCCGTTCGTCTCGAGCGCGACGAGTTCCTCCGCCTCGACGTAGTAACGGCCCTCACCGTGCGCAATCGGCAGACGCAACAGTGTTCCCGGCGCGAGCTGGCTCGTCCATGGTGTGCGGGTCTGCTCCACACGCACCCACACCCAGTCGCAGACGAATTCCAGGGATGCGTTGCGCAAGAGTGCACCAGGCAACAGACGCGCCTCGGTCAAGATCTGGAAACCGTTGCAAATACCGAGGATCGGTTTCCCTGCCTCAGCTTCCCGCGCAACGGCTGACATGACCGGAGCGAAACGCGCCAAAGCTCCTGCGCGTAAGTAGTCACCGTAGGAAAAGCCACCCGGAATGATGATGCAATCGAAGCGAGAGAGATCCGTTTCGGTGTACCAAACCAGCTCCGCTGCATGTCCCAGGCCGAGCCGTATCGCCATCAACGCATCGTGATCACCGTTACTTCCCGGAAAGGTCACGACCGCGAACCGCATCGATCCCCCTCGCGGCGATCAGGCCGGTTCGAGACTGAACCGGTATTGCTCGACGACCGGGTTAGCCAGCAATTGGTCGCACATCAGGCCAACGCGCTCTTCTGCCGTTTTTCGATCGGGTGCCCTCAGCCACATTTGGACATAGCGACCGACTCTGACGTCCTCGACTTCCGTATAGCCCAGGCGCCGCAAGCCATCGCGCACCGCTAACCCCTGCGGGTCATTCACGCCCGGACGGAGGGAAATGAAGACCTCAGCTCGCCACCGTGTGCCTTCGTTCACGTCCACTTACCCTTCTTCCGTTTCCAAGTACGGGACCGGTTGGCCCGTCAACCGCCGGTACGCCTCCCGATACTTCTCCGCTGTTTTCTCTACGACATCGGCGGGAAGTCGAGGTGCCGGCGGTTGCTTGTTCCAGCCGATGGTCGTCAGCCAGTCGCGGACGAACTGTTTGTCGAAGGACGGCTGTGGGCGTCCAGGCTGATACCGCTCGGCATCCCAGAAGCGAGAGCTGTCCGGTGTCAAGAGTTCATCGATCACCGCGAGTTCCCCATCGATCCAGCCGAACTCGATCTTGGTATCCGCGATGATCACCCCACGCTCGCGAGCATATTTCTCAGCAACTCGATAGATCCAGAGCGTGCGCTCACGGAGCTCTCGGGCAAGCTCAGACCCGACACGCTCGACCAATCGCTCGAAGCTGATGTTCTCGTCGTGACCCCCGTCGACCTTGATGGCAGGCGTAAAGATCGGCTCCGCTAGCTGTTCGCTTTCGCGCATGCCCGGCGGAAGACGAATCCCGGCAACGCAGCCGGTCTCCCGATATTCCTGCCATGCTGATCCAGCCAGATACCCCCGAGCGACACATTCGATGTCGATTCGCTCTGCCTTGCGAACGACCATGGAGCGTCCCGCTAACATTCGTCGGTACCGGTCGACGATCGCGGGCAACTCGGTCGTGACGAAGTGCGTCCGCAACCGGTCACCGAACCAGCGGAACCAAAACACCGACAGTTGTGTCAATACGATACCCTTACCAGGGATACCATTGGGAAGAATCACATCGAAGGCCGAGAGACGGTCTGTGGCGACCAGCAGCAAGCAGTCGCCGAGATCGAAGACCTCGCGCACTTTCCCACGCCGGTACACCGGCAGTTCCGGGATGTCCACATGAAGAACCACTTCTCGTTCTGTCACGCGACAGTCGCTCCCGCTGGTTCATCGATCGGCAACCCGACGCGCCGGAAGGCTTCGTCGACGTAGCGGAGATACGGCTCGAGGTCGAAGATAGCCTCGACTTGCTCTGGGGAAAGGACCTGCCGTACCTCGTCATCCCGTTCGAGCAGCGTGCGCAAGTGCACCTCTTCCTCCCAGGCGCGACGGGCCAGTCGCTGTACCAGCCGGTAGGCCCGTTGTCGCTCCATTCCTGCCTGCACCAGCGCGAGCATCGCACGCTGCGAAAAGATCGCCCCGTGCGTCAGATCGAGGTTGCGCCGCATCCGTTCCGGATACACCACCCAATCGCGCACCAGATGGGTCATCGAATTCAACATGAAGTCCAGGACAATGCACGCATCCGGCAGGATCACACGCTCGACCGAGCTGTGACTGATGTCGCGCTCATGCCAGAGAACCACGTTCTCCAGCGCCGCTGAGACATAACTCCGGAGGAGACGAGCCAGTCCTGACAGGCGTTCGCTCTCGTGCGGATTCCGTTTATGCGGCATCGCCGAGGAGCCCATGTTCTGCGGATCGAACGGTTCCTCGAGCTCTCGCACTTCTGTCCGTTGCAGGTGCCGGATCTCAGTCGCGAAGCGATCGATCGTCGCACCGATACCGGCCAGCGTCGCGACGAATGCTGCATGGCGATCTCGGCCGACGACCTGCGTGGAGACTGGATCGACGCGCAAGCCGAGGCGAGTCAGGACCGCTTCCTCGATTTGCGGCGGAACATGCGCGTGCGTGCCGACCGCTCCTGAGATCTTCCCGACGCGGACGTCCTCGCGTGCATGCTGGAGTCGTTCATGCTGGCGCTGCAATTCCGCATACCATCCAGCCAGCTTGAATCCCAACGTGATCGGTTCGGCATGAACACCATGGGTCCGGCCGATCATGACCGTCCGGCGATGACGCACCGCCTGCTCGCCGACCACATCCAAGAGCGTCTCCAGATCAGCCAGGAGGAGGTCACTGGCTTCCACCAATTGCAACGCCAGCGCCGTATCGATGACGTCGGAACTCGTGAGGCCCAGGTGGAAAAAGCGGCCTGCTTCCTCACCGATCGACTCGACCGTCGCCCGGATGAAGGCGATCACATCGTGATCGACCTCGGCCTCGATCTCCCGCATCCGAGCCAAGTCGCACCGTGCGCCGCGGATCCGCTCCAGTGCCTCGCTCGGAACCACCCCCGCCTCGGCCCACGCCTCTGCGACCGCGATCTCAACACGCAACCACAGCTCGATCTTGTGTTCCTCACTCCAGATCCGCCCCATTTCTGGGCGGGTATAGCGTGGAATCATCGTCGCTCTTCACCCATCTCGCTCGGACAGCCAAGTCGACCGTGCCGACCGGGGTGGTTCGGGAGTTCCAGCCGCGCAAGAACGCACACCTCGCACCGCGTCGGCGCGATCCGCTCGAAGTATACCCTTCCTGGCCCCACAACCGATCGCTATCTCAGCCGCTCGACGCAACCCTACCGACCATCAGAACAGCTTGCGTCCACGCGCTTGCCGCTCGAAGCGTGCTATGGTACAGTCGGCCTGTTCGGGGGCGCGAGGAGCGGGATCGGATGTCATCGGATGGAGTAGCGCCAGGACTCGTCGCGGGGGAGACGAGTCGACGAGGTGGAGGTCGATCGAGGCATTCGGCGGATGGCCTCCCGGCTCGCACGGTCGTGACGGTGAGAGCAAAACCGGTGGGTAACCGCCGGGACAAAGGCTCACCGATGTGCCCCGCTCCCGACAGCTGACGAGCACGCGTCAACTGTCGAACCGCTCCCCCTGAGAATAGTCACGCGATAGGGCGCCATACCTCTCGAGATGGCGCCGCCGAGGCTTCCTTTGGGCGCTGGCCGAAGGAGGGAAAGTCCTGCATGTGCGGAATCTTCGGTTTCGTCGCTCCGCAACCGCTCCCTGCTTCGCTCGTCATCGACGCACTGCGGACGCTGGAGTACCGTGGGTACGACTCCTGGGGAATCGCCTTTCTGGATGGTGACCTGGCCCGAGAACGGATCGCCGTGCTCAAGCGAGCTGGGCGTATTCCGGCGAGCACGCCAAACCTGCCCGCTACGGTGATCGCACTCGGCCACACGCGGTGGGCGACCCATGGTGGAGTCACGGACGAGAACGCGCATCCCCACCTCGACTGCACCGGTACCCTCGCGATCGTCCATAACGGCATCATCGAAAATTATCTTCCGCTGCGTCGGGCACTCGAACGATCTGGTCACCGCTTTCGGAGTAGCACCGACAGCGAGATCTTCGCGCATCTCCTCGAAGACACCATCGCCAGCATCGAGGAGCACCATCCCAGTGCATCGGACGATATCCCCACTCTGGTCGAGGCAGTTCGACATGCGTTCAATCAAGTCCGCGGTCTCAATGCACTCATCGCGTTGCATCGCCCGACGCGACAACTTGTTGCCGTCAAGTCAACTTCGCCGCTCGTTCTCGGGCATGGTCCAGCCGGAACGTTCGTCGCCTCCGATGCCGTCGCTCTCGTTGGCTATACCGACCGGATCCATTACCTTCAGGACGACGAGATCGCTCTGCTCGATCACCAGGGTCTCCAGCTCTTCGATCGATGCACCGGACAGCGCCGGTCAGCCCGCTGGGAGCCGCTCACGCTCCGCCCCGCCGATACGTCACTCGGTGGCTATCCGCACTACCTGATCAAGGAGATTCACGAACAGCCGCGAGTCCTCGCACGGATCGCCCGGGAGCGCCTGGACGGTGCACGACAGCTAGCTGATCTCATTCGTCATTCGTATGGGACATTCCTGGTCGGGTGCGGTACCGCTGGCTACGCCGCGCTCTGCGGGAGTTATCTCTTTTCGCGCATCGCGCGCCGCCACGTCAATGCGGTCATTGCGTCCGAATTCAAGTATCAGGAACATTTCTTGACCGATCGATCGCTCGTCATTGCGCTTACCCAGAGCGGTGAGACGATCGATGTGATCGAGGCGGTCCACGCCGCCAAGCGGCGTGGAGCCACCGTTGCCGCTCTGGTCAATGTGACCGGCTCCACTGTCGCTCGGCTCGCCGACTTCACCATTCCACTCTCGGCCGGCCCCGAACAGAGTGTTCTGTCGACCAAAGCCTACACAGCGAAGCTCGCTATCCTGCTGCTGACCGCACACATCCTCAATGGGAGCGAGCATGTAGGACTCGATACGCTGTGGCGCGCGATCGAGGGTATGGAGATGGCCCTCGCACCAGCGACACTGGACCGCATCCGGGCTGTCGCCGATCGCCTCGTTGACGCGCAACACTGCTATGTGATCGGTCGGGGACTCTCCTACCCCACCGCGCTCGAGGCCGCACTTAAGATCAAGGAAGTGACCTACATTCATGCCGAAGGCTTTGCCGGGGGAGAACTCAAGCACGGTGTCATTGCGCTCATCGAGGATGGGAGTCCCTGCCTCGTCTTCTCGCCACTCGACGAAACGAGGGCAGATATTCTCTCTGGTGCGATGGAAGTTCGCAGTCGCGGCGGATGGGTCATCGGCATCTCTCCAGAACCTGACGAAGCTTTTCATGTCCACATTCCGGTCGCCGATGTGGGTGATGCCTCCCCACTGGTCTCGATCGTGCCAGCACAACTCCTCGCCTACGAGCTGGCAGTGCGCCGCGGCCTGGATCCGGATAAACCACGGAATCTCGCCAAGAGCGTGACCGTCAAGTGAGGCGAGAATGATTCTGGTCGACACGCATTGCCATCTCGACCTCCCCGACTTCGACAACGATCGGCCACTCGTGATCGAGCGGGCCCGCGATGCTGGCGTCCAGGGATTCGTCCTCATCGCCTTCTCACCGACCCGTTGGGAAGCCGCACTGACACTCGCCGAAGCGACACCTGGCATGGTCGTTGCCCTCGGTATCCACCCGAACGAGGCCGACCGCTATGACAGCCAGGTCGAGCAGCGACTCCGCCAGCTCGCTCGCCACCCGCTGGTACGAGCCATTGGGGAGATCGGGCTCGATTTCCACTGGAAAACGACCGACGCGAAGACGCAGGAACGCGCCTTTCGCCGGCAAATTGCCCTCGCCCGTGAGTTGAACTTGCCGATCGTGTTGCACCAGCGCGAAGCTCTTCATGAGCTCCTGGCCATTCTGGAGGACGCTGACCCGCCTCACCGGGGCGTGATGCACTGCTTCACTGGGGATCCGGCTGATGCCGCGCGCTTCCTCGAGCTCGGACTGCACCTCGGAATCGGCGGCATCGTGACCTATCGGAGCGCGCCGGATCTCCGTCGCGCCGTTCAGATGCTGCCGGCAGATCGTATGCTGCTCGAAACGGACGCACCCTACCTCGCGCCAGTGCCATATCGCGGTCGCCGCAACGAACCGGCTTTTCTCCGTGCGACCGTGGCGACAATCGCTGAACTCCGCAGGCAGACCGAGGACGAGGTCGCTCGGGCTACCACCCGAAACGCAGTCGCACTGTTCAGGATTCCTCTCTCGATCGAATGAGCGAGGTGCAGACGTATGCCGACACATCGGATCGTTCTCGCAACGGCCAACCCAGGAAAGATCCGCGAACTCCGCTCCCTGCTCCCGCCGAACGTCGAAGTCGTGAGCGCGCCCGCACTCGGCATCCGACTTCCGCCCGAAACCGGCGAAACCTTCGTCGAGAACGCACTGCTCAAAGCCAGGGTCGCTGCCCAGGAAAGCGGCCTTATCGCGCTCGCCGATGATTCCGGACTCGAAGTCGACGCGCTGGGGGGACGACCCGGCGTCCACTCTGCCCGATACGCTGGTGAGCACGCGGACGATGCTCAAAATATCGCCCGGTTACTGCGTGAGCTGCGTGATGTCCCCCTTTCCCAACGTACCGCGCGTTTCCGTGCGGTCGTCGCGATCGTCGCACCGGATGGTCGGGAAGCCGTCGTCGAAGGCACGGTCGAAGGGTGTATTGCCGAAAAGCCACGCGGTCGCGGCGGTTTCGGATACGATCCCGTCTTCATTCCCTGCGGGTATGACCGGACATTCGCAGAGATGACGCTGGAAGAGAAGAATCGCTTGAGCCACCGTGCTCAGGCTCTCCAGCGCGCCGTACCGATCTTGCTCGACTGGCTCGGCTGTACCGGCCAGGCTGCCGATAATGATGACAGCAGCTGATCACCACGCCGGGAGTATCTTATGACGAGCCTCGATCAGAGCGGGTTGCGAAGTCAGACGAGATTTCCGCTCTCGCTCGTTGCTATCACCGGGACACGCGGCAAGAGCACCACCGCCTGGCTCCTCTACCGGATGGTTCGGGCGCAGCGGTGGTCGGCTGGTCTTTGGTGTTCCAGCGGCGTCTTCGTCGATGAACGACAGCTGGAAGGAGAACTCCAGCCGTGAACGAGCGTCGTTCAGGCGCTCCGTACTGGCGATCTCGACCTGGCGATCCAGGAACTGGAAGCGCCTGTGGTGGCGACTGTCGGGCTCCCTGCGGCGATCTACCGCGCAGGGGCAGTCACCACGCTCTGCGGCAATGACGACAGCTGTCTTCTCGCCCCCGCGACCCGGTACGCCGCACGAGCCCACGAGATCGTCGCGCGGGCGATCCACCCGCACGGATTCATCGTCCTCAACGCTGATGATCCCGACGTCCTCGGACTCGCCGAGGAAAGTCTGGCTCGCGTCATTTTCTTCGCACTGCATCCGGAGAACCCCGTGCTGCGCCGCCAGCGTGATGCTCGGAAGCCGGCTATCTGGTACGACGACGGTGTCATCGTCGCCAACCGCGCACTGTACGATTACCAGGCACTTTTCGCATGGGACGCGCAGACAACGGAGAGTGACGCTTTCTCTGCCCCATCGGCTTTTCTCGAGCGAGTAGAGACCCGCACCGAACCGGACGATATTCCTGTCATCGCTGTTCGCGAGGCTCCAATCACGCTAGGCGGCGCACTGCTCTTTCAGGTTCAGAATGTGCTCTGCGCGACCGCATTGGCACTCGGACTCGGCATCTCCCTTACAGCGATTCGATCGACCTTGCGCACCTTCCTTCCGACGCACGACCTTCTCCCTGGTTCGTGCAACCTCGTCTTCCTCCGCGACCTGATCGTTCTCATCGATGGTGCACGGGATCTTTGGACATTACGCACGCTCCTGCGTTGCGTTCGCCAAAGCACCCCGCACAAGGTATTCGTGGTGACGCATGGCTTCCCCTGGTTGAGTCAGGAGGATCTCCGCGAAGTAGGACGAATACTGGGTAGAGTCACCGGGATGATTCTGATCTCGGAGCCTTTGGGAGACGAGCGACTCGCTGCCTTCCGTGAGGGAGTCGTCGAAAACGTTCTGCCGCCGGTAATCGTTACCCAACCCGATCTCCCTCAGGCGCTCCAGACAGTGCTCACGCTGGCCCGCCCCGGCGACCTGTGCCTCGTCCTCGCCAGCGACCCGTTGAAGACAGGAGAGATCGTACGACGGATCATCGATGGGAACGGGACATGAGTTGCTTCTTCAAGCCGCCGATGCGAGTTCGAGGGCTGTTCGTTCCTCGACCCACACGCTCCCCGCTCCCAGCGTTGCCTCGATGACCCGAGCGAAGTCCGCACACCAGTCGACGCGGAGCCGACTCGCCAGCACGATCTCGCCTTGTGCGAGGGGGAGATGAATCCGCACTTCGTCATCCCCGGCGAACGTAACGAGCAGATCCCGCAAAGCATGCATTCGTTCGATGTCCTCGTCGACGGACGTCGTGATCGGGAGACGAACGTGCACGATCCGGCTCGGTTGGACGAGATTCCGGAGATCCTCGCGGGGATCGGCCACTGACTCCACCACCAGTTGCAATTCCTCGTTCCGCTCTTCGACCCGCGCTTGGAGGAGCACGATCGATTCCTCGGCCAACCGTTCACGAGTTGTCTCGTAGAGGTCAGGGAAGACAACCGCCTCGATGGTACCGGAGCGGTCTTCCAGTTGCAGGACAGCCATGACGCGCCCGGTGCGCGTCGTCAACTTGCGCACCCCACTGATCAAAGCGAGCAACTCGACAGTCTGCCCAACCGACTCATCGTCCAGTTCCGCAATCTGCACGAGTCCCCGGAGTCGCCCGAGCAGGACGAACTCGTCCAGCGGATGGGCACTCAAGTACACGCCGAGAAGTTCCCGTTCCCACCCGAGCAAGGTCCGGGTCGGTATGTCAGGTGGCTCGATATCCGGACGGGAAAAGCGCAAAGGAGCAGCCTGATCATGACCCACTGCCGAGAAGAGATCCATCTGCCCCCGCCGCAGCGCTTTCTGGCGAGCCTGTGCCGCCTGGATCGCCTGGTCCAACTGTGCGAGCAAAATCTTGCGATCACCAAAGCAGTCCAACGCACCACACTTGATCAAGCTCTCGACCGCTCGCCGATTGACGACGCTCCAGTCGATCGTCTCGCAAAAGTGCTCGAACGAGCGGAACACTTTCCCAGGCTGCTCATTGCGGGCAGCCAGGATCGCTTCGACCGCAGCTTCCCCGACGTGCTTGACCATCGCCAGCCCGAACCGGATCGCGCGGCTGCCATCCGGCAACTGCTCGACCGTAAAGGTCGCCTCGCTGTGATTGATGTCCGGCGGAAGCACCGAAATCCCCAGCTTCTGGCATTCGGCGAGCGCTGCCGCGATCCGCTTCACGGTTCCGGACGGATGACTAGGCGCGTTGCGCAGGATTGCCGTCATGTACTCCACCGGATAATTGGCTTTGAGGTAGGCTGTCTGATAGGATACGACTGCATAACAGGTGGCGTGCGCCTTGTTGAAGGCGTAGCCGGCAAATGGTTCGATCAGATTGAAGATGCGCTCGGCATCCTCCTCGCTATACCCTTTCGCTATGGCTCCGGCAATGAAGCGCTCCCGCTCAGCGCGCATCTTTTCGGGAATCTTCTTTCCCATCGCCTTGCGCATGATGTCCGCTTCACCGAGCGTGTAGCCAGCAAATTTCCGTGCGATGAGGAGCACCTGATCCTGGTAGACGATGACACCGTATGTCTCGTCGAGAATTTCCGCCAGATCAGGATGCGGGTATTGAATCGGCTCCAATCCATGCTTCGCGCGGCAGTAACGTGGGATATGTTGCATCGGCCCCGGTCGGTACAGCGCGATCATCGCCGCGAGCTCGGCAACCGAGGTCGGCCGCAGTTCCCGGATGTACCGCCGCATGCCCGCACTCTCGAGCTGGAACACCCCGAAGGTTTGCCCTTCGGCCAAGAGCTCGAACGTCTTGCGATCGTCCATCGGAATCTGCTTCAGATCGATCGTTTCGCCGCGCGTCTCGCGGATCAGCTCGACAGCGTTCGCCAAGATCGTCAAATTGGCCAGCCCCAAGAAATCCATCTTGAGCAGACCGATCTCGGCGACCGTCTCCATCGGGAACTGGGTAGTCGGGAGTGCTCCCTCCTCGGCACGCGCCGGACGCTGCAGCGGGACATGCTCGACCAAGGGAGACGCCGAGATGACCACCCCGGCCGCGTGGGTGCCAGCGTGCCGAGCGATGCCCTCCAGTTTTCGCGCATTGTCGATCAATTCGCGCGAACGCGGGTCTGTCTCGTACAGGTGCCGGAGTTCCGGGCTCTCCTCCAGCGCCCGCTCGAGCGTCATGTTCACGCCGCTCGGTATCAATCGCGCGATCCGATCGACTTCGGCATGCGGCCATCCCATCGCCCGGCCGACATCGCGGATCGCGGCCTTCGCTCCCATCGTTCCGAAAGTGATGATTTGCGCAACGTGCTCCGCGCCGTACTTGCGGGCGACATACTCGATCACCTCGTGTCGCCGGTCATCCGCGAAATCCATGTCGATATCCGGCATCTCCCGGCGCTCCGGGTTGAGAAATCGCTCGAAGACCAAGCGATTGGCAAGAGGATCGACATCGGTGATACCGAGAGCGTAGAGCACGATGCTCGCTGCTGCGCTTCCCCGCACACCATAAAGAATGCCCCGCTGGCGAGCGAACTCCGCGAAGTCTCGCACGATCAACATATAGCTGGAAAATCCGGTCTGACGGATAACATCCAGCTCGTACTCCAGGCGACGACGTACTTCTTCGGTCAACTCAGGATAACGCTGGCGAATCCCCTCCCAGCACAGTGCGGCAAGATAGTCGTCAGCAGTCATCCCCGCTGGTATACCAGGGTCGGGGAGATGGAGACGACCGAATTCGAGTTCGACCTCGCAACGCTCGGCGATACGGACCGTATTGAGGAGTGCCTCCGGGACCTCGGCACCGAAGAGTCGCCACATCTCCTCGGCACTCTTGAAGTAAAGCTGGTCGGACTGAACTCGCATCCGCTTGGGGTCATCGAGCGTCGAGTTGGTTTGGATGCAGATCAGCAAATCCTGAACGCTCGCATCCTCCTGGCGGAGATAATGGACGTCGTTGGTCACGACCAAGGGAAGATCCAGTTCGCGAGCCAGTGCCACCAGCTCGCTATTCACTCGCCGCTGTTCCGGCAATCCGTGATCCTGTAGCTCGATGTAAAACCGATCTGGCCCGAACAACTCGCGGAGACGGATTCCCCACTCCCGAGCTGCCTCGTGATTCCCATTCAGTAGGTTGTTCGCAATCGGTCCCCCGAGGCACGCCGAGGTTGCGATCAGCCCCTCGGCATGTTCGGCCAGCATGGCCATATCGATGCGCGGTTTGTAATAGAACCCCTCCAAGCTCGCTCGCGTGGCCAGTTTCAGCAAATTCTTGTAACCGCGCTCATTCTCTGCAAGCAGCAAGAGATGGTAGATCGTCTTGTCCCGGTCTTGAACCGACCGTGGGGCAAGATACGCTTCCATCCCGATGATGGGATGAAGCCCCTCGGCCCTGACTGCCTTGTACCAATCGATGATTCCATACAGCACCCCGTGATCGGATATCGCCAGGTGCTCCATACCGAGTTCGCGAGCACGCCCCACGTACTCCGGTATCCGACCGAGGCCGTCGAGTAGCGAGAATTCCGTATGCAAATGAAGATGAGCGTACGGCCGCGCCACGCTAGCCCCCTCGTACCTCCTCAGGGACGCCCGGCGATCGATCCTGGGTCAGGCGATCGATCACGAGTCCCACTACCTGTCCCAAGCGTACAAGAACAGCACAGATGCGCGAGATTCCCGCATCGACGCTCACACTGCTCCTTGCGAAGCAGCCTGACCCGGCCAGCGCGGGGACCAACCCGTACTACCCGGAACCTCGTCTTCGCTCTCGCCGATGGAACCGATTCCAATGAGTGCCCGCTTTACCTGCCGGACCACCAGCGCGAGCAACTGGCGGAGGTCTTCGCGAATCTGCTCTGGAACGTCCGTGCGCTGGAGAAGCTCGACGACTTCCCCGAGCACCGGCTCGCTACCGAACAGGTATTCGGTCTGTTCGGGTAAGAAACCAGCAGCAGCCAGCAAGCTGTCACGGTCGGCCGGCCCGAGTTCGAGCGCCTCCGCCAAACGCAGAATCGCCTCCCGAGTCGGTGCTCGACGCCCACTCTCCAGTCGCGACACGTAACTGTGATCGAAGCCGGCTCGCTGCGCAAGACGACTCTGCGAGAGCCTGGCTGACTCCCGATAGCGGCGCAAGAGTTGGCCGAAGAACGTCACCGGCTCTCTCTCCATCGCTTGCCCCCTTTGCTTCCGCTCCCAGCGAACTCGCCCGAAGCGAACGGTGCCCGATCGACACCCCCATCCTACATGTCCCGTGCCCACCCGTCAACCCCTTTTCCACCCTGTCCACAGCGTTGTGTCACACAGACACAACAGAAAAGATGATGCAGGCATAGCGACACCAAGACGACAGCCAAGTGACAGCAACTTCATGGCTATACTCGCACAGGAAGCGCTCGCGTCCGCGCTCACGCGCTGCAAACGTTTGCTATGGACAAGAAAACGGGAGGAGGGAGTCGGGTGGTATTGGATCGAGAGGGGTCGATCGCCGACTGGACCGTCACCCAGTTAGTGGAACGCATGCGTCGCCCACGCTATCGTTGCGGGGGTGGGGTTGCCGCATGCTTGTCCATCGCTCAAGCAGCTGCTCTTACCGATCTTGTCCGCCGTGCCGCCAAGCAACAGCTGCCCCGCGAAGTGGCAGATACGCTCGCTGAGGATCTCGAACGCATCGCCGCGAGCGCACTCGCGCAAGCCGAGCGTGACCGAGTAGCGCTCGACGAGTTGCTAAGTGCGCTTCGTATGGATCAGCGCTCGCCATCGGCTACTGTCGCTGCGGAGCGAGCGAGCACGGTCCCGCTCGAGACTGCCGATTTGGGGCTCGCACTCTCAGCGCTCATCCGATCGGTCCTGCCGCACACCCCATCCTTCGCTGCATCCGATCTGGAAGCAGCACGAGCCCTCTGCCGAGCGGGCATCGAGGCAGCACTCGCGATGGCGCGCGCCAACCTGCCACTTCTCTCTCCGGAACGCGCGGAAGTACTCCAGCGCGAAATCCTCCAGCGCCGAGCGCTCCTCTCGGAGCACGCTCAGGCCTGAGGATCATGCGTGCACGCTACTGCACAAATGACCTGGCGTCCCATCGAAAGACTTCTGTCACGCGGAAAGGATGGAGAGCGATGGCTGCCCACATACTATCGGGGAGACCAGTCGTCGAGTCGCTGCACGCCCGTATCCAGCAAGTGCTTGCACGGCGAGCCCCACATCAGGGACCACCCACCCTCACCGTGCTGCTCCCCAACGATCCTTCCGCCCAAGCCTACGCTCGCGCGATCCGCAAGCAATTCACCACACTGAGCTTGAATTATCGGACCGAAGAGATTGACGATACACTGGATGAATCTCGATTCGCGATTCTCCTCAAGCGACTCGCCGAGGACGAATCCGTCACCGGCATCCTGGCGTTGCAGCCGCTCCCCAAAGGCGTCTCGCGCCGATCGCTCGCACGACTGATGCCGCCCACCAAGGACGTCGACGGCGTCTCGTTCGAACAGCAAGGGCGTTTAGCGATCGGCAGTCCTTGGATCGCGCCGAGCACCCCTCTCGGAGGACTTATCCTCCTCCAGCACTACGGCATCGAAGTGGCGGGTCGGCATGCTGTCGTCATCGGTCGCAGCCCCGTCGTCGGTCGCCCGCTTGCCCTCTTGCTTCTGGCCCGCGACGCCACTGTGACCATTTGCCATCGCCGTACGCCTGATCTCGCCAAGCTCACGCGACAGGCCGATCTCCTGTTCGTCGCTGCCGGCCAACCCCATCTCGTCAAGCCGGACATGGTCGCTCCAGGAGCCGTGGTTATCGATTTCGGGGTCTCGGTGCGCGACGGCCGTCTCATCGGTGATGTCGATCCAGCCGTCGCCGAAGTGGCCAGCGCTCTTACCCCCGTTCCTGGCGGCACGGGTCCAGTCACCACTGCCGTACTGGCCCTCAACCTTCTTCGATTAGCGGGACTTCTCGAGGAAAACGATCTCTTCCCAGGCGCTCCTTGAGCGGAGACACGCAGCGAGGGCGAACCTGCTCGTCCCCGCCAAAGCTCCATGGTCGACCGCGACGAACGCACAGTCATCCTCGAAGCGAGACTCCGCCACGCTCCTCGCCGCCCGTCGGAGAAGCTGGATCAGGGTCCTCCAACGGGAATCGCTGCCGTGGATCCATTACCTCCCACGAGCGACGTACCTGGACAGCACAGCAGCCCCCTCGGTACGCTCGAAAAGGAGGCGACCAGTGACCGCGATACCGGTAGCGGTCGACCGGCTCGCTCCAAAGATTTCAGAAAGAAAGGGTCGCTGGCCGATGGATACGCTCACTGCAGAATGGTTGCGGGCGTTCCTGATCTGGCTCCCAGCCGGAACGCTCGGTCCCTATATCGTGAGTCGCTGGCGCGGCGCCGATCCTCGTTTAGCCATCATCGAAGCGGGGATCTTCGCTTTGAGTGGCCTACTACTCTATCCGACTTTGCTCGGTCTCCTGAGCGCCCGATTCATCGACTGGCAACGCGGCACGGTCCCAGTCGAAAGCCTATTCGTCGCTGGCTTTTTCCTAGCCGGACTGACCATCGTGCTCATGCGACGCGCAACGCACCGTCTCCAACGTGGCTCCAGCACGCGCCGCTGGACCACGTTCCGCTGAGAGCTGGTATTCGGATCAGCGTGGAACCAGTCAGTGCGCCTCAGAGGCGCTGGTAATCTTCGAGGGGGATCACGAAAACAGTCGCCGCAGCACTCTCGACCGCGCCGTGAGCGCTGTCCTGACGAATTCGAGTGCGAGCTCTCGTCCGAATGACATCCAAGACAGTTTCTACGTCGTGATCTTCGACACCGATCAGGAGTGTCGTATTGCCACGACGCAAGAAGCCACCAGTACTGGCGAGGCGGGTAGCCCGAAACTGGCGCTCGAGCAGAGACTCGACGATGCTGTCGGCATCTTCGTTCTGCACCACTGCGATCACCAGCTTCATCGTCTTCGGTCCTACTCCTCCGCCGACCAGTCGAACGCAGTATAGCGATGCGGCGACTCTCCTGCAATGATCGGAGTGTCCGACCGGGAATGAGGGAAAGCGACGAGATCGTCCTCCCTCAAGCGGTTCCCGAGGAGTCAAGCGATCGGTCCCGCTTCTGTGTACCGTGCCGACCACGCTGGCTTCGCTGAGCGTCCAAATAACTCTGGAGAAGGAGGGCGGCGGCTACGGCGTCCACGAGTTCCCGGCGACGTTTCCGACCGACACCCGCGTCAGTCAACAGGCGCTCCGCTGCCGAACTGGTCAATCGCTCGTCCCAAAAGACGATGGGTCGGTCGATTCGCTCCGCTAACCGAGCGGCGAACGCCTTCGTCTCGACTGCCTGACTACCCTCACGACCTCGCATCGTCACCGGTAACCCGACGACGATCAGCACCGGGTCGTATCGACTGATCAACTCCACCAGCCGCTCGAGGCCATCGCGATCCAGATCGATGGTCGCCAATGGACTGGCGATCATCCCCATTTCGTCGCTGATCGCCACGCCGACCCGCCGCCCCCCGACGTCCAGCCCCATCGTCCGGCCCAGCCGTTCTTCACTCACTCACCACCACCTGGATCCGTGAGGCCCGATCGGGAAGACGCTTGGGCCACCAGCCGGGACGAATCTCGATCTCCACGCCACCCACCCCTGCAATAGCCTGCGCCTTCCGCATAGCCTGATCGAGCGAATGGCCAGCTGCTTCGCGCCGCAACCGCTCGAGATCTGCGCTGGCCGGCACGAGCCGTACCTGCGCTGCTGCACGGACGCGCCAGCGGTTCGCACCGATCGCCTCTGGCTCACCGAAGGTAAGCGTGTTGCCGATCAACACGACATCGATCCCAGTCGCCTGAGCCAGGCGCTTGGCTGCTTCCTCCTGCGCTGCTCGGTGCACGGCCGCCGGATCGTACACCCGCGCGGTGAGCACCAGCTTTCCCGTTCCCGTCAGGTTTTCGCTCTCATCACCAGCTTTCTGCTCGATCTGAATCTCGGGAGTCCCGATGCGAAGCGTCCCCTCCACCAACGTCTCTCCGGGAAGCAGTGTAGCCTGGAGTGCCGTCGGAACACGTTCGGTGAGTGACTGCTCGAGCTGCTTCCGCAGCGAGGCAACATCGTCCTCCGTCACGAGCCGGACTGTCCGTAGCGACCCTCCAGTCAAAGGCTCGATGTTCCGGTAGAGCACTCCTTCACCGAGTTGACCGGTCACTGTTCCGATGGCAGCATTCCCGTCCGGTCCAGGAACATCGGCAACGACTCGTCCGTCAGCCACCCCAAAGGCCTGACTTCCGAAGGGATCGGCAGCAGGCACGATGACGTCCTCCGCGACACGGTACGCGATGCCGTTCGTACCAGTCAACCTCGTCCCAGCGCTGACCTGCACCGGTTGCAACGACGCATTGACGAACCGAACCCGACCGCTTGCCGTACCGTCCGGCACCTTTTTTTCTCCAGTGGTCGCGCGCTCCGCTCTCACCTCGATGGGGACCGACACCATCCGGCTGGGTGCCACCCAATCGACCGCGCTCGAGGGCTCGAGTGCATAGGTCATCGTCACCTCGCGTTGCTCGATCGCCGGCGTGATCCGGATCGTCGCCGCTGGTACTAGTGCTGCCGACAGAACGACAGTGGTGACGAGAGCGGCAACGACGAGCAACCCGGCGAACACCCATCTTCGGCGCGACCCGCTGCCGCCCGCGACCATCGGCCAGACGCGAGACCGTCCTTCGGCTACTACCCCGGCCGGAGCACGCGCCCCATTGGCCAGCCGAGCACCCGACACCGAAACAACTCTCCTCTGCCCACGCAACGATCCGACGTCTGCCAGGCCGGGTCTTGCGGGCCGATACGTACCGAGTTCCGCGGTCTCGTCAAAAGCCTCGCTCGTACGTCTATCCCCTGTCTCAGAGGTTCGCGTCGCCAGCAGACTACCCCGTTCGCGCGATCGATCGGTCGGTCGCCACACCACTGCACCTCCTCATCCGCCCTGTGTTCGATTCCACGCGGCGGGCGACCGACCACTCGAACAGCAGATCAGCTCGTGCTGTTCCGAAGCTGTCGCTCGACCTCACCCCGGGCCGCCGCCAAGGCCTCGTCGAGCCGAGACACATCGGCACCGCCCCCTTGAGCGATATCCGGCCGACCGCCACCGCGGCCTCCCAGCAACGGAGTCACTGCCTGGACGACCTGTCCCGCATGCACCCCCCGCTGCACCGCATCCGGGGTCGCCATCGCGAGTATCATCGGGCGGTTCTCGATCGCCGTGCCCAGGATGACGACACCGGAACCGATCGCATCGCGCAAGCGATCGCCGACTCGTCGCAACACGTCGAGCGAGGGAACTTCTATCCGCGCGCTGACGACACGGAAGCCGTCGATCCGAGCCGCTCGCTCCACGAGTGGGGCCAATCGCGCTGCAGCCAAGTCAGCAGCGAGCCGCTCGATTTCGCGTTGCTGATCGCGGACTTGCTGCTGCAGCCGCTCGATGGCCTCCGGAAGCTGTTCTGGAACCACATGGAGGCGCCGGGCTGCCTCTTCCGAGACATCGATCAGCGTACGGGCGAGTCGCGCTGCCGCAAGGCCCGTCACCGCTTCGATTCGACGGATGCCACTGGCCACACTCGTCTCGTCGGTAATCAGGAATGCGCCGATCTCGCCAGTGTGCGAAACATGTGTCCCGCCACACAGCTCCTTGCTGAATCCGTCGATCGAGACGACGCGAACGGTATCACCGTACTTCTCGCCGAAAAGGGCGATTGCTCCCTCCGCCAAGGCGTCTCGTAGTGGGAGGTAACGCACCTCGACCCGAAGATCGCGCACGATCTGCTCGTTCACCATCTCCTCGATCCGGCGCAACTGCTCAGGGCTGACCGATTCATGGTGAGAAAAGTCGAAGCGCAAGCGATCGGGCGCGACCAATGAACCAGCCTGGACCGCATGCTCGCCGAGTACACGACGCAGCGCCGCGTGCAACAGGTGCGTCGCCGTGTGGTTGCGGCGGATAGCGGCTCGTCGCTCCGCATCCACGATCGCCCGCACCGACTGGCCGACCCGGATAGAGCCTTCCCGCACACGACCTCGATGCACGATCAATTCGGGAGTCGGTCGTTGCGTATCCTCCACCGTAACGATTCCCGTTTCGGCAACGATTTCTCCCGTATCACCGACCTGGCCACCTGCTTCACCGTAGAAGGGTGTTCGATCGAGAATCAGCTCGATCTCCTCCCCCGCCTCGGCTTCCTGTCGCAGATCGCTCAAACCGAGAATGCCGACGATGGTTGCCGTCGTTTCCAGGCGGTCATAGCCGACGAACTCTGTCGGTCGCTCCGAGAATTGGGCATACAGCTCGGCTCGTTGCCGCTGCGTATCGGCGAAGCGCCCCACACTGGCCCGACTGAGCTCTCGTTGCCGTTCCAAGGCTCGCTCGAACCCGGCCCGATCGACAGTAAAGCCGGATTCGCGAGCCAATTCCTCGGTCAATTCCAATGGGAAACCATAGGTATCGTAAAGACGGAAGGCCTCGTCACCAGGTAGCACCTGCTCACCGCTCCGTTGCAGCTGATCCAAAAGCGCTTCGAAACGCGAGAGACCAGCCGAGAGCGTGCGCTGGAAGTGCTCCTCCTCGTGACGAATGACACGGTGTATCCGCTCTCGCTGCTCGTTCAAGTTCGGATAGTAGGAAGAAAAGAGTTCGATGACGACATCGACCAGTTGGTTGAGGAACGGTCGTTCGATCCCCAGGAGCTTCCCATGCCGAACCGCACGCCGCAGCACTCGCCGCAGCACATACCCGCGCCCTTCGTTGCTGGGGAATACCCCATCTCCGACCAGGAACGTGACGCCACGTGCATGATCGGCGATCACGCGGAGCGAGCGGTCGACACGCGCCTGTTCTTTGTAACGAACACCAGCAATCGTCGCTGCTTCACTCAGGATCGGGTAAAAGAGATCGGTCTCGAAAACCGATCCTACCCCCTGCATGATCAATGAGATCCGTTCCAGTCCCATACCGGTGTCGATGTTCTTGCGCGGAAGGGGGCGCTGCGTGCCATCAGCTTCCTTATAGAACTCCATGAAGACGAGATTCCAGGTCTCCAGAAAACGCCCACAGTCGCACCCTGGTCCGCACTCCGTACGCCCACAGCCATACTCCATACCCCGGTCGTAATGGATCTCGGAATCCGGTCCGTTGGGTCCCGTCGCTCCCACCGGTCCCCACCAATTGTCTTCTAGCTTGAAGATCCGCTCAGTCGGAACACCGATCTGGTCTCGCCAATACTGGTAAGAGAACTCGTCATCCGGATGCACCGTCGGATACCAGCGTTCGGCTGGAACGCCGAGCCACTTGGTGAGGAACTCCCACGCCCAGCTGATCGCTTCTGCTTTGAAGTAGTCGCCGATCGAGAAGTTTCCCAGCATCTCGAAGAAAGTCAGATGGCTTTCGTCTCCCACCTCATCGATATCGACAGTACGGAAACACTTCTGGATCGACGTCAGTCGCGTGTGCGGCGGTCGCTCCAAACCCAGGAAATAGGGCACCATCTGTTGCATACCAGCTGTCGTCAACAAGACGGTAGGATCCGACGGAATCAACGACGAACTCGGTACCTGGACATGGCCACGCTCGGCAAAAAATTCGATGAATGCTCGACGGATCTCGCTGCTCTGCATCGCTCTCGATCTCCCTGCTCTCCGCTCATACTCGTTTTCGGGCACGAACGATCACTGCCGATCACATCCGCGTCCCGATTCTACCGGAGAGCAGCACCCGCCTCCATGGCCACACCGCAGTGTACGTACACTAGTATGGAGCGCGGTCACGCTGGCGTCAAGGAGCGACTTCGACCGCGCTGTCAGGCCCCGATGCGACCGACGAGCAGCTGTGGGATACGCTGTCACGTCGAAGGTTATCCGCGCGCATCCACGTGGCATGCTGATTCCAGGGCCGATCGTGCAGCGTCACCAGTTCCGCAATCGGAGACAGCTGGTCGAGCCACCGGTGGAAACGCCCGTCTCGACCATCCCAGCTCCTCGCTTCGAGAACGATCGCCTTGCCGATTCTCCTCGATGGTGACGCTGCACCCTGGCACGGTAGCGCCTCGACGCAAAACTGTAGTACGATGCCGTTTTGCGCACTCGCGCTGAGGCGCGCTGACGATTTGATCGCCTGCTCGGGAGAGTGAACAGGCAAAACGCGTGGAACGCGAAGCCATTTTTCTCGTCTTCTTGATCGTCGTCGCCGCAGCCGTCCTGCTCGGTCTGGTGTCCGCCCGGCTGCGGCAACCGGTCATCATGGGTTACCTCGTCGCTGGGCTCTTGCTCGGTCGCCTCTTGGAGGGTCGGCACATCGATCCCGCGATCATTCAAGCTTTCGCTGATTTCGGTGTGAGCTTTCTCATGTTCTCGCTCGGCGTCCACTTCTCCTTTCGGGAGCTGATCGAGTTACGCCGTATCGTCATTCGTGGGGGACTCCTCCAGATCGGCCTGACGCTCATGGTTGCATTCCTCATCTTTCGCGCATTGGGCCTCACCACCGCACAAGCGTTCGTGCTCGCTGAACTCTCAGCGATCTCCAGTTCGGTGATCGGTTTCACGCTCATGGAACTGCGGGGCACCTTGAACCAACCAGCCGCACGCCCGACCGCAGCGATCCTGCTCGCCCAAGATATCGCGGTGGTGCCGTTGGTCGCGATCATTCCCGCGCTCGTCGGTTCCGACCTCGTGGACGTCGTTCTCGGCCTCGGAAAATCGATCGCGCTCGCCGTCGTCGCGTTGCTGACGATCGCGGTCCTCGGCATACGCATCGTCCCTTGGTTACTGTTTCAGATCGCACGAGTCGGAAGCCGGGAACTTTTCCTTCTAGCGGTCGTCCTGCTAGCGATCGGAACAGCAGTGGGGAGCGAATGGGCCGGCCTCTCGTTCGCTCTGGGGGCTTTTCTGGCTGGTATCGTCGTATCCGAATCCGAGTTTTCCTATCAAGTTCTCGGCGGTATTCTCCCGCTTCGTGATGTCTTCGGCGTCATGTTCTTCGCCGCACTCGGCCTTCTCGCGGACCCGATTGCTCTCCTCCGGTCCTGGCCGATTGCGCTCGCCATCTTGATCGTCGTAACCGTGATCAAAGGGTTCCTTGCCGCAGGTGTAGTCGCGTTCTTGGGTTACTCACCGAGCGTCGCTATTCGCTCGGGAGCCTTTCTCGCGCAGATCGGCGAATTCTCGTTCGTGCTCGGTCTACTCGGGTTGCAGGTGGGTATTCTCGACCACACTCTCTACAATGCGATGATCGGTGCTGCGATCGCCTCGCTCCTGCTCAATACCTTTCTCTTGACGCTGACGGAGCGGGCCCGTTGGCTGCTCGAGCCGCCGCTCCGCTTGGTCGGTCGCCCGGCAGCGCTCCACGAGATCGATTCCGGTGCTTCCTCGAGTTCGCCCCTGCGCGGTCATGTCGTGATCGCTGGTTACGGTCGCTCTGGCCGCGAAGTGGGGCGAGTCCTGCAACGCCGGCGCTTTCGTTTCGTCGTGATCGATCGCGATCCCGTCCTGGTGCGCGACTTGCGGCGCCTGGGGATCCAGGCGATCTATGGTGACGTCGCGAACGAGCAGGTCCTCCTGGCGGCGCACATCACGACCGCGCGCGTCTTCGTCGTCGCTGTCCCCGATGCCTTTGCCGCCGAAGCTGCGGTGCGCCTGGCCCGGACACTCAACCCCACCCTGGACATCATCGCGCGGGCCGACCGGCGAGCCTTCGTCGCGCGCTTGGTCGAGGCTGGGGCCACCGAAGTGGTGCACCCTAGTTTCGAAGCTGGCCTGGAAATGGTTCGTCACACCTTACACCGCTTCGGGATGAGCATGCAAGAGATCCAGGCCATCGTGGCAGCGCGCCGGATCGACTATTACGAGGAACAGGGGCATCTGACCGAGTGAGCGACCAACGACCACGTGCCTGCCTCGTCGAGCACCACGACAATCGGCTCCGCTCGCGGTGCTTAGCCAGATCGCTCTCGAGCAAGACCGCCAGTTCTCGAGTCCTCCATAGAGTACCCGATCCGATGAATGACCCGACTCTCCTGTACCATGCCGAACCGCAAGACCCTACATCGGACGAGCGATGCGCCTGCTCGCGAACCGAAGAGGAGGCCATCCCGAGATGGCTGTCGCAGAAGGTCGTTGGCCGCGATGACACGCGCGGGATGTGCAGGGAAGAGGTTGATAGGCATTCGCGGAACTGCCCGGAAACGCTTGCGAACGCAACCCGCTTGATGCTATACTAGCGGCTGCGAGCGGATAACCGCTCGACGGGCCGAAGTGGCGGAACTGGCAGACGCGCTACGTTCAGGGCGTAGTGGGGGTAACCCCGTGGGAGTTCAAATCTCCCCTTCGGCACCGCCGGTCCGGGAACGTTCGTGTTCCCGTGAGCGATACCGGGCAGGGCGGTCGCTGGTGCGGTAAGCACCAGAGGAAAGTCCGAGCTGCACAGAGCGGGGTGCCTGGGGTCAACCCAGGGCAGCGGAGACCGGCGCCGCTGACAGTCCAGATCGGCGCGCTGGATAACCCAGCGTGAGAGCAACAGAGACGATGACCGGGCTCGTCCCGGGGTGAAAAGGGCAATCCTCCCTGCAGCAATCTCCGAGCGGGCCGCTATCAGGTTGCTCGCCGAGGCCCGAGGATGAGAGCAGTCGCGGAGGTGACGAAGCGACCGTCCGTGCAAGACACGGGCGAGAGAGATGACCGCCTAGAACAGAACTCGGCTTACTCGCTCGGTATCGCTCGCCTTTCTCTCGTATGGTGCCTCTAGCTCAATTGGCAGAGCGCTGGACTGTGGATCCAGTGGTTACGGGTTCGAGCCCCGTGAGGCACCCCAACGCTCCGGTCTTGTACCGGAGCGTTGGTTGTTTCCTAGGAGGTATGTTCACCGACCAGCACAGTGGTTCGAGGCCGGGTCTCCGATCTCTCCTCGCTTTTCGACCTGCAAGCCGTCTCGCCCGAACCCCCGCATGCACTCGCTTTCTGGTCTCCTCCTGACCTGTCTCGACCGGAGCATTGACGGCCACCGCAGCCGAGCGCAACGACCGAGAGTTCTCCAGCTTCC
The DNA here is from genome assembly GCF_000021685.1 of Thermomicrobium roseum DSM 5159. Taxonomy (GTDB): domain Bacteria; phylum Chloroflexota; class Chloroflexia; order Thermomicrobiales; family Thermomicrobiaceae; genus Thermomicrobium; species Thermomicrobium roseum. The sequence goes on along the minus strand of NC_011959.1, from coordinate 714,265 downwards.
ACCAGCAGGATTGTCTCACCAGCTGCCGGGCCTGACCCGGTTCACCAGTCCCGGTCCTGCTCAGCCGTACCTGCGTGACCGACCCCGAGAAACGACCGCGTCAGTCGCTGAGAAGAGCTTCTGCCGCACGCCGCGGGGCCGGCGTGCGAAGGTTCACGAAATCCCTTTCACGTCCTGTTTGCGTTCCGCCAGCTCCTTCCGCCCGCAGCCTGGTAAGATGCACGTCAGCGACACGAATGGAGCCGAGCGCATGGCTGAGACGCAACCGATCATCGACCCGGAACTTCTCGAGATCCTGGCCTGCCCAGCCTGTCACGGTGAACTCGTTCTCGCGAATGACCGTTTGATCTGTCGTACCTGCCAGCGCCGCTATCCGATCGAAGACGGCATCCCCATCCTTCTCGTCGAGGAAGCGGAGTTGCCAGAGAAACCTGGCACTTGAGACGAACTCCTGTTCTTCTCTCTGGTATCCTCATACGTGTAGGGATGAGCGATGAACGAGCCACGCATCGTCGCACCACAACCGACCACGAGCGAGCAGTATTTCGAGGAGACCTTGCGCCCGCGTCGCCTTGCCGAGTACATCGGGCAGGATCGTGTCAAGGAAAGCCTCGCCATCGCCATCAGAGCCGCCCAGGAGCGTGGTGAGCCACTCGATCATCTCCTCTTCTATGGCCCTCCAGGACTCGGTAAAACGACGCTCGCCGGGATCATCGCCGCGGAGATGGGGGTTAACCTCCGGATCACCAGCGGTCCAGCCATCGAGCGTCCGGGCGATCTCGTTTCGATCCTGACCAATCTTCGTCCTGGAGACGTCCTCTTCATCGACGAAATCCATCGCCTTAACCGGCTGGTCGAAGAAATCCTCTACCCCGCGATGGAAGACTTTGCGGTCGATCTGGTGATCGGTAAAGGCCCAGCAGCACGCAGTGTGCGCATTGCGCTCCCGCGCTTCACGTTGGTCGGGGCAACCACGCGGCTCGCACTGCTCACCTCCCCGCTGCGCGATCGCTTCGGCGCGACCTATCGACTGGACTTTTACGACACCGCGGCGCTGCGAGCCATCGTCGAGCGTGCCGCCCGCATCCTCCAGGTGCCTATTACCTCCGATGGCGCGGAGGAGATCGCCCGGCGTGGTCGCGGTACACCTCGTATAGCGATCCGTCTCCTCAAGCGTGTGCGCGACTACGCCCAGGTCATCGGCGACGGCACGATCACCCGAGAACTCGCTCGCCTGGCCCTCGATCAGCTCGCCGTCGACGAACTCGGCCTCGATGAAGTCGACCGGCTCATCCTCCGGACCCTGGTGGAGAAATTCGACGGTGGTCCAGTCGGTATCCAGACATTAGCCGCCGCGACAAGCGAAGAACCGGATACGATCGAAAGTGTCTACGAGCCATATCTCCTCCAGCTCGGGTTCCTTCAGCGCACACCGCGCGGACGGATCGCCACCCGTCGAGCCTACGAGCATCTCGGACTCACTTATCCAGAAAACCGGTTGCAGCTCGAAATACCGTTCGAGCATGCCGCGTCGGAAAGATCCAGCGATGCTTGAGGAAGCGGCACTCTCTCTTCATGAATACGATTACGAGCTTCCGGAGGAATTGATCGCACAGGAGCCGATCGAGCCGCGCGATGCTGCCCGGCTGATGGTTGTTCGCCGAGCGACACACTCTATCGAGCATCGCATCTTTCGTGAACTTCCCTCCCTCCTCGATCCTGGAGACCTTTTGATCGTCAACGACTCGCGGGTCCTCCCAGCCCGTCTCTTGGGTCACCGCCTGACCGGAGGGAAAGTCGAGATCCTCTTGGTCCAACCGCTCGAAGGAACCACCGTTTGGCTCGCGCTCGCCCGCCCAGCTCGGAAGCTGCGCCCCGGAGAGACGATCACGATCCAACCTCGCGATCCACAGTTCGCTCAGCCAGCGCCCCTGCGCATCCGCGAGCGCCGTTCGGGCGGCCAGGTCATCGTCGAGCTGGATCCCGGTATCGCCGAACGCTTGGACGCTTTCGGGCACGTGCCGCTCCCGCCGTATATCCACCGTCCGCTGTCCGACCCGGAACGCTACCAAACGGTTTATGCAAGGCATCCCGGCTCGGTAGCCGCGCCGACTGCTGGGCTCCATTTCACGGAACGACTGCTGGACGAGTTACGCCAACGGGGAATCCGCATCGCGCCGCTCACCCTGCATGTCGGAATCGGCACCTTCAAGCCGATCGAGGTGACCGACGTCCGCTTGCACAAGATGCATGCGGAGTGGTACGCGGTGCCAGCCGAGACAGTCTCGCTGATTCGAGAAACTCGTGCTGCGAACCGCCGGATCGTTGCCGTGGGCACGACGGCTGCCCGCACCCTCGAATCGATCGCCGATGCTCTGACAGGAGACACCGAGGGTCCTATCACTGGCTGGACTGACCTTTACATCTATCCTGGCTACCACTGGCGCGTGGTCGACGCGCTGATCACCAACTTCCACTTGCCCCGCAGCACCCTGATCCTGCTCGTTGCGAGCTTCGCCGGGCGCGAACTGATCCTGGAGGCGTATCGAGAGGCCGTCCAGCAACGCTATCGCTTCTACAGTTTCGGCGACGCGATGCTCATTCTCTGACCCCCGCACTGCCAACAGCGAGCTGCTCGAGTGCGCTCGCCAACTTTTCGAGATCCTCGAACGAGGTGAAGTAGGCGCAGGATACGCGTATGCCGTTCGGTACCAGCACTCGTCTCTGGATGATCTGGAAGCGCTCCCAGAGGACACGGCTGAGCGTTTCACCGTCCCACCCGCTCAGCCCGAGCGTCACCATCCCGCTTCCACACGTCGGATCGAGCGTCGAGTACCAGCGAACCCCTGGGATCGCGGAAATCCGCTCGTGCAACCAGCGTACCAGCACGCATTGATGGCGCTCGATCGTGTCCCAGCCGATCGCCTCCAGATAATCGATCGCCGCCGTGAGCCCGATCCAAGGAGCTGGGTTTCTCGTCCCGAACTCGAAGCGCTGCGCGTCCGACCGGAAGCGCCACCCCTCCAACCAGTCGGCAGTCCGCTCGAAGGCTGGTTCGACCGCTCCATCTCCGACCAAGGGAGGTTCGAGCAGATCCAGCATGTCTCGTCGCACGAAGAGGAAGCCGGTTCCTTTCGGCCCGTGAAGCCACTTGTGCCCGTTCCCCGCAGCGAAATCGACCCCGAGTCCTCGCAGGTCCACTCGGCATTGCCCGACCGATTGCGCGACATCGAGCAACACGAGCGCCCCGTGCTGGTGCGCCATCGACACCAGTCGTTCGACCGGTAGGCGCACACCGGTCTCACAGGAGACATGGCTGAAGGCGACGAGCCGGGGGCGCACTTCCTCCAATCGCTCGGCGAAGGAGACAATCGTTTCTTCCGGCGTGCTGCCGACAGTGAATTGATGAACGGTAACCTCGTGTCGTCGGCTCACCGCGCTGAGGGGCAGCAGCAAGGCTGGATGCTCCTGATCACTGGTCAATACGCGATCGCCCGGTGACCATCGGAGGCTGGCGAGGATCAGGGCCAAACCATCTGTGCTGTTGCCAGTAAAGGCGAGCTCCTCCGGGCAAGCGCCCACGAGTTCAGCCAGTCGCTGGCGGGCAGCTTCCGCCGTTGCCCGCACCTCATCCCACCGAGCGTGACCGAATCGCTCGACACGCTGCAGGGCTTCGACGTATCGTTCGAGCACCGGTTCCGCCATCACACCCAGCGTCCCAGTATTGAGATAGGTCACGTCACGTAAGGCCGGGAGGCGAGCCCTCAGCTGCTCCAAATCCTTCATCGCTTCCCCTCACAAAACGAACGTTCCCCCTGGGACCGATCCCAGGGGGAATACGAACCATGGATCGCATCGAGTAGCAAGCCCTCTTCAGGCTGCCTCATGCACATTCCGGCGTTGTCGCAGGCTCTCGATCAAGGCCGACGCTTCCTGCCGTCCCAGATCAGCCAAGGTCGTTCCGAACTGTTCTTGCGCCCGCGCTTCCAGCTCTTCCTCGCTCATGCCGAGCCGGCGCGCCATATCGCGCAGATACTCGAGTTGCCGTGGAGTCACCCGACCACTCTCCGCCCGCCGCCAGCCGAGTCGCCGGCCGTCGATGGGAGTGTCCACGACACGCTGTTCAGCGGCACCGAACTCGAAGTCCGGGCAGAACTGCGTCCCGTAACCGAGCGCCGCCAATGCCCGACCGAGTGCTTTCGTCTCCGCCTTTTCCAGGTAATCGGCAAAATCCTCAGCCGACTCGCTTCCCCAACCAGTCGCCGAACCACCCCCTGGTACCCGGACTCGCGCACGGAAAACCGCCACTCCATCCCGGTGCTCGACGAGCTCCGTCTCGATCTCCCCATCGGGATGTTCCGTGCGGAACCAGAGCAAGCGCCACTTCACCTCCAGGTAATCGTGACCGTTGACCTTGGTGAGGTACTTCGAGGGATCGAAGGTGGGTCGCTCCTTCAGTTCGTTCGCCATGTCGCCAGTTCCCTTCCGATACACGAACATCTGTGCTAATGCTACTGCAGACGGGCCCCGCCGTCAAGGCCTGCTCTCGCTAGCCCATCTTGCGCGAGGCCATGCAGGTCGTCGGTCGACGGCTCGCTGGTTTCCCGGTGAGCCGAGAATTGATGGCGAAGCCGGCAAGCGTGCTTCTCGCCGTCGCGAGCCGACCTCTCGAAGAGCCGAGAACCCACGATGATCCTATCGCACGACTCTTCTTGCCCCCGCCCTGTGATTTCTCACGGGGCATGTCTCTTGGAGACAAAATTCATGGAAACGAACACGAGAGATAGTCGTCGATTCCGTGAGTGCGCTTCTCGCATCCAGTCTGCATCGCAGGTTGCCGCACCCGTGACCGCATCCTGCTTCCGCCAGACCTCGTGAGGGTGACCTCTCCGCTTTCCGCGAATGCCGGAACGCCTCCACCGCCGACGCGGTACGGGCCATCTTGCGCCGCCGGGACAGATCTGTCCCCTCGCAAGGGGCTCGATCCCGTACCCTCACGCCACAACCACCCGACCCGGTAAGCTTCCCGCGTCGGGGTCCCCTCATACTCGAATGCAGGAAGGGCCTGTATAATTCCGGCAGTTGGGTGTACGAACAGCGGGGAGGAGCAGTCCGTGCAGCTCAGGTGTCCACAGAGCGAACTCGAGCGAGCTCTGCATCAAGTGTCACGTGCCGTCGCACGGCGCTCGACTCTGCCAGTCCTGAGTAATGTCCTCCTCGCCGCCGACGAAGCGAACCTCCGCATCACCGCGACGAATCTCGAGATCGCCCTGAGCGTCAGTTTTCCGGCAGAGGTCACTGATCCCGGCCAACTGAGTGTGCGAGCTGATGTCTTTACCGAATTTATCGGAAGCCTTCCCAAGCAGGACGTGATCCTCTCCGGCACGACCGGCAGCAACGATCTCCGCGTCACCTGCGGAACCTCCAAGGCGCGCATCCCTGGTATCCCCGCCGAGGACTTCCCCAGTCTGCCGCGAATCGGTGACCAGCCTCCGACCGCAACTGTGCCGGTCGAGGGTCTCCGGGAAGCGATCAGCCAGGTCGTGTTCGCAGCGGCGACCGATGACAGTCGGCCAGTCCTCGCCGGAGTCCTGCTCGAGTTTCGCGGCACGGAGTTGACATTAGCCGCAGCTGATGGTTTCCGCCTGTCGGTACGCTCCCTAGCCCTGCAACAGCCCGCTGCGACGGACTTGGCCATCATCGTGCCCGCGAGAGCTCTCGGTGAACTGGCTCGCGTCCTCGGCGACGGTGAAGAAACGGTCCAGCTCCTCGTCACACCGAATCGCAGCCAACTTCTGGCACGCAGTGGCCGACTCGAGTTCCTCTCCCGACTCATCGATGGAACCTTTCCCGAGTTCCGGCAAATCATCCCCAAGCAATGGCGTACCCGGGTCACGGTCGACCGCGAATCGTTCCTCGCGGCAGCCCGCCGAGCCAAGATCTTCGCTCAGTCCAACAACGAGGTAGTCAAGTTGCACATCGCACCGGGTGATTCCGAACTCGACCCTGGCTCGTTGACTGTTTCCGCCCAGGCAGCCGATGCCGGCGATACCGAGGACATCCTTCCAGCACGGGTTGACGGTCCGGAGGCGACCATCGCCTTCAACGGCCGCTACTTGACTGACGTCTTGTCCGTCACCAAAGCCACCGAGATCGCGCTCGAGATGACGACACCCAACGCTGCGGGCGTCTTTCGACCGGTCGGGGACGAGTCGTTCGTCCACGTCGTGATGCCGATGGTCATCGGTGCGGCATGACCAGACCGAGGACGGCGACACGATCCAGCCCACCATTGCAGACCCGCCTGTTCTGATACAGGCGAGGATCCCCATGCTGGTCAGGTCTTTGGAACTCGAAGAGTTCCGTTGCTTTCGCCACCTCCATCTCGTCCTCCCGGATCGCGGGCTGCGCCTCGTCGGCGCGAACGGCTCAGGCAAGACGAGTCTCATCGAGGCGCTCTACATGCTCGCCACGACCAAGTCGTTCCGCGCCTCGCTGGAGCGTCATCTCGTGCACCGATCGAGCGGGAGCGAACTCGGCATTCCTCCTTATGCTCGCCTCGCTGCCGAACTCTTCACGGAGACCGAACGAAGTACGCTGGAAATCGTGCTGATGGTTGACCCCGCCAGCGGCACTGTCAGAAAGCTGTATCGCCGGGATGGACGCTCCCTCCGAGCCGTCGAGTTCGTCGGCACACTCCGGGTTGTTCTGTTCTCGCCGGAGGATCTGGAACTGGTGACGGGAAGCCCGCAGCAGCGTCGACGGTACCTGGATACCATCCTCTCGACGATCGACCGAGCCTATCTGCGCGCTCTCGCTCGTTACACGCGCATCCTCGAGCACCGGAACAGTCTCTTGAAATCCTTGGCCGAACGGGATCAGCGCGCTGCTGACGAACAACTCGCGTATTGGGACGAGCAGTTGGTCACGTACGGGGCGTATTTGCTCGTCGCGCGACTTCGTTTTCTCGCGGAATGGGGACCACGACTCCGCGACCATTTCCAGGCGCTCGATACCCAGGCACAGGTGCTGACAACGGCCTATCTTCCTTCGATCGACCTTCCGGAAAGTCTCCTCAGCGAACTGGCCGCTCGGGAAGTGGCCGACGCTCAGCTGATCGTGGGAGCACGGTATCGCGAGACACTGGAACGGCTTCGACCTGACGAGCTGCGGCGGGGAAGCACGCTTGTCGGGCCGCATCGCGACGATGTGGAGTTCCTGCTGGGCGAGGAGCCACTCACCGCTTTCGGCTCACGCGGCGTGCAGCGCTTGGCCGTGATAGCTGCCAAACTAGCCGAAATCGCCGTGATCCACCGCGTCACCGACGACTGGCCTGTCCTGCTTCTCGACGATGCGCTGTCCGAACTCGATCAGCAGCATCGAGCGCATCTTTTGGCAACGCTCTCCGCACTACCAGCCCAGTTGATTCTCACAGCTACCGAGTCCGATGTTCTCGAGACTCCGGTTCTCTCGTCCTTGCCCCTTTTTCGCTTGAATGATGGTCGCCTGGAACCGGGGTGAGTCACTGTCCTGCAGCTCACGGACGCTCGACGATCACCGCGATTCCCATACCTCCACCGATACAGAGCGCTGCGGCACCATAACGCCCTCCGGTGCGTCGGAGCGCATGCACTAGAGTAACCAGGATGCGAGCACCGCTCGCTCCGATCGGATGGCCCAGCGCAATCGCTCCACCATAGATATTGAGCCGCTGCGGATCGAGTCCCAGCTCCCTTTGCACAGCCAAAACCTGCACAGCAAAGGCCTCGTTGACCTCATACAGGTCGAGATCCTCGATCCTCAGTTCCGCTCTCGCCAGCGCCTGGCGCAAGGCAGGAATCGGCCCCAGACCCATGACGCGCGGCGGCACGCCAGCCCATGCCCAAGAACGAATGCGCGCCAGCGGCTCGAGCCCCAGAGCTCGCGCTCGTTCCTCTGCCATGACGACCAGCGCGGCAGCACCATCGTTGATACCCGATGCATTACCAGCTGTGACTGTCCCAGCAGGATCGAAGGCCGGTCGCAGCCGAAGGAGCCCTTCCAGCGTCGTCTCGGGGCGGGGATGCTCGTCCCTCGTCACCAACTCCGATCCCTGTCGACCAGGCACTTCCACTGGGATGATCTCGTCGGCAAAGGCTCCAGTTTCCCAGGCGAGAGCCGCTCGCCGTTGGCTTTCCACAGCGTAGCGATCTTGCTCCTCGCGACCGATTCCGTACTCTCGCGCGATATTCTCGGCGGTGATACCCATATGACAGTCGTGGAAAGCATCGGTGAGACCTTCTGCAAGCAAAGAGTCGACCAGCATTCCATGCCCCAGCCGATAACCGAAGCGAGCGCCGGTGAGAAGGTACGGCGCTTGCGACATGCTTTCCATGCCACCCGCGACGACGATCTGGGCTTCGCCGAGCGCGATAGCCTGTGCCGCCATGACGACTGCCCGCAATCCTGAGCCGCATACCATGTTGACGGTTACGGCAGGTACGCTGTCCGGCAATCCAGCCGTCATGCTCGCCCGCCGGGCCGGATTCATCCCTTGCCCAGCCTGGAGCACATTGCCCATGATGACGTCCTCGACAGCCGCTGGCTCCAGGCCAACACGGCTCAGTGCGCCTGCGATCGCGCTGGCCCCCAACCGCCATGCCGGTAGGTCTTTGAAAAAACCTCCGAAGCGACCGATCGGCGTGCGCACCGCTGCGACGATAACCGGCGTCGCCACGATACACCTCTCCAGTCATTCATAGGCGACGGCGGGACGTATTGTCCCGCCGTCACATCGAATCCTCGTCGTCGTTGTCATTCTTGCTCGCCGTGCTCGGCAATCCAGGTTCGCTTGATCTCCTCCACCACTGTCGGATCAGTCAGAGTCGTCGTATCGCCCAGCACCCTCCCTTCGGCGATGTCGCGGAGCAGTCGACGCATGATCTTGGCACTGCGCGTCTTGGGGAGGTCGGCGACGAAGATCACCCGCTCAGGGCGAGCGATCGGGCCGATAACCTCCGCGACATGGCGCCGCAACTCCTCAGCGAGTGAGTCGCTCGGGGTGTAGCCGGCCCGCAAGCTCACGAAGGCGACCGGTACCTGCCCCTTGATCTCGTGCGAGACACCGATCACCGCCGCCTCAGCGACCACCGGATGCCCAACCAGCGCGCTTTCCAGCTCCATCGTCCCCAAGCGGTGGCCGGCCACGTTCAGGACGTCATCGACCCGGCCGAGGATCCAGTAGTAACCGTCCTCGTCTCGCTTGGCACCATCTCCGGTCACATAGATCGACGGCCCGTATTTCGAGAAGTACGTCTTCACGTAGCGATCCGGATCGCCCCATAACGTGCGCGAGATCGAGGGCCACGGCCGACGGATGACGAGGTAACCGCCTTGACCAGTGGGAACAGAGTTGCCTGCTTCATCGAGAATATCGGGCTCGATGCCCGGGAACGGCAGCGTCGCCGAACCGGGTTTGGTCGTCGTGAGGCCAGGCAGCGGCGTGATCAAGATCATCCCGGTTTCTGTCTGCCACCAGGTATCGACGATCGGGCAACGCCCGCGACCGATATGCTCGTGATACCACATCCAGGCCTCAGGATTGATCGGCTCACCGACCGTGCCCAGCAGTCGCAAGCTCGAGAGATCGTGCCGAGCGGGGTATTCCGGTCCCCAGCGCATGAACTGACGGATCGCCGTGGGCGATGTATACAGGATCGTGACGTGCCGCCGTTCCACGATGTCCCAGAAGCGATCCTTGTCTGGCCAATCCGGTGAGCCCTCGTACATGACGACGGTCGCACCATTGGCCAGCGGGCCGTACACGATGTAGCTGTGGCCAGTAACCCAGCCGATGTCGGCAGTGCACCAGTAAATGTCGTCCGGCTTGAGATCGAAGACCCACTTCGAGGTAATGTACACCCCCGTGAGGTAACCACCAGTCGTGTGGAGCTGTCCCTTCGGTTTTCCGGTGGTGCCGGAGGTATAAAGGATATAAAGCGGGTGCTCGCTGTCCAACGATTCAGGAGGACAGTATTGCTCGCGAATACCAGCCAGCACCTCGTGCCACCAGAGGTCGCGCCCCGCTTGCATGGTCACCTGGTGGCTCTCGCCGATCCGTCGCACGACGAGGACCTTCTCCACACTCGGGCACCGATCGAGCGCTCGGTCTGCCGTCTCCTTGAGCGGGACGACACGTCCCCGCCGGTAGCCCCCGTCAGCCGTGATCAGCAACTTGGCCTGGCAGTCATTGATCCGGTCGGCCAGTGCGTCCGCGCTGAAACCACCGAACACAACCGAATGCGGTGCACCGATGCGGGCACAGGCCAGCATCGCGATCGGCAGCTCGGGAATCATCGGCAAGTAGATGGCGACTCGGTCTCCTTTTTCAATGCCCAGTCGTCTGAGCGCCAGCGCGACGCGATTCACTTCCCGATACAGATCCTGGTAGGTCAATACCCGCTCGTCGCCTGGCTCACCTTCCCAAATGATCGCTGCCTTGGTACGCCGCCCTGCCTTGAGGTGTCGATCGACACAATTGACCGACGCGTTCAGCTTGCCGCCGACGAACCACTTGACCCAGGGGGGATTCCACTCCATGACCGTCTGCCACGGCTGATCCCACTCGAGCTCTCGAGCGATCGACGCCCAGAAGCCTTCCGGGTCCTGACGCGCCCGTTCGTAAACGCTCGGATCGTTGATGTTCGCCTGCGCCGCGAACTCCGGGGGAGGCGGGAATCGCCGGGTCTCGACGAGCAACCCCTCGATCGTGCCGACTGCGCCCGTTCCGATTTCGTCCGGCATCAGCGCCTCCTTTCCACGACCGTACTTGTCGACACATGACGGAGCTGATCGGGTTATTTTCCAGTGTAATCGGATGAGGTCAACGTGGCAACTCTCTGCCCGGCTACCGCGTTGTGCGGTCGAGTCCCTGCTCCAAAGCAGCGCGACTCCAGACGACGGGACCGGGTCCGAAGGATCGACCGCGACCGGAGCCGAATGTTCGGAATGGCTGTCCGCAGGCACGATCCTTTCATCCTTCTCTCCATGCTCTCCATGAAAGAGGAGTGGGCGGTTTGCGCGCATGTGCTCTCAGCGAGTGACGATCGAGCCTCGCGAAGGTCTCGGAGCTGAGCTTCCCGATTCGCAGACCCAAAAGCAGCGCTCTGACGTGCCCTCCTTTCCTCGAACCGTGCGCTTGCCACCGCGGTTCCACATCGCATACTCGTTGCAACACGACATACTGCGCATGAAGAACCCGAATCGTGACAGCAATCACGATCCAGGGTAGAATGGTCGTGGAGAGTCGCCTGGAAAGGCGGCGCATCGGAGCGAGGTGCTGCGGGGAAGGGGCAAAACGCGTGAAGCGAATTGCTAAACGACCCAGTACTCGGTCGGTTCTCGTCATGCTGCTGTTGGCGCTCACGGTAGTGCTCACCAGCGGCTGTGGTGTCATCGGCGGCAAGATCGCCTCGACATCGGATCCAGCTGGTGACCAAGCACGCCTGATCTGGGATCTCTTCATCACGCCCGTCTGGTGGTTGGTCATCTTCGTCTTCGTCCTCGTCACGGGCTGGATTCTCATCAACATCGTCCGTTTCCGACGTCAGCCTGGCGACACGCGTATTCCACCGCAAGTACACGGCAATCAACGCCTCGAGATCGCCTGGACACTCATCCCGGCGATCATTCTGGCCCTGATCGCTGTGCCCTCTACCCGGCTGATCTTCGAACTAAATCGTGACCCTGGTCCTGGCAGCAACGCGCTCCGTGCCCAGGTGATCGGCCACCAATGGTGGTGGGAGTTCCGCTACCCCGAGTACGGCATCGTGACCGCCGGTGACCTCCATCTCGTTGTCGGTCGTCCCGTCGTTCTCACAATCACCTCTCACGATGTGATCCATTCCTTCTGGCCGCCGCGCCTGGCGGGCAAGGTGGACGCCGTGCCTGGCCGAGCGCACACGATGGTCTTCACGCCCGAAGAGACTGGTGTTTTTTATGGCCAGTGTGCCGAGTTGTGCGGCGCGCAACATGCGCACATGCAGTTCCGCGTCGTCGTCCAAACTCAGGAAGAGTTCGATGCCTGGGTCGCAAAGCTCCGCCGCCCCATCCCCGAGCCGCCGGCCGGCAGCCTGGCTGCAACAGGCCAGCAGTTGTTTGCAGGGAAGGCGGGATGCGCCGGATGTCACCAGGTTTCGCCAACCTATGATCCTGTGACGCCGATAAACAAAACACTGGCCGTTGGACCGAATCTCGCGTATATCGGTGAACGTCATGTCCTGGCGGCCTTCACCGACAATACGCCGGAGGAGCTGCATCGCTGGATTGCGTCTACCTGCGATGTCAAGCCCTACTCCATCATGTGCGAGAAGTGGTGGCGGATCCGAGCCGAGCAGAACACATTGTTGACGACAGAAGAGGTTGATGCCATAGTGGCATACATGCTGTCACTTCAGTGAACCCGCAGGACTTCATACGGTAGGGGGTAGGCGGCATGGACAGCAGGGATAGAATGTCGAGAGAAAGCAATTGGGGCTCCGGAGAGACGACGCTCCGAGCACGTTCGGACCAGCACCAAGCGTGGGAGGGCACCGATGGCTGAAGCGGCGATCAGACTCGAACAGGCAGGATACCGGCGCTCCGCGCTGGTCGAGTGGTTGACCACCGTCGACCACAAGAAAATCGGCATTCTGTACTACTGGACATCGATCATCTACCTTCTTCTCGCTGGCTTTCTGGCTCTCCTGATGCGTATCCAGCTAGCCCAACCGAACATGAACTTTCTTGGGCCGAAAACCTACAATGAAGTCATGACCATGCACGGGACGATGATGATTTTCGCGGTCGCCATGCCGTTGAACGCGGCGTTCTTCAATATCGCCGTGCCACTCATGATCGGTGCTCGTGATGTGGCCTTCCCCCGTTTGAACGCGTTCTCCTATTGGTCCTTCCTTTTCGGCTCGCTCCTCCTCTGGTCCAGCTTCCTTTTCGGACACGTGCCGGATGCTGGGTGGACCGGTTACGCAAATCTTTCGAGCAGCCGACTGTACTCGGCCGGACCCGGACTCGACTTCTGGAACCTCAGTCTCCAGGTGCTCGGTATCAGCTCGATCGCTGGTGCGCTCAACTTCTTCGTCACCATCGTCAACATGCGGGCCCCTGGTATGTCGCTCATGCGCATGCCGGTCTACGTCTGGATGGTTCTCATCACAGCGATTCTGATTCTTCTTGCCTTCCCGTCGCTGACCGTCGGCCTCTTCATGATCATGTTCGACCGCTACTTCAGTACCAATTTCTTCAACCCCGTCCACGGTGGTGATCCCGTCATTTGGCAGCACTTGTTCTGGATTTTCGGTCATCCCGAGGTGTACATCCTGGTTCTGCCGCCGATGGGCATCATCTCCGAGATTTTGCCGACGTTCTCCCGTAAGCCGCTCTTCGGTGCACCCTTCGTGATCTTCGCTGGTATGGCGATCGCGTTCTTGAGTTTCTTCGTCTGGGCCCATCATATGTTCACCGTCGGCCTCGGCCCGGTACCCAACGCGCTCTTCGCCGCCTCGACTATGCTGATCGGGATCCCGACCGGGGTGAAGGTGTTCAACTGGCTCGCCACCATGTGGGGCGGCTCGATCGATTTCAAGACACCGATGAAGTTCGCGACCGCCGCCGTTTGGCTCCTCATGGTCGGTGGGGTCACCGGCGTGATGCACGCGACCGTCCCCCTCGACTACCAGCAGCATGACTCCTACTTCATCGTTGCTCACTTCCACTACATCATCTTCGGCGTGATCGTGAACGCCCTGTTGGCTGGAACGTACTACTGGTTCCCCAAGATGTACGGGCGCTTGCTCGATGAGCGGCTCGGCACGCTGCACTTCTGGTTGACCTTCATCGGCATGAATCTGACGTTCTTCCCCATGCACTTCGTCGGCCTGGATGGTATGCCGCGCCGGTACTTCACCTATTCGGCCGAGACCGGTTGGGGTACCTGGAACCTAGTAGTCACTATCGGTGCCTTCATCCTCGGACTCGCCCAGGTCGTGCTGCTCGTCAACGTCTACAAGACGATGCGTCAACCCGCGACGGCCCCGGCCGACCCGTGGGATGGTCGCACGCTCGAGTGGACCATTCCCTCGCCACCCCCGGCGTACAACTTCGCGGTCATTCCCACCGTCCGAGGACGTGATGCCTACTGGATCGAAAAGTATGGCGACGGACATCACACGCCAGTCGTGAGCGATGTGACGCAACGACGTGAGACTCGGCTCGAACAACGTGACAATCCGGGTCACGGGCTCCCCGCTGGCGTGCATCTGCCCAAGCCGTCATGGTGGCCGATGATCGTGTCGGCTGGACTGACCGCGATGGCCGCTGGCATGATCATGCACGGCACGGAGACACTAGGGCCGCTTGGATTCCCGATCGTCGGACTCGGCACGCTCATCGTCTTCTTCGGTCTGCTCGGCTGGCACTTCGAGCCAGCGATCGAACACGAGGAGGCACACGTCTCGTGAGGAGGGCGTCCTGGGGCGGGTTTTCACCCGCCCCAGAGACTCGGTTCGTGCAGGTCGTTGGAGAGAAGGGATCGCGAGGTGGGTCACTCGGTCACGGCGCAGGCGCACCCGGCTGGTGAGCACACGACGACCGGTATCTCGCATAACCGGTTGATGATGTGGACGTTCCTGGCCAGCGACTGCATGTTCTTCGTGTCACTGATTTGGGTTTATTTTGCCTATCGTGGTCGCTATTTCGAGCCCCCCTATCCGCGCGATGTTCTCGACATACCCTATACCTCCGTCTCGGCAGCCGTCCTTCTCCTCTCCAGTTTCGCGATCGTCATGTCGCTCACCGCACTCGAGCGGGGCGATATGCGCGGATTCCGCGGTTGGCTCCTCGGGACGATCTTGCTCGGTGCTCTCTTCCTCGGCGGCCAGTACTACGAATTCACGACTTTCTATCACGAAGGACTCACGCTCACGTCGAACCTGTTCGGAACGACCTTCTTCGTCCTGACTGGTTTCCACGGTACACACGTGTTCATCGGTATCGTCTGGCTCCTGGTCCAGTGGCTGCTGTCGTTGTTCGGCAAGCTCACAACCGCTCACGTCGAACGCTTCTTCGTCACGACGCTCTACTGGCACTTCGTCGATATCGTCTGGATCGTCATTTTCATGCTGGTCTATCTCATGCCATACTGAAGTCGGCTCTGAGCAAGACGTCGGGGATCGTCGAAACCGTGAGGAGGGAAGCAGATGGCTGAACCACCGGTCACCCATGCGCAACCCGGACCAGCGACCTGGGTACGCGTCCTCGTGCTCCTGACGATCGCCACAGTGCTCGAGGTCCTGACCTATGTCTTCGAGTCGACGCTCGGTGTCTTGACTGCACCGATCTTGATCTTCTTTGCCATCGTCAAATTCGTGCTGGTCGTCGCCTACTACATGCACCTCAAGTACGACGCACGACTTCTGACCGGCATTTTTGCCTGGGGGATGTTGATCGCGATCAGCATCTTCACCGCCATGGCTGCAATCTACCATATCTATGGCCAACCTCTTTTGACGCCATAGCGTTCTTGTCCGCAAAGGACGACTTGCCAGGCTCCGGCCATGATGGCACCATCTGGCCGGAGTATCGTGTGCAGTCCTTCATCCTCGCGACACTTCGGGGTGACGAAGAACTGGTGTTCCGACCGAACGAGGGAGGGGTAACAGGACCATGGAAAACACGGCGTTGTACCTGGCGTTGGGCGCGGCAGTCCTCGCGCTCCTCTATGGGGCCATCCTGATCCGTTGGGTTTTAGCCCAACCGCGTGGTGATGAACGCATGCAGGCGATCGCCCAGGCCATTCAGGAGGGCGCCGAGGCGTACATGCGTCGGCAATACACGCTCGTGGCTATCGTCGCGGTGATCGTCGCCCTCATTCTCGGCTTCGCGGTCGACTGGACGACCGCTGTCGGTTTCCTCGTCGGCGCGATCGCATCGGGACTCGCTGGTTTCATCGGCATGTCGATCGCCGTGCGAGCGAACGTGCGTACGGCGGAAGCTGCCAAACGCGGGCTCGAGCGAGCCCTAGCGGTCGCCTTTCGGGGCGGCGCTGTGACCGGCCTCCTCGTCGCCGGTCTCGGTCTACTGAGTGTGACGCTGTTCTATCTCATCACGCGGAACGTGACTGCGCTGGTCGGTCTCGGCTTCGGTGGAAGCCTCATTTCTGTCTTCGCGCGTATCGGTGGCGGTATCTACACGAAGGCAGCAGATGTCGGTGCCGACCTCGTCGGCAAAGTGGAAGCTGGTATCCCGGAAGACGACCCGCGCAATCCTGCCGTCATCGCCGACAACGTCGGGGACAACGTCGGTGACTGCGCCGGTATGGCAGCCGACCTCTTCGAGACGTACGCCGTGACCGCCATCGCTGCGATGCTCCTCGGCCACCTCGTTTTCGGTACCGAAGTGGCAGTGGTCTACCCACTCGCGCTCGGTGCTGTATCCATCCTCACTTCCATCATCGGCACCTTTTTCGTACGCCTCGATGCGAGTCGCTCGATCATGCGTGCCCTCTATAAGGGGGTCATCGCGGCCATGCTTCTGGCCGCTATCCTCTTCTTACCGGTCACGAGCTGGCTGATGGGTGACAACCCCGTCGTTACCAGCGGGCCCGTCTCCCTCTTCGGCTTCTCGTTCGAGCTCTCCGCGGCGGCCAAGCTCTGGCTCAGTGCGCTGGTCGGTCTGGTGGTGACCATCGGCATGGTCGTTTTCACAGAATTCTTCACTTCGGAAAAGTACAGCCCGGTCAAGCGGATCGCCGCTGCCTCGGAAACCGGACATGCGACCAACATCATCAGTGGCCTGGCTGTCTCGATGCAAGCCACTTTTCCACCCATCGTCCTCATCGCTTTGGCGATTTATGTCGCTTACAATTTGACGCATTCTGCGTCGTCACCGTACAGCGGTCTCTACGGGCTGGCAGTTGCCGCTATGGCCATGCTCTCCATGACCGGCATGATCGTCGCCGTCGATTCCTTCGGGCCCATTACCGATAACGCCGGAGGTATTGCCGAAATGGCCGAACTTCCAGATGAAGTCCGGTCGGTCACCGACCCTCTCGACGCCGTAGGCAATACCACCAAGGCAGTCACCAAGGCGTACGCGATCGGCTCGGCTGGTCTTGCGGCCCTCGTCCTCTTTGCCTCGTACTATTTGGAGCTCTCGGAGCAGCTCGTCTTCGAGTTGTCCAATCCGCGCGTCGTGATCGGCATATTCATCGGCGCTGCACTTCCCTACTTTTTCGCAAGCTTTCTCATGGAAGCGGTGGGGAAAGCCGGCGGCGCAGTCGTGCAAGAAGTACGACGACAGTTTCGCGAGATTCCTGGTTTGTTGGAAGGGAAGGCCCGTCCAGAGTACGGTCGTGCCGTCGATATCGTGACCCGCGAAGCACTGCGCCAGATGCTGGTGCCGGTTCTCATCACGATCCTCGCCCCCATCATCGTGGCCGTTCTTCTGGGCAAGGAGGCACTCGGCGGATTGCTCATCGGCTCCATCGTGACCGGACTCTTCGTCGCCATCTCCATGACGACCGGGGGCGCTGCCTGGGACAACGCCAAGAAGTTCATCGAATCCGGTGCCCACGGCGGAAAGGGCAGCTTCGCACATCAGGCGGCTGTAACCGGCGACACAGTCGGTGATCCGTACAAAGACACCGCCGGCCCCGCCATCAACCCGATGATCAAGGTCGTCAATATCGTCGCACTCTTGATCGTGAAGGCGCTCGGCTGGGGTTGATGATCGTCACTGTAGCAGAACCTCGCGCGATCGCCCGGAGCTTCCTGCCCGGGCGATCGCGCTTGTGTCACCAGCGTTCGACGAGCAGTGGTCGCTCGGCCAGGGCACGCTCGATTTCCCACTTCTCCGGTAGCGAGGGCTGCGCCCCGAACCGTTGGACAGCGAGCGAGCCTGCCCACACCGCTCGCTGGAGGATCGACGGCCACTCGAGTCCTTCGATGAGTCCAGCAGCCACTGCAGCGACGAACGCGTCACCAGCGGCAGTCGTATCCACGACCGCTACGGAAGGCGCGGCACAACGCCAGCGCGTCCCCTGCGCGACACAGATCGCCCCCTGCACACCGAGTGTGACGAACACCGTTGAAACGCGGGAAGCGAGGGTCTCAGCGACACGATCCAGTGGGTCCGAACTTGCCAGCCCAGCCACTTGATAAGCCTCGAGCCGATTCACCACCAGCACGTCACAGTTCGCGAGCAGATGCTCAGCCTCCTTCGTCCACGGTGTGGCGTTGAGGAGACACCAGGCGCCAGCTCCTCGCCCACACTGCAAAGCTGCGCCCACCGCCTCGAGCGGGATTTCCAATTGCACACAGACGACATCCCCACGCCCGATTCGCAGAACCTCGAACTGCTCGCGCACCCAGCCAGCATCCAACGCACCGTTGGACCCAGGAGCGATGACGATCCGGTTTTCTCCGTGAACGTCGATCTCGATGAGCGCGAGACCACCCAACCCCGGGACGCGTCGCACCGCGCCGACATCGACTCGGTCGGCCACCAGTTCCGCCCGCCTTGCTTCGCTGAACGGATCGTCGCCGAGTGCAGCAACCAACGCAACCGGAACTCCCCAGCGGGCAACTCCGACCGCCTGATTCGCTCCCTTTCCGCCGCCGACGATCCGAGCGTCGCGGGCAGCGATGGTTTCACCAGCCACAGCGAACCGCGGAACGCTCACCACTACGTCAGTATTGACGCTCCCAACGACCACGCATCGTCCAGGCATCGCTCTCGTCCATCCCCAGCGGTTTCTGCCACCGAACGATCGCACGGAGCAGGCGAGGCCGGATCGATTCACGCCAACCGCGGGCAGCAATACGCACCTCTTGCTCGCTTGCCAACCGCTGGCCGTACTGCTCGCGCGTGTAGAGGAAGGCGATCATCTCAGCAGCTCGTCGCGTACCAGGGAAGCGGCGGCCGATTTCCCAGGCGTACTCGAGCGGCGTCATGGACTCGCGCAGCGGCACACCAGCTACCCGGCCTAAGCGGCAAAGTCGGAGATAGAGCCGTCCGGCTGGCGAAAGGCGCCAGCTTCCCCAAAACCACCAAAGCGTCACGGCGAGTACCAGCATTCCCAGCACAGCCAGACTCACTACCAAGGCGATGCGACTCGACGACGCCCGTGACTGGTTCGTTGCAGCCGCGGTGCCAACCGCACCAGCTCCCTCCGATCGATCGAGTTCCGACAAGCGAAGTCCGAACCGCTCATCGGTAGGGAGATTAGCACCCAAAATCGGGTCCATCGGAAGCCAGTCAGCTTGCTCCGCAACGGATCCGCGCAACAGAGGCGGACGGGACGCAGTCGGCTCGAAGGGAATCCAACCGTATCCGGGGAAAAAGACCTCGACCCAGGCGTGCGCATTACGATCACGATAGACGATCCCACCCATCTCGCCGTTCGACTCACCCGGGTAATAACCGACCGCGATACGCGCCGGAATCCCCACAGCACGGAGCAGGACGGCCATCGCCGAAGCATAAAAGGTGCAATACCCTTCCGGCCGCACGAAGAGCACGGTATCGACCGCGTCGATGCCACTCGGGGTCGGCGCAGCCTCGTTGTAGGCGATCCTTTGGCGGACGAACGCCTCGATCGTCGCGGCGACATCGTAGGCGTTCGACTTTCCTGCGGCCAGCGCGAGCGCGAGTTGGCGAGTGCGTTCCGTCACCGATTCGGGGAGCTGCGTGTACCGCCGGTAAAGATCACGGGGGTAGACTCCATATACAGTCGCCTCGAGGTTTCCTGAATCGACGGTATCCCCGTTGCCCCGATCAGCAGCCCGCAGTTGCTCCGGCGTCGCCCGGCTGACCGTCGTGACAAGATCGTAGCTCAGGCCGCGACTGACTCCTTCAGTGGGGAACAACGCTTCCAGATCGGCATAATCCGGAAGCCGTCCCCGATACGCTACCCGCATGATCCGAAACGAGTCGTCCGCACCTGCTTCCCACCAGAACGTAACCTCGATACCGCGCGCCGCTAACTGATTCATCAAGGTATCGAGCTCAGGAAGAGCCGGTGATCCCCTCATGAACGACCAATACCATGCGCGATCCGCATACGGGTCAGGCGTCGGAGTCTCCGACGCTTCCTCGGCCGGCGGACGGAAGACGGTAGCACGCAACAGCTGGGCGAGTGGACGCAACTCGCGAGGAATCTGCTCCTCCGGCGTCGACTCGAGTTCGATCGTCCGCCAATCGTTCCCGTTCGTCCAACCATAGAGTGCACGGACAGGAACACTGACCGAGACCGGCGTACCCGTGATGGGCAGCGCTGCCCCTCGCGCCTGCAGAACCTCGACGTGATACGCCAGCGTTTGCCTTTCGAGAGCGATCGACCGGTCCTGTGGCATTTCTTCCCCGCTCGCGAACTCGAGAAGCGGAGCGGGTTGGGAGACCGACTGATCGGTCGGCGAACTCGGTGGTGTGCTCGTTTCTCGATCGAGTTCGAGCTCCGGTACCGCACTCGATCGCCAGCCTCGGCCAGTGTAGAGGTCATAGGTTCGGACCGTGAGGTACGGCGCCTCCAGACCACTGACGAGCAACACCGGCTCATCGCTCAGGCGCAGTGGACCACCGATCTCGAAGCGATCACCGAAACTGGCGAAACCACCCACTCCACCCCGTGTTCCTCCTGGGCCACGTACTGAAGGGAACCACTCCGCGAGTGTATCGCGCACCTCGTTCCACGGTCGGCTGGTTGGCTGCAAAAGGGCCGATACCCGAGGGGAGTGCGTGCTCAGGGGAACGATCCATCCGACCAACAAAAGCGCGACGGACAACCAGCTGAGAACCCACAGTGCCTGCCACGCGAGCCCGCTCGCGTGCGGGAACCCGCGTGCCCGCCATCGCCAGAGTCGTTGCATGAACGTCACGCGACCAACGATGAGAAGATCGAGCACGATCATGATCGCCACGAACAGCGGTGAAACCTCTCGGGAATAGCCCGCATTGATGAGAATCACGATACTCGGTAGGAGAACGCTCACCCATGCGTGGTCATGCCGCACGAGGAGCCACGACGACAAATACCCGACCAGAAAATGTGTGACGGCGATGAGGAGCAAGAACAGGTAATAATCGTCTCTCGGCTGCCCATCCTGTACCGCCGCGAACCAACGTTCCCAGCGCAACCAGAGAAAAGCGAGCTTGTCCCGCCACCCGCCGAGTTCATCGCTGAGTAAGTCTTGGAGAATCCAGAGCACGCTCAGCGTACCGAACAAGCTCGCTACCGGATGTGCAGCCCAGTCAGGTAATCCGAGCGGCCGTGCTAGCAGATAGGCAAGGACCGATCCGATCATGATGGCCCGCACCGCCACGATGAGGCCATCTGACCACTCGGCACGGTACGTCGAATATCCTGCTAGTAGATCGAGCACGAGGAGCAAGCCGAAAGGGAACCATCCGACACGCGGCGTCAGTCGGTTCCACCACCATGTCATCGCTCAAGCTCCCTATCTGGAGATCGCGATCGCCCCCATGGGTAGTGCGAGGAGTCGCCGCAAGTCGTCTCCGTACTTCACGAGGACGAAAGGAATCCCGAGAGCGGTCAACTCGCTCACCACTAAAAGGGAACTGGCCTCGCTGCCGAAGGTGCTCGGCTCGATCACGATAGCCAGACTCCGCACCGAGCGTGTCGTCAACTCAGCCAGCGCCTTCACCCATGCTTCATCCGTCGATGGAGTCACCACGATCACGACCGCCTCGCGCCCGAAGCGGGTCTGCTCGGTGAGCAAAGTCTCCTGAACGGGCGCTCGTCCATCCGATCGGAAGAGGGCGAGCATCTCTAAGACCTTGACCAGATGACGCGCGCCGCGATCAGCTGGTAGGACGACCCGGCTCCCGCCCGATGCGACGACGCCGACTGCCCGATTGAGGTCGAGGAAATAACGCGCAAGCGACGCAGTGATGGTGACCGCATACTCCTCTGTCGAGTCGAGAATCACTCCAACAACGCGCTGGCCTGTATCGCCCGCACCGGCTACGCCATGAGCGACGACGTGGTGCCGTGCATCCCCATCCAGCACCAGCCAGACGTCAGCGCTCGGATCGAGCTCGAATTCCTTGACCATCAGCTGCCCGGTGCGCGCTGTCGCACTCCAGGCGATCCGATTGAAACTGTCACCCGGCTGGTATTGGCGTACCCCGACAACATTCGGTGTGACGAACGGCGTACGCTTCTGCAATGCACTTCCACCAGGGAGCTCACCAGCCGGAAGTCTCACCGTCGTGAGATCGACCAGCGCCGGATAGACGATGAGTTCGCGCGTTTCAGGCACCAGGAGTTGCCGCTCGAACAACCCGAATGGATCGCTCGCCCGGAGAACCAAAGGACCGAGTCGAAATCGCCCCCGGCGGGTACACCAGGTCTTGGCTCGCCAGCCGACTGTTGCGCCTGGTCCCAGACTCACCACCCGACTCAAGCGATGGCCCGGTAACGTCGAGTGATCGATCACCTCGATCCAGAGCTTAGCGAGACGACTTCGATTCTCCAGTTCCACCTGTTCGATCAGAAGATCACCGACGTGCGCTCGATCGGTCAACGTTCGTCGGGTGATCACCAGGCCGCTCAGCGCAAAGCGGCTCCAGAAGTATGCCACCACCAAGAGTCCCCCGAGGACGAAAAACAGTTTGTCGAAGATCGTCCACCGGTTCAGTTGGGAGAGGAGCAGGATAACACCAGCGAGAAGCGCAACGCGGATCCACGCCATCACGAACCACCGAATGGCAGGCGCCGACGGGCCGTCTGCTCCGAAGTCCCCGAACTGGCCGGTCGCGCACCTGGTACTGGAACAGCCATGACGATCTCGCGCACGATGGTGCGGGCATCGACATTCCGCATTCGTGCAGCGGGATTCACGATGATCCGGTGTGCGAGCGTCGGCTCAGCGAGCTCTTTAATGTCGTCCGGAATGACGAAATCTCTCCCGTGCATCGCTGCCCAGGCACGGGCTGCATTGTAGAGTGCCAGCGACCCGCGTGGCCCAGCACCGAGATACACGTCGTCGTGTCGCCGCGTCGCTTCCACCAGTGAGACGATGTACTCTTTCAACACGTCGTCGACGTAGACATGGCGCACCTGTTCCTGCGCCGCTCGCAGTTCCTCCAACGTTGCTACTTGTCCCAGGTGCTCCAGCGGGTGCTCGAAATGCTGGCGACTGAGCATCTCGATCTCCCCGCGTCGGCTGGGATAACCGAGCGACAAGCGGATCAGAAAACGATCCAGCTGCGCCTCAGGGAGCGGAAACGTTCCCTCGTATTCGATCGGATTCTCGGTCGCGAGCACGACGAACGGTTCCGGAAGCGGGTGCGTCACACCATCGACTGTTACTTGACCCTCTTCCATCGCCTCGAGCAACGCTGACTGCGTTTTCGGGGTCGCCCGGTTGATCTCGTCCGCTAATACGATATGGGCGACCACCGGTCCTGGTCGAAACTCGAACCGACCCGTCAACTGGTTGAAGACGTTGACGCCGGTGATGTCGGAAGGGAGCAGATCAGGAGTGAACTGAATCCGCTTGAACGTCGAACCGATGCTGCGCGCGATCGCCTTGGCGAGAACCGTCTTCCCAACTCCCGGCACATCTTCGATCAACACGTGGCCGCGGCACAGCAGGGCGACCAAGACCAGACGGACCTCGCGACTCTTCCCGACGAGAACTCGCTCGACATTGTCTGCGATACGTTCCGTCAAAACTTGTACTTCGGTCATCGCTCTTTCCGTCCCCGTCACGCGTCTTTGGTCACCCTCTCGACCACCATTTGCTCGGACCGATCAGCGATCTTTCTATCCGACCCACAGGAGCATGCGAATTATAGCAAGCGGCCGCCGCCGAGCTCTGATCCTGCTCTTCACCGAGCCTACTCTTCCGGCCTGAGAAAATCCTGAGACGACGCCTTGGTCTCGTCTATAATCCCCGCGACGAGGAGAGGGTGCCATGCCGGAGCGCTCACGTCGACCACGCCTGGTACTCGTTGATGGACATGGGCTCGCCTATCGCGCGTATCACGCGTTGCCCCCGACTCTCGCGACCAGTGCCGGCGAACCGACACATGTGGTGTTCGGATTCGCCAGCATGTTATTGGAAGTGCTGAACGATTTCGAACCCGATTACGTCATCGTCTGTTTCGATACGGGACGGAGCTTTCGACAACAACTCTACGAGGAATACAAGGCTCACCGCCCTGAAACACCGGATGACCTCAAGCACCAGCTCGAGCGAATCCGCCAACTACTCGATGCGTTGGGAATCCCGATCGTCACGCGCGAGGGCTACGAAGCTGATGACCTCATCGGGACACTCGCTGCTCGCGCCACTGCCAACGGGCTCGAAGTTCTGATCGTCACCGGCGATACCGATTTGCTCCAGCTCGTCGATGAAGATGTCCGTGTCATCCTTCCCGGTCGCCAACGCTTCGGCGATTACCGTGTTTATGACCGTCAAGCAGTCATCGAGCGGTACGGCTTTCCACCCGAACGGTTGCCCGAATACAAGGCACTGGTCGGTGATCCGTCCGACAACATTCCTGGAGTCCCGGGAATCGGCGAGAAGACAGCGACACGACTCATCCAGCGATTCTCCTCCCTCGAGGAGATGCTCGACCGCATCGACGAAGTCGAACCGCCGCGACTGCGCGAGGCGCTTCGGGCGGCCCGCGAAACCGTTCTCGCAAGTCGCCGCCTCGCCACCATCGTTCGCGATGCAGACATCACCCTCGACCTCGAACAGGCTCGCTTCGGCGATTTCGACCGGGAACGGGTCCTCCAGCTGTTTCGCGAACTCGAGTTCCGCAGCCTGGTTCCTCGACTTCCGCAACCGCGCCAGCCGGTGCGGAAGACGGCGGCACCAGCGAGTCAGCGACGCGCCGTCCTGACCGATGCCGATTTGAGCGACCTTGTCCGGGATTTGGAAACCTGTCAGGCCTTTGCGCTCGATGTAGAGACGACAGCTTTGCATCCCATGTACGCCGACCTCGTGGGCATCGCGTTGGCGACAGCTCCCGACCGGAGCTATTACGTGCCGCTCGGACACACGACGGGTGATACCCAACTCGATATCGAACAGGTGTTGCAACGACTGGCGCCCTTCCTGCGCCATCCAGAGAAGCAACGTTATGCGCACCACGGCAAATACGATGCCCTGGTCTTGGAACGTGCCGGTTTTCCCCGACCACACATCGACTTCGATACGATGATCGCCGCCTACCTACTGGGCGAAAATGCTGTCGGCCTCAAAGAATTGGCATTCACGAAGCTCGGGTGGGAGATGGAGGAAATCACCGAGCTAATTGGACGGGGCAAGAAGCAACTCACGATGGATCGCGCCGAGATCGCACGGGTCACGCAATACGCCTGTGCCGACGTCGAGGCGACATACCGGTTAGTCGAGGTACTTCGTCCACAACTCGAAGCCCACAATCAACTCCGGCTGTTCACCGAAATCGAACTTCCTCTCATCGATGTACTGATCGACATGGAAAAGGCGGGAATCGCGATCGATGTGCCGTACCTCGAACAGCTCTCCATCATGCTGGACGGTCAGCTGCATGCGCTCGAGCGACGCATCTACGAACTGGCTGGGCATCCCTTCAACATCAACTCGCCACAACAGTTGAGCACCCTGCTCTTCGACGAACTCGGCCTGCCTCGCGGCAAACGAACCAAGACTGGGTATTCAGTTTCTCAAGAAGTGCTCGAGAATCTCCGCGATACCCACCCCATCGTCGAGGCGATTTTGGAATACCGGCAACTCCTCAAATTGAAGTCGACGTACGTCGATGCCTTACCGCGGCAAGTCCATCCCCAAACCGGACGCGTCCACACGATTTTCCATCAAACTGTCGCGGCCACCGGCCGCTTGAGCTCCTCCGACCCGAACCTTCAGAACATTCCTGCTCGCGGCGAGCTGGGACTCGCCGTTCGCCGCGCCTTCATCGCTGACAATCGCCCAGGTTATCGAATCGCCGATGAACCGATCCTGCTTCTTTCAGTTGACTACTCGCAGATCGAGCTTCGCCTGATGGCTCACTTCAGTCAGGATCCCGCACTCCTGCGTGCCTTCGCTGAAGGCAAGGACATTCACGCGGCTACCGCGTCTGAAGTGTTCGGGGTCCCACTCGACGCGGTCACGCCAGAGATGCGTCGCATCGCGAAAGTCGTCAATTTCGGCATCATGTATGGGATGCAAGCGTACGGCCTCGCTCGCGACACCGGTATGAGCCGTCAAGACGCACAGCGCTTCATCGAAGCGTATTTTCAGCGCTTCCCCGGCGTCGCCCGTTATCTCGAAGAAACGAGACGCCGTGCGGCCGAACTCGGTTACGTCGAAACGCTCTTCGGCCGGCGGCGATACTTGCCCGAAATCACCTCCTCCAACCCGGCACGACGGCAGGCGGCCGAACGGATGGCGGTCAATATGCCGCTGCAAGGCACCGCAGCCGATATTATGAAGTTGGCCATGATCGCTGTCCACCGAGCGCTGGCCGAACGCGGCTTGCGCAGCCGCATGCTGCTCCAGGTTCATGACGAACTCGTCCTGGAGGTACCGGAGTCGGAACTTGCGACGACAACGGAACTCGTCACGACACGCATGAGTCGCGTCGTCGAACTCAGCGTGCCACTCGAAGTCGATGCCAAAGCGGGGCCCAATTGGGCTGACCTTGAGCCGGTTCGAGTGAAACTCTCCCACTAGACCTTGCTCAAGGATGCGACGGCGATTACAATTTTCCGGGCGGGACGCGATCGACTCTTGCCACGCAGGAGGGGTGGTCGATGCCGATCTACGAATACGAATGCACGACCTGTGGCCATCGCTTCGAGGTCAAGCAGCGCTTCTCTGACGAACCAGTCGCCAGTTGCCCGAGTTGCGGCAACGCTGTCCGTCGTTTGCTCTATCCCGCCGGGATCATCTTCAAGGGATCCGGCTTTTACATCACGGACTACAAGCGTTCCGGAAGCTCTAACGGGAAGAGCGAAAGCAGCTCGGAGACCGTCTCGTCCAGCTCCAAGGATGACTGACTTTCTCATCAGAGCGGTGAGCGGGCGACCGATCCTGGTCGCCCGCTTCTTTTCTGATCTGATCCGTGCAGGCTTCAGGTATGCTCTGGTGGGACGCGACGGTGACGCGAGGAGAACGAACCGATGACGTTGCGCGTGACGAACACGCTGACCCGAGAGAAGGAACAGTTCGAAACATTGGAGCCTGGGCACGTGCGCATGTATGTGTGCGGGCCGACCGTCTATAGCGATGCCCATATCGGTCATGCCATGTCAGCGATCGTCTTCGATATGATTCGCCGGTATCTCGAGTACAGCGGCTATCGTGTCACCTTCGCGATGAACTTCACCGACATCGACGACAAGATCATTCAGCGCGCCGCCACGCTCGGCCTGCCCCCTCATGAACTGGCTGAGCAACTCATCGATGCCTGGCTCGATGAGACAGCCGCGCTCAACATCAAACCGGCGACGATCTACCCCCGTGCCACTCAGGAGATACCGACCATCATCGAGATGGTCAAGGGTCTTCTCGTCAAAGGACATGCCTACACGATCGACGGAGATGTCTACTTCCGCGTTCTTTCGTTCCCGGAATACGGGAAACTCTCACACCGCACGCTGGAGGAGATGCTAGCCGGCGCCCGTGTCGAAATCGATCCCCGCAAGGAGCATCCCATGGACTTTGCTCTCTGGAAGGCTGCCAAACCGGGCGAGCCAGCGTGGGACAGTCCATGGGGCCCCGGACGCCCCGGATGGCATATCGAATGCAGCGCTATGATCTATCGGCATCTCGGTGAACAGATCGACATTCATGGCGGGGGAGCGGATCTCATTTTTCCCCACCACGAGAACGAAATCGCTCAATCCGAGGCTTTTACCGGAAAGAAGCCGTTCGTCCGTTACTGGCTGCACAATGGACTCCTCCAGCTCGGTGGCGAAAAGATGAGCAAATCGATCGGCAACTTGATCACCATTCGCGAACTCCTGGCGCGGAACGGTGCTGGCCCCTTCCGCTTGCTGGTGCTCAGCTCGCACTATCGTAGTCCCCTCACCTTCACCGAGGAAGCGTTCGAGGCAGCAACCCGAGGCTTCGATCGACTGCGGCTCGCTGTGCAGGGCGTCGAACCGGCTGAGTTACCGAACCGCCCGGAGCACGAACTCGCCACGCTCGCCGATGCGACGCGACTCGCCTTCCGTCAAGCCATGGACGACGACTTCGACACCCCTGTCGCGCTCGCCCGCCTTTTCGAGTTAGCCCGTGCCATCAATCGAGCACGAGCCTCTGGCGAGCGATTGGAGGCGATCCGCTACGCTCAGTTCACCTTACTCGAACTCGCGACTGTGCTCGGCTTCCGGTTCGACGAGCAATCGACCGGTCGCCAGTCAGCGGAACCCTTCATCGACCTTCTTCTCGACGTGCGAGCACGCTTACGGGCCCAGCGTCAATGGGAACTGGCGGACTACATTCGCGGTCGGCTCAACGAACTCGGCGTCCTCGTCGAGGATACACCGGGCGGAACGACCTGGCGTTGGACATGAGGCGGTTACAGCCCGGTCGGCCGAGCGAGTATCTCTACGGTCGTAACGCGGTCGCGGAAGCCCTCAGGGGACGGCGACGTCACCGACGACTCTTTGTCGCGAGCGGGATCGAGACGCATGGCCGTATCGTGGCGCTGATGGAAGCAGCGCGCGTCCGCGGTATTCCGGTCATCGTCATCCCGCGCAGCGAACTCGACCGGATGGTTGGCTCTGTCAATCACCAGGGGGTCGTTCTCGAGACCAGTCCGTACCCGTACGTCGATTTCGCGACGTTACTCGACCCGGCACCGGAGAGCATCGTCCTCCTGCTCGACCATCTGCAGGATCCCCAGAATATCGCGACCTTGCTCCGCACTGCTGAGGCGGCTGGCGTGCGTGGGGTCGTCCTGCCGGAACGGCGCGCTGCTGGTATCACGCCGGCCGTGGTCAACGCTTCAGCCGGAGCTGTCGAGCACCTCCAGATCACACTCGTCACCAACCTCGCTCGCGCGGTCGACACGCTCCGTGAGCACGGCTACTGGATCGTCGCCTTGGAACCGGGACCGAACGCCCAGTCGCTTTTCCGGGCTCCCTTGCCACTCCCGCTGGTTCTGCTGGTCGGCGCTGAGGGGCATGGCCTCTCACCGGTTCTCCTCAAACGAGCCGATGTACAAGTCATCATCCCGATGCTGGGACAAATCGAATCGCTCAATGCAGCCGTTGCCGGGTCGATCGCTCTTTACGAGATTGTCCGTCGGCTGTTGGGACAGGAATCCGCCGAAAAAACCGAGACACGAGGTTGAAAGGCAGGGTAGCCACCCGTCACGACGACCTCAGGCAGTCTCGGCGAAGAGCACGTCCCGCTTGCGTCCAGCTCCCCGCAGCCCACTGCGGTTCTTGTACGCTGTGCAGACCGTGCGGCCATCAGGCTTCAGCACGATCGTCAAACCTTCCAGACGCTCGATCCAACTGCCTCTCGCTCGATGCTGCTGAACTTCACGGTGCCCGAAATAGACGACCAGACAATCCGGTCCATGGAAAAGGCGCCCGTACTTCAGCACGAACTCGATTTGCGCGGGTCGGATTCCCCGCTCCGCACAACGCTCGCGAGCGTGGTCAGTCAAGACGAACGTCCGCTCGACGATGGCACTGCTCCTTTCTGCAAGGCTACCCTGCCTTTTCCTCGTGCGCGCAAAGTCTAGCAACGAACGTGTCCGCCTGTCAATAGTCCAGCTCTCTCATGACCTTATACCTAGTGCCCGCTTAGTCCAGTTGACTGAGACAGTGCTGCCCTTGGCGCTGCTGATCTCTCGGCAGCAACGCAGGGCTTCTTCGCTATCGACGGTGGTCCGGGCCCCATCGCTCTCGACCTCTTCTCGGCTTCTCGGCGCCGGATCGCTGATCACCCGGATGCCAGGTAAATTCGTGACAGCCGGTTTTTCGTTCATGCAGGAACTCGACTTTCCCTTGTGCCTGGGCGTCAAAATTGCGATCCGCGTGGGCTTCTCGGTATAGTTGACGACGTGGTACACTGGGTGTACGGACACCCTGCGGTCGTCGTGAGACACGAGTGGGAGAGAAGTGATGAAGGTCATCTTGCTCCGCGATGTTCCCAACGTCGGAAAGGCCGGCACGATCCAGAGCGTGTCCGATGGGTTTGCCCGCAATTACCTGATCCCCCAGCGGCTCGCCGAACCAGCAACCCCTGACCGTGTTGCGGTCGCGCAAGCACGGCTCGCGGCGCAGCGTCGCCGGATCGAACGGGCCGAGCAGGCACTCCGCGACCTCGCCCAGCGCCTCGAGGGATTCCGTGTGGTTATCCCAGCCCGCGTCGGTGAGAGCGGACGACTCTACGGGTCCATCACGGGACGCGACATCGCCGAACGACTCAGCCAGCTGGTCGGTCACG
Source organism: Thermomicrobium roseum DSM 5159 (assembly GCF_000021685.1). GTDB lineage: Bacteria > Chloroflexota > Chloroflexia > Thermomicrobiales > Thermomicrobiaceae > Thermomicrobium > Thermomicrobium roseum. Next base: position 683,807 of record NC_011959.1, on the reverse strand, counting down.
AGATCGACCGACGGGCAGTCGAGCTAGAAGAACCGATCCGCTCGCTCGGCGAACACCGGGTCCCGATTCACCTGGTCGGCAGTCTTCGCCCCACCGTGATCGTCGAGGTCGTACCAGAAGAAGGCGGTCGAGCTGGCGAGAACGAATGAGCAGGAGTGTGCCATGACGAGCACGACTGCCGAGGCCATCGAGCGGTTACCGCCGCACAATATCGAGGCCGAGCAGGCCGTGCTCGGTAGCCTGCTCATCGATCGCGACGCCATCATTCGGGTTGCTTCCTTCCTCCGACCTGACGATTTCTTTCGCGGGAGCCATAGTATCATCTACCAGGCTCTGCTCGACCTTTACAACCGGCGGGTACCCGCCGACTTCGTGACGGTCGTCGACGAACTCGAACGGACCGGACGCCTCGACGATGCCGGCGGCGTCGCCTACCTCACTGAGCTCCTCAGCGTGGTGCCGAGCGCCGTCCACGTCGAATACTATGCTCGGATCGTCGAGCGCACAGCGACTTTGCGCCGACTGATCGGCGCTGGAACGGAAATCGTTCGCCTCGGCTTCGACGAACGAATCGAAGCGGACGAAGCGATCGAGCGAGCCGAGCGCCTCATCTTCGATGTCTCGCAGCGCCGAGCGAGTCGTGACTTCGTTTCCGTCGGTCAAGTGCTCGAGCAGTTCTTCGAGAAGCTCGACTATATCCAGCAGCACCGCGGCGAAGTCATCGGCGTTCCCACCGGGTTCGCCGATCTGGACAAACTCACTGGAGGACTCCAACGCTCGGACTTGATCATCCTGGCGGCACGCCCCTCGGTGGGAAAGACGTCCTTCCAGCTCAGCATCGCCCATCATGCCGCCGTCAAGGCGGGCAAAGTGGTCGCCATCTTTAGCCTCGAAATGTCGGCTGAACAACTCGTCCAGCGCCTCTTAGCTATGGAGACAGGAATCGATACGCACCGGCTCCGTCTCGGCTATATCGACGAGCAAGAGTGGGACGCGATCTCGCGAGCCTTCGGTCGCTTGGCTGAAGCTAGGATCTTCATCGACGATACGCCCGGAATCAGCGTCATGGAACTCCGCAGCAAGGCTCGACGCCTGATGGCCGAGCACGGCCTCGACCTCGTGATCGTCGATTACCTTCAGCTGATGCACGCCCGCCGAGCTGAAAACCGCGTCCAGGAGATTTCGGAAATCTCGCGCGGACTCAAAGCGCTGGCCCGTGAACTCAACGTGCCTGTCCTGGCCCTGTCGCAGCTCTCTCGAGCCGTTGAGACGCGAACGGATCATCGGCCGCTCCTGAGCGACCTGCGGGAGAGCGGTAGCCTGGAACAAGATGCGGATGTCGTCATCTTCATTTACCGGGACGAGATTTACAACCCCGACACCGACCGTCGGGGAATCGCCGAAATCATCGTGGCCAAGCACCGGAACGGACCGACGGATACCGTGCACCTTCGCTTCTTCGATCGAACAGCTCGCTTTGCCGATCTCGAACTCTATCGCGAACCCGGTGCGTGAACGAGGAGGCCGGATGGAGCGTGATGCGGTCGGTGTGCCCGGTTGTCTTCCCATCGATCTGGCCGAACGCTTGATCAGTCAAGCGCGTGATGTCGCAACGATCAAGGTCGTACTCGCGACTGCCCGGCTCGCGACCCTCCACGGCAGTTCAGCGATACCGATTGCCGCGCTCCTCAGTGATTCGGCTTTGCGTCGTGGTATCCGTCCTGGGGGTACGGATCGCTCTCCGGATCAAGAAATCCAGCGAGCGATCGAGGTCGCTGTTGCCCGCGGTTTTCTCGTGCGGCTGCGCAGTTCTGCACCGAGTGGTGGCACGAGCGAATGGGTCGCGTTGGCCACTCTTTCGACGATCGCGACGGCACGGCGCGATCCGGCTGCTCTCCTTCCTATCCGGCTGGATATCCAACAGCGCATCGATGTCGAGCGGCCGAACGTCTTCGCTTTGTACGAGCAGAATATTGGGCCACTGACGCCACTCATCGCTGAGCAACTCGCTGAGGCGATCGAACGCTACCCAGCAGCGTGGGTTGAGGCAGCCATCGTCGAAGCAGTACACTACGGTCGCCGGAACTGGCGCTATGTCCAGCGGATCCTCGAGCGTTGGGCCACCGAAGGACGTGACCATGAGACCCATCCGCGAGATCAACGCGCTCGCCAGCTCGATCCCGATAAGTATCTCCGAGGCAAGTACGCCCCCCTCTTCAGCGAGACCGACTGAGGGCACGGGGGCTTTACCTCGGGATCCCCGAGCGGGTGACCACTGTCCCATTTGCAAGGGAGCAGGCTATCTCCGTATGGACGTGCCGGTCGGTCACCCGAACTTCGGCCGGATCATTCCGTGCGAGTGCAAGATCCGCGAACGCGAAGCAAAACTGCTCCGCCAGTACTTGGAACTGAGTGGGCTCGAACAGCTCGAGGACTGGACCTTCGAATCGTTCGATCCAACCGTGCCGGGCGTCGCCGATGCCTATCGGATCGCACTCGAGTATGCCCGTAACCCGGATGGATGGCTGCTTCTCATGGGTGGTTTCGGGTGCGGGAAGACTCATCTCGCTGCGGCAATCGCGAACTACGTACTCCACCATCAGCGGCTCTTCCCCCTCTTTACCGTCGTGCCCGATCTCTTGGATTACCTGCGTGCCACCTTCGCACCCGACCGAACCGACAGTTACGACAATCGCTTCGAGCAAGTGCGCAATGCGGGCCTGCTCGTCCTCGATGACCTCGGAACCGAGCACACGACACCTTGGGCGACCGAGAAGTTGTTTCAGATCATCAATTACCGGTACAACCAGCGAAAGCCGACTGTCATCACGACGAACCGCGATCTCGATGATCTCGACGAGCGAATCCGTTCTCGTCTGTGCGACCGGGCGATTTGCCGCGCGGTTTTCATTCGCGCTGGCGATTATCGGCTTCGGCGCTCTCGCCTCTCCTCCTGACCACTCTCAAGCGTTTCCCCGATATTACCGAAATCTCCATGTAGGGTACGGCAGGGATCGCGAGGATTCATGAGCCACCGACACGGACGGGCGACCACCCCAGAAGGTGACTTGCTCGAGAGCGCGATTCATCGCCACCTCGAGCTCGAGACACCGACCTTGCCCCTGCTCACGGAGGCCTGCAAGGCAGCTGGCAGGCACGCCTGGGGCGTGGCGATCGATGCGCTCCTCGAGGCTGTCGCCGTCGCACCGGACCATGCTGAAGTCGCTGCTCGAGCCATCGAGATCGTGCTCCTACGTGGCGATCGACGCGGCGCTCGGCTTCTTTTGCGCCTGCTCCAGCGCCGATCACAGCTCGATCCCGCGTGGATCTCCCCTACCGAAGCGATGTTGCTCGACTGGCTGGTCAGTCACGAGGGTCGTCATTCACTCGAAGAACTGGCGCGACAATTGCTCGCTGGTCCAGCAGCGCTTCGCAAGGCCTATCTGCCCATCGTATTGCGCCTTCTTTCTCACCAGGGGAAACACGAGACAGCGGCTACATTCCTTGCCGCGTGGATGGAAACGTATCGCTCGGACGAAGAGGCCTGGTGGCTTCTACTCGAGGAGGCTCTGGAGAACCGAGCAACGGACCCGATCACCCGACTCGGACCCATCGAGACCTGGCCGCAGCCGTATACATACTGGCAATGGATACTCCTCGCTCGAATGGCGACGATCGCGCCTGAACCGACGTGCTGGATTCTTCTCCAAAAGATCGTCAGGGCACTTTCCTCATTCCCCCATCCTTCGGCACGGCAGCTGTTCGTCGAACGTATCGTCGCTCATCTCGAACACGACGATCCTCGCGCGCAACTGATAGCCGCGCTCCTCAGCAGGTACGTTGGTGTGCACGCGATCGATCCGCCTCTGCACGTCCTGTTTCGCAGTGGATCGCGCATCGCGCGAGCGCTCGCTGCTGGCTTGCTCATTCCAGGAAGACCCGATCGGACCGATTCGGCGGCATTCAGCGAGGCGCTATCCGACCTTATGTCTCTTCTCACCGAGAGCGACGAGCAGGCCTCCCTCGTACGCACTCTCCTTCCCGAACTGAATCCCATGGCCATCGCGGAGTATGCGCTCTGCTCCGAAATACCTTCGTGGCACCGGCAGGCTCTTCGTCTTCTCGAGTCATGCGGGGCGACGGCTGCGGAACTCTCGGCACTCGCCACTCGCTTGGATCTCGCAGGCTTCCATGCCTCGGCAGGTAGCGTGTTGCGTCTCGCCGCGAAGTTCGCGCACCAGCAGGGCGATCGCACGACTCTCCTCTCCGTTCTTCACCAACTGATACGAGTCGACCCTGGTGAGGATGCGGCGATCGATTTCGTCATCAACACCGAGACCCGAGCCGGCCGTACCAGTCGTGCGATTGATACACTCATCGCGGCAGCGACACGAGCGCACGATCGAGGAGCGATCGCGCAGTCTGTCGCCCTCTTGGAGCGCGCGCAGACACTCGCTGAAATGTCGGACGACCGACCCCGACTAGCACTCGCCGCTGAACTCCTGGCAACGACGGATGAGGGAAGCGCCGAGCGACACGTCGCCGCAGCGACCGCCCTCTTACGTGCTGGGCATCTCGACCGGGCGCGAGCGCAGCTGTGGACAGCCCTCCGCCGATTCCTCCAAGAACGCCGTCTCGACGATGCGCTGGCGACGGCCGAGCAACTCGTTGCATTGGATCCTGCGGATGACGCAGCTCGTGCGCAGTTACACGAACTTCAGATCCTGCGTCGCCAGGCGCACGGGCGCGCGGCTACTCATCGGCAGGCGTAGTCGTTCCACTCCCCACGCGCTACCTCTTCGCCCGCACTGACGCGGGGGCCGCGAGCGCACCAGGTGTTAGAATTCGATCAGCGCGCTGGAGTAGCGGCTAACAGGGACGAGCGCGATGCCCGAGCTACCCTGGATTTTCACCCGCATCGATCTGCGGGCCCTGGTGGATATACTGTCTGTGACCCTCATTTTCTATTGGCTCTTGTGGGTCATCCAGGGAACGAGAGCCGCCCAGCTCGTCCGTGGTCTCGTCATTTTCGTTATCCTCGTGGTCGGCGCAGCGAACCTCTTCCATCTCCAGGCGTTGAACTGGCTTTTGAGCCAGGCACTCCCAGCGCTCATCGTCGCGATACCGGTGGTTTTCCAGCCCGAGCTGCGCCGCGCACTCGAGCGGCTCGGGCATACTGGGGCTTGGCTACGCGCCCCTTTAGGTAGTCACGAACCGCAGACGGAGGAAACGATCGAGGAGATTACCAAGGCTGTCGCGCAGTTGGCCCGGCTCCATTATGGTGCCCTCATCGTCATCGAGCGTGAGACGGGTCTTCAAGACTACGCGGATCGTGGCATCCCCCTCGATGCGGCCCTCACACAACAACTCTTGGTCAACATCTTCTTCCCGAACTCGCCGCTGCACGACGGAGCGGTTATCATCCGTGGCAACCGGATACTCGCTGCCGGGTGTGTTCTGCCCCTCAGCGAGAACTTGACCGATCCCCAACTCGGCACACGCCACCGCGCCGGCGTCGGCATTACCGAGGAGTCGGATGCCATCGCGATCATCGTCTCGGAGGAGAGTGGACAGATTTCTCTCGCCGTGAATGGCCGGTTGTATCGAAACATCGATATCGAACGCCTTCGCCGTGCCTTGCGCGCACTCCTCCATGTCGAAGGAACCGGCCGACGACGTCTCTCGACCTTGCTAGCGTCATCCGCGAGCGGTACAGACGCTCCCGATGCGAAACGAAGAAGGGAACCGACCGGTGCAACGACGCGCGAGGATACTCCGGCCTCTCCGTCACGCATGGGCTAGCGTGCGACCATCGCTGCGTCGGGAGACTGTCGCTCGCCTCGCGCTCGCTTTCGTTCTCGCCTTCGGGCTCTGGGCTTGGGTCGAAGCGACGAACGATCCGGAGACGCAACGGACGATCTCGAACGTGCCTGTCTTGCCCCGTGGCCTTTCTCCTCAACTCGTCGTCACCAGCGAATTGCCGACCGTAACCGTCCGGATCCAGGGTGCGCAGAGTCGTGTCCAATCGTTCGAAAGCGGCGCCATCCAAGCGTGGATCGACCTGCGTGATGTCGACAGTCCAGGAACATACATCCGGCCAGTGCGTGTTCAGCTTCCCAGCCGATTACGCCTCCGCGAGGTTGTTCCCCAGGAAGTAACGGTTCAGATCGACCGTCTCGTGGAACGTGGCGACGTGCCGGTCCAGGTCATCTTTACTGGCCAAATTCCACCCAATCTCCAGGTGCTCTCCACAACTCTTGACCCAGCGACGGTGATCGTTCGGGGTCCGCAACAGCGGGTAGAGAACATTGCCCGCGTGACGGCTCCGCTCCAACTAGCCGGTCGGACGGAAAGTTTCCAGGAGAGTGTTACCCTCATCCCAGTCGATGCCAACGGTGTGACTGTGCCGGGTATCACCGTCGAGCCATCGACGGCGGTCGTCTCGGTGCAACTGCGCGTGCGCGGCCAAGTGCGAAGGGTTGTCCCGACCATCGTCGGTGCAGACAAACTCGCCCCCGGGTACGAACTCGCTGGTCCTCCGACAGTGTTTCCCTCTGACGAGGTCGTCATCGAAGGCCCCGAGTCAGCACTCGCTGCCATTCCATATCTCACGACCACGCCGATCGATGTGTCAGGATGGAGCGAGTCTCGTATCCTGTGGGACGTTCCTATCGATACGTCGAGGCTTCCTTCGGGGGTTACAGTGGATCCGAAGACGGTCAACGTCTCCGTCCAGATTCGGCGAGCTGAGGAAACCCGATCACTTCAAGGTCTCCCGATCACTGTGGTGAACGCGCGTCCGGGGACCACCGTCGAGCTTACACCGAGCACAGTCGATCTCGAAGTGAGTGGACCGAGTACCGTGCTCGAGCAGCTGAAGCCGGGTGATATCCTGGTCATCGTCGATGTCGAGAATGCCGAGCAGGGAATTTATCAGCTTCCCGTTCGAGTGACGCTTCCGCCCGAGGTTCGGTACGAGCGTCTCTCCCCCCAAGTGGTGCAAGTGACCATCCGGTCAGTGCAACCAACGCCGTCTCCCACACCGTGAGCGACCTGCAACGAGAGAAAATGAGTCCCTGCCGTCTTTTGCTTGGGAAAAGGACTTTTCGTGAAGAAATTAGGTTCGGGGCTCGGTCGAGCGCGTGCTGCTCTCCAGCTGATGGGCAAGCAAGATCGCTTCTGCGATCTCGCGCATCGACTTGCGGCTATCCATACTCAGTCGGCGCATTCGTTGGAATGCCTCGGCCTCACTCAGGCCATGTACCTGCATGAGGATGCCCTTGGCCCGTTCGATCAGCTTGCGAGCTTCCAAGGCATCCTGAAGTTCCACGACTTGGCGCTCGAGACGTTGCACCTCCTGGAAACGTGCCAGTGCGAGCTCGATCACCGGCATGATCTCGCTTTCCCGGAAGGGTTTGACGAGATAACCCGCTACCCCAGCACGCCGTGCACGCTCGACCAGCTCGCGCTCGCTATAGGCGGTCAGCAACACTACCGGCGCCAATCGCTCGCGATGGAGAACTTCTGCCGCATCGATGCCATCGACTTCTGGCATTTTGATATCCAGGATGACGAGGTCAGGCTTCAGCTTGCGAGCAAGCTCGACGGCTGTGCGTCCATCGGCCGCTTCCCCGACCACATCATAGCCGAGCGAGGTCAAAAGTTCGCGGAGATCGAGCCGGATGATCGGCTCGTCGTCCGCGATGAGAATTCGGATCGGAGTCGCTGCCGTCGCGGTCACCACGTTCCCTCGTGCGAGAAGGCCGCACCCATGGTGCGGCCCAGTCAGTCGGGGCGAGAGGATTTGAACCTCCGACCTCCGGTACCCCATACCGGTGCGCTACCGGGCTGCGCCACGCCCCGAAGTTCGCTGCCAGTATAGCATAGGGACGGGCCGGGACGCCAGTGAGCGTCCCGGCCCGTCGTCGCTACTTGATCTCGACCTTGGCTCCGACTGCTTCCAGCTTCTGCTTGATCGTCTCAGCTTCCTGCTTGGATACCCCCTGCTTGACCGGCTTCGGAGCTGCTTCCACGAGATCCTTCGCTTCTTTCAGCCCGAGCTGCGTCAGTTCACGCACCACTTTGATCACCTGGATCTTGTTGGGGCCGACATCGCTCAGGATCACATCGAACTCGGTCTTCTCTTCCTCAGCCGGCGCCGCCGCAGCTGGCGCAGCACCAGCCGCGGGAGCCGCTGCGACCGCCACTGGGGCGGCGGTCACGCCGAATCGTTCCTCGAGCGCCTTGACGAGCTGGGACAGTTCCAGCACCGTCATCTGCTCGATCGCTTGGATGATCTCTTCGAGCTTTTCCTGTCCAACTGCCATCGTACGATCCTCCCGTCACACGTCCGACTCGACCCGTCCTCACGCAGCTTCGGCAGCCTCCTCACCGCCCAACTGGCGCACACGCGCCTGTAGGACATAGAGAAGACCTCGTATTGGGCCACTCAGCACCGATACCAAACCATAGAGCGGTGCCTGCAAGCCACCGACCACCTTCGCGAGCAACTCCTCGCGTGGCGGCAGCGTCGCGAGCGCCTCCACATCGGCAGCACTCAAGAGACGACCAGCGAGGAGTCCACCCTTCACGGACAGAATGCGCGACTGGCGCGCGAACTCGAGTGTCAACTTCGCCGCCGCAACTGGGTCACCCATCGAATAGACTAGCGCGGTCGGCCCTTCCAGGAGGGGTGTGATGACCTCTGTTCCGGTCCGCTCAGCAGCGATCCGGGTCAGGGTATTCTTGACGACCCGGAAATTGGCCTGCTGTTCTTGCAACCGACGACGAAATGCCGTCATGTCCGCGACGCTCAGCCCGCGATAGTCGGTCAGAATCGCCAGGCTCGCCGTGCGCAGGATCTCGCTGATCTCCTCGATTTGTCTTGCTTTCTCCGGAGTCGGCACGAGCACCTCCTCTCGAAACGAGACCCCCTGCGTCGGAACGCAGGGGGCACGTGCGACTGCGGTTTCGCTGTCGTCCGTCCTCCCCGCGCCTCGGCTGGATCGATTAAGCGCCACGCGCCCCAGCTGTCATCGGCGCGGCATCGTCGCGACAGAGTGTATCACGTCACGAACTGCCGTGCTTCCTCCACCGTGGTGGCGACGTCCAACGGAATACCCGGGCCCATCGTCGGAGCGATGGTCATGGATTGAAAGAACTGGCCCTTGACAGCTTGCGGTCGCGCCCGCGCGATGGCGTCCACGGCGACGTACAAATTCTCGAGCAGCTGCTGGTCAGTGAAACTCTTCCGGCCGATTTGGAGGTGGATGTTCCCGGTTCGATCGTTGCGGAATTCGACACGGCCACCTTTGATTTCGCGGATCACGGCCGGCAAGTCTTCCGGATTTCGGACGACCGTCCCGGTTCGGGGATTCGGCATCAAGCCACGTCGCCCCAGGATCCTACCCAGGGGACCAACCTTCCCCATCTGATCGGCCATAGCGATCGCCGCATCGAATTCCAACCAGCCTCCTTCGATCTGGCGGATCAAGTCATCGCTTCCCACGTAATCCGCGCCGGCCTCTTCCGCGATCCGAGCAGCTTCACCCACCGCGAACACCAACACGCGCGGTGTCCGGCCCGTCCCGTGGGGGAGTGTCACCGTCCCGCGGACGTTTTGGTCGGCGTGGCGTGGATCGATGTTCAACTTGATGTGGAGGTCAATGCTCTCGTCGAAGTCCGCATGAGCGACCTTCTTGACCAGTTCGACTGCCTCCTTGGGCGAGTAGCGCCGCGTCACATCGACGAGCTTGAGTGCTTCCAGATATTTCTTGCCATGCTTCGGCATAGTATAACCCCCTGTGGTTCGAACGGAGCCAGTCAGCTCCTCCCACGACTCTTCAGCCCACGACCTCGATGCCCATACTGCGCGCCGTTCCCTCGATCATGCGCATGGCTGCCTCGAGGTCGCGTGCGTTCAGGTCCGGCATCTTGAGTTGCGCGATCTCTCGGATCTGCTCTCGCGTTACCCGACCGACCTTTTGGCGCTTGGGATCGGCCGCCCCCTTTTCGATCCCCGCCGCCCGGCGCAGGAGATCGGCAGCAGGCGGTGTCTTCAACACGAACGTGAAGGAGCGATCTTCGTAGATCGTGACGACGACCGGAATGATCTGTCCGGCGAGATGCGCAGTTTTCTCGTTATATTCCTTCACGAAGTTCATGATCGGAACACCGTGTTGACCCAAGGCTGGGCCAACCGGCGGCGCCGGCGTGGCCTTGCCCGCCGGCAACTGCAATTTGACGATTGCTTTGACCTTCTTCGCCATCGCTCACCTTCCCCGCTCAAAGACATGACGAGGCCGCAGCGTGGAGGCCTACGCTGCGGCCTCTGATTACGTTTCCCGCTCGACCTGGAGGAAGTCCAAAGTAACCGGTGTCTCGCGCCCGAAGAACGACACGAGAACGCGCACTTTGCCCTTCTCGTTGTCCACTTCGTCCACGACTCCGCGGAAGTCCGTGAATGGCCCGTCGATGATCCGCACCACATCCCCGGGCAACAGCGTCATCCGCACCTTCGGCTGCTCCGCCTTGGCACCGCGGATGATCGCTTCCGCCTCCGCCCGGTCGAGCGGCACCGGGCGATTCCCAACCCCCACGAATCCAGTGACACCCGGGGTATTGCGAACGACATGCCACGACTCATCGTCGAGAATCATCCGAACCAGAACGTATCCGGGAAACACCTTTCGCTGGACGGTATGACGCTGACCACCGCGAATCTCGATCTCTTCCTGCATGGGAATCACGACTTCGAACACTTTATCGGCAACATCCATCGTCTCGACGCGGTGCAAAAGGTTCTGCCGCACCTTGTTCTCGTATCCAGAGTAGGTATGCAGGACGTACCATTCCCCCTGCTGATCACCTTCTCGAACAACACCACGCTTCTGTGCCAAGCGCTCTCGTAGCGATCGCGACATCGTGCTCACAGCCCTCCGAGAAGATTCCAGAGTCGTACGAAGATGGCATCGACTGCACCGAGGATCAGACCGAGAACGGTGGCCAATCCGATGACCAGCAGCGTCAGCTTGCGGGTCGTCTCGCGATCCGGCCAGGTGATCTTGCGCCATTCCGACCGCAGATCAGCGATCAAGCGACGGAGCGCGACGAGCCGCCCGGACTTGCTTTTCGCCGGACGCTCCTGTGGCTTCGCTTTGCTCGCCGCCCGCGCCGGACTCTGCGTCTTCGTTGTCATCTCGACCACCCTCGTCGCTGACCGACCGCTCCGCACTCGGGAACAGACAAAAGGGGCGAGCAGCCCTGCTCAGCCCCTTCCGCTCGATCCAGCCGGGGCGAGAAACTGCTCGGTGCCTCGGCAGGGCCGGAGGGACTCGAACCCCCAACCTGCGGTTTTGGAGACCGCTGCTCTGCCACTTGAGCTACGACCCTGTACTGCCCCGGCCGGACCCTGCTCACCGCGTCTCGCGATGCACCTGATGACGGCGGCACCGCGGACAGTATTTTCGGAGCTCCAACCGCCCGGGATCGTTGCGCCGGTTCTTCTGCGTCACGTAATTCCGCTCGCGGCAGGCCGTGCACTCCAACGTGATAATGACCCGGTCGGCCTTCGCTTTCTTTGCCATGATACCACAACTCCTGCGTCCGGTGCCAGTCCCTGCACACTACTTGATGATCTTGGTGACGACGCCGGCGCCGACCGTGCGGCCACCTTCCCGGATGGCAAAGCGCGACCCTTCCTCCAGCGCCACCGGCTTGTCCAACTCCACCCGCAGCCGCACGTTGTCCCCCGGCATCACCATCTCCACCCCCTCCGGCAACCCCACCACTTCCCCCGTCACATCCGTCGTCCGAATGTAAAACTGCGGCCGATACCCCGCAAAGAACGGCGTGTGCCGCCCCCCCTCCTCCTTCGACAACACGTACACCTCCGCCTCAAACTCCCGATGCGGCGTGATCGACCCCGGCGCCGCCAGCACCTGCCCCCGCTCCACCTCGTCCCGCTCGATCCCCCGCAACAAGCACCCGATGTTGTCCCCCGCCACCGCCTCGTCCAATACCTTCTGGAACATCTCGATCGACGTCACCACCGTCTGCCGCGTCGGCCCCAGCCCCACAATCTCCACCGTCTCCCCAGGCCGCAGCCGCCCACGCTCGACCCGGCCCGTCACCACCGTCCCGCGCCCCTTGATCCCAAACACGTCCTCGATCGGCATCAAAAACGGCTTGTCCACCGCCCGCACCGGCGTCGGGATGTACTCGTCCACCACCCGCAACAGCTCCCAGATCGGCGCATACTCCGGCGCCTCCGGATCGGTCGACGCCGACTCCAACGCCCGCAGCGCCGACCCCCGCACCACCGGCACGCTCTCCCCCGGATACCCATACTGGCTCAACAGCTCCCGCACCTCCAGCTCCACCAGCTCCAACAACTCCGGATCATCCAGCATGTCAACCTTGTTCAAAAACACCACGATCGCCGGCACCTCTACCTGCCGCGCCAGCAAAATATGCTCCCGCGTCTGCGGCATCGGCCCATCCGGCGCACTCACCACCAAGATCGCCCCATCCATCTGCGCCGCACCCGTGATCATGTTCTTGATGTAGTCCGCATGCCCCGGACAATCCACATGCGCATAGTGCCGCTTCTCCGTCTCATACTCCACATGGCTGATCGCGATCGTGATCCCCCGCGCCCGCTCCTCCGGCGCCTTGTCGATCTGCTCGTACGGCTTGAAGTTCGCCCACCCCTTGAAGCTCAACACCTTCGTGATCGCCGCCGTCAACGTCGTCTTCCCATGATCCACATGCCCAATCGTCCCCACATTCACGTGCGGCTTCGTCCGCTCAAATCGCGGCTTGCTCATCGACAGTCCTCCTCGATCCCTTCACAGATCTCCACACCAAAGAGCCCACGTGCCTCACCCGTGGGCCCATTCGCGCGTCCGCGCCTTCCGGTGGGGGGAGAGGGATTCGAACCCCCGCAGCTTTCGCACCTAGTTTACAGCCAGGCCCCTTTGGCCACTCGGGCATCCCCCCGTGACTGGTACTGGTAGAGCCGATGGTGGGACTCGAACCCACAACCCGCGGTTTACAAAACCGCTGCTCTGCCCATTGAGCTACACCGGCCTGCGCACCGCGCCAGCACCAGCCGCAATTCTACGGTGCCGTCGCTCGCCTGTCAATCCAAGCCAGCATGCCCGCTCCCGCCAACGCGTAGACCCACTCGATCCACTCGATCGGTGGCGCCATGCTCGTTCCCGTTCCACCGGGCAACCGCCCGGCCATGTCGCCGACCAGGACGATCCAGTGCCCCAGGATCCATGCCGGCACCCCGAACACACTGGCCAGCCAGGGCATCACGCCACCGATGAGGGCGATCAATCCCGCGGCCAAGAGCCAGGGAACCACCGGTTCGACCAGCACGTTGGCGAGCGGTGCCACGAGCGAATAGGTTCCGAAGCGAGCCAGGAGCAACGGGGTCACCACAGCGTGGACGACCACCGGCAGCAGGATGAATTCCCCCCAGCGCCGTCCAGCGACGAGCAAGCGCCCGACGCTCAGTGCAGCCGTTGCCAGCGCCGAAAGTTGAAATGCCAGCGAAGCGAGCAGCTCCGGTCGAAGAATGAGAACGAGGACGACTGCCCAACCGAGCGCGTTCAGCGGCTCGCGGGGCCACCCACGCCAGCGAGCGAGCACGTACAAGCTTGCCATCGCTGCTGCCCGGATGACGGGTGGCTCGAGACCGGTCAGCGTCGCGTACCCCCAGACTAGAGCCAAAATCGCGAGCGGCCGGATCCATCGTCTCGCACGCAGTACCGATAACAGTCCGTCAGCGAAAGCCGTCACGACGGCAACGTTCCAGCCGCTCACGGCTGTCAGGTGAGAAAGCCCCGCCTCGCGAAGTACCAGCCGCGTTGACCGCGACAAACCGCGGTCATCCCCGGTCAGGATGCCGAGTGCCAGCGAGCCGCTCGGCTCGGGAACACCGCGCAGTACTGTCGAACGCACCCGGTTCCGCACCGACTGCAGAACGCCCTCGCGCTGACCGCGCTGGACATCCTCCGCCGAAACGTGGTACATCCCAGCGACCGGAACGCCGTCCAGGCGCGTCCGGTCGACTCGGTACTCGCCACGCCAGGCGATTGGCTCACCTGGCAGGAGTTCCAACCGACCGTCGACCTGGAGTCCGACCAGTCGGCCGTCATCGCGCAACGCGACCAGTCGCTGAAGAGAGGAAGTGTCGTCGATCCAGAGTACCTTCCCTCTTCCTTCCGCTAGCCGATCGCTCGCCGGCTCCCACATAGCGTACCGCGCCAGCCCGAGAGTGAATCCCGACACGACCAGGAAACTGGTCACCAGGACCCGACGCTCATCGCGGGCGAAGACCCAGGCGATAGCCACGCTCGCGGCAACGATACCCAGGGCAGGGAGCATACCGACGGTTGCTCCCGCCGCCCCGATCACGAAACCGAAGGCGACCCACGCGCCGGTCACTCGGTCGTTCCCACCGTGATCAGCCCAGCCCACTCGTCGACCATACGAGGCGAGATACCAGGAACCTCAGCCAGTTGCTCGGGACTCTGGAAGGGTCCGTGCGTTTCACGGTAACTGACGATGCGCTGGGCCAGGATCGGTCCGACCCCTGGCAGCCGTTGCAGGTCTTCCACTGTAGCTCGATTGATATCGATCAGTTGTTCGGCTGAAACAGTCGGCTCCGTCGACGAGCCAGCTGCATCACCTCGAGCGTGACCGAGATCCGGGCTCGCCCGAACCGGCACGACCACCATCTGCCCATCTTGAAGGCGCGCTGCCATCTGGACGCGCGACAGGTCCGCTTCGGGAAGCGGCCCGGCCTGCTCCACGACCTCCGCCACCCGAGCCTCGCTTCCCACCGTGTACAGCCCAGGTCGGGCAACCGCGCCGGTGACGTAAACGACCACCGCCGTCGGACTCGCCAGCGGCTCCACGCGCAGCACCAGATCCGGTTCGCGCCGCATGATCAGCTGCGCCGCTCCGAGGCCGACCATCATCCCCACGAGGAGACCCAACCCAAAAGCGCGCCGGCTCGTGATCCATCGCGACTGCGTCATGTTCTCGCTCTTCCAGCATGGTATGGTTGCACAAGATGCCTCGAACACCCCGCCCGGTGGCCGGGATTGGGGCGTTTGGTATTGTCGTGTATCCAACGATCATTGGCGAGATGACCATCGAGCGTCTCACGAACGCACTCGTCGGTTCCCGAACGATTCGCACGGTCGCCAGCCGGCTGGCGAGCGGGCAGTCGCTCGTGGCCGAGGAACTCCCGGTCGCCGCGCGCCCAGCAGTCCTGGCGGCCCTCGCCCGCATCTTGGACAGACCGCTCCTCGTCATCGTGCCGCGTCAAGCCCACGCCGACGAGCTCGCTGATGCCGTCGGCCAGCTTCTCGGCGAGATCCCCGTCGAGGTTTGGCAAGCCCCAGAAACGCTCCCGTACGACGTCTTCGCACAGGATCGAGCGAGTGCCGTTGAGCGAAGCTGGTTTCTTCAGCGGATGACTGAGCCGTCCCCAGGTCTCTTCATCGCACCGGCCCGCGGACTGCTGCAGTTGCTCCCGCCGAACGAATCTCTCCGGGGATGCCCGCTCACGCTGCGGGTCGGCCAGAAGATGGCACTGCAAACTGTACTCGACTATCTGGTCGATTCCGGGTATGCACCAGTACCGCTCGTCCAACAGCCTGGATCCTTCAGTCGCCGGGGCGGCATCGTCGATGTGTGGCCGCCCGGCAACGACCTCGCTGTACGGATCGAGTTTTTCGGCGATGAGATCGATTCGATCCGGCGCTTCGAGCCGACTACTCAGCGTTCGGTCGATCGCCTCCACTCCATCATGCTCTTGCCGCTCAGTGAAGCACCTCTCCCTCAGCTGCAGGCAGCCGCGACAAAACTGCGGCGACTCGATACCTCGTCACTCCGTCCCGAAGTACGAGAAGAATGGGAACGACTCTGCCAGCAGATCGAACGCGGGGAACTCGTACCGCTACCGGAACTTGCCCTTCCCTTCGTCTTCCCGGAAGCATCCTCTCTCCTCGATCGCTTTCCTCGATCGTTCCCGGTGGTCGTCGTCGACCCGGGAGCGGTTCGTCTGACTATCGATCAACTGACGCAGCAAGCGGAAGAACTCCGTGAAACCAGCGAGCTGAGCGGTGAACTTCCCCGAGGACTACCTCGTCCCTATCATCCTGACGATCGCATCTGGACTTCACTGCGAGTTCACCCGATTCTTTGGCTGGGTACGGTAGAGCAGGGAGACTCCGCGAACGGCGACATACCATCCGATCTCGGTTTTACAACGGACATTCCCGCTATCGCTGGACGGCTCGATACACTGCCCGCAGTGCTCGCTCCCTTCCTCGCTGAGGACTACGCCGTCACACTGGTGACCGAGCAAGCCGACCGCTTGGCACACCTTCTGAGCGAGAGTTCCCAGTACGCGGAGGCAGCGAGCATCGCAGCATCGACTATCGCGCGGGGGCGTCTTCCAGGCGGGTGGAAACATCGCGAAGCACGCCTGCTCCTCTTAACCGATCGCGAGCTGTTCGGTTTGCGTCGGTTGCCTCGCCCGCGCGGTCGCCGTCGCTTCGAGGTGACGAGCGATCTTCTCAGCCGGCTTGTCCCTGGAGCATACGTCGTTCACGTCGATCACGGAATCGCACGCTATGGGGGACTCGTCCATCTCACGATCAACGGGGTGCACCGCGAGTACCTCTTGCTCGAATACGCCGAAAACGATCGACTCTATCTCCCCGTTGACCAACTCGATCGCATCACGCTCTACGAGAGTCTCGACGGCGAACCAAAGCTGACGCGCCTCGGCTCGCCGGAGTGGTCACGCGTCAAGCGACGTGTCCGCGAGGCAGTCCGCGAACTCGCCTTCGAACTGCTGCAACTCTATGCTGCGCGCGAAGCCGCTCCCGGTATTGCCTTCGGCCCCGACACCCAATGGGATCGCGAACTCGAGGAGAGTTTCCCCTACGAGGAAACCCCTGATCAATGGCGCGCCATCCAGGAGGTAAAGGCCGACATGGAGCGGCCTCGGCCGATGGATCGCCTCTTGTGCGGAGACGTCGGTTTCGGCAAAACTGAAGTCGCGCTGCGCGCCGCCTTCAAGGCGGTCAATAACGGGTATCAAGTCGCCATTCTTGTCCCGACGACTGTTCTCGCGCTTCAGCACTACAACACGTTCCGCGAGCGGCTCGCTTCCTATCCCGTGCGCATCGAGATGCTCTCGCGTCTGCGCAGCAAGCGCGAACAACGAGCGATCATCGAGGGACTTCGCGCTGGTACCGTCGACATCGTGATCGGTACCCACCGATTGCTGCAGCGTGACGTCGCCTTCAAGCGCCTCGGCCTCGTCATCATCGACGAGGAGCATCGCTTCGGGGTCGCCCACAAGGAGCACTTCAAGCGACTCCGCACCAACGTCGATGTCTTGACCATGACCGCCACGCCGATCCCCCGCACGCTCTATTTGGCACTGTCCGGGGTGCGTGATCTTTCTGTCATCGCCACTCCACCCGTCGACCGCACGCCGGTGCGCACCTTCGTGACGCCAGCACGTGATTCCGTCATCCGTGAAGCGATTCTCCGTGAAATCGCACGCGGCGGACAGGTCTACGTCGTTCACAACCGCGTTCACTCGATTCTGGATTTCGCTCAGCGTTTGAGAGGCTTGGTTCCCGAAGCCCGTTTCGCGGTCGCGCACGGACAAATGCCAGAACAGGAACTGGAGCGCATCATCGTCGACTTCATCGAGCGGAAATACGACGTGCTCATCTGTACCGCCATCATCGAATCGGGCGTCGACATTCCCTCGGTCAACACGATCATCATCGACCAGGCACAGCAGCTCGGTCTCACCCAACTCTACCAACTGCGCGGGCGCGTGGGGCGAAGCCATCAGCGCGCGTATGCCTATCTCTTGTACGACGACCGGCGCCCACTCTCAGCCGAAGCACGGGCACGCCTGGAGGCAATACAAGAAGCGACGGAACTCGGTGCCGGACTCCAGATCGCGCTCCGCGATCTCGAGATCCGCGGCGCGGGCAATATTTTGGGTCCAGAGCAGAGCGGTCATATCGCGGCAGTGGGCCTCGAGCTCTATACCCAACTCCTTGCGCGCGCGGTCCAAGAACTGCGCGAAGGACGGCCGATCGATGAGGCGCCGAGTGTGACCATCGACTTGCCGATCGAGGCGACCATCCCCAGCGAGTATTGCGGGGACGAAGCGATCCGCATGCGCTTGTACCAGCGCTTCGCTGAGATCCGGACTGATGAACAGCTCGAGGATCTCGTGTCGGAAATTCGCGATCGCTTCGGGCCGCTCCCGGACCCCGTCCAGCGGCTGGTCGATCTCGCTCAGCTCCGGCTGTGGGCAAATCGACTCGGCCTCGCCTCGCTTATCGAGCGTGATGGCGAACTCTTCATTCGACCAGTCGTGGGCACTCGCCTCGATCAAGAGGAACTTCGTCGGCAAGTCGGCTCCGGCGTCTATGTGACCCCGCATCAGATCAGGCTCGTCATCGCACGCCTCGAGGTGCCGCTCTGGGAGGCCGTCACCACTGTACTTCGAGCGATCGAGCATCGGCGAGCGACGGTTCTCCTGATATCCCCACATGCGGCCCTGACCACGACGTGAAGCGTTCATTCCTCGGACAGCGACGCGAGGATTTCCTTGGCGCGCTCGGCATCCTGCCGACGCACGAACAGTGCGCGATCGGCGACGAAAGGCGACCAATATGCGTAACCCAAACCTAATACCTTGACGAGTACCGGTATCCCTTCTTCCTCCAGAGCACCTTGCCACAGGGCCGCAACGATTTCGTTCGGAGCCACTGCCACTTGCACGAGTTCATCGTCCGCTGTCATGCGACGCTCCTACACTTCGAGATACACCACTGTGACCCCAAGACCACCCTCGTGAGGCCCAGCCAGTTCCCAGCTCTTCACGAGCGGATGATCGCGGAGGAAGGCATGAATCGCCTGTCGCAGGGTCCCGGTTCCCTTGCCATGGACGACTCGAACCCAGGGCAGGCCAGCTCGCACAGCTCGATCCAGGTATCGGTCGAGTCGATCCAGTGCTTCTTCCACATGCAAGCCACGGAGATGGATCTCCGGCTCCACGCGAGGAATCGTCGTGACGGAGACCGGCGGTGCAAAGGTTTGACTGACCTCCTCCCTTCGAGGCCAGATGCGGCGCACGCTCGCTTGAGGCTGACGCACGCGGAACTGGCCGATACGTACCTCGACCTCCTCGCTCTCCGGATGGATCGCCACGACATCTCCCTCGAGTCCGAGCGCCGTCAACTCCACGCGATCACCCACCGCGATCTCCGGAACCCTCTCTTGCCGTGACTGTCGCCCGCTCGACTGGACCCGACGTTTGACCTCCTCGAGGGCTCGCAGGCTGTCCTGGGTGACTTCGATCGGCGGATAAGCAGGCGACCGTGCCGCCCGTTCGATCTTCCGAGCGAGTTCACGCGCCCGCGCGAGTTCTGCCTCCAACTCCCGCAGGACCTCCTGGCGAGCCTCTCGGCGTTCTCGCTCGGCCTCGGCGAGCAGGCGCTCGGCCGCCGCCCGCAACTGCTCAGCCTCGCGCCGGGAACGCTCCGCTGCCGCTGCCAGCGACTCGGCTTCTTCCAGACGACGTTGCATCTCCGCGATCAAGCGGTCGAGTTGAGGGGCACCGCTGCCGAGGAGTTCGCGTGCCCGTGCGATCACGTCCTCCGGCAATCCCAGGCGACGAGCGACTTCCAGTGCATGCGACCGGCCGGGGAGACCGACCAACAAGCGGTACGTCGGGCTGAGCGTGACCGGATCGAACTCGACGCTCGCGTTCTCGAGCCCTGGTGTCCCGGTCGCGAAGACCTTGAGTTCCGGATAATGGGTTGTCACGATACCGAGTGCACCGATCTCCAGAAGACGCTCCAGAATCGCCCGGGCGAGCGCTGCTCCCTCCTGTGGATCGGTACCCGCTGCGATTTCGTCGAGGAGTACGAGGCTGGACGCATCCGCCTGCTGGAGCGTCGCGACGATACGGCGCATATGGGACGAAAAGGTGGACAGATTCTGCTCGATACTTTGTTCATCACCGATGTCGACGAAGATCGCCGGGAAGACGCTCAGACCACTCCCGGGGGCGGCGGGTATGAAGAGCCCCGCCTGGGCCATCAGTGCCAGCAACCCGACCGTCTTCAAGGCGACTGTCTTTCCACCAGTATTTGGCCCAGTGATGACCAGAATCCGGAAGCGCTCTCCCAGTTCCACATCGATCGGCACGGCGGTCCGACGATCCAAGAGCGGATGACGAGCCGCTCGCAAGCGAACGCGCAGGAACGGATGTCCTTCAGGAACGGTCGGTCCAGACGGCTCGAGCAACTCCGGTTCCACCGCATCGAGGTCGTACGCCAGACGCGCTTTGGCCAGAGCGAGATCGAGCGCCGCACCCGCCTCCACGATTTGCAGCAGCTCATCCGCTGCATCGGCAATCCGTTGCGTCAAGACGCGCAGGATACGCTCGATCTCACGAGTCTCTGCAGCCTGGAGTTCCCGCCACCGGTTGTTGAGTTCCAGGACCTCGAACGGTTCGACGAAGAGCGTCTGGCCGCTGCCCGAAACATCGTGGGTGATACCAGGAACAGCCTGGCGCCGGTCAGCCCTCACTGGAATCACATACCGCCCATCGCGGATCGTGACATAAGCATCTTGGATGGCTTCCTGTCGCTCCGCGAGGAGTCGTCGCAATCGTTCCAGGAGACGCTCATGCGCCTCTTTGAGGGAACGCCGTATTGCCGCGAGTTCCGGCGAAGCCGTGTCGAGCACCTCACCGCGCGGGCCGATGCTCCGCGCCAAGTCAGCTCGCAATCCAGGAAGGTCGACCATCGCGAGCACGAACTCGGCCAACGCGGGATAGCGTTCGCTCCATCGTTCGTCCGCCATGAACTGGCGACGCAACGAGGCGGCGGCCTCGAGCGTGTCGAGAACGGTTCGCACATCCGCGGGTGCGAGGATATTCCCCCTTTGCGCAGCCTGCACGACAGACCGGATGTCGCGGAATCCACCGATGGTGAAGCTCGGTCGCTCGTTCAAGAGACGCGCTGCCTCTCGCGTTACGCGGAGGAGATAGGCCACTTGATCCCGGTCGGCGGTCGGTGCGATTTCGCGGGCCCGCTCACTCGCAACCGAGTATTGGCAGCGCGCAGCGAGGAGTTCACGGATCTTGTCGAACTCCAGGAGACGAAGTAGTTCACTGGCCATCGTGTTCCCAGGACCCTTTCAAGATGGTCGGTGGATCACCGGGAAGCCAATCGAGCGCCACCCACTCGATCGAGGGTTGTGCGTCGCGTGCGAGCGGGATCAGCCGCGAGCGCACCACTTCCTGGCGCAACCGAATTCCCACACGATCAGCGGGTAGCTGATCGATCGTGTTCGAGATGATATTCACGACTGTCGCGAGCACCACACTGGTCACCAGCAAAGCGACGACCGAGCGAAGAACGAGCGACGCCGGTCCTCCACCGCTCTCGAACCAGCGGCGCGTCGCCACCGATGCGAGACGCCAGGACCAGACGTTGCCGAGTACCCCGAGCACGACGATCACCGAGACCACCAGCACCAGGGCGACGAGTTCGCTCGTCCAGCGGGACATCCCGGGGACGATGCCCCGGAATACCGTCGCGAGCGGTGCAACGAAGAGTGCCGCCGCAGCGAGGACAACGAACGACGCAACCAGCACGAGCAAGCCGCGACCAACACCAGCCAGAAAGATCGCAGTGTAGAGAGCCACGAAGAGGAGCACGATCAGGAGATCAGCGATCGCCATGATGACCCTCGACCGCTAGACGATCCTCCCCTTGACACGAACGGATGTTCGCACCTATACTGGCACCGATGGTCGGGCCTGACAGAGAGCGACGGGGGCGAATGGGCAAGCGACTCACCAAACGGCAACAGGAAATCCTCGAGTTCATTCGTCATTTCGTGGACGAGCGAGGCTATCCGCCAACGGTGCGCGAGATCCAAGCGGGACTCGGTATCTCGTCCACCAGTGTTGTCGATTATAACCTGAATGTCCTCGAGTATCTCCGCCTCATTCGCCGTAATCGAAACATTTCGCGCGGCATCGAGCTACTCGATCGCCGGCTCGGTCGCCACGATGCAGTCGTTCGTGTCCCGCTCGTCGGCACGATCGCCGCGGGTCAGCCGCTACCTGTACTGGAGCCGATCGAAGTCGATGGCGCTGCCGAATACGTTGAACTCGGTAGCCAACTCGTTGGGCATCCAGCGCGTGACCTGTTTGCCCTGCGCGTCAAGGGGCAATCGATGATCGACGCGCTGATCGACGATGGAGACATCGTCGTCTTGCGCCGGCAAGCCACCGCCGAAAACGGCGATACCGTCGCCGCGTGGCTCCGACGGGAGCAGGAGACGACGCTCAAGCGCTTCTACCGCGAAGGAAATCTCGTGCGGTTGCAGCCAGCCAACGCCACCCTCCAACCGATCTATACGACGATCGATAACGTCGAAATTCAGGGAAAGTTGCTTTTGGTCATCCGGCGCTTGGACTGAAGCGCCTGCGCCCGAAGCCGATATGTCCTGCCTGCACGCCTCCGGCGAGCACCGACGCCACGCCCCCGCGATCGTGCGCCTCGCCGGCTGACATGGGCAACGTGGTCGTCCCGCGATGTCGAGGAGCCGAGCTATCCTGGTCTGGCAAGCTACGCTTCCTGATCGACCAATTGAAGAAACCTCTGGGAGAGTCCGAGCGACTGCCCAGCAAAACACCAGTCATCTTTCCGATTGACGACGACTCGCGCAGTCCCTACACTGGGATCGAGCCGTCACTGTGAGCGAACGCGATCGACGGCCACGAGTCGGGAAGGGGCAGGTGGATGGATATCGGGCTGGCCTTCAGCTATGCCTTTCGCGATCCTCAGTGGGTCAAGAAGGCGTTGATCGCCGTTGTCATGCTCATCATCCCCATCATCGGTTGGCTCATCTTGTACGGGTACGTTCTCACGATCGCGCGTCGAGTCGCCCTCGGAATCGAGCCGAGCTTGCCGGAGTGGGACGATTTCGGCGCGTTCCTCTCGCTCGGCTTCCGCGGTGCCGTGGTCGGTGTCGTCTGGTCGATCCCTGCTTGGGTCATCTCCGTCTGCCAAGCGATCGTGGGCGCCTTGCCAACCGGTCGAGAGAACGATGCACTCTCAGCGGTTGCTGTCGTCGCGGTGTGCCTCGGCTGTCTCTCCTTGCTCGTCAGCGCTGCCATCAATTACCTGCTGCCCTTGCCGCTCACGCGCCTGGCTGTGACGAATCGAGTGGCGAGCGCGTTCGCGTTCGGTGAGATCTTCCGCGAGCTCCAGCGGGTGCCCACCGATCTCTTGATCGTATTCGTTCTCTCGTTGGTTCTCGGATTCCTCGCTATTTTCGGCATTCTGCTCTGCATCGTCGGCATCCTGGCAACGCTGCTGTATGCGTTCTTCGTGCAGGGTCATCTTTGGGGACAGCTGCGACGCCGTCTTTCGGCGGGAGATGTGTCTGCCGCAGTCGCGGTCACCTGACGCACCACCAGATCACCTGACCGCAACGGTCGAGGACGATCCGGGTTCGGAACTCTTCGTCCTGAGCAGCCAGTACTGGTACGGGCGGCTCTGCATGGACACGGTTGAATCATCGGCTGATCGATCGTGCGAGGATCGACGTGGAAATCGCTCGTGCGTTGAGCGCTCCGTTTCGCGACGATGACTGGCCAGAGAAGCTGGTGATCGCAGCCCTGCTTCTCCTGCTCCCGCTCATCGGTCCGCTTTTGGTGCTCGGCTGGGCCTTGCACTACGCCCGCGAAGTCGCCGAGCAGCGCGATCGAGTCCTCCCCCACTGGCAGAACTGGAGCGAGCACCTGACGCTCGGTCTCTTGGGCGCTGTCGCGACCGTCGTCTGGTTTCTCCCGACCCTCGCGGTACTCGCCCTCAGCGCTCTCACTCTGTTCCCCGCCTTGCTCGGTGACGACCGAGCCCGAATCATCTCGCTCGCAATCTCCCTGGCCGGACTCTTCTGCTTGGCCCTTCCTCTCGCCATGCTCACGACGATCCTCTTGCCTGTCCCGCTCGGACGTTTGGCCACGACGAACCAGTTATCCAAGGCGCTTTCGGTAGTGGGCGCACTGCATGAGGCCCGGCAGGTTCTTCCCAGCCTCCTCGTGACCTGGATTGTTCTCCTGCTCCACAGCCTCGGACAAGCGGTTCTCTTCAGCATTGCGTCACAGTTCGCGCTCTTCCTGTGTTTGCCTGGCATCGCTGCGTCGGTCATCCTGGCGACCGGTCTCCAGGCACACCAGTACCTGGTGATGGCCCATTTGACCGGCCAGATCCGCTATCGGCTCGAGCCTCACCGCGAACCCACTGCGGGAGAAGCGTAGATCAGATGCAGGGCCCGATCCTGCACGACGCAAAGGGGCAGGACTTGCTACGGATCGACTCAACCTCTATACTCGAAGTCGGAACGTGGCAGATTGGGTGACGGGCGACGATGGAGTTCAAGGACTACTACAAGATTCTCGGCGTGCCGCGCGATGCGGATCAGGAGACGATCCGCAAGGCCTACTTGCGTCTCGCGCGCAAGTACCACCCTGACGTCAACAAATCACCGGACGCCGAGGAGAAGTTCAAGGAAATCAACGAAGCGTACGAGGTTCTTCGGGATCCGGAAAAGCGTGCTCGCTATGATCGCTTCGGAGCCGACTGGGAGCGCTATCAGCAAGCCGCTGGAGCACAAGGAACCACGACCGACTTTGAGGAATGGTTCTTCGGCACTCGCGATCGAGCGCAGCGCGAGCGTCGTCGAACGAGTGATTTCTCCGACTTCTTCGACCTTTTGTTCGGTGATCTCGGCGATTTCTTCGTGACGACTGGTGAGCGCATCCGGACACGCGCCCGGCCGGAGCGGGGACAGGATTACGAGCATCCGATCGAAGTCACGCTCCGCGAGGCCTATCGCGGCGCAACCCGCCGCATCGATGTGAAGATCGACGAGCGTTGCCCGGCCTGCAATGGCACAGGACTGAACGGACGCGGCATCTGCCGTGTCTGTGGCGGTAGCGGCTACGTGACTCGTACCAAGACGCTCGAAGTCAAGATCCCTGCTGGGGTACGCGATGGCTCGCGCATCCGCATCGCCGGCCAGGGTGGACCGGGTGTAAACGGCGGACCACCGGGTGACCTCTATCTCCGGGTCCACCTGTTGCCGGACCCGCAGTTCGCACTCGAGGGCGACAATTTGCGAACCGAGGTGGAGGTGCCGCTCTACACGGCGATTCTCGGCGGAGAGGTCACTGTTCCGACGCTCGACCGACCAGTCGTTCTACGCATTCCACCCGGTACACAAAACGGGCAGGTCTTCCGCTTGCGCGGCAAGGGGATGCCGTCGCTGCGTACTGGTCAGCGCGGTGACCTCCTGGTCAAGGTCAAAGTGATCCTGCCGACTAATCTCACCGAGGAAGAGCGACGCCTCTTCGAGCGACTTCGCGAACTCCGTCAGGTTCGCACGCGCGCCTGATCGCCCTGGCGATGCTATAGTTCACCGGGCAGCATCGCCCGGAGCGACCGAGCTGACGAGGAGTCTACGCGATGCCAGTCACGATCGTTCTCGGCGGCCAGTGGGGCGACGAGGGGAAAGGGAAAATCACCGATGCCCTCGCCGCCACGGCCGATATCGTCGTCCGGCCGAACGGGTCCACCAACGCTGGTCACACCGTCGTCACCGATGAAGGTGTCTTCAAGCTCCACGTGATCCCCTCGGGGATCCTTTACCCGCACTGCACCTGCATCATCGGTGCCGGGGTTGCCGTCTCGCCACCTGATTTCCTTCGCGAGATCGAAAGCTTGCGCGAGCGACACCCGCGTCTCGGGCAGCTCTACGTCAGCGACCGAGCCCATGTCATCATGCCGTATCACCCCCTCCTCGATCTCTACGAAGAACGGCGACGGGGAGCTGCCGGCATCGGCACGACCCTGCGCGGAAATGGCCCAGCCTTCACCGACAAGATCGCTCGCCGGGGCATCCGCATCGCCGACCTTTTGCCTGGATCCGAGCGCTCGCTGCGTCATAAACTCGAGACGCTTTTGCCCGAGAAGAACACACTGTTCATCCATCTTTACGGCGAGTCACCGCTCGACCTCGATCAGCTCTTCGAGCAAGCGCGTACCTGGGGCGAGGCACTCGCTCCGTACGTGATCGCGGCGGAAGTCTTCGTACAAGACGCACTCGATGCTGGAAAGTCAGTGATCATCGAAGCCGCACAAGGCACCATGCTGGACCCAGACTATGGAACGTACCCCTATGTCACGTCCAGTTCCCCCACCGCAGCCGGCGCCTGCCAGGGAGCTGGGGTCGCACCGACGCAAGTCGATCGAATCGTCGGTGTCTTCAAAGCCTACACGACGCGGGTCGGCGCTGGTCCCTTCCCAACCGAACTCACTGACGAGACTGGCCAGCTCATTCGGGAACGCGGCCGCGAGTACGGCACGACGACCGGGCGACCGCGGCGAGTCGGTTGGTTCGATGCGGTAGCCGCGCGGTATTCTGCACGTCTCAACGGCATGACCGAAGCGGCACTCACGAAACTCGACATGCTCGACCCCTTGCCGGAAGTGCGCATCTGCGTCGGCTATCGTATCGACAACCAGGAAGTCTCGGCGCCGCCTGCCCAAGTGGAGCGCTACGCAGCGGTGGAGCCGGTCTATGAGGTTTTGCCCGGCTGGCAGTGCGATACCAGTCAGGTAACCTCCTTCGATGATCTGCCGCCGGAAGCACAGCGCTACGTGGCTCGGATCGAGGAACTCATCGGTGTACCCATCACGATGATCGGCGTCGGACCAGCCCGTCGTCAGATTCTCTGGCGACCAGCCGGTGCCCTGACGTGATCGAGACCGAGGAGACCAGCATGTTGGAAGCCTGGCAAATTCAGGAGATCATTCCTCACCGCTATCCCTTTCTCCTGGTCGATCGCATCATCGAGATCGAATGGGGGCAACGCGCCGTCGGCATCAAAAATGTGACGGTCAACGAGCCGTTCTTCGTCGGTCACTTTCCCGGAAATCCGGTGATGCCTGGTGTACTCATCATCGAAGCACTGGCCCAGGTCGGTGCCGTTGCTCTCCTCGGCCACCCGCAGTATCGGGACAAAACAGCCTTCTTCGCTGGCATCGATGGGGTGCGTTTCAAGCGGCCAGTTCGCCCCGGCGATACCTTGCGGCTCGAAGTTCAAATCGGTAAGGTCCGTCGCAATATCGGAACTGGTACCGGCCGAGCCACCGTCGACGGAGAACTCGCCGCTGAAGGGGAGATCCTCTTCGCTCTCTTGGACCCGGAAGCTGCGCGTACGACACGCTGACCAATGCGCCACGTTCTCGTCGTCAAACCCTGCTGCTTGGGCGATGCGCTGATGGCGACCCCTGTCCTCCGAGCGCTCCGTACGACGTACCCCGACATGACGATCGATATCGCCGTCACTGCCTGGGCTGCTCCGGCCTTCGACGGTCATCCGGCTGTCCGGCGACTCGTTCCCTATCCGGAGCGCCCCACTCTCCCGCGTTTCTTCCGGCTCGCGCAGCGTTTGCGAGCCGAACGATACGACGCGGCGCTTGGGCTCGACCGTTCCCCCTGGGTAGGACTGCTGCTCTGGGCCAGCGGCATTCCCGTACGGGCAGGGCTGGCAGCTGGCTGGCGGGGGCTCCTGTACACGCACCGCGTACCCCCTCGCCCGGGTCGACACGAGTCCGAGCAGTATCTCGCTGTCGCAGCACGGCTCGGAGCGGTCCCAAGAGGTCTCGAGCCCGAGTTCATCGTTCCTGAGCCCATCGCACGAGCGATCCGCGAGCGTGTACGACATTTCCGTCGGCCACTCATCGTCATCCATCCCGGCGGAGCGATCAACCCTGGTAGTCGGCTCCTGGCCAAGCGTTGGCCGCCTGAACGCTTCGCTTTGGTAGCCGATCGCCTTACTCAGGTGTGGGGCAGCACGATCATTCTCGTCGGCGTCGCAACCGATCGCGACGCGACGGCTTCCGTTCTTGCTCATGCTCGTACGCCTCTCATCGACTGGACTGACCAGTTGAGCTGGTCAGAGTTGGCGGCTCTCCTGGCTGAGGCCGACCTCTTCATCGGCAACGATACGGGGGCCGGCCATCTGGCTGCTGCAGTAGGGACACCGACCGTCTCGATCTTTGGTCCGACGAGTCCGCTGCTCTATCGTCCTCTCGGTCCCAAGAGCGTCGTCATTGCCCCGCCGGCGAGTTGGGAACTGCGTGAGCCACGTGACCTCCGTCGCCTCTCGACGATCGCGGATCGCCTGGACATCAGTCAGGTCCACGTGGACCAAGTTGTCGAGGCTGCGTCTCGGCTTCTGCAAGGGGAGCAGGGGACCGCATGACGCGAGACTTCGTGCGCCGGCTCGTGCGTCGGTTGGGATCCACAGTCCCTGCTCTTCCCCTCGCACCGAGCACTCGACGCGAAGTCATCCTGATTCGTCCTGACCACCTGGGCGATGCACTCCTGACGATTCCCGCCTTGCGTGCTCTCCGGGCCACCGAGCACCGGTTGTACCTGACGCTCCTCGTCGGGCCATGGACCCGAGAGGTCTTCATGCTTCGCGGGCTGGTCGACGAGGTACTCGTTGCGTCGTTTCCAGGCTTTCGCCGAGAGCCCACTCGAAATCCGTTCGAGCCCTATAGACTGCTCTTTCGACTCGCTGGCAGTCTCCGACGACGCGGTCCCATGGCCCTGGTCGTCCTGCGCGATGATCACTGGTGGGGAGCCTGGCTCGGCGCACTGGCCGGTGTTCCGGTACGGGTCGGAGCGGATCATCCTGCTATCCGCCCGTTTTTGACTCACCCAATCCCTCTCCAGAGCCAGCATGTCGCGGCGCGAAATCTCGAATTGGTGACTGCACTGTTGACAGTACTGGGATACACCGACGATTCTCGCCCGCTGGCACCGGAGGCCTATCCATTGGTATGGCCATCCGATCCAGTCGCCGCACGAGCTGTCCGGGATGTCCTCGAACGCTGTTGCGTTACAGCTCCCTACATCGTCGTGCATCCGGGTAGTGGAGCCGCCGCCAAGTGCTGGCCGGCGGAACGGTGGGCAACGCTCGTTGACACCCTCGCCGAACGGGGTTACCAGGTGCTGCTCACCGGCTCCGCCTCCGAGCATGCGCTCCTCGCCACGATCGTTGCCGCGACCAGCAGCGCTCCTCATAACCTCGCGGGACAGCTCTCCCTTCCAGAACTAGCCGAGTTGTTGCGGAAAGCAGCGCTCGTCATCGGAACCGATACGGGTCCTCTCCACCTCGCCGTCGCCGTGGGTAGCCCAACCGTCCATCTCTTCGGTCCGACCCGACCCGAGCGGTTCGGACCATGGGGTCCTAGAGCCCGACATCGGGTCGTCCAGGCGCAGTTGCGCTGCCCGCGCTGCGGCGATATCGGACCGGATCGCGCATGCGGTACTGCCTGTATGATGGCGATCGACGTCGACGATGTGCTGGGAGCAGCCCTGGAGCTCCTCGAGAGTCGTTCTATCCGATGAGTACTCTGCTGATCGGTATCGACGCCAGCCGCGCTTGTCGCGAACAGATGACAGGAACCGAGCGATACGCTCGACGTGTGATCGACGGCTTGCTCACGTTACCGAGCCCGGTCCGCTTTCGTCTTTATCTTGATCGGGTCGGTCCGATTCCCGCCGACTGGACACGGGTTGAGATTCGCCCGATACCGTTCCCTAGGCTCTGGACGCATCTTCGCCTCGCCTACGAACTGCGGCACAACCCGGTCTCGCTCCTCTTCGTACCAGCGCATGTCCTGCCCTTCCGCTGCCCCGTGCCTGCCGTTGTCACCGTCCACGATCTCGGCTATCGTTACGAGCCGGACGCTCATCCACTGGCGCAACGCCTGTACCTTGAACTCGGAACGCGCCGAAGTGTTCGCCAGGCCCGGCTCGTCATCGCGATTTCACAGGCCACAGCTCGCGACCTCACACGTTTCTACCGAGTTCCCGACGATCGCATCAGGATTGTCTCGCATGGTGTCGACGAACGGTTCTTCCCACGTCCTGAATCTGAGCGAGCTGCTGTCCGGCAACGCTACGGTCTCGCACGGCCGTTTCTCCTCTTCGTTGGTACACTGCAACCGCGCAAGAACATCGTGCGGCTCGTGCAGGCATTCGAACTCCTGGCTCGCTCCGAGGAAGAGCTGGATCTCGTCCTCGCCGGCAAGCGAGGCTGGCTCGCTAGCCCCATCGAACAGGCACTGTCATCGAGCCCTGTGCGTCACCGCATCCACTGGCTCGGACACGTCGCGGAGGAAGACCTTCCCGCGCTCTATAGCGCGGCTGAGGTCTTCGTGTACCCATCGTTGTACGAAGGGTTCGGTCTGCCAGTCCTCGAAGCGATGGCGAGTGGCGTACCAGTCGTGACGACGCGTCGCGGCGCACTGGAAGAGATCGCTGGCCCAGCTCTCTTCTGTAACCCTTTGGATCCGCGGGATATCGCAGAAGCCATCCGCACGGCCCGCGAGCCGCAACGTCGCGCGCGACTCGTCGCCGCGGGGCAGGAACATGCCCGGCGCTTTACTTGGCATCGCACAGCCAACGAAACGCTCGCAGTTCTGCTCGAAGCGGTGGGCACTCCATGAGAATCGGACGCTTCGAACGGATGCTCCTCATCAAGATCGCTGATCTCGGTGATGCCGCCATTACCTTGCCGGCCATCCACTCGCTGCGAAAGGCGTATCCGCAGGCGTCGCTCCACGTCGTCAGTTCGCCGCTCGGTACCGAACTCTACCGGCTTTCCCCTGACATCGACCGCTGCTTCGTACTGGAGAAGTCGCGCCTCAAACGTCCCGCTGGAGCCCTCGCCCTGGCTCGTCTCCTGTGGACGCTCCGCCGGCAGCAGTACGACGCGGTCGCACTGTTCCACCATCTCACGACCAACGCCGGACGCTCGCTCTATCGGCTGCTTCTGGCTGCGACCGCCAGTCCGGTCCGGGCAGGTCTCGACAACGGTTTAGGGACTTTTTTGACTCACCGGGTTCCCGATCGGGGCTTCGGTGCCTGCCCCGAGTGGGACTACGCTCGGGCCGTCGTCGAAGCACTCGGAGCGAGCCCTCTACTCGAACGACCACGCCTCCGAGTCCCAGATGCCGCCTTCCGACGAGCCCAGGAGCTCGTCGGTGATGCACGAGATGGCCTCGTTGTCATCCATCCGGGCGTCGGCCCATTCGCTCCAGCGCGACGCTGGCCGATCGAGTCGTTTACGACCGTGGCACGCGAACTCACCCGACAGGGTTACCAGGTCGTGGTCACCGGAACAGTCAATGAGGAACCCGAAGCCAGACCATTGCTGCGGACTCCCGGGGTGACGAGTTTGATCGGCCGAACCGACCTCGCGACTCTGGTCGCCGTTCTGCAGCAGGCCAAACTCGTGATCGGCAACGACTCGGGAGTCACCCACCTCGCGGCCGTGCTGGGTCGTCCCACGGTGGCCATCTTCGGTCCCTCGAATCCCGATGCCTGGCGCCCTTTCGAGGCCGAGATCGTCACCCCAGAAACACTGACGACCACGCGGGCTTCGGTGCTGGCTCTCACGGCCGCGCTCCCCTGCGCACCCTGCTGCTATGTCGGTTTCCGCGTTGGTCGACCCCAGGGCTGTTCCACCCGGACATGCCTGATCGATCTTCATCCCGATGTCGTGCTGCGTGCCGCACTGCAACTTCTCGAGGGAGATCGCGACTCCTCCTGGTAAGAAACCGTCGAGCGTTGCGCTATCGAGGCCCTTTGCTCCCGTCTTGCAGGCTCGTTGGGCCAAAACAGCGTGCATGAAACAGGCAGTCGCAGCGAGCGCGGAAGCTGACGCGACGGCGATGCCCAGCGAGGACAGGGAAGTCTCCCAGCGTCCGGCGGAAGTCCTCACCCGCCACATCCATTAACGGCAAGAGTCTCTGCGAAGTGTGAACGATACTCCCAGCATTGCCACGAATTCCCGCCGCACACCGATCGTGGACCGAGGACAGGCAGCGATCGACGTCGAGGCATCTCCCCGTTTTCCGTCGACTCTTGTCCTTTGGATCGCGTGCTCGCGTTGACGCGCCTTCGAAACGGTTTTACAATGCCAGTCATGGAGCACTGAGCTCCCGTCTTTGCGTGGGGATCGCCGATTGCAGGAGAGGAATACGGTCAATCGTGGGAGAGCGAAAGATCCGCGTCGCGATCATCGGAGTCGGCAACTGCGCCTCGTCCTTGGTGCAAGGTGTGCACTACTACCGGAATGCTGATCCGAATCAGTTCGTGCCTGGTCTCATGCACGTCGAACTGGGCGGCTATCACGTCGGCGATATCGAATTCACCGCTGCTTTCGACATCGACGCCAACAAGGTCGGCAAGGATCTGTCCGAAGCGATCTTCGCTCCACCCAATAACACGTACAAGTTCACCGATGTTCCGTACTTGGGCGCCCCGGTCTATCGGGGCATGACCCACGATGGATTGGGCAAGTATCTCTCTCAGATCATCACCAAGGCTCCCGGACCGACTGCTGATATCGTGGGCATCCTCAAGGACACGAAAACGGATGTCGTCGTGAACTTCCTTCCTGTTGGAAGCGAGATGGCCACCAAGTGGTACGTCGAGCAGGTGCTCGATGCTGGTTGTGCCTTCGTCAACTGTATTCCCGTTTTCATCGCCCGGGAGGACTATTGGCAGCGGCGCTTCCGCGAGCGCGGCCTCCCGGTTATCGGTGACGATATCAAGAGCCAGGTCGGCGCAACGATCGTGCACCGCGTTTTGGCTCGCTTGTTCGCCGATCGCGGCGTGCGCATCGATCGCATGTACCAGATCAACTTCGGTGGGAATACCGACTTCCTGAACATGCTGGAGCGGGAGCGACTCGAGTCGAAGAAGATTTCCAAGACCAACGCGGTGACGAGTATTCTGGACTATCCGATTCCCGAGGAGAACGTGCACGTCGGTCCGAGCGACTACATCCCTTGGTTGAAGGATCGCAAGTGGTGCCACATTCGTATCGAAGGCACGACCTTCGGCGACGTGCCGATCAACCTCGAACTGAAGTTGGAAGTCTGGGACTCTCCCAACTCTGCTGGTGTGGTCATCGACGCAATTCGCTGTGCCAAGTTGGCCCTCGACGCAGGTATCAGCGGCGCACTGATCGGCCCCAGCGCCTACTTCATGAAGTCGCCACCAGTCCAGTATCGCGACGAGGAAGCGCGCGAGATGGTGGAAGCGTTCATCCGCGAGACGGTCGCCCAGCGCGAGCGCCTCGCAACAACGGAGAATGCGTGACTCCGGCTTTGTCTTGGGAAACTTGGGGGTGGTGGCTGGTTCACACCACCCCTCTGTGTCTCTGCTGAGCGACGATACCGAGAAAGATCGGCGGCTCTCTATCCTGCGCATCAATTTGTCTTACGTCCTTCACGAGTCCTCTTCCAGCGCAACAGTCGGACGGTTCGCCAAGCAACTCCTCGTCAACGCTCGTGCGGCTACCCGGGCCACCCGTCGGATCGAAACCTGGACCGATGAACGTTTTCTTCCGACTATCGTGATTCGCGATGAGCGCGTGCTTTGGGACTTCCAGCGCGACGCATCCCCCTTTGTCCTGACCATCGATCTCGGCGCTTCCTCGTTATTGCATCGTGCCCTGCACCTGCTCCTCCCATCGACATACCCGGCAAAAACCCTCTGGTCGGTCGATCGCTGGTCAGCTGAGGCACGGTCGTACTCTTGCACGCTCTTTCGCGCTGAAACGACGGTGGCTCTCCCAGCGTCGTCCGAAATCCCCGCGTGGTTCGCTCTACTCGTCTTCCGCCCGGGTTGGCGCTCGATGTTGCTCGACTTGTCGCGCTTGTCAGCGGCAACTTTCGACCGCGATCTCGTCCGCACGCTCGAGCGCGTCATCCGCGACTACACCGATCAATGGTGGTGCTGGCGACCGTGGTGGCCCGTACCCGCTGAGAAAGCGCTACCCGAGCTGCAGGGGGAACGATGAGTTTGCTTTGGGCACTTCGTATCGGCGCACTTCTCACGCTCATCGTTCCAGCACGACTCGGCTATTGGCTTTGTCGTGTCATCGGCATCGCTGTCTTCCTCTTCCACCCTCGCGCACGACGTGCGGTCTTGGATAACCTTCGCCACGTTTGCCCTCGCTGCTCTCGTCTCTGGCGAACGCACCAAGCCGCGCGAGTCTTCATCACGGCAGTGATGAACTACTACGATCTCGTCCGTATCCGCACGGTGGATCGTCACCGCTTGCGAGAACTCATCGAGGTGCGCGGTTGGAACCACGTCGAAGCAGCGCTGGCTCGACAGCAGGGCGTGATCGTCCTCTCAGCTCATCTCGGTAATTTCAACGTCGTTGCTCAGTATCCGGCCGAACTCGGCCTGGAAGCCGCGATCGTCGTCGAGCGCGTGCAGCCACCCTCACTCTTCGCCTATCTCTGCCGCTTACGAAGCGCCACAGGCGTTCGCGTACTGCCATCCGGACCGGAAGCTGTGCCAGCGATCCTTCGGCTACTGCGTCGGAACGGGATTCTCCTCGTCGCGGGCGACCGCGACGTGACGGGGCACAGTCGTCTCGTTCGCTTCTTCGATGCACCAGCCCGGTTACCGATCGGTCCCATCATGC
The DNA here is from genome assembly GCF_000021685.1 of Thermomicrobium roseum DSM 5159. GTDB lineage: Bacteria > Chloroflexota > Chloroflexia > Thermomicrobiales > Thermomicrobiaceae > Thermomicrobium > Thermomicrobium roseum. The sequence continues at coordinate 649,126 of NC_011959.1, read as the reverse complement.
TCGCGCGACGCACCGGAGCCACGCTTCTACCCGCCTACACGATTCGCCTCTCCCCTCGCCGATCGTTGGTCGTCGTCGACCGACCATTGGATCTCGTCCACACGGATGATCAGGAACACGACCTGCTGGCCAACCTCGAGCTGGTCGCCCGCGCGCTGGAGCGGATGATCCGCACTGACCCCGGCCAGTGGGCCGTGCTCCAGCCGGTGTGGGCGGACGCGTCCCCACGGACTCCACTCGCTGAGGCACTCGGGACTGTGCCGGCGAGCGCTCCCGGAGGCACAACCCTCCAGGCCACCAGCGACTAGCCGACCTGACGTTCGCACAACGAGTGAGCATCTACACTCGTTTCTCACAGTCAAATGCTCAGCGCGGGCGGACGCCTGGACCTATCAGGAAGTAGGGTTACGACTTTGGTAAAATCCAGCGGGTGGGTCAGCGATGGATGGCGGAGCGATGAGCGAGCAACAAATCGGACGCGTCCGTGTCATCAGCATCGAAGAGGAGATGAAGCGCTCGTATCTCGATTACGCGATGAGCGTGATCGTGCAACGAGCGTTGCCAGACGTGCGCGACGGCCTCAAACCAGTCCAGCGGCGCATCTTGTACGGCATGTACGAAATGGGCCTGCGCCCAAATGCCAAGTACCGTAAGAGCGCCGGTATCGTCGGTGAGGTCCTGAAGTCGTATCACCCCCACGGGGACAGTGCGGTCTACGACGCCCTGGTTCGCATGGTCCAGCCATTCACCATGCGGTACCCCTTGATCGACGGGCAGGGTAATTTCGGCTCCGTCGACGGCGATAGTGCCGCCGCGATGCGCTACACTGAGGCGCGCCTCGCTCCGATCGCTGAAGAACTGCTCGCGGACATCGACAAGCAAACGGTCGACTTCGTTCCCAACTATGACGATAGCACGCGCGAACCCTCGGTCCTCCCAGCCCGTCTACCGAACCTTCTCGTCAACGGGGCAAGCGGCATCGCGGTCGGTATGGCCACCAACATTCCCCCACACAATCTCGGCGAGGTCGTCGATGCACTGGTCTACCTCATCGATAACCCTGAAGCGACCGTCGAGGAACTGGTCGAACGATTGCCCGGTCCGGACTTTCCGACTGGAGGAATCATTCTGGGGCGAGAAGGAATTCTGGCCGCCTACGCCACCGGTCGCGGACGCATCGTCGTCCGAGCACGCGCTCACATCGAGGAGACTGGGCGGGGTCGGACCAGCATCATCGTGACCGAGCTACCCTATCAGGTGAACAAGGCTGCGCTCATCGAGCGCATTGCGGAACTCGTCAAGAGCGGGCGCCTGGAGGGAATTCATGATCTGCGCGATGAATCCGACCGCGACGGTATGCGCATCGTCATCGAACTCAAGCGTGACGCACAACCCAAGACTGTGCTCAACAATCTGTTCAAGCATACGCAACTGCAAACCACGTTCGGCGTCAACATGCTCGCACTGGTTGATGGAGTTTTACCGCGTGTCCTGACCCTCAAGCGTCTGCTTCAGCTGTACTTGGAACATCGCCAACAGGTGATCCGGCGGCGTACCGAGTTCGACCTTCGTCAAGCCGAGCGGCGAGCACACGTCTTGGAAGGTCTCAAGATCGCACTGGATCACCTCGACGAGGTCATCAGCACGATCCGGAACGCCCGCTCGGCTGAGGATGCCCGACAGCAGTTGATGGCACGCTTCAACTTGACCGAAATCCAGGCGAATGCCATCCTCGATATGCAACTGCGTCGCCTGGCAGCGCTCGAGCGACAGAAGATCGAGGACGAGTATCGGGAACTTCTCGCGCGGATCGCCGAACTGCGTGCGCTTCTCGCCGACGCGGCGAAGATCTTGGCCGTCGTGCGGAAAGAGCTCCTCGAGCTCAAGGAACGATACGGCGATCCCCGGCGAACTCAGATTCAGGAAGCCAGTAGCGAGATCAGCGACGAAGACTTGGTTCCGCGTGTCGATGTCATCGTGACGCTGACCTCGCGAGGTTATGTGAAGCGGAGCACGAACGGACATTTCCGTGTCCAACATCGTGGTGGCCGGGGCGTGAATGGAATGGCCGTCCGGGACGAAGACTCGATCCAGCACATCGTGCTCGCTAGTACGCATGATTCGCTCCTCTTTTTCACCAACCGTGGTCGCGTCTTCCAGCTGCCAACCTACGAACTTCCCGATGTGGGGCGCAACGCGCGGGGGCTCCCGATCGTCAACTTCCTCAATCTTCAGCCAGGTGAAGAAGTCACGACACTCCTTCCCGTACGGGACTTCTCGACAGCCACGTTTCTGTTCTTCTGCACGCGTCAAGGCCGGGTGAAGCGTGTGCGGCTCGAGGAGTTCTCCAACGTTCGCGCGAGCGGCCTCATCGCCATGTCGTTGGACGCGGGAGACGAACTGGCCTGGGTACGCCCCACGAGCGGCTCGGACGAGGTCATTCTGGTCACCGCTCATGGCCAGGCGATCCGCTTCCCAGAGGACGACGTGCGACCGATGGGCCGCCAGGCTGGCGGAGTGATCGGTGTTCGTTTGGACGAGGGAGACGCCGTCATCGCGGCAGAAGTCGTTCGCCCAGAAGGCGACCTTTTGCTGGTCTCCCAGTACGGCTACGGTAAGCGCACTTCTCTCGACGAATTCCGAACCCAAGGACGCGGTGGATCCGGTGTCATCGCCATGAAGGTCACGCCGCGCACCGGCCACGTCGCTGCCGCGACGGTCGCGCGTGAGGAAGACACCGTTGTTCTGGTCAGTCGGCGCGGACGCATGATCCTCGTGCCGGTTGCACAAATCCCACGCCAAGGTCGGCACACGCAAGGTGTGAGCGTTATGCGACTCCAGGAAGGGGACGAGGTTGCTTCAGTCGCGGTCGGTCTCTGGGGCGAAGCCCTCGCCCCGTCGCGATCGACCCAGGAGGTACTCAGCGGTGACGGTGTTGAGGGAGCGAACTAGCCAGCGACGAACCTGCGGGAAGAAGAGCGCCACCGCGATCAGCGCCTGGCCACTCCACAAGAGGACACCGAGCGGCTGATTCTGCAGCAGCCGTTCGAGTGTTCCATTCGTCCCCAAAAGGCCGAGATAGACGACAGTTCCGCTGATGACGACCCAGGAGGCAGCTCGTGCCGGCACCATGCGCGCCACGAGCGTTACGAGTGCTCCAGCCAAGCACGCGATACTGACTGCGACCGCCAACGCGGGAGTCGTCGCATCGCGTGCCCCTGGCAGGATACCGGTCGGCCCGGCCAGGACGAGCCACAACGCCAGCACCCGAGCCAGCGGGCTCCACAGTGCCCTTCTGCGCTCGACGAGGATCGCCGCCGCGATCATCACGAGGACGAGCGCGAAACCGATCTCTGTCGCCAACAGGAGCGATTGTCCAGCAGAGACTTCCGTCGGGAGGAGCACCCAAGCCTGCACGACGGCGAGGGGCAGCGCCAAGCCGAGCGCGAGAGTCTCGATCAGGCTTGCTGTCCGGAGACGCAACGGCAGGCGGAACAGCGGCGAGGCGACCAGCCCGGTGGCACCGGCCAGCACAGCCAGCACGAGGAGCGCGGTCGTTCGGTTAGGTTGTGTCACGGCCAGCATGGCAGCGAGCGTCGCCACCACGCGTAACGCGATCAGCCAGCCAATATCGAGACGCAGTCCCGGAGGAACCCACCCCTGCCGAATTGGTCGCTGTCCCACCGCCGAGAGTCGTGGCGGCTCCCATCTCGTTTCGGCTCCGTCTGGACTCTCAGTTGGATAATCCATCCGTCCGCTCCTCGGTCCGAACGCAGAGTGTACGATTGCCCACGACTGTAGACGAAGCGGTCGAGGAGGAGCGACGGGTGTCACGGCTCGGGATCTTCGGCGGAACGTTCGACCCTATCCATCATGGGCACCTGATCGTCGCTGAGGTGCTCAAGGAGGAACTCCAGCTCTCCCGTGTCCTCTTCTTGCCAGCCGGGCAGCCACCACACAAGATCGGGCGGCCCATCACCCCGATCGCTCACCGGCTCGCGATGCTCCAACTCGCTCTGCAGGGGAACCCGCATTTCGCGATCTCCTACGTCGATGTTCGCCGCCCCGGTCCCTGCTATACTGTCGACAGCCTCACCCTGCTGCGCCGAGAGTATTCCGATGCGGAACTTGTTTTTCTGATGGGTGAAGACTCGCTCCATGATCTTCCGACCTGGCACGAGCCGAATCGCATCGCTGAGCTGGCACTTCTCGGGGTCGCTCTGCGCCCTGGGATCGAGGTTGATCTCCAGACCATATTTGCTCGCGTACCGGCAGCACGCGATCGGGTCATACTCGTCCCTGTACCGCTCATCCAGATCGCAGCCAGCGACATACGGCGGCGTGTCGCTGAAGGACGAACGATCCGCTATCAGGTTCCGCTCGTCGTCGAGGAATACATCGCTCGGCATGGACTCTACCGGACGGTCGAAGCGATGATGCCAACGATGACGCCGCGAACCTCGGGAGTATAATCCCCGCGGCGTGGTACACCACGCGAGCGGAAGCGAGGAACGCATGCGTATCCGTCCGTGGCAAACGTTGATCGTCATCGTTCTTCTCAGCCTGGCAGCAATCTGGGTCGATCTCCCCGGGCAGCAACTCGACCCGTTCGGGTGGAAGCGCTCGATCACGGTTCGGCTCGGGCTGGATCTCCAAGGCGGCGTCCAGCTCGTCCTGCAGGCACGCCCACCGGCTGGTGTCACGGTGACGCAGGACGTGCTGCAGGGAACGCGAGACACGATCGAACGCCGCGTCAATGGGCTGGGGGTCAGTGAACCAGTCATTCAGACGCGCGGGACCGATCAGATCCTCGTGGAACTCCCTGGCTTCCAAGATCCGGAGCGTGCGGTGCGCGTCCTGCAACGGACTGCTCTGCTGGAAATCATCGATACGAAAGGCGAATTCTTACCGGTTGGCACGATCGTGAACACCACACTTGGCCCAGCTAGCGATGTCGCGCCGACCCCGACAGCGAGCGCGAGTACACCAGCGTCAGCGACTGAGCCTGCGGCTGCGAGCGAGACAGCTGCCGCAACGCCCGGAGCCACCCCGACTCCAGCAGCGACACCGACGCCAACCGGTACGGTTTACGAGACCATCGTCACCGGTGCTGATCTGAAAGACGCCTATCCGACTACCGATCAGTTCGGTAACCTCGTCGTCGGCTTCGAGTTGAAACCTGAAGCAGCTGACCGTTTCTATCAGTACACGAGCACGCATATCGGCCAGCCCATGTCGATCGTCGTCGACAAACAGGTCATCAACACAGCGACCATCAGAGATGCGATCCGCGATCGCGGCATCATCCAGGGTCTGACGGCGCAAGAGGTCCGCGATCTGGCACTCCAGCTGAAGTCCGGTGCCCTCGCTGTGCCGCTCGAAGTCGTCCAGAGCCGAACTGTCGGCCCGACACTCGGCCAAGACTCGATCCGCAAGAGCATCGTTGCTGGGATCGTCGGGCTCGGCTTGGTGGCACTCTTCATGATCTTGTACTACCGACTACCAGGATTCATTTCCGTCATCGCACTACTCTTGTATACGGCCTACGTTTTTGCACTCTTCAAATTGATTCCGGTGGTTCTGACACTTCCGGGCATTGCAGGGTTCATCTTGTCCATCGGTATGGCCGTGGACGCGAACGTGCTGATCTTCGCACGTATCCGCGAAGAGCTCCGCCTCGGCCGCCCAATCGCCCGCGCCATCGAGGAGGGTTTCAATCACGCTTGGCCCTCCATTCGGGACTCCAACATTTCCACGATGATCTCCTGCATGATCTTGTTCTGGTTCGGACGGTACGTCGGTGCCACGATCATTCAAGGGTTCGCCCTGACCCTCTTTATCGGTGTTGCGGTCAGCATGTTCACAGCGATCGTCGTGACTCGTACGCTCCTGCGCCTCTTGTTGACGCGCCATCTGTTCCGCGATGTCCGCTGGTTCGGGATTTCGCCGTCACAGGTCGCGATGGCACCAGCACGCGGTGACTGAGAGGAAACCTCGATGCTCGATCTGGTCGGTAAGCGGTACTACTGGTTTCTCCTCTCGTTGATCGTCATCATTCCCGGCCTCGTCTCGCTCGCCGTGCACGGTCTGCGCTTGAGCATCGATTTCACCGGCGGAACACTCTGGGAAATTCAGCTGAGTCGGCCCGTCCAGCCCGGTGATGTGCGACAGGTTCTCGCCCAAAACGGCATCGATGACGCGATCGTTCAGACAGCCGATAACAATGTCGTTTTGATCCGTATGCGAGAACTCAAAGAGGGTTCCCCGGAAAAGGAGAAGCTGACTCAGGCTCTCCGCGCCTCGTTCGGCGACATCACAGAGCTTCGTCTGGAATCGGTCGGACCGACTCTAGGTACAGCGATCCGGAACCGCGCAATCACCGCCGTTGCGCTGACGACGGTCGGTATCTTGCTCTACATAGCCTGGGCTTTCCGGAACACCAACAATCCTTTCCTCTACGGAATCGCTGCCATCATCGCGATGCTGCACGATGTGGCTGTCGTGCTCGGCGTCTTCTCCATTCTCGGCTGGTTGCGCGGCGTCGAAGTCGATGCTTTGTTCGTCACAGCCTTACTCACGGTGATCGGCTTTTCGGTTCACGATACGATCGTCGTCTTCGACCGGATCCGCGAAAATCTCGCCCGTCGGGCAGCTCCGACTTTCGAGCAGATCGTGAACTACAGCCTGGTGCAGACACTCGTCCGCTCGATCAACACCTCGCTCACGGTCGTGCTGACGCTGCTCGCGCTCTATCTGCTCGGAGGCGAAACGATCCGGACATTCGTGCTCGCCTTGCTGATCGGTATCGTCAGCGGAACGTACTCATCCATTTTCAATGCCAGTCAAATCGTCGTCGTCTGGGAAAACCGGGAACTCCATCGATTGTTCGCTCGCTTGCGTCGCCAACACGCTCCTGCCTGAGGGACACTGCATGCCGACTGCGCTTCGCATCGGGATCATCGGTGGCGGTATCGCAGGCTTGACCGCAGCCTACCGTCTCGCGCGCCAGGGACACCGGATCGTTCTCTGGGAACGACAGCGGCAGCTCGGTGGACAAGCGGCCGCTTTCCCCTTACTCGGGACAGCGCTGGAATACTTCTATCATCACCTCTTCCTGAGCGACCGGGATATCGTCCGTTTGCTCGAAGAACTCGGTTTGGCTGATCGGCTCGTTTGGCTACCCTCTCGGGTCGGCTTCTTCGCCCGCGGACGCATCTATCCGCTCTCGAGTGCGCTCGATGTTCTGCGACTCGGGGTCGTTCCACTGCCCGATCGCCTGCGTATCGGCCTCGTGACTTTCTACCTCCAGCATGTCCGCGATTGGCAACGCTTCGAGTACGTGACCGCGGAACAGTGGCTACGCCGCTGGGTCGGACACCGCGCTTTCGAGCGTGTCTGGGGCGCTCAGCTCCACGCCAAATTCGGTCCGCGCGCCGGGGACGTCGCCATGGCCTGGTTCTGGAACAAAATCTATCTTCGAACGCAGTCTCGGCGATCGCTTTTCGAGCGCGAGCGGCTCGGCTACATTCTCGGCAGTTTCAATGTCCTGATCGATAGTCTCGCCGCAGCGATCCAGGAAGCTGGCGGAGCGATCCACTCGGGAGTCGGGGTCGAGGCGATCGTACGGCATGAGAACAGCTGGCTCGTGCGCGATTCGAGTGGCGCGACCACGCTGGTCGATGTCATCGTGGCCACCGTCCCCAGTCCGCTCGTCGCCAAACTCTTTCCGCAACTTCCTGAGACCTACCGGCACAAGCTGCTCGGTACCACGTACCAAGCAGCCGTCACTCTCCTCCTCCAGTCGCGCCACCGACTCAGCGATATCTACTGGCTGAATATCGGCGATCCCGATCTCCCGTATACCGGCATCATCGAACACACGAACTTGATACCACCGTCCTATTACCAAGGACGTCATCTCATCTACGTGAGCAAATACGTCGAGCAGAGTCATCCTTATCTCGCACTGCGGGATGAGGAGGTTCTCGCGGCTGCACTGCACCACTTGCCGAAAGTGAATCCATCGTTCTCACCCGAGTGGATCGAGGACTACTGGGTTTTTCGAGAGCACGCTGCCCAGCCGATCGTGACCTTGCGCTACAGTGAACAGATCCCGGAGCATCGGACACCGCTACCCGGCGTCTACGTCGCCAATACCGCGCAGATCTATCCGGAGGATCGTGGCACCAACTACAGCGTGCGCCTCGGCAACGTCGTCGCTGCAATGATCGCGGATGACCTGCGTCAGGGCCGGATCGCACCATCCACCAGAGTCAGCGGTTCCTCCGATCGCTAGACGAGAATCGCAATAACCTCCAGCCGTGGGAGCGATAAACCAGCGGTTGACAACGGGCCGGTTTCTCGAGTATGGTGCCCGTTCGGGCTGGGCAGACCGCCAGCGATGGAGCAGTCAGGAGGAAGCGGTGCAACGATGAAGTACGTCGTGACCCCGAATGGGAAAAAACTCGTGACCTTGATACCTGGCGACGGCATCGGACCGGAGATCGTGGAGAGTGCTTGCCGACTCATCGAGGCGGTTGGTGCACCGATCGAGTGGGAAGTCCGCCGGGCCGGTGCGAGCGTCTTCCGAGAAGGGATCGCGAGCGGTGTACCCGACGACACGATCGAGTCGATCAAGCGCACCCGGGTGGTCCTGAAGGGACCACTGGAAACACCGGTCGGCTATGGCGAGAAGAGTGCCAATGTGACGTTGCGCAAGCTCTTCGAGGCATTCGCGAATGTCCGCCCGGTGCGCGAACTCCCCTCGGTTCCCACACCCTACCGCGGACGTAACATCGATCTCGTCGTCGTTCGCGAGAATATCGAAGATCTCTACGCTGCTATCGAATATCGCGAAACTCCTGGAGTGACCATCGCCCATAAGCTGATATCCTATAAAGGGAGCGAAAAGATCATCCGCTTTGCCTTCGAACTCGCCCGCGCAGAAGGCAGGAAGAAGGTTACCTGCGCGACCAAGTCCAATATTTTGAAACTGACCGAAGGATGGTTTCAGCACATTTTCGAGGAAATCGCTTCCGAGTACCCGGACATCGAAGCCAACCACCTCATCATCGATAACTGTGCACACCAACTCGTCAAAGCTCCTGAGCAGTTCGAGGTCATCGTCACGACCAATCTGAATGGTGATATCATCTCCGATCTCGCCTCGGGTCTGGTCGGCGGGCTCGGCTTCGCCGCCTCAGGAAATTACGGCCACGAGGTAGCCATTTTCGAACCTGTGCACGGCACAGCACCGAAATATGCTGGGAAGAACGTCATCAATCCTACCGCCATGATCCTCACTGCGGTGATGATGTTGCGCTACATCGACGAGTTCGAGACAGCGGAGACGATCGAGCAAGCCCTCATCGTCACGCTCGAAGAAGGGAAAGCGCTCACCCGCGATGTCGTCGGCGACGAGCGAGCCGTTTCGACGACGGCCTTCACCGATGCGATCATCGCCAATCTCGGCCGTCGTTCCGCAACGTGGAAGACACGTCCTTACCAGCCGATTCGTATTCCTGCACAGCGCCCGGAACTCGATCCAGTTCGTCCCAGTCGACGCCGTGTGGTGGGCGTCGACCTCATCGTCGAGGGAACCGAACCACCCCAGATCTTGGGGCCTAATCTCGAGCGCCTGATCGACGATCTCCCGCTACGGCTTCACCTCATTTCGAGTCGTGGCCTTCAGGTCTATCCTGACGTCGGCACCACCATCGATTACGTCGATCACTGGCGCTGCCGATTCCTGAGCCACGACGGGGAGGTCTCCACAGCAACGGTCACTGCCCTGCTCGAACGACTGAGCGCTCGCTATCGTTGGAGCCGGGTCCAGCTGCTGCACGAGTTCGATGGGGAGCCTGGTTTCACCCGTGCCCAGGGCGAGGATTGAGAGAGGTACGGCACTGTGCAGGTAACAAACGCTTCCTCGCGCCCGCTCGTCGGCATCATCATGGGCTCACGATCCGACTGGGAGACGATGAGTCACGCTGCCAGCACGCTCGATCACCTGAATATTCCGTACGAGGTTCGTGTCGTGTCAGCGCACCGGACTCCGGACCTCATGTTCGAGTATGCGGCGACAGCCGAAGCACGCGGGATCGAGGTCATCATCGCCGGAGCTGGGGGCGCCGCCCATCTGCCCGGGATGACCGCCGCCAAGACTGTCGTACCGGTTCTCGGCGTGCCGGTGCAGACCCACACGCTGCACGGACTCGATTCGCTGCTTTCGATTGTCCAGATGCCTGCCGGAGTACCGGTCGGCACACTCGCCATCGGTCGCGCCGGTGCAGTCAATGCTGCGCTCCTGGCAGCAGCTATTCTCGGGACGAAGTACCCCGAGATCCGCGAGCGTCTTCGCCGTTTCCGAGACGAACAAACGCGCGCAGTTCTGGAGAACCCTGACCCGCGACAGGCACCGTGAAGGAGCGACCGATGCGCATCGGCATTCTCGGCGGAGGGCAACTCGGGCGAATGCTGGCGCTCGCCGGTTATCCGCTCGGTCTGCACTTTCGCGGTCTCGATCCAGCTCCCGAGGCCCCGCTCGGTCACGTCGCCGAACTGCTCGTGGCCTCCTACGACGACCGCCTTGCCCTCGAGCAGTTTGCAACCGGGTTGGACTACGTCACGTATGAATTCGAGAACGTCCCGGGCACGACGGCCGAATTCCTGGCGACACGGCTGCCGGTTCTGCCGCCACCAGTGGCCCTGTTCCGTGCTCAAGACCGGCTGGAAGAAAAGCAACTGTTCGAATCGTGTGGTATTCCCGTCCCTCGTTACGCGCCGATCTCGTCGCCCGAGGACTTCGGCCCGGCCATCGAAACTGTACCGTTTCCAGCTGTTCTCAAGACGCGACGCTTCGGTTACGACGGGCATGGGCAAAAACGCGTGCGCCAGCCTGCAGAACTCCCGCGAGCCTGGGAAGAGCTGGGTCGTGTCTCCTGCCTGCTCGAGGAGTTCGTACCGTTCGACTACGAAGTCTCGCTCCTTGGGGCGCGTTCACGCACCGGTGAAATCGCGTTCTACCCACTCGTCGAAAATCGCCATACCGAAGGCATTCTCGCGCTCTCACGCGCACCGGCCCCACGTGCGAACCGCACCCTACAAGAGCAAGCCGAACGCTCAGTGGCAGCTCTCCTTGAAGAACTGTCTTACGTCGGCATCCTGGCCGTCGAGTTCTTCGTCGTCGGCGAGACGCTCCTGGCCAACGAAATGGCACCTCGCGTGCATAACAGTGGCCACTGGACGATCGAAGGAGCGGAAACGAGTCAGTTCGAGCAGCACCTGCGCGCTATCCTGGGATGGCCCCTCGGCTCGACGGCGATGCGCGGCTACGCGGCGATGATCAATCTGCTCGGTTCCCTACCACCGATCGAGTCGCTCCTCGCGATTCCCAATGTGCACGTGCACCTCTACGGGAAAACCCCGCGACCGCGTCGAAAACTGGGTCATGTCACGATCCGGGCCGAGAGCCCCGAAGAACGGGATGAACTGGTTCGCCTCGTCCTTTCGATCGTTGAATTCCCTCAACCCGTCACGATCTAGCAAAACAGGTGGGGCTGAGTGTAGTCTCAGCCCCACCACTCGTTTCACGATCTCATTGCCAGGCAGGTGTCCGCAAGACAGCACCCTGCGAGGCAGAGCTAACGAGCGCAGCGTAGCGCGCGAAGACCCCATTCGTGAACCGTGGTGCTGGCGGCGACCAGCGCGAACGCCGTTCGGCGAGTTCCGTCTCTGACACCTCGAGATCGATCCGCCGCTTCTCCACGTCGATCACGATGGTGTCACCATCCTGGACGAAGGCGATCGGTCCACCCACCGGCGCTTCGGGTGCTACATGGCCGATCATGAGTCCCTTGGTACCGCCTGAGAACCGGCCATCGGTGACCAGCGCGACATGCGGACCGAGCCCCTCACCCACGATCGCTGCCGTGATCCCCAGCATTTCCCGCATGCCCGGACCACCCTTGGGCCCCTCGTACCGAATGACCACCACATCGCCTGGCTTGATCTGCTGGTTGAGGACCGCTTGCATCGCTTGCTCTTCGGCGTCGAAGACGCGAGCCGTTCCGCGGAAGTACATCTGCTCTGTGCCGGCGACTTTCAGAACAGCACCCTCGGGAGCGAGCGATCCACGCAGGATAACCAGACCACCATGCGGTTTCAACGGAGCGGACGGATGATAGACGACCGGCTGACCAGGAGCCTCCTGAGCATCAGCGACTGCCTCGGCCAGGGTCTCACCCGTCACCAAACGAGCATCCCCATCGACGAGTCCAGCCTCGAGGAGTCGCTTCACCACGAGCTTGGTCCCGCCAGCCTTATAGAGGCTCCATGCCACGTATTTACCCCACGGTTTGAGATCAGCGATGATCGGCGTTCGCTGGCTGATCTCATCGAACTCGTCGATGCTCAGCGGAATACCCAACTCGTGCGCGATCGCCAGGAGGTGCAAAACCGCGTTGGTCGACCCGCCCGTTGCAGCCACTGCAGCGATCGCGTTACGCAGCGAGGTCTTGGTCAAGAAATCGCGCGGCGTTCGGTTCGCCCGGACGACCTCCATGAAGCGACGGCCAGCCTCGCGGGTTGCTGAAGCCTTCTCCGGCGCGATCGCTGGTATCGCGTTGTAGCCCATCGGCGACAAGCCCATCACTTCGAGTGCCATCGCCATCGTGTTCGCCGTATATTGCCCACCACAGGCTCCCGGTCCCGGGATCGCGCGTCGCTCGATCTCCTGCAGCTCCTCCAGCGTGATCTTTCCGGCCGCGTAAGCCCCTACCGCTTCAAAGACCTCCACGATCGTGAGTTCGCGATCACGCCAGTGCCCGGGAGCGATCGAGCCTCCGTACAACACCATGGCAGGAACCCCAGCACGAATCACCCCCATCGCCCCTCCTGGAATCGTCTTGTCACAGGAGACGATAGCGACCAGGGCATCGAACTGGTACCCATACGCCATGAGTTCGATCGAGTCAGCGATCACCTCGCGACTGATCAGCGAGGCCTTCATCGCTTCGGTTCCCATCGAGATGGCATCGTTCACCGCGATCGTGTTGAACTCGACTGGTACACCGCCAGCCTCGCGGATACCCTCGCGCAAGTGCTGGGCGAGTTCCCGCAGGTGGTAATTACACGGCATCGCATCGGTCCACGTATTGGCGATCGCGACGATCGGTTTGTCGAAGTCCTCGTCGCGAAAACCGACTGCTCGCAGCATGGCGCGGGCCGGTGCTCGATCGATCCCGTGCGTGATCCGCTCACTGCGCATCGCTTTCTCGACTCCTCTCCCATCAGTCCCTCGACTACAGCCCGCATTGTACCGCGAGCGTTTCGCGAAGCGGTTTGTCAGGAATGCCAATGATGTCTACCATCAGCGCGAGGGTGATGGCACCCATCGACTGGGGAGGGGGCTCTTGTGGATCGACCGCCGATGGTTTGCCTCGTCGTCCTGGACGGCTGGGCGATCGGCCCGGACTATCCCGGCAATGCGATCCGGGCTGCCCACACGCCGGTCATGGATCGTCTCCAAGCAACCTATCCGATGACGACACTCCGCTGCTGGGGTCGGGACGTCGGCCTGCCCGATGACCAGATGGGAAACTCTGAGGTCGGACACCTCAATCTGGGTGCCGGGCGCATCGTCTATCAACTCATTACGCGTATCGATCTTGCGATCGAGGACGGTTCATTCTTCCAGAATGAGGCATTCCAGCGAGCACTCGACCGCGCGCGCCAGCCGGGACGCACGCTCCATCTCATGGGCTTGATCGGTGATGGTGGCGTGCACAGCCATCAACGGCACCTTCTGGCCCTGTTGGAACTCGCTGCTCGTGCTGGGATTTCCCGTGTCGCCGTCCATGCCTTTACCGACGGTCGGGATACCGCTCCGACGAGCGGTATCGAACACCTGCGCGAGCTACTCGCCGCGCTGGATCGCCTCCGCACCGGTTTCGTCGCTACCGTGAGCGGTCGCTATTATGCGATGGACCGGGACAAGCGCTGGGAGCGGACCAAGCTCGCCTACGACGCCATCGTCTGTGGGCTCGGCCAAACCGCGCGCTCGCCCCTCGAAGCGATCGAGCGAAGCTACGCACAGGGTATAACCGACGAGTTCATCGTCCCAACGGTCATCGTCGATGCAGAAGGAAAGCCGCTCGCGACCATCAACGACGGGGATGCGGTCATCTTCTTCAATTTTCGCGCTGACCGCGCCCGGCAGCTCACGCAAGCGCTCACTGATGCCGGCGGCTTCACTGCTTTCCCACGCTGTCGATGGCCTCGTGATCTCCTCATGGTGACGATGGCCGAGTACGAACCCCACTTTCCTGTGCTCGTCGCCTTCGCCCCTGATATCGTCCGCGTTCCCCTCGCTCGAGTACTCTCCGATGTTGGACTCCGGCAGTTCCACACCGCCGAGACGGAGAAATACGCGCATGTGACGTATTTCTTCAACGGCGGCCGCGAAGAACCATTCCCCGGCGAGGATCGGCTCCTCGTCCCCTCACCCAAAGTACCCACCTACGACCTCAAGCCGGAAATGAGTGCTCCCGAAGTGACCGATGCTGCGGTCCAGGCGATCGTTTCGCAACGCTACGCCTTCGTCCTCGTCAACTACGCCAATCCCGATATGGTCGGGCACACGGGTGTCTTCGCGGCCGCAGTCGCTGCGGTGGAGTGTGTCGACCGTTGTCTTGGACGCATCGAGCAGGCCGTGCGTTCGGTCAACGGCTATCTTGTCGTCACGGCTGACCACGGAAATGCCGACGAGATGCTGGTTCCTGGAACCAACGAGGTTTGGACGGCGCATACGAAGAATCCGGTACCATTCATCCTCGTCGCACCGAACCATTCGCCATTTCGCTCGGTGGCTCTGCGGACCGGTGGGCGCCTAGCCGATGTCGCGCCGACGATCCTCGAGATCATGGGCCTTCCCCAACCGGAGGAAATGACCGGCCGGAGTTTGATCGTCGCACCATCCGTCGGCAGGTGATCGGCGCGGGCTCGCTTCGCGTTGGTGAGCACCTCGAGCCGAATCGAGCGCGCGAGTCGTCATCATCAGTGTCGAACTGTGCGGTCACATACCAGCCCCGCAAGACGTGCAGGGCTAGCTGACCGGCGTGTCCACAGAATCATCATCTTGAGCGTTGAACTCCATGGAATATCGCTCAGCCGAAGCGACGCAAGCCAGCCGGAAATCCACGCCAGCCAGCGTAGATGCCAGCAGGCCCGAGCTCCTCCTCGATGCGCAGCAGTTGGTTGTACTTCTCGACCCGATCTATCCGTGCTGGGGCCCCTGTCTTGATCAAGCCGGCATTCACCGCTACCGCGAGATCAGCAATGAAGGCATCGGCGGTCTCACCGCTCCGGTGCGAGATCACGGTCGCGTACCCATGCGTCTGAGCGAGATGGATTGCCTCGAGCGTTTCCGTCAGAGTCCCGATCTGGTTCGGCTTGACCAAGACCGCGTTGGCGACACCGAACAGGATACCCTGGCGAATCCGCTGCGGGTTCGTGACGAACAAGTCATCCCCGACGAGTTGCACACGCTGGCCGAGCCGGGCCGTCAAGCGCTGCCAATGATCCCAGTCGTCCTCCGCGAGCCCGTCCTCGATCGAAACGATCGGATACCGCTCGATCCACTCCGCCCAGAAGTCGATGAGTTCGTCCGGTGAAAGCGTGCGACCCTCGCCTGGCAAATGGTAGATTCCATCCCGATAGAGTTCGGTCATCGCTGGGTCCAGCGCCAGCACCACCTGCTCACCGATTCGGTAGCCAGCGCGATCGATCGCCAAGAGGATTACTTCGATCGCGTCCTGGTTACCCGGCAGACGCGGGGCATAGCCGCCCTCATCACCGATCGTGGTCGCAGCACCACGCTCCGCGAGCACCGATCGAAGAGCCTGGTAGATCTCGCTCGCCCAACGGATGGCCTCGGCGAAGGACGGTGCCCCGACCGGGACAACCATGAATTCCTGCATGTCGACACCGGAGCCTGCGGCATGCTTGCCGCCGTTCAAGATGTTCAGCATGGGGGTCGGGAGAAGATGAGCGTTCGGCCCTCCGAGGTAGCGGTAAAGCGGGAGTTGCACCGCAGCAGCCGCAGCGCGGGCGACCGCGAGCGAGACGCCGAGAAGCGCATTGGCACCCAAACGGCTCTTGTTCGGCGTGCCATCCAGTTCGATGAGTACTCGATCGATCGCACGTTGATCGAGCGCGTCCATTCCACAAATCGCCGAAGCGATCGGTCCATTGACGTGCTCGACCGCGCGCCGCACCCCCTTGCCAGCATAACGCGGCTCGCCATCGCGTAACTCCAGGGCCTCATGGCGCCCAGTCGAAGCACCGGACGGCACCGCTGCTCGTCCGACAGTCCCGCAGGAAAGTTGCACGTCCACTTCGACGGTCGGATTGCCACGCGAGTCGAGAATCTCCCGTGCCCGGACTGCTGCGATCGTCGTCTGGCTCATCGATTCGACCTCCTGTCTTACCCGTTTCTTTCGGGCGAAGTGTACCCGGCATCGGTGAACTCGACCCTCGCTTGACACGCGCCATCACGCATCCTTATGCTCAGGCCGCGTCCCGACGGGCGCGCCTGCGCGTGGATGAGCGCGACGACTCCGGAGCAGGAGGTATCCGTGAACACCGATCGGATCGAGGAACTGCGACAGCGTGCCAAACGAGAACTCCTGGCGATCACGACACAGGCTGCGCTCGCCGAATGGTACGCTCGATACCTCGGCCGACGCGGAGAGCTGACGCAACTTTTGCGAGCCTTGGGTACGCTGCCACCAGAACAACGGCCGATCATCGGGCGACTCGCCAATGAACTTCGGGATGAACTCCAAGCCGCCTACGAGGAACGCGAGCGCGAGGTACGCGAGATCGAGCTCGCCGCCCGCATCGCGGCGGAAGCGATCGATGTGACGCTTCCCGGCCGACGCCCGCGCATCGGGACACTCCACCCTGTTACGCAAATGATTCGCGAGGTAACCGACATCTTCGCCCATCTCGGCTTCCAGGTGGTCGAGGGTCCTGAAGTGGAATATGGCTCTTACGCGTTCGATGCGCTCAATATTCCACCGGAGCACCCGGCTCGCGACGTGTGGGACACGATCTTCATCGAGTCCGACCAAAAGGAGATCGTTCTGCGTCCGCATACTTCGCCGATGCAGATCCGCGTGATGGAGCGCCGAAAGCCACCGGTTCGCGTCGTGGTGCCCGGTCGTTGTTACCGGTACGAAGCGGTCGACGCGACGCATGAATGGCATTTCCACCAGATCGAGGGGCTCGCCGTCGATGAACAGATCACGATGGCTGATCTGAAAGGGACGTTGGCCGAGTTCGCACGCCAGCTTTTCGGTAAGGAACGACGCGTCCGCTTTCGCTGCGATTTTTTCCCCTTCGTCGAACCGGGGGTCGACTTCGCCATCGACTGCATGTTTTGCCGTGGCGAGGGCTGCCGAGTGTGCGGCCAAAGCGGGTGGATCGAGATCCTGGGTGCAGGGATGGTTCACCCGCAGGTACTCCGCAACGTCGGATACGATCCTGACCGGTATACCGGTTGGGCATTCGGCATGGGTGTCGAGAGACTGGTGATGCTTCGCTATGGTGTTCCTGATATCCGGTACTTCTACCAAGGCGATCTCCGCTTTCTTGCTCAGTTCGACCGCATACCGGTCTGATCGAGTCGAGAACGAAGGGCAGGCGCACCACCATGAAGGTTCCGATGCGCTGGCTCCAGGAATTGGTCGCGACCGACCGCTCTGCAGAGGAAATCGCCGAACGGCTTACGCTCGCCGGACTCGAGGTCGAGTCGATCGAGCGGATCGGTGCACATTGGGACAAGATCTACGTCGGTGTGGTCGAGAAGATCGAACCCCATCCGAATGCTGATCGACTCGTCTTGGCCACGGTCGATGCGGGAGCCCATCGTTTGACCGTGGTGACGGGAGCGCCGAATATCGCCGTCGGACAGAAGGTCGCGCTGGCTCTCGCCGGCGCAACGCTCTACGATGGCCACAGCGCAGAGCCCCGGCTAATCACGCTCAAACCTGCCACCATCCGCGGTGTCCGCTCGGAAGGAATGGTGTGTTCCGAGAAGGAACTCGGCCTTTCCGAGGAGCACGAGGGCATCCTGGTGCTGGATCCGGACGCTCCAGTCGGTATCCCGCTCCGTGACTATCTCGGTGACGAGATTCTGGAACTGTCCATCACACCGAATCGTGTCGACGCCTACTCGATAGTCGGGATCGCACGCGAGGTCGCTGCACTGACGAATTCACCGCTCCGGCTTCCCGAATTGGCACCGATCCAGGTCTCCGTCGACCCGACCCTCGCGACAGTCGAGGCGAGCGACCTCTGCCATCGCTTCGTCGGTATCGCACTCGAGGGAATCCGCGTCGCCCCCTCGCCGTGGTGGCTGCGCCGCCGACTCCAACTGGTCGGCCTTCGCCCGATCAACAACGTGGTGGATGTCACGAACTACGTCATGATCGAGTGGGGACAGCCGCAACATGCCTTCGACCGGTCCCGTCTGCGTGGCGGCCGCTTGATCGTGCGGCGAGCCCGGCCCGGTGAGGAAATCGAGACGCTCGATCACGTCCGTCGTCCACTCAACCCCGACATGCTCGTCATTGCCGACGCCGAGCGTCCAGTCGGGATCGCTGGCGTGATGGGCGGGCTCGAGAGCGAGATCAGCGACGAGACGACCGATGTCCTCTTGGAAACCGCGAATTTCGACATGCTCAGCATTCGACGCACCGCGCGTACGCTCCGGTTGCGGACCGAGGCCTCCGCTCGCTTCGAGCGCGGGCTCGATCCCAATCTTTGCTGGCCCGCCGCCCAGCGCGCGGTGCAATTGCTCAGCGTACTGGTTCCGACCTGCCGCGTCGTCGCGATGGTCGACCATTATCCGGTCCCGCGCCGACCGTGGCAGATCCGATTCCCGCGCAGCGAGATCCCTCGCCTCCTCGGAGTGGACTATCCGGACGAACGCGTGATCAGCGTCTTCGAAAGCTTGGGGCTTTCGGTCGAGCGTGGATGGGACAATGGGCGCTCAGTTTGGCTGGTCACAGTGCCAACGTATCGCAGCGACATTACGATTCCCGCTGACCTCGTCGAGGAGGCGGCACGCGTCATCGGTTACGACACCATTCCCGAACGTCTGCCGGTGGGACAAACCGTCCCCGTCGAAATCGATCCGGAATTGCGCCTCGTGCGCCAAATCCAAAACGGGCTCGTCGCTGCCGGCCTCCACGAAGTGATCACCTACCCGATGGTCGATGATCAAGCGCTCATGGCACTCACACCGTCGGGCGACCGGCTGCCGGAACGCATCGGCTTCTTCATACGGCCAACTCAAGAGTTCGTGCGAGCCCGCAATCCAATCCGGCCGGAATGGTCGATCATGCGACCGTCCATGTTACCGACGCTCTTGCGCAACGCTGCCGAACAGCTCAAATTCAATGAAGCGGTCGCCATCTTCGAGACAGGAAAAGTCTACCTACCGCGACAACGAGACGAATTGCCGGACGAGCGACGGGTAGTCGGCTGTCTGCTCGCGGGGCTCGCGACACCACGTGATCTCTACCAAGACGAGCGTCCGGTCGATTACTTCGATCTCAAGGGCATTCTCGAAACGATCCTGCCGAGGATCGGCGTCGCAGACGTGGCATTCTGCGCGCTCACGCATCCGACACTTCAACCCGGCCGGAGCGCCGAGATCCGCGCACGAGGACGTCCGATCGGCGTGCTGGGCGAAGTACTGGTGACCGTCACCGAACGGTTCGGGATCCCGCCACAGACGCGTGTCGTCGTAGCCGAAATCGATATCCCGGCGATCCTGGAGATCGGCCTGGCGCCCATCAGCGTCCGACCGGTTTCGCGCTATCAGCCTGTCGACCAGGACTTCGCGATCGTCGTCGACGAGTCGGTCCCGGCCGCCGATGTCGCGGCAGCCATTCGGGCTGCAGCAGGGCCGTTGGCCACAGAGATCAGGCTGTTCGACGTCTATCGTGGTCCAGCTATACCTCCCGGGAAGAAGAGCCTCGCGTTCCGAGTCATTTTCTCGGCTCCCGACCGCCCATTGAGCGAGGAGGAACTGCAGCGCCTGCGCGAACGGATCGAGCAACAGGTCCGTCGACGGGTCAAGGGAGAGTTCCGCCGGTGACCATTTACCAGCTCACCGAACCACCGCAACCCTTAGAACGCTTGCGCGGCATGCAAGACACCCCCCCTGCTCTTCATCGGCGGCGACAAGCGGTTTTGCACCGTATCGCTCGTGTGCTCGAGCGTCACGGATACGAATTCATCGAAACACCGATCTTGGAATCCACCGAACTCTTCCTTCGCAAGTCCGGTCCTGAACGGATCGCTCAGCTCTACGCCTTCAGCTTCCGGAATCGCGATATCGCCCTCCGTCCCGAGCACACGGCATCGATCCTTCGCTACTACGTGGAGTCGAGACAGAACGATCCCTTACCGCTGCGCTTCGCGTATGCGGGTCCTGTTTTCCGCTATGAGCGACCGCAAGCTGGGCGCACACGCCAATTCACCGAGATCGGGGGTGAACTGCTGGGTGCTCCGGGGCCGAGCGGGGACGCTGAGGTCATCCACCTCGCTGCTGAGATTCTCGAAGCAGTCGGGATCATGCCCCGTATCGTCATCGGGCACGTCGGTATCGTGCTGGACTATCTCGCTCATCTGCCCCTCCGGCAACGTGCGCGCGATTGGCTTCTTTGGAGCATGGAGCGACTGCGCAAGGGGCAAACGATCGACATCGAGAGCGAACTCCCGGCATTCGTCGATTCCACCGATATCGTGCAGATCACCCAGGAAGTGCGGACAAAACTCGCCTTGACCACGGAGGACCTGGAACGGTTGATTCTCGCACTGCTGCGAGAAGTCGGCGTGCCGATGACCGGTGCATCCCGCCAGCCCGAGGAGATCGTTCGCGGTGTCCTGGCAAAGCTCCAACGCAGCGCCGATCCTGACGCGTTGCGGCAAGCACTCGCTTTCGCCCGCGAACTGGCGTCCCTCTCGGGTCCGCCGGACGACGTACTCTCCGCGCTCCGCCGGATCGTCGAGCGCTACGGACTCAGTCCCGCACCACTGCAGCAAATCGACGAGGTGCTCGATCAGCTCGCCGCCTATGGACTGGAGACCGATCGGATCGTGCTCGCGCCAGGAATGGCACGCGGACTGCACTACTACACGGGCATCCTCTTCGAGATGTATTCCCAAACTGACGAGGGACTGCAACTGTGCGGCGGCGGCCGGTACGACGATCTCGCTCAGCTGCTCGGTGCCCGCCAGCCGCTCCCAGCGTGCGGCTTCGCCGGTGGCCTCGAACGGATCGCCGATGCTTCAGCCTTGCAGCCGAAGACCGAGCCACGCCTCCTCGTCACCGCGGCCGATCGCTCCGCCATTACAGCCGCCACGCGTTTCGCCGAGCAGCTACGAGCCAGCGGCGCGATCGTCGAACTGGACGTCCGTCAGCGGTCACTTTCTTCCAACCGTCGTTACGCCCGTCGGCGCGGCGTCACTGAAATCCTGATCGTCGACGCGACGGGTTCCGTTCGCCGTATCGATCTCTCCACCGAGGAATGACCTGATGGCCGAACCGCTCCGAATCGCCATCGCTTCCAAAGGAGAATACGAGCAAGCAACCTTGCGTTTCCTCGAGAGTGCTGGCCTCAGCGTGTGGCGGCCCAACCCACGTCAGTACGTCGGGCGACTGGCTGGCTTCGAGGACGTCGAGATTCTTTTTCAGCGTACGGCCGATATCGTCCAGCAGGTCGCCAGCGGGGGCGCTGACTTCGGTATCACCGGTTACGATCTTGTCGCCGAACTCGCCGGCGACGATCCCGATGTCCTCGTTGTCTTCGACGATCTCGGCTTCCGGCGCTGTCAGCTCGTCCTCGCCGTCCCCGAAAGCTGGCTGGACGTTACGACACTGGCTGACCTGGCCGACCTCGCTGTCGAGTGGAAGCGACGTGGGCGCACCATGCGTATCGCCACGAAGTTTCCCAATCTGACACGCGAATTCCTGTTGCGCAACGGCGTCAATTACTTCACGCTCGTCGAGGGACACGGCGCGCTCGAAATCGCTCCCGCGCTCGGCTACGCTGATTTGATCGCCGATCTCACCGAAACAGGCGTCACCTTGCGCGAAAATCGGCTCAGGGTACTGGAGGGTGGAGTCATTCTCCGCGCCCAGGCCTGCCTCATCGCGAGTCGGCGAGCGCTGCGGGCAGCACCGCAAAAACTGCAGCAGGCTCGCTCCATCATCGAGCTGATCGAGGCGCGTCTCCGCTCGCGACGCTATCGCCTCATCACAGCGAACATTCGCGGATCGAGCGAGGACGAGGTCGTCCGTCACGTCACGGCACACGCGGCAACGACCGGCGAGCGCGGACCGACCGTTGCGCGCGTCTACCCGAAGTTGGGTGAGGACGGTCCGGGTTGGTACGAAGTGACGATCATCGTTCCACAGCACCTCTTGCTGGAGGCTGTCGACCATCTGCGCTTGGCCGGAAGCTCGGGGATCACCGTGACTTCTCCCGAGTACGTTTTCGATTCCCGCTCCCATGCCTTCGCCCGCCTCTGCCAGGCCTTGGAGGAGAAAGCATGACGCGCACCATTCGCGTGATCGAGAGCATCGCTGAAGCCGAACGCTTCCTGTCCCGCTCCCGTCAAATGCCAACCCACCTCCCTGCCGCCGTGCAGGAACGCATCCGCGCCGTCTTCGGTGGCGATCTGACGCCGCTTCAGGTCGTCGAGCGAATCATCGACGATGTTCGTTCCCAGGGAGACGATGCTGTCCGCCGTTATACGCTCGCCTTCGATGGTGCTCATCTCGATACGTTTCTCGCCACTCCGGAAGAGTTCCTGCGAGCACGTCGAGCGATCACGCCTGAGCTCGAGGCAGCGCTCCGCTTCGCCCGCGACCGCATCGTGGCGTTTCATCGGCGAGCGATCCCGCGCTCCTGGATCGAGTTCGACGAAACGGGCGCCTTCGGACAGCTCGTGCGACCGGTCGATCGCGTCGGCATTTACGTGCCAGGCGGCCGAGCTCCGCTCCCCTCCTCGCTCCTCATGACCGCAATCCCGGCCCAACTAGCTGGTGTTCGTGACATTGTCGTCTGCACGCCACCAGGCCGCGACGGGACGATCTCGCCTGCTGTACTGGCCGCAGCGGAACTTCTCGGGATCGAACGCGTCTTCAAGATCGGCGGTGCCCAGGCGATCGCTGCACTGGCCTATGGCACACAGACGGTTCCAGCTGTCGATATCGTCGCCGGCCCGGGCAATCTCTTCGTCGTCCTCGCCAAAAGACTCGTGTACGGCGACGTCGGGATCGATCAGCTACCAGGGCCAACAGAAACATTGCTGATCGCTGACGAGCAGGCTGATCCGGTGCTCTGTGCGGCTGACTTGCTTGCCCAGGCTGAACACGATCCCCTGGCCTGCGCGATCTTGATCACTCCAGCGCGCACGCTTGCCCACAAAGTGGCGCAGGAACTGGAACGGCAGCTCCAGCAGCTGGACCGGAGCGAGATCGCTCGTGCTGCCTTGGAAGCGAATGGAGCCATCATCATCGTTCCTGATCTCGAGCGCGCCTTCGACCTGGCCAATCTCTTCGCGCCGGAACACCTCTGTCTGCTTGTCCGCGATCCCTGGCGCTATCTCGACCGGGTCCGTCATGCTGGTGGTGTCTTTCTCGGCGAGACTTCACCCGAGGTCATCGGCGATTACACCGCCGGCCCCAGTCACGTCATGCCGACCGGCCGGACCGCACGCTTCGCTTCACCTGTGACCGTACAGACGTTTCTGAAGGTGACGAGTCTCGTCGCGGTCGCACCGAAGGCGCTGGAACAGCTCGGAAGCCCCGCTCTTCAACTGGCCATGAGCGAGGGGCTCACTGCACATGCAGCTGCCATCGAGCATCGCCTGGAGCGCACGCGGCCTGATTGATTCAGGGTGGTGCCAACTGACGGAGCGCAGCGACGATACGCTCCTCGAGGGACGGGGCACGCCGCACCTCGGGATGCGTTGCGGCTTGCCGTGCCTCCTGCGCCGTATAGCCGAGCGCTTGGAGCGCGGCGACCAGTTCCTGGTCGATCGGCTCCCCCGCCTGCACCTCGGTGAGTGCAGGTAAGCGACCCCGCAACTCGAGCACGATGCGGCTGGCGGTCTTCTTCCCGATACCTGGTGCGCGAGCGAGTTCCTCGATCCGCTCTCCACGAATCCACTCGGTCAACCGATCCGGTGCTGCCAAGGAAAGTAAGTTCAATGCCCCACGTGGTCCGACGCCGCTCACAGCCAAGAGCGAAAGAAACAGCTCCAGCTCCGCTTCGGTCGCGAATCCGTAGAGCGCAAGCTCATCCTCGCGCACGATCAGGTGCGTGACCAACGACACCAGGTCTCCGGGCTCGCCGAGTTCTTGCAACGTGGTCGCTGACGTTTGGACGCGAAAGGTCACACCCTGAACGTCGACGAGAACTTCGCCAGAACGTTTCGCGACCAGCGTACCACGCACTCCCCGAATCACCGGGCATCCCTCTCGGAAGGGAGAGTCAGACGATAAACGCGTCGAGCGTTCTCGCTGAGAACGAGAACGAGTTCCTGTTCCGTCAAACCGCTTTCCCTTCGCACTCGTTCGAGAAAACGGCCTTGCTTCAAGACCGGAAAGTCGCTCGCAAATAGCACCCGTTCGACACCCACGAGGTCAACGACAACACGGAACACGGAAAACCGATAGAGATACGTGCTGGCAGCCGAGTCATAGACCAGATTGCGCGTCACCGCGGCAACCTCTGGCATGAGTTCGTAGAACGGCAAGCCTCCACCCCAATGGGCCGCCACGACGACTATCTCGGGAAAGCGTTCGAGGAAGCGCACAAAACGTTGCGGCCAGGCGGTCCCCTTTCCAGGATAGTCATGGCCCAGGGGCTCACTGACGTGAGCCATGATCGGTCGCCCTGCCGCACGGCATACTTCGACCATTTCGGTCAGCTGGTCGGGTTCTGACCAGTCGAAGCCTTGGGCATCCGCGTTCAGCTCCCCGATTCCGCACGCCCCGGCCGCAAAACTGCGGACCGCCTCCGCAGGAGCCGAGCGATGGTGCGGGACGACCGTCGCCAACCAGGCGATTCTCCCCCCGCTCGCACGGGAAGCTTCGGCTAGATAGTCGTTGTGATAGGCGCAGAGTCCTGAATCGGCCCAGGGAAAGCCAGCCGCAATCGAAATGTTTATTCCCGCCTCCTCCATCGAGTTGGCGAGTTCCTCCGCCGTGACGAGACGAGCCCGCGGGTTACCGTAGAGGAGTCCGAACCAACGGTCTCGCTCGCAGTATGCGGCCCGGCTTCGGACGATGTCCGGCGGGAAGATATGGACATGCGCATCGACGACCGGGATCATCCACCAGGGCCCAAGACGAGAATGACACCGATCAGAGCGATGAAGACGAGGAGACCGATGATCAACAGGACGATCATCCAGCGGCTGCTGGATTCCTCTGCAGCCGGCGACGGTTCGACCGGTAGATCGGCTGGCTTGAGCCAGGCGACGACTGCTGTTGCATTGTCTTGCGTGCCAGAGGCGAGTGCCTTTTCCACCAGTGTCCGAGCGGCACGTTCGGGCGACTCAGCGAGCACGACAGATGCGATCTCGTCGTCCTTTACCACATCGTGAACACCGTCGGTCGTGAGGACAATCCGATCATCGCTCATCAGCCGGACTTCGAAAATGTCGATATCGACGCGAGGTCGATAGCCGAGTGCCCGCGTGATCACATTCCGATACGAGCTCCCGCGTGCCTCGTCCGGCGTCAAGAGACCTGCCTCCACCTGCTCGGCTACCAGCGAGTGGTCACGCGTGATCTGGGTGGCACGACGCGCGCGCACGAGATACGCCCGACTGTCTCCCACATTGGCAACGGTCAGACTGTCGCCCCGGATCACCGCTGCCACTAACGTCGTTCCCATGAGATGCGTTTCGCCCTGCGGTTCCCATTCTCGATAGATTCGCTCGTTGGCAGCCCGGAAGGCTTGTTCCAGCCGTTTCGCGATCTCGGTTGGCTGGACAGGTGCAGCGTAGAACTGCGAGCGCAGCGTCTCCACCGCGAGCTGCGCAGCGACCTCACCACCGCGATACCCGCCCATCCCATCGGCTACGGCCAAAAGGACGCCACACTCCTGAGCCTCTGGCGAAGCCGGATCGGTGATCAGGACCGCATCCTCGTTCTGTTCGCGCACCGGTCCGGGATCGGTCGCAGCTCCGACCAACAGTGTGGTCTCTCGAATCCTTGTGCGGGTACTCACGATCGACCGCACCCTTCCGCTCGTCCGGACCAAGTATGTGCGGCCCTTTCGCTCCTCGCAACTCCGCTGCACTCTTGTGCGACCTGCACGATGAGTCGCGAGCGACCGTGACTCGTTCTGTCACATTGTTGTAACGACGAGCCACCATCAACGATCTATCATCCAAGTAGCGGGCAGCTTCACCCGCGGGAGGGAGTGCAACGATGCGACCCCAACCCGCCTCCGAACAGTGGCAGTGCGAGCTCATCGGCGAACTGATCCTGCGGTATTACTTCCTCCAGCCAGCTCCGACGCAGTGGGTCGCCGTCGGCTTGTTGGGAACGGAAACGGGTACGATCTTCCGCGTCGGTTGTGGCAGCGAGCCGGAGACTGCGCTGGTCGATCTCCGAGAGCGGCTGCTTGTTGCTCTCAGCGAACTCACGGAGCGATCGGTGCCCTCACGGCTGGTCAACTGCGCTGCCTGACAAGTCCGCGCCTCTGTTCAGGGCCCGGAACGTCGCTACCTCCGCTCATCGAGAAATCCCAGAGGGCTGTTCGACTCACCCGATTTTCCTCACTCTGGCGTGAACGTTCGACAACGATACGCGCGACATGGGATATCGCTCCCGAGAATCTGGTTTGCGCGGTACGACACGCGCGAGTTGCCTCGGCACGCGGCCAATTGCCTCACGTCCCCACTGGGCTGGCAGCCACCGAATGGCGCGGCGAGTACCCGCGCGCCGTCCTGCTCCTGATCGCGTCGCCGGAGACCGATGGTCCGACCGGTCGTCATCACACTGTTTCTGTTCAGCGCCCGAAATCCCCGATGCGCCGAACCGGTTCCCGTTCGGCGGACCGAGTTCTCACATCGGTGCCCAGGGCCGCAAGACCGAATTTGACGACCACTCACGAACGTTCGAACGACCGCGGAAGATTCACGAGGTATGAGTCACCCGGGCCGCCCCGGGACAGCAGTGCGCGGTTAGCCAGACATCGGTCACCCATCCAGGCTACACCAACGCACCAGAACGCTAGCCCCTGTAAGCGAACCAGAAGGGATCATCGGATGCCGACCGACCGCTCGAAACCGACCACCTTGCTGCAAGACAGGCACGAATGGAGGAAAACGTGGGTCACAGCTCGAACGGGTGGCACTCGATGCACGGGTCGTTCCCGCTGCTGCGTATCGAGAAGGCGGCCAGCGCGAGACTCAGTCGTCCGATCGGGCAGAAACGCTTTTCCCGCTCCAGTGCGCGGTTGTCACGCCGTGACGGGAACAGCTGGGTCGGCCAGCCGATAGCCGAGTCCCGGCCGGGTCTGGATGATGCGATGCGGCTCCTCGTCGTCGCGCAGTTTAGCCCGCAACCGGCTCACCCACGTGCGCAGGTAATAGGTCTCGCGAATGAACTCCGGCCCCCAGACATGACTGAGGAGTTCACTGTGGCGCACCACCCGACCGGGTTGACGGGCCAACTGTTCCAGGAGCGACCACTCGGTTCGGCTGAGTCGGACTTCCTGGCCATCGACGAAGACGCGTCGATTCGCCAGGTCGATCGTCACGCGATCGTATTGCAAGAGTGGTGACCGATCCACAGTTGGAGAGGTACGGCGCAGGACTGCCTCGATGCGCGCGACGAGTTCATCGAGATAAAACGGCTTGGCAACGAAGTCATCGGCACCCAACTCGAACCCTCGGATGCGATCGTCCGGAGCGGCGCGAGCGCTGACGATGATCACCGGCACGGCTGACCGCAGGCGGATATCCTGCAGTAATTCGAACCCGCAGCGATCCGGAAGCACGATATCCAGGAGCACGAGATCCGGCTCATGCCGATCGAGCGCGCCCAATGCCGCCTCTGCCGTCGCCGCGACGACGAGGCTGTAGCCGCGCGTCGTCAAGGTAGCCCGGAGCAAACGCTGGATGACCGGATCACCGTCGACGAGAAGGACGAGTCGCCTCCGCATGCCAACCCCCCATCACCCCGGCAATCGATACCGGGACAGGATCGTCCCCGTTGTCGACCTGATCCGCAGCGATTCCATCGTAGTCGCTTCTGTGCTGCTCGTCAAGAAGTCTCCTGCTCGTTCTTCCACAGCGCCGACGGTGCACGACTCCATCGTGCGATTCCGGCAACGATGATCACTGACCGATCACTTCCCGGCTCCGCTTCCCGACACGGCTTTTTGCTCGCTGTCATCGGCACGGTCGGGTGACCCGATTTCCCGGTGCTGAGGAGCGCATCCCGGTCGACCGATACAACCCATTTCTGGAGCAGCGCTCAGTCGGGACGAGCGGCATCATGCCCTGGTACAGCCAGACACGACGCAACTCGAGGAAATCAAAGGTATCGCGTCGTCCCCCTTATTCCCTGACGTGCTACCATCGGGCTTGCAGCCTGCTCGAGTACGAGTCATACTTCGCCGGGAACGAAGGACAGCGTTGTGAACGATCCGGACCGATCGACCTTACCCAACGAGCAGCAGATCGCGAGTCGATTGGCGGGTGCCCGCGAGCAACTTGCCATCTTGACCGAAGCGCTCCGCACGCGACGTCCGGTTCTCGCCGAGGCTGCCGCCTGCGCCGTGATCGACCAAGCACTCAAGACAGTCACGGCAGCCCTGCACGGTTTCAATCTTTTGCTTCCCCAACCGCTTCCGGCCGAACGAGTGAGTTGGCGAAACCTCCGGGCTCGCTTTGTTGCTGTGCAGGTAGAGAGTGCGGTGTTGGACCTCATCGAAGAACAGCTCAGGCCGCGTTCCGGTTGGCTGTGGTGGCTCGACCGGAAAGAGCATGCCAGCACCTTCGCCCCGCTCCTCCGCTTCGACAGCGAGGCTGGATCAGTGGCGATCTGGCGCGACCCGCTCGATCCTACTGCCGGTGTGGAGTCGGGAGCTCCGGAAGACTATTTAGCGACCGTTCTGCAGCGAATCGAAGAACTGACGCGCGAAATCGGGCGCCTTGCCCGCAAGGATGCCGAGGCATACCGGCAGGCAGCTCGACGGCAACCCGGGAGAATGCTGTGATTCCTCACGCAACCGATGTCAATCGCGAAGAACCCGCGCGCCAGAGTGCTCACCGTCCGATAGACTTCCTTTCTTCGTTCTGCCGATAGCGCGATCGGTGAGCCGACGTTCTTGTCGCGCACGGACCCGTTTTCAGTGAGGCACGCGACATGGGTCGCGGCGACGGAGGAACTCGCACCCTGATCGCGGGAGCGGGCAGGCGCTCTGCCGCTGACATACTCGATCACACCGCGAGCAACCCTTGACACGAGAGCGATCGTCTGCTAGTCTGAGACCGAGTGCGAAGCCTCAGGAGGGCCAGCAGGTGGATGCACCGGATCGCAATCGGATGAAGCTGATGACACGGGGCCAGCTTGGCGTGTCCTGCTGGGAACCTCTCATTGTGCGGCGTTCGCTCAGCACCATTCTCTCCGTCGTACTCGTAGTACTCGTACTTACGAGCCTGCTGCTGGTGGGAGGCTGAGCGAGCGCGATCCAATAACCAACAAGGAACGAAGCGTCTCGCGAGCCTCCCCCAGCGGGAGGCTCGCGATGTATCGACGACTGTCGAGAAGGGAGGGCGAACTGATGGCGATCGAGACGAAGGAACGACGAACGGTCGAGGAAGAGCCACAACGCGAACCGCAACTCGGTGCGCACTTGGTGATGCAGGCGCTGGTTCGCGAAGGGGTGGAAGTGATCTTCGGTTATCCCGGTGGGGCGATCCTCCCCGTCTACGATGCATTGCCGAGTTATCCGATCCATCATGTGCTCGTCCGTCATGAACAGTCGGCAGCGTTTGCCGCTGATGGCTACGCTCGGGCAACCGGCAAAGTCGGCGTTTGTATGGCAACCTCTGGCCCCGGCGCCACCAACCTCGTCACTGGGATCGCTAACGCGATGATGGATTCCATTCCCATCGTGGCGATCACGGGACAAGTGCCACAAAGCGTGATCGGGATGGACGCATTTCAAGAGACGGACATCACGGGGATCACCCTGCCCATCACCAAGTACAACATGGTCATCCGGAGTGTCGAAGAGATCGGGCCAGCCATTCAGAAAGCCTTTTACCTCGCGCGCAGCGGTCGGCCAGGGCCGGTTCTGATCGATATTCCCAAGGACGTGCAGCTGGCCAAGGGGTATTTGGCCCCCAGACAGGAATTGCATCTGCCTGGTTACCGACCGACCATCGTGCCGCATCGCCGACAAATCCGGCGGGCAGCGGAACTCATCCGGCAAGCCGAGCGCCCGCTCATCCTTGCCGGTCACGGCATCATCATCAGCGGTGCCACCGAAGAACTCGTTCGGTTCGCCGAACGGACACAGATTCCCGTCGGCTTGACACTCCTCGGGATCAGCGGTTTTCCCGCCTCTCACCCGCTCTGTCTCGGCATGGTCGGCATGCACGGACTCGCGCACGCCAATCGAGCGATCCACGAAGCGGACCTCATCATCGGCATCGGCATGCGTTTCGATGACCGCGTGACGGGTCGACCGAGCGAATTCGCGCCACACGCGAAGATCATCCATATCGATATCGACCCTGCGGAAATCGGCAAAGTCCTCAAGACCGAAGTGCCGGTGGTGGGCGATGCCCGCGAGGCCCTGCGGTTGTTGCTCGAGGAACTCGAACCGCTCGAGCACGACGACTGGCTCAGCGCGATCCGCAGTTGGTACCGACCGATCCGCACCGAGCCCTCGGGACCCGACGGAGCTCTGCAGCCGCAATACGTGATCGCCCGGCTCCATGCCCTAACCGAGGGAAAGGCGATCGTGACGACCGACGTCGGTCAGCATCAGATGTGGACGGCCCAGCTCTACCGCTGCGACATTCCCAAACAGTGGATCAGCTCGGGCGGATTGGGTGCTATGGGCTTCGGTGTGCCGTCAGCGATGGGCGCAGCGATCGGGCGACCGGATGCCGAAGTGTGGGCGGTTGTCGGCGACGGCGGCGTCCAGATGACGCTCAACGAGTTCGCCACGCTCGTGGACGAGCAACTCAACGTCAAAGTGGCCATTATCAACAACGGGTATCT
The DNA here is from genome assembly GCF_000021685.1 of Thermomicrobium roseum DSM 5159. Lineage (GTDB taxonomy): Bacteria > Chloroflexota > Chloroflexia > Thermomicrobiales > Thermomicrobiaceae > Thermomicrobium > Thermomicrobium roseum. Next base: position 617,784 of record NC_011959.1, on the reverse strand, counting down.
CGGTATGGTACGGCAATGGCAACAGTTGTTCCACAACCGCAATTACTCCGAGACGCCCATCTCCAGCCCGGACTACGTTTTGCTGGGCCAGGCCTACCGCATGGCGGCCCGTCGCGTGACACGACCTGCTGAGGTCGACGACGCGATCACTTGGGCACGCTCGTTCCGCGGCCCAGCTCTCATCGAGTTCGTGGTGAACCAGGAAGAGAACGTGTTCCCGATGATTCCATCGGGGGGATCGTTCCGCGACATGATCGACGATTACCGGATCGAGGGGGAATGGTGAGCGTGCGGAGCCATACGCTGGTCGTCTTGGTCGAAGACAAGCCGGGTGTCATGAACCGGATCGTCAGCCTGTTCCGCCAGCGCGGATTCAATATCGACTCGATCGCCGTCGGCCACTCGGAGACGCCCGGCTTGTCCCGTATCACGCTCGTCGCGCAGGGTGACGATCGCAAGATCGAACAACTGGTCAAACAGCTGTACAAGATCCTCGAAGTGATCAAGATTACCGATGTGACGGACGAAAACTTGATTCAACGCGAACTCGCCTTGATCAAGGTCACAGCGACGGACCGGAATCGTAGCGACATCATGCGCTTGGTCACGGACGTCTATCAGGCGCGCATCGTGGACGCGACTCCCGATTCGCTCATCGTCGAGGTCACCGGACCACCGGATAAGATCGATTCTTTGATTACGATGGTGCGGTCTTACGGGATCAAGGAGATCGCCCGCTCCGGCGTCATCGCCATGGCCCGCGGTGCGCGAGTGGTTGCGACAACTCCACAGCCCGTTGTAGCATGAGACATGGAGACTCGGTTATCGAGCAGTTGGAGGGTAAAGAGACCGATGGCGACAATCTATTACGACTCGGATGCCGATCTCGCGTACCTCGCTGGCAAGACTGTCGCCGTTTTGGGTTATGGAAGTCAGGGTCACGCCCATGCCCAGAACTTACGTGACAGTGGCGTCCAGGTGGTGGTCGGCCTGCACGAGGGAAGCCGCAGCCGCGAGCGAGCAAAGTCCGACGGCTTCGAGGTTCTCACTCCACGCGAAGCGGCCGCTCGTGGCGACATTATCTCCATGCTGATGCCTGACCACGTCCAGAAGGGCGTCTACGAGGAGAGCGTTGCGCCGGAGCTCCGTCCAGGAAAACTCCTCATGTTCGCTCATGGTTTTAACATTCACTATGGGCGCATCGTGCCGCCGCCGGACGTCGATGTCGCGATGGTCGCACCGAAGAGCCCAGGGCACATCTTGCGCGATCTGTATGTCCAGGGGATCGGCGTACCCGCACTCGTTGCCGTCCACCAGGACGCCAGTGGCCAGGCCAAGCAGATCGCGCTGGCGTATGCGAAGGGGCTCGGCTGCACCAAAGCAGGTGTCATCGAGACAACGTTCAAAGAAGAGACGGAGACTGACCTCTTCGGCGAACAAGCGGTACTCTGTGGTGGCGTCAGTCACCTGATCCAAGCCGGCTTCGAGACGCTGGTCGAAGCAGGATACCAGCCGGAGGTGGCCTACTTCGAGGTCCTGAACGAACTCAAGCTGATCGTCGATCTGATCTACGAGGGCGGCCTCAAGTTCATGCGCTACTCGGTCAGCGATACCGCGGAGTATGGTGACTACGTGAGCGGCCCCAAAGTCATCGACGACCATGTGCGCGAAACGATGCACAAGCTCCTGCAGGATATCCAGACGGGACGTTTCGCTCAGCAATGGATCGCCGAGAACGAGGCTGGTCGTCCTAACTTCTACCGAATGCGCCAGGAGCATCTGCAACACCCGATCGAGGAAGTGGGTGACCGCCTCCGAGCGATGATGCCCTGGCTCAAGCGACGCGAAATTCCGTCCTGACAACCGAACCCACCGGAAACAGGAAGGGGTATTCGGCGAGCGGTCGAATACCCCATGCCCTTCTCCGTGGGTATCATTTGCTATACTGTCGGTGTTGTGCGTGGAAGCGCTGAGCGCCTGAAGATCGGGGGATTTACAAAACGATGGCGTTGTACAAGGCGCAAAAGGCAGCGATCATCGAACAGTTCCGTCAGCATGAGAACGACACCGGTTCGACCGAAGTGCAAGTCGCGCTGCTGACCGAACGGATCAACATCCTGACCGAGCACCTGCGCGAGCACAAGCATGACTATCATTCCCGGCGTGGACTGATGAAGCTGGTCGGTCAACGCCGACGCCTGCTGCGGTACTTGAAGCGGACCGATGCGCAACGATACCAGGCACTCATCCAACGACTCGGGCTCCGCGGATAATCGCGGCGTCGATCATAACCATTCCGGCTCGGTCGGTACCGGCCGGGTACCGCAGCGTACCCAGCGCGACGTCGATCCGTGCCTTCTCGCGATGGCCCAGGGTGTTGTCCCCTGGGCCATCTCATTGCAGCGAGCGAGAGCACGACTGTGCGTTGTCACGATACGATCACGAACGGAGGAGAGTGGGAGCCATGCCACCGATCATCCATGAGCGCTCCATCGAGATTGCCGGTCGTCTCCTGACGATCGAAACTGGCCGGGTAGCGGAGCAAGCTGATGGTGCCGTCCTCGTGCGCTACGGCGAAACCGTCGTCTTGACGACGGTGGTCGGCGCAAAACAGCCGGTCGAAGGAATCGACTTCTTCCCCTTGACGGTCGAGTACGAAGAGAAAATGTACGCCGCTGGCAAAATACCCGGCGGCTTCTTCAGACGCGAGGGTAAGCCATCCGAGGCCGCGATTCTCGCCGCCCGGCTCACCGACCGCCCGATCCGTCCCCTGTTTCCCAAAGGCTATCGGAACGAGGTCCAAGTCATTTCGACGGTTCTCTCTGCCGATCAAGAGAACGAACCAGATGTCCTCTCCATCATCGGTGCGTCAGCTGCCCTCACTTTGTCCGACATCCCTTGGTACGGGCCAGTCGGTGCCGTCCGAATCGGCGAACTCGATGGTGAGTTAGTGATCAACCCAACGAGCCATCAGCTCCTCGAAAGCCGGATGGACATCGTTGTCGCTGGCACGGCCGATGCCATCCTGATGGTCGAAGGGCAGGCGAACGAGATCTCGGAAGACCGCTTTATCGAAGCTGTTGTCCGAGCGCATCAGGAGATCAAGCGGATCGTTGCTGTGCAGCTCGAACTCCAGGCTGTGGCTGGCAAACCGAAACGAGAATTCGTGCCACCGCAAGAAAATGTCGAGCTCAAACAGCAGATCGCCGACTATCTCGGTGATCGGCTGCGTGAGGCTGTCTTCAATCCAGACAAGACACTGCGTGTCCAGGCGACCGCTGCACTGCGCGAGGAAGTCATCGCTCACTTCGTTCCGAACGAACCACTGGCCATTGGCACTCCCCAGTCTGGTCTCCCGACCGCAAAGGAAGTGGGCGACTTGTTCGATTCCCTGGTCAAGGAACTGGTGCGCCGCACGATCCTCGAACAGGGCGAACGCCCCGATGGTCGCAAGCCGGACGAAATCCGCGAGATCTGGATCCAGGTCGGTCTGCTTCCGCGACCGCATGGCTCTGCACTGTTCACGCGCGGCCAAACGCAAGTCCTCACGGTCTGTACGCTGGGAACCAAAGAAGAGGAACAATTCCTCGATTCCCTGGGAATCGAGGAAACCAAGCGCTACATGCACCACTACAACTTTCCACCCTTCAGCACTGGTGAAATCCGGCGGCTGCGTGGTCCGAGCAGGCGAGACATCGGCCACGGCGCTCTGGCCGAGCGCGCTCTTCTGGCTGTCCTACCGAGCGAAGACGAATTTCCTTACACGATGCGACTCGTCTCGGAAGTTCTCAGCTCCAACGGCTCGACCTCGATGGCCAGCGTCTGCGGCTCCAGTCTCGCCTTGATGGATGCCGGTGTCCCTATCCGCAAGCCGGTCGCCGGCGTCGCGATGGGACTCGTTACCGATCAGACGACCGGCCGCTACACCATTCTCACTGACATCCAGGGAATCGAAGATGCCCTCGGCGACATGGACTTCAAGGTTGCAGGCACGCGCGACGGAATCACCGCCATTCAAATGGATATCAAGGTGATGGGAATCACTCCCGAGATCATGCGCGACGCGCTCGAGCAAGCGCGCCGCGGTCGTCTCTTCATCCTCGACAAGATGTCCGAGGTGATCGACGCCCCCCGTCCGGAGATGTCGCCGTATGCACCACGCATCCTGCGGATCAAGATCAAGCCCGAACAGATCGGCGAAGTGATCGGGCCGGGCGGACGAGTCATCCGCGCCATCCAGGAGCAAACCGGAACCAAGATCTCGATCGAAGAGGATGGCACTGTCTTCATCAGTGCTGCCAACGAGGACGCTGCGCGACGCGCTGTTCGGGAAATCGAGCGGCTCACCCGGGTGCCGGAGGTCGGCGAAATCTTCTACGGCCGCGTGGTCACCATCATCCCCTCCGGCGCCTTCGTCGAGATCCTTCCCGGCAAGGACGGCTTCCTCCACATTTCAGAGATCGCTCCCGAGCGGGTCCGCTCAGTGGAGGATGTCCTCAAGGTCGGACAAGAGATCAACGTCATGGTCATCGGTGTCCGCCCGGACGGCAAGATCAACCTTTCCCGCAAAGCTCTCCTGGAGAAGGAAGCGGCAGAACGTGCCGCCACAGCACAAGCACCAGCCGATGGGCGAAGCCACCAGCCGCGAGCACCTCAGCGGCCGAGTGGAACGGCTCAGCCTGAGCGACGCCCTGGTCCTCCAACACCCCGGCGACCGGAACAGCGTGGTCCGAGCCGCCCACCACGACCACAAGCTCAGCGTTCCACCCCACCACCTGGTCAATACCGCATCGGAGACCGCCTCAAGGAACTTCTGGGGGAAGACGAACCGAATTGACCCACCTTCCCACGCCGGGCTCGTCGTGCCTACTCGCCCAGCAATGACGAGCCCGGCGCGAGTATCCGCTCACTCGGCCACCAGCGAGCGACGTTCGGGCGCAGCCAGTGCAGTACGCTCGAGCCAGATCAGGGCGATCACACCCACCAACACGCCGAACCAAAGTGTCCCGAGACGGATCGCGACGGTCGCGGCTGCTGCGACCGCTGCCCCGATGCCCGGTCGCAGCACGATCAAGAGTCCAGCAATGCTGGCCTCGGCGGCTCCTAAGCCACCGGGCAAGAGCGAGAGAGCTCCAGCGATCGAAGCCGCCGAAAGGGCAAACGTCGCCACCGCCGCGAGCTGCCCATCGGGGGACAAACCGAAACCGACCAGGATGAAGAAGAGCGCTGCACACTCGAGCGACCAGGAGACGATGCTCATCCCGCTGACGAGCAGAAGTCGCCGCCAGGCGAGGAGTTCCCGAGCTGCCTCATAAACGGTCATGATCGCATCGGTCCGTTTCCGAGCGAACGGAACGCGCTCGGCCAGGCGCAACAACGGGATAACCACCCGCTCCTGCTGCACCAGCCACAGACCGACGAGGACGAGAACCCCCAACAGGACCAGGGGTTGCCAACCCCAGCCGGTCCCGAGCACGGCACTCGCCAGACCCAAAACGAGCATCGCGATTCCGTCCGTCAATCGCTCGATCGCCACCACCGGTACGATCGGCGCCATCGGTACCCGGGCGAGCTTTGCGACCAGCAGTGCCTTGATCCACTCTCCGACCTTTCCCGGTGTGATAGACATGGCAAAACCGGCCAAGAAAATACTCAGGCTCGTCGTTCGGGGTAGGTGACGGACGCCGACCCATCGCAGAAAGAGTTCCCATTTGAGGAAACGCAGCAGGTAATTTCCCGTCGTCAAGGTCAGAACGAGCGGAACGAGCGGCCATGGGAAACGCGCGAGGATCGGCAAGACGGCCCGGACATCGGCCACGACCAGGACACCGGCAAGTACGGCGATACCGAAAGCGAGACCGGTGAGCACACGTCGCCAGACCGATCGTCCGCCGAGCACCTCGGACTCGTTCACCGACTGGTCCATCGCCACCTCGCACCAGTGTGTTACCCTTGCCGACCGGACAGCGAAACGGCTGATCGGAGCGTGCGATGCTCGAAGAACTGCATGACAAGTACGAGCGATTGTTGGAGCGTCTCCGGCGCCTCGGTTCCGTCGTGGTCGCCTTCAGCGCTGGCGTCGATTCCACGTTTCTTCTTTACGCAGCCCGGGAAGCGCTGGGTGACCGCGTCATCGCGGCAACCGGGCTGTCGGAAACCTATCCCGAGGAAGAGATCGAGGAAGCGCGTCAACTCGCCCGCGAACTCGGTGTCCATCACATGCTGATTCGAACCGAAGAATTGACTGATCCACGGTACGCGTCGAACTCCCATCAGCGATGCTTCTTCTGCAAGCAGGAACTGTACAGCAAGCTCCGAGCGCTCGCCGACGCAGCAGGTTTTGCCGCCGTCATCGATGGGACGAATGCGGACGACCTCGCAGACTATCGCCCCGGCTTGCGGGCAGCCCGTCAACTCGGCGTGTACCACCCGCTTGCCGAAGTAGGGCTGACCAAGCGCGAGATCCGCGAACTCAGCCGTCACTTCGGCCTCCGCACCTGGGACAAGCCAGCATACGCCTGCCTTTCGTCCCGCTTCCCCTACGGCACCCCGATCACCGTCGAGAAGCTGCGTCAGGTGGCCGCAGCCGAGCGAGCTCTTCGGGAGCTGGGGTTCCGTGCTTTCCGAGTACGGCATCATGACCAGATCGCTCGTCTCGAACTCCAACCAGAAGACTTCCCGCGCGCGCTCGAGCTGCGCGATGAGATCGTGACACGGTTACGGGCTGCTGGGTACGAGTTCATTACACTCGATCTCGAGGGCTATCGTTCCGGCAGCTTCAACCGTACCCTTCCGGACGCCCTGAAAGTCGGGAGCACCGGCCACTCATGACCTTCGCCCCGATCGACCGAGCCGGACCAGCCGTCGAGTTTTGGGTTCAGGTCCAGCCGCGCGCTCCGCGAGCGGAAGTTGCTGGTTCGCGACGCGATGCCCTGCTCGTCCGAGTGACAGCACCGCCGCGTGACGGTGAGGCGAACGAAGCGGTCCTCCGCCTTCTCGCCGAGACGCTCCATCTCCCCCGCGGGAGTATCCGCATCATCGCCGGGACAGCGCAGCGACGCAAGCGCATTCGCATCGACGGCCTGACCAGCAAGGAATTACTGGAGCGACTCGCTCCCATCCTTCACCGCTCCTGAGTCGGCCGCCCACCGGCGAATCGTCGCCAGAGCCAGTACAACGCGGTTGCCCCGAGTCCCACCATTACCCCTGCCCGGACGAGCTGGCTGGAACGCGGCTGCGGGCGTCCACGTCCGACTCCACGCGGCGGTTGATACCAGAGTAGCTGCCACCACAGTTGCGCTACCTCGCAGACGGCACGCCGGATCACTCGCACGCTACCGCCGGATGGTTCACCGCTCAAACGCGGATAGTGGCGGACACCGACCTCGACGATGGTCGCTCCCGCGCGTTGTGCCTTGACCAGGAGTTCCGTATTGACCAGTGCCCCGTTCATCGTCAAGTGCAACGCACGGACGAGATCACCTCGGAGCACTTTAAAGGCGCAATCGATATCCCGAACGGTGATACCGAACAGCAGCCGCATCGCTGCATTGAAGATCGCGGCATAGACGAGACGGATCCAGGGATCACGCCGCTTGACCCGATACCCGGCAACGATGTCCGCATAGGGAACAAAGGGTGCCAGATGCGCGAAGTCAGCTGGATCGAACTGTTGATCAGCATCCATGAACATGATCAGGTCACCGCGTGCCGCGGCGAAGCCGGAACGCAGGGCAGCACCGTATCCCCGGTTGGTCTCATGGTGAACCACCCGCACACGCGGATCGGAAGCAGCGAGTCGGTCAGCGATCTGGCTCGTACCATCCCGGCTTCCATCGTCGACGATGACCACCTCGAAGTCCTCGACAAGAGCTGGCAAAACCTCCAGCGCTCGCCGGACGACTGCTTCCAAATTCGCTGCTTCGTTATACGCAGGTAGGACGAGCGAGAGCGTGCCACTGATCGGCAGCATCGTCGCTCGAGTCTCGCTCGGGAGTCTGTTCATTTCGGCATCTCCTGCAACGCCCGATATGCCGGCCGAGGGTTCCAGTCAGCATAAACCACGGACCAGGGATACTTCTCATCGCTCGGTTGCGTGATCGTACTGAAGTTCAGGTTCCAGACTAGAAGCACACCGGCCCACGGCCACTGCGAGCGCGCGATCTGGAATGCGCGGACGAGATACTGCGCCTGCTGCTGCTCGCTGACGTACCTGCCGTACTCGTAGCCAGGAGCCTGGTTTGCCGTCGACCAGCCGAACTCGGTTAGCCACACCTGCTTGGCACCATCGCCGTTTTCGACCATGACCTGCCGGATCTGTTCTGCGCGACGGAAGTAGAAGCTCGGGTGGTCGATCCAGCCCGGTCCCGGTCCCGGTCGTTCCGGCCACAGGGCATCAGGCGGGTTGAGCGTGCCGCCGGGATGTGTCGCGATGTGGTCGAAATAGCGCTTGATCTCGCCATTGTTGTAGGCATACGCCTGCCGCAAGTACTCCACGTCGTCGATCGCGATCGAGGGATCCATCACACCAGTCGGCGTGAGACCACCGAAGAGGACGATCGCCTTCGAATCACTGCGTTTCACTCCCTGATAGCCTTCCTTCAGCAGACGTACATAGCGACCGACATCGACGTGTCCGCCGGTTTCCAGCGCCAAATTCTGTTCATTCCAGATTTCCCAGGCATGAACCTTGCCAGCGTAACGCTTGGCGAGGAACTCCATCAGTTTCCCGAACGGTGCCGGATCAGCCGGTATACCGCCGTTCGGATCAGCCCATGCCGGTGCCTTGACGACGCTCACCACGACTTTCACGCCATTGCGTGATGCTGCATCGATGATGCGATCGAGGGCATGCGTATCGTATCGTCCCGGTCGCGGCTCGATATCCCGCCAAATCGCCTGCACACGTATCCAGGAGAAGCCTGCACCCTTGACGAGCTCCATGGTCCGCTGATTGAAACCGTCACCGTCGTTGTCTCCGCGCCACGCCACATTGAACCCATAACCGACATGAGGACCATACTGCCGCTTCCGGATAGGATCGTAGGGCGGCAAAGTCGCATCCTGCTTGGCTCGGGCCTCGGCAGGAGCTCCCCGGGCCTGGAGGTATTCCCACCCTAAGAGACCGAGCAACACTTCATATGGGGTTCCGCGATTCTCAGGATGGTACTCGAAGCGTGCGCGCTCGAAGTACTGCACCGTGTACGAGCGCCCATCTCCCGCCGGAGGTGGCGGATTTTGCTCCGTGAACTCCTCGGAGAGCGGTAAGCCGAACACCCGCCATCCCCCATACCGATCCCAGTAGTTCTTGAAGCCGTATGCCAGGGAATGCTTCGTCTCCGGGAAATACCGCCGATCCGTGGTATCGGGAAACCAGGCCACCGGTCGGAACGGCTCCTCCTTCTCGCGACCACTCACCCGCCACGCTCCGACCCGCACGAGCTGGACTTCGTCGACTGTTCCGGCCTTTTCCGGGTGATACTCGAAGACGGCCCGCTCGAAATATTGTCGCCAATACCCATCCTGCTGAAAGACACCCGTTATCGGGTACCCGAAGACAAAGAGAGCTCCTTGCGTTTCCCAGAAGCGGCGGAACGGCCCCTGGACCCAGAAACCTGTTTCGGGAAAATAGCGTGGCATCTCCAAGTCTTCTGGAACCGTCGGCGCTGCTGCCTGCACGTGTTTCACTGGTACGACGTTCGCCAGAACGCCAAACACGAGCAACGCGAGAACGATGAATCGCGCGACCTTCACTGATCCCCCTTCCCTCAGCGCGCGGCAGTTCGAGAAACGTCCAAGCCGCTCTGGCTATCTGCGATCTGCCGCTTTCGCTCCACCCGTGACGTCAAACGCACCAGGCACGCCCGGTCCGCGCCTCATCCTAGCATCCGCTCATTACCCACCGCACCTTCTCCGACGGCCGTGCATCGTTTCTCGTTCGTGACTGGTTACGGCGACACACGATGCTTCACGGGGCGAGGACCAGCCGAACGTCTCCCAACTCGATCACGTCGCCGTACCGGAGCCCCGTCGGCGCAGTGACCGGTTTCCCGTTGACGCGCGTTCCATTGGTACTTTTGAGATCGGTGATCCACCATCGTCCCTGTTCCCACGTCAGCTGGGCATGCTCGGTCGAGATGAACGCGTCGTCCAGCCGCACCGTACACGAGGGATGACGCCCGATCACCGTGACCGGTTCTAGCGGCAAGCGTGTGCCCGGCCGAAGACCAGTCGATCCAGGTGATTGCACGATCAAGTGGCCGGGCGGCCCTCCCTCCTCGCTACTGGTCACGGCGGCCGCGGCCAACTCCCGCAGCATGATCCGTGCCAGGAGAAAGATGAAGAAGTACAGCAAAAAGGCGAAGACGAGGCGCAGGAGCAAGACGAACCACTCGAACGGGAGTTGCGTCACCAACTCCATCCTCGACCATCACGCTCCCGGCAACGAGAACTCGAGAACGACCGTCCCGAGCGTCAGCCGGTCACCGTGACGAAGGAAGGAACGGTCGACCGGCACTCCGTTCAGCAGCGTGCCATTCGTCGAGCCGAGATCGATGATCTGGAACATCCCTGCATCGAATTCGATCCGGGCATGACGGCGCGAGACGTCGAGTACCTCGAGCTGGATGTCGTTCTCCGGGGCGCGTCCGACCGTGGTGACACGCTTGCGGATCAAAAAGGTCTGGCCAGCTAAAGGCCCTTCGACGACACGCAAGAACGCACGCGGAACATTCCCGGTATCCTGCAAAACGCGATAGACCTCGGTTCGCTGCCACAGCTGTCGAGCAGCGAACTCGTCCGCCGGGAGCGTGGCGATTTTCGCCTCTACCTGAACCTGCCGACGAGGAACAGAGGGATCGCCGAGGATCCGCACCCGCACCTGATCGACGAATCCGTACTCGCGCTCGTCAGCGATATCCAGCAACCACTCCTCGAGCTGGAGCGACAACGAATCGGCAAAGTCGGCGAATTGCACGAAATCCTCCGGATGCAACCGGACGAGATAGTCGTTGGGAACGATCGGTCCCTCAGGACTCTCCAGCCGCTGGCTCTCCATCGCTCGTTCCAACCAGCGCGCGATCTCGGCCGGCTGGATGGTGGTCCGGAAGATCCGGCCGACGGTACCTTCCATCAGCCGCTCGACGAAGTCCTCGAATTGCTGCAACTTGCTCAGCATGCTCGCTCCGACACCCTGTCCGAGTATACGCGGGCGTTCACTCGCTCTCGGTTTCCAACTCCTGGCGCCAGCGCGGCGGTACCCGAGCTACCTGGGTATCGACCAAAAGACCACCATGCGCCAGGCGTGCCATGAGTGGCCGGTCGATCCGCTCGTCAGCCAGTGCGAAGGGAACGATCAAATCGAAGACCGATGTCCGTCCATACATCTCACAACTGGCCAAGCCGAAGATGGGCACCGTATCGCGGTATGCCACCCAAAACATCGTTCCAGGATCGACCGGTGCACCGTGGACTGTCCGCTCCGCCCGGAGACGGCGCACTGCCCGCAAGAACGGATCGTCAGGGTCCAACATGATGGACCCCGCCGTCAAGACAAGTTCGATGCCGCCCGCTACCCAGTGCGCGATGCGCTGAGCGATCACACTGGTGTCATCCGCATCCAGTCGCTCGATCTCCTCCAAGCGAGCGCCAAAACGAGCCAGCTTCTGCCCGAGGGCTCGGCCAGCCACCTCGAGCGCCGCCGGCCGCACCCGCGCCCCAGCCAGCAGTGCCACTCGTCGACGTCGAAACGGCGCGACGTGAACGACCGATCGTCCGGCAAGCACCGCCAGTGCGCGCTCCAGGCGGTCGACGCGCACGAACAGCGACGGCGCTTTGGCAATGGCGATCACTTCGCCTTCCTCGGCGACCCGACCATCAAGGACTGTGGCCACGAGCGCAGCACCGGTCCGCACCAACCGCTGCAAGCCCTGCTCGTCGACACGGACGAGCCCGAATTGTCCGGCCCGGATCGTCACTTGTCCCTGGTGCGGCGCATCGAAGCGTGTTCCGATCCCGGCTACCGCTCGGGCGATGCGCAGCGATGCCTCATGCTGCTCGATCTCGCCGGCATCCGGAACCGCGATCGGAATACGCAGTCCCTCGGGAACGCTCGCTTGGCTCAGCAGTTCCTCCAAAGGAGTTCCACGGCGAAATTGCCGCCGACCATCGCTGTGCAGGATCAGATCCCGCCGCAAGACCGCACCGGTCGGAAGCGGCTCTCGGCCCGCGAGGTACCAGGTCCGGCGCACGCACTTCCTCCTCTGCTTCTCTGCAAGCATAGCCGAAGGCGGAATGAGTACACTGACCCGCACAGTGCTCGGTTCGGTCGAGCGCGAGAGGACACGCAGATGACGACCACCTTCGGTTATCGGCTTCCGATGCTCTCGCCGTCGATCTTGAACGCCGATTTCGGTCACCTGGCCGCCGTCGTCCGCGAGCTGGATGAGGCTGGCGCTGACGCCATCCACCTCGACATCATGGACGGCCGGTTCGTCCCGAACATCAGCTTCGGCCTCCCGATCGTCCGTGCCGTCCGTGATGCGACGACCTTACCCTTGGATGTCCACTTGATGATCGTCGAACCGGAGCGTTACCTCGAAGCGTTCGCCCAGGCCGGTGCCAGCGCTTTGACCGTCCATGTCGAAACCTGCCCACACCTCCACCGGACCATTCAAGCCATTCACGAACTCGGGCTTCTCGCCGGAGTAGCGCTCAATCCCGCGACCCCGCTCGCTGCGATCGAGGAGATTCTGCCCTTCGTCGATCTCGTACTGATCATGACAGTCGATCCGGGCTTTGGTGGGCAAGGCCTCATTCCCGCGGTACTCGGGAAACTTCGGCGCTTGCGCCAGATGGTCGATGAACGAGGGTTCCGCTGCCTGCTCTCGGTCGACGGCGGCGTCAAACTCTCCAACCTGGAATCGGTCATCTCGGCTGGTGCCGATATCGTCGTGACCGGTTCCGTCCTCTTCACGGCCGAGGAACGGCCCGGCGAAATTCTCCGTCGTCTGCGTGAACGCGCGACGCAAGCCTATCGGACGCGATCCCTCCGGTAAGCGTTCCGAATCACGGTATGGCCAGGCTGCAACGATCCGGTCTCTTTCCTCTGCTCTCGGGCCGCGGCGACCCGCGCGAACTCACCGGTGCCCGACCCAGGATCGTCACCACCACGTCTGGTAGCTGGCTCTCGAAGGCTCGCCCGCTCTCGCCACCCTCTTGCCACCAGGCAGTCCCGCATGCTATACTGCCTGGTGCCGGTGTTCGATCCACCGGCACCAGAAAAAGCGTCATGCGCCCGTAGCTCAGTGGATAGAGCGTTAGGTTGCGGACCTAAAGGTCGGGGGTTCGAGTCCCTCCGGGCGTACCAGTAAGTATGCAGGGCTTCGGCCCTGCATCTGGCATGTGGAGGGGTGTCCGAGTGGTTTAAGGTGCCGCTCTCGAAAAGCGGTAGGCGTGACGAGCGCCTCGTGGGTTCGAATCCCACCCCCTCCGCCACTCTCAGTCAGCCGAAGTTGCTCGCTCCTCGACGCAGGGTCGATGCCGAGCGTGTACGAGGTATGAGTCGCTTGCGGGCACCTCGGGGCACCGCGCGGAGGGAGGATACGCCCACGACCCATCCGCTCGTCCCGGCGTCTCGATAGCCTTGCCCAGACGACCGTCGAGAGTACTCGGCCCCTTGTCCGGCAGCCGAGCCGCTGGGTAGACTCTTTGCGGAAAGGCGATCGCGTATCGCGCACGGAAGGGTCGCATAGTGGCCGAGTGCGCACGGCTGGAAACCGTGTGGGGGCGCAAGCCCCTCGTGGGTTCGAATCCCACCCCTTCCGCCGAACGTCAGTCAGACACATGAGGGCCGGCAGTGCATCCCGGCCCTCTTTTGGCTCGAACAACTTTGCCTCAGTACGCGCGCGCCCAAATGACTTGATACTTCCCCGGTGCGCCGCACACCAGGCAGGGCTCCAGTTCAGCCGGTTGCTCGAACGGAATGCACCGGACCGTTGCCTTCGTCTCGGCCTTCACACGGGCTTCGCACGCCGGATCCCCGCACCAGAATGCTCGGTTGAAGCCAGCGTTCGTCGCCACCCGCTCCTTGAGCACCTCGTAATCACGGACGTCTTCCGTATAGCGTTCCAGCATGGCGCGCGCCGCACGGAACAAACTTACCTGGATCGACTCCAGTTCGCTCTGGACCGCACCCACGAGGTTGGCGATGGGCACCGCCTGTCGCTGCCCGAGCACATCGCGGCGCACGAGCGTCACTTGGTCGCTCGCCACATCGCGCGGACCGATCTCCAATCGGATGGGAACACCCTTGAGATCCCAATCGTTGAACTTCCAGCCAGGCGTCTTGTCGTCCCGCAAGTCCGCATGGACCCGCACGGCGCGACGCAGCATGGCCCGTACGCGGTCGACCGTCTCCTCGACCTGCCGCCGCTCCTCGTCCTTGCGCCAGATGGGAACGATCACAACTTGAATCGGCGCCACGCGCGGCGGGAGCTTCAGCCCACGATCGTCCCCGTGTACCATGACCATGGCACCGATCGTCCGATGCGAGAGTCCCCAACTGGTATTGAACACATAGCGCCGTTTGCCTTCGCGATCCAAGAAGGTAATGTCGAACACTTTCCCGAAATGATCGCCGAGATTGTGCGAGGTCGCGGACTGCAGCGCCCAGTGCTTCCCACCCATCATCGCTTCGATGGTGTACGTGCGGAGAGCTCCAGCGAACTTCTCCGACTCCGTCTTCTGACCCGGGATCACCGGGATAGCCAACTCCGACTCGACGAAGTCGCGGTATACCTCGAGCATCAAGCGAGCACGTTCTTCTGCCTCCTCGAGCGTGGCATGAACCGTATGCCCCTCCTGCCACAGGAACTCCAGCGTGCGCAAAAAGGCACGCGGTCGCTCTTCCCAGCGCACTACGCTGCACCACTGGTTGATGAGGATCGGCAGGTCACGATACGACTGGACCCAGCGAGCGAACATCGGGCAGATGATCGACTCCGAGGTCGGGCGAACCGCGAGCCACTCCTCGAGTTCCTTGTCTCCGCCACGGGTTACCCAGGCGACTTCGGGCGCGAACCCCTTGATATGTTCGGCCTCCCGCTCCAGAAAACTCTTGGGAATGAACAAGGGGAAATAAGCGTTCTGGACTCCCGTCGCCTTGATACGGCGATCGAGTTCGGCTTGCATGTTTTCCCAAAGCGCAAACCCATAGGGACGAATCACCCTGGTACCGCGGACAGGCGATTCGTCGGCCAGTTCTGCCTTCTGAATCACCTCGACGTACCAGCGGTCGAAATCGTCTTCCTGCTCGATCAGCTCTTCGACGTACTTGCGATCCGTCGTCATCGTCCGCTCTCCCTCGCGCGGTCGATCGTTACCGCGCAGTCGTCACCCGTCCTCGCGTAGAATGCGCAGGGGCCACGTCGAGCAGCGAAAACCCACCCGTCTCGACGTGAGTATACCCATGTTGCCGAATGCCACGATCGAGGAGGTTTACCACGATGGCAGAGAGATCGCTCCGCCGGATCGGCGTTCTCACCGGCGGGGGCGATGCCCCGGGACTCAATGCCGCCTTGCGGGCCGTCGTTAAGACAGCCATCTTGCGCTACGGTTGGACAGTGATCGGCTTTGAGGACGGGTACGAGGGCGCGATCCTCGGCCGCGCTCGGCAACTCGGGCTCGACGATGTCCGCGGTTTGCTCGTACGAGGTGGAACCATCCTCGGCGCTTCCAACCGTGCCAACCCGTTCTTCTTCGCGCATCCTGAACAAGGCGACACCGAGCCGCGTGATCATAGTCGGACCCTGCTCGCCACGCTCGAGCGCATCGGCATCGACGCCTTGATCGTCATCGGCGGCGAAGGGAGCCTGTCCATCGCGCATCGCCTCAACGAGATGGGACTTCGTGTCATCGGCATCCCCAAAACGATCGACAATGACGTCCGGGGCACGCTCCAGACGATCGGCTTCGATACCGCTGTCACCACCGCCACCGAGGCGATCGATCGCCTGCATACGACCGCCGAAAGTCACCATCGGGTCATGCTGGTGGAACTCATGGGCCGGGACGCCGGGTGGATCGCGCTGTCCGCTGGAGTCGCTGGTGGAGCAGATGTGATCCTGATCCCGGAAATCCCGTTCGTCCTCGACCGCGTCGTCGAGGTGATACGAGGACGACGGCAACGCAGGCGTTCCTTCACCATCGTCGCCGTCGCGGAAGGTGCTCGGCCACTCGATGGCGAAGCAGTCTTCGAGCGCACTGGCCCGCTCCCCTATCAGCGAAAGTACGGTGGCATTTCGCTCGTTCTCCAAAAACAGTTGAGTCGCATCCTCCCGACCGAAGTTCGCGCAGTCGTCCTCGGTCATCTCCAGCGCGGAGGTACGCCGACACCGACCGACCGTGCGTTGGCGACTGCACTCGGCTCGGCTGCAGTTGACGCACTCGCCGACGATGACGATGGCGTCATGGTCGCCATCCGCGCGCACCCTGCCGGGCAAGCGACCTGGGGCATCGTACGGGTTCCATTGGCCGAGGTCGCACGCGGCCCACGGCTGGTCCCTCTCGATCATCCCCTCGTTCGCGCAGCGCGTGGAATCGGAATCAGTTTCGCGCAACAGGACGAGGAGTGAACGCGTGAGCGACAGGCCTCTACCGACCGGGAAGCTTCCTCCCCAACTCCTGGCTGAATTTCTCGGGAATCTTTCTCCGGATCCGAGCGTCCTGCTCGGTCCTGGTATCGGTCACGATGCCGCGGTCATCCAAATCGATACTATCCGGCTGGTGTTCAAGAGCGACCCGATCACTTTCGCGACCGAGGCGATCGGCTGGTATGCCCTCAACGTCAATGCCAACGATGTCGCCTGCCTCGGTGCTCGCCCGCGCTGGTTTCTCGCGACTGTCCTCCTCCCCGAGGGAACGACAGCTCACGACGCGCAAGTCATCCTCGATGACCTCGCTCGGGCCGCCGAGCGACTCGGCGTCAGCGTGGTCGGTGGTCATACGGAAATCACGGTCGGGCTCGATCGTCCCATCGTCGCCGGCACCATGATCGGAGAACTCACGACCGAGTACGTTCTGTCACCGGCCCGCGTGCGGCCGGGAGATGCGCTTCTCTTAGTGCGCGGCATTGCCATCGAAGGGACTGCTCTCCTCGCACGCGAGTGCCGCCAGACGCTCGAGCGGATGCTCGACCAAGATCTGCTCGCTCGCTGCCGTCGCTTTTTGTACGAGCCGGGCATCAGCATCGTCCCCGCCGCTACCCTCCTGCTCGAGAGACTGGGTGAGGACCTCCGTTACTTGCATGATCCCACGGAAGGTGGGCTCGCCACCGGCCTCCACGAGGTTGCTGTTGCCTGCGGTACTGGCCTCGTCGTCTCGGAGGAGGCGATCCTCGTCTATCCGGAAACCCGCGCCGTGTGCACTGCGCTGGGTTTGGATCCGCTCGGTCTCATCGCTTCTGGAGCGCTCCTCGCTGTCGTCACGCCGGAAAGCGTCGAGCACGCGCTCGACACTTTAGCGCAGCACGATATCCCCGCAACGCAACTCGGCTGGCTCGACCCTGATCCCGGTCGTCGTGTCCTCATCGGGTCGACTGGCGAACGACCGCTCCCCGTCTTTCAGGTCGACGAGGTCGCGCGCCTCTTCGCGAGCGGTGGCTGTGTCTAGGGTTGCTTGGGCATCGCGCTGAGCGCTCGATACGCCGGACGCGGAGACCAG
The DNA here is from genome assembly GCF_000021685.1 of Thermomicrobium roseum DSM 5159. Taxonomy (GTDB): domain Bacteria; phylum Chloroflexota; class Chloroflexia; order Thermomicrobiales; family Thermomicrobiaceae; genus Thermomicrobium; species Thermomicrobium roseum. Next base: position 600,066 of record NC_011959.1, on the reverse strand, counting down.
TCAGGGTTGAGCACTGACCATGGTCCTTTCTCATCTTCTGGCCCGACGATGGTCGAGAAGTTGAGGTTCCACACGAACATACCAGTAACCCATGGCCACCGCGTGCGGGCGATCTCGAAGGCTCGGACGAGATACTCGGCTTGCTGCTCCTCGCTGACGTACTGACCGTACTCGTAACCAGGGGCCGGATTGTTCGTCGTCCAGCCGAACTCAGTGATCCAAACCGGTCGCCGATCACCGTGCCGTTCCATCACGGCCCGCAGTTGCTCGACACGACGAAAATAAAAGCTCGGGTGATCGCGCCAGCCTGGGCCCGGTCCGGGACGCTCTGGCCACAGCGTATCGGGCGGATTGAGCGTCGCGTTGGCATGCGCTCCGAGTACGTCGAAGTACCGAGTACAGGATCCACCATCCAGTGCATAGAACGCCTCGAGATAGGCGACGTCGTCCACGGCGATAGTGGGGTCGTTGACACCAGTCGGGGTGAGCCCACCGAAGACGACCAGAGCTTCCGGATCTCCAGCCTTTACCCCCTCATACCCGGCGCGGAGCACTGCACAGTACGGTTCCACCCGAACGGGACCATGGAGCTCATGAGCCAAGTTCTGCTCGTTCCAAATCTCCCATGCGTGGATGCGGCCGCGGTACCGTGAGGCCAATCGCCGCATCGCCTCGCGAAAGGTCGCTGGATCCGCGACGATTCCCCCATTCGCTGCACGCGCCCACTCGGGTGCGCCGACGACTGACGCCAGGACCGACAAGCCGGCTGCTTCGTACACCGGCAGAACGCGGTCGATCGGCCGGAAATCCCACTCTCCGGGCCGCGGCTCGAGTGACTCCCAGCGCACCTGAAAACGCACCCACTGAAACCCGGCCTGGCGCACCATCTCGGCGGTACGCTGGTTGAAGGCAGCTCCATCTTCGTCTCCACGCCAGGCGACATTGAAGCCATACGCGAATCCGCTCGCTGCTCTGCCTCTCGGCGTCGCTTGGCTCGCCTCGAGTACCGGCGTACCGACCGCGCCGCTCTCATGCGATGGGGTCGGTACGGAGCCGAGCAACGTCGACCGAGTCGGCGTCACCGTCGGATAAACGGCCGGACCTCGGCAACCTACCAGTGCGAGCATCGTGACGATTGCGACGAACACGAGAGGCCTTCGCCCGCTCACGGATGCCCTCCTCGAATCAGCAACAGCCAGCGCGGCTCTCCACCCTCGTCGTCCCGGCTCGCATTCTACCGCTCGTTCATGCGAGCGACCCGGCAAAGACGACATCGACTTCTTGGTGGGGCGCGCTTCCGAACGAATTCGGAAACTTACTGCTTGACAAAGTCGATACCCGGGCGTATAGTGGAAGCGGTTCCGGTACGTCTGCGCGGCGAGCGGAACCATTCCGAGTTTGCAGACGTCCTCCCTCCCCTGCCACACCCATCCCCCACCTCACCGTGCGGGCGTCGGTCCGTTCCGGCGCCCGCTGGTGTATGCTCGTAGCGGCGACCGCGAGGAAGATGGGACCGATCATGGGCAGACGGCACGAATACCCAGAGCTAACTGTGCTCGAGGCGGAGGCGATCGGCCAACCGGGCCAACGACGTTTCCGCCTCATCGCCGGTGTCGGCTTGGATCTCGTCTCGCTCTGGATGGAAAAAGAGCAACTCCAAGCCCTCGGTCTCGCCATCGAGCAGCTGTTCGAGCAACTGCGGCTGGCAGGGCTCGTGCGCTCCCGTATCTCCGAGCAACCCGCGGCACGCACGGCGCCGCTTCCCCCCGATCTCCCCGAATATGTCGTTGGGAAAATGGCCATCGGGTACGATGAGGAGCACCAGCGCATCGCGATCTTCGCGCACGATATCGAGCAGGACGAGGATGACGACCCGGTGTTCGCCGGACGCGCGAGCTTACCAGCAGCGAAGGCGCTCGCACGCCAGATCGCCCAAGTCATCGCGGCGGGACGTCCGCGTTGCCCACGCTGCGGCGCCGTTATCGGACCGGAAGGACACGTCTGCCCGCACGACAACGGCCATCTCCCCCTCGAGTGAGGCTCACCAGCCCAGAGCGTAGCCTTCAGCGCGCGGATCGGAAGCTCCGGAGAGCACCCCATCGTCCCCGATCATGATCAGGTGGGCATGGCCCATCAACGAAGACCAGCGTTCGACTATCTCGACGCGATGTCCCAGCCGAGCCAGTTCGCCCGCCGCTCGCTCCGCCAGTTCCGGTTCCAGATAGATCGTCTCCCCTGCTTCCCCCGGCTCGCGGCGCGAAACCCAGCGCGCAACCTCGATCGCTTCCTGTGGTTCGAAGCCGAAGTCCACGAGCCCGTTCACCAGTTGCAGGTGGATGACCGGCTGGCTATGGCCACCCATCGTCCCGAACACCACCCAAGGGCGTCCGTCACGCACCATCATCCCGGGAATCAAGGTATGCAACGGCCGCTTGCCCGGCATGAGTGCATTCGGTGATTCTTCATCCAGCACGAAACACGCGCCACGGTTGTGGAGGACGATGCCAGCAGCGACCAGCCCGCTCCCGAATGACTGATAAATGCTCTGAATCAGAGACACCGCTCGTCCGTCGCGATCAACGACACAAAGGTAGATCGTATCCGAGTCCCACTGCGGCGGTGGAGGAACGCTCGCCCGATCCGGGTCGATGCGACTCCGAAGTTCAGCTGCGTATGCTTTGCTGAGCAGGCGAGCGACGGGAACATCGACGAAAGCCGGATCGCCCAGATAGCGATCGCGGTCCGCAAAGGCGAGCTTCTTCGCCTCGAGCATCAGATGCAAGAGTCGAGGGGATCCCCACTCGTCCGCACCGATCGGGAAACCCTCGACGATATTCAGAAGCTGAAGCGCGGTCACCCCCTGCGTATTGGGCGGCAGTTCGATCACCTCGACCCCTCGATACGTGCTGCGCAAGGGCTCCACCCACTCGGAACGATGAGCAGCCAGGTCGTCCAATGTCATCGCTCCACCAGCGCTCCGGAGGACGGCGACGATCGCCTCGGCGATCGGTCCGCGGTAGAACGCCTCGGGACCATGCTCGGCGATCAGGCGAAGGCTCGCTGCCAAATCCGGCTGGCGCAGCAACTGCCCCGAGCGCGGCGGGCGGCCTCCTGGCAAGAACTGGCGGGTAGCCGCTTCCTGGCGCCGAAAGATCTCCTCCTCAGCCGCGATGGCTCGTGCCAGCAACGGACTAACCGGGAACCCCTCTTCCGCATAGCGAAGAGCTGACTCCAGGAGCGCTGCGAGATCACGCGTCCCATAGCGTGCCAAAACCGTCGCCCACGCATCGACTGCTCCGGGAACCGTCACCCCCCAGGGGCCCTTCGCCGGCACCTCGCGGAACCCGCGATCGCGTAACGCCGCAAGACTGATGCCTTGCGGTGCGCGCCCGCTCCCGTTCAGGCCAACCAGCCGTTGCTCCCGCGGTTCCCAGATGAGGAAAAAGGCATCGCCGCCGAGCGAGCACATGTGCGGATAGACCACCGTCAACACGGCGTTCGCGGCCACGGCTGCATCGACGGCGTTCCCACCATCTTGCAAGACCCGCAGACCAGCGAGCGTCGCGAGGTAATGCGGCGTCGCCACCATCCCTTCCGTCGCTCGAGTGGTCGGTCGCCCGGTGACTACCTTCCTCACCACGTACCCCCTCGTCCTGGAGCTTGTCTTCCGCCGCGCATCCTAGCATGTCGGGAACAGACGCCCAACGTGATACGATTCGCCACCGGCGTGGAGTTCGGTGAGGTGCACAGCCATGGTCGACGTCTGTCTTCTCGGCACCGGTGGGATGATGCCGCTTCCGGATCGTTGGCTGTCCGCTCTCCTTGTCCGGTGCGAAGGGCATGTTGTCCTCCTCGATTGCGGCGAGGGCACGCAGATTTCCTGGCGATACACCGGATGGAGCTTCCGCGATCTCGATGCGATCGTCTTCACGCACCTCCACGCCGATCATGTCGCTGGTCTCCCTGGTATCCTCTACGCTCTTGCCTTCGCCGACCGTCAGGAGCCGGTTCGCATCATCGGCCCTGTCGGTACCGCGCAGGTGGTCGCTGCACTGCGGAGCATCGTACCGACTCTCCCGTTTCCTGTCGAAACACTGGAGCTCTCCGGGACCAGCGAACTCGAACTTCCTGGCGGACTCCTCCTGCGCGCCCTGCCGGTCACACACCGGATCCCTTGCTTCGCATACACGCTGCACCGTCCACGGGGACGCCGGTTCGACCCACAGCGAGCGCAGGCGCTCGGCATCCCGATGACGCTCTGGCACCGCCTGCAGCGTGGAGAAACGGTCGAGTTCGCGGGACAGCTCCTGACCCCTGATCTCGTGCTCGGCCCGCCGCGACGCGGTATCACCGTCGCCTTCGTGACCGATACCCGACCCACCCCAGAGCTTCCCGGGTTCGTCGCTGGAGCGGACCTCCTGGTCTGTGAGGGGATGTACGGCGACACCGCTCTGCTGCCGCGAGCGATCGAACGCGGCCATATGCTGATGCAAGAGGCAGCCGAATTGGCCCGTGCCGCCAGCGTCGAGCGCCTCTGGCTCACTCATTTTAGTCCTTCGCTGACCGATCCCGAAGCCTGGTTACCTGCCATTCGCGCGATTTTCCCCGCGAGCGAGATCGGCCCCGTGCACCAGACTGTGACGCTGCGTTACCGGGACGCGTGAGACGAACCGGAAGCATCGCGCAAGGAGCGAGCCTGCTCGCTCGCATCGCATCTGCGTTGGTGAATCACCACTTCACCGTACAGCATGGTTCCGCTACATTCCCGAGAAGATCCTGCGTCAACGGTCGAGCCACGGAGGCAGCAGGTGTGACTCCCGGCTCACGACAAGGACGACTGCGCTTCCGCCACACGGTACGATATGCGCGCCCTGCTTTGGGCGACGAGTGCACCGCACGGGGGAGAAGTCCTCCAGGCGGTCAGGCGATCCGATCGACCCTTCTCGAGAGTGCACCCGAGTGGCCACAACGAGCACGCGCCGACGAGAAGAGAAGAGGTGGGGGAGCAGCATGCGCATGACACGACGAGCACTATTGTCTAGCGCACTGGTGATGAGCCTCGCCGCTTGTCGGAGAGGCGGGCAAGCAGGAGTCACCACCGTGACGGTCGAACTGGGCGAGTATTACATCAAAGTCGACAAGGCGGAAGTTCCTGCTGGGAAAGTCCGCTTCGTCGCCAAGAACGTCGGCCAGATGGAGCACGAGCTGATCGTCCTCCGCACCGACTTGCCGGCCGATCGTCTTCCCTACAATGAAGCTGAACAGAAAGCCGAGGAGGAACAAGCAGGCGAAGTGCTCGGCGAGATCGAGCCGGAAGATTTACCGCCCGGCAAGACGGCCGAGATGACACTCGACCTCACTGCCGGCCATTACGTTCTCCTGTGCAATATCCCGACCCACTACAAGCAGGGGATGCACCTCGACTTGCGCGCCCGGTGAACAACGCTCGGTCCGGGAGGGTACCACTCCGTCCCGGGCCGAGCGCGTCTTCTCGACAATGTCAATTGGCTCTTCCACGGACGAGCTGGAACAACAAGGGATCGTTGCGGAACGCCTCATCCAGCAATTCCAGACGCCGGATTTCCTCACCGAGGAAAAGTTCGCGTCCGAGCACATCTGTCACCAGGGTTTCCACAGCGGTGAACACTTCATTCGCCATCGGCGAGACATCGGACGGGAGCAGCGCGACGATCCGCTCCAACCGTTCGCTCAGGCGCTCCCGTAGGCTACCCTGCTGCTGATCAGCCACGGGGTAATCCAAGAGAAGGTCCAAATCATAGAGGGCGCAGATGAGCGGGGTGAGGCGCTCCAGGACGACGAGCGCGCCGGGAGAGAGTACTGCCATGAGCACGTCCCGATAGGTTGGCACCGTTCCCATCCCGATTCCCGCTTCAGTCGAGCACTAGCGCCGGTCGCAGTCGTCTGTCGCAGCGCTCCGTCGCCAGCTACTCGACCGCCCGAGGCACGATGCGTGCAACCGAGGCGCGCCCCGAGCCAACCACTGATCGCACCAGTATACAACTCCACGATCGTTCTCCGATCGCTAACGACTACACCGACGTAACCCGGCGAAGGAGGCCGTCGGCGCAACGACTCTGCTGTGTGATGCCGACCTGTCAGTCGACCTTCTTCGTGATCACCGAGTGCCCTGCCATGATCCTCCCCCACCAGAGGCCCGGTGAGGTTCCCTCGATCTTCGGATCGTCGTTTGCTGGTCGCGTCCGAAGTAACGGGTCGCTTCTGACACTTGCACCTCCGCGTTGCATCGCGTCAAGTCGAGAATATCGAAAGGTTTCGTCAACACCCTCCAACGCAAGGGAGCAACATCCCCCATTTCCGGCGATACCAGTAGTCGCTAGGCTCCCGCTGTCGAGAAGCGAACGAGCCTACTGATGAGGGACGAACCATTTGAAGAAGAGTTGGTAGTTACACGAGACATCGGAAATCCATGAAACAGTCAGCCCCAGTTGGATACGCCGCGACGACCCGACGCACATCAACAGGTCGTTCGAGACTCGAGGGTGCACATGGACCCGGAAGAGACCGTAGATCGGCACGAGCATTGCCGATGCATGCCCGAAGTATCCTTCTCGGATCAACGACCTCCCGTCTTCTGTCGGCGTAACTCTTGCCGATCCATGCGCCTGTCCTTTGCTCGTTCGGAGACTCAGCAAGCACACGCAAACTGGTAGTGTGCGACATTTCTCAGGTCCAACCGTCGATGAAGCGAGGAGCCGGCAAACGGCTCGCTTGTCAGTCATCGTCCACTTTGTTACAGTATTCGTTCGACAACGAGACGGCTGCGGGAGCTCGGGGGTCACCGGGCTGAGAGGGTGGCGAACGCCCTGCCACCGACCGCGGAACCTGAACTGGGTAATGCCAGCGGAGGGAAAGCCGTGACGCTCATCGGACGATCCACGTTCGCCTCTCGCTCCCAATCCAACATTGTGCTCGTCATCTCTTCGCCGAGCGGCAGCGGACAGACGTGTCTACCGCTCGACGAGCGAAGGCTCTTCCTGCCCCACCGGTCGCCTTTCTGCGGAGGTCAGTGGTGAGCCGCGTCGATACCGACTGGCGCCTGGAACTTCGCGGTGTCACCAAGGTCTTCCAGCGTGACCAGCTGCAGGTTCATGCTCTCGGCCCGCTCGACCTGCGCGTCGCCGACGGTGAGTTCGTCAGCATCATCGGGCCGTCCGGATGCGGGAAGAGCACGCTTCTCGACATGATCGCCGGTCTCGAGCAGCCGACGAGCGGAGAGATCTGGCTCGATGGAGCTCCCGCCCCGTACCGACTCGGTAAGGTCGCCTACATGCACCAACGTGACCTCCTTCTCCCCTGGCGGACAGTGCTCGAGAACGCGATCCTTCCCCTGGAGGTAAAACGCATTCCTCGTCGCCAGGCCATCGAGCGAGCGATGCCGTGGCTCCGCCGTTTTGGCTTGGCCGAGTTCGCTTCTAGTTATCCAGCACAACTCTCGGGCGGCATGCGCCAGCGCGCGGCGTTTTTGCGCACGCTGCTCACCCAATGCCCGCTCATGCTCCTGGACGAGCCGTTCGGTGCACTCGATGCCTTGACGCGCTCGAGCATGCAGGAGTGGTTACTCATGCTGTGGGAGGAGCTCGACCGCACTGTCATCCTCGTCACGCATGACGTCGAGGAGGCAGTCTTGCTCAGCGATCGCGTCGTTGTCCTCAGCCAGCGTCCCGGCACGATCGTGGCCGACATTCCCGTCGATTTGCCCCGCACCCGGACATACGCGATCGTGACCGACCAGGCATTCGTCTCCCTCAAAGCGCGCTTGCTCGCCACGCTCCGTCGCCAGCCAACCCTGGGAGTTGTGACCGATGATGCGTGACCGAGTGTTGCCGAGCCTTCTCCTCATCACAGCTCTCTTCGCCTGGGAACTGGCCTGCCGCGTATTCGCGGTCCCAGACTGGGTTCTGCCTCCACCGAGCGCGATCCTCGCCGCGCTGCTCCGCGATTACCGTCTTCTGCTCTTTCATCTCAGTGTCACCATGCAGGAAATCGGGTTGGGGCTCATCGTTTCCATCGTTCTGGCGATCGTCCTGGCGATCGGTATCGTCGCCTCGCGGCTCATCGAACGCTCGGTGTACCCGCTCGTTGTCGCTTCCCAAGCGATCCCGATCGTTGCGCTGGCTCCGCTGCTCCTGATTTGGTTCGGCTACGGCTTGACGCCCAAGGTGATCGTTGTCGTTCTCATCTGCTTCTTCCCGATCGCCGTCAACATGGTCGACGGCCTCCGCGGGGTCGATCACGAACTGATCGATATGGTCCGCAGCTTGGGTGCCTCCAAATGGCAGACTCTCCGTTTCGTGCGGCTCCCGGCAGCTCTCCCAGCATTCTTTTCCGGACTCCGCGTCGCTGCTGCTGTGAGCGTGATCGGTGCTCTCATCGGGGAATGGATCGGCGCTTCCGCTGGGCTCGGCTATCTCATGATCCGGGCAGCCGCGCAATTCCACACCGATCGCGTCTTCGCTGCTGTTCTCGTGAGTGCACTCGTCAGCATCGCGCTGTTCGCGAGCGTGACGTGGCTCGAGCGTCAGACCCTTCCCTGGCGCACCCGGCCACGAACGGAACCCTGAGAGGAGCTCATCGATGTTCCTGGCCGATCGCTTCACCCGCCGGCGTTTCTTCGCCCTCGGCGCCATCGCTCTCGCTACCGCCTGTCGTCGCGGAGCGGGGTCGCCACCGACCGAGACGGCTCCGACGTCGACTCCGCCTGCACTCGGCCCCACGCCTGCATCCGGCCAACTCGAGGCAGTCAGTGTCGCGCTCGACTGGTACCCCTGGTCCAATCACACCGGACTGCTCATGGCGCAGGAACGAGGTTTCTTTCGCGGGCAGGGACTCGAGGTCACGCTCGACGTGCCAGCCAACCCGGAAGACGTGCTCAAACTCGTGGCCACCGGACGCAATACGTTCGGTATCAGCTACCAGACCGACGTCCTCCTCGCCCGCGCCGAAGGTATCCCGATCGTCTCGATCGCAGCGCTCGTTCAGCATCCGTTGAATTCCGTCATGGCGTTGGAGCGAAGCGGTATCACGCGACCACGCGATCTCGTCGGTAAGCAGGTCGGTTACCCAGGCCTCCCCAGCGACGAAGCCCTGCTGGCGACCATGTTGGAAACCGACGGCGCGCACCTCGACGACGTGAAACTGGTGAACGTGGGTTACGAGCTCGTGCGAGCCTTGCTGAGCGGGCAGGTCGATGCAGTGATCGGTGCCTACTGGGTTCACGAGTCGATTCTCATCGAGCAACAAGGCGAACGACCCGTCATTTTGCGCGTCGAACAGTGGGGCGTGCCCGATTTTTACGAACTCGTCATGGTGACGAGTGAGCAGCAGGTCCGCGAGCAACCTGACCGCGTACAGCGCTTCGTAGGCGCGATGATCCAGGGCTATCGTGAAGCAGCGGCCGATCTCGATGGAGCAGTCCAGCTTCTGGTTCGGAAGTACCCGGAAACGAATCAGACGCTCGAAGAGCGTGGCATCCGCCTCCTGGCCCCGCTGTGGACGGAGGGAGTACCCATCTTCGGCTGGCAAGAGGAAAAGCGCTGGACCGACTACGCCGCTTGGATGCGATCTCGTGGACTCTTACACGGCGACCTGGATGCCCGGCTCGCCTTCACGAACCGGTTCGTGGAGGCAGCACGCGAGTAACCGGAGGCACTCACGCTGTGCCTGTCCGCACCGACAAAGTATCGCACCCTCGCGGCCTGACGATCACCGATTAGCCCAGCGATACACCGGTGCTTCCGAGGGGCGCGATGCGCACGTTCCGATCGAGCGGTGGTACGTCCACCAGGTGCCAACGACTGTGGGACCGGATCGGACTCGCGGGAGATACTGGGTATCCCGTCGACATCGCGATCGCTACTCCGGCGCTGCCACGCGTATCTCTCGGCTTCACCCCAGAGCGAGCATCGCCTCCAAGGCACGGCGTGCCGGCACAGCGATCTCCTCGGGAACCGTGATCACATACTTCAGATCGCGCAGCGACTCGTACACCTTTTCGAGCGTGACTCGCTTCATGTAGTGACAGATCGCGTCCTCGCGGACTGGGATGAAGCGCTTCCCCGGGGCTTTCTGGTGCAACCGGTGCAGGATACCGACTTCCGTTGCCACAACGAATTCCCGTGCTGCCGACTGAGCAGCGTAGCGAACCATCCCTTCAGTCGAGAGCAACTTCGCATCCGGGCGGAGGAAGATGCAGGTCGAGCTGCAACCGCACTCCGGGTGGATGAGGAATTCGGCGTCCGGATGCGCAGCGAGCTGCGCTGCAAGATCTTCACTTCGAATCCCCGCATGGACATGACATTCGCCGAGCCAGATATCCAGCTTACGCCCCGTCACGCGCTCGACATGTGCACCCAGGAACATGTCGGGAACGAAGAAGATCGGTCGATCTTCTGGCAGGCTCGCGACTACTTCCACAGCGTTCGCGCTCGTGCAACAGATGTCGGCCATGGCCTTCACTGCTGCACTGGTATTCACGTAGGCCACGACGATTCCGTCAGGGTGTTGCTCGCGCCAGGCCCGCACGTCCTCCGGGTTGATCGTCTCGGCGAGCGAACAGCCGGCCTCGAGATCAGGCAGTAGAACCGTTTTCTCGGGATTCAAAATCGCCGCGGTCTCGGCCATGAAATGCACGCCACAGAAAACGATGACGTCGGCATCCGTCCGCGTCGCTTCGCGCGACAACCCGAGCGAATCACCGACGAAGTCAGCGATATCCTGCACCTCTGGCCGTTGGTAGCTATGTGCCAGGATGACCGCACGACGCTCCTCCTTGAGTCGGAGAATCTCTCGAACGAGTTCCTGCTGTTCCATCAGCTCGACTGACCCTCCTTCAGCGTCCGTCGACAGCCACGACCTCCAGGGAGATGTCGAGTGCAGACGCTGAGTGCGTCAGCGCGCCGACCGAAATCGCATCCACTCCTGTCTCGGCGATCGCGCGCACGCGCTCGAGCGTTACACCACCGGATGCCTCGAGCTTGGCACGCCCAGCCACGCGACGGACGGCCTCACGCATCGTCTCGACATCCATGTTATCGAGCAGAATCCAGTCCGCACCAGCGGCCAGTGCTTCGTCCAATTCCTCGAGCGTCGTCACCTCGACTTCGACCAGCATCGTGTGTGGAATCACGTTGCGTACCCGCTGCACAGCTTCGCGCACACTTCCCGCCACTCGGACGTGGTTGTCCTTGATGAGAACCCCATCGAACAGACCGAAGCGGTGGTTCCGCCCACCCCCGACGCGTACCGCGTACTTCTCGAGCAAACGAAGCCCCGGTGTCGTTTTGCGAGTATCCAGGATCATCACGCCCGTCCCAGCCACCGCATCGACGAAGCGGCGAGTCAGTGTCGCGATACCGGAAAGGCGCTGCAGGAGATTGAGTGCCAGTCGCTCACCAGCAAGGATGCCGCGGAGCGGTCCCACAACTTGGCCGACAACGGTGCCCTCCGGAACCAATTCCCCCTCCCGACACATCGTCGTGACCCGGAGGCGTGTGTCGAGCTCGGCAAAGACTGCTTCGATCACGGGCATTCCACAGAGGACACCGGGTTGCCGCATCACGATCGCCGCAGTGCCGGTCGCACCCGGAGACACGACCGCAAGTGTGGTGCGATCCCCATAGCCCAAATCCTCGCGCAACCACGCGCAGACCGATTCGCGGAGGACCAGAAGCGGAATGTCCCAGTCGGGCGCAACCAAGGTACCGCTCCTCAGCACAGTCACCACCGTTCGCAGCCCACGCTTTCTCGCTTCCCAGGATAGTCGAGCGCCCCTGGCCCTGGCCAACTCGCTCCTCGATATCCCGAACACCAGGCGTAGCAGGCGTGCCTTTCTTGGAGCCAGCACCACCCTCGACAGTTCGTCGCGAGGGTCATCGTCCGCCAGCTCCGCGCAGCACCAAGCAAGGCTCGTGCCCCGCGCTGTGGGAGTGTCGGGAATCATTGGCCTACGGCCGGCTGGACGACCGTGCCAGCGAGCACCCGAGCGAATAGCACGTGTCAGCGGGTGGTCATGTACATTTCTCGCAGGAGCGAGGTGCTCCAGCTCGCCGATCGTGTCTTTCGTGGATCAGGACGGCGAAGGCGGTCAGAACGTCCCCAGCCCTCAGACGCTCACCCACCGCGCCTGCTCAGAGCGTCATGCGAGAGCGACAAACTTAGGGTGGCCAGCTGGAAAGCGCTGGCCACCCGTACTGTGGGAAGGCGGAAGTGTGCGAGGTGAAAGGAATTGGAGTCCGCTCGTTGCCTCCGAGAAAGGGTCATGCCGACCAAATCACGTCGTGCTCTTGATGTACTCCACCAGAGCATCCAGGACTTCTGGCTTTTGGAGTTCCGGCATGAAGGGCATAATCACATTGGTCATCGAGCCCTTCGGATAGCCCTTCACTGTCTTGGCATCCGGTTGGAGGATCGACTCGCGCAGATAAGCGTCATCAACGACGACACTCGAGCCATCCTCGAGCTGCACCTTTTTGCCGTAAATACCATTCAGCGCCGGGCCGATCCCCGCTTGGCCTGCCATGCTATGACAAGTACTGCACGCATATTTATTGAAGTATTCTTTTCCGGCAGCAGCGAGTTCAGCGTTGACCGGTGGCGGTGTGACCTTCTCCTCTGACCTGCCTCCGCCTCCACCACAGGCAACCAGAAGCAAGGCCGACAGCAGGCACCCGAACAGGAGTAGGCGACGCATTGCGACACCCCCAACGTCCGCATATTCCCAAAACCGGACTCCACGCTTCGCGGTCTTCGCTTCACCACGCAGCCTCGGGAGACGATCGCGGTGGGGGAGATTCGGGATCCTGCTGTACTCCGACCGGATGATCGATCGTTTCGCCTGGACGCACTCGACTTCGATGTCCCACGACCAACATTCCTGGGAACTCGGCAAGCAGCGGCAACCCGGTCATGACCCGAAGGTCAGAGTCCGCTTTCAGCTCGGCATCCGCAGCCGGGTCAACCGAGCGCGTCACAGTTGTCTGACCATGATGGTGATGCGGTGAGAACCCGAGCGCGCTGTGCTCGTGCGGAAGATCCGCCCCGCAACGGCACTCGATGCGCGGAAGAGGCACAAGCACGACCGCAACGAGACAGGTAGCTACTATGAGCGCACGAAGAACAGTACCAAAGAATCGCCGTGAACCGAAGAATCGCCGTCGCACCTCGCCCACCCGCGACCACGAGCACGATCGCTATCCTGAAGATAGTAAATCGGGGCCGCGGTCATCGTCAGGTTTTTTTTTCAATGTTTTAACGGGATCGACACCTCAGTTCGGGGAAGCACCCCACGGGACGATCGATCCACCCGAGAGGTGATCAACCTTCTTGCCTCAACCGCTCTGACGCGAGCCCAACCAATGAACGCGCGCATCGTCGGGCTCGATCTGCCGCGGATCCCGTCGCGCGAGCGAGGCCGGAAAGCTTTGGCATGACACGAGCAGCCACAGCGGGCGCTGCGCGAGTCGCGCAGCCCCCTTTTGGGCGGCGAGCCGTCGCGTAAAAATGCACTGCCGCTGGCTCCTACCTCAGCACGCTGTCGTCGAGAAAAGCAAAAATCCCGGCTTCCAGTCCAAAAGCGCCTGGTGGGACCACACGAGGCTCTATGCCTCCGACATCCCTCTTCCGCAGAAGTGCGCACACGAGCGGAGATACCATTTTCTCTTCCTTCGAAACGCCGTGCGCGACGGGCTCGGCAGGCTCGACACCGCAGCTCTGGTCCGATGGGTAAGCGTGTCGCCACCCACCACCCGTACGTGAGGCTTCGACGAGACACAGCAGCTACTCGTCCCGACGCACGACCACTGGCTCAGGCCGCTCTTCGCGCTCACGCTAGCGCTCGGGCCCGCCAAGGGGAAGCACAGGGTTCTCCTGGGAAGATGTCGACCTCGACGACGGGCTGGTGGTCATCCGCTGGTAGCTGCAGCGTGTGTATGGTCAGTGGCAACGGTTACCAGCGAAATCGAAGCAGTCTCCGTACGCTCCATGTGCCGCCGTTCGCCCGCGACGCGCTGGTGCAGCAACACGATCAACAGCGGGCGTGGCGCCAGCAGGCCCCGGGCGAGCGCGCGGCAACCCCTGGTCGCTCGTCTTCACCACGCACCTCGGTTCGCCGGTCAGCGCACGGAACGTCACTTGCATCTTCCACCTGCTCTGCCAGCAGGCTGGGGTGCCGCCGATCCGATTCCACGACTGACGCGATGCGGCTGCAACGCTACGCTTGCACGCCGGGGTCGATCTCGAGACCGTCTCGGCGATTCTCTGGCAAAGCCAGCTTTCGGTGACAGGTGACTACTTTGCTCCGATGACGGCGCAGGTGATGCAGCCAGCGCTCGCGCAGCTGAGCGTCCTGCTCCAGGACTGAACAGACCGTCCACTGACGCTCGTCTCATTTTCTCACCGGCACGAGAGCCTGAGACACCGGTGAAAATTTCATTTTCCTTGTCCACATGAGGATTTTCGCCCCGAATCCTCATTGTCTCACGGATTCCAGGAGGGTGAAAGCAAAAAAACGCGAAACGCTGTGCCGGCTGCGCGCACCTGCACGGCTTGCTCCAGACCTGATTCCCGTAAAGATTCCCGTAAAACACTGGAGACGACTGGAAACCCAGTCGCGGCTGTTTTTCAGTTCCGCGTCCAGTTGAGATTTTTGAGGGAGCCGGTGGTCGGATTCGAACCGACGACCTGCTGTTTACGAAACAGCTGCTCTACCGCTGAGCTACACCGGCTTCTGGAGCCCACGCCGGGACTCGAACCCGGGACCTCAATCTTACCAAGATTGTGCTCTGCCTCCTGAGCTACGTGGGCCCAGGCTCGACACTCTCCAGTATATCCAACCGCTTTCCGGCATGCAATGTCGGTCGCTGCTTCCACATCGCCCAGTCCCCGCTGCGCGGTCTTCAGTTCCAACCGGTTGGCCGAGTCGACCAGCACGAGTCCACGCGCGGGCGGCCCCCCTGGGACACCTTACAGGCGTCCCCATGAGCGAACCGATCACACGAGAAGCAGCTCCCACCCCAGGGAGCCGCGCCGCTCGACCTCCGCTGGGCTGGTCACTGGTGATAACGACGTCCTCGCTCTGCGACAGCACGCTGTCTGAATCTCCCATTTCGACATGTCCATTCTTCCTCATCTGTATCCGAGCCACGCGAATCGATAGTCTTGTCATATTCTTCATAGCACTGGCTGTTAAGCTCAGATAATGAGGCACTCTGCCACGCACTGGCCTGTCCGCCTGCATCGCTCTCGGTCATGGTCAGTGAGAGAGACAACAGGGGTCGGCTTTCCCTCGGTTGAACTGTGGGGAGGACATACAAAGGAGGAGAGCCAGCGTCGTGCGTGGCGCGAGCTCCGGTGATATCGCCCTCCGCAAGACTCGTCGAGGGAGGACCACTGATGCGGTCGATCACGATCCCGTTCGAAGTTCTCTGGACTGACGTCGATCCTCTCGGCTATGTCTAGTATCCCGCGATTTTCCGTTACGTCACCCAGGTAGAAGCCACGTTGTTCTGCCTGCTCGGCTTTCCGGATACCGACTTGCTTGCCCACGGTTACGGAAGCCGCCTGTCCGCGTCGAAGTGCAGTATCACCGCCCCCTCCTGTTACACGATACAGGTACATGCACGCTCGCCGTCCAGGATGTCCAGCGCTCGAGCCTTCCCTTCGCGTTCACCCTGCAACGACACGGCGACGCTCGACCTGCGGTGACCGGATCGATGCTCTGTGTCTGCGTCGACGGAGCGACGCGCCGGCCGGTCCCTCTTCCTCGGACGATCCGCGAGGCGCTTGCAGACGATGCCTACATGCTCGCCGAGGCGAGCTGAAGTGACTGGCAAGGAAGCACGCACTCCCGACTCCCTCGACGAGGAAAATCGGTCCAGGGTAGCCCCAGACCTTCTGTCCGTGACCGACATCCTCCGTTGTCGGTCGAGATCGTCGTGGAGTGGCTCCAGGCGCACGTGCACTGCCCGGAGCACGCAGACAAGCCGCTATCCAGTCTCTCTCGGGACGCCGTTTGCTGCGAAAACTGTTCGCCACTCGCGTTTCAGACCGCTTATTTCCTTCCGGGTGATGACCCACGGCGCGGCAGTTCTCTCAATCCTGTACAATCCGTGCTCGCTATGGGAGGAGAACTCGCCTCGTCTTCCACATCGATTCCGACGACTGACCCCAATAGGGGACTGACCGAGGCAGAAGTCCACGCGCGACGCGCGCGATTTGGGCCGAATGAACTTCCACAACCACAGTCTCCAGCACTGTGGCGGTTGGCACTCGCCCAGGTCACGCATCTCTTCGCTCTCCTGCTTTGGATAGCCGCTGCCAGTGCCTCCATCGCTGGAATGACCGAACTCGCCCTCGCGATCGTCGCGGTGATTCTCCTCAATGGGATCTTCGCTTTCCTCCAGGAATATCGCGCAGAACGAGCCGCAGCGCGTTTACGTTCCCTTCTACCACTACGAGTCACCGTGCGTCGCGACGGCCACGAGATCGTCATCGACGCGCGCGAACTCGTTCCCGGTGACATCGTCATCCTGAAAGCTGGCGACCGCGTCCCGGCCGATGTTCTCCTCCTCGAAGGCATCGATGTCGCCGTGGATGTTTCGACCTTTACCGGAGAGTCCGTTCCGATCAATCCCTCCCCAGGCGACGCCATCCAGGCAGGAACCTCTCTCACTCGTGGGCGGGCGATCGCCGTGGTGACCGCGACGGGAGCCAACACCCGCTTGGCTCAGCTCGCCCGCCTCACCGCGGCACCACGACGTCAACCGACACCGTTGACACGAGAGTTGCAGCGCCTGGTCCGAATCATCACTGTGCTCGCTGTGAGTGTCGGTCTTCTCTTTTTCGCGGTTGCGGTGTTCCTCCGACTGCCGGTTCTCGATGCATTCGTCTTCATGCTCGGTGTCACTGTCGCCCTGGTCCCTGAGGGGCTGCTCCCCACACTCACGCTCTCTCTCGCCGTCGCTGCACAGCGCATGGCCGAGCGACGAGCACTGGTCCGCCACCTCGAGGCAGTCGAGACGCTCGGACTCACCACCGTCATTTGTACCGACAAGACGGGCACACTCACACTGAACGAGCTATCGGTAACGAGCATCTGGACCCCAGCGGGTAGCGCCCGGCTCTTCGGTCAGGGCTACGAACCTGATGGGGAAAGCGACATCGAGCCGGGCGCTGAAGCGTCTGTTCGAGAGCTCGCCCGCGCTGCTGCGCTCGCCGCCGACGGACGAGCGGTATGGCGTGACGGTCGCTGGCTTCCCCTCGGTGATCCATTGGACACCGCGCTGTGGGTCATGGTTCATCGCATCGGCTTGGATCCGGACACGATCCGAGCCAAGGCTCCCGTGCTGCGGACCTACCCGTTCGATCCGCATCGTCGGCGCTCCAGCGTGCTGACCGAATCACAGCTCATCGTCAAAGGCGCACCAGAAAACGTTCTTCCCAACTGTCGCAATGCCGAACAGGCTCGTCAGGTGGCCGATCGAATGGCTGCTGAAGGGCTCCGCGTCATCGCTATCGCGTCTCGGCCTGTTCTACCGGGATCCGCGAGCGACGTACTCGACCCGGACACGCTCGAGCGCGAACTTATCCTCCTCGGACTCATCGGATTCAGCGATCTGCCACGTTCGGAGGCCAAAGAAGCCGTCGCCCGCTGTCGGAAAGCTGGTATCCGCGTCATCATGGTTACCGGTGATCATCCTGCTACCGCACTCGCCGTCGCGCGTGAGGTCGGTCTCGTCGGCGATAATCCGCTCGTCGTGACGAGCGCCCAATTACCGCCGGACGATACCGCTCTCGGTGCGCTCGTCGACCGAGACGAGGTGGTCATCGCTCGCGTCGCGCCAGAGGATAAGCTCCGTATCGCGCGTGCACTCCAAGCACGTGGTCATGTCGTGGCGATGACTGGAGACGGCGTGAACGATGCTCCGGCACTCCGTCAAGCTGATGTCGGCGTCGCCATGGGACGGAGCGGTACGGACGTCGCTCGCGAGGCGGCCGATCTCATCCTGCTCGACGACAACTTCGCCACCATCGTGGCTGCGATCGAGCAGGGGCGCACGACTTTCCAAAATATCCGCCGCTTCCTGACTTTCCACCTCACCGACAACGTTGCCGAACTCGCTCCGTTCGTCATCTGGGCACTCAGTGGTGGGCGCGTTCCCCTCGCACTGAATGTTCTTCAAATCCTGCTTCTCGATTTGGGAACGGATGCACTCCCCGCCCTCGCACTCGGCGTCGAGCCACCATCGCCGCGAGTCCTCGACAGTCCACCCCCACGGTTTCATCTCGTGGATCGGTCACTTCTCGTACGGGCATTTCTGGTGCTCGGACCGACCGAGGCATTGATGGAAATGATCGCGTTCTTCGCAGTGCTCTCGTCCGCCAGCTGGCAACCAGGCATGACTGTTCCCAGCGAGACGATCCTCCTCGCTGCCTCCGGAACAGCATTCACCGCTATCGTTCTCGGGCAGGGAGCGAACGCAATCGCGAACCGCAGCGATGACCGCCCGGCGTGGCGCGTCGGCCTTTCTGGGAACCGTGCTCTGGTACTGGCACTCGCTGCAAGTTGTGTGTTGCTCTTGGCGACACTCTCGATCCCACCGCTCGCACGGATCGTCGGCCAAGCTCCGCCAACCGCCCTCGGATGGTTCTTGGCAGCGCTCACCGTGCCGGCCGTGATGCTGATCGATGCGCTATGGAAGACAATCGTCCGGCGCCAACCGAGCGGGTGACCTAGTCGATCACTAAGACGGCTGCACCGCGGATGCGCCCGTGCCGCAGATCGTCCAGCGCCCGGTTCGCCTCTTCCAACCGGTACAGCTGGACCTCTGTCCGCACCGGCACTCTTGGGGCGAGCGACAAGAACGCTTCGCCATCCTGTCGGGTCAAGTTGGCAACGGAACGAATCACGCGTTCTTCCCACAACCAGGCATATGGAAACGACGGAATATCGCTCATGTGGATACCAGCGCAGACGACGATGCCGCCTTTCTCCACCGCGCGGAGCGCCTGTGGGACGAGCGCCCCCACCGGCGCGAAGATGAGCGCTGCCTCCAGTTGTTCCGGCGGCGATTCGTCCGAGCCCCCTGCCCAGACAGCTCCGAGCTCTCGCGCGAAGACCTGACTCTCCAGATCACCAGGCCGGGTGAAGGCATAAACGGTCCGCCCCTGCCACACGGCCACTTGCGTGAGAATATGTGCCGCAGCACCGAAGCCATAAAAACCCAATCGTTGGGCCTCTCCAGCAAAACGAAGCGCACGATAGCCGATCAACCCGGCACAGAGGAGCGGTGCTGCCTGCTCGTCCGGGTAACCCGCTGGAATCGGAAAGCAATAGCGCTCGTCAGCGACTGTGTACTCAGCGAAGCCGCCATCCAGCGTGTACCCAGTGAAGCGGGCACGATCACAGAGGTTCTCGCGCCCGCTTCGGCAATAGCGACACTCTCCGCACGTCCAGCCGAGCCAGGGCACGCCGACACGCTGACCGGGAACGAGTCGATTCGCCCCCGGCCCGGCCCGGACAACCTCTCCGACGATTTGATGCCCGAGGACGAGCGGCAACTTCGGACCCGGCAACTCCCCAGCGACGATGTGGAGGTCGGTCCGGCAGACACCACAGGCACGGATCCGGAGCAAGACCTGGCCCGGACCCGGCTCCGGGACGGGAAGCTCCTGGAGAACCAAGGGTTGCCCCGGTCGTTCGAGCACCATCGCCCGCATGCTCAGAGTTCGTCCTCCGGCACGAAGGCCACGAAACGACAGAAGGCTGCTTCTCCACCCTTGAACCGCCAGGGGAAACAGCCCACCATGATCCGGCGGTTCAGGACTTTGTCGATTTCACCGCCAGCATTCTCGATATGAATCACACCATGCGGAAAGAGCGCGAAGTGCATCACCTGGTAGTCGCTGTCCGGCAAAAGCTCGCTGATAGATTTACCGTGTTTGGCCTCGAACTCAGGCACGAGGTCTGCACGAATCTTCCGGATCACCGTGTTGAACGGGTGATCGGCCGAGGCACAATCGACCGCGAGCCACGAGATCTGTCGCCGAAGGACCCACTCGGCGAACGCGCGGGTCGGGCCCGGATGCTTGATGAAGTAGCGGGTCTCGTCCGGCTGCCGCAGCGCTGGATCCGTCGCCCAGTCGCTCGGATAGTAGTGATGGTACCCGGTATGGATGACGAGAATGTCCCCCGGCTGGATGCGGATGCCGGTATCGCGTTCCCACTGCTCGAAGTGCTCTGGACCGTAGATATCGTAATCGCCAATCCCGTAGCGGGTGAGATCGACGATGCAAGCCCAACCGACCAGCTTGTTCAACGGGATCGCTGCGATATCCTGACCACCCGTGATGAAATGCAACGGCGCATCCAAGTGCGTCCCCACGTGGAGCGTGGAGGAAATCCACTGCCCACCGGCCCGCTCGAACGCCACCCGCTTGATCCACTTGACCGTGGGGCCCTCGTAGAGCGCGAATCCAGGCGTATGAATATCCCAGTCTTGGGAAAGATCGAGTACGCGACAGCGTGCCAGATCGATGGCCATTCGTTCCCTACTCCTCATTCATGCTCTGCTCTCGCCGACCGCAAAGACGAGATCACGCTTCCTCGACGAAGGCGACCACACGGCAAAAGGCAGCCTCACCGCCTTTGAAGAGCCAGGGGAAAACCCCGAGCGTCAAGCGACGATTGTGCAGCTCTCGGCGGCCGATCTCACCACCGAGATTCTCGACGTGGATGCAGTCATGCGGGAACAGTGCGTTGTGCGTCAGCTGGTAATGCTCCTCCGGAAAGAGCTCGGTGAGTTTCTCGCCGAACTTCCGCTCACAGATCGCCCGCACGCGCTTCCACTGTTCCAGACCACCACGACCGAGAAATCGCCCGATCGGGAGATTCATCGGATGGTCCGTCGACACCATATCGACGCCCCAGATCTTGATCTTCTTGGCGATCAGCCAATCCACGATCGACGGATGCGGACCAGGATGTCGGAGCAGGTACTTCTCCTCGTCGGGCGTTTCGCCAAACTGGGCGTAGCGATGCCATCCGGTGTGGATGAACAGGATGTCTCCCTCCCGCACCTCGACGCGTTGCTCGATCATCTCCGGCGTGAAGATGTCGAGTTCATCCAGCACGTCCGAGAGGTCGACGATCACGCCCGGACCGTAAAGCCACTCGAGAGGGATCTGGTCGATCGTCTTCCCGTTCGTGATGAAGTGACGCGGGGCATCGAGGTGCGTCCCCATATGGTTGGATGTCATGATGTACTGCGCATTGACCCCATGCTCGGCCTTGCGTTTGATGTACTTGACCTCAAAAGGAGGATAGAATGGCCAGAATGACACTTCCTGATTGAGCGGCTGCGAGAGATCATACAACTTCACGCTGCCCATCTCTTCTCTCCCTTCCCTTCCACATCGACGAGCCACGACTGCTTCCGTACGTACTGTCTCTTCCGCGCGTTTCGACCACTCCTCGCTGTGCAGTCGTCTCCAACCGCGGTCATGCCGTCTCCTCCGGATGCGTCATGCGCCAGATGGTATCCGGATCGAGCGGCATGCGCGTGATCCGTACCCCGAATGGCCGGAGGGCATCCTCGACCGCTGCCGCAACGAGTGCCGGCAAGGGGATCGCGCCAGCCTCGCCGACCCCTTTGACACCCAATGGGTTCAAGGGCGAGGGGGTCTCTTGATGCGCGACTTCCATTCGCGGGATTTCCATCGCGGTCGGCATCAGAAAGTCCATGAAGCTCGCATTGAGCAGCTGGCCATTTTCGTCGTAGTGCAACTTCTCGTACAGTGCACCGCCGATTCCTTGCGCGATCCCGCCGTGAACCTGCCCCTCGACGACGAGCGGGTTGATCATTTTTCCGCAGTCGTGGACGACCCACAATTTGCGGAACGTCACCATCCCAGTCGCGACATCGACTTCGACCAGCGCTCCCACCGCTCCACTCGCCCACGTCGCATGCGGCGGCGAGTAATACTCGGTCGCTTCCAAGGCCGGCTGACGACCAGGCGGCAAGGTCGGACCGGTCCAGGGTCGCGGGCGCACGACGAGGTCACCGGCATAGGCGTACCGCAAGGGATTCGCCAGCTGCGCGAGCTGCGCCCAGGTAAAACCGCGTTCCGGCGCACCGCGCACGAAGACCCGGCCATCTTCGACGACCAGATCTTCCACTGCCACCTCGAGTTCCTCCGCCGCAAGAGCCAGCCCCTGCTCCCGCACCTTCCGTGCCGCGAGCGCGACCGCACTCCCGCAGACCACAGCGCTTCGGCTGGCATACGTCCCCGATCCGAATTGAAAGTGTGCGGTGTCGCCCTCGAACACCTGCACAGCATCCAGCGGAATCTGCAGTTCCTCCGCCACGATCTGCGCTAGTACCGTCTTGTGCGCCTGCCCTTGCTGGGGCATCCCCGTCGCGACGTACACCTGCCCGGTCGGTTCGACGCGAACCGTCGCTCCTTCGTATGGTCCGATCCCGGTGCCCTCGACGTAGCATGCGATTCCTACCCCAACGAAGCGCCCCTCGGCGCGGAGACGCGGCAGTTCTTCCCGCACCAGCCGCTCGTAATCCATCTGCTGGAGGAGTAGTTCCAGCATACCCGGGTAGTTCCCGCTGTCGTAGCGCGTCGGTGCGCCGTCCTGGAAGATCAAGCCCACATCGTAGGGAAACTCGTGGGGCTGAATGAAGTTGCGCCGCCGTACTTCGGCGCGGTCGAGTGCGAGCTCGTCTGCGACCCGATCGAGCAGTCGCTCCATGACGAAGGCGGCATGTGGTCGCCCAGCTCCGCGATAGGGGCTCACGGGAACGGTATTGGAGTAGACCGCACGAAACTCCACGTGATAGTTCGGCACCTTATAGGGGCCGGGCAACTGGCAAGCTGTGATGATGGGGACGATGATGCCGTAAGGCGTATATGCCCCGGCATCGTGCAGGAAGCGGTCGCGAATAGCCACGATCCGCCCCTCGGCATCCACCGCGATCTCCGCTTCATGGATCTGCAGTCGTTCGTGATTCGTCCCCACGAAGTGCTCCAACCGATCCTCCGTCCACTTCACGGGACGTCCGAGCACCATCGCGGCATACGGCACGAGGACCTCTTCCGGGTACACCATGATCTTGCACCCGAAGCCGCCGCCCACGTCCGGGGCTACCACCCGCACCTGCGTCGGTGCGAGACCGAACAAGGCTGCCAGTGCGTTGCGAATCACGATCGGTGCCTGCGTGGTATCCCAGACCTCGAGCAGCTCGTGAACCGGATCCCAGGTCGCCAGCACGGCACGCGTCTCGAGCGGCATGCCGGCACTCCGTTCGATCACCAACCGCTCGCGGAAGACGTGCGCAGCCCGAGCGAATGCCGCCTCCGGGTCGCCGACGACCCCCACATAATGCGCGGCGACATTGGTTCCCAGTTCCTCGTGGACGAGCGGCGAGCCCGGTTCGATGGCACGCTCGATATCCACGACCGGCGGCAACTCTTCCCACTCGACCACGATCGCTTCCAACGCATCCTCCGCCACGTAACGGCTCTCGGCGATCACCATGGCCACCGGCTCACCGACATGGTTTACCTCGTCCTTGGCGAGCGCGTACCGAGTGGCCGGATGCGTGAGGTCCGGGTGCGGTATCAGCAACGGCATTCGCCGCTGACACGGTCCGATGTCCTGGTAGGTCCAGACAGCTACCACTCCGGCCATCTCCTGCGCCGCACGCACATCGATCGCTCGGATACGGGCATGCGCCAGCGGACTGCGCAGGAATGCGGCGTGCAGTTGCCCCGGGAGATCGATGTCATCGACGTAACGTCCATGGCCCGTCAAGAGCCGTGGGTCTTCGGCCCGCTTGACCGGCTCCCCGAAAATCCGCGTCGGCATCGTCGCTCTCCTCCAGCGATCAGCTCTGTCGCATCAACTGTGCTGCGTACCGAGCCGCTTCCACGATGTTCTGGTACCCGGTGCACCGGCAGAGATTCCCGGATATCGCCTCGCGGATCTCCTCTTCGCTCGGATCAGGGTTTTCCGCCAGAAACGCCTTGAGCACCATCAGCATCCCCGGCGTACAGTACCCACACTGGAGACCGTGCTTTTCCCAGAAAGCCTGCTGCAAGGGATGCAGCTCCCGCTCGCTCGGCGCCAGTCCCTCGACTGTCTCGAGTTCGTGACCGTGTGCCTGGACCGCCAGCAGGAGGCAGCTCCGCACTGGTTCGCCGTCGAGCAGGATCGTGCAGGCGCCACAGACGCCATGCTCACAGCCGACGTGCGTTCCCGTCAGCCCAAGTTCGTGTCGCAAGAAGTCAGAAAGCAACAACCGTGCTTCCACCTCACGCTCGTAGGGAACACCATTGACCGTCACGCGGATAACCCGCCGCTCGCTTCCGACCGCCGTCATGCGGCGACTCCTCCCTGTGCTCGTGCTGCAGCGATGGCGAGCGCCCGTTCAGCCAGCACTCCAGCCACCGATCGCCGATACTGTGCTGAGGCATGTAAGTCACTGGGCGGGTCGAGTTCTTCGCGAACCGCTGCAGCTGCCGCCTTCCATGCTTCCTCACCGATCGATTGCCCGCGCAGGATCGCCTCCGCCCCGCGTGCTCGCACTGGTCGTCCGGCGACCCCGATGAAGCTCAACCGTGCATCCTGGATCGTTCGCCCATCCTCCGCCAGCACGAGCACCGCTCCAGCCCCGACCAATGCATAGTCGCCATGTCGTCGCGCGATCTCCAGCCACGCGCTGCCGCTGTGTGGTCCAAGCAGCGGGAAATGCACTTCGGTCACCAATTCGTCTGGTTCTGCCGCTGTGGTGAGAAGATCCAGGAAAAACTCGTCGGCGGAAACCAGCCGCTCGCCACGTCGGCTGGCCAACCGTACCGCTCCGTCGAGCGCGACGAGTACTCCCGGAACTTCCGCGGCCGGGTCAGCATGGGCGACACTGCCGCCGATCGTCCCCCGAGTTCGGATCGGCAGATGGCCCACCCATGGGATGGCTTCGGCCAGGAGGGGAACGTGTTCAGCGACCAGTGGCGAGCGCTCGACTGCTCGATGCCTGGTCATTGCCCGGACGACCAGCACACCGTCGCGGAGCTCGATTCCGGCGAGTTCGCTGAGACCGTTCAAGTCGATGAGCAGACTGGGGCGAGCCAAACGCATGTTCAACATCGGGATCAGGCTTTGCCCCCCGGCGAGCGGTTTGGCCTCGTCACCTGTCTCGGCCAGAACCGCCAGTGCCTCATCGAGACTTTCCGGCGCGTGATACCGAAAGCGCGGCGGCTTCATACGGACCCCTTTCACTCTCCACGCCCGGATCGACCGTTCCGCGCCAACGAGTCATGTCGCCGCATTTCCGCGTGCCTCTCGCGTACACTGGCACGCATGAGCGAGGGCGACACACCATGACGATCGCCGTCCAACGCTTGGCTTCCCCGATCCTTCCACTGCTCACGAGCCCCTCTCGGACTCTGACCGTCGTCGCAGCATACCCACGCGCCGCGTACGCGACCGACGGCACCACGTGGCTCTCCGTCGTCACACCCGGCGCGCTCCTCCCACCTGATGCCTTGCAGCTGCGGACAAAATCCCCACTCGTCGCTCTCGTGCCCACGGGAAGCCAGCTCATCGCCGGACAGGGAGCACTGTTGCTGCCTGACGGGACGCCACTGACCATCGACCAGCAGACCCGCGTATGGCAGCCGACCCTCCGGACACGCTGGACATGTCAGTGGAAGAGGGCACGGCTCCAGGCCCTTCTCGACGAACTGACTGACCCACCACGCGGGGACCGCTTCCTCGCCACGACGATCAGCCGGAGCAAGGCGCTGCTGGCCGAACTCATCGGCGCCATCATCACCGCTGACCGTGCCCATATTGCCCAACAGGTCGATCGCTTGGCTGGGCTGGGACCAGGTCTGACCCCACTCGGCGACGATCTCCTGGTCGGATGCTGCTTGGCACTCACCTTGCTGGCTGCGCGAACGGGAGAGGAGCGCTGGTCTTCGCTGCGGCAGGAGATCGCTCTGCAAGCTGCTAGCCGTACGACTCCACGCAGTGCAGCCTGGTTGCAGCAGGCCGCTCGCGGCGAGTACGCGCGAGAGTTCCTGCTCGTCGCACAGGCGCTGTGCCGCGGCGACCACCCGTGCCTCCCCCACCTCCTCGCACGCGTCACCCAGGTCGGAGCCACGTCGGGTTGGGCCGTCACCTTCGGCCTGATCGCTACACTCGAACGTTCGATTCTCCCACCAGCCTGACCGACCAACGCTCCGCTGCAGCGCTCGGCCCACCAGTCCAAGGTGAATCGCTGCACCGGCGAACGGGCCCGATGGGCCTCCGGGCAGCATAGAGCTCTGATCGGCCAGCAAGAAAAAGTAGAACACCGCGCCACCGACCTTTCGCCGATGGCTTCGCGACCGCGCTCCTCGTTCCGTGCCGAAAAAGCGGAGAGGAGCCCACCGCGAGCTCCTCTTGCCTTCCGACGACGTCCGGAGTATAGTCAGAAGCGGTCGACGTTGTCAACGTCGCCCGAAACGACGCTCGTTCTCGATCGAGGTTCAGGGAACGTCGACCGACAAGCGGGTCACAGGAGAACGGCCAGCCTGGGCAGACAACCAGGTTGGCCGGGTCGCTTTTTCTTTCCATCACCGGAAGGGGAGGTGACATGGTAGTCCGGATTCGGATCGAGCCTAATTCGTACTTCGATTCGGTGGCGTTGATGGCTGTCGCATCGGTAGTTAACCGGTTGCCCGGCGTCGATTTGGCCGCACTCCTCATGGGTACGAGTGCCAATCTGGAACTCCTTCGCGATTCAGGTCTTTGGGACGAGCGCCTCGAGACTGTATCCCCCAACGATCTGGTGATCGCCGTTCGCGCTAGCGACGATGCCGCCGCTGAGCGAGCGATCGACGAAGCGGTGCACCGGCTCCGCTCGTCCGCTCGCACCAGCCAGGTGAGCGAAGCGAAGGTCACTTTGCGCACCCTGCGGACAGCACTCCGGCAAGTTTCCCAGGCCAGTGTGGTCGCGATTTCGGTACCCGGTCCCTATGCACCGATCGAGGCCGAGGAAGCGCTGCGTGCTGATCGCCACGTCTTTCTCTTCAGCGACAACGTGCCGATCGAGGAAGAGGTTCGCCTGAAAGAATTAGCTCAGGAACGCGGCCTGCTGCTCATGGGACCGGACTGTGGGACGGCCTTCATCGCCGGACTCGGTCTCGGCTTCATGAATGCCGTACGACGCGGCCCGATCGGTATCGTTGCCGCAGCGGGAACCGGGTTGCAGCAGCTCGCCAGTCTGATCGATTGGTTCGGCTCCGGCATCAGCCACGGCATCGGCACCGGTGGACGAGACCTCGACGCCCGAGTCGGCGGACGTACCATGCTGGCCGGTCTCGAGGCACTCGCTCATGACCCGGCAACACAGGTCATCGTGCTCGTCTCCAAGCCGCCAGCTCCCGAGGTCGCGGAAAAGGTTCTCGCCTTCGCTGCTGCGTGCGGAAAGCCGGTCGTCGCGACATTCATCGGCCAGACAGCTCCTGTCACAGAGGGCGTTCATGTGGCCGCGAACCTCACGGAAGCGGCGCGTCTCGCCGTGCATCTGGCGACCGGCCAGTCTCTCGCGGACCTCGACCTGCCACGTCGCCAAGAGGCGCTCGCCCGCGTTCGCGCCGAGCGGTCGCGCCTCGCCCCGACCCAACGCTATCTGCGTGGGCTGTACAGTGGGGGAACACTCTGCGACGAAGCGATGGTCTTGCTCCAACCCCGGATCGGCCCGATTCGCTCCAATATCCCTTTGCAGCCGGAACTGCGCCTGACCGATCCGCACCGCAGCGAGGAGCACACGTTCGTCGACCTGGGCTCCGACGAGTTCACGGTCGGTCGCCCACATCCCATGATCGACCAGACGATCCGGCTCGAGCGCTTCCGCCGGGAGGCGGCCGATCCCACGGTTGCCGGTATCGTGCTCGATCTCGTCCTCGGTTATGGCGCAGCGAGTGACCCTGCTGCGGAGTTGGCACCGGCCATTCGGGAGGCACGGGTAGAGGCCGAGCGAACCGGTCGCATTCTTCCGTGTATCGTCGCACTCGTCGGGACACAGTCCGATCCGCAGGACTATGCGCGCCAGCGTCGCACTTTGGAAGATGCTGGAGCGATCGTCGTTCCGAGCAACGCTTTGGCAGCTGAGCTTGCCGCCGAATTGATCGCGTGATCGACGCAGGAGGAGCCGAGCGATGGACGGAATGCACGAGAAAGTGCAAAAGCTTCTCGAGACCACACCCGCAGTCATCAACGTCGGGCTCGACCTCTTCGCCCGATCGGTGCAGGATCAGGGCGGAGCAGTCTATCCAGTCGAATGGAAGCCACCGATGGTCGAGCCGCGCCGACTCGCGCTGCCGCTTTTCAACGACCCAACGATCGATGCGGCGAATCGCGAAGCGGTGACACGCATGATGCGCGCTCAACCGGTCGTCGTTGGCGTAGCGCGCGCCCGTGACGTGATACCCGGCATGACCGACCGGACGTTCCTCCACGCCGGCCCTCCCATCGACTGGGCTCACGCGTCCGGTCCGCTCCGCGGAGCCCTGATCGGTGCCATGCTCTTCGAGGGATTCGCGGCGACACCAGAGGAAGCGATCCGGAAGCTGGAATCCGGCTACGTCGAACTTTCCCCAAATCACGAGCATAGCGCGGTCGGGCCGATGGCCGGTGTCATTTCCCCTTCTATGCCCGTCTATATCGCGATCAATGCTGCCGGCGAGAATCGCGCCTACACCAACTTCAACGAAGGCATCGGCAAAGTGATGCGGATGGGTGCCTATGCCCCGGAGGTGATCGATCGACTGCGTTGGATCAGCACCGTCCTCGCGCCACTCGTTGGGCAAGCTCTGGCCAGGAGCGGTGGCATCGATCTCCGCAATATCATCGCTCAGGCCTTACAAATGGGTGACGAATGCCACAATCGCAACAAGGCCGCAACCTCCCTGTTCTATCGTGAAATCGCGCCCTACCTCGTCGAGTGCGATGCGCCCTTGAGCGATATCGCTGCCGTCCTCCGGTTCATCAATGCCAATGACCACTTTTTCGTGAATCTCGCGATGGTGGCAGCCAAGGTGATGGCGGATGCCGCACACGGCATTCCGGGAAGCTCGCTCGTCACCACTCTCTCGCGGAACGGTACGGAGTTCGGCATCCGCGTTTCCGGGCTGGGCGACCGCTGGTTCACCGGTCCAGCCAACGTACCGCGCGGCTTGTACTTTCCTGGGTTCGGGCCTGACGACGCGAATCCCGATATCGGTGACAGCGCGATCACCGAAACCGCCGGTTTCGGCGGTTTCGCACTCGCTGGCGCTCCGGCGATCGTGCAGTTCATCGGCGGCACGCCGGCCGACGCAGTCCAGGCCACGCTCGAAATGTACGAGATCACCGTTGCTGAGCACGAGGTGTTCCGCATCCCCGCGCTCGACTTCCGCGGTACTCCCGTCGGTATCGATCTGCGTTCGGTCGTGCGGAGCGGTATCTTGCCGGTCATCGATACGGGTATCGCCCACCGCGAGCCTGGCATCGGGCAGGTGGGAGCCGGTATCGTCCGACCACCCGCGCGATGCTTCACCGAAGCCTACCGGGCCTTCGAGGATGCGTATCTCGCAGGACACAGTCGAACCACTACCTTGGAGTCGAGGGGGATGGCATGAGGCGCATCGTCGTTGCGCTCGGCGGCAACGCCATCATTCAGGCAGGCCAACGCGGCACAGCCGAAGAACAGCAAGCCAATGTCGATCTCACCTGTCGCCAGTTGGCCGAACTCGTCGCTGCCGGGTACGAACTCATCATTACGCACGGTAATGGTCCGCAAGTCGGAAACCTCCTCGTCAAGAACGAGCTGGCTCGCGAGATCGTCCCACCCGTCCCGCTCCACTGGTGCGTTGCACAGACACAAGCGACGATCGGGTTCATGATCCAACAATCCTTGGGAGCAGAACTGCGGCAACGCGGCATCGACCGGGTCGTCGCCACGCTGGTGACGCGCACCGAGGTCAGTCCGGACGACCCGGCTTGGAATGACCCCACGAAGCCGATCGGCCTCTATTACCCGGAAGAGCGGGCTCGGGCCATCATGGCTGAAACCGGCCAGGTGTGGAAGCCACAGGGCACGCGCGGCTGGCGGCGAGTCGTTCCCTCACCCGATCCGATTGCCATCGTCGATCGACCAGCGATCGAACTGTTGCTCGCGGCTGGCGCACTGGTCGTCGCCTGTGGCGGTGGCGGTATCCCGGTCGTTCGGCGCCCGGACGGACGGTACGAAGGTGTCGAGGCGGTGGTCGACAAAGATCTGGCTGCCGCGCTGCTCGCCCACGAACTCGGGGCAGATGCCCTGCTGATCCTGACCGATGTTCCCAACGTCATGCTTCATTACGGGACACCCCAGGCCCGTCCACTCGAACGGGTTCTCGCGAGTGAACTGCGGCGCTACCAAGTAGAAGGACATTTTGCGAGCGGGAGCATGGGTCCGAAAGTAGAAGCCGCTCTCCGATTCGTGAGTAGGGGATCGACCCGACGCTCGATCATCGCGGCGTTGGATCATGCTCGCGATGCGCTCGAAGGACGCGCCGGCACGCACGTGCTGCCCGATCCGTGACCGCCGGGCCGATCCGCCCGTCATGTCGAGGGGGACTGATCGGCTAGCCAAGATGAGCAACAGTGCTCCTCCCTTTCGTCTCTACTGAGACCGCGTCAGCGGACGATACTCAGAGTGAGGAGAGGAGCAGCAGTTGGGGCAAACGCCTATTCTTCGCCCACTCCAGCCGAATGGACGAGTCACCACCGTCCCGCGGACAGCAGCCAGCGCGATCGGGAAGCCTCGCTGGTGCAATCGGCTCGTTCATCTCGTGCTCGCTCTGCTCGGGCTCTCGGCGACACTCTTCACGCTCCTCGTCACCTGGAACGAGCGTTCCCGAGCGATCACCGCTCCCCTCCTGCTCGGGCGCTATGCTGCGGCAGGGGCTCTTGCCACCGACGGACGAGCCATTGTCCTTGCCATCCCGGAGACAGCGGACTCGACCCTCCTGCTCGAGGTTTCCGGCAACGAGCATCACGCCACGCTTACTCGCTCAACCGGCCAAATTTCTGAGCTCGCTCTGGCGCAGGGAACGGCTCTCTGGCTGGAGCGCTCATGTACCGACTGTTCCGGTCGCATACGGGCTCTTCGACTCGAAACACGAGAAACGTGGACGCTGGCCGAGACCGGTATCCGTTCCGGGCCACGCGCCAACGGCCGCTGGGCAGCGTGGGTCGCGCGCAATGGGACCGATCGTCTTTTCGTCGCTGATCTCGAAAACACGCGCCATCCACCACGCATCCTCACCGTGCTCCCTCCAGAGCACGCGATCACCGATCTCCAGTTGCGCGCTGGCCGTGTGGCGTGGGTCGAAGTCACGAGAACCGAGGAGTGGCGCATCCAGCTTCAACCTGTCGCGAGCGCTGACGCTCCGGTGACAGTGCTCCAAGGGGAGGGAACTCCGCCATCGATCCTCCTCAGCAACGATGCCTTGATCACGATCGACCAGACGATGCGAGTCATCTCCCTCGATGAACCCCGACTGAACGTACCCATTTGGGAGAGTGTCCCGAAAGCAGTCACGGCGGACGGACGATATGTGTTCTGGATCGATACAGCTCTCCCGGAAACCGGACGACGAGCCATCATGGCCTACGACACACTGAGCAAGAGTCGTTTCCTCGCCGTACCTGACGCGACCTATGTCAGTCAGCTGGCAGTCGGCGGTGATCGATTGGTCTGGTTCCAAGAGCATGGACCCGATGACGTCTCCCTCTGGGCCGCACCGATCGCGGACCTCTTGCCGACGGCTCGCCGGGCGAAGCCCGAGAGCCAGAATCCCGGTTGGCGCTATTTCCCGGAGACCGGTCACTATCTGGCGAACGGATTCCGGCACTTTTGGGAGCAGTTCGGCGGAGCGAGCCTCTTCGGCTTTCCACTGTCGGAAGAATTCGACGAATACGATCCGGATGCTGGTCAGTTCCGCACAGTCCAATACTTCGAACGTGCCCGCTTCGTGTGGATTCCGGACTCACCGATCGCCCTCGATAGTGTCGTGCTCGACCACATCGGGGTCGAACTTGTCCATCAGCTCGGACTCGCATCGGCACGAGTCTTTCGCTCACCCGCTCCTGCATCCGACGGAGCAGGGATGACGACTTGTCGCACCTTCCCAGAAACCGGTCACGAGCTGTGTGGGCCGCTGCTCGATGCCTGGTTACACATCGGATCGAGCGTAACCGCGCGCATGCCACCCGATCAGGCCGCCCTGCTCATCACTGGGCTGGCTATCAGTGAGCCGACCGTGCTCCCGGACGGCACGATCGTGCAGTACTTCGAGCGCGCCCGTTTGGAATTCCGACCGCAGGCCGAGCCCGAACGAGCCGTCTCGCTAGGCCGGATCGGGGCAGAAATCCTCGCCGCGCGTGACTGGCTCCGGTGAAACCGTTAACCGCCAACGCACTGCATGCCGCGTCGTGCGCGGTGATCGCGCGCTCTCAGGCGACAGTGGTCGTCGATTCCTCTGCTGCACGATCGGCAGCCCATCCCTAACCAACCATCGGGGTTCGTCGCGCTCACCGGTGTGCAATCACACCGGAGTCAGAAGCACGCTTTCCGCTCAGCCGACAGGTAAGGTTCCTCGTCCCACCAACCTGCTCCTTCGATCGATGTGCCAGCCGCGATGGTCCCGAATATCGCCAAAGCTCTTCAGATGACAGTTCTCGGCGAATCCGCTATCCTGGAGTGGCCGGAATCGCAGACCGAGTGAGGAGCGACCACGTGGTTTTCCAAGATCCGTATTTCCACGCCCTCCGCCGCCGGTTGCAGGCTGCCCCCTACGATGAGGCCCGCCGCCGATTGACCGCCCGGTTGGCCGAGACGACTCCTCATCCCCCGCGCCCACCCCACTTGACACCCGACGAGATCGCCCAGCGCGAGCAATGGCTCTATCGCGAAGG
This sequence comes from Thermomicrobium roseum DSM 5159, assembly GCF_000021685.1. GTDB lineage: Bacteria > Chloroflexota > Chloroflexia > Thermomicrobiales > Thermomicrobiaceae > Thermomicrobium > Thermomicrobium roseum. Next base: position 567,035 of record NC_011959.1, on the reverse strand, counting down.
TCTCGATCTCTACCTCCCCATCCTTCGTACCGTGCTCCGCGCCATCGCCCGCGAAGTCGAGGCTGGGCTCGTCGAGCCGACCGAACTCGATCCGGAAGAGCTGACCTTCGCGACCTATCAGCGAGCCCGCAGCGAACTACGAGAACTACCGCAACTTCCCCGCGATCGCTTCGCGTGGCTCCGTCGACTCGCACATGACACGGTCCATCGCGCGGCACTCGCCCGCCACGCCGAGCGGCACCGAGGCACTGCGAGCGAGCCAACCGAGCACCCCGAAGCGCCGCCAGCCGAATTGCAGGGGACAGCAGCTCGTCTGGCCGCGGCCCTTGCAGACCCAGACCTTCCCTTGCCTGACGACCTCCTCGCTGATCCCGAGACCCGTCGGTTGCTCGATCAGCTCCTGGACCGGCTACCCGAACAGTGGCGCGAAACGTACCTCCTTTCAGCTCTGGATCGTTGGAGCGACGAACAGATCGCGGCAGTCACTGGCTTGCTTCCGGACGAAGTCCGTGCTCTCGTTCATGCGACGGTTCGACTTCTGCGCGCGTGGCTGGAGGAATCGACTGTCCAACCGACTCGGCCGAAGGAGTGAGCGGCATGCGACGGAACGAGGAGGTTGCTCTCCTGCTCGACAACATCGCTGAACTTCTGATGCTCAAGAACGAGAACCCCTATCGGATCCGCGCCTACACGACGGCCGCACAGAACATCCGCGCGCTCGATGAGGACATCGAGGAACTCGCCCGGCAAGGAAAACTGGACGAAATCCCTGGCGTCGGCAAGGCGATTGCCGCCAAGATCGAAGAGTACCTGCGAACTGGTCGACTGGAATACTATGAACAGCTCAAGCGCGAGGTACCTTTGCAGGCAGTTGATCTGCTCGAAGTACCAGGGATCGGCCCCGCTCGAGCACACCTTCTCTACGAACAACTCGGAATCACGACCATCCAGGACCTGCTCCAGGCAGCACAGGAGCACAAGCTGCGCAAGCTCCCCGGCTTCGGAGAGAAACTCGAGGAGCGGATCGCCCGCGAAGCTGCACGCCTCATGCAACGGAGCAAGCGTCTCCTCCTCGGCATCGCGCTGCCGGTAGCCGAGGAGGTGGTGGCAGCCCTGCGACCGCATGCAGCGATCCGGGCGATCGATCCGGCCGGGAGTCTCCGCCGCATGAAAGAGACGATCGGAGACATCGACATCCTCGTCGCCAGCGACGATCCTCCCGCAGTCGTCGATGCCTTCGTTCATCTGCCATTCGTCAAAGAAGTCCTCGCTGTTGGACCGACGCGCCCCTCCATTCTCACCCGCGAAGACCTCCAAGTCGATCTGCGCGTCGTGCGACCGCACGAGTACGGCTCGGCGCTTCTGTATTTCACCGGATCGAAGGAACACAACATCGCCTTACGCTCCTTCGTCCAAGAGCGCGGCTGGAAACTCTCCGAGTACGGCCTCTTTGACGAAACCGGCAAGCTTTTGGCGAGCGAAACGGAACATGAGATCTATGCGCTTTTGGGAATGGATTGGATTCCACCCGAGCTGCGGGAGAACCGTGGTGAGATCGAGGCGGCCCGCGAGCATCGCTTGCCCATCCTCGTCGAGCAGCGGGATATCCGCGGCGACCTCCATGTGCACACCGATTGGAGCGACGGACACGAGCCACTCGAGCGGATGTGCGAAGCTGCTCGCGCGCGCGGCTACGAGTACCTGGTCATTTCGGATCATTCCCCTTCCCTCACCGTGGCCCGCGGCTTGTCCATCGAGCGTCTGCGCGAACAACGCGAGCGGATCCGCGAACTCAACGAACGACTGGCACCATTTCGTATCCTGCAGGGCGCCGAAGTTAACATTTTGTCGGACGGGACACTCGACTATCCGGACGAGATTCTCGCCGAACTCGATCTCGTGATCGTGTCCGTGCACAGCGCCTTCGATATGCCGCAGGAACGCATGACGGAACGCGTCATCCGTGCGCTCGCCAACCCCCATGTCGACATCCTCGGTCATCCCACCGGACGCCTGCTTACCTCTCGACTCCCGTACGAGATCGATCTCGACGCCGTGCTGGATGCCGCTGCTCACTATGGGGTCGCGATCGAGGTCAACGGACAGCCGGATCGGCTCGACCTCCCGGACATCTGGGTCCAGCGGGCGATCAACCGGGGAATCTTGATCGCTTGCACCAGTGATGCCCACTCGACACGCCAGTTGGACAATATGCGCTGGTCGGTCGCGACCGCGCGTCGCGGTTGGGCGGAGCCCAGACATGTTCTCAATACTCGGTCGCTCGAGGAACTCCGCACCTGGCTCGCTACTCACCACCGAGGAGCTCCCGCGCACCGGACATGAGCGGACATGCCGACTGCCAACCGAGTGCTTCCGGCGACCGACCGACCGCGCGACCGAACTCGGCGCTGCTCGGTCTGTGCCGAGGCATACCTGCGTCCATCCTGAGAACCGAGAGCGGAGCGATCGAATCAGGAAACGCTCTGAGCTCTGTAGGAGGCGTGTGCGCGAGCCACCCCCAGTCCCCAGAAAAGCAACAATGCTGCGATCTCCAGTACCAGGGTCGCACCGATGGTTCCTCGAGAGCCTAGTTGCTCGTACAGATAACCGAGCACGGCTCCACCGGCCAGCCAGGCTGTCCCGAACACGGTATTGAAGACACCGTAGGCCAGTCCGCGCGCCGACGGAGCGGAGAGTTCGCCGACCGCCGCTCGCATCGTCGTTTCGACGAGTCCCATCGCGATTCCCCAGACGACGACCCCCGTGATAATGAACCCGGTGGTCGACTGCAACGCAGCAGCCGTTCCCAACGCGATGCAGATGGGTACCGCTGCCAAGGTACGCAAGCCGAAGCGATCGTATCCCCAGCCTGCGATCAATGCGATCCCTCCGTCCACCCCCATCGCGACCGCGTAGAGCAGTGGTATCAACGGCGGACTGAACCGACCAGTCTGTTCCACATGATACGAGAGGAGAGCGAAAGGGACGAATCCGAGAGTGGTCAACGCCGTAAAGAGCGTGTAACGCCAGAACGGTCCGCTCAGCCGACGGGAGCCGCTGGCTTCCGTCGGGCGGTTCACGCGTGGAGTAACGCTCTCGAGCGACTCTGGCTCCGGCTCCTGCCTCCACGCAAGGACGAGAATGACGATCGCGAGGATCGCAGGAATCGTGAGCAGCCCGAAGCCGAGCCGATAACCGGCTTCACCGTCGAAAGTGAGCGCGACTGCGAAGATGACCGGGCCGATCAAGGCACCGAGTTGGTCGAGTGCTTCGTGGATCCCAAAGCCCTTGCCGCGCCCTACCTGGCTGGCTGCATGCGAGAGAATAGCGTCGCGCGAGGGTGTCCGCAGCGCCTTACCTAATCGCTCGAGCACGATCAACGCCGCAGCGAGTTCCCAACGGTGAACCAGCGCCAGCAAAGGTAACGTGGCGATCAAACCGTAACCAACAACCGTCAACAACCAGTGCAGGCGCAAGCGGTCCGCTAGATACCCCGATGCCGTGCGCAGCGCGTAGCCAGCGAACTCGCCGAGACCGGCTACCAGCCCGACTGCGACTGCACTCGCACCGAGCAATGCCAGGTACGGCCCCGTCACACCACGAACCCCCTCGTAGCTGATATCACCGAAAAGGCTGACGAGGCCCAAAAGAATGATCAAACGGTAGGCCCGTCGTTGCAACGACGGCGCGCTCATCGCCCTCTGCGTCCTCATGAACCACTCGCCCATGGCCGATGCGTCCGGAAATAACGGACGTACCCATCCACCGTCATGCGAAAGCTACCGGACGCCCACTGGTACGCAATAACCGGCGCACGCTCACCCAGGAGACGATGGAACTCTCCGTCCGTCAGCTCCTGCAATCGCCCGGCGATCGTCTCCGCATCCAGGCCCTGCTCCAGCAACGCCCCGATCCATCCTGCCCAGAGGAAGAGCCTCGCCAAGAGATCGTCCAGGTGCCAATCGATATCCTCGACTGGTCCGAAGTGACCAAGATAGAGGCGACTCGGTTGGAGACGGCGCAGGCGCTCGATACTCCGGCGCCACTGTCCGAGATCGATATCCGGTGGCGGGGTCGGTGGAAAGACAAAGGGGAGCGCGCTGATCCGGATACCAGCGATGTCGCCAGCGAAGACGGAACCAGTGGCGGTATCCAGCCAGGCATGATGGTGCGAGGCATGTCCTGGCGTCGCCAATGCCCGCAATCGGCGCCCATCACCCAGGTCGATCGCCTCCCCATCCTCGACGACCACGACTCGCTCGGCAGCACATGGGCGAATCGACCCCCACAAGAGTTCCATACGATCGCCATAGATACGAGCAGCGCTCGCCCACAAGCGAGTCGGATCGATCAGGTGCGGCGCACCGAGCGGATGGACATAGACACGCGCATTCGGAAACCGCTCCAACAGGTGCCCAGCTGCTCCGCCATGATCCAAATGGATATGGGTCAGAACGAGATGCCGGACCGCCTCGGGCGGAACGTCCAGTTCTTGGAGCGCCGCTACGAGACGCTCGATCGTCGTACTCGGCCCAGTATCGACGATCGCTACTCCTTGACGACCGACGAAGAGGTATGAGGCGATCACGTTCTCCACACCTTGGAATCGGAGATCGACGAGGTACCACCCAGGTTCCAGTTCGCGCACAAGCTCCATAGTGCCCCCTCCGAAAGGAACCCGCGTAAGCATACGGCGATACTCTTCAACTGTGTAGATGAAGGATGATGCGAGCGACATTGAAGTAGATGACCAGGCCTGTTCCGTCGACGAGCGTCGCGATGAACGGCGACGACACGACCGCCGGATCGATCCCGAGTCGACGCAAGAGGAGCGGCAAGAGCGTCGCGACCGTCACTGCCCACAGCACGATGCAGAAGAGCGCAACGCCCACCGTCAACGAAATCGCCGGATCCACACCCAGAATTTCCGCACGCAGGAAGCCGGCAGTACCCATAACAACACCCGCCAGGAGACCAGCGATGAATTCTTTGGGGAAAATGCGGAAAAAATCGCGGATACCGATCCCTTCGACCGCCATGGCTCGCACGAGTGTCGTGACGACTTGCGAGCCAGCATTTCCACCAGTCCCGATCAACAGAGGAACGAAAAAGGCGAGAGCGATCGCTTCTTCGAGTTCCTGCTCGAAATGGCGAAGAACCGTCCCCGTGTACATTTCAGCGACGAACAGGAGGAGAAGCCAACCAATTCGTCGCCGCCACAGATAGAAAGGCGTCGCCCGGGTATACGGAACCTCGAGCGGTTGCGAACCACCCAACCGCTCGATGTCTTCCGTCACTTCGCGTTCCAAAATGTCCGCCACATCGTCGACCGTGATGATGCCAAGCAAGCGATCCTCATCATCCACGACCGGTATGGCCAAAAGCCCCTCCTCGACGAGCAAACGCGCGGCTTCCTCCTGATCGGCGGTGGCGCGCACTTTCACGATGTCACGCGTCATGATCTCGCCCACAGTCCGGTAGGGCGGGCTCAACACGAGATCACGCATGGAGACAACGCCCAAGAGGTGATTCGCTTCGTCGACGACATAGGCGTAGTAGATCGTCTCGACTTCCGCAGCCACCTTCCGCAGCGCCGCGATCGCCTGGTCAACGCGGACATCCGGCAATAAAGCGACGTACGAGGGTGTCATCCGCCCGCCAGCAGTCTCGGGCGGATAGCTCAAAAGCTCCTGCAGCTCTTGCGCTTCGAGCGGTTCCATCTCGACGAGGATCTGACGGGCCTCGTCGGGATCGAGACGGGCGAAGACATCGGCCGCATCATCAGGGGCCATCGCCTCCAGGACATCCGCTGCCTCTTGCGAACTCAACCGTTCGAGCAAATCAGCCGCATCGCTCGGATCCAGCTCAGCCAGGAACTCCCCGAACGTCTCGTCGCCGAGGAGTTCGGCGAGGCGCGCGAGTTCGAAGGGCTCCAGCTCACGGAGAACAGCATAAAGCTGCCGTTGCTCGACGAGTTCCCACAAGAGATCCTCGACCGTTTCCCGTTCTCCACGCTGGAGAAGTGAGCGGAGCTGCATCTGGATGTCCATTTCCGTGGCCATACGGTCTCCCTTCCCAGCTTCCGCCGAAGACGTCGCCGCAGCTCGCCGTATGAGAGGCTCATCCAGCTCTCGTGCGTCCCGCCGCTCGACGAAAGCACGACGCGGCTGCTCTCATCGTTCGCGATGTAAGAACCTTTGGTGCCGAGGGAACGCTCGGCGCACCAGCGACCTGCTCCGTTGTGGCTGGTCTCACCCGGCCACCCCGGAGAGTCGCGTCTGCGCCATGTGGGGTCAGCCGGGGAACTCGTTGGAGTGGCGACTCGGACTCGACACGTCCACCGCTTCTGCCGTCCCGTTCTCGATGCCCAGATCCGGTCAGGAATGACCGGTCTGGCTCAGCCCAGTGTACGCTGCGAGTAGCGAACTGGCAATGGAGCAGCCCTGCATTCCGACTCGGTGGTCGCAACCCCCCAGTCGACTCGATGAGCACTGCAGCGCTCGCCGGCAGGACTCCCCTTCCAACGTGACTCGAAGTGCCATCACGGCCGGTGCGGCGCGCGATGTCTCCTCCATCATCAGCGCGTGCCACAGTCGCCACGAGACGCTGTAGTCCAAGAAGGAGCGACGACCGAAAGGACCTCGGCCACGCTCGATACAGACGCCCGCGCACTCGCCCTCGGGGGCATACTCAATACCGCGACGGAGCCGATACTCCTCTATTCGACTGGATCGGCTCGGTTCCAGAAGCAGCGAGCGGAGTATGGCCAAGCAGATAGGTCGATTCGATGCGATCGTCGTGGGAGCCCGGATCGCTGGCTGCGTCACTGCCGCTGCCCTGGCACAGCTCGGGTGGTCGATCCTGCTCATCGAACGAGCGCGGTTTCCACGCCCGACGCTTTCGACCCATCTCTTCTTCAGCGATACGCTGCATGCCTTCCAGCGAGCTGGTCTTCTGGAGCCAGTTCTCCGAATCGGAGCACCACGTCTTCGCTGGCTCCGTTTTCCTTACGTGGCCGCACCTTTTCCGGAGTCAGGAGAGTTCGACTTCGCCCTGTGCATTCGCCGCGACGTGCTCGATACCGCGCTTTTCGAGACAGTGAGATCGCTTTCCAACGTGACCGCACTGACGAGTGCTCGGGTAACTGCCGTCCGTCGGGTGGACGATCGGAGATGGGATGTCGTCGTCGAGACGACGAGCGAAGAATGGCTCGCCTCGGCACCGCTCGTGATCGGAGCCGATGGAAAGGATTCGATTGTTGCCCGCCAGGTCGGAGCACCCGTTCTCCAGGAGATTCCTCCCCTCTTCGCCTGGTACTACACGTACGTCGACGACTTACCATGGGACAGCGACTTGGCTGCGCTCGCCTATCGCGGCGACTATCCGGAGATCGGAGCAGAGTACGCCGCTGCTTTCCTCTTCCCCTGCGACGCTGGTCTCACGCTCGTCGGCTACGGGGTGGAGCACCGGGCCTTCCCGGCATTCCGCCGCGATGTCACCCACCACTTTTTCGCTGGACTCCGCCGTATCCCTGAGATCTGGGAAAGGTTCGCTGCGGCACGCCAAGTCGCTCCGATCCGCGGTACGGGCCACCTGCCGAATTTCCTCCGCCAGGCTTCTGGCACCGGCTGGGCGCTCGTCGGCGACGCTGGCTGTCATCAAGACCCGCATAGCGTGCAAGGTATGGGAAATGCAGCGCGCAGCGCCTGGTTGCTCGCTGAGGAACTCGCTCGGGTGCAGACCGAGGGCATCGATCTCCAGCAGGCACTCGCTCGTTATGCCAGCCGACGAGACGATGATCTTCTTCCCATGTTTGCGTTTACGACGTTCGAGTTGCGGCGAAGGCTTCCCGATGACATTTGGGAACGGTTCGAAGCGCGAACGCGCGAGGATCCCCACCTGGCCTCTTTACGCGTCGCGGCCATGGTACACGCGATTCATCCGGCGACTGTCTATACCCCGGAGCGGGTCGTGTCTCTCGCCAACGGTGAGGCCGTCCTACCTCTCCACTCGGCTTAAAAACAATCCTTATGCCTCGTCCAGAATAATCGAATGATCCAACATCGTAGCGGTGCATCGAGGAGTATCATTGGTATGCGGCATCCACAGGCTCGGTGGCATGCGGCCGAGAACCTGGCGAAGTGTCCCGAGTCTCGGTGCCGAAGCGAAAGCGACGAGGTGGGTGCCATGGTGAATCAGCAAGAGGCACTCGAGCGGCTAACCGGCCTGAACCTTGGTTACATTCTGGAACTGTACGAGGTCTACCGTCGGGATGCGACGGCCGTCACGCCGGAGTGGCGGGCATTCTTCGAGCAGTGGGGACCTCATCTCGAGCAGCTCGCTGCTCCGTCGCCGGCCGCTGCGATCGCAGGGCCGGCATTCGATTTTACGAAGGTCGCTGCTGTCGTTCAGCTTGCGCAACGGATCCGTCACCGCGGCCATCGTGCTGCACGCCTCGATCCACTGGGGAGCCCGCCACCCGGTGATCCCGCACTCGACCCAGCCTACCATGGGCTGACATCGCAGGACCTCGAGCATCTCCCAGCCACGTTAGTCGGTGGGCCGGCCGCCCAGGGTGCTCGCAATGCAGCCGAAGCGATCGAGCGCTTGCGTGAGATCTACTGTGGGACGATCGGCTACGATTACGGCCATTTGCAGGATCGCACCGAGCGCGAGTGGCTCGAGGAAGCGATCGAGTCCGAGCGCTATCGCGTTCGCCTCTCACCAACGGAGAAGCGTGCGCTGCTCGAGCGGCTGACCGCGGTGGAGGTGTTCGAGCGCTTCCTCCACCGAACCTTCGTCGGGCAGAAGCGTTTCTCGATCGAGGGCACCGATACGCTCGTGCCGATCCTCGACGAGATCCTTCGCCAGGTCGCCGAGACGGGTATCCCGAAAGTCGCGATGGGCATGGCGCATCGCGGCCGCCTGAACGTGCTGGCCCACGTACTGGGCAAGCCGTACGAGCAGATTCTGGCCGAGTTCATGGGTCTCGATCACCGGGAACCTGTCGCCCTCACCGAGGGCGGCACCCTCGGCTACACGGGCGACGTCAAGTACCACATGGGCGGTATCCGTGCCGCCGGTCAACTCCAGGTCATTCTCGCCCATAACCCCAGTCACCTCGAGTTCGTCGATCCCGTCGTCGAGGGCATGGCACGCGCTCTCCAGGAACGACGCGACCGACCGGGTGCACCCGAACAGGACGTCGATGCCTGCTTACCTATCTTGATCCATGGCGACGCTGCTTTCCCTGGCGAGGGCATCGTTGCCGAAACGCTCAACATGAGCGGTATTCCTGGTTACGCGACTGGCGGAACGCTTCACATCATCGTGAACAATCAGCTCGGCTACACCACCGAACCGCAAGAAGGTCGCTCGACCTTCTACGCCTCCGATCCTGCCCGCGGTTTCGAAATCCCGGTCATTCACGTCAACGCCGATGATCCGGAAGCCTGCCTCACCGCCGCTCGACTCGCTTTCGCCTATCGCCAGCGATTCCACAAGGATGTCCTGATCGACTTGATCGGCTATCGTCGGTGGGGTCACAACGAGGGCGACGAGCCGACCTTCACGCAGCCGGTGATGTATCGCCGGATCGCGGAACACCCAACGGTTCGTGAACTCTGGGCCCAGCGACTCGTCGCCGAAGGAATCGTGACGCGAGACGAGGCAGCTGCTCTCGAGCAGGAGCTGTTCGGTAAGCTCCAGCATCTCCGCCAAGAAGTTCTCACCCGGGCGCAACGAGCCGATCAGGTGAACGGAAGCATCGGATCAGGTGCACCCAAGCTGCCGACGATCGCGACCGCCGTACCGCTGGAAACGCTCAAGGAACTCAATCGTCAAGCACACACGCTCCCAGCGGGGTTCAATCTGAATCCGAAACTGCGTCGGCAGTTGCAGCGCCGGCTCGAGGTCGTCGAGCGCGAAGAGGTGATCGACTGGGCCCACGCGGAACTGCTCGCCTTCGCCTCGCTTTTGGCCGAGGGGATACCCATTCGCCTCACTGGCCAGGACACTATTCGCGGCACCTTCAGCCAGCGGCACGTTGCCTTCTACGACTTCGAGACAGGGGAACGTGTTATTCCGCTCCAGCAGATGCCGGCAGCTCGGGCGAGCTTCGCCGTGTACAACAGTCCGCTCTCGGAAGCTGGCCCGCTCGGGTTCGAATATGGGTATAGCGTCCAGGCTCCGGATGCGCTCGTGCTCTGGGAAGCGCAGTTCGGCGACTTCGCCAATGTGGCGCAGGTCATCATCGACCAGTTCATCGTCAGTGGATGGGCCAAGTGGCGCCAGCGCTCGGCGCTCGTCCTCCTCTTGCCACACGGCTACGAAGGCCAGGGCCCGGAGCACTCGAGCGCGCGGTTGGAGCGCTTCCTCCAGCTCGCTGCCGAAGATAACGTGCGAATCGCCAATTGCACGACAGCTGCCCAGTACTTCCATCTGCTACGACGCCAGGCCATCCTGCGCACGGTGGACCCGCGTCCGCTCATCGTCATGACGCCGAAGAGTCTCCTGCGTCATCCGCGTGCCATGTCACCAATGCGCGAACTCGCTGAGGGCCGATTCCAGCCCGTTCTCGATGACCCCACCGCCCGCCAACGGCCGGATGACGTGACGCGACTCATTTTGTGCAGCGGCAAAGTCTACGTCGATTTGGTCACGAGCCAGTTCGCCGCTACCGCCAGCCATGTGGCCATCGTTCGCGTCGAGGAACTTTATCCCTTCCCGGGTGATGAACTCGCAGCGATTCTCAGGCAGTATCCCAATGCGCGCGATGTCGTCTGGCTGCAGGAAGAGCCGAAGAATATGGGAGCATGGACCTATATGCAACCGCGTCTGCAACCCTTGCTCAACGGGCGGACTCTGCGGTACATCGGTCGGCCAGAGCGTGCAAGTCCGGCTGAAGGGTTCGCCGAAATGCACGAGCAGGAGCAGGCACGGATCATCGCCGAAGCATTCGCTGGCGTACCTGAACCTGCTGTTCCGGCATGAACCGAACGCGAGGGTAGACGATGGCTATCGAGGTTCGTGTGCCGCAGATGGGCGAGTCGATCGTCGAGGCAGTCATCGGCGCCTGGCGGAAACGCGAAGGTGATCCGGTCAACCCAGGCGACGTGCTCGTCGAGTTGGAAACCGAAAAAGTCAACGTCGAAGTGACAGCGGATCGAGCTGGTGTTCTCCAGCACATCCTCAAGCGCGAGGGAGAAACGGTGACCGTCGGCGAGGTCATCGCACTGATCGAGGAGACCGCGCAGGTGACTGCTCCCGTTCAGGAAACCCCTGCCGAAGCGGGCAGAGCACGAGAGCCAGCTCCCTTGCCCGAGGTCACGACAGCCGCAGCGTCGCAACCGGCGCAACCCGCCGGCGGACCAGCGGTTAGGGCGACGCCAGCTGTCAGGCGACTGGCCGAGGAATACGGTATCGACCTCGCTGAGGTACCTGCTTCCGGCGAAGGTGGTCGGGTCACTCGGGAGGACGTGCTCCGTTACGTTGCTCAGCGTGGAGCAGCCGCCCGACCGGCTGACGGTGCGGCTCCCCAGCCAGTCGCAGCGGCCCCACCGCCAGCCGCACCACCGGCACCAGGTGTCACACCACCGGAGGCACCGGTTGTCTTGCCCTTCTCTGCTGCCGGACGCCGCGAAGAACGCATTCGGATGAGCCAGCGACGCAAGACGATCGCCCGGCGGTTGGTCGAGGCCCAGCACACCGCAGCGATGCTGACGACCTTCAACGAGATCGACATGAGTGCCGTGGTCGCCCTTCGCAACCGGTGGCGCCAGCAGTTCCGGGAACGCTACGGCGTGAGCCTCGGCTTCATGTCATTCTTCACCAAAGCTGTCGTCGGTGCGTTGAAAGCTTTCCCCTTGTTGAACGCCGAGATCCAGGGTGACGAGATCGTCGTCAAATATTACTACGACATCGGAATCGCCGTCGCGACCGATGAAGGACTCGTCGTGCCCGTCGTCCGCGACGCGGACCGTAAGTCGTTCGCGGAGATCGAGCGCGAGATCGAAGAACTCGCCCGCAAGGCACGGGAACGACGACTGACGCTCGAGGAACTCAGCGGTGGAACCTTTACGATCACCAATGGCGGCGTTTTCGGCTCTCTCCTCTCGACCCCGATTCTCAATCCCCCTCAGGTCGGCATCCTCGGGATGCACAAGATCGAGGAACGACCGGTCGTGGTCAACGGCGAGATCGTCATTCGCCCGATGATGTACGTTGCCCTCACGTATGACCATCGGATCGTGGACGGTCGGGAAGCTGTGCTTTTCCTCGTCCGCGTGAAAGAACTCATCGAGGACCCAGAACGCCTGCTGCTCGAAGGCTGAACGCGATGAGCGTCACCGAACTGGCGTGGGCAACTACACCGAACGGCACCAAAATCGCGTACGAGCGGCGGGTCGGATCGGCCGGCCCGCCGATCCTCGCCCTTCACGGCGTGCTCGTCGGCACGTCAAACTGGGTTCACCAAGTGCTTCGGCTTCCACAGTTCCAGTGGTTGCTTCCCCATCTGCGTGGGCATGGGAACAGCCCGCCACCCATGCCGCATCAGACCATCGAAGAAGCCGCCCTCGACGTGGAGTCCGTCTTGCTCGCTGAACGGATCGATCGTGCGGTCGTCCTGGGCAACTCCCTGGGTGCGACCATCGCGCTCGCCCTGGCCCTGATGCGTCCCCACCGCATTCATGGGCTGGTCCTCGTTGAACCTTCTCTTCCAGCACTCGCCGGAGAAGAAGAGCGTGAGCGGCTCCGGCACTCGGCTGCCCTGGTTCGCGAACTCTTGGCAGCAGGCCGGATCGACGAAGCCTTGGCCCATTTCCTCGGGCCCCGCCTCGGACCGAATTGGGCAGAGAAGGCCGGTCAGCGCCGACTCGAGGAGTGGCGGCGCAATATTTTTAGTACGCCAGCCTGGATCGACGCCGTTCTCGCCTTCGACCCCGGTCCGGTTCCGCTCGCCGCGATCGATTGCCCCACGCTCCTCGTCTATGGCGCCGAGACCCAGCCAGGCTATCGCCGGACGATCTTCGCCCTCGCTGACTTGCTTCCTCACGCGCAGATCGCTGAGGTTCCTCGCGCCGGACATGGTGCGCCTGTCGATAACCCCGATGCCTTCAACGAGCTCCTTCTCGGTTTCCTTTCCGCGATCGAGTGGCTACCTTCTCCAGGCTGACGAACGAGCCCTCCCCGACAACGAGCGAACCCGTGCAAGCGGCGACGGTACCAGCGGGCACCAAAAACGATGGAACGAATAACCTGCTCCGTGCATTAGAATGAAGCGCGTGGCGCAGTCAGCCACGTCATCGTTTCCCGGCACCGCTGGCCAGAATGACGCGACGCAGCGCTGCACATATCGTCGTTCGGGTCGAATGCGACGTGCGAGAGGAGCAACGCAATGCCCGTGCTGACCGGAGGTCAGGCGCTGGTCGCGCAACTACTCGAGGAAGGGATCGAGATCGTCTTCGGACTTCCCGGTGTCCAACTCGACTGGGCCTTCGATGCCCTCTACGAGGCGCGCGACCGGATCCGCGTCATCCACACACGACACGAACAAGCCACGAGCTACATGGCCGACGGCTACGCTCGCACCACCGGCAAGATGGGCGTCTGCTTGGTCGTTCCCGGCCCAGGCGTGCTCAACGCCATGGCTGGGCTGGCCACGGCCTACGCCTGCAATTCGCGCGTTTTCTGCATCACCGGACAAATCCCTTCGGACCAGATCGAAAAGGGGCGAGGGTTTCTGCACGAGATTCCTCGTCAGCTGGAGGCGCTCCGCTCGGTCACGAAATGGGCTGCCCGAGCGATGCATCCCAGCCAAATCCCCGCACTCGCCCATGAGGCGATCGTTCAGCTCTGGAGCGGACGCCCCCGGCCCGTTGCGCTCGAAATACCACCCGATGTGCTGCAGGCGACTGCTGAGGTGGAAACGATTGCAGCGACACGTCCTCTCCCACCTGACGGGGATCCCGAGCTGATCGAACGGGCCGCCCAACTCCTGGGTACGGCCCAAAAACCGCTTATCTTCGCGGGTGGCGGTATCCTCGCCGCCGAAGCCTGGGAAGAACTGCGGGCGCTGGCCGAACTCCTCGAAGCACCGGTCGTCCTCACGATGGACGGGAAAGGGGCCCTCGACGACCGGCATGACCTCGCCCACAACATCATCGCTGCCCGCGAACTCGTTCCGGAGTCCGATGTCATACTCATCGTCGGCTCCCGCTTCCTCCAGCCAGCGACCTCGGATTGGGGACCTCGTCACCAAGCGGTCATTCAGATCGATATCGACCCGGACGAGATCGGTCGGAACTATCCCCCGACGATCGGCATCGTCGCCGACGCCAAACGAGCGCTTTCGGCACTCCTGGAGCGAGTTCCGCTCTATAACCAAAAACGTGACTCGCGACGGGCGGAACTGCGCGCTCTCAAGGAACGAGTCTTCGATCTGCTCTGGGAAGTCCAACCCCAAGCATCGTTCGCGATGGCGCTCCGCGAGGCGCTCCCCGAAGAAGCCATCGTGGTGAGCGAGAGTACCCAGGTCGGCTACTGGACGTGGAACGCTTTCCCGGTCTATCGACCACGCACCTTCGTCACGTCGGGATATCAGGGGACTCTGGGCTTCGGCTTTGCGACAGCTTTGGGGGCGAAAGCGGGCAACCCTGATCGGCCGGTTCTCTCGCTGAACGGCGATGGAGGATTTCTGTACAACCTGCCTGAACTCGCTACCATGGTGCAGCATCGCCTGGACGTGATCACGGTCGTCTTCAACGACAACGCCTTTGGGAACGTCCGCCGGATCCAGAAGGAACGATTCGGTGGGCACTACATCGCATCCGAGCTCTACAATCCGGATTTCGTCGCGCTCGCCCACAGCTTCGGTATCGAGGGAGTGCGCGTTTCCACTCCAGAAGCCCTTCGCGACATCGTCGCCGATACCGTTCGGAATCCCCGACCCATCTTGATCGAGGTTCCCGTTGGCGAGATGCCGAGCATCTGGGGCATCGTCATGGCCGGGCGGCGCTCCTGAAGATCGCGGATAACTGGTCGTTTTCACTGGTGTCCGCTCGCAGGGCAGGTGACCCGTACGCGAACACGTCTCGACTGAGGTACCGGAAGCACGTTGTCAAAAGAGGGCGACACCCAGCAGAGTACCTGGCACGACTCGCTATCCGGAAGCAGTCGCGAGCCGAGAGCGGCTGAACTGCTCTTCTGATCGTGCACTGCGCGAACCAATGAGAAAATAATGAAGAAAGGGGCGGTGAGTTGCTCACCGCCCCTCGACCGTCGCACGTATGCCTTTCAATACACCTTGATCGGCGGCGAAACGCTCTGCAGGGGGAGATAGAGGAGAATAGTCGGAATGTACGCGATCGCCACCAGGATAACTGCGATCAAGAACCAAAAGCCGAGCTGGTCCAGTCGCGGTGAAGTCTCCCGCGCACCGAAGCGCATTTCAGCAACCGGGATCTCCAGCGGTTGAGTGAGACGCCGACCAGCAAAGACCGTCCACAGGACGACGATGAAGTACAGGAGGCCGCTGATCACCATCAGCGTACCACCGATCGCCGTCAGCCAGTTGTCCAAACCAGCACTGATGAGATCACGATAAGGAGCTTCGCCGATCGACGACCGCCGAGGTTCGCCGAGGAGACCAGCGGCGATCTGCCCGCGGGCGAAAAGCAAGACACCGACGAACCAGAGCCACGCCTGCGCGAGTGCGAGACGGCGCCCCATGAGCTCGCGCCCCGTCAAGAAGGGAATGAGCCAGTAGCTTATGCCGATGAAGGAGAGCGTAACGGCCGTGCCGACCGTCATATGAAAGTGTCCAGGAACGAACGACGTGTTGTGGACGACATTATTCAGGTTGTAACTCGCATTGACGATGCCGGTAGCCCCGCCGAGGATGAAGACGAGCATCGCCAGGAGTTGCGCAGCCACACTCGGATCACCCCAGGGAAGCTTCCAGATCCACCCGAGCAGACCTGTGCCACCACGGGCGCGTCCACCATCCTCCAGCGCAGCCATGACCGTGAACGCCGTCACTAGACTCGGGAAGACGACCGAGAACGTCGTGAAGAGATGGACGACCTTCATGACCGTGGGAATACCAGGATCGACATATTGGTGATGAAGCCCCGTCGGTACCGAGAAGACGAGCAGAAGGATGAAAGCCAACCGCACCAAGCTATCGCTGAAGACGCGACCACCAACCTGACGCGGAACCATGAGATACCAGGAAATGTACGCTGGCATCAGCCAAAAATAGACGATCGCGTGCCCGGTATACCAGAACAATATTCGGTTGAACTGTGGATCGGTCGTTTTGAGCCAGCCGAGCGACCACGGCAAAAGGAAGAACACGACGAGTACCACCACGCCCAACGAGGCGAGCGCCCACATCACGTACGTCACCACACCCACGAAACCGAGCAGCGGGGTGCGTTCCCCGGGATGCTCGCGCTGCCAGGCACGGCGCGTGAGCACGAGGTTGAGCGCAGTGAGCAGCGTCGAGATGACCAGCAGCGCTGCGCCGAGGAAGAAGAGGGAGCTCGCACGCATCGGGGCGTAGAAGGTGAAGAGGACTGTCGCTTGATTGGTCAAGATCGCATACGCGGCCAATAACGTCCCGACCAGCATCGTCCAAAACGCTCCCTGGGCCAAGAACGTGCTCGCCAGGGGGCGCTCGAATCCACGGATCGCCACCAACGACACGAAGGCGTTACTGAAGGCAAACGTGAAGAGAAAGGCGAGCAAGACCCCATGGATCGTCAAGCCTTGATAGTAGGTTTGCATGAGCATCGCTTTGTAGATGACAATTCCCACACGGTCCAGTGCCTGCATCAAGCCCATGAGCCCGCCGATCGCGAGGCCGATCAGCGCCAGTACCAGTTGCCCCTTGATCGGCCACAACTGTTCGGCAAGAAAGATTCCCTCGTGAGTGACCGCTCCCCCGCCCGCCACTGTCCGCGCGCGTGCTGTCGCGCTCATCGCACCACCACCTTCCCGTACATCTGGTGATGCCCGAAGCCGCAATATTCGTGACAGACCCACAGATATTCACCGGGCTGGTCGAAACGCGCCGTCACCTGAGAGATCTGACCCGGAATCACCATGACGTTCGCGTTCGTACCGGTGAGAACGAAACCATGAATGACATCGGGACTGGCGAGCGTGAACGTCACCGTCGCCCCGACGGGAACCTGAATCTCATCGGGCTGGAACTGCCAGGCCCGGGCGATGACCACGGCTTCGTACTTGCCACCACCCAGATCACGCAGGCCAGGCTGATCGAAGGGTGGGGTCGTGGAGAGTGCACGCGGATCGATCCGCCCGGCCGGTGACGGAACGTGTACCCCCGCGACCAGTGCACCGATCCCGATCCCGACGATACCCAGCACGAGCATCAGCCCAGCCAAGATCATGAAGATTCGTTCGTATGCCTCGATCCGCATCCCTCACCCCCGTCCCAGCATGTCGAAATAGACGGTGAGCCAGATGCCCACGATCACGATCAGCATGAGCAGGGTCAAAAACAGCGTTCCGACCGGATGCTGCTCGGATCGCTCATCTTTCTGACCGGCTCTGCCCGACATGCTGTCCCCTCCTTCCCGTTCCTTCCCCTGCCGTGTCTCCGACTGCACGCTTCTCCATCCCACCGACCAGCGCACCAGTACGCTGGAGATACCAGCGAGCCACGACCAAGCTCACCAGCACACCGAAAAGTCCGCCCACCAGTCCCAGCCAATCACGCCCAGTTCCGAACCCACCGACCACTCGATTGAAGCTCGACCAGAAAAGCATTGCGTTGGCTCCGCCAACGACGAGCAGTGCAAACCAGGCGCTGAGGATTCGCCACTGCATCCTACTCTCCCCGGGTAGTCTACCGCTCCTCCACCGACACAATCTCCTACATGTCGACAAAAAGGGTTACAATGCCGTAACAAGGCGCTCCCAACCCTCGTCATCACAACCCATGGAGCGGTCTAATGGTCGAGCCTCCGAGCCGCTGTTCGCGGTTGATCTCGCAATCCACCGAAGCCCACGGGATCAGCAGTCGGGCCCCTCGGCACGTAACTCCACAGCGCGGGCGATCTCCGTCGGGCGGATGGCTCAGACGCTCCCACATCGAGGTCCAGCACGGAGGCACCGCGTCCGCTAAGGTGCCTGGCGCCAGCTGGCTCCAATGCGGAGGCGATGAACCGATACTTGCCACAGCAGAAGCTGATGCGCCCCCGCCCATCAGCGTCACGCTGTCCAGCGACTTCGTCTGGCGTTGCCTTCGGCTGCGCGCTGTCGACGCGCACTTGGCTCTCCTTCCCGTCCTCGACCAGCAACTCGCTTCGCCCCATCCCAGCCTTCTCCAGCCATCCTTCGTCGCGCACCGCGTCAGTTCGTTCGTTCGATCCGACGATCCGCTCGCTCTGCTATCTGCTATCCGTTTACAGGAACACTCTGCGCCCCCGCTGTCGACGACTGCGTGTTCGAGGACCCCAACTGCCGATCGAGCCCTGAAGACTGTTTTGCCTCTTGCACCGGCGCACCGACGGAAAACCGCAACAGTCTCCACTGTGCACCACTGACCAACGGTTCGGGGGTCAAAGCTCGGTCGCTCCCGACTCGAGAAGTCACCTGCTTCCTCATCCGGTCAGCGACGGGCGGTACACTTCGACGAGTGAGCGAGCGATCGACCGGGAGCGACCGCCTATGACAGCAGCGATCGAAGTGCACGAACTAGTCAAGCAGTACGGGGACGTCACTGCGGTTGCCGGGATCAACTTCACGGTCGCACGCGGAGAATTTTTCGCCTTTCTCGGTCCCAATGGAGCTGGCAAGACGACGACGATCAACATCCTCTGCACGCTGGCTCGCCCCACCAGTGGTCGAGCGCGTGTCGCGAGCTGTGATGTTGTCCGCGAACCCCACCGCGTTCGTGAACGCATCGGCATCATCTTCCAGGATCCCAGTCTGGACACCCAGCTGACCGCGTGGAAGAATCTCGCTTTGCATGCCCGCGTCTATGGAGTCCCGGGTACTCTCTGGCGGCAACGTGCCGAACAGCTTCTCCGCCTGGTCGAACTGTGGGACCGTCGCCACCAGCTCGTCCGCACGTTCTCTGGCGGGATGAAACGGCGGCTCGAACTGGTGCGGGGATTACTCCATCGTCCCGAAATCCTCTTCCTCGATGAACCGACGCTCGGCTTGGACCCACAGACGCGCCGACAAATTTGGTCCTATTTGGAAACGTTGCGTCGCGAGACTGGCGTCACCTTGTTCCTGACGACGCACTACTTGGAAGAAGCGGAGCAATGTGACCGGGTGGCGATCATCGATCACGGCCGCGTCATCGCACTCGATACGCCCGACCGGCTGAAGGCACGCGTCGGCCGAGACATCATCGTCCTGGCGACAGCCGACGATGCGCGAGCTGCCTCGGAGCTGCGCGAGCGTTTTAGTCTCCAGCCCCTGGTCGTCGATGGGACACTCCGCGTGGAAGTGGAGCGAGGCGACACCTTTATTCCTGAGTTGGTGCGACAGCTCTCGGTACCGATCCGTTCTGTCAGCTTGCGACGCCCGAGCCTGGACGATGTGTTCCTCGCTCTGACTGGCAGACAGATCCGCTCCTAGGATTCCCCACCAGCACGGCCATCTCGACGCCGTACCCCACGCATACCCCACCAGCAGCCGGGGACGCTCTCTGACGAAAAGGGGGGTGTTCCATGGCCACGATCCGCCGACGCAAGAGCGGCTTGTTCGAAGCTCGGCTGCAGCGGGACGGACGACGTTTCTCGGTCTACGGCCGGACGGAAACGGAAGTCCGGCAGAAGCTGGCCGAACTGGAACGCAAGCTGGCCATCGACCAGGCACCACCGGTGGGACGGGTGACGGTTCGGGAACTCTGCGAACGCTGGCTTGCGACGGAACGCAAGCGTTGGAAACCCAAGACGTACTACGACTACCGGTGGCATCTGGAGCACCACGTCTACCCGGTCCTCGGCCGGGTACAGCTGTCGAAACTCACCCCAGACCGCCTACAGCGATTCTTCGATTCCCTTTCCGGTCGGTCGGCCAACTTGACTTTTCGGCTCCTGCATCGCTGCTTCGTTGTGGGTATCCGATGGGGTTTTCTCGGTCAGAATCCTTGCGACCGGGTCGTCCCACCGGCCTACCAGGCGCCGCCAATCGAATTACCTGATGCCGATGCCTTGGCTCGCCTATTCCGGTACTGCCTGGAGAGCGACGACCCCTACGCCGGCCTGGTGGGGTTGTCCCTTCTCTGCGGACTGCGGCGGGGGGAAATCACGGCGCTGCGCTGGTCGGATATCGACCTCCAGACTGGTCAACTCAGCGTCGTCCGCTCCGGCCAGTGGATTGCCGGCCGATGGGTGGAGACAGAACCCAAGACCAGAGCTGGTCGACGGACCATCTACGTCGGGGAACAAGGGATACGGCTACTCCGGCGACAGAAGGCACTGGTAGCACAGCTGAAGCTCCAGGCTGGACCGGCCTGGCAGGAACACGGGTTGGTCTTCCCGGGACCAAACGGCCAGCCGCTTTCCCCTAGCCGGGTCGCCGCTGCCGTGCAGCGAATCTGCAAGGCGTCTGGTGTCCCCCCGCTCCGGCACCACTCGCTGCGGCACGCCTCGGCCAGCTTGGCCTTGTTGGCCGGCGTTCCCCTGCCTGAGGTGAGCCGACAATTGGGTCATGCGAATGTCTCCATCACAGCTCGGGTCTATAGCCACTGCATCTCCGACGGCCGGCGGGTCACCGAGGCGATCGAGCGGGTGTTGGCTGGGTGAGCCATGACCAGGGGGTGCACGGCCGCTGGTTCAACCCGGACCGTGCACCCAACCGCCTGGCATGGGACTGCAGCCTGCTGGCCGGTAGGCGATGACTGCCACGGGTCACCGGCGGGTGGCGAAACGCCTGCGCCGGAATCGGGGGTAAATACCGAACACATTGCCTAGGGGGTTTGTCAACCAACTCCCCCGCTCAAGCGTTCTAATTAAGTAGAAGGTCAATTGCAGGACCCCGGTCGATGACCGGGGTCCAGTCGTTGCAAGGAGGTTCATGATGCTGGTCGTCAAGGTTAGCCGATTCCGACCCGGCCAACTCGAACCTGAGGCGGTCGTGGCCACGACCGACCAGGCGATTTGCCAGGCAGTGCTTCGGCTCATCCGTGAGCGGCTAGCCAGAGAGGAGGAACAGGATGGACTAGTGAGCAAGCCAACGGTGCGACGGACGGATGACTGAACCGACCCGGTGCTGCCACCACCGGGTCGGTCGAACCAAAGGAGGTGTGTGATGACAGTCGCAGTATCGCCTACGCTACCCTACGCTATCAAGTACCGAAAACACGGTCGAATCGTCTGTTTGGGAAAAATCTGCCGCAACGACGATGGCGAGCTGATCTTCGGCGTTCCCTACAAGGGTCGGCCCTTTAGGACGCCGAGCTTGCCTCTTCCCGTCTACCTGCATCTGCTGGCGGCCGGTGTTCGCTGGTGGATCATCAGATTCGACGACCAGCGCAAAGCCTACCGAATCGAACTGGCCAGAGTCGACCGGGTGGCGACGATCGGCACTGACGGCGAATTGACCGTGCCGCTTCGGATGTTCGAGGCTTGTCCGTATCCGGAATGGCCGTACGCAGTCCGGTCCGTTCTGATCCGCTGATGCCTGACTGCAAAACAACGGCCAAGGGTAACCCCCTTGGCCGCCAACCGA
Source organism: Thermomicrobium roseum DSM 5159 (assembly GCF_000021685.1). Taxonomy (GTDB): domain Bacteria; phylum Chloroflexota; class Chloroflexia; order Thermomicrobiales; family Thermomicrobiaceae; genus Thermomicrobium; species Thermomicrobium roseum. Next base: position 545,318 of record NC_011959.1, on the reverse strand, counting down.
ATGGAGGGTATCATGACGATCACTACTGATATCTTACGTCAAGCTGCTCAAAAGTACCAGGCGCTCGGCTTGCCAGCCATCCCCGCCTATCGGGGAAGACCGCTGATCCTTTGGCAGGTGTACCAGCAGCGCCTGCCGGAGCCTGAGGAGGTCGAAGGGTGGCCGTGGTCGAAGGCCGACGGCGTCGCCGTCATCTGCGGCCACCAGACGACCTTCGGCGGCTTCTGGTGGTGTCTCGACGTCGAGCATCAGCATCGTGTCGAAGCCGAACGCTGGCTCGACGCAACGCACCCCGGCTGGCGCCACGGACTGGTCGCTGAAAGCCAACGCAACGGGTTGCATGTCTATTGCCGCAGTCGCCAGCCAGTCCGTACCCAAAGACATGAGTGGGGTGACATCAAAGGCAGTGGTAGCCTCGTCTACGCTCCACCGAGCCGGCGCTACAAGCCGGATGCGACCCAGGATTACGAGTGGCTGTCGTTCGACCCGACCAATGCCTTACAGCTGGAGCCGGCCGACCTACCCTGGCCAACCGACAACGGCCACCAGCAGGGACCACTGGGACAACCATCGCTGGCCGAGACACTCAAAACCACTATCCCGGTCGGTAACCGCCACAACACCATGGTCCGGGTCGCCGGCTGGCTGCGGGGTGTCGGTCATCTCGAACCGGACGAAATCTTGACCGTCCTCCAGCAGATGAACCGGCGGTGTGAAGTGCCGTTGCCGGACCAGGAGCTGGTGGAGATTGCCAGGTCATCCAGCAAGTGGTCGGTGAACCCGACCCTGGTCGCCGGGAACGGCCACCAGCAATCGACCGACAGTGGCGGCCACCCTGTCCGCAAGCCGGTCCGGTTCACCGGCCGAGAAACCCCACCGTTGCGTCCCTGGCTGGTGGCTGACGTCATCCCCGAAGGCCTACCAGCGTTGATCTACGGGAACGGCGGGTCGGCGAAGAGCTATTTGGCGCTGTTGGCCGGGCTGGCGGTCGCTGCTGGTGTCCCCTGGCTCGGCAAGCCAACGGTGCAGCGACCAACACTGTTCGCCGATTTCGAGTTGGATGAGACTGAGCAGCATCGCCGAGCCAGACGGTTGGCAATCGGCTTAGGACTGGCGGACGTGCCAGAGGTCTTCGAGTATGTCCAGCTGGCTGACCTGTCCCCCCGGGATGCCGAAGCCGTCCTAGTCGACTGGGTGGCCGCTCATCCCGATGGGTTGGTGATCGTGGATTCGGTCGGAGCAGCGGCCATCACCGACCTGGAGAAGGCTCAGGCCGTGGTGCAGGTTTTCCGAAACCTTCGCTCCCTGAACCCTGGCGGCCTGCTGCTGGTGGACCACCAGGCCAAACTCCAACCTGGCCAGGACTACCGGGACAAGACGCCGTTCGGCTCGGTCTACAAGTACAACTTGAGCCGGGTCGTCTGGCAGTCGGAGCTGGTCGAATCGCAACCCGGGGAAGCCTGGGTTATCCTGCGGAACACGAAGAACAACCTGGGACCGCTGCAGGGGGAGATCGGCGTGAAGCTTAGTTTCGGGGAGGGGTTGGTGACGGTGACCCCGGTCGCTCTCACCACCGGTCCCCTGGTCGAGCGAGCCAGCTTGGAGAGTCGGATCATCGCAGTGCTCAAAGAGCATGGACCCTCCACCGCTCAGGAAATCGCCGACCGGCTCGAGGCGAACCCGAAGAGCGTCAAGGCCAAGCTCTCCCGGCTCAAGGGACTCGGCCGGGTGGTCGTTACGGGAACGGTCGGACGAGAACACCTTTGGTCGCTACCGGGTACCCCAGGACACTCGCCTGACGACCAGGAGCAAGCTTCGTTAACGTTAACGGATAATACTGCTGTTAACGTTAACGCTGGACCCGGAAAACATCACACTCCGCATCGTGAAGCCAAAATCGACGCACAAGACCCTGGCGGGGAAGCCGGAAAACATCACACTTGGCTTCACGAAGCCCAAAACGACGAACACACCCCCGCCGGGGAAGCTGAAAAACATCACGCTTGGCTTCCCGATGCGAAAAACGCCGTCTGCGAAGTGTGTGGCCAGCTCTTCACCTGGTCAGGCCGGGGTCAACCGGCACGTTACTGCAGCCGGACCTGCCAGATGAAGGCCTACCGCCAGCGGAGCACGCCTGTAGACGCACCTGGTCGAGGCAACCCAGGAAGCCTGGCCACGGAGACGGAGACGAACGGCCACCCGCCTGATCCGTCGGCCTGTCTCGATTGCGGCAAGCGGATCGACGCCGAAGGGTTCCAATACATCTGTCCACCGTGCATGAAACTCCGATACGACAAGCTGCAGCGGCAGTATCCCGAGAAACTAATCCGCTGGCTGGAGCAACAGCACGGCCGTTGAGCCGGTACCCCCGGGGGTCGTTCTCCGGCACCAACCAGTGCTCCCCCGTTAACGGTTAACATCCTTTGGGGACCGTTAACCGTTAACGCTCGCCGGACAACACCCCCGGGATGCACCCAGCGACCAACCAGGGTGCCACTGGCAGCGTCGATGACCGGTGACGCACCCTGGCTTCCCCGCCTGTCCCGTTCTGGACACCCCACCCCGGTCCACCAACGACCACCCCCGTTGCCAATCCCGGTTCGACAACGGCTCTGTCTATTATCGTGCACCGGTGACGCCGTCATCCCATTACAGCGCCGGCAACCTGATGATAAATTTCCACTAAAACCCCAAAATTCAGCCGTGCACTTCCGAAGCCTGCCGAGTGGCCGACCCGGGAACCTTGTCGACTTTACCCCTGAAGGGTCCACCGGTCTGGGGTACGGTGGTGCAAGTGGGGTACGGCTACCCCACCAGGCGACGAGAAGGCTGGTGGAACACCCTGGTGAAAAGACGCCGGCCTCGTGCACGGCCACCCGATTCGTTTCTTCACGCAAGCGTCCTATAGTGAAGAAAACAAATCCGGCGACAGTGAGCCTCTTGACAACGATGGTCGGCGCTATTACGCTCGTCTCGGTTGGTAGGGTGCACGTTACTAAGAGAGCGTCCCGGCCGCTGGGGAAGCAGCGCCGGGACCGGCCAGGTCAGGATGGGTCTGACCCGGCGACACCTAGTGTAGCCGATCGAGTACCCCCGCTGGCCAGGTCGCCGGCGGGGGTTTGTGGTTTGCAGGAGTGTTGTGCTGGTGTACCCCAGTTGCGCAGTCGTACCCCACCGTACCCCACGATTCCTGAGTTGGTGCGACAGCTCTCGGTACCGATCCGTTCTGTCAGCTTGCGACGCCCGAGCCTGGACGATGTGTTCCTCGCTTTGACTGGCAGACAGATCCGCGACGAAGAACCCTCGAGCCTCGATCAGCTGCGCGAACGGATACGAGCCAGGCGTTGAAGATCGAAAGGACGCGCTGCTATGGCGTCGATCGAACTCACCGAGCCAGTCCGACCACCCTCACCGCTTCTGCGCGCCTCGATCGGCGTGCTCACGCTCTGGCAACGAGACCTTCTTCGCTTCTGGCGCGACCGGACTCGCATCGCTGGCGGGCTCGCTCAACCCCTGCTGTTCTTGGCCATCTTCGGCGCAGGTCTCTCCCCCTGGATGGGTAATCTCGGCGGAACGATGTTCGGACCGGACTACTTGCAGTTTTTGTATCCCGGCATCATCGGCATGTCGGTCCTCTTCTCGTCGATCTTCAGCGCCGTTTCCGTCGTCTGGGATCGGGAGTTCGGTTTCCTCAAAGAACTCCTGGTCGCACCGATACCGCGCTGGTCGATCGTCATCGGAAAGGCCCTGGGTGGAAGCTCGACCGCGATGTTCCAGGGGCTTCTCCTTCTGATCCTGGCCCCCGTGATCGGCGTCAGACTCTCCCTCAGTACGATCCTCCTCTTGATCCCTCTTCTTTTTCTTCTCGCCTTCTCGCTCTCCAGCATCGGTCTGGTGATTGCAGCACGAATGCGTTCGACAGAGGGGTTCGGACTGATCATGAACTTCCTGGTTACTCCACTGCTCTTCTTGTCGGGGGCTCTCTACCCGCTCAACAATTTGCCCACCTGGTTACTTATCCTGACACGCCTCGATCCGGTCACCTACGGTATCGACGCCATCAGGCGCGTCGTCCTCTCCTCATCGGGCGTTCCCCAACCAGTTATCGATCAGCTCGGTGTGACGCTCTTCGGCCACCCGCTGGATCCGCTCACTGATGCAGCTGTCGTGCTCGGCTTAGGACTGGTGCTCATCACCGTCGCGGCTCGCCAGTTCGCTCGACCGGACTGAGAAGTGAGAGGAGGACACGCCGTGCTCTATACCGGCAAAGGGGACCAGGGGTATACCGACCTCCTGGGTGGTCGCGTCCCGAAGTATGCTCCACGTCCCGAGACGTTCGGCACCCTGGACGAAGCCACCTGTGCGATCGGCCTCGCCCGCGCCCTCGCCCAAGACCAGGAGACCAAGCAGACCCTGATCCGCGTGCAACGTGACCTCTATGTGATGATGGCAGAACTGGCTTTCGCTCCTGGCATCGAGCAGGAGAAGTACCGTATCACCGCAGAGCACGTCCAACATCTGGAAGTGACGATCGACGCGATCGGCGCTCGTGTCCCGATCGGACGCCATTTCGTGTTACCCGGCGATACGGTAGCCGGTGCGGCGCTGGATTTTGCGCGGACCGTCGTACGACGAGCAGAGCGACTCGTCGCCCGACTCTACCATGATGGGGACATCCACAACGAGCATCTGCTCGCCTATTTGAACCGGCTCTCCTCGCTGCTCTTCGTCCTCGCGCGGTACGAGGATCACCGGGCTGGCGTGACACCGACTCCAGCCAAGGAGCCGTGACGCGAATCATCGACCACGCAGCTGCTCGAGACTGAGTTCTTCGGCAAGGCGACTGGGCTTGGGATCCTTTTGCCCGGCGTACTTGTTCCCGCGCTTCATCCGATACGGAACCATTGCCGGCGAGCTCAGTTGCTCGAACGTAAACGAGCAAATCCGCATGCCCGGATAGAGCGCGACTGCCATGCGTCCCAGATTGGAAAGCTCCATCGTGGCGGTGCCTGCCCACCCAGGCTCGAACAGCGCGGCAGTGCTGTGCACCGTAATGCCGAGCCGAGCGATGCTCGACCGTCCCTCGAGTCGGCCCACGAGATCGTCAGCGAGTTCGATGTACTCTCGCGTCGAGGCCAGCGCAAAGTCTCCGGCCTGCATGATGAACGGCTCACCGTCCGGCACCACGATCGTTCGCATCGCGTCTCCGATCGATTGCGGTTGCCGCGGGTCGATGTAGGAGAAGCGCGAGTGCTCGAACACCATGAAGGTATTACCGAGATGCAGGTCGATCGAGCACGCACCGAGTTGCGTCTCCAAGTCCGGTTCGGGAGTGATCTTGATCCGACCGCTCTTGAGTGCGGCGATGATATCCCGATCCGACAGGATCATGTGTCTCCCCCGTTCGATGCTCGGCGACCGCGACGGTCACTGTACGGACACCAGTATGGGGCGGAACCGCTGCTGCGTCAACCGGAACCCGTTTCCGGACGGCTGCTATACTGCTGCCCGGCGCATCGGCGCTCGCTGAGAACCGAGGGAAATCATGACCAGCGATCGTCCACCTGATGGTTCGCTTCCACCGACCCGATTCACGGCTCGGCAACTGCGAGCCGCTCGACAGGGATCCTTCGAGTCGCTCGACGCTCCAGAGAGCGTCCCGCCGCGACCGTCGCGCCGGCGCGTCTCCCTCCCCGCTCTTGCGGCGACTCTCCTTCTCGTCATCGTTGCTGGCATCGCTGCCTACCTCGCTCCGCTCGCCTGGGCCAGCTGGCGAGCGTATCAGCGCGTGTTCACGACACCCATCCCGCGTGCGAACGTCACCATCAATGCCCAAGGCACACCGGAAGTCGTTCTGGTCTCACCGAACGACCCAGCGATACAGTTGCCCGATTGGGACAAGAAAGATCGCATCAATGTGCTTCTGCTCGGAGTCGATCGACGCGAAGCAGGAGACGTTCCCCGCGCCGATACCATCATCGTGGTGACGATCGATCCACTCACCAAGGACGTCGGGATGCTCTCCATTCCACGGGACCTCCTCGTGACGATCCCGGGATATGGCCAAGAGAAGATCAATGCTGCCTATCCTCTCGGAATGAGTTCGCCCCTTACCGGACCAGGTTTGCTCCGGGCAACGATCGAGTACAACTTCGGTATTCCGATTCACTACTATGCAGAGGTCGACTTCGAAGGTTTCGTCCGTATCGTGGACACGCTCGGTGGCGTCGTCGTCGACGTTCCAGCACCGATCAAAGACGACGAGTATCCCGGCGAAGACTACAACTACACCCGCGTCTACTTCGCTCCTGGCCTCCAGCATATGGATGGCCGAACGGCGCTCCGCTATGTGCGAACGAGGCACGACGACAACGATTTCTCGCGCGGTTACCGGCAACAGCAGGTGCTTCGTGCGCTGCGCGAGCAGGGACTACGGCTCGATCTGCTCCGCAAGGCTCCGCAGCTGGTGGACGCGCTCGCCGATACGGTCCGCACCGACCTGAGCCCACAGCAAGTACTCGCCCTGGCTAAGCTCGGCAGCGAAATTCCGCGCGAGCGCATCCGTTCCTTCACGCTGCTCGAGGCGACGACCAGTTACTGGGAACCGGGCCAGCCCTTCTACCTCATCCCGAACTGGCCAGCGATCCAGGCGATTCTCGACGAAATGTTCCCGCCCCGCGAGGGTCAGCCGCGACCGCGTGTTCGTTCCACCACGGTCGCTCCACCGGCTCAGCCATTGGCCCCTGATCTCGTCGAGCCCGTACAGACACCACCACCCGAAGTGCAGGCACCGGTCCAGCCGCAACCGACCGAGACTGCGCCGGTCGAAACCGAACCCACCCCGTCTACCCCCACCCCAGGAACCCAACTCACCCCGACGCTGCCGCCCGCAACCCCCACTCCGCACGGGATGCACACACCAGTACCGACGGTCGTTCCGACCGCGGAATCGACCACGCCCGAGGCGACCCCTACCCCGGAAGGGACACCGACGCCCTGAATCGCTCGACCGATAAGGCTCACATCACCTCGGGCGCAGCGATGCCGAGCAGCTGCAAGCCATTGGCCAGTGTTTGCCGCGCCGCAGCGACTATCGCCAATCGTGCCGACCGCTGCGGCTCCGGTGCCTGGAGCACTGGGCAGACTCGGTAAAACTCGTTGAATCGCTTGGCCAGCTCGTACACGTAGTTGGCGATGACGAGCGGCTTGTACTCGTCGGCAGCACGCTGCACTTCGTCCGGGAAGAGCGCGATCTGCTCGATGAGATCGATCTCCTCACGGGTCAAAGCATCGAGCGCGTACGGCCCCTCCGGCAACGTATCGACCTTTTCGAGAATCCGGCAAGCCCGTGCGTGGGCATACTGGATGTAGGGAGCTGCATGCCCCTCGAAAGAAAGAGCCTCCTCGATATCGAAAACGATGACCCGATTGTTATCCCGCGAGAGCATTCCGTACTTGAGGCTGCCCAACCCGACCTGTCGCGCGACCGATGCCTTGACCTCCGGCGGCAAGGTCGGATTCTTCTCTTCGATGATCTCCAGCGCACGCTCCAACACCTGGCGCGCCACATCCTCGTACAGCACCACGTTACCGAGCCGGCTGCTCATGGCACCGCTGGGAAGCATGACCGTTTCGTAAGCCAGGTGATAACACTTCGCTGCCTGCTGGAATCCCCACAGCTCCATCACTTTGAAGATCTGCTGCAGATACAGGGTCTGCCGGACGTCCACGACCCAAATCGCACGGTCGACGTGGTACTGCTCGAACTTGCGCTTCGTCAAGGCCAGGTCTTTCGTCGAGTACAGAGTCGTCCCGTCCGACCGCAAGATGGGAAGCGTGCGGTACGTCTCCTTCTCCAGCCCAAGCTTTTCGTCGATCTTGACGACCGGCAAACCGTCGCTGATCTCGGCGATACCCCGTTCCAGGAGCTCGCGGACGATCTGCCGACCCTCCTCCTCGACCTCGCTCTCGAAGAACCAGACGTCGAAGTGGACATCGAGTTCCTCGTAAATCCGGTAGAACTCCTCCATACTCCAGGCGCGCGTTTCTTCCCAGAGCCGGACGAATTCCGGATCCTTGCGCTCCCAGCGCTGAAACGTCTCCCGGACCTCGCGCTCCCATTCAGGGACATGCGGCCACCAGTCGAGCGTGGCAGCCAGTCGGCGCCAGCGGTCGTACCATTCCTCCACGCGCTGGATGCGCTCCGCAGCCTTCTCGCCCTCGTCGCTCGCGCGCGCCTCGACCAGTTCCTGTTCCAGCTGACGACCCACGATCGGCCAGAACTTGACGATCGTTTGGTCGTCATAGAACGCATCAGGCTTGATTTCGCGTCCGTGCGCGATCTGGCCCAACAAGTACGCGATGTCCTCACCGACCTTGTGTTCCTGCCAGAGTTCCTTCAGCATGCGATCGATGGCTTGCACGAAGGCCTGATCCTCGCGCGCCAGCTCGTTCAAGAGTTCGATGACATCTTGCCGATAGCTCAGGCGTCGGTCAGCCTCCGCATAAATTTCGCCGAGCCATCGCCCACGCCGTTCGCGAGGCGGTTCTTCTCCCTGGTGAAAGCGCAAATAGCACCAAAGGCATTTGATCACGTGCAGACCGATATCGCCGATGTAGTTCGCTTCCAATACATCGAACCCAGCGAAGCGCAAAACGCGACTCAGCGCATTACCGAGGCACACGTTGCGCAAGTGACCGACGTGAAAGGCCTTATGCGTGTTCGGTTGCGAGTATTCCACCATCACCCGTTCGCCGCGAGCCTCGCCACGCCCGAACTCGCTGCCCTCGGCGAGGACGGTCCGCAAGACATCGTTCGCGAAGCGGTTCGAGTCGTAGACGATATTGAGGTAGCCATTGATCGCTTCGACCCGAGCGAATCCGGTATGCCGCGACAAGCGCCGAGCCAACTCTTCGGCGATGGCCTGAGCACGCTCGCGCACACGTTCTTGCACCAGCCGCTTCGCTTCCTTCTTGGAGAGACCAGCGGCGACCCGCTCCAACTCTTCGGCCAATTGCTCGTTCGCGATCTGGTAGCAGACGGTCGTCGACGTTCCCCAGACGCCAGGAAACGGAATCGGGCGCATTTCCAATGTCCGACGACCGTACCCGAGTGCCTCCAGCTCGGCGTTGATCAGTTCCGCTGCACGTGTTGCCTCGCGTTTGAACATCGTTCCTCCACGTCAGTGTGTGCTGCGCCCAGCAGGAAGAGCTGACGGCAGGATAGGGTCTGGGTCACGATAGCCGCGGCGCTCTGCCCAGTATCGGTTCGCGCGATGCAAACTCTCGAACGTCCCCGCGTCGCTCCAAAAGCCCTGTAGTTCCACCCAGCGCAAGAGACCCAGTTCGAGATACCGGTTGTTGACGTCGGTGATCTCGAGTTCGCCGCGAGGCGAAGGTTCCAGCTCGCGGATGAACTCGAAGACGCGATTGTCATAGAGGTAGAGTCCGGTCACGGCGTACGGGCTTTTCGGTTCTTTCGGTTTTTCTTCGATCCGAAGAATCCGCGTCGGGTCGTTCGGATCGAAGACCGGGCATCCGAAGCGGTGCGGGTCGGGAACGCGCGCCAGGAAAATCAGCGCCCCACCCGTGAAACTCTCGACTGCAGGGCGAATATCGGCGTCCGTCGTGTTATCACCCAAGATCACGCAGATATGCTCACCATCAGCGAATTCCTCGCAGAGACTGAGCGCATCCGCGATCCCTCGTTCTTCCTCCTGATACGCGTATTCGAGATGGCGCACACCGAGATGCCGGCCGTTCCGAAGCACTCGCAAGAAGTCACCCGCATGGGGACCACCAGTCACGACCATGATCTCGTCGATGCCAGCCTTCACCAACGTCTGAATCGGATAATAGATCATCGGCTGGTCGTAAACCGGCAGGAGGTGCTTGTTAGTCGCGAAGGTCAGCGGGTAGAGCCGCGTCCCGAGTCCTCCCGCGAGAACGACCCCCTTCATGATCCCCCCTGTCGCCGTGTTCCTGTGCCGGTGGGCACAGCACCTCGGCCTTAGTATAGCGACCAGTTCGGCGCTTCTTCCGCGCTCGCCAGCCACGCGGCTGATCCACGCACCGAAGCAAAGTGAGAGACGAATCGTCATGGGGTGTGCACCGGCTCGTCACCTGCACCACGAGCGAGGGCTGGCGGCGAAGATTCCTTTCCGAGCTCCACCATGTCCCATACCAAAAACGCCTTCCAATCGCGCTCGGACGCGAACTCTTCCACTGCGCGGGAACGAGCACGGCGCCACCAGGCCGACGACCCGATGGTGACGCCACACTGGCAGCACCTGCTACGCGGCATCATGTGCCTCGTGCACCCGACCGCTTGACACCGTCCACTCACCACGATACGGTACACTTCGCGCAAGACGCCCCGGGAGCTCGGGTGAACCGGGCTGAGAGGGTGGCTCAGGATTCCGCCACCGACCGGCACCGACCTGATCTGGGTAATGCCAGCGAAGGGAGGCCATCCACTGATCCGTTCCCCTTGCACCATGTTCAGGAGGCACGTCGCCGATCTTCGGGAGGTGCTCCATGCCCAGCACCTTGCTCGACGAGCTGCTCGCCGAAGCACGACCGATTTGGCAAGCGATGATCGCGCATCCCTTCCTGCACGAACTCGCGACCGGAACGCTCTCGCGCGAGCGCTTCCACTTTTGGGTTCAGCAGGATTACCGATTCGTCCAGGACGGCATCCGCTTCCTGGGCCTCCTGATCGCTCGCGCACCGGATGAGGAGCTCCGACGCGGACTGCTCGACGCAGCTGTCGCCTTCCGCAACGAACTCACCATATTCGAGGAGTACGCCCGCCAGCACGCTCTCTCGCTCGCCGTCGAGCCGACGCCGATCTGTCTCGGCTATACCTCTTTCCTCCTCGCGACCGCAGCCACCGGGTCCTTGGTCGAAGCCCTCACCGTTCTCTGGTGTGCGGAAAAGGCATACTACGACGCGTGGTCAGCTGTTCGAGCACAACTCGGTCTCGCGCCAGCCTATGCGCGCTGGATCGAAAACTGGACGAGTCCGCAATTCGCGAGCTGGGTCGATTGGCTCGGCGAACAACTGGCCAAGCGAGCCACCACGCCAGACCGACCGCCTATTCGGGCTGCCTTTCTGGCCACTGCTCGCTACGAGTACCTCTTCTGGGACATGGTCTATACCGGCTCCAACTGGCCCATATAGCGAGAGGAGTGGATGATGACCAGCTTCACCCAAGAGCTCTGGCGCTCGATCGATCCGATCTACCAGGCGATCGTCGTTCACCCCTTCCTCGTCGGCCTGACCGACGGCACCTTACCCGAAGAAGCATTTCGCTTTTACGTCGTGCAGGACGCACTTTACCTGCAGGACTATGCCCGCTGTCTCGCGCTGGCTGCTGCCAAGGCACCGCGCGAGACGTGGTGCGAGCTCTTTGCCGACCACGCCAAAGTAGCGCTGGTCGTGGAGCGTGCCTTGCACGAGAGTTTCTTCGCTGCCTGGGGACTTTCTCCCGACAAGATCGCTGGCACGCCGTACGCGCCGACGAACCTCGCGTACACCTCCTATCTTTTGCGGGTCGCCTACGAGCGTCCGTTCGAGGAGGTCATCGGTGCACTGCTTCCCTGCTATTGGATCTACTGGGAAGTGGGCAAGCACCTGGAACGATCTGGTTCACCGAACCCACTGTATCAGAAGTGGATCGACACTTATGCGTCGGAAGAGTACGCAGCTGTCGTCCAGGCGGTACTGGATGTCGCTGACCAGGTGGTGACCGACCTCCCCGAGTCGCGCCGGCAACCCATTCGGACACACTTCGTTACGACCGCCCGCTACGAGTGGATGTTCTGGGACGCTGCCTGGCGCTTGGAGCGCTGGCCAGTGTGAGCCTCTGGCGTTCGCACCCGGCCGAGGACCGAGAACGCGTACCACTGGGCGCAGTGATGCAAAGATCGACCGCAGCAGCAGGTCCGCAAAGCGCGTGGCTCGATTATGGTGGCTGGAAGCGTGATCCTTCACGGGTCGGCGGTTACCGCCGTCGCTCGTCCGGCGTCTGCCGCCGTTCTTCAGTTCCCAGCGTTCTGGGCAAGCGCGGCAACCTCGCGATCAGTCCTCCTCGTTTGGTCGACGGGCCACGAGGAGCCAGTACGGCAAGAAGGCCACGACGTTCAACAAGGCGATGAGCAGGAGCCAGAGCCATCGGCCCCCGGGGAAGCGGTGAGCCGGACGCCTCATCAGGTCAGCGAGTGCGACAGCGAGCGCGAACCACGTCACGATCAAGGAAGGGACCGCCAGCAGCGGGATGATCCATGGTGCAACGGACCACATGGTCACCGCGGCGATCGACCCGGCAACGAAAAGCACGAACGTGGCTGTTGCCACCGGCAACAGCCACGTCTGGCGCATCAAACTTTCCCAGGACGAACCCCTGGGTTGCGTGTGCACGTTTCGCGCTGATCGTTCCACACTCAGAGCCCGAGTTGGCCCTTCTTGGCGAGCTTCGCGAGCTTGCGCCGCCGCCGGTGCTCGGCCTTGCGGATCTTGGCCCGACGCTGCTCCGACTTGCTCACGTAATGCCGCTTCGCGCGGTAATCACGGAGCACCCCGGCCTTCTGCAGTTCCTTGGTGAATCGCTTCAGGAGAGCGTCGAAGCTCTCATTCTCGCGCAGCTCGACATGAACCGACTTCGCCACCTGACCTCACACCCCTTCGGTGCAACTGGATTGGTACGGCGATTCCGTACCGGCACACTGATTTAGTGTACCACAGAGCTGCACTCACGTACAGCTCGATCAGCCCGATGGGGTGCTAGGGAGCGAGGCGGTCAGTCGTTCCTCGCCGATCTCGCACGATACCGGCCGAATGACGCAGCTCCCGCGGCGTCGCGTACTCTCGGTCCACCTCGACGATCGAGTGATGGCTCCCTCTCGCGAGTTCGACGCTCGAGAACAAGCACCTGCCTCGGTTTCTCCCGGCACGGAAAGCGCCAAACCTCGTCCGTTCCCGAGAGTACAGGAGAATGCGCAACCCGCCAGCGCTGTCTCCACTGACGGATCCAGCGAGAAACGAGAGCCGTCGACTCCACTCGCCTTCGTGTATTCGAAGCAGCCGTACCGAATACCAGGCCGCACGCGTTCCGAACCCACCGCCAGCCCCAGCACCGTCCAACCCCGGCGATCCACTCTCGCAGGTCGGAAAAAGGCAGAGACGAAAGGGAGCACCGAACATCACAGAATCGATACCGTGGTCCGATCCACGATGGACATGAACCATCGAGCAGCGCTATACTGCAGTGCTGCGGAGCAGTGACGGGAGCGATCGATGATCGAAATCGATGGTGTCGAGTATCTCACGGCGAACGAGGCTGCAGCCCTACTCGGCGTCAAGCGCGAAACGCTCTACGCGTACGCCAGCCGGGGTCGCCTGCGGAGCTACCGGCGCGGGATTCGGCGCGAACGTTTGTACCGCCGCAGCGACATCGAGGCACTGCTTCGCTTGCAGCCTGCTGCCGGGCAGGGCGACGATCTGCCTCTTCCCAAAGCTGAGTCCTGGATTCCCTTCACCTCCTGATCCTCGCCTCCCTTCTCGTGATATCGGGGCAGATGGAGCGTCTTGTGGCTGAGCGTCGACTCTATATTTGGCTCGAGCGTGATCCACTGGCCGGACCACCGGATACTGCCATCGAGGACGTGCCAGGACGGGCCGACCTCGATCTCCTGGCGGAAGCCATCCGACAAGGGAAACTCGGTCGATACCTTCCGACCAAGCTCGCTCTTTCCCGCCACCGTGTCCCCTTGCTGCCGTCCGGTTACCGCCGAGTCAATGTCGCGAACCTGCTCCGACAATACCGTATTCCCTATCGAACTCGATTAGAAGTGCTGACGGATGCCTCATCCCTCCAAGACTGTTCGTCCCGAATCGCGCGTTCGTCGCGGGAGCACGAGCCATGTACGTGACCCCGAAGGAGCTCGACCGGTTGACCGTGTTCACTTTGGCTGAACTCGCCCGTCGCCACCGCGCACGCGGGATCAAGCTCAATTATACGGAGGCTGCTGCCCTTCTCTGCGACGAAGTGTACGAAGAAGCACGCGCTGGTCGCTCCTACGAGGAGGTGGTCGCGCATGCCAGTTCCCTCCTCACGCGCGATGACGTTCTCCCTGGTGTTCCGGAAATGCTCACCGTTCTCCACATCGACGCGCTCTTCCCTGACGGTACGCGCCTCGTGACCCTCAGGAATCCCATCCGATGAGCGAGCATCCTGTCCCGCCCGGTGGAATCATCCCTGGTCCTGATCCGATCGAAATCGATGCCCGCCTTCCCGTCACCCGCCTGCGCATCACGAATCGCGGCACCGTCCCGATCCATCTCACCGCCCACTTCCACGTTTTCGAGGCCAATCCCGCACTCTGTTTCGACCGGCGCAAGGGTTTCGGCATGCGACCGGACCTCCCAGTTGGCTGGGCAGTGCGCATCGAACCAGGCCAAACCGTCGAACTCCCCGTCGTGCCGATCGGCGGGCAGCGGATCGTACGCGGTTTTCACGGTTTGGTCGATGGCCCCCTCGACGCGATCGACCTGGAGGCGCTTATCGAACGGATGATCGCTCGAGGCTTTTGTCACGAACCGGAGGAGTGAGGACTGTCATGCCGGTCCGGATCGACCGTCAACACTATGCTCGTTGGTACGGCCCCACAGCGGGCGACCGCATCCGGCTCGCCGACACCAACCTGTACGCTCGTATCGAGCGGGACGACACCCTGCCCGGCTTCGAACCGCTCGTCGGCTTCGGTCGTCCTGTCCGCGACGGCATGCTGGCCGGGCGCGACCACGGCCCCAGCAAGCTCGATCTCGTCATCACGAACGTCGTCGTGATGGACCCGGTACTCGGCATCTTCAAGAGCAACATCGGCATCAAGGACGGTCGTATCGTCGCGATCGGCCGGGCCGGGAATCCGGACGTCATGGAGGACGTCGAGGTTCTCATCAGCAATGCTACTGGAATCATCCCGGCTGAGGGACTGATCGCCACGCCCGGCGGGGTCGATGCCCATGTGCACCTCTCTTCCACAAGCGTCGTCCCCGCTGCTCTCAGCGCCGGCATCACGACGCTCGTCGCGCAGGGATCCGGCGGTGTCTGGGATCTGGGTGTCAATCCCGTGAACAATCTGCGTCATCTCTTGGAAGCATTCGAGACGATCCCGCTGAACCTCGCCGTGCTCGGTCGCGGCTCCTCCGACACCGCACAACTTGTCGAGCACCTGGAAGCCGGCTGCGCGGGATTCAAGATCCACGAAGATGTCGGCGCTTTCCCAGCAGTCATCGATGCGTGCCTGACCATCGCCGACCAGGCTGGTGTGCAGGTTGCCCTGCACACCGACGGATTGAACGAGGCTGGGTCACTGCGAGAGACGATCGCCGCGATCGCTGGGCGCTCCATTCACGCGTACCACGTAGAGGGATCCGGCGGCGGCCACGCACCCAATATCCTGGAGATCGTCTCGGAGCCGAACGTCATCGGTTCGTCGACGAGCCCGACGATTCCCTATTCCGTCAACAGTACGGCTGAGTTGCTCGATATGATTATCGCTGTCCATCGCCTGGCCACTGATATCCCGAGCGACCTCGCCGCCGCGCGCGATCGAGTACGAGCGAGCACGATCGCCGCGGAAGATGTGCTCCACGATCTCGGTGCCATTGCCATCATGTCCTCCGACTCGCAAGGGATGGGGCGGATCGGCGAAGTGATCACCCGGACCTGGCAACTGGCTCATCGCATGAAGGAGATTCGCGGCGGTGGCTACGACCCTGCATCCGGGAACGGCGATGACAACCCGCGCATCCTGCAGTACTTGGCGAAGTACACCATCAATCCAGCCATCGCGCACGGACTGGATCACGAAGTCGGAAGCCTCGAACCGGGCAAGCTCGCCGACATCGTCCTCTGGCATCCCGCCTTTTTCGGAGCCAAACCCGCTGCGGTCATCAAGGCTGGCTTCGTCGCCTGGGCACCTGTCGGCGACGGAATGGGCTCCACACGCTGGAGTCAACCGTTGATCTACCGACCGATGTTCGGGGGACTCGGACGAGCTCCGGCTGCACTGAGCGTTGCCTTCGTCGCACCAGTTGCCGCCACATCGAGTCACCTCGAGCGCAGTGGACTGCAACGCCGCCTCGTAGCCGTCCGCAATGTCCGCCGTGTCTTCAAAAACGCCATGCGCTATAACACCGCCTCACCCCGTGTCGAGGTCGACCCGCGCACCTATGCGGTCGCGATCAACGGCCAAGTGGTCGAGATTCCACCAGCGGAGCGCTTGCCTCTCACGTTTTTGCATTTCATCGCTTGAGCGTCGTCAGTCATAGATACGGACGAGAATATCGGTCGGATTGAATGCATTGCACGGATTCTGGTCCTGCGGACAAGCCGAGACCGCCACGACGAGATCCATGAGCGCCCGCAGCAGCACGTAATCGTTCCGCTCGGACAGCGGCTCGCGGATCTCGAACCGCCCTTTGGCGACGATCCCCACATTCATGAACCAGTTGACAGGATCTGGGATATCGTCTTCCTCGATTCCGTACTCGCGCAGAGCGGCGAGGAAGTTGTCCTTGCAGTTGGGGTGGTCAGGAATACCGTAGTCATCCAGATACCGACGACGATCGCAGGCGGGGAACAAGATGTCATGACGCCCGACCGTATCTTCCAGCAAGACGAGCATCGGGTTTCGTCGATTGCTATAGAGCGTCATTCCCTGAGTGAGTACGAGCGAATTATTGATCGCACGGGTATGCGACGTGGAAAGGTACTCGCGCACGTCGTGCAGGTTGAAGGCGACCATATCAGCCACTTGCTTGCCCTGCACGTCGGTGATCTGGAGCAGTTGGCCCTCGGCGAGCGGGAAAGCGATCGGTACGGTCGGGCGCACTTGCGCAGCTCGCTTGGGTACGCGTCCGAAAAGAATGTGCTCACTCGGCGCGCTCGGCTGTACCATGTCGTTCCCTCCTCGTTGCTGCGAGCACCGCGAGCAAGTCGAACACGATGTTCGCCGCGTTCAACGCCGTCACTCCAGCCGGATCCCGATCGGGCAAGACCTCCACGACATCCGCCGCAACGATATTCAGCCCGACCAAGCCCCACACCAATTCCTGGGCTTCCCACATTGCGAACCCGCCTACTTCGGGCGTTCCAGTACCAGGAGCGAACGCCGGATCCAGGAAATCGATGTCGAAGCTGACGAAGACCGGATGCTGTCCGACCCGCTGACGGACCGCTTCGAGAACACGTTCGATTCCGGCTCGTCGAACCTCCCACGCAGTCCATACCGCGAAGCCGAGCTCGCGCGATTGCTCGAGCTCCCCGCGCTCACCGAGCGAACCGCGGATCCCGATCTGAATCGAGCGAACCGGGTCGACCACTCCTTCTTCGACGGCTCGACGGAAGGGCGTGCCGTGGTTGTACCGCGTTCCCCAAATGGTGTCCCAGGTATCGACATGCGCGTCGAAGTGCACCAGCGCGAGGGGGCCGAATCGGCGAGCGACTGCCCGCAGTTCGGGGAGCGTCACCGAGTGATCACCGCCGATCCCGACCGGGATCACCCCGCCCTCCACGACCGTCCGGATCGTCTCCTCGATCAGCTGGTACGACTCCAGTGTCTCCATCGGGACGACCGGCGTGTCACCGTAGTCGATCACCGTCAAGTACTCGGTCACATCCACGTCCAGTGGCGGGTGATACTGCTCGATGCGGGAAGAGTGCTCCCGTACCGCGGCCGGCCCAAAACGTGCCCCGGGCCGATAGGTGACGCCGGTATCGAAGGGAATTCCGACGATCGCCACATCGACCCCCGCCAGTTCCGCACGGTGGGGAAAACGCGCGAAGGTACGGAGCCCGCTGAAACGGGGGCGCCACCGTACCCGACCCTGGTCTTCACGCTCGTCCATCGAACTTCCTCACGAACGACTTCACCACACCAGTACGAGAAGGGCCTCGTGCATCTCAGCGCGTCATCCCGCGCCGGTTGAAGGCCAGAACGGCCAGAATCTCGAATAACAGGTTGGCCGCAGCTAAGGCAGTGACGCCGCTCACGTCATGGGCGGGCAGGACCTCCACCATATCGGCTGCCACGATGTCCACACCGACCAGTCCACGCAAGAGTTCTTGCGCTTCGCGCGTCGTGAACCCCCCGACCTCCGGTGTCCCGGTACCTGGCGCATACACCGGATCGAGGAAGTCGATATCGAAGCTCACGAAGACCGGCCCCTGGCCGACTCGGCGCCGGATCGCTTCGATCACCGCGCCGAGTCCGGTGCGCCGCACGTCGTCCGCTGTCCACACCTCGAAGCCCAGCTCCCGCGACTGGTCGAGATCCTCCGGTCCATAGAGTGAGCCACGCATCCCGACCTGAATCGCTCGCGTCGTCTCGATCAATCCTTCCTCCACCGCTCGCCGGAAGGGGGTCCCATGCGTGTACTTCTTTCCCCAATATTCGTCCCATGTATCGGTGTGCGAATCGAACTGAATGAATCCGACCCGGCCGTAACGGCGCGCGACCGCGCGCAGCTCCGCTAAAGTGATCGAGTGGTCACCACCGATAACCAGCGGGACGACATCGTGCTCGAGGAGCGGTAACAGTCCCTGTTCGATCCGCTGATAGCTGTCCTCGATGTAACCAGGCACGACCGGCAAGTCCCCGTAATCGACGACCGACAGTACCTCGTAGACATCGACATCGAGTGATGGATGGTAGGTTCGCAGCATCGCCGACATCTCGCGCACGGCCGCTGGTCCGAACCGCGCCCCGACACGATAGGTCACGCCGGTATCGAAGGGCGCACCGACGATCGCGACATCCACCCCGGCGAGCTCTCGCACATGGGGCAAGCGCGCGAAGGTGCGGATTCCAGCAAAACGCGGGCTCTCGAGCCCGCTCACCGGAGCATAGCCCTTGGGCATCTCAGCCTCCTACTCCAAACGCAGAGAGCTCGGCTCGCTCTGTTCCGGCCCTCTCGCTCCATCCCACGCCGCGAAGACCAGGCAGCAATTCTGCCCACCGAGACCGAACGAATTCTTCAAGGCGACCCGTATCGTGTGCCGACGCGGCCCCTCCGGCACATAATCGAGATCGCACTCCGGGTCAGGATACCGGTAGTTCCGCGTCGGATGCACGATGGCATCACGGATGCTCAGGATGGTGACGATCGATTCGACCGCACCAGCCGCACCCATCAAGTGCCCGATCATCGATTTCGTCGAACTGATCGGAATGCGATAGGCCCGTTCCCCGAAGACCGCCTTGATCGCCTGCGTCTCTGCCCGATCACCGAGCGGCGTGGACGCCGCGTGCGCATTGATGTAATCGACGTCTTCCGGGCCGACGCACGCATCGGCCAGCGCAGCCCGAATCGCCCGCGCTGCCCCACTTCCCTCTGGATCAGGCGCGATCGGATGGTATCCATCGTTGCTCGAGGCATAGCCGAGGAGCTCGGCATAGATACGAGCACCGCGTGCCTGCGCGTGCTCGAGCGCCTCCAGCACCACGATGCCAGCACCCTCTCCGACCACGAAGCCGTGACGCTCCGCATCGAACGGCCGGCTGGCCTCTTCCGGACGATCGTTCCAGGTGGAGGCAGCCCGTTGCACGGCGAAACTCGCGATGAAGAGCGGAAAGACGCAGTATTCGGTTCCCCCCGCCAGCGCGATATCCGCCGCGCCGTTCCTGATCATCTCCGCGGCTTCCCCGATCGCCTGGGCACCGGTCGCGCAGGCAGTCGAAACCGTCAGGCTCGGACCGAGGAAACGGAACGCTTGCGCCAAATGATACGCCGGCATGTTGTGTGGGAATATCGTCATGAAGTGCGGCGAGATTCGCAGAAGGCCTCGGCGCTGGGCCAGTTCATGTGTCTCCAAGATCGTCGCCATGCCTCCAGCACCGGTACCGATCACGACGGCTGCCCGGGCTGGATCGATCGCTCCACTATCCAAACCGGCATCCCGCCATGCTTGACCCGCCGCCTCCAACGCATACTGACTGAACATGGCCATCTGCCGCGCGGTCTTGGCATCGACCCAGTCGCCGAGCACGAAACCGCGCACCTCGCCGGCGATCTGCACTGGCAGATCGCTCGGATCGAATCGCTCGATCCGCTGGATTCCCGACTCCCCACGCAAGATCCGCTGCCACGTTTCTTCCACGCTCAAGCCCAGCGGCGTCACTGCCCCCAAGCCGGTAATGACCACGCGTCGCCGCCCACCAGAGGCTTCCGCGGTGCGAGCCCGCCCGCACCACGGGCAGTAACGAGCCCCCTTGGGCACTTCACCACCACACCACCGGCAGCGCATACCCTTCCTCCTCCTGGCGAGCGATCCTAGCATCTCTAGGCGATGCGCGGCAGGAGCAGTATCCCGATCCCTCACCGTTTGGGTTGCAGCATCATCACCGGCTTGCGCGGCTTTTTCACGGCTTCCACCGAGAGACGCGCTGCTGCCTGACGAGCCGCCTCCCGGAAGGCCTGGGCAGTCGACGAACCAGGCTGGCCGACGACGACCGGCACGCCGCGATCGCCACCCTCCCGGACAGCCGGATCGATCGGAATCTGACCCAAGAGGGGCACTCCATACTTGTTCGCTACCCGCTCGCCGCCACCCGAGCCGAAAATTTCCGCGACATGGCCGCAATGCGGGCAGACGAAGTAGCTCATGTTCTCGACGATACCGAGAACCGGAGTTTTGACCTCGCGGAACATCTGAAGACCTTTGATCGCATCGGCGAGAGCGACATCCTGCGGTGTGGTCACGATAATCGCACCGGACAACGGAATCGTCTGCACCAGTGTCAACTGCACGTCCCCCGTGCCCGGTGGAAGGTCAATGACCAGATAATCGAGATCACCCCACTGCACGTCGCTCAAGAACTGGCGGATGAGTTGCGAAACCAGTGGCCCGCGCCAGATCAGTGCCTTCTCCGGATCCAGAATGTATCCGACAGACATCACGGCGATACCGTAAGCACGACCGGGAATGATCTTGTTGTCGACCAGCCCTGGCTGCTCCTCCGCTCCGAGCATGAGCGGAATGCTGGGACCATAGACATCGGCATCCAAGAGGCCGACTGTCGCTCCTTCTTGAGCCAGTGCGACCGCCAGATTGACCGCGACCGTCGACTTGCCGACGCCTCCCTTCCCACTCGCCACTGCGATCGTGTTCTTCACCCCGGGTATGGGCTGACGATCCGGTAGACCGGTTCCCGCCGCGCGTACGCGCGACGAAAACCCAACTTCGACCGTCTGCACACCAGGGAGCGCACGCACCGCGCGTTCGACGTCCTCCCTGATGCGCTCGCGCAAGGGGCACGCTGGGGTCGTCAATTCCACCTGAACGCGGACGCTCGCTCCCTCGATGGTCACCTCTTTGATCATGCCAAGGTCGACCAGGCTCCGATGCAGTTCCGGGTCCTGGACAGGACGCAGGGCTTCGAGCACTCGTTCGCGTGTCAGCTCGCTCATCCTTCGGGTTCTCCCATCCGTGCCATTTGGCACTTTCCTTTCGCAACCGTCATGTATCGTAACACGTCAGATCCCTACAGGGCGCGGCGGCTCCGCCTCAGCGAAAGGATTCGCGCGTGCCAAGCGAAGAGGAGGACAGTCGTCGCTCCGATGAGCCCGGCAGCTGCACCAGCCCACCGAGCTGCCTCTCCCGGCGCGAGCGCAGCCCCGATCCGCAGGCTCGCTGTCATGAGGACTGATCCCAGGATGACCCAGCCAGGCCACGTTGCCCCCGTGCGCTCACCAGCGAAAACAGCGAGGAGCAACGGGCCGACGGCGGTGATCAACACCATCAGGTAGCCGACGCCGACTAAATGCCACTCGAGAGCTGGTGCTGACAGAACGCCACGAAAAGTCGCGCCGAGAAGCAGAAGAGCGTCGGCACCCAACGCTGTGTACGCAAGTGCTGCCAGCCAGGCGTAAGGATCCTGCCACAGCGAACGTTTCGCCGCCGGACGAACCTGTCGCGGTTCGAGCAACCGCAGAGCGACGATCGCTCCCACTAGCCCCGCTCCCTGCAAGGCGCATCCGAAGCGTACCCCATAAGACCATTCCGCGACGAACGCGCCGACACGCCACCACAGTCCGCCCGTCGTGATCATGAGTGCCCAAGCCAGATACCGCCGATGAGGAACGCGCGTCCAGAAATACAGGGGGAACAGGCGCCCGGTCATGGCCAACGCGATCGGGACAGCCGCACCGTAGAATCCGACAAGCACGCTGACGACCCGCCCGCTCGAGCAGATGCCCACCATCGCGCACAGATCGGCCGCGAGTCCCATCGGCAACGCCACGACGGCCACGATGACGCCGACGGCGAGAGCAGGATCACGTGCCTTACCAGCGAGTGGCGCTTGCACAACCGAGCGAGTGAGGTCCCATCCTGCCTGGACGAAGGCGACGAACTCCAGTCCGCCTCCCACAAGAGCCAGCCGAGGTCGATCGAGGATCGATCCGAACACGCGGAGCAGGAGACCGCTGAACAGGAACATTCCGACGAGCCACGGGACACCACGTTGCGGGCGGCCCCAAAGCCGCGGCAAGAACCAGCAGGCAACGCCGATCGTCAACGCGAGCACGAACCCGTACAGTTGGCCATGGCCGTGCAGAGAGACGAGCTGAGCTATCCTACTCGGCGAAATCGCGAAGAGAGGGGCGGCGAACACGAGTGTACCGGCAACGAACCCGAAACCAACAGCGCTGCCGATCGCACCGAGAGCGAAGAACCGCCAGGCTGGAAAGTCTCTTCCCTCGCGAAACGTCATACTTCAGGTTGCACCGGCTGCGAGAATCGTCGGACGAGCCACATCCAGTCTAACCGGAGGAGTCGGATCCGATGAGCGAGGCGTCCGTGCCCGACGCACGTTATCGATGGGCGACCGGGTACCTCCGGGCACTCATTCAAGCTCCACCCGGTCCCCCTCCTGGGACCCCGCCAGAGATCGTCCGCCTGCGGGCCCAACGCCGATTGGAACGACTGCGTGACTTCCTCGCCTACCTCGGCAACCCGCATCGGGTCTATCCCGTCATCCACATCACTGGCACCTCGGGCAAAGGTTCGACCGCTGCCTTCATCGCCAATATCCTGCATGTTGCTGGATACCGCACAGGCCTGCACACTTCTCCATACTTGCAGGTAGAAACGGAGAAGCTCCAGATCGCAGGACAACTCATCGCACCGGAGCGATTCGCTGAGGAGGTCGCCATACTGGACCAAGCGGTTCGCTCGTGGATCGCCCGAGGTGGTCAACCGCTCACCTACGGCGAATTTTGGACTGCGCTCGTCTTTCAGACTTTGCGATCGGAGCGGGTGGATGTCGCCGTGATCGAAGTCAGCGTCGGAGGACGCTTCGACCTCACCAATGTCGTCCTGCCGGAAGTCGCGGTGATTACCACCGTGGGGCTCGACCACGTCCGCACGCTCGGCCCGACAATCCGTGACATCGCCTGGCACAAGGCAGGTATCATCAAGCCGGGTCGTCCCGCCATCACCGGAGTCACTGATCCCGAGTTGCTCGCCATCATCGCCGCGGAAGCCGACGCTGTCGGCGCATCCCTCACGGTCGTGCGCGAAGGCAGCGATTATTGGGTCACCTCGACCGGTCTCGGCACAACACTCACTGACCTCCGCACTGGGCACACCTTTCCGATCGGCTTATTAGGATCGTATCAAGCTCGCAATGCGGCACTGGCCATCGCTGCCATCCGCACGTTCGCCGATCGTATCGGAGGACGGATCGATGACGAAACGATCGCACGCGGCTTGGTGACCACCCGCTTCCCGGGGCGCTTCGAGATCATCCAGGAGACACCCCTCGTCATTCTCGATGGTGCGCATAACCCGCAAAAAATGGCGGCTTTGCTCGAAGCGCTGGACGCATTGTCCGTGCAGGGGCGTCGACTAGCTCTCTTCGGCGTCCTGGAAGGACACGATGCGCTGACGATGGCCACGATGCTGGCAAAAAGTGTCGACATGGTGGTGCTCACCACCCCACGAGCATTCTTACGAACTGCTGCCGATCCGGTCGAACTCGCAGCGGCCTGTCAGGCGCAAGGGACACACGCGGTCACCGTCGATGATCCAGCTGAGGCGCTCGCCCTGGTCCTCGAAATGGCACAGCCGAACGATCTCATCGTGGTCACTGGCTCGCTCTACCTGGTCGGGCACGTCCGTGAGCACTGGTATCCGAGTTCGCTCATCGTCACGCAGCGAACCTGCTGGCCGATTCGCCGATCGATCGCGATTCAGGGAGCCGAAAGCGCTTGTCGACAGCAACACGGTTCGGTATAGAATGACCATGACGCCGACAATCCTGGCGATCGAGACAGTATGCGCGAGCGGCATGGGAGGGATGGAACCGTTGGAGCGCCCGATCGACGTCGAACTTCTCGATGTCACCAAGGTTTTCGAGAATGGCGTGGTCGCAGTCGATAGGGTTTCGCTCCAGATCTATCAGGGAGAGTTTTTCTCCCTGTTGGGTCCTTCGGGCTGCGGAAAAACGACCACGCTACGCATGATCGCAGGGTTCGAGCATCCGAGCGCGGGCGAGGTACTCATCGAGGGCCGCCGGATGGGTCATACGCCCCCGTTCCGGCGTAACGTGAACACCGTTTTCCAGAACTATGCGCTCTTTCCCCACATGACGGTCTTCGACAATGTGGCCTTCGGCTTACGTATGAAGCGCATTCCGCGCGACGAAATCGCCCGTCGAGTTCGCGAAGCACTCCACCTGGTCCGCTTGAGCGGTATGGAGGAGCGGTATCCGCGGCAGCTCTCCGGTGGACAACAACAGCGCGTGGCCTTGGCCCGAGCCCTGGTGAACCGGCCGCGTGTCCTCTTGCTGGACGAGCCACTCGGAGCGCTCGATCTGAAGCTGCGCAAAGAAATGCAACTGGAACTCAAACACCTCCAGATGACCGTCGGTATCACCTTCATTTATGTCACGCACGATCAAGAAGAAGCGCTCACCATGTCGGACCGTATCGCGGTGATGAATGCCGGACGCGTTCTGCAAGTGGGAACACCGATGGAGATTTACGAGCGACCAGCCTCGCGGTTCGTCGCCGACTTCATCGGCGAATCGAATTTCCTTCGTGGGACTGTCCAGGCTGCGAGTTCGGCCGCGGCCACCGTTGTCATCGCTGATCGTTTTCCCGTCGAGGTTCCGGCTGATCGCCAGCTCACAGTCGGCCAGCAAGTCACCGTTGCCGTTCGCCCCGAGAAGGTTCGGCTCGTTCCCATCGAGGCTCCGGGGACCAACGGGCTCCTGCACGGGCGAATCGAAGAAGTGATTTACATCGGAACCGATACGTTTTACGTCGTCCGGGTGAGCGATGACACGACGATCCGCGTCCGCAGTCAGAACGACCGCAACCGCTTGGACGGGGGACTGCTCCTTCCCGTCGGGACTCCCGTATCGCTCACTTGGGCGACCGATGCGGCACGGATCCTCACCGAGTAGCGCGAGAGGAACGCCAAGATGAGCGCCATCGACCGTGTACGAGTCCAAGAGCGTTCCCTCGGCTGGCACGAGCGCGCCAGTGAGCGGATCCGGCAAAGCGAAAGAGTGCGCGCTCTCTTCCTCGCCGGGCCAGGCGGTTTGTGGCTCCTCCTGTTCTTCTTGTTACCGACAGCCATCGTGTTCGCCTACAGTTTCGCTCGCCGCGGCCCCTATGGAGCGGTAGCCTGGGCTTTCACGCTGGAGAACTACGCGCGCTTGTTCGACTGGCTGTACATTCGAGTCTTTCTCATGTCGGTTTGGCTCGCCTTGCTCACCACGGTCATTTGTCTCGTCATCGGTTATCCCTTCGCCTTCGTCATCGCCCGGAGTCCACGCCGCTGGCGCAACGCACTCCTCGTCCTCGTCCTGATCCCGTTCTGGACGAACTTTCTGGTGCGCACCTATGCCATCATGCTCCTCTTGCGCGCTGACGGGCTCATCAACAACGCGCTGCAGTGGCTGGGGCTGATCGATCGTCCTCTCTCTCTGCTCTTCACCCCCTTCGCCGTCGTGCTCGGTCTCGTCTACGGCTATCTTCCCTTCATGATCCTACCGATCTATGCATCGATCGAGAAGTTCGACTTCACGCTGGTCGAGGCTGCACAGGATCTCGGTGCGAATGCGTGGCACGTCTTCTGGCGCGTCCTGCTTCCTCTTACGCTTCCTGGTGTTCTCGCTGGCTCGATTCTCGTCTTCATTCCGTCAGTCGGTGCCTTCGTGACCCCTGACTTGCTCGGGGGCGGCAAGGTAGTCATGATCGCCAATCTGATCAATCAGCAGTTCCTGACCGTGCGACACTGGCCCTTCGGTTCAGCGATTTCGTTCGTCTTGATGGCGATCGTTCTCGCAGCGACCATGCTCTACTTCCGAATCGGGGAGACGCGGCGGATATGAGTTCGATGGCAACGGCACGACCAGCGACGACGATGCGGAGCAAACGCCGTTTTTCTTTCGGGTGGGCAGTGCTCAATCTCAATGTATTACTAACTTTCATTTTCTTGTACGCCCCCATCATCGTGATGTCGATCTTCAGCTTCAATGCCTCCCGCCAGATGCAAGTCTGGATGGGTTTCACGCTCGATTGGTACGCGCGCATGATCGCTGACGAGCGGGTCCGAGTCGCCGCGCAGAACTCGTTGGTGATCGCTCTGGTCTCGACGATCGTCTCGACGGTGATCGGGACACTCAGCGCGCTTGCCTTGGAACGCACGCGTTTTCGCGTCAAGCGCATGTACGAAGCCGCGATGTATCTGCCGATCATCGTGCCCGAAATCGTGATGGCTATTGCCCTGCTGGTCTTCTTCAATCTGGCCTTTACCTGGCTGGACCAGTTCTTCGGTCTCAAGCTCAAGTTTGGTCTCGGGACGATCACGATCGCCCACATCGCCTTCTCTTTCCCCTTCGTCGCTGTCGTCGTGCGCGCCCGTCTGGCAGACTTTGATCGCACACTGGAACAGGCCGCTCAGGATCTCGGTGCGAACGAGTGGCAGACGTTCCGACACATCACGCTCCCGCTCCTCATGCCCGGCATCATCGCCGGAGCGTTGTTGGCGTTCACCCTCTCGATCGACGACTTCGTCATCACGTTCTTCACAGCCGGCGTGGGCTCGACGACGCTGCCGCTCGAGATCTACGGCCGAGTGCGGCGCGGTATCACGCCGGATGTCAATGCGCTGTCCACCGTGATGCTGCTTGCCTCCATCGTGCTCGTTTTAGGATCGCTCCTGTTCCAGCGTCGTCGGTCGTTCTGACATGAGGAGGAGACGATGAATCGACCGGAACTCATCCAGCGATGGATCCGCGATTGGCAGCAGGGTCGGCTCTCGCGCCGTGAACTCTTGCGGCGAGTGACACTGCTCGGCATGAGTTCGTTCGCGCTCGCCAACTTGCTCACTGCCTGCGCTCGATCGCAGCCGACGCCGACACCCGCGTCCACTGAGGCATCACCGCGCGTTGGGGCTGCAATCCCTGACTATATCGATCGCAGCAAGCTGGACAAGGAACTCAACTTCTACAACTGGTCGGAGTACATCGATCCGGACATCCTGACCGAGTTCCAAGAGACCTATGGCGTCAAGGTCACGATGGACACCTACGCTTCCAACGAGGATCTACTCGCCAAGCTCCAAGGTGGCGCGACGGGCTACGACGTTATCGTTCCCTCCGACTACATGGTCAGCATCATGATCAACCTCGGCCTCCTCGAGCCACTCGACTACTCTGTCATCAAGACGATCGCGAACATCGACCCCGAGAATCTGAAACCGTACTATGACCCCGACAACACCTATAGCGTGCCGTACATGTGGGGTACCTCCGGTTACAGCTACGATACCAGTGTGCTCGGCGAAGACCTCGCCAGCTGGAAAGAAGTGTTCGAACCACGACCCGAGGTGCGCGGCAAGGTGGTCATGTTGGATGACCAGCGCGAGGTGATCGGGGCCGCCCTCATGTATTTGGGCTACGAGATCAACGAGACCAGCGATGACGCACTCGCTAAAGCGAAGCAACTACTCCTCACGCAGAAGCCGTACGTGCTCGCCTATTCCAGCCAGAACAACGATGACTTGCTCGTCGCGGGCGAAGCACTGATCGCCCACATCTGGACCGGCGATGCGCTCATGAGCGAGCAAGAGAAGCCGACCCTCCGCTATGTCATCCCTACCGAAGGTTGCACGGTCTGGCAGGACAACCTTTGTGTTCCCAAGACGGCCCCGCACAAGTACACGGCGATGGTCTTCATCGACTTTCTCAACCGGCCCGACATCGCTGGGCGCAACGCCAACTACATCATGTACGGGAGCCCGAACAAAGCAGCCCGAGAGCAAGGCTATATCGACCAAGAAGTGCTCAACAATCCGGGTGTTTATCCGCCACCGGAGGTTTGGAAGCGACTTCAATGGATCAAGGACGTCGGTGAAGAGGGCGCTCTCAAGCTGGATCGTCTCTGGACAGAGATCAAGACGGGCTGAGCTCCGCGTGCCTTCTGGGTAGGAATGCGATTCACCCTCGCTGCTTCGGCATCCCTTTGTCTGTGCGGTCGCGACACGAGGGGCATCCTTCAAGGGAATGCCCCTCGTCTGTCCTCTAACCTTCCAACGCGGGTCGAGCTGCCTCGACCGGCCGCCGCTCCAGCCCCAACTCGTGAGCGATCTCCTTCATCGCGTCCAGCACGATGCGGATGTGTTCCTCGAGCGGAACCCCGAGCGCTGCTGCTGCCCGCTCGATCTCCTGGCGGTTCACCGCGGCAGCAAACTCCTTCGCCTTCCACTTCTTCTTGACGCTGGACACTTCCACGTCCAGGATGCTCTTGGTCGGGCGTACCAATGCCACTGCGACCAGAAACCCGGTCAGTTCGTCGACCGCGACCAGCGTCTTCTCGAGGAGGGACTCCGGTTCGACCCCAGTGACCTCGCTCGCATGCGCCAAGATCGCTCGGATGACCTCTTCCGGGTAACCGCGCTCTCGCAAGATGCGCGCACCGACGACCGGGTGCCCCTCCGTACTGATGTCCGGGTACCGCTCGTAGTCGAAATCATGCAGGATCCCGACCAACCCCCAAAGTTCCTCATTTTCACCGAACCGTCGGGCGTATGCCCGCATGGCCGCTTCCACCGCCCGCATGTGACGCAAAAGATGGGGCTGTGACGTAAACTCCCGCACCAGTTGCCATGCTTCCTCGCGCGTCGGTAGCGACCGTTCCACTCCCATGCCTCCCTCCCAAGACGCTCACTGCCGTCGCTGCCGAGCCTCGTCAGGCGAAATCAAGGCGCGCATCGCCCGGAACCAGGGGTTGCGGCGTCGCATTTCAGGAACGAAGAGGTTGGCCGCTGCACGACCGAGCAGTCGCCCAGCGATCGCGGCGACATCCGAACCGACAGCGCTTCCCGTTCGACTCCCAGCGGCTGTGCCCCCGCCGGCGGACCGCCGCGCGCTCACGCGAGCCGCACCTCGAATGAGCGCCTTCCGCCAGTCCGTTCGCGGCTCCAGATGACCTCCCCGCCGTTTCCAACGCCAGCGACTCACCAGCATGCCGAGAAACCCGCCCAGGATGGCGAGGATCGCGCCCGGGCTATTGGGGCGAGTCTCGACGAGATCGAGCCCACCGACGTCGGTCAGCCACAGGACTCCCGCGGTCGCCAAATAGCCGACGATCCAGGCCACGGTTTCGTTGAGGGCCTGTCCCCACCGCCGGGTCATCCGCCAGGAGAGGAGAAAGATCACCGGAACGATCAACCACATCGCACGCTCCGTTCCTCGATCCCTTCAAGACTACTGGTTCCGAGCGCTCTCGACCAGCTACACTGCTCGTGCGAGGACCAGGAAACGATGCACGACCAACGAACAGTGCGTGAACTGGCTCGGCAATACGACCGCCTCGCTGGCCAGTACGATGCGGCGATGGATCGCATCGAGCGCTGGTTATTAGGCGACTGGCGTGCCTGGGCGGCGCACCAAGCTATTGGGTGGACTCTCGAAATCGCCATCGGAACCGGTCGAACGCTGCCCTCCTATCGGCCAGGGATCGTCCTGGTCGGCATCGATGTCAGTCTCGGTATGCTGCGCGTTGCCCACCGTCGCGCCCGCGCGCACGGCCGTCCCGTGACACTCTTGCGTGCCGATGCGCAGGCCCTTCCACTGCGCGACGCCAGCGTCGACACGGTCCTCTCGATCCTCAGCCTCTGCACGATTCCGGATGTCCAACAAGCACTACGTGAGGCATACCGCGTGCTTCGACCTGGAGGACGCCTCATCCTCGTCGAGCATGTCCGCAGCGATCGGCGACTGCTGGGGCTGGCACAACGCCTGATCGAACCGCTCAGCGTGCGATTTGCTCACGATCATCTCGCCCGCGAACCACTTCCGATGGTCGTCGCAAACGGTTTTCAGGTACTCCAAGAGCAGCGACGACTCGCCGGGATCGTGCAGCGCATCCTGGCTGTCAAACCATCATGATTCCCGTCCGTCGCCATGCGGAAGCCCGAGCGCCCGCGGCAGATCGTCGCGGTTCCCCCACTCCGCCCAGCTTCCGACATAGACCCGAACGTGTCGGAACCCAGCCCGCGCCAGCGCCAGCGCAGCGTGCGCAGCACGCACACCTCCATGACAGTAGGTGATCACCGGTGTCGAGGTGGTCACACCGAGTTCTGCCAGCCCAGCTCGCACCTCTTCCGGAGGCCTGAACATCCGTAAGCCATCCCAATCGAGACTCCGTTGCCAGAACCAATGTCGCGCCCCAGGCACATGCCCACCGTGGCGAGCACGCACCTCCTCACCGGTGTATTCGCTCAGCCGCCGCACGTCGAGCACGACGCTCTTCCCAAACGCGAGAGCCTCCAGAACGTCGCGAGCATCAGCGACGAGTTCCGGGTGCACAGGTGTCGACGGCAAGTGGAAAGCAGCCCGAGGCCACACCGGCTCATCGGTCGCAGTGGATCGTCCCTCAGCCACCCACCGAGTCCAGCCCCCCTCCAGGATGCGCAGCCGGTCGGCTTTCCCGTAATAGGCAAGTGCAAGCCAGAGGCGGGCAACGAAGTGTCCACCCTCGTCGTCATAGCCAACGATGAGATGCTCGTCACCGATACCCAACTCACCCAGCCGGCCTGCTATATATTGTGACGGTGCGAGTCGGTACGCCACAGGGTCGTGCGGATCGACAGTCACCACTGTCCAATCGAGGTAACGGGCACCCGGAATATGGCCCTTGCGATACTCTTCGTACCCGTCCCGCCCATCGAAGTAATACCGGCAGTCGACGATACGAACCAGCGGGTTTCCGAGCCGCTCGGCCAGCCAACCCGTGTCGACGAAGTGTGCCGTCAGTCGCTCGCTCACCACGGATCTTCTTTCCCTCCTCACGGTCACCTTTGAACGCAGTGCGAACGCCGCCAGCGCAAGTATTCGGCATAGCACGCCAGTTCGGATCGTTCGGCCGGATCCAAATCCTGAAATTCGGCGTCGTGACGTACTTCGGTTGTCGGTTCCTCCAGGCGGTCGGCGAGTAAACGCAGGAATGCCGCCAGGTTGCAATCGAACGCTGCCGCCAGCTGATCCAGCGCCTCGAGAGTCGGTAACTTGCGTCCACGTTCCAACTCGCTGAGATAAGCGATAGAAAGACCGCTCCGTTGGGCGAGTTCCCGCAGGGGCCACCCGCGGCGCGCTCGCAAGTCGGTCAAGAGTTCGGCGATCGTTCGTACCACGTCACGTCGCACCGAGCACCTGCACCCATACTGTGCGTGTCCGCGGATGGGTATCGAAGTCGAGCAGGACGATGCGTTGCCATGTTCCCAGTGTCAATTCACCTGACACGAGTGGCACGGTGACCGACGGCCCGACGACCAGCGAACGCAAGTGGCTGTGTGCGTTGTCATCAGCATTGAGACGGTTATGCGCGTACGCTGCCCCCTGTGGAGCGATTCGCTCAGCAACGATCCGGACGTCCTGCATCAGGCCTGGCTCGTACTCCGAGACGGACACGGCTGCCGTGGAATGAGCGACGAAGACACAAACCAATCCTTCCCGGATCCCGCTGGCTTCGACCGTCTCGCGAACCTGCGGAGTGAGATCCAGCATCTGATCGCGCCCACCCGTCGCAACCTGAAAGCGGCGGGCGAAAGCTCGGCTCATTCTGCCGCTCCTCGTCGTTCCGCCCAGAGCTCCACGAATCGGAGCAGCGTCCGCACACCGTGTCCCGTCGCACCGGCCGGCCCAAACAACGTTGCCTGCTCCGACCATGCGGGCCCGGCGATATCCAGATGCGCCCAAGGTCGTCCCTCGGTAAATTCGCGGAGGAAGAGCGCGGCATTGATCGCTGCCCCCCAACGACCAGCTGTGTTCTTGAGATCGGCGTGCTCGCTCTTGAGGAGCTCGCGATAGTCGTCCCAGAGCGGAAGAGCCCACATCCGCTCACCGACCTCGTTCGCTGCCTGGAGGATCAGCTGGCCGACCGAATCATCGCTGGCGAACAGGCCGCTTCCACTGCGCCCGAGCGCGACCGCACAGGCACCGGTCAACGTCGCGATGTCCACCAAGAGGTCAGCCCCCTGTTGCACGGCAAACGTCAGTGCGTCTGCGAGCAGTAACCGTCCCTCGGCATCGGTACTGATGACCTCGACCGTCTTCCCGCTCAAAGTGCGCAGGATGTCCCCGGGCCGGAATGCCTCTCCATCGGGGAGATTCTCTGCTGCTGCCACGACTCCATGCACTTCCACGGGAAGGCGCAACGCGGGAAGCGCTCGCAGCACCGCGAGGACAGCTGCTCCTCCCGCCATGTCTCCCTTCATCCGCTCCATTCCCTCGGCTGGCTTGAGGCTCAACCCGCCCGAATCGAACGTCACTGCCTTCCCGACCAGAGCCACGCGACCGAGGACATCACCATCCGGCCGATAGACGAGATGAATGAGTCGCGGTTCTCGGCGACTACCCTGCCCCACCGCGAGAATCGCCCCAGCACCGAGTTCCTCGAGCAGCGCCCGATCGTAGACGGAACAGGCCAGCCCAGTCTCCTGCGCGATCTCCCACGCGATCCCGCTGAGCCGCTCGGGGTCGAGCACATTCGCAGGCTCGTTGGTCAGGTCACGGGCGAAGCACACCGCATCGCTCGTCAGGCGCCCGCGCTGGATTCCCTCCTCGACCTCAGCCCCCTCACCGAGTACGACCAGCTGCCGCAACCGCGTCCCACCCTCACCAGATCGGTAACGGTGGAAGCGATAGCTGGCCATCGCCGTCGTCTCGACGATCGCCTGGACGACCTGAGCTGAACTCGATCCGCTCACGGCCACGATCGGCCAGGCGAGCACACTCGCACCGACCTCGCCGGCGAGTTTTCCGGCAAGTGCCGCCCCACGTCGCACGTCGGCAAGCGATCGCTGATGCTCAGCTCCCATGCCAACCACGATGAACCGTTCGGCTGCCAGACCGTCGATCGGGGGAAGGAGTCCGGCTTGTCCGACACGGCCCGCTAAACCGATCGACCGCGCAGCTCGAGCCAGCCGCTCGGCGACTCCCGGTTCGATCCCGGCGATCCGCTCCAGTTGGCCATCCTGCCCGATCGGGAGGACGACAGTTGCCTCCACGACCGCCAAAGGCGTCGTACTCGCGGTGACCTCGAGTCCCACCTCATCCTCCGATCAACGGCATCGGTCCTGACGGTTTTTCCTGTTCGGTAATCGAGACGTAGTCGGGATAGGCCATTTCGCCAGCTCGAATGGGCACATCGACGATATTCTCGCGGGGCGGGATAGGGCAGGTCCAACGATCGTTGTACGCACAGTACGGGTTATACGCCATATTGAAATCGATCACGAGCTTGCCATCCGGCGTCTCTTGAGGATCGAGATAGCGACCGACTGAATAGGTCTCGCTTCCAGCAGTGGCATCCCGGAAGGGCAAAAAGTAGCGCCCACGGCCGACCTCCCGGTAGACCGTGAACGTCACGGGCTTCCCCTCGATTTCGACTGTCACGCGACCAGCGACGATGAATTCCTTCGGCTCACCCGTGGTGGTACCGAGTATCACGCGCTCTTGACTGACACCGTCGCGTTGCAACTCGACGACGAAGCGGTATTCAGGCTTCACCGGATAATAGCGCAACCCGCGAAAGCGCTCCCGCTGTTCTGGTAGGAGCGGGGAGTTTTCATTGGATTTGAAGAACTCGTCCCGTCGCTTGCGATACTCCTCGATGCGGCGGATATACGCTTCGGTCGCCTCGGCACTTCTCGTCACCTTGCACGCCCCTTTCGCTTCCATGCTTTCTTCCATGGCGAAGGATACCCGAGAAAACACCGAGCCGGCCTGATGAGGCCGGCTCGGTGGTTGGTGTGGGCGCCCCCGGGGGAAAGCCGGTTATCCGACTACCTCCACGGTGACGCCCGGAAGTTCGTAGCTACTCATTCCGGGCATCACCCCCTTTCCCCTGCACGGTCTCGCTCGAGAGCCGCACATGGGCTCAGACTATCACGCCGAGCCCCCTTCGTCAACCGACAATGGAGCGCGCTGTGCTGTAACTGGCAAGAAAGGATTCGGGCGCTCACCTGAGGAGACACCGTGAGCGATCACTCGATCACCCACCTCGAGCAGCCACTTTTCTCGGGTACCCAGCGTTCCTGTCCCACCAGGCCCGAGGATCGACCTCAGCGCTCGCTCCATTTCCGGACGATCCACCGCAGGTACGGCCAAGAGCACCCACACATGGTTGCTCCGACGAGGCAGCGCAGCGTCTTCGGACACGAATCGGGTATCATCGAACGAACCAGCGAACGCTGGAAACCGGCGAAGAAGAGTGCACAGGAGAGCGAGGTTCACCATGCCGAACCGCCTCGCCAACGAAAAGAGTCTCTACCTGCGGCAGCACGCTGACAATCCTGTCGACTGGTATCCCTGGTGCGAGGAAGCCTTCCGTGTTGCCCGCGAGCAGGACAAGCCGATCCTCCTCAGCATCGGTTACTCCTCCTGCCACTGGTGCCACGTGATGGAGCGCGAGTGCTTCGAAAATCCGGAAATCGCTCAGCTCCAGAATGAGCTCTTCGTCAACATCAAAGTCGATCGAGAGGAGCGCCCCGATCTCGACGAGCTGTACATGAATGCGTTGCAAGCGATGACAGGCTCCGGCGGCTGGCCACTCAACGTCTTCCTGACACCCGATGGCAAACCGTTCTACGGCGGTACGTACTTCCCACCTGAAGACCGGGGTCAGCTACCGGCTTGGCCACGCGTCCTCCTCGCCGTCGCCCAGGCCTATCGGGAGCGCCGCGCCGATGTCGAGCGCGCGGCCGAGGATCTCGTCAGTTATCTGCAGCAACAGTCACGCCCACCGCTCCAGGCAGCACCGTTGCGGGAACAGTTTCTCGACGAGGCTGCCCGCAATCTCGTCCCTCACTATGATCGGGAGCATGGGGGCTTCGGGACTGCACCCAAGTTTCCCTCCCCGCTGCAACTCGAATTTCTCCTGCGGACGTTTCGCCGCGCCGGCGCACCACGCGCACTGGAAATGGTGCTGCAGACGCTCACTGCGATGGCCCGTGGCGGAATCCACGACCAGATCGGGGGCGGCTTTCACCGCTACACGGTCGACGAAGCGTGGCTCGTCCCGCACTTCGAGAAAATGCTCTACGACAACGCCCTGCTGGCACGTGTGTATACCCTCGCCCACCTTGCTTCGGGTAACCGACTCTGCCGAACGATCGCCGAAGAGACGCTCGTGTACATACAGCGCGAAATGCGTGGAGACCATGGAGCGTTCTTCGCTGCTCAGGATGCCGATAGTGAGGAGGGGGAAGGAGCCTTCTACCTGTGGACGCCGGAGGAAATAGCAGCCGTCTTGGGAAACGATGACGCTGGACTTGCCTGTCGATACTTCGGTGTCACACCACGAGGAAACTTCGAGGGCAAGTCCATCCTGCACGTCGCGGAGGATCCGGTAACGATCGCGAGCGAGTTCGGCCTTTCACTCGATGAGCTCGAGCAGCGCATCGGCTCGATCCGTGCTCGCCTCTACGAAGCGCGAGATCAGCGTCCTCATCCAGCCCGTGACGAGAAGGTAATCGTCGCTTGGAATGCGCTGGCCATCCGCGCCTTCGCGGAAGCCGGCACAGCGCTCGATCGCCCTGACTTCGTCGCACTTGCTGAGAGAGCAGCCACCTTTCTCCGGGATCAGTTGTGGGACGGGAAGACGCTTTACCACGTCTGGGAGGAAGGTGAGGCGCGCTTCCCTGGATTCCTCGACGATTATGCTGATCTTGTGAATGCGCTCGTGTCGCTCTACGAAGCGACCTTCGATCCGTTCTGGATCGCCTGGGCTCGCCAACTCACTGAGGCGATTTTGGCCAAGTTCATTGATCCGGTAGCCGGTGACTTCTACGACACAGCGAGCGATGGGGAACAGCTGATCGTCCGCCCCAAAACGTTCATTGATCAAGGTACGCCGAGCGGCAATGGAGCAACAGCCGAAGCGCTCCTCCGCCTGGGTACACTCTTGGGTGAGCATCGCTTCATCGACCAGGCGCGAACGCTCTTGGAACGCTATGCACAGCTCGCCGTCGAGCACCCGATTGCTTGCGGGCAACTGTTGCTCGCCATGGACTTTGCGCTCGGTCAGCCATTCGAAGTCGCCATCATCGGTGATCCGACGCAACCAGAGACCCGAGCGCTCCTCCGGGTCGTCCAGGCGAGCTACCTGCCGAATCGTGTCCTCGCTTTGCGCCGCCCGGAGGACGAGATTGCCGCGTCGATCGTTCCGCTTCTGGCCGAGCGCTCCCTGGTCGACGGACATCCGGCAGCGTACGTCTGCCGCAATTTCGCGTGCCAGCGACCGGTTACCACGCCTCAGGAACTGGCGAGCCAGCTCGGAATCGCGCTGCCGGACAGCTGAGTGACCGGTGCGAGGGGAAGCGCGGCAACCACAACCGGACCAGCTGGTCCGCCGAATCGGTAAGAGAGACACGCGCAGACGAACGCATACGCCTCGCGCGTCGTGAGCTCGAACGCACGCCGGACCAGGGCGACGGCGTTTTCGAGCGCAGCCTGCTGAGCGCTCGAGATATCGGGTCCAAGACCGAACACCAGGAGTTCATCATCGCTGCGCACCAGCGGCCCGGGAAGCCGCAGTCGGTGATCGACCGCGACCTGAACTGTAACGCGTGCGGCAGCTTCGATCGCGACATGTGCCGGTTCACCCGCACCGATCGCAGCATGCACGTCACCCAGGAAAAGGAACGCCTCCGGTCGCTGCACAGGTAGCCAGATCGTGCTTCCGGCATGCAGTTCGACCAGATCGAGGTTCCCACCCCATGGCCAGACCGGCCGGAACGTCGAGCTCGCCCCACGAGCGGGAGCGACCCCGATGCAGCCGATACTCGGCCGGAGGGGAAGCTGCAGCCGTTCGGAGACGACGAGTCGTCCGCCATGCACGTCCAAGCGTTCGCACACCGTCTTCGGTAACAGTCGCCCTAGCGGACCGAATGAGCGGATGAAGACCAGCCAAGCGCGCTCGATGCTGATGGAGAGGATATCGACTCGGAGTGTGTCACCCGGGCGCGCTCCTTTGACCGCGAGTGGACCAGTCACTTGGTTGAAGCGATCCAATCCGATCTCCTCGACCAGGATGCCACGAGCGAGCATTTCGTACGGCTCATCGCTCGTCTCGAACTCGACGACCGCGCCTGTCTCGACACGGAGCGCTGGTAGCGCAGTGGCATCGAGCGCCGCGTACCGCGAGGATCGAGGAATCCGATACGGACTGACCGACACAGCGCCTGCTCCTTCCCCCGTCGTGATCGTTCTCTGCAACCACACGGTACACTTTCGCGAGAGAGTGGGAGGCTCGAGCCCGGGATGGCACGTCAGACCTTCGTCATCGGCACTGCTGGGCACGTCGATCACGGAAAATCGACGCTCGTCAAGGCACTCACTGGGATCGATCCCGACCGGCTCCGCGAGGAAAAGGAACGGGAGATGACGATCGATCTCGGTTTCGCCTGGATGACGCTCCCGAGTGGCCGCCGACTGAGTATCGTCGATGTTCCTGGGCACGAGCGCTTCATCAAGAATATGCTCGCTGGGGTCGGCGGTTTCGATGCCGCTCTTCTCGTGGTCGCTGCCGACGAAGGTCCGATGCCGCAAACACGCGAGCATGTAGCCATCCTCGACTTGCTCGAGATCAGGCACGGTCTCGTCGCGCTGACCAAGAGCGATCTCGTCGAACCCGACTGGCTCGAACTCGTCATCGTCGAAGTCGAGGAACTCTTGCGAGACACCGCTCTTGCCGGCGTCCCGATCGTTCCTGTCTCGGCCGTGACTGGCTATGGTCTCGATGCGCTCGTACGGGTGATCGACCAGGTACTCGATCAGGTTCCGCCTCATGCTCGGAGCGGCAAGCCGCGCTTGGCGATCGATCGTGTTTTCACCGTCGCGGGCTTCGGCACGGTCGTCACGGGTACGCTGCGGGACGGCGAACTGGAAGTTGGGCAAGAAGTCGAAATCCTCCCCCGCGGCCTCCGGGCACGAGTGCGCGGCTTGCAGAGTCATCGGACGCGAGTCGATCGGGCTCTCCCTGGATCGCGTACCGCGGTCAATCTGAGTGGCGTCGAAGTCGAAGACCTGGTGCGCGGCGACGTGCTCACCGTCCCTGGCTGGCTCCGACCGACCATGCTCCTCGACGCTCGCTTGCGCATGCTGCCCGACGCCCCGGAGCCGCTCGAGCAGAACGACGAGGTCGATTTCTTCGTCGGAGCGAGTGAGACACTCGCCCGCGTCACGCTTCTCGATGCTGAGCGACTCGAACCGGGCATGGTCGGCTGGGTTCAACTGCGCCTTCAGGAGCCGGTCGTCGCCGTGCGCGGCGACCGTTTCATCATCCGCCGTCCCTCGCCGAGCGCGACACTCGGAGGCGGCATCATCATCGATACGGCTCCGCGCCGGCATCGGCGCTTCCGTCCAGAAATTTTGCGTACGCTCGAGCTTCTCGCCTCCGGCTCCCCCGAGGCGCTGGTGCTCCATGCTTTGGAACGCGGTATCGCCGAGTGGCGTGATGTACTCCAACGAACGAATCTCGACGAGACGACTGCCACGAGAGCCATCACTCAACTGATCCAGCAGGGCCAGATCGTTTGTCTGGAAAATGCGGAAGGCGCGTTGAACCCGGGCAGCGCACTCGCCGAGCGCACGGCGTTGGAGCGGATCACTGCCCAGTTACTCGATCTTCTCCGCGACTATCACGCACGCTATCCGCTTCGGCGCGGGCTTCCACGCGAAATGGCACGGAGTCGCCTCGGGCTCTCGCCCCGTTTCTTCGAACTCCTTGTCCACTGGCTCACTCAGGCCGGCGCGGTGATCCAAGACGACGATGTGCTGCGTTTGCCCGAGCATCGGATCCAACTGACCGAGGAGCAAGAGAACCGAGCGCGGGCCTACGAAGCTGCTCTGCTGCGTGAGCCGTTCTCTCCGCCGTCTCCCAGCGAGTACGGTATCGAGCCGGAACTCGTCCAAGCGCTCGCTGACCTTGGACGTGTCGTCCGCGTCAATGACGAGGTCGTCTTCGCTCCGTCTGCATGGGCAGAAATCAAAAAGCGTGTGCTCGCACTGATCGATGCTCATGGCAGTGTGACGCTCGCTCAAGTACGTGATGCACTCGGGACGAGTCGCAAGTACGCGCAGGCACTCCTCGAGTACCTCGACCAACAGCGGGTTACCAGACGGATCGGTGACGCTCGTGTCCGTTATGTGTGAGCTGACCGCTGACGCGATTTTCCTTTCCCCACACTTCGATGATGTTCCACTCTCGTGCGGTGGAACCGTCGCCCTCTTCGCCGCGAGTGGTCGCAAGCCCGTCATCCTCACGCTCTTCGGCGGAGAGCCATCTGAGCCGCTCAGTTTCTTCGCGCAGCAGCAGCACCGATGGCGGGGCATGGACGATCGGACGGCTGTCCAATTGCGGCGCGAGGAAGAGCGTGCCGCCGCTGCCGAACTCGGGGCGACGGCACACTGGTTCGATGTCCCGGACGCAATTTACCGCGATGCCCGTTACAACTCGGACGACGAACTCTTCGGACCTCTCCACCCCGATGATCTGGTGCTGGTCGATGAGCTCCTCGATCTCGTCGAAGAGGTGATCCGCTCCCACGCCGAATCACCGGCGATTTTCGTTCCCCTCGCTCTCGGCAACCACGTCGATCACCAAATCGCGCGTCTGCTCGGTACACGCCTGGTCGAACGAGGTTTTTCCGTTTGGGCCTACGAGGATCAACCGTACAGCGCCATGCCAGGGAGCCAGGCCGAGCGCGACTGCACCATCCAGCGCTGGACAGCCGGTCCGCCATGGCTCGTCTTTCTTTCGGAGGAGCTCTTCCAGAGACGCCTGCGAGCGATCAGTCATTATCGAAGCCAGATCGCTTTCGTCTTTCGTGACCTCGGCCCCTTCGATCGAGTTCTCCGGTCGTATACGTTGGAAGTCGGACGAGGCCAACTCGCCGAGCGTTTTTGGGAACTCCAGCCACTTTCGACCGTCGAGAGAGCGCCCGAACAACGGAGAGGCGAACTGTGCTGAGTTGCTCGTGGGCAAGCGCCAGTAACCGCTCGCCGGCGCTCCTCCCGTCTCACCGCCCTCTCTGCCAATCGCGATCATGACGAGCGGGAGAGATTCTGGAGGAGCACACCGCGATCGCGCTGTACCCACTGCCGATAGTGCACACCGATGTTCCCCATCTCAACCTGCCAGCCCGGCGGGTTAGCCGGCGTGAACGTCAGACAGCGCCGTTCGAAACACTGGACGAGGACATCCTGCTCGACACCCCTGACCGGGACCCTCACCCAGTACGGCTCAGTGATCGGATAACCGACGACAGCTATCCACGGCGAGAACAGCGGTTCCTCGCGCAGTCGGTATCCGGCCCAAACCGACCCTCGTTGCTCGAGCCAGTTCGCGAAGATGGACGCCACGCTATGGTTGGTCTCTCGAAAGACCGCGCCGTACCTCACCCCATAACGAGCCAATTCCACGTCGTGCACGACCGTCCCATCGGGAAAGAGGCGAGCTGTGACGGGTTCGTCGGCAGGCCCAGAGGGCGCAGCGAGCATTGTTCCCAGCAAGGCATAGGTGACAGGATTACCGGGATCACCCGCAACCGCGATCGCAGCCGGTTTTCGTTGGACGTACGTCTCGTCACCGATTTGCTGCCAGCCAGTCAGGAGCTCCCAGGCTAACCGACCGCCGGTCACGCGCCAGCGTGCGTCGACGGCACGGTCGGGATGAGTCAGTTCCATCCGGCCTTTCTCGTAATAGCGGACGAGACGCTTCCCGTCGGGTGCGTCCGCGTAGGCTTCCCACTCGACCGGGCCGAGAGCTGGACCCCAAAGCCAGGTCCGCACGACGAGCCCCCGCGCGACCGGATCCTCCGTCCGGCGCCACCACCAGTCGAACAGTCGCTCGGCATCGGCTGACCCAGTGAGGCGATCGAGTTTCGTCCAGCCATAGTCGAGGAGCTTGGCCGCGTCGTCGTACCAGGCGGCCAGGGTCGAGCCGGTCAGTACCACGATCGCTGTCTTCCCTGCCCGCTCAGCAACCTCGATCAAGCAGAGGCCCGCTTCGTCGGTCCAACCCGTCTTCCCACCGATGATCCCTGGGTAACGCTCGGGCAGTCGATTGGTGTGCCGCCACGAGAATCCCTCACCGTGATAGCTCGCCGCACCGAATATCTCGACGAAGACCGGATCGGCGAGCGCAACGCGCGTGAGCCGCGCCAGATCGTAGGCACTGCTGACATGGCCAGGTTCGTCCAAACCATGAGGATTGCGAAAAGACGTCGCCTGCAGACCCAGCTCGACCGCCTTCGCGTTCATCCAGGTGACGAAGCGCTGGCGAGCAGCAGGATCCTCGGCATCCGGACTTCCACCGACTGCCCGCGCGATCGCCATCGCGGCATCGTTCCCGCTGCGGAGCAGGAGACCATACAAGAGCGTTCGCAGCGTCACGACTTGTCCAGCTCGCAACCCAGCCGACGACTCGCCGATCAAATCCTCCGGCACGATGGTGACTGGCTGATCCAACGCGCCCCGTTCGAGCGCCACGACTGCAGTCATCACCTTGGTCAGGCTCGCGATGGCGACTGGTTGGCGTGCCGCTCGCTCAGCGACGATCTGGCCCGTTTCCGCGTCCATGATGATCCAATGCTGGGCAACGACTTCCGGTAACGAGTCCGCTCGAACAGGGATCGGGATGGCGAGCGCGACGATGAGGAGACCGAGCACGCAGCGCACGATTCGCCCGGACACTGTTTTCCCCTTCCCTAGCGGTTCCGCGCGTCGCACCCCCTACAGTTTCCGGGAAAAAGACGAGTCGGAACAAGTGGCGATGGCCATTCTGAGGAGAGAGGACACGCGTTGCACTGTTGCCCTCCCGTGCCCCGCTGTTCTACCGCGATCTGAGATCCGCGCAGAGCCGGGACACCGTTTGCGGTACTCGCCGGGACAACATCAGGCGTGCGAGCACGTTCGCGCGTGCTCGGCACCCTGCATTGTCGGGGAGTGCACGAACACTGCGG
This sequence comes from Thermomicrobium roseum DSM 5159, assembly GCF_000021685.1. Taxonomy (GTDB): domain Bacteria; phylum Chloroflexota; class Chloroflexia; order Thermomicrobiales; family Thermomicrobiaceae; genus Thermomicrobium; species Thermomicrobium roseum. Next base: position 502,771 of record NC_011959.1, on the reverse strand, counting down.
CGTGGCGCAGTGCCGGGCGACTCATCCGAGACGGTCCGTATTCGCCCGAAAACGCACCGCAGCTCGGGTAACCGTTTAGGACGCAACGCGAACCTCGAGTGGATCAAAGAGGAAACGGTACCAAATCAGCCCACAGCAGGATCGCTCATGGCCTCATCGTTCTCGAGTCCTCGAGCCGCTTGCGGACCCCGCCGCAGCCCAGCTCGCCGACTGAGCGGTCACGCAGCCTCTCCTGATCGGCAACGTGCCCGCAGACCGGTCGGGCTCTCCTCGAGCCGTTCTCGCCGGCAGACGACGGATCGGCACGACTGCGTCGAATCAGCACGCTCGGCGAGCCTCACGCTTCGAGCGGAGTCACAGCGAGACGATCCAATTCGGCCAAGACGTTGGCCATCTCGATCGCAACGAGTGCTGCTTCTGCTCCCTTGTTCCCCATCTTGGTTCCCGCACGCTCGACCGCCTGCTCGATGGTGTCGGTCGTCAGCACCCCGAAGACAACCGGGACATTGGTCTGCAACGCCACATGAGCGATTCCCTTGGAGACCTCAGCCGCCACATAGTCGAAATGCGGCGTGGCTCCCCGGATCACTGCGCCCAAACAGATGACAGCGTGGTACCGGCGCGATTCAGCCAGACGCTTGGCGACGAGCGGAATCTCGAACGACCCAGGAACCCAGACGACCTCGATCGCCTGTGGCTCGACGTCATGGCGTACCAGCGCATCGATCGCACCGTGGAGCAATTGCCGCGAAATGAACTCGTTGAACCGGCTGACGACGATGGCGAAGCGTCGGCCTCGTCCGGTCAACTTCCCTTCGACGACGCGGATCGCCTGACCATTCAGCGACATCATCGCGTGCCTCCTCGTTTCTCGTCGCCCACCGCCGCCAGTTCCTCCAGCAACACGAGGTGTCCGAGCTTGTCGCGCTTGGTACGCAAGTAGCGGTGATTGTGTTCCGTGGGTGGCAGTTCCAGTGGTACCCGCTCAACGATCTCGAAACCGAGTTCCTCGAGTGCCGCGATTTTGCGGGGATTGTTCGTCAGAAGTCGCACGCGTTCGATACCGAGATCGCGCAGGATGATCGCAGCCTCCCGATAATCGCGCAGATCGGCCGGGAAACCGAGGTGCAGGTTGGCCTCCACGGTATCCAATCCCATGTCCTGCAGGTGATACGCCCGCAACTTGTTGAGCAGGCCGATCCCCCGTCCCTCTTGACGCAAATAGACGATGACACCGCGTCCTACTGCGGCGATCCGGTCCAGCGCTGCTTCCAACTGGGGGCCACAGTCGCAGCGTTGCGACCCGAAGACATCACCGGTCAAACACTCCGAATGCAAGCGGACGAGCACCGGCTCGTCCCCACTGACATCCCCATGGACGAGTGCCAGATCGATCTGGTCACCGCCGAGTCGGCGATACGCCCGTAGCTGGAACCGTCCGTAGCGCGTCGGCAGCGTCGTCTCGGCGACGCACTGCGCAGGACGCTCGTGAACCAGCCGATAGGCAATGAGATCAGCCACATGGACGAGCGGAATATCGTGTTCAGCAGCGAAACGCTCGAGTTCCGGCAAGCGCGCCATCGTCCCGTCGGCGCTCATGATCTCGCAGACGACCGCGACCGGATGCACGCCTGCCAGACGAGCCAAGTCGACCGACGCTTCCGTTTGCCCGTCTCGCTCCAGTACTCCTCCCGGTCGAGCGCGCAGCGGGAACACATGGCCCGGCATCACGAAATCCGCCAGCGTCGCCGAGGGATCAGCCAGCTTCCGGATCGTCACAGACCGATCGTACGCCGAGATGCCGGTTGCCACACCTTCACGCGCCTCGACGGAGATCGTGAAGGCTGTTCCGAACCGTGAGCCGTTCGTTCCCGGTGGAACCATCAGCGGAAGCCCCAAGCGATCCACCCACTCCGCTGCCATCGGCACGCAGATGAGTCCCCGCGCCTCGCGGGCCATGAAGTTGACCGCTTCCGGCGTACAAAACTGCGCTGCGATCGCCAGATCACCCTCGTTCTCCCGATCGGCATCATCGACGATGATGACGAAACGTCCAGCACGAAATGCCTCGATCGCTCGTTCGACTCGTGCGAAGCGTGTCACGACTCGACCTCCGTTCGCGCACTGACGAATCCGGCCCGGTGCAACGACTCGAGAGACAGAGCACCGCTGGCACCGAGCGCGAGAAACTGCTCGACGTACTTGGCGATGATGTCCACCTCCAGGTTGACCAGGGCGCCTGGTCGCTTGCGCGGCAACGTGATGTGCTCTTGCGTATAGGCAACGAGGGAAACCTCGAACTCGCTCGGGAAGCGACGCTGCACTGTCAAACTCGCCCCATCGACAGCAATGAATCCTCGTTCGACGACGTACCGCATCGCCTCTGCTGGAGCAGCGATCCGGACGATGAGGGCCGCGCCATCCCGATACATCATGACGATCCGGCCAACCGTGTCCACGTGACCTTGCACGTAGTGTCCACCGAACCGTCCGCCGACCGGCAGCGCCCGCTCGAGATTGACGAGATCACCGACCGCGATCCTGCCGAGTGTCGATCGGCGCACCGTCACCGGCTGCAACTCCACCTGGAAACTGTCCGGAGCGAGATCGGTCACGGTCAGGCAGACACCGTCGACCGCGATGCTGTCCCCGAGCCTGGTTCCCTCCACGACGGTGCGACAGCCGATGCGCAAGCGAAGCCCACCTCCGCTGACCGGCTGGATCGCGAGCACACGACCGATTTCCTCGACGATACCGGTAAACATCATGCCCCCTCAGGCACCCAAATCGGACGCAACCGTCCTTCGATCACCAGATCGTCTCCCACCTGCCGGACACGCACGCCGGTGAGTCGAGGAGCGTCTTCCATGCGTGCCACGCCCTCACCAGCCAACGGGACAGGGGCAGCAGTCCCACCGACCAATACTGGCGCGATGAATGCCACGACAGCATCGGCCAATCCCTGCTCGAATAGACTGCCGAGTACTCGACCGCCTCCCTCGACGAGGACCCGGTTGATGCCTCGTTCCGCCAGTACCCGTAGTGCAGCTGCCAAATCGACGTGACCGCAACGGAGAGGAACGAACGCCAACTCGGCTCCCGCCTTCCACAAAGCTGCGACCCGCTCCGGCGGTGCAGCCTCGGTGGTGATCACGAGCGTGCGTGCCGGTAGGCGACTGTCCAGTAAGCGAGCCGATGGCGGCGTTCGGGCTCGTGTATCGATCACCACGCGGAGCGGCGAGTGCGGCCCCCCATCGCCGGCATCGCGCGGATCGAGACGAGTCGTCAACTCAGGATCATCAGTCAAGACCGTTTCGACACCGACCAAGATGGCGTCATGTTGATCCCGCAATTGGTGCGCGTAGCGGCGCGCCTCCTGACCAGTGATCCATTTCGAGTGGCCAGTACGGGTCGCGATGTGACCGTCGAGCGTCATCGCATACTTGAGCGTGACCTCCGGCAGGCTCTCGCGCAAGCGCTTCAAGTAGCCGGCATTCACCTCAGCTGCGGCTTCAGCTTCGATCCCAACCGTTACGTCGACTCCGGCTTGACGCAAGAGAGTGAACCCGCGTCCAGCTACTGCCGGGAAGGGATCGAGAATGGCAGCAACGACACGCCGGATACCGGCCTGAACGATGGCCTCGACACAGGGCGGCGTTCTTCCGTAGTGCGCACACGGCTCCAAGGTGACGTAGAGTGTCGCCCCACGGGCTCGCTCCCCTGCTCGCTGGAGCGCGACGATTTCCGCATGCGGCCCTCCCGGCGGCTGGGTGCAACCCTCGCCGACCACTTCGCCCTCGCGCACGATCACCGCGCCCACTGCCGGATTAGGAGCGACCCGCCCCTGCGCCCGTCGGGCAAGAGCGATCGCACGCTGCATCCAGTACCGATCTGTGTCGAGTTCCTGCATCACCGTCGCCCATGACGAAGAACCCGGGTGGCAAAGCCCCCGGGTTCAGGTTCGGTCGAAGTTCTTCGTTGACCGGTATCGAGAACCGGAGCAACGACCTTCTCCCATCCGGACTATACCGTCGGCCCCGGAATTGGCGCTGCTGACGCCTCACCGGATCCTGCGGCCGCTGGCCGCTCGCGGGCTTTACCGCCGGTCGGGAATTGGCGCTCCGCGCGCCTCACCCTGCCCCGAAGGTCTTGCATTGCTCAGTCTACGCCATGCTCAGCGCGCCGTCAACTCAGCACTCACCGCAGCCTTCGAGACCGGTTTTCCGCTCGCGGGCGAGAGCCGACCACGATCCAAACGATCGAGCCACCGCTCAGCCCAACGAGCAGCCCAGTAGCCGCACATGCCGTGAACGCCGCCCCCGGGCGGTGTCGCTGCACTGCACAGGAACACCGCTGGATCGGACGTCCGATACGGTGGCCACGGCCAAAAGGCAGGCCGGGTGAAGAGCTGGTCGAGCGTTGGCCAACCTCCAGAAAGATCGCCCCCGACGAGATTCGGGTTGGCTCGCTCGAAGTCTCCAGGCTTCCACGCACGGCGCGCCACGATCCGTTCCCGGAATCCGGGAGCGAAACGCTCCACTTGCTGTTCGATCGCCTCAGTCGCGTCACCATCCCATCCCGATGGCACGTGGCAGTACGCCCACATCACTGCGTAGTCAGGTATCGCTCGACCAGGATCGGCCTGGCCTGGTTGAACCAGAATGACGAAAGGCCTCTCCGGCATGCGTCCTTGGCTCACCGCTCGCTCAGCTGCAGCGATCTCCTCCCAGCTTCCACCGAGATGAACGGTCGCCGCGAGTGCACACTCTGGTGCTCGCCAAGGGACCGTCCCGCGAATCACCCAGTCGATCTTGAACACGCCTGGTCCCGGGCGGAAGCGCGCGAGTTGCCGCCGATAGGCTGGGGTGAAGCGCGCGCCGGCGATCCGGAGAGCGATCCGCGGGCTCGAGTCCAAGAGGAGGGCGCGGGCCGGTGGGAGATCGTCGAGTCGCTCCACCGGCACACCATACCGAACTGTGCCGCCGTGCTGTTCGATCTCGCCCACCAGCGCCTCCGCCAGGCGCTCCGTACCCCCTGCGAGGAGCGGCCAGCCGACGAGGTGCCCGCACGCGGCCAGAATCAGGCCGAACGCCGCGGAGGGAGCTTGCTCGAGCGGCAACGTGCTATGAGCCGCCAGGCCAGCAAAGAGCGCCCGTGCTCGTTCCCCAACGAAGTGCTCGATGACTACCCGCGCCGAGCGCACTCCTTCCCGCGCGAAGCACAGCAGTTCCACGAGCGGCAGGCGCGATCCCGGCAAACGCACCACACCCGGCAGGGGGGAAAGGAGTGCTGCGAGCAACACCGTTCCGGCCGAAAGCCACGGCTTCATCAGCCCTCGATATCTTGGTGCATCCGGACCCAGCTCCACGGCGGTCCGCTCGAGATCACGCCAGAGCAGGACCGCTGTTCCGTCATCGAACGGATGAGCCAGCGCAGCTGGTGACCAACACCAGTGGACGCGGTCGATCACCCCGACGCTTCGAAAGAACGGAGATGCGAGCGCCAGCGGCAGGACGGAAGCGCAATGGTCGTGGACACAGCCGGGCACGATGCTCTTGTCGGTTCGCAGCCCCCAACCAGCACGTTGCGCTCGCTCCAGAACCAGGACGCGGCGACCATTCCTGGCCAAGGCGAGAGCAGCTGCCAATCCGTTCGGCCCTGCCCCAACGGTGACTGCGTCCCAGGCTTCGCGCACGCACGCTCGCTCTCGAGTCTCACGCAGAGCTGTCTTGTTCCGGTTCAGCTTGGGCTCGCGCGACCGATTCCACCATCGCGACGAAAGCTGCCTCCGGTCGAGCCCCCTCGAATTCCAGCGATTCGTTGATCACGACTTTGGGAACAGCGAAGATCCGATACCGCTGAGCGATGTGCGGAAACTCGCTCACCTCGATCACGTCCGCGGTCACCTTCTCGCTCTCGATCGCCATCATGTGCGCCAACCTGGCGACACCTGGACAGTATGGTCAAGTCGGTGTCACGAAGACCTTGATGTGAACCGGCTGTGCGAGCTTGGCAAGCGTCTCCCGGCTCAAGGGCGAGAGTTCGGTCGTTTCCCGCGAGACATCGATGATGTCCTCGATCAGCGTCGCGAACTCGTAGCCAGCCGGTACCCCGATGAAGCGGAGTGTCCCCTTGTTATGCCCCTTGAGAATGATCGCCGGAATCTCTTCGACACCCGCCTCCCGTGCTTTCGCTCCTTCTTGCAAGAAGTCATACATTTCGAGCATGATCTTTTCGGACAGTGCAGCGACCTCTTCGAGGAGTTGGTTCGTCTCGCGGCATGTCGCACACTCGTATCCTGGAATACTGATCTGGGTCACGCGCTGCGTGAAAAGTTGGATGGTTATCGGATCGCGCAGTCGTTCGACGAAGACTTGACGCAAGTACTCCTGATCGGCTGGCGAAAGAATCGGCATCGACTACCCCCTTCCCCTACGGAGTCGTCCTGTGCGAAGCGTAACCGATGGTCGCTGCTCGTGCTAGAACGATGATCCGGCGATGACCAGAGGCCAGTCGCCATCGCCCCCGTCCTCGCCCAGGGATCGCTGAGTCGGCCCATCTATGGACCATACGCGGTGCGCCCCGATCGCCCTCTGCCGACGAGCCGGCTACCGCTCGATGACTCGACCGCAGCGGGAAAAATCGCGCTTCCATGCTGACCACGCATCTCTCCCCATCAGCGACGAGCTCTGGTTCCCGCGTCCGACAACGGTCGCAACACGCGCTCCGCCGTACTCGGCTCGCGTCGCCGACGTTCACCTCGTGGGAAGGCACAACGCTGAAACCGGGAGTTCGCTGCCAGCGCGACTCAGTGTGAAGAAGACGACCGGTCTCCGCAAGATCCATCGCGGCACCAGAAGTCGAACGCGGCACCGAGAGCGACCAGCGGGCAACTGGTCGCTATGCTAGCATGGCGTGAGGGAGACCAGTATGGGACGCTTGCTCGTCGGAACTTCGTCCTGGACTGACCACGAGGGTTTCTATCCACCAGGGATCGAAGCCCGCGAGCGCTTGCGTTTCTACGCGCGCTATTTTCCGATCGTCGAGGTGAACTCGACTTATTACGCGATCCCCTCGCGTCGCGTCGTCCAAGGCTGGGTCGAGCGCACCCCACCCGGATTCGTTTTCGACGTCAAGCCACCCCGCCAGTTGACCGCGACACCGGAGCAGCCGGGGGGAGAGGCACCGGTTCCCGATGCAGACATCGCGCACCGCTTTCTCGATGCCATCGAGCCATTGATCACCGCGGGAAAACTCGGTGCGATCACTTTCCAGTTTCCACCCTCCTATCGCAACACGGAAGAGCACCGCGAGTACCTCCGGCTCCTTCCCGAACTGTTCCCTGATCTTCCGCTTTCCGTTGAGTTCCGCCGCCGCGATTGGCTGGACGCTCGCCATGCGCAAGCCACACTCGAGCTCCTCCGCGAGTCCGGCCTCAGCTATACGATGGTCGACGAGCCGCAAGTCGGGATCGGCTGTGTTCCCCCCATCTACGCGGTCACCAACCCCCGTCTCGCGGTGGTGCGCTTCCACGGGCGCAATGCGGAGACCTGGTACCGGTTCACCGGCAAGACCGGCGAGCGTTTCAACTGGGAGTACCGCCGGGAAGAACTCGAAGAGTGGCGACCCAAGCTGCTCCGGGCTGCGGCCGAAGCACAGGAGGTGCATGTCTTTTTCAATACCAACTATGGCAACCAGGGACCACGCAATGCGGTACTCCTGATGGATCTCCTAGGCATCGAGCATCCGCCGCTGCCGGGGATCGGCTGAGTGTCAACGCGCCTGCAAGCGGTACTGCAGAAGAAAGTTCCAGAGCGCATCGGCAGCTGCTGAGGGTTGTCGGCCAGCCCGGCGCACCAACGACCACCAGCGCCGAACTGGAAAACCCTGGACATCCAGCACGATGAGCCGCCCAGTTTCCAACTCGAGCCCGATCGCATCGCGCGGCATGACCGCGACACCGAGGTCAGCTGCCACTGCTTGCTTGATCGCGCCGTTGCTGCGTAGTTCCATCGCCACGCGGGGGGAAAGTCCAGCCTCGGCGAAGATTCGTTCCATGTCAGCGCGCGTGCCCGACCCGATCTCGCGTACGAGAAACGGCTCGCGAGCAATCTCATCCAACGGGATCTGATGACGGCGAGCGAGGTGATGGCGAGGTGAGGCGATCACGACCAGCTCATTGGGCAGAAATTGCTCGATCTCCAAGTCTTGCGGGTCCTCGATGAGCCCCATGATCGCCACATCGGCATCGCCTGCCAACAAACGCTGGTGGACAGCGAACCGGTTGAGCACATCGAGCGAGAGCTCGACCCCGGGATAGGCCCGATGGAACGCACCGAGTGCCTTCGGCACCACATAGATCCCGGCTGTGGTGCTCGCGGCCACCCGCACCTGCCCACGTTGCGCACAGCGCAGCTCGTGAACAGCCGCCAGCGCCTCGTCCAGAAGATTCAACAGTCGCTCAGCATAGGGCAGAAGCTGCCGCCCCGCTTCGGTCAGCTCCACACCGCGACCGGTGCGCTGGAACAAAGGAACACCCAACACCTGTTCGAGCGACTTGATCTGCGCAGAGACGGCCGGTTGACTGATGACCAGGTCTTCGGCAGCACGCGAAAAACTCCGATGCCGAGCCACGGACCGGAACACCTGGAGCTGCCGCAGACTCACATCCATATAGCTTCCTCCTATGGCGCTCATCACAAAGTACTATTGGAAATTATATGCCAATATCGCTATGCTGTGAAGCGGGAGAGGCGAATCGTCGTCGAACGACGAATGCGGGAGGTTCCCATGCCTCGAGTGTCGCGTCGGTGGATCCTGACTCGCCAGTACACCGCTCACCACCTCATCACTCGCGCCAAAGCTCCTCTCACCGTAGTATCGCGCTGATCCGCGCGGGCACAGTGAGACCCCGCCTACGCGGGGGCCACCAACTCATCGCCCAGCGTGCATCGCTCGCGACACGCTCCGAAACATCCGCTCGTCAGTCAGGAGACCAGTGAAGGGAGAATTCGTCATGTGGTCGCTGCCGCAAGCCGTGACTGATCCGAACGAACTCCGCGAAACCCCGCTCCTTCCCCCTGGGTATCGCGTTCCAGCCTCGCGCTGGATTCACCCGAGCACGCGACTGCGTCAGCTCCTCGAGACCCTCCCCTACGTGTTCGCCCCTGGTGTCTATGACCCCCACGGCGCACAACTCGTCATGTATTACGGCTTTCCGGCTGTCTACTTCAGCGGCTATTCCTTCGCGATCGGCCATCTGGGCACGACGGATATGGATCTGTACTCCAGCGTGGAGATCGCCGATGCTGCACGCCGCATCGTCGCCGGGCTACGCAAGTTCCAGCTCACGATGGCTGTCGGCGATCCGGAGAAGGGCATACCCCCGAAGCATCTCCATATCCCACCGGTCGTCGCCGACATGGATACCGGGTACGGAAACCTCTTCAACGTCCAGCGCACCACCGAGCTCTATGTGACCGCGGGCGTCGCTGGCGCGCATATCGAGGACCAAGTGATGCCGAAGCGCTGCGGCCACATCGCGGGCAAGGCGCTCATCCCAGCACAAGAAATGGTCGGCAAACTCAAGATGATGCGGGCAGTGGCCAACGATCTCGGGAATCCCGATTTCGTCATCATCGCACGCACCGACGGCGTTTCGGCCGTCGACGCGCCGGAAGCGAAGCGCGGCCTGCCGTTGGCGATCGAGCGTGCCCTGCGCTACCTCGACAGTGGCGTCCCCGATCTGGTGTGGTGCGAGTTTCCGACCTCAGAGCGAGGGCCACTCGAAACGTTCGTCGAGGAAGTGCGCAAGCGCTTCCCGGATGCTCGGTTCGCCTTCAACTGGTCGAGTTCATTCAAGTGGTTCACTGACCCGAACCCGATCAGCTTCCGCGAACTCGGTGAGATGGGCGTGCGGTTCATCTTCATCACGCTGGCAGCACAACACGCGATGGGGCTCGGTTTCAGCGAACTGCTCCAGCATCTGGCAGCACGCCAGGAGCGAGCGTACATCGACCTGCAAAAGCGCGAGTGGGCCGAAGGCACCGACTTCCCCACCCGAAGCCATCACTTCTTCTCCGGTGTTCCCTACCATCACCTCCTGGGGCAGGTGTACGACGCACCTCGACTGGGAACCCAATTCGAAGAGGAGTTGCCGGAAGAAGCAGTGGTCTGAGTCGTTCTCCTGCCGGGATGCAGGGTTTCCGAACTCCGCATCCCGGCTTTTCTTCGTTACACTAGGGGTGACGCTGTGGTGCCATCACCGGGTGAGGGAGGTATTGTCATGGGTGATGTGCGGATCGTGGGACGCATGACTCCGGAGTTCGCCCAGATCCTCACCGAACCAGCCCTCGACTTCGTCGCGAGCCTCCATCGAGAGTTCAACCTTCGCCGCAAGCAGCTGCTCGAACGACGAGCCGAACGCCAACAGGCGATCGATGCCGGCCATTTTCCTGATTTTCTTCCCGAAACTGCTCACATTCGTGAAAGCGAGTGGCGTGTCGCGCCGACTCCCCCTGATCTCGAGGATCGGCGCGTCGAGATTACCGGGCCTGTCGATCGCAAAATGATGATCAACGCCCTCAACTCCGGTGCGCGCGTCTTCATGGCGGACTTCGAGGATGCGCTCTCGCCGACTTGGGATAATGTGGTGCAAGGCCAGATCAATCTCCGCGATGCCGTCCGGCGAACCATCAGCTTCGAAAGCCCGGACGGCAGGGTCTATCGTCTCGCCGACAAGACCGCGACACTCGTCGTCCGACCACGCGGCTGGCATCTCGTCGAACGGCATGTCCTGGTCGATGGAGAACCGATCTCGGCGAGTCTCTTCGACTTCGGTCTCTACTTTTTCCACAACGCGCACGAGTTGCTAGCCAGGAACACCGGGCCCTACTTCTACTTGCCCAAACTGGAGAGTCACCTGGAAGCGCGCCTCTGGAACGACGTCTTCAACTTCGCCCAGGATCGCCTCGGCATTCCGCGGGGAACGATTCGGGCGACCGTCCTCATCGAGACGATCCTGGCTGCCTTCGAGATGGACGAAATTCTCTGGGAACTGCGTGATCATGCTGCTGGACTCAATGCTGGGCGATGGGATTACATCTTTAGTGTCATCAAGAAGTTCCGCCGGCACCGGGAGTTCCTCCTGCCCGATCGGGCACAGGTCACAATGACCGTGCCGTTCATGCGTGCGTACACCGAACTCTTGGTGCGGACGTGTCACCGCCGTGGAGCACACGCCATCGGCGGAATGGCTGCCTTCATCCCCAGCCGGCGCGATCCGCAAGTCAACGAGATCGCCTTGGCGAAGGTTCGCGAGGACAAGGAACGGGAAGCCAAGGACGGCTTCGACGGGACGTGGGTCGCGCACCCTGACCTCGTCCCCGTCGCGCTCGAAGTTTTCGATCGCGTCCTGGGCGAGCAACCCCACCAGAAGCATCGCCTCCGCGAGGACGTGCAGGTGACAGCACGCGACTTGCTGGACGTGCGCGTGCCAGGAGGACGGATCACCGAGGGAGGACTCCGGAACAACGTCAGTGTCGCGCTGCAGTACCTGGACAGCTGGCTGCGTGGCCAAGGCGCCGCGGCCATCTTCAACCTGATGGAGGATACGGCGACTGCCGAGATCTCGCGCGCGCAGCTCTGGCAGTGGCGCTTCCATCGCGCCGAACTCGACGATGGTCGGCCAGTCACGGCCGAGTTGTACGTCCAGATCCGCGACGAGGAACTCACCAAGCTCGGCGGAGAGGTAGCCGGTCGGCTTCGAGAGGCGCGCGAGATCCTCGATCGTCTGGTGCTCGACGACGAGTTCACCGAGTTTCTCACCTACCTGGCGTACGAGTACATCGACTGAACGGCAGTTATCCGAAGCCAAGAGAGTCCGAGCGCGAAGGAGCTCGTTGCACGAGCTCCCTCGCGCTCGGACGGTGCCCCAATGTCAGGAGCTGCCCAGGATCTCGCCGAGCCGCAACCAAGGATCGAATGTGATCGGAAGCGGACAGCAAAACGTAACGCTCCAGGTGGCGCCGGAAACCACTCCGATTCTATCCGGCATCCGCTTCGCTCTTTCCGTGCAAGACAAGGGGCTCAGTCGGCACTTCTCCCTTCGCCGCGTTTTGCTCGAGCAGATGCAGCACGACCCGCCAATAGCGTTGACGCCCGGGGACGAGGTCCGCGAACGTCACAGCCTGCACAGAACGAGTACTCCCTGCCCCCGATTCACTCGACCACAGAACCGGTGCTTCCACGGACATTCGCTCCTGCTCGAGTAACTCGAGCAGACCGCGAACCGAAACGGCGAGCAATGCTGCGACTTCACGCGGATCAGGTTCGATAGCCACGAGCGGCTCGTCACGGAGCCAGAAATACAGGTATTGGACTTCTCGGTCGCAGATGTTCGCCTGCACCGCTTCCGACCAGCGCGTTCCGAGCCACTGGATAACGCTCGGTTCGAGCCTGAAGCCTAACTCTTCGTTGACCTCGCGCACGATCGCGGCGAGCATGAGAGGCGCGAGGGGCTGCCCAGGGACGAACTCGCCCGCCTTGAAATGTCCACCGACGCTCACGTCCACGCGCCCCGGCATGGTGTCCTTGGTGAGACTCCGACGCTGGAGGAGCACGCGGAGACCTTCCGGGGTAGCCCACGCGATCCAGAGGTGAAATGCCGGGTGCCAGAGCCCGTTTTGGTGAACCAACCAGCGAGCTGCCCTTTCACCGGTCAGCTCCCCATCCTGGGTCAGGACATCGAAGATCTCATCTTGCGGATCGGTCGTCTCTCGCCGGTACTGCATCGATGCCACACTCCGAACCTAACTGCAGCCGATACGATGGTACGCTTCCCAGCGCAAGAAAGGAGGCGAGATGGAAGCCAAACCGCCGATCGAGCTCGCCGATTTTCAACGCGTCGATCTGCGTGTCGGGCGAATCGTTGCCGTGGAGGAGTTTCCGGAGGCACGCCGACCATCGTACAAGCTGACCATCGATTTCGGGCCGCTGGGGGTCAAGCGCTCCTCGGCAGCCATCCGTCCCTGGTACGCGCCCGAAGATCTCATCGGCCGGCTGATCATCGCGGTCGTCAACCTCCCCGTCCGACGGGTCGCCGGTTTCCCCTCGGAAGTGCTTGTCCTGGGCGCTATCCAGCCGGATGGACGGGTCATCTTGCTCCAGCCAGACCAACCAACCGATCCGGGCAACCCGATCGCCTAGTCGATGACCGCACCGCGCTCGCGCGGACCGGGCGCTTCTGGCGTTCCCACCAGTGACCGGGTAGGGATCATTCGGACAAAAACCCGGATACGATGGACCCCGCGGCGGAGTGTTCGCGTGGAAGTGCCCAGGGAGGTATTCGGGCAAGAACCCAAACGGTGTGGTACAATTCGAGCAGGTCGAACAGAGTGAGTGTTTGGTAGTTTTGGGCAAGATTGGAGCGCTTCGATGACAGCGGCACCACGCACCCGATGGCTTGGGCTCGCGTCGCTCGCCCTCGGTCTAGCTATGATCATCGTCGATGCGACGATCGTCAATGTCGCGATTCCCAGTATCATCGAGGATCTCGGTCTCCAGTTAACTGATGCGGAGTGGGTGAATACGGTCTACTCGCTCGTCTTCGCTGCTCTACTGGTCACGGTCGGACGTCTCGGTGACTTGTACGGACGCAAGCGGATCTACCTCGGCGGGCTAGCCCTCTTCGTCGGCGCCAGTCTCCTCTGTGCCAGTGCTCCATCCGGGACACTGCTCATCGCGGCACGTGCTCTCCAGGGCATCGGCGCAGCCTGCATCCTGCCCTCGACCCTTTCCAGCGTCAACGCCATGTTCCGGGGACGCGAGCGAGCCCTCGCCTTCGGCATCTGGGGATCCGTGATCGGTGGCATGGCAGCGCTCGGGCCGCTGGTCGGTGGTTGGCTGACCACCGACTTCTCGTGGCGCTGGGCCTTTTACATCAATTTGCCGATCGGCTTGGTCGCTGGAACCATCGCCCTCCTCACCGTCCCGGAAACGCGTGATCCTTCAGCGGCTCCTGGCATCGATCTGATCGGCATCGTGACCAGCGCCATCGGATTCGCTGCGCTCGTCTTCGGCTTGATCGAGGGAGAGCGCTATGGTTGGTGGCGACCGACGGACACGTTCCGCATCGGTTCGTGGGAATGGCCATTCGCCACGCTGTCACCTGTGCCGGTGGCCCTGGCCCTCGCTGCGCTGTTCCTTCCAACGTTCGCCCTCTACGAACTCCGGCGTGTCCGAGCCAACCGTCCGGTCCTGCTGGATCTCCGCCTCTTTCGTTACCGCACGTTTCGATGGGGCAATCTCGCGGCCCTGATCGTGAGTCTCGGCGAGTTCGGCATCGTCTTCGTTCTCCCGCTCTATCTCCAGGCGGTTCTGGGCTATACGGCCTTTCAAACCGGCCTGGTCCTGCTGGCTACCGCCATCGGCGCTTTCCTCGGTGGACCAGCGGCGGCTAACCTGGCTCAGCGTTTCGGAGCGCGTCAGGTCATCCGCGCCGGTATGCTCTTCGAGGCGGTCGGCCTCCTTTTGATCGTTCCTTTCCTCGCCCCCGATACCACCGGTTGGCGGCTCGCTCCGGCCTTGTTTCTTTACGGCCTCGGGGTCGGGCTCGCAACGGCGCAGCTCACCTCCGTCATCCTCGCTGAAGTGCCCACAGCTCAGTCTGGCCAAGCTTCCGGAACCCAGAGCACGACACGCCAGGTGGGTGCCGCGCTGGGTATCGCACTGCTCGGCACCATCCTGGCTGCCGGCCTCGGCAGCGGAACGAAGTCGCGCCTGATCGATCAACTCGGCATCCCCCCGCAGCAGGCCGCCGCACTGGCACGTGCGGCCAAGCAATCCGCCGGCCAGATTCTCGTCCAGTTACAGACCCAACCCGGTACGCAGCCGATTGTCCAAGCCATCGAGGCTGCCTTCACCGACGCTGCCCGGCGCACCGCATTGGTCGCTGCCGCCTTCATCCTCGTCGGCTTTATCGCCAGTTGGCTGATTCCTGATATCCGGCCAGAACGCGGGCCGACTGCCGTGAGCGAGCCGGCCACCGCTGAATCCCGTCCAACAGGATGAAACTCTCAGCGAGCGAACGAAACGACGAGCAAGAGCACGAGGCCCAGTGCGATGCGGTACACGATGAAGATGCTCGTACTGTAGCGCTGCAGGAAGCGCAGGAGAAAAGCGATGGCGAGAAACCCGGTGATCGCCGCGCTGGCAACTCCGGTCACGAACAGGACTCGCTGCTCCGCAGGAAGACCGGTTTCGACCAGTTTTAGTGTTTCGAGCAGTCCGGCACCGGCGATCGCCGGAATCCCCAAGATGAAGGAAAAGCGAGCGGCTGCCGGGCGAGCGAAACCGAGAAAGAGGCTTGCAGTGATGGTGCTACCAGAGCGGGAAACGCCCGGAAGAAGAGCCAGGGCCTGGGCAAGACCCACAACCAGCCCATCTCGTAAACCGAGTTCGCCGAGCGACCGCCATCGAGTTCCGTAGCGTTCAGCCAACCAGAGGACAAACCCGAGCACGATCAGGAGAAGACTCGTGAACACGATCGCGGTATCGCCTCCGCCGCCGGAATGAAAGAAATGATCGATGACATCATTGAGAAAGAATCCAGCCAGACCAGCCGGAAGCGATCCGATGATCACTGCCCAGCCCAAACGTGACGCAGAGTCCTCGAGTGGGCGGAGACGGATGAGCCCCGCGAACCACGCCCGCCCGATCTGAATCAGATCACGCCAGAAGTAGGCGAGAACTGCAGACAACGTTCCGAGGTGCAGCGCGACGTTGAAGGCCAGCCCCGGTTCCGGCCAATCAAAGAGCCATGGTAGCACGATGAGATGGGCAGAACTACTGATAGGCAGAAACTCGGTCGTTCCTTGAACGATACCGAGCACGGCCGCTTGCCAAACATTCATAGTCGCACTGCTTCCTCCGATTCGGCTCGCCGTATCGCCACCCAATCCAGCTGGAGCTTCGACCAATAAAGCAAACCGACCAGCGTGATAGGAAAATAGAGCGCCGCGTGCAACACGATCGCGTAGGAGAAAGCGATCGTTCGAGGGACGCCAGCCAACCCAGCGAGCACGAGCAGGACACCCGCCTCGAACGGTCCAAGGTAGCCGGGCGAGGAGGGGATCAAGGTAGCCAGGTTGGCGACCGCGGTCGTGAGCAGGACGATCGCGGCAGAGAGTTCGAGGCCAAATGCACGCGCGACCGCCGCATACATGGCAGCCTCAGCCAGCCAGGCGAGAACGGAGAGCCCGGCTACACGGCCAAGCGCGGCACTACTGCGGAAAACGGCCACACCCTGAAACCCAGATTCGACCGAACGCTCGGTCCGCTGGCGCACTCCTCGGGGGACCAGCCGGACGATCCAATAGACGAATCGGACCACTCTACCCGAGCGAGCGCTCAACACGAGGAGACCGAATGCCGGGACAAAGATCGCTGCCGCAACGATCGCCACGTGACGCAGGGCCGAGTTCAGCGCAACCGCCGACGCAGCGACGAGGATGAACGCGAGCATCGTCAAACCATCCAGCAGGCGCTCGAGTACGATCGTCGCTAAGGTCGCTGTCTTGCTCACACCGAATTGACGGCTGACTGCATAGGCTCTCACCACCTCACCGGTCCGAAACGGCAGAACATTGTTCGCCATATAGCCAACGGCCACGACCGGGAAGAGCTGTCGCCACGTCAACCGCCGTACCGGGGCAAGCAGTGTGGCCCAACGGAGTGCTCGCACCACCACACCGCAAAAATAGACCGCGATCGCCGGGAGGAGCCACCAGTAATCAGCGGCCCGGAGCGCTGCCCCCAGAGCCGGGAAATCTTGTCCCCGGAGGGCCAGGCCGAGAAAGACGAGACTGACGATAATGCCGAGTACGACTCGCCGCACGGACGCGCCTTTACTCTCACGGCGCCTGCACGCCGGACCTGCAGTATAGCAGCCTTCCCGGTCGCCGATGGCGCTCGAGAGTGGTGCAGGAGCAGCTTTTCCTTCTCTCGCCCCAGAGACGAGCACTGCCAGGACGCCCTGAATCCGCAGCCGTTTCCAGAACGGTTCGCTCGCAGCCAGGCGAGCAAAAACGACCGAAGCGATTCGCCCCGCTGGCGAGAGGAAGCATTCACCTCACCGAGCGATCGACAACCCGAGCTTCGAACTGACCACGCCGGCCCGACGCTCCGGTTCCCCCGCAGCAGCCCAAGACTGCCCGACCGGTTCTGGCGCTCCCCTTCCTCACTCGCCGATGGCGAAATACTTGAACGCCTCGGCCAACAGCATCTCCTCGCTGCCGGGCCAGCCGCGTCGCCGAGCTTCCGCCGCGGTATCCTGCGCCCAGAGCCGCAGCATCGGCTCGGGATCCCAGTCTCCCAGCTGACTCCGATGCGCTTTCAGGGCTGCGAGCTTCTTTTCGAAGAACGGCGTAATGTCCACGAAGACATCCGGTTCCCGTGCACCGGCCAAATAGACATGCGCCACGATGTGTGGCTCCAAACCTTCTGCGAGCAACTCCGGAAACGTCAGGCGATCACGCGCGCTCGGAAACACTGCCGCCAAGGTCGCTTCCCCGACCGCGATGTGATCCGGATGCTGAATGTAGGACTGTCCATAATATCGAGCTGTCGGGTCCTGGCAGATAACCGCACTGGGGCGGAACCGCCGGACCATGCGAACGATCTCCCGGCGCAGCCCGAGATCGGCGACGACCTCAGCATCGCGGTAACGCAAGAATTCGACATGCTCCACCCCGAGAATCCGCGCTGCCTCGCGCTGTTCCGCTTCACGGAGCGCAGCCAATCGCTCCGGGGTCATGGTCGGGTCGTTGCTGCCTTTGTCTCCGCTCGTCACCAGTACATAGATGACCTGGCTTCCCTGGCTGGCCCAACGGGCCACTGTCCCGGCGCAGATGAACTCCGCGTCGTCGGGATGTGCCATAATGACGAGCACGCTCTCGGGTCGCTCCGGTACCCGCACCACTTCGATCTCCCTTCACTGCACCGTTGGGTCCAGATACCGCTCCCTCGGCCACACCGGTCGAGCAGGTTCAGCCCCCTCCATCCCTGACTCGAGCCACTCGAGGTAGCACCGGGCACTCCGCCGGAACGGTCCCCAATCCATCCCCAGACAGTCCTCAGGATACTGTTCTATCCGCGCGAGCCCGCGTGCCAACACTGCTCGTGCCCCGACTCGATTCCCACGCTGGGCATGATACAGTCCGACCACCACCTGAATGAGACCCCGGTAGAACTCGCGCAGTGAGCCCTCGGTCGCCCGCCAGACATGCTCGAGGATCTCGTGACAGCCGAAGAGGTCTCCCGCCTGGTAGAGCTCGCTAGCAACTCGCCATGCGTCCGGCGGCGATGCCCGGTTGCCGCTTACGTCTGGTTCCCTCACGGACATCCCTCACCTTCGCCCGAGCGTCACGCCCGATCCCGCTCGAGCAGATACTCCCATGCAGCGAGGAGCTGCGAATCCGATCGGATCTGCTCGGCAGGCAGGATCTCGCCACGACGAGGTACGATCGTGACATCTTCGGCAGCGGGGGCAACCGTGATATCCGGCTCGATACCATTACGCCAGATCACCCGTCCGTTCGGAGTTACCCACACCTGAGTTCCGATGAGCAGAGCCGATCCATCCCGGAGCCGGAACTCGGCGAGCACGGTTCCCGTCCCGAAGGTTCGCTCGCCGATGATGACCGCACGTCGATGATCCTGCAGAGCTCCGGCGACGATTTCGGCTGCGGAAGCCGTTTCCCGATTGACGAGGACGACGAGCGGCAGCGTCACGGGTTGGGCATCCGGCTTGGTCCGGTAGACCGTTTCCTTCCCGCTGCGATCGCGCGAACGCAGCACGACCGTATCCGGCGGCAGGAAGAGACCGGCCACATCCACCGCCTGGTCGACCAACCCACCCGGATTGCCCCGCAGGTCGAGAATCACCCCGCGCGCACCAGCTGCTGCTAATTCGCTGAGTCCTTGCCGGGCATCTTCTGCCGTTCCAGCCGCGAAGGAACTCACCCGCAGAAGACCGACTCGTTCCGCAAGCACCGCCCAGCGGACTCCTGAGAAGCGCACTTTGGACCGTACGAGTCTGACTTCGAGAGGAGAAGCCTTGCCAACCTGCTGGATCACCAGCGTGACCACCGTGCCTTCCGGACCACGGACGCGTTGCACGACACCATCCAGGCCCAGTTCGGAAACGGGGATCCCGTCCACCGCGACCAACACGTCCCCCGGCTGGATTCCAGCGCGGGCAGCTGGTGAACCCGCGAACACATCGCGGACGACGATCGTGTTGTCTTGCTCGCTGATCTCGATCCCGACACCGGAATACTCGCCAGAGAGTTGTTCACTGTGCTGAGCAAGTTCCTCCGCCGTGAGATATCGCGTATGTCCATTGTCGCCGACCGCATCAGCCAGCCCCCGCAAGGCACCGGCAAGCAAGCGCTGATCGTCGAGAGCTGCCGGATCGACGTAATGCTCGTGCAGCAGCGACCATGCCTCGCTGAAAACCGCCACCGGAGTCGGCATGACCGCCGCTGTAGGCATGATCGCCGGTGTAGGCGTCGCCAACGGTCGCGGCCATTCTTGCCCGATGGCAAATCCCGCCAAGAACAGCGCCAGCGAGAGGAGGACCCACGGCCCTCGTGATGACCCACTGTTTCTCTTTGGCCTCGTTTCCGCTCGCACCGTTCGTCTCCTGCTCGAGGGCACGCTCGTCAGCGGTAAGCATAGTTCTCCCGCGTCGCGCGGAGGCCATCCACTCGTCAGTCGCGTTCGT
This sequence comes from Thermomicrobium roseum DSM 5159, assembly GCF_000021685.1. Classification (GTDB taxonomy): domain Bacteria; phylum Chloroflexota; class Chloroflexia; order Thermomicrobiales; family Thermomicrobiaceae; genus Thermomicrobium; species Thermomicrobium roseum. Next base: position 482,988 of record NC_011959.1, on the reverse strand, counting down.
GCCGTTCGGCGCGCAAGAGATCGAGTGTCTCCACGGCATGTCGCAGGTGCGGGATGACGATGCTCCCACCGACCATCAACGCGACCTGCATTGCATCGTAGAGTTCCGCATCTGACCAGCCGAGCGCGACGCAGCGGTCGAGGTGGTAATCGACACAATCGTTGCACCGCAAGACGAGCGAGGCGACCAGACCGAGGAGTTCCTTGGTTCGTGCATCCAACGCTCCGTCTCGGTAGGTCGCGCTGTCCAGTGCGAAAAAGCGGTTGATTTCCCGATGGCCGATCTCACCGATGCGCTGGTTCATGCGCGCCCGATAGGCGCGGAACTGCTCGAGGCGACTTTGCTGCGTCATCGTTGTCCCGTCCCCTTTCTCGGCCCGCATCCTTTCCCTGTGGCACAAGGGTACCAGCCGCGTGTGGACAACGATGGAGACAGCGCTTCATCACCACGCCAATGGGTCAGTCGGCCCGTCCGATGCGGCCCATCGACACGCCTGGACTCTCTTTCGAGATTCATCTTCGAGAGGGGACGCTCGATCCGCCGCGGCAACCGTACACGGTTTTCCTGGACCTCACGGTCATGACCGTCTGGTTCCTGTCGTTCGCGATCTCGCGAACGGCCCCAAACGAGTGACCGTCCCCGTCATCTCACAGTGAGAATAGAGCACCCAGCGACCAGCTGCGCGGTAAGCCGAGAGATCGACTTCCCCCGGCGCCACCGCGCTGGAACACGGAACCAAGACCAATCACGCTCGCAGACCAGCGGAGAGAGGCAGTGACGCATACAGGCGCCGTATCGAGCTTGCGGACCCAATCCAGCTAGACGGAACAGCTCACACGCTCTTCACCGCCTCCACCAACCGCTTGAGTGTCTCCTTGGCATCGCCGAAGAGCATGCGCGTCTGTGGCATGTGGAACAGCTCGTTCTCCACTCCCGCAAACCCTGGGCGCATGCTCCGCTTGAGCACGATCACATTCTTGGCCTGATCGGCATTGAGGATCGGCATGCCGTAGAGCGGACTGGACGGATCGGTGCGAGCAGCCGGATTGACCACGTCGTTCGCACCGACCACCAGCGCAACGTCAGCTCGCTGGAACTCCTCGTTGATCTGCTCCATCTCGTACAACTTGTCGTATGGGATATTCGCCTCCGCTAATAAGACGTTCATGTGGCCCGGCATCCGACCAGCAACGGGATGGATGGCGAACTTGACTTCGACACCACGCTTTTCCAGCTCGTTGGCAAGTTCCGCCAACTCGTGCTGCGCCTGCGCCACTGCGAGTCCATAGCCGGGCACGATGATCACCAAATTGGCGTAGGCAAGCAGCACAGCTGTGTCCTCGACCGTCGTCTCGCGGATCGGCTTCGCCTCGGCGACTGCAGCACCAGCCGCTCGCGTCCGGTAGGCACCGAACAGCACGTTGGCCAGCGATCGGTTCATCGCGCGACTCATCAGGATGGTCAAAAGCGAGCCCGAGGCACCGACCAAGGCACCAGCCACAACGAGAATCTGGTTCTCCAGCACGAATCCAGCCGCCGCAGCCGCGAGACCGGTCATCGAGTTCAAAACGGAGATGACGACAGGCATGTCAGCCCCGCCGACCGGGAGGACCAGCAGGATGCCGAAGAGCAACGCGAGCCCGAACATGATCCACACGCTGGCCGACGAACCAGCGAAGCCCAACAACCAGGCCCACATCGCCACGATGCCGGCGACGACAGCGACATTCAACGGAATTTGCAAGGGGAAGCGCACCGGTCGACCAGTCATCAATTCCTGCAACTTGAGAAAGGCGATCACGCTTCCGGTAAAGGCCACCGAACCGACAGTCGTCCCGAAGGCAACGGACACACGCTCGCCAGCGGTGACTGCTCCGCTGGCGACGAACCGCTGGAACTCGGCGACGGCCACGAGGGCCGCAGTCGCGCCTCCCATTCCGTTGAAGAGCGCGACCATCTGCGGCATCGCCGTCATGGGAACAACGCGCGCCAGGTAGATCGACCCAGCGGCACCGACGACGGTTCCGATCAGCATGACCGCGATATTGGCCGGTCGCCAATGGATGTGCGGATCGAGCAGTGTCACACCCACCGCTACGAGGAGACCGGCCGCGACGAGTTTGTTACCGGAGCGCGCCGTTCGCGGCGAGCTCAGTCGCTTGAGGCCGAGAATGATGACGACCGCACAGACGAGATAGACGAGATCGACGACAGCATCACGCAGATTCTCGATCACCGCTGCCCCACCACTTCCTTCTCAGGCGCCTTTGCCGTGGACCGCTCCCCCGCTTGGCGAGCAGCTGGCTCCTTCTTCTTGAACATCTCCAGCATCCGGTCTGTCACGACAATGCCGCCGAACAAGTTGCCTGCCCCGAAAAGACAACCGAGAAAACCCAGCAGTAAGGTCAACGGGTTCTCGGCTGTCCCAGCCACCAGAATCCCACCGAGCAAGACGATTCCGTGAATCGCGTTCGTTCCGGACATGAGCGGTGTGTGCAGCAGTGTCGGGACACGCGAGATCACCTCGAATCCGAGAAAGATGGTCAATATGAGAACATAGAGCCCGAGCAGGAATTCTTGATTCACCGCACTTCCTCCTTGATTTCCTTGAGTCGCTCGAGCGTCGGACCGTGCAAAATCGTCCCGTCCTTCGTGAGGACGACGCCGCGCGTGATCTCGTCCTCCAGATTCCAGACGAACTCGCCCTTGGGCGCAAGGTGCTCGAGCAACGTCGCCACATTGCGGGCATACATTTGGCTGGCCGTATAGGCCATCTCGCTCGGTAGATTCAGTGGCCCCATGATCGTGACGCCATAGCGGACAACAGTCTCTCCCGGCACCGTGAGCTCGCAATTCCCACCCATTTCAGCCGCGAGATCAACGATCACCGAGCGCGGTCGCATCTCCCGGACCGTCGTCTCACGGACCAAAAGCGGCGCCCGCCGACCCGGGACGAGAGCAGTCGTGATGACGACATCAGCTTCCAAACAGTGCCGATGAATCAACTCCTGTTCCCGCCGCAGATGTTCCTCTGCTAGTTCCTTGGCGTAACCGCCGACTTCCTCGGTCGTGACATCCAATTCGAGAAACTTGGCACCCAGGCTCTCCACTTGCTCTTTCACCACCGGTCGTGTATCGAACGCCTCCACCAGCGCACCGAGCCGGCGCGCCGTCGCGATCGCCTGCAATCCCGCAACGCCAGCCCCCAGCACCAGAACCTTGGCCGGTCGGATCGTTCCCGCCGCAGTCATCATCAAGGGGAAAAACTTGGGAAGCTCATTCGCGGCCAAAAGTACGGCCTTGTACCCAGCGACCGTACTCATCGAGGACAACGCATCCATCGGCTGCGCCCGGGTAATCCGCGGAATCGTGTCCATACTGACCGCAACCACACCGCGTTCCGCCAGCACCGCAACGAGTTCGGGTGCGATGAGCGGTTGCAGAAACGCGATGATCACGTGACCCGGCTGCAAGAACTCGATCTCTTCCGGTAACGGACGCTGCACCTTGATGATGACCGAAGCGCGCCGGTAGAGATCACCCGGCTCGGCAACGATCTCCGCACCCGCCTGCCGATACTCCTCGTCTGGGAAACCAGCAGCCAAGCCAGCTTCCTGCTCGACGATGACCCGGAAACCGCGTTTCAGATATCGTGCAACCGTCTCCGGAGTCGCCGCCACCCGTCGCTCGCGGGGAGCCCGCTCACGGGGAACACCGATGACCAGCCCGGGACCGCTCGATGCCTGTTGCACCACCGCCGCCCTTTCATAGAGCAAGACCTGCTCGTTCCGCCATCGTTTGCCATCCGCCGACTCTCACTCCGAGAGTCCAACGTCGATCGGTGTGTCACCGTAACTCTAGTCATGAGCTTCACGAGCAGTCAAGCAATCCTCGGACGAACGTGCGCGACGATACGGAGTCGCGTAACAGGTGCGCTCTGAGTTGACCATACGATGGGAACCATTCCCTATTCCATGCAGCACACCTGCGCGAGCGCCAGCGTCGGATGACCCGAACCGGATCGCACTGCTGTCACCGCTTGCGCTTCGACCGGTCCAGCACGCATACTCCGAACCGCGTCGGAAACCGACACGTACGGCAGGAACACCGGGAACGAAAGGAGAACCGTGGGGATGAGCGAGTGGGTCTGGGCTCTCGTCCGCTGGGTTCATCTCGTCGCCATGGCCATCTGGCTCGGTGGGCAACTTTTCCTCTTCCTCGTCGTCCGCCCGGTGTTGCGGTCGCAGCTCGATCGTCCGACCCAGACCCAACTCACCGCTGCCTTCGGTCGACGCTATTCTCCGCTCGCATGGATCAGCTTGATCGTCGCCATCCTGACCGGCTTCGCGATCGGCGAGCACCGTGGCGTGGCCTGGAGCGCCCTCGTGTCGTTCCCCAGCGCTTACGGGACACTTCTCATTATGAAAATGACGCTCGTCGCACTGATTCTCGTTTTGACTCTGCTGCATGGGCGATTTATCGGTCCTCAGCTCACCGAACTCGCCCGCTCACTTGATCCACGTGATCGACAGCGCTACCGCCAGTTGCTCGATCTTTCCGTCCTGATTTCGACCGCGAATCTCCTCCTGACGCTTTTGATCGTTTTGCTCTCAGCGCGCCTGGTCGCTTAGCCCCACGGTGCGGGAAGGATTCGCAGCAACATGCCATCGAAGTAACCCCACGACCGCAGGAAGTCTTCCCATCCGAAGGAGCGATATTGGCCATCGCCCGGATCGACTACGTAGACCCGCTCTTCGTCATAGCCGTACACGACGAAGGCATGTTCCTGCGGAACCAGGATGAACCGTTCGCCATCGGCCTCGCCGATCAAGCGAGGCTGGACCGATGCCAAATTGGTCATCCACACGACCACCGGACGCCCCAGCGACAGTTCCTCCCGAAGAACGCTGACATCGCCGCGCGCATACACCGCCTGGGCTCGAAATCCGTACCGTTCGAGGATAGGGATGAACGGCTCCGCATAGACCCCATAGTCATCGGTGCCCCCGAAGGTACCGCTCATGTTCCCCCGGAAGCCCCGATGGGGGTTCGGGTGCGAGGGAAGGTTTTCGATGAAGACCCATTCGGAAACGGGCTTTCCCCAATAGGCCGTGACCATGCTGACCGCAGCTGATTCGCAGCTCAATGGCAACGATTGCCGGTAGGCAGGCACACCCGCGAGGAGTACTCCAGCACCGAGTTCGCGCCGAGGGATCACTAATGTCTGTCCAGCCAGGAGACGATCCGGATCGGTGATGCCGTTCGCTTTCACGAGCGTCGACAGTGGTACACCGAAGCGCACCGCGAGCGCACTGAGCGTGTCTCCCGGCTGAACGACGTAGCGTCGAGCGCTGCTGGACGCACTGGTATCCATTGCCGTCTCGGGCACACTCGGAATGACGAGCATCTGCCCGACCAGGATGCGATCCGGATCGGGGAGCCGGTTCGCCTGTCTGATCGACTCGACCGAAACGCCGTAACGCTGCGCGATGCTCGTCAGCCTCTCTCCCGGCCTCACGCGGTGAACGCGCTCGCTGACCAACAGGGACGCCGGAATGCGCAGCACCGCCCCCACGAGAATACGATCTGGATTCGACAGTTCGTTCGCGCGTGCGAGATCCGGTACCGATACGCCATAACGAGTGGCGATCTGGCTCAGGGTCTCGCCAGGTTGAACGACATGCAGGGTCGTTGCATCGGCCCGCTCCGCTGCGAGCGCGGCGATGACCCCGAGTCCGGCCAGCCAACGCCGCCGCCCTCCCCTGGCTCGTGGCAGAGCGGAACGCCCGAACCGCACGAGCGGCTCAGGATCCTGGGCGGGAGCCATTTCGAGCTGCAGTCGTCGCCGCCACCGCTCGCGTTCTACATAACGCTCCACCAGGCCCATGGTCACCGCTTCCCCCTTTTCGGCAACGGTGAACGGACACTGTGTACGTACACTATAGCGCAGGGCGCGCAGCGGGGCAAGGGAGACCTGGCAGTCCCGACGCAGGAAAAGCTGCGGGATTGCGCGGCTCGGCACCGGGTGAGGCTGCTTGTCGGGAGGCCCGATCGGATTCCGGCTTGCAGCAGACCAGCGAGACGAGCCGACGGTTCCTCGTCCCCGGACCGGCGGGTGACGGTCATGCCTCGCCGCACGCAATGCAGACAGGGACTCTTATCTGATCGCTCGAGCTGACCTCAGGGAAGAGCGACCGCGGCCGCGGTCCAAGCTGTTCGGATCGCTGCGCCGCAGCAGCCGTTGGGGCCGACACAACCTTCTGCTCACCGCGAAACGGCGATGAACGGTCGTCCCCTAACCGCACTCGTTCAACTTTTCGAAGTCTCGCTCACCGTTCGCGAGCGCTCGAGCAGGCGAATGCCGGTCTCGCTTCCGACGATGACGAGATCCGCCATGTCCAAAAACAGTCCGTGGTCGATGACACCTGGCAGCATCTTGATCGTTCGGTCGAGCCACGCTGGATCGGCGATCGCACCGAACGCGACATCGAGAATGAGATTCCCATTGTCGGAGCGAAATGGATGCCCAGTCGGACGGCAGCGCAGTGTCGGTCGCCCTCCTAAATCCTCGAGCCACCGAGCGCACCAGCGCCAGCCGAAGGGCACGACCTCGACCGGGAGCGGGAAACGCGCGCCCAGAGCTGCGACGAGCTTCGAGTCATCGATGATGATCACCAGGCGGCGAGCCATGCGGGCCACGAGCTTCTCGCGAACGAGCGCTCCCCCTCGCCCCTTGAGAAGACCGAGCGAGCGTTCCTCGACCTCGTCAGCACCGTCGATCGCCAGATCGATCCGGTCGACCGAATCCGGATCGCGGAGCTCGATGCCTACCCGGCGGGCCAGGGCTGCAGTACGTTGCGAGGTCGCAACCCCGATCAGCCGAAGCCCATCGTGCAGTCGCTCACCGAGCGCACGCACCGCCAGCTCCGCGGTAGAACCGGAGCCCAGACCGACGATCATGCCGTCTTCGACGAGCGAGGCCGCAAAGCGTGCCGCTCGCTCTTTCGCGCGTTCGGTTCCCACAGTTAGATCCGTTCGGTGAGTTCGAGGGCAGCAGCCACGATGCGCTCGCTCGTCAAGCCATAGGCCCGCAACAAGTCATCCGGTGCGCCCGACTCAGCATAGCGATCATCCAGATCCACGAAACGCATGGGACACGGATGGTGCTGGCTGACCGCCATGGCGACGACGCTCCCCAGTCCCCCATAGTGCAGGTGCTCCTCGGCAACCACGATGCCACGCGTCTCGCGCGCCGCTGCGATCACCGCATCGACATCGAGCGGGCGCACCGTGGCCATGTCGAGGACACGCGCCTGCACACCACGAGCAGCGAGTTCCTCAGCAGCATCGAGTGCCATCGCAACCATGAGACCATTCGCGATGATCGTCACGTCGTTCCCCTCGCGCAGACGAAAGGCACGACCGATCACGAAGTCGACTGGTGGCTCGTAGATGACCGGTACAGGCGGTCGGCCCAAGCGCAGGTAGGTCGGCCCCTCCCATTCCAGCATCGCCCGCGTGGCGGCCCGCGTCGCATGCTCGTCGGCTGGCACGAGCACGGCCACGCCCGGCAAGGAGAGTGCAAGGGCGACATCTTCGATTCCCATCTGCGACGGCCCGTCCTCACCGATGCTGATACCCGCGTGACTTCCGACGAGCTTGACGTTGAGGCGCGGATAGGCAACTCCCATGCGGATTTGATCGAATGCATTGCACAGGAGGAAACACGCGAAGCTCGCAGCGACCACGCGCTTACCGCTGGCAGCCAGGCCAGAGGCCACCCCGATCAAATTCGATTCCGCAATGCCGACATTGAAGAACCGCTGGGGAAACGCCTGGGCAAAATACTCGGTTCTCGTCGAGTTGCTCACATCGCCGTCGACCACGACCAGATCAGGATAGACGCCCCCGAGATCACGCAGGGCTTCGCCAAAGGCATCCCGGGTCGCCTTTCCCATGCGTAAACCAGCCCGTGTCCCGATATTCATGCCAGTTCCTCCAGTGCTCGCTCCAGACGATCACGCGGTACCGCACGCCCGTGCCAGGTAAAGTCCCGCTCGAGGAACGACACGCCCTTCCCCTTCACAGTGTGAGCGATGATGCAAACCGGACCGTCTCGATAGGCGCGGGCGAACCGCAACACCTCGTGCACTGCTTCCAGATCGTGTCCGTTCACTTCTTCGACGTGCCAGCCGAAGGCTCGCCATTTCATCGCATACTCGCGGGGATCCGTGACCGCGGCCACTGGTCCAGTCTGTTGATAACCGTTGTGATCGACGATCGCCACGAGGTTCGAGACGCGCCAGTGGGCAGCCGCCATTGCCGCTTCCCAGACTTGGCCCTCTTCGATTTCTCCGTCGCCGAGGAGCACAAAGACGTGATAATCCCGTCCGTCCAGTCGTGCCGCCAGTGCGTGCCCGAGCCCGATCGAAAGCCCCTGACCCAAACTGCCCGTTGAGGCCTCTACCCCCGGCAAGCGACGCATGTTGGGATGTCCTTCCAGTGGGCTCCCCAGTTTACGCAGTGTCCTCAAGAGATCCTTTGCGAAATACCCTGCTTCGGCGAGGACCGCGTACAGGATCGGCGCAGCATGCCCCTTGGAGAGAATGAAGCGGTCACGATCGGGCCAATCGGGACGAGCCGGATCGTAACGCAGGAGACCACCGAAGTAGAGGGCCACCATGATCTCGACGGCCGAAAGCGAGCTCGTCGGGTGCCCGGAACCCGCCTCGGTCGTCATGATCAAGACGGTACGACGGAGTCGGCGTGCCAAGCTCTCCAGCTCTTCGAGTCGATCGGGCGTCAGTCGCGTCTCGATCACTGTCACCGTCTACCCCCTGCTCCCCGCAACCCGACACGATCTCGATTGTAGCCCGAACAACCCATGGCAACTGCGACCGAGCCCTCCATCCCTGATCTGTCGCTTGAGGCATGATCGACAACACGGTGCGACCTGGAGCGTTCGTCCTCGCCGGAAACGTCGTCCCCTGCTCGATTTGTCCTGCGCCGAGACGGCCAGAAAACAGCCGACACACAACCGATTCCACAACCCAGAGACTTCACTTCCGTGAGATGGTCCCTCGTCCAACTTGCCAGTCGCTCACGCATCTGCTAGAGTGGGCATGACGCGAGCGATTGCGTCCGGACGCGGAGGGCCTGAAAATGCGCGAACGAACGCGGCCTTTCCTCCATTGCGTGTGCGCAGTGCTCCTCCTGATCATGCTCCCCATACAATCGGTGCGTGCCGTGAGCACTCTTACCGTCGGTCAGCCCGCCACGGTGATGGGAACGAACGGTGACGGTCTCAACCTCCGGGAAGGGCCAGGCTACGACTTTACGGTGATCGTCGTGATGCCGGAGGGTGCCACCGTTCGGGTGATCGGTGGACCGCAGCCCGACGCTCGCGGTAATCTCTGGTGGAATGTCCAGTGGGGCGAGAAGAGCGGGTGGGCGTTAGCGAATTACCTCGCCCCGTCCAACGACGAGAATCGCCCCTCGAGCAGCTTCCAGATGCGAGCCACCTTTCGTATTTTCGCCCATAGCCTCGGCTTGGTGGGAGAGCGCACGGCTAATGGTCACGTCATCCAACCCAATGACTTTTTTGTCACGCTTCCCTGTACCTGCGCACTGAGCTCGCGAGGCGGGCACGAGTTCCAGGTCCTCGTCGAATACAAAGGGCGGAGCCTGGTCCTCCCGGTGTGGGACGTCGGCCCCTGGAACGTGGACGACGACTTCTGGAATCCACCCGAAGTCCGCCGCTGGAAGGGGCTGCCACAAGGCGTCCCCGCCGCTCAAGCCGCCTATTTCCACGGCTATAACGGCGGCAAAGACGGCTGGGGCCGTCCCGTCAGGAGCCCGGCGGCGATGGATATCGCTGACGGTGCCTTTGCGGCCCTCGGTATGACCCAATCCGACTGGGTCACCGTCACGTTCCTCTGGCTGGTCAAGGATCCACCCTCGCCGCTCCCTGCTCCGCCACGAGGCTACGAGGAGATCGTTACCGTTCATCCCGGTGAGCGCCCGCCACTGGATCCCGTTGCCGCTGCCGATCCGGCCCGCTACATCTACATGCCCGAAACGGGGCACAACGTCCCTGTCTTTCTCCATACGGCCTGGCAGCAGGGAGGAGGATGGCAGCGCTACGGTCTGCCGATCAGCGAGTTCTTCCGCGAGGTCGGCATCGATGGTACCGTGCGATTCGTCCAGTATTTCGAGCGTGCTGTGCTTCTCTACGACCCAGCCTCAGGCAACGTGAGCGAACTCCCGGTCGGCTATTACGCTGCCGCGCCATTCGAGGCCTGGCAACCGGTCGAACTGTTCCCCGACTCGACGGACCGGCTCTACTTCCGAGAAACGCGCCACTCGTTGAGTAACGGCTTCAAAGCGTACTGGTCCGCCAACGGCGGACGCGCTGTCTTCGGTCTCCCCATCACCGAGGAGTTCCGGGTGGATCTCCCCGATGGTCGCTGGTATATCGCCCAGCTCTTCGAGCGAGCGCGGCTGGAGTGGTGGCCTGACCGTATCGGTCAGCCAGACGAGATCACGCGTGGACGCATCGTTGCCGAAATCGTCGCGGCCCAGTATCCATAGCACGACGAAACGTGCACGGTGACGAACAGCACTTGCTCGCTTCCGTGCACGGCAGATATACTGAGTGGCGAGTCTCCCGTCCCGGGCACTGGTACGATCGTCGATTTTCGCCGAATCCAGTCTTGAGGGCCCGGGCGGACGACGCAGGTCCAAACGGCGTCGCCCGGGCTCGTCCGTTCATGATCGGCGGGGACACGATGCGCCGAGGAGTGCTTGTCTTTGTCATCGCTGGAGTTTTCAGCTTCGTCGCCTGGTCCTTTCGGGATCCGGAGATGGTTACCGGTACCCTCGAACGCTTGTCTCCCCGCGTGGTACTCGCTCTCTTGCTCGTGCTCAGCGCGAACGAGGCAATCAAAGCCATCCGTTGGGCCTGGTATCTCCGGGCAGCACAACTTCCCCTTCGCTTCCGCGATAGCATCACCAGCTATCTGGCTGCTCAAGCCGCGAGTGCCCTGCCTGGTGGCTCGATCCTCTCCGCCCGCCTCGCCGAAGAGCACGCAAAGGGTCGTATCGGCTTGCGTCACACTGCTCCCCCACTCATCGCACAGGGTCTCGGTGATGTCTTCGCTGTCGCTCTCTTGGCGCTCATCGGGATCGCTGCTTCCCCCCAGCCGAACGCGCAACTCGTGGCACCGGTGGCAGCCCTGATCCTCGCGCTCCTCCTCATCACGATCGCCCGCTCCGAGCGATCCGGTACCGCCCTCGTCGGTGTGCTGCGACGTTGGCGCCTGACGCGACGACTGGTTCCAGTCGAGGAAGACGCTCGTCGCACACTGGTCGCCCTGTTGAATGGTCGTGCCCTCATTCCAGGAACCATGACCAGTATCGCTTCCTCGCTGTGTGCGGTCGCGATCCTGATCATGCTGGCCAATGCGTTGACGGTGCGCGGACTCGCACCGTTGGAGGGGCTCTATGTGCACGGGATGTCGATGCTCGCGCACCTTTTCCTGCCTGTTCCCAATGGCTTCGGCACGACAGAGATCAGTCTGGTCGGTCTCCTCAACTGGATCGGCATCGGATTCGGCCGCGCGACTGCGATCGCCATCACCTATCGTGCTCTCGGGATCGGGTTCCGCACGCTGATCGGGCTGGCTGTCCTGCTGCTCCGTTACCATCATCTCATCCAGCTGCGCTCGCCTGCACAACCGGTTCCGACGACCCTACTCGACGTCGCGTCGGAAGCCAGCGATTAGCGCCCGTCTCTCGTCTCCCCAGTGGACAAACGGCGATCTGGTTGACGCTTTCCGCTGAGGAGCCCATTCCGATGGGTTCATCGGGAGAGAGGCTGACACCGTCCAACTGGTCACGCTTGCCACCGCGCCTTGCCAGCGCATACAGTTGCGCTCGAAGTGTGGACAACGAGCGGAGCGAAACGGATGCGCCCCCTGCTCGTCGTGCTACATGACCGGCCGCTGCAAAGTTTGCGGGCAGCCGGACGTTTCTGGGAGATCGCTCCCACCGAGAGCGCTGCGGAACTCACTGGTCTCCTCTATCCCATCCTCACCGACGCATGGCAGGTGGCGTTGGCACTGGAACGGCTGGGTGAACTGGCCGAGGCTGCCCTTTGCATCCTCGCTGAGCGACGTCTTCCGCTCTCCCCCAACGAGATCGCACGAGCGCTCGGCCGAGACGAGGGAGCGACGATCGCGGTCCTCCGCCAACTCTACGTGGCCGGTCTACTGGCCAGCGAGCCATCCGGTGAGGGGCCGCGCGTCTTCCTGCCAAACGAGGTCGCTCGCGTGATCCAGCGACTGGAGCACGAGCGGTCTGATCCGATCGGGCCGGATGGTCCGCTCCCTGCACTCTTCGGTCAGCTCACCGATCATGAGTTGCTCGAACTGGCCGAGCGATACGGCTTGGCAGTCATTCCCTCCGTCACCAGTCGAGATCAGGCCCTCGGGTATCTCGTCTCCCGGCTCGTCGACCCGACGGTTCTCTACCGCATCTGCACCGGGCTTTCCCCGCGTGCTCGGCAGCTGCTGACCCATCTCGAGAGCCGTCGTGCGCCTATACCCCTGAGTGAGCTCCTGCGCGATCGTCGCTGGACGTTCGGCGAACTCCGTCGCACTGTTAGTGAACTTGCCCGCTATGGATTGGTCTGGCGGACATTCGAGGGCAGCGCCCGCTGTCTCATGGTTCTCCCGACGTTGACCCTCGGTACTTCCTCGACACCGACTCCACAGCCGATCGACGACGTCTCGGTCACCACTCAGGCTCCTCCCCAGGCGGCTGTTCTCGACCTCCTGCTACTCCTCGCGTGCTCGCTTCGCTCCGGCACAGCCTGGCCTCGCGAGAGCCGGCCCCCCCGACCACTCGTCGCTGCGATCGCACGCCAGCACTGGTTCTGGGAAGATGCAAGCGATTCCCTCGCCTACTTCATCTTCCTTCGTCGCTGTGCGGGATCGCTCGGCCTGCTCACGCCGCAGGGTGAACTCGCTCGCCCCCGTCTTGCAGCCTGGCTCCGTGCTTCGTTCGCCGAGCAAGGACGACGACTGTTTCGAGTCTGGAGCGCAACGAGTGACCCACGCGATCGTGAACTGCTGCCAGCACTGGTCCGGCAACTCCGCACCCTCCGGGTCGGTGCGTGGTACGCGTGGAACGAAGTGGTTCGCGAGAGTCTCGGCGGCACTTCCAGCGAACGAGAAGAAGCACGACTGCAGGAATTGGAGTGGTTAGGGATCGTGCAGCGTGGGCGGACGGCTGACGGCACCCGAGCAATCCGCCTCACGAGCTGGGGAAGCTGGGCACTGGGGATCCTGCGCTCCGTTCCCCAAATCGACATGCGCGCTCTCTTCCAGACTGAGAATGGTCTCACGCTCGAGCTCCCCGTTCTCACCCCCGAAATCACGTGGATCGCCTCGCAACTGGGTACCCTCCAGTCTTCTCGTCCCGTCCCGACGTGGCTCCTTTCAGCCCGCACGGTCGAGGATTTCGTCCGGACGGAACTCCGTTCAGGATCGTTCTCGCTCTCCCTCACCGATCTTCCCACCGCAGTGATCGAGCTCCTGGAACGCGCGCTCGGATCACCGCTCCCGTCCAGCTGGCAAGAATCCGTCCGCGCTTGGCTCGCGCACAGCAGACCGGCAGTCGTCCGCCCGGCACTCGCGGTGCGCTTCGCGAGCACGAGCGATCGTGACCAGGCCTGGGCGCTCCTCGAAAAAGTCGTCGAGTCGATCACCCCTCTCGACGACACGACGCTCGTCGCTTGGCTTCCCGAAACGAGGGTCCGCAGGACCATCGAGTCAGTGCTCCGAAAAGGCGGCTTCCTCGTCGAACTGCAGGATCATGCCGGTACCGACCATCGGACGAAGCGCTAGGTGCTCACGACACCCCACTTCATGCTCTACTGAGGAGACCTCGTTGCACGCTCTTGTGCAGCACGCTCGGCTCGGATGAAAACGAGCGCTTGCGCAACTGCAGCGCTCGCATCGCTAGCCACCACGTTGGCGAGCGACCGTCCCTGCTCGTCGAACGCGACACAGGCGAATTCTCCTCCCGAATAATCGATGACGAAGGAGGCACATTCCTTCGCCAACTCCGCAAGAAGCCGTTCCAGGCTCGGCACCAGAATCTCTTCCTCGCCAGCAGCACGCTGCGGACTGGTCACGAGTGTTACCGCGTGAGGATGTCCCTCCTGATTGACGAGCCAGTCTCCAGGTTCCGGCTGGAGCCCTTTGCCGAGCCAGCGCGCGTACCGGGCACAGATCGTCACGTATGCATCGGATGGTCTCGCCATGCCGCTTTCCTCCTCCGAAACAGAACCACTCGTCGATGACTCCGAGCTTCGCCCTTGACACAGGATGCCGCGGCGGGCATCCTACGAGTGGGTTGTGAAGGCGCTCACAGGCGGAGCGCCTTCGGTGATAGTCCGCTGAGGCACCCTCATCGCCCAGCGGTGCGCGGGAAGGGATGAACCGAGCGCCCTGCTCGGGAAAGCGGAGGAGGCGAGATGACGCCAGCCGTCGTGACGGCCGAACAATGGCAGCAGATCCACCAAACGCTCATTTGGTTCTGGGCTTTTCTCGGCTGTATTGTCGTCTTCGCTGCCAACATGCTCGTCGCCTATGCGATCATTCCCTCCCTCGTCTCGACACGCGACCTCCCCGCGAAGGTGGCTGCGATTCGCCCTGTCCTCTTTGCGCTCGCCGCGATCTTCCTGATTGCCGCTGTCTTCGCCTTCGTGAACGTCGTCAACGGAATCCAAGTCCTCTACGAGATTTGGCCGCAGCGCTGGATTTGAGCCGAGGCAGAACCGACCTAGTCGAGAGCGAGTCGAGCTGAAGAATGGAGTCGGTGGGATGCGATACGTGCGGCTGATCTTGTTCGTCTTGATCGTGCTCGTTGTCATGGCTGTTCCGCTTGCTCTCGTGCTTGCTCGGAGTTACTTCCTCGCCCCGACAGCTCAACCGGTCAAAGCACAGCCGATTCAGTTTCCCCATTCCGTGCACGTCCAGGCAGTCGGCTTGGACTGCACCTATTGCCACCGGAATGCGACGACCTCTGCCCAAGCGACACTCCCGCCGCTCGAACTCTGTATGCAATGCCACAAGATCATCCCCACACAGGGCCGTCCTGAACTCGAAAAGCTCGTCGCCGCCTTCCAGCAGGGACAACCGATCTTGTGGAACAAGGTCCATCAGCTTCCCGACCACACCCACTTCGTCCATTCGGTCCACTTGAGTTTCGGCTTCCAGTGTTCGACCTGCCACGGCGATGTTGGTGCCATGGGCAAGCCCGGGGTGAAGCAGGTCCGGGATCTCCGCATGGGTGACTGCATTACCTGCCACCAGCAGAACGGCGCACGGACTGACTGCTCGGTGTGCCACTACTGATCCGAACAGACGGCTCGACGACGATGTGGGGAGGCTGACATTGGAGATGGGCATGCGGCGAAGAGATTTTCTCAAGGTGGCCGCAACCTCAGCGACCGGTGCTGTCTTGTTCGCGGGATGCGGTCGCATCGGAGACGGTGTGCCAGAAAGCGAGTTCAAGATTGCTCAGCCCGTCTTCAACACCAACGATTGGGTGTATGGGCGTGACGCGTGGTTCGCGACCGCTGCGCCACCGGACCAGGGGGGATACGGACTGATCGTCCGCGTCTTCGAGGGGCGCGCCAAGAAGGTCGATGGAAACCCTGATTTCCCTGGCATCCATGGCAAGAGCGATGCCCGAGCGCAGGCGCTCGTCCAGGAGCTGTACCACCCCGATCGTCTCAGCGGAGCGCGTCGAGCCACTTCGCGCGGGAGCGGCCAATTTCAGACTATTCCGTGGGATTCAGCTCTCCAAGAAGTGGCCCAGATCCTCCGCGAGGTGGGTGGCGAGCACGCCGTCCTCATCACCGGTCGGCTGAACGCATCGCAAGCTGCGATCGTCGCGGCCTTCCGGAAGGCTACTGGCATTCGCCAAGCCGTTCTGGAACCGGACGAGTTCGTGGTACTCCGCACCGCTATCCGGCGGCTCTTCGGGGTGAGCACGCTCCCGATTCCTGACCTGGCCAACGCGCGCTTTCTTCTCAACTTCAGTGCCGACTTCTTGCACGGCTGGATCGCACCCGTCGCACTGGCGCACGCCTATGGCGAGTTCCGGCAAGGAAAGCCGGGTCAGCGCGGGCTGTACTATCACGTCGGCCCTCGGCTCTCGGGGACAGCCGCGAATGCTGACCGATGGTTCCCGATCATTCCTGGGTCGGAGGGGCTCGTCGCGCTCGCGATCGCTCAGGTGCTCTCGACCGAGGGGAAAGCCCCGCAAGATCGCCTCGATCCCTACCTGACGGCGCTCGGGCTGGATGCGACCCGACTGGCGAGTGATTACGCGCCCGAACGAGTCGCCCCAGCCACGGGTCTTTCGGCGGAACAGATCCGCGAACTGGCGCACGCGCTCGTCGAGCATCAGCCGGCCGTGGTCATCGCTGGTACGAGTGCTGCAGCAGCCACCAATGGTCTTTTCAACTTGGTGGCGACGTTCGGCCTCAATTGGATACTCGGCTCGGTGAACCAGCCTGGCGGCCTGCTCCTCAATCCTGAGCCGCCATTGCCCGACCTGCGTGTACCCGATGACGCCATCCTCTCCCTTCGCGGCTGGACAGAGCTGTTCGAGCAAATTCGATCGGGCACGATCAGCACCGTCCTCGTCTACCGCGCCAATCCGGTGTATGCCCTCCCCAGTGCCAGCGGTGCGCGTGAGGCTCTCCAGGCCGCCAAGCATGTCGTCAGCTTCTCGCCCTTCCTCGACGAGACCACGACCTTGGCTGATCTGGTTTTGCCGGACCAGGCTTGGCTCGAACAATGGGGGTTGAGCGTTCCCGATCCTGGCCCCGGCTTCGCAGCGGTCGCCATCCAGCAACCGGTGGTTGCGCCCTTCCTGGATGCCCGCGCCTTCGGCGATGTCCTTCTCGACCTTCTCCGCCTCCTCGGCCAGGACCAGCCGTGGAGCACGCAGGAGCAAGCGACCAAAGCGCTCGCCCTGCAACTCCGGTCACTCGGCCGCGGAAGCGTTACGGCGACGAACGACAAAGAGTTCCTCGTGACACTCCAGGCGCGAGGTGGGTGGTGGGACGAGCAGAGTCGGGCGACCGGCAGTGCACCGTCAACGGCCGCAGTGCAGCCGCGCGAGCCGGCCTTTGCGGGCGAGCAGAACCAGTTCCCTTATGTCCTTCATCCCTATCCATTGCCGTCGCTCGGCTACGGAGAACTCGCCCACCTGCCCTGGCTGCAGGGACTCCCGGAACCGATCAGCACGAACGTCTGGCAGACCTGGATCGAAGTGAGTCAGGCGACCGCGGACGAACTCGGGCTCCAGACCGGTGATCTTGTCCGCGTCCTCACGCCACAGGGAGTCGCTGAGCTACCGGTTTACGTCAACCCAGCAACGCAGCCTGGAATCATCGCCATTCCGTTCGGGCAGGGACATACAGCGTACACGCGGTACGCCGAGGGACGCGGAGTCAATCCGGCGACGCTCGTTGCGCCAGAGACCGAACCGGATACCGGTACCTTCGCCTGGGCAGCCACGCGCTGCCGGATCGAGAAGACCGGACGCCGCGCTCGCCTAGCTCGCTTCGAGGGTATGGTGCCAGCGTTCCAGCTGGAGGAGTTCCCGATCGTCCGCGTGATGGCACCGAAGGCCTGAGCGGGAGGGATCAGGGAGAGGAAAAGGACGGGACGCATGCCACGCTGGGGAATGGTGATCGATCTTGACCGCTGTATCGGGTGCGGCGCCTGCGTCGTCGCGTGCCAGGCAGAGAACAACGTTCCGATCAATACCGAGGACGTCTATCATCAGCGCCGCGCCATCGCCTGGATTCGACTCGAGCGGTACTGGGAGGGCGAATACCCGAACATCAAGGCACGCTACATTCCGGTACCCTGCATGCAGTGCACCAACGCTCCTTGCGAACCGGTCTGTCCGGTTTATGCGACCTACCACACCAACGAAGGTATCAATATGCAGGTTTATAACCGCTGTATCGGCACTCGCTATTGTGCGGTCAACTGCCACTGGCACGTCCGCTTCTTCAACTTCTGGGAGCCGAAGTGGCCCGATTCGCTCAAGAACCAGCTCAATCCAGACGTCACGGTACGGAGTCGTGGCGTCATGGAAAAGTGCAACTTCTGTGTCCATCGCCTCGTCAAGGCCGAGCAGAAGGCGAAGACTGAAAAGCGATCCCTGCGTACTGACGAGGTCACGACTGCTTGTGCCCAGGCATGTCCGACCAGTGCCATCGTCTTCGGAGATCTGGACGACCCCAACAGCGCGGTCAGCAAGTTGCTCGCCCAGGCTGAACAGGAAGGACGCGTCTACCGGTTGTTGGAAGATCTCGGTACCGATCCGAAGGTCTATTACCTGAAGAAGATCGATCTCGAAGCTGCTGAGCACGCAGCAACGCACTGAGCGCTGATGAGCGAACGGGGTGAGGGGATATGGCGACACACGGTCACGCACACGGTCATGAACTCCAACGCACCTGGGAACTCGCACCGGCGGACGTGCTGGGATCGGCGCTGCGCTGGATGCGCAGTACCGCTGCAGCCCTGCGGCGACCACTCGTCATCGCGGCGATTCTCTTCGTGATCGGTATCGTGGCGATCGTCGCCTTCCCGCTACGTCAGGGCTTTGCCAATCGCCAGGCGTGGACATACGTGGCAGCCGCCTTCCTCTACCTCATGTCCACCGCGGCAGCCGCCCCCGCTCTCTCCACTGCCCTGCGCGTGGCACGGAGCCATTGGCGTCGACCAGTCAATCGTGCCTCGGAAATCTGGGCGGTCACGCTGGTCATCCCCTTCCTGCTCTACCTCTTGCTCCTGCCTACCTTTCCTGGCACCGAAGACCGCTTGTCGGTCTGGTTCGGCTGGCCGCTCTCACCCTGGCTTTGGGGTGCGATTCTCCTGCTGACCCTGACGGGGGCCGGCTACCTTTTCGCCTGGTTCAGTAGCTTGCCGGATCTCGCGATCGTCCGGGATCACGGTGAACCAGCGCAGCGCGGCTTAGCGGCTTGGCTGAGCCGTGGTTGGGTCGGCTCCCATCGTCAGTGGCGCATCTACGAGAAGGTCGTGAACAACATCGGTGTCCTCTACGTCCTCATCTATGTCCCGGTGATGACCGTCCTGGCCTCGGACTTCATCATCGCGCTCATCCCCGGTTATTTCACGGCTGTGTTTCCCGCCTATTTCACGATCACCTCGTTCCAGGCGGGGATCGCGCTGACGATCGTGACCATGGCTGTCCTCCGCCGCTGGGGCGGGCAGGCTGATTACCTCGGCCGCGAGCAGTTCTGGGCCCTCGGCAAGATGCTCCTTGCCTTCTCCTTGCTTTGGTTCTACTTCTGGTGGTCGGAATTCATCATCTTCTGGTATGGACGCACGCCCCGTGAAATCGACATACTCCGGTTCCTGATGTTCGAGACCTATCTATGGCCCTTCATTCTCTCCTTCGCGATGAATTTCGCCCTGCCACTCCTCATCTTGATGTGGAACCCCATTCGCCGCAGCATCGCGGGACCGACTGTCGTTGCCGCGATTGTTCTCCTCGGGAATCTGATCGATCGCATTCGCCTCGCATCGGCAGCCTTCTCCCAACCGGACAAGGCGCTCCTCGGGCATGCCCATGCTCTCAAGGCGATTCCGCCCGCCTATATCCCAGGGATCGGCGACATGCTGATCCTCATCGGCATGCTTGCTGGAGCGCTCGCGCTCGTGCTTTGGACGGCACGCTATCTGCCCTTCCCGTCGGTCGCCGAAGTCGTCGGCGGGCTGTGGCTGCGTGCCCATCAGCCGTTCAAGCACGCGCGGCTCATCGTGATCGGAAAGACGGAATGAGACTGATCAGTCGATCGGACACGAAAGCGAGGCTGGGGGAGAGCGATGCAAGAACGACATCGGCTCGGTGAAGAGGAAATCACGCGGGAACTCCTGCGTCCTCTCATGACAACACCGGCCATGATGTGGGTCGGATTCATCGGACTGGGCGCTGTTCTCGCCATCTTCGTCTTCGCGGTCAGCTGGATGTTCTATTGGGGACTCGGTGTGACGGGTCTCCAGCGCCCCAATATGTGGGGCTTCATGATCGTCAACTTCGTCTTTTGGATCGGTATCAGTCACGCTGGCGTCATGATCTCTGCGATCCTCCGTCTCACTCAGGCTGAGTGGCGGCGCCCGGTTACTCGCGCTGCTGAGGTGATGACCATCTTCAGTCTCATGACCGCCATGCTCCATCCTGTCATTCACACCGGCCGCCCGTGGCGCACGCTCTACTGGGTCTTCCCGTACGATTTTTGGCGCAACCTTTGGCCGGACGTCCGCGGTCCACTCGTCTGGGACCCCAGCGCCATCCTCACGTACCTCACGGGAAGCACCCTCTTCCTGTACACGACGATGATTCCGGATATGGCGCTCGCGCGCGACCGCACGACCGGCTGGCGACGTGTCCTCTACACGATTCTCGCGCTCGGCTGGCGCGGGAACGAGCGACAGTGGAAGATGCAGACCATCGCTGGTTTCCTGCTCTCCGGGTTGATCCTCCCAGTCTTCGTCTCGGTTCACTCGATCGTTTCCTGGGACTTCGCTGTCTCGCTGGTTCCCACTTGGCATGCGACCGTCTTCGCACCGTACTTCGTGATCGGCGCCATCCACTCCGGTGTCTCGGCGGTGGTCACGCTCATGGCCTTGATGCGCTGGCTCTTCCGCTTTGAGAACTATATCCGTCTCGAGCACTTCGACGCGATCGGGCGGCTCCTCATCGCTGTCGGCACCGGGTGGCTCTGGTTCTTCCTGCTCGACATCTTCTTTGCCATCTATCCGCAGGAGGCGCGTGAGCTCGAAATCATGCAGTTCCGTCTCTTCGAGTGGCCTTTCAACGTCCTGACAGCACTCATCTTTATCTTCGGGTATTTCATCCCAGTCCCGATCTGGGTGTTCCAGCGCTTCCGCCGCAACGTCAAAATCATGTTCTGGACATCGATCCTCGTGAACGTCGGCATGTGGGCCGAGCGCTACTGGCTGATCAAGCCAGGACTCATGCGGAAGTACGAATTTACCTTCGACTGGAACTGGTACCGGCCGTCCATCGTGGAAATCAGTATCGTGCTCGGTTCCTTCGCGCTCGTCGGCTTCCTCCTGTTGGTCTTCTCCAAGATCTTCCCACCGATTTCCGTCTGGGAAGAGAAGGAAGGCCAGCACTTCGCCCAGCAGCTGCGAGTCGGTAAGCGTGTCGTCAACGCGATCGTGCGGGAGTTTTAGTCGGGCAGGCAGGCAAGGGAAAGCGAGGCGACGATGGCGATCCGTGAAGTTCTCGGGCTGTACCGTGATCTCGACTCAGCTGTTGCCGCAGCTGACGCGCTGCGTGATGCCGGCTTCAGTCGCAGCGAGTTCGAAGTGCTCTCCAATGCTCCGTATCCCGAAGGGACCTTTGGGGAAGAATCCGGAATCCACCGGCTCTTCGTCTTCCCCCTGATCGGGGCTGCCTGTGGTTTCGCCGCGGGACTGCTCATCACTGGCGGCACGCAGCTTTCCTATCCGCTCCTCACTGGAGGCAAGCCGCTGCTTTCGATTCCGCCGATGATCATCATCATGTACGAGGGTACCATGCTGGGCGCTCTGATCTTCACCGTACTCGGCGTTCTCTTCGAGTCTCGGCTTCCCTGGATCGGTCGCGCGCTCTACGATCCACGCATCACCCAGGGCTATATCGGCATCCTGGTGCGCACCGCACCGGAGCGTGAAGCCCGCGCGATCGAGGCGCTCCGGAAGGCGAATCCCGAGGACATTCTGACCGAGAGCGGGAACGCCGGACGGCAACCGGCGCGGAGCTAGCGGAGACGAAGGAGATGCGGAGAATGGCACGAAGTCCCATCCGCTCGAAAACCGCACGTCGCCTCGTGCTCGGCCTCCTGGCCGGCACGGCGCTGGCGTTGCTCGGGAGCGCGTGCGTCTCGTCGAACACCTATCCGATCGACTTCTTCAGCGAAATGCACTACCAGAAGTCGTTCCGTGCTCAGGAGCCTCCGCGCCTGGATGTTCCTGCGGGTGTCGTCCCGATCACAGGGGGCGAACCACAATACACGCTGGAAGAAGCGCGGAACCTCCAGAATCCTTTGGCTAACGATCCACAGGCTGCGGCACGCGGGCAGCAACTCTACGCGGTCAACTGCGTCGCATGTCATGGCCCTCAAGGTGATGGAAAGGGACCGCTGTCCGTTTACTGGGGGTTGGTCCAGGGTGCTGTTCCTCCATCGAATCTCAAGGATCCCGCTGTAGTCTCACGTACCGACGGGGAACTCTATTGGATCCTGACGAATGGCTATACCTCGCCACAAAACCAAGTGCAGTATCCGCACAACCTTACCAATATGCCCGCCTTCGGCAAGCTCCTCACCCCAGAGCAACGCTGGGCGCTCGTGAGTTACATCCGCCAACTCCAAAAGCAGTAGTCGCGTTGTCTCCTCGCTAGATGCTGAGCACCCGGCTACTGGCCGGGTGCTCTTTTTGCTCGCAGCACGTCACGATCACCTCTGAGGGGCGTTCTTTAGCTTCCCGGTGGCTCCACTCATCATTCGCGAGGAAAAGCATATTTGGCGGTAGACGACGGAGCGCAAACCGAGCGCCTCATTGTCACGAACGCCCATCCGTGCTGACGCTGCCCCGCAATGCACCTCCCCGAATCCTTCGTGCCATCACTGCGTTCTTCATCACTCGATGGGCGATGATCCACGGCTTGCGTCTCTCCGCACGATGCATCACGATAGTACCCGGCGGGATGGATAGTGTGAGGACGCGAGGAGGCACCATGACAGGACCTCAGTACGATGCGATCGTCATCGGATCCGGGCACAACGGACTCATCGCTGCCGGCTACCTGGCCAAGGCTGGTAAGCAGGTGCTCGTTCTCGAACGACGTCCCATCATCGGTGGAGCGACCGTCACCGAGGAACACTTCCCTGGTTATCGACTGTCCACTTGCTCCTATGTGTGCAGCCTGCTCCTTCCCGAAGTGGTTCGCGACCTCGAGATGCCCAAGTACGGTTACGAAGTCCGTCCCTTCGACCCGCAATATTTCGTACCGTTTCCGGATGGGCGTTACCTCATGGTCTATCTGGACGAACGTCGGACACACGCAGAATTAGCTAAGTTTTCTCGACGCGATGCAGAACGATGGCACGACTACTGGGCCATGTGGAACCGCATGATCGCTCGCTTCCGGCCATTCATTCTGCGCCCGGCACCGACGCTCGGCGAACTCGAACAAGCATTCGCTGGGCCAGACGGACTCGAGGATCTGCGCACGCTGCTCCTCAAGAGTATCGCTGAAGTGTTGGACACTTTTTTCGAGAGCGAGGAGATCAAGGCTCCGCTTTGTACTGGCGGAGTGATCGGTGTGAACCTCGGCCCCAAGTCGCCCGGGACTGCCTATGTCAAGTTCCATCATCTCTTGGGGAATCTCAACGGTCACCAAGGTGCCTGGGGCTTCGTCCGCGGCGGCATGGGCAGCATCGCCGAAGCGCTTGCCGGTTTCTGCCGCGATCACGGCGTGACGATCCTCACGGATGCTGAAGTCGCTGAGATCGACGTCAGCGACGGAGCGGCCCGTGGTGTCCGGCTGACCGACGGTCGACGCTTCTCAGCGCGTGTCATTCTCTCCAATGCCGACCCCCAGCGAACCTTTCTCCAGATGGTCCCCGCGAACGCTCTGCCGGCTTCCTTCCGCGACGCGATCACACGCATGAAAGTCAAAGGCTCGGTGGTCAAGGTACTCCTCGGATTGAACCAGCTGCCGAACTTCCGCTGTTTGCCCGGAACCGAGATCGGCCCCCAGCACACCGGTGGGATCGTCATCAATCCCTCGATCGACTATCTCGAACGGGCTTGGGAAGACTGTAAGCACGGCAGGCCATCGGCTCGACCGTTCATGGATTGCTACATCCAGTCAGCGACCGAGGACGGTCTTGCCCCACCCGGCAAGCACGTCATGTCCCTGTACGTCCAGTACGCACCGTATGACCTCGCTGAAGGCACTTGGGAGGAACGAAAAGACGAGATCGGTCGCAACATCATCGATACGCTCGCGGAATATGCACCTAACATGTGGGATGCGATCGAGCACATGAGCGTCCTCGGCCCGCGCGATATCGAAGATGTCATCGGCATCACCGGCGGAAACATCTTTCACGGCGAGATCACTCCTGACCAGATGTTCGTCTTCCGCCCGGCTCCCGGCTTCTCCGGTTACGAGTCTCCGATCGAGCGACTCTACCTCTGTGGGTCGGGGGCCTGGCCAGGTGGAGCTGTTTTCGGGGCGCCGGGACGCAACTGTGCACTGCAAGTCTTGGCCGATCTGGAGCGTCGCGGGGGTTGAGCACCTCGAATAAACTCGGCCGATCTCGGGCGGCGTGGGGGGATCAGCCCCCCACGCCGCCTGTCATGCCGCGTCCGCGACGGCGGGCACGATTTCGCTGGCGAACAGTGCCAGTGCGTCCGTATCATCGAGGTCGAACGTCTGCAGCATGATCCGCTGCACGCCGATGCGCGCTCGCGCTCGGATCTGTTCGACAACTTCTTCTGGCTTTCCCACCAGCCAGTTGCGTCGTCGCGCTTCAGCGAGGATCGCCTCCGGCGGCCAATCGCCCCACTGCGGGAACCAGGCCGCGAGCCTGCGTGCCCGCTCGAACAATTCCGTCTGATCGCGCCCGATGATGTGCGCCACCATCCAGGAACAGACGATCGAGTCGGGATCGCGACCCTGTTCACGACAGTATTCCCGCAAGAGCCCGATCTTCCTTCGGTGATCGTCGAGATCGACGTTGGTTACATTCCACTCGTCCGCAAAACGCGCTGCCAGTCGAAGCGTCCGCTGCTCACCCCGACCACCGATCACGATCGGCACGCGATCCCCTCGTTGTGGTCGCGGACGAAGCTGAGCACACTCCAAGCGGAAATACTGTCCCTCGTACGAAACCTCCTCGCCGGTCCAGAGAAGCTGAATCACTTCCAACGCTTCGGCCAGGCGATCCATGCGCTCGCGGACCGACAGGAGTGGGAAGCCAAACGCCTGATGTTCACGCTCGTACCATCCTGCTCCGATACCGAGAACGTATCGCCCGCCAGACGCATGATCGAGCGCAACCGCATGCTGGGCGAGTTCGACCGGATGGCGAAAGCTCACTGGTGAGACCAACTGTCCGAAGGTGATGCACTGGGTCCGCAGTGCGACCACTGTCAGCGATGGCCATAAGGCCAGTGTCTCCCGCTCAGGAACACCCAGCACGGAGAAGAGATGGTCCGATCGCCAAAGCGACTCGAAGCCGAGCCGCTCGGCCAGTTCGATCCCTCGTAGCCACCGCTCCCAGGTGACGTCTTCTTGGCCCTCGATCATCAGTCCGATCCGCATCGGACACCCTCACAGCCCCGAGAGCGGCAACCCGAGTCCGCCCGCCAGTGCACCCATCTTCGTCGTAACGGCCTCTTCCACGCGTCGCAGCGCGTCGTTGACTGCAGCAGCGACGAGGTCCTCCAACATCTCGATATCCCCCGCCTCCACCAACGTCGGATCGATCGAGACCCGTCGCACGTGCCGCAACCCATCCAGCTCGACGCGAACCGCACCACCCCCAGCCGACCCTTCGACGACCAACTCGGCAAGCTCTGCCTGCATTTTCGCCAACTGCTCTTGGACTTGCTTCAAGAGACGCATGTTCGGCTGCACGACGTTCCTCCTTACCGTTCCTTCGTCACCCGCACCCGCTCCCGCCCACTCGCTCGCGCCTCATGTACCGGTACCTGCCCCGACAAGTTGCAGCTTTCGTCGCTCCAGCCGCTCTACCATCGCGCGCGCATTCGCGAGCGACTCCGGCGTGACCGGTATCCCATCGAGCATCGCGGCCAATTCCTCGAGGCGCGCTTCTCCTTCCAAATGATGCACCGCCGTCTCCGTTTGCCCGTTCACCACGGTCTTGTTGATCTTGTAGTGCCGATCGGCGAACGCTGCGATCTGTGGCAGGTGACTGATGACGATGACCTGATGCGCTCGGGAAAGTTGCCAAAGACGCTCACCGACGACATGCGCACTGCGACTCCCGATCCCGACATCGACCTCGTCGAACACGAGGGTCGGCGTCTCATCGACTTCCGAAAGGCTCGACTTCAGGGCGAGCATCAGGCGAGCCATCTCCCCACCGGAAGCGACACGCGCCAGCGGCCGCAATTCCTGGCCGGGATTGGGAGCGATCAAGAACTCGATCCGATCCCATCCTGTCTCGCCACAGACTGCCGCGCGCTCCTGCTCGTTCCCCGTTTCGTCAGGCTGCTCGAAGGCGACAGCGAAAGCGCCTTGCCCCAAGCGGAGATCCCGCATCGCCGCACTCATCGCCTGCTCGAGCGCCCGTGCGGCTGCACGCCGCCGTGCGCTCAATTCTCGCGCATGCTCGACCACTGCCCGAGCGAGCTCGTCAGCACGTCTCTCGAGTTCGGCGATCGTCTCTTCGCCTGTTTCCAATGCAGCCAGCTCACGCTGCGCTTCTTCGGCATACGCCAGGATCTCTTCGACCGTCGCCCCGTACTTCCGTTTGAGGCGTCTCAGGAGATCCAGTCGCTCTTCGATAACCGTCAAGCGATCGGGATCGGCCTCGATGCTCTCGGCATACGTGCGCACGGTCCGCACGACCTCTTCGACCGTATACAGCGCCTCGCGGAGTTGTTCGGCCAATCCCCGCTGCTCGGGATCCAGACGCCCGAGTTCTTCGAGGCGCAACACCGCTCGACGCAACGCATCCAGCGGTGCAAACTCGTCACCATCGAGACTCGACGCGACCTCGGTCGCGAGCGACGCCAACCGCTCTGCGTTCTGCAAGCGGGCTCGCTCCGCTACCAGTTCCTCTTCCTCACCGACGCGCAAGCGGGCACGAGCGATCTCGTCCACCTGATATCGCAGAAGGTCGCGTCGATGCTCGCGTTCCCGCGTTCGCATCCGCAGTTGCTCCAGTTCGCGGCGAACAGCGCGGAACTCGCGCACGAGCCGTGCCAACTCGTTCCGGAGCGGGAGCACACCGGCGAAGCGATCCAAGAGTTCGAGCTGCCGGTCAGCACGGAGCAAGGAGAGGTGATCGCTCTGACCGTGAATATCGACCAGTCTGGCTCCGAGCACCGCGAGGACACTCGCCGGTATCGCCTGCCCATTCACGCGCGCGACGCTACGCCCATTGGCCTGAATCTCTCGTGAAAGAATCAGCTGTCCATCCTCCAAGTCGATCCCGTGGGCCGAGAGCATGGCTTGCAAGTCGGTTGCCTGCTCCAGCCCAGTGAGATCGAAAATCGCTTCGACCCAGGCACGTGGAGTTCCACTCCTGACCAGATCGCTCGAGGCGCGCGCACCGAGCACGAGGCCCAGCGCATCGATCAGGATCGACTTGCCCGCACCGGTCTCGCCGGTCAATGCCGTTAGTCCAGGACCGAATTCCAACTGCACCTCACGGATGATCGCTATGTTACGGATCGTCAGTTGGAGCAGCATTGTCGTCTCGTTCCACCGCAACCTCAAGGGCCGACTCGTTCTGGATTCTCTCCGAATTGTACGGCATAGATGCATTTCCGCTCTTGTTACACTGAGCGGCAGCGAACAGTAGACACGAGGGGAGGTACCGCGAGTGGTCGAGGAGATGACGCGCGACACGTGGCGGATCGCGCTCGCGCAGATCGATCCGACAGTCGGCGACTTCTCGGGCAACGTCCGCCTCATCCGCGAGCGCGCCCGGGAAGCGGCCCAACTCGGTGCTCATATCGTTGCTTTTCCCGAACTCGTCATCACCGGTTATCCTCCAGAAGATCTGCTCCTCAAGGTCAGCTTCATCGACGCGGCTCGCCGCGCGCTTCATCTGCTCCTCGACGCCATACCGGATCGCGTCCTGATCGTCGGTGTACCATGGGTCGAGAGCGGCATCCTCTATAATGGGGCCGCTATCCTCGCCCGTGGTGAGATCGTCGCCGTTGTCCCCAAACACCATCTGCCGACCTATGGTGTCTTCGACGAGGATCGCTATTTCGCACGCGGAAGTCACACGTTTCGGTTTCTCTGGGGCAATCTTCGGTTCGGCGTCACCATCTGCGAAGATATCTGGTACCCGATCGGACCAGCCAGCAGCCTGGCCACCAGAGGGATCGACTTGCTCGTCAACATCAATGGTTCGCCGTACCATCGCGGGAAGTGGATACAGCGCCAGGTGATGCTCCAAACCCGTGCCGCCGATGCCGGCTGTTATCTGGCCTACGTCAACATGGTCGGCGGGCAGGACGAACTGGTCTTCGACGGCAACAGCATCGTGCTCGACCCCAACGGGACGATCCTCGCCCGTGGAACATCCTTCGAAGAGGATCTCATTGTCGTCGACCTTCCGATCACGCGCGTGCTTTCCAGCTGGCTGCACGACCCGCGCCGACGCTGGCTCGCCCGAGCAGAGTCGCAACCTGCGCTTCCTGTGGTCGATCGCGAGATTCCCCTACCCGTCCCTGGGGAACAGCTTCCACCCTTGCCGGAGAGCGTCCAGCGGCCACGCACGCCGCTCGAGGGAGTCGCGGAAGTCTACCAGGCTCTCGTCACCGGTGTTCGCGACTATGTGCGCAAAACCGGATTCCGCACCGCCGTGATCGGCTTATCGGGAGGGATCGATTCGTCTCTGACAGCATGCATCGCCGCGGACGCCCTCGGTCCGGAGAATGTCACTGGCCTCTCGATGCCCAGCCGATACTCTTCGCGCCACAGCATCGAGGATGCCGAAGAGCTGGCCCGCAACCTCGGTATTCGCTTTCTGATCGTACCCATCGAACCGGTCCATCGTGTTTTCCGCGAAGTGCTGGCACCGCTCGGTAACCAGCCAGAAGAGCCGGATGTGGCAGACGAAAATCTGCAAGCGCGTATCCGCGGCACGATTCTCATGACGTATTCCAATCGTTTCGGGCCGATCGTGCTCACCACGGGGAACAAGTCCGAAATGGCCTGTGGCTATGCGACGCTTTACGGCGATATGGCCGGCGGCTTCGCCGTCCTCAAAGATGTCCCGAAACTCCTCGTCTACCAACTCGCACGCTATCGCAACAGCATCTCGCCGGTCATTCCCGAGCGTGTCTTCGTCAAGCCACCGTCTGCGGAACTTCGCCCGAATCAGAAGGACGTCGATACGCTTCCGCCCTTCGAAATTCTCGATCCACTCCTGGAGCTCTACGTCGAGCAGGATCTCAGCCGAGAGGAATTGATCCGGCATGGCTTCGATCCTGAAATCGTCGACCGCGTCATCATGATGGTGGATCGCGCCGAGTACAAACGTCGACAAGCAGCACCAGGGGTCAAGCTGACGCCGCGCGCCTTCGGACGCGATCGCCGCTTACCCATTGCCAACTGGTTCCATGGCTGACATCACGTTGTCAGGCGACCGGCCATCCTGGTACAGTTGCGCTACGCAACGCATCGTGATCGTTCTCACGAGTTTCGAGCGGAGTCGGAGGGCGAGAGGTCGTGCGCAACGGACCAGTTCCGGACATCGTCGTTCGGCGCTTGCCGCTCTACTTGCGGACGCTGCGGCAACTCCAGCGAGAGGGACACCGCACGATCTCCTCCGAGGAACTGGCGCAGTTGCTCGGCGTCACCGCTGCCCAAATCCGACGTGACCTCTCGTACTTCGGTCGCTTCGGCAAGCAAGGCTACGGCTATGCCGTGGCCGCGCTGATTCACGAGCTGGAGGTTATCCTTCACCTCGATCGCCTCTGGAACGTAGCGCTCGTCGGTTATGGCAAACTCGGCCAAGCCATCGCCCACTATGGCGAGTTCGAGCCCAATGGTTTCCGCATCACTGCGATCTTCGCCAAGAGCCCCGAGCACATCGGACAGATCGTCAACGGTATCGTCGTCCTACCGGAGACCGAGATCGATCGAGTCGTCCGCGAGCAAGGCATCCGTATCGGAATCATCGCCGTACCGCCCGACGCAGCGCAAGAAGTTGCCGACAAACTCGTGGCTGGCGGAGTGCGCGCGATTCTCAATTACGCGCCGACCGTCCTCCACGTCCCGCCAGGAATCACGGTTCGAGAAATCGATCCCATCAGCGCGCTCCAAAGCATGACCTTCTACCTTCATGATCGTCATGACGCGTCGGGAAACGGGCAGGATGAGCAGTCGTTCGCTGATATCATGGAACGATCCCCCGTAGGGAAACGTCCGGCAGCACACTGATCAAGGACACCAGCAGCAAAAGATCACCGACGAGCAAGACAGCGACGATCGCGAGCGGCAACGTGATACCGATGCTCTCCAGGTACTGATCCACACCACCGATCTGGCTGATCAGAAGAAGATACGCCGCCCAACCGAACGCCAGCAGGATACTCCCGAGCAGTAGGACCAGCGTCATGCCTAGTTCACGCCAAACGATGACTGCGAGGTTCATGAGCAGGAGCACGATGCCGGGAAAGACCAGCATGCCGACCGCTGTCCAGAGAAGGTGGACGCTGTCCGACGAGGCCCAGCCATCGGCCGGTCGACGGATGCGCGGCCAACCCTGCTCCAGATAATCCTCGGTCAACTCGATCGTCACGAGGAGCAGCGCACTCACCAGGACCAGCAGCCACAGCCACAGGTCGAACGACACGCACGGCCTCCCGCCCGGACCCACGGGCTACCCCGCCCGCTTCACCGCTTCCCGGCATGGGCACCTTGCTCGTACCCTACCATGATCTCGCCGAGCGGGCAATCGTACCGGCCCAAACCCTCAGTGGTGCCCGACGCTGCTCTTCTCCGCGGGACCAGCAACGGGCGAGCAGCGAAGAGGCGACCATCCAGCCGACCAGACACCCGCAAGTGGAGCTGAAGCGAACCAGCAACTGATCCTGGCTTTGCGAGACCACGCACGAGTAAGCAGTTGGAAGGAGTCATCCCAGACGACGGGCGCAAGCCCGCACGGGCGCACAGCCAATCGGGATCGATGAGCGTGCACGAGGTCTCAGAAGCCTCGTCCTGCAGCCCGTGCTCGGGAGAGCGTACTCTCAGCCATGCGCACGCTCGCTGCGTCGATCATCGTCGACCCAATGGCCAGTGCCCCACGGCGTTGGCGCTCGGCCTCGTGATACGCCTTGAGGACCTCTTTCGCCCAGGCGATCTCCGCTTCGGTCGGCGTGAAAACCTCGTTGACGATCGGAATCTGTGCCGGATGAATGCACCATTTGCCGTCATACCCTAGCGCACGTGCTCGGCGGGCCGCTCGCCGCAGTCCCTCGTTGTCACGATAGTCCGCATACGGTCCGTCGATCGCGCGGAGCCCATAAGCTCGAGCGGCCACCAGGAGTTGGTGCATGGGGTACTGGAGCCGGGGCGCACCGTAGGCAGCGTCCCACTCGTCCTCCATACCGATCGCACTCATCGGCATGCCAACCGAGGCTGCATAGTCGCCTGGGCCGAAGACGAGCGCGCGGAGGCGCTCGCATGCGCCCGCGATACTCCCAGCATGGAGGATGCCGCTGGCCGTCTCGAGCTGTACCTCCAGCTGCACACGATGTCCGATTCCACCCGCTGCTTCGAGTTGATCGAGCAGGATATCGAGAGCATGAACCTGTTCCGGCCGCTCGACTTTCGGGACGATGATGAGATCGATCCGATTGCCAGCTCCCTCGAGCAGGTCCATGAGATCGCGATAACAATACGGCGAATCGACGGCATTGATTCGCACCGCGCGGGGTCGCCCACGCCAATCTAACTCGTTCACGGCGCGGACGACGTTGCGCCGTGCTTCTGCTTTCGCTGTCTCGACGACCGAATCCTCGAGATCCAAGAACACGAGATCAGCATCGGACCGCAGTGCCTTCTCGAACAACTCGGGCCGCCCACCTGGCACCGAGAGAACGCTCCGTTCCGGGTGCATGACTGTGCTTCCCCCTTCCGCTCACTCCCCGAGCGCAGGATAGCAGTTCGTGACCAGAGTCGTGCAGATCACGGTCGAGCGACCGACACGCGATCCGCTCCATCAGAACGCTCCGACCGAGCTGTCGTCTCAGGCGCAGTTCGAGCGACATACCATCTCCGCAGTCGAGCATGGATGGATGTGTCCGGACCCGCACTGCACTGCGCTGCGCCGGACGACCACTTCGCCACAGGGTACACTCCAGAGAGGGTGCCGCGATGAACCAGTGGGAAGCGCTTGCCAGTGATTTTGCCGACCGCGTTGCCGAGATGACTGGCCAACACCTCGATTTCACGCTCGCCTCGCTGGCGATTCTCGATGATCTCCTCGATGAATGGCTCCATCTCTCCCAGGTCTATGGGAGCGAACGCCCGGACGATCTCTCTCGCTTGGTGCTCCCCCTCGTCTCCTATGTGGGAGAGACCTTACGCCATGCCTACGGTGGAACATGGATCGAGCGCCCCTCTGGCCCAGTCCTCTGCATCGCACAGACGATCGAGTTGGACTTGCGACCGCTTGTTCAGGCTACGCTGGCCCAGCAGCACCCGCCCGCTTTCGCTCGCCTGGCTGCTGCGCTCGATCGCGAACTGGAGGACCGACTCGGAGAGTGACACCGTGCGCATCATGGGCATCGATTTCAGTGCGGCACGCGACGCGAGTCGCAAAATCTGGCTCGCTTTTGGAAACGCTGTCAGTGACCAGCTCCACATCGAGACGCTCGCACCGCTCGAAACGCTCGCCGATCGGCCACTCGCGAACGCCTCTGCTGTCCTCGCCCGGATCATCGCTTCCAGTGGACCATCGATCATCGCCTGCGACGCCTGCTTTGGGCTCCCGGTACCCTCGAGCGCTGCCCCCTGGCACACTTGGCTACTCAGCTATCCCAGCCGTTTTGCGGACGCCGAGCAACTGCGGCAGGAGGGAAGGGATGCACACGGGAGGGAACGAAAGCGTTTGACCGATCGCGTCGCTCGTGCTCCATTCGCGCCAACTAACCTGCGTATCTATCGGCAGACGGACAGCTGGCTGCGCAGTGTCCTCCATCCCCTCGTCGCTGCTGACGCTGTCGCCGTTGCCCCCTTTGAACGATTGCGGGAAGACCGTCCGTGTCTTCTCGAAGTTTGTCCCAGCGTGTCCCTCCGCGAATTTGGTTTGCCCAATCTTCGGTATAAGGGCTCCGATCATCTCCGACGGCAGTGTCGATGCGACATCCTCACAGGACTCACTCGGCTCGGGCTCGATCTGCCAAGCTCCCTTGCGAGCCGTGCACTGGACGATCCGGGCGGCGATGCACTGGACGCCCTGATCGCTGCGATCACGGCGTGGCTGGTCGTGCGGCAAGATCTTCTCGCTTGCCCCCTGCCAGCAGAAGCCTTCATCGAAGGGTGGATCTACTACCCGATTCTCTCTTCCCCCACGAACGCGCGGTAGACTGCGCGCAACTGCTCGCCGATCCGGTCCCAGTCATACAGCTGCTCGACCAATCGACGAGCCGCCTCGGCCAGTGCCGCACGCCGTTGCGATGAAGCGAGAAGATCGACCACGGCGGAAGCAAAGGACGCAGCATCGTCCGCGACCATGACATGACGACCCGGCTCAGCATCGATCCCTTCCAGACCCAGGCTCGTCGTGACGACGGGGCGACCAGCCGCGAACGCTTCGAGGATCTTCAGGCGCGTCCCACTGCCCGCCAGGAGCGGCACCACGATGACACTCGCTCGGGCGAGCCAGGGTGTCACAGCTGGTACCGTACCGACGAGACGGACTCCCTCGATCGCTGACAGCATCCCAAGAGCGGATGGAGGGTCGTAGCCGACGATGCTGAAACGCGCCGAGGGAATACGCGCGCGGACAGCTGGCCAGACCTTGCGGACGAACCACAGTACGCCATCGACGTTCGGCCAGTAGCGAAGATTGCCCACGAAGACGATGTGATCGGGTTCAGCTGCATCGAGGGGGAGAAAGGGCGTTTGCCTCACGTCGACCCCGTTCGGGATCACTGCGACGCGCCGAGCAGCGAATCGACGCATTTCCTCAGCGTCGACCCGCGAGACCGCAAGGCAGAGCGCTGCCTGTCGCCAGGCTGTGATCTCCTCTCGCCGCACCCGCTGGCACTCGCGACGGACCCAAAGACCTCGCAACCATCCGGAACGCTGGCTGATACGCTCCAGCACCCGATACTCGAGATTGTGCGCATCGACGACGAGCGGCAAGGATCGTGGAAACGGGAGCAAGCCGAGAAGACTGTACTCGACCTGGACAATGTCGAAACGCTGCCAGTCCAGACGACGAAGTGCGTCGAGCAAAGGACCTGCCAGAATCCAGTAGAGAGCCGATCGTGAGGAAACCAGCGAGCGTGCCTGCCACAGCCGCTTTGCCGTCGTCGGTCCTTCACCGATCACCCAGCCAGCAGAAACCGGTATCAGGGTGATCGGGTCGAGCGCTGCCCGCGCTTCCTCCGGATCGACTCGGGCGGGCTTGCTCGCGAGCAACGTCAACTCGTGTTCACGGGCCAAGGCGCGGAGAAGCTGCGCGATACGAATCGCGCCTCCTGAGCGATCGGGATACGGCAACACTGGTGACACGACGAGAATCCGCACGCCCGCTCCCCGCACACCACGAGGTTGCAAAGAACGATTCTACCCGCCCTCGGGCTGACGACCCCCGGTCTGCGCCAGGCGTATACTCACTTTCCGAACGGGATCGGCAAGGAGTTTTCGCCGTGTCAGCACAGTCCAGTCCTCTGTGGCCATTACTCGAGCGAGCACTCGCTCAGCTCTATCCCGGGCGCAGGGTGCGTCTCGTCCGCATGTCGGCGCAGCCCCATGTCCACCGCGGCTTTTGGCACCTGGAGGCTCACCTTTCGCCGACGCACGAACAGCTGGCTTTCGCTGTCTTGGTACTCGACCGCGAGGGTACCGATCGTGCTGCGCCCGAGCGCTATGCCGCTGTGGCGGCAAACGCTCTACCAGCGCCAGTCCTGTTGGCCACAGCCGCGGATCCCGATCGACTCGTCTTGCTTTTCCAGGTACCCCAAGGCACGAATCTCGATGACGAGTTGCGACGAGCTGCCGCCCCCTGGCGAGTGAGCGCCGCCGCGATCAGCCTCGCACGGTTTTTCGCGCGACTGCACTCGACACCGGTACATGCATTCGAGCCCATCACCACGCTCCAACCTGCATCACCAACCGACGAACAGCGGCTCAGCCAACTCGCAGCGATGGCTCACGACTTCGACGACCCGCTACGGAGTTCGGTGGAGCGTGCACTGGATTGGATCGACCAGGAACTCGATCACTCGCCAGCCCTGGTACCTACCGTCGGCTGCCTGCGGTTGCCGACGCTCTACGAGGATTCCGGTGAGATCGCGACGGCTTTTTGCTGGGAACACCTCGCCCTCCGGCCAGCCGCAGTCGACCTCGCGTGCTTGCTGCCCGAACTCCGCTTCCTGCCAGCTGAAGGACGAGCGCACTTCCTCGCCGTCTGTCTCGCTGCCTACGCCGATGTGGCCCCCGTTGCCATCGACGATGTCGCACCCAGAGCGCTCCTCGATCTGATCGAGCGAGTCCTGATCGTGCAGTCGGCGAGAGCTTCCGCTGCCACCACCTCCAGAGACCGGGCTCCTGACCAAGAAGCTGTGGCATTCCTCGATCGCGCGATGCGAGCGGCACGCGATGGGTTACCGGCACTCGCCTTGTTGTGAATCAGACCGCAACGAGTTCCTCGACCATGTCCCTGAGCATCCGAACTCGCCGGACTATGCTGGCGAGCGTCGTTGGATCGATCGACTGCCGACCGTCGACCAGTGCTGCCTCAGGCGACGTGTGAACCTCCACGATGATCCCATGCGCCCCGGCAGCGATGGCGGCGAACGACATGGGTGGAACCAACTCGCGCAGCCCCGTTCCATGACTCGGATCGACGATGATCGGTAAGTGACTCAGCTGCCGCACGAGCGGGACCGCATTCAGATCGAGCATGAAACGTGTTGCTGGCTCGAAACTGCGGACCCCTCGCTCGCACAACACGACCTGATCGTTGCCACCGGCCAGAAGATACTCGGCTGCCAAGAGCCACTCCTCGATCGTCGCCGCAAAGCCACGCTTGAGGAGGACGGGTTTCCCGGTCGCCGCAACTTTCCTCAGGAGGGCGAAGTTCATCATGTTCCGGCTACCGATCTGCAGCATATCGGCATACCGGGCAACCAACTCGACTTGCTCGGTATCCAAGACTTCCGTGACGATCGGTAGACCTGTCTCTTCGCGGGCTTCAGCGAGGAGTTCCAGTCCGCGCTCCCCGAGTCCCTGGAAACTGTACGGAGAGGTGCGAGGTTTGAAGGCACCCCCGCGGAGCATCGAGGCACCAGCATCCCGGACAGCCTCTGCGATCCGCAAGAGTTGGTCGCGATTTTCCACGGTACAGGGGCCAGCGATGATCACCGGTTGCTTGGCGCCGATCTCCACCGGCCCGACACGCACGACGGTGCCATCGGGGCGAGACGAGCGGGCAGCCAAGCAGTACGGTCGATCAGGACGAAGCAGCTTCTCCACCGCTGGATGGCGAAGCAACTCCTGCTCGACTTCCGGCGGTACCGCCCGCCCGTTGACACTCAGAAGCGGAGTTCCACCGAGCGTGAGCAGCGTCACGTCCAATCCTGCACGACGTAAAGCGGCGGCAAGGGCTTCGCTTTCCTGTTCATCCGTCTCGGGGCGCAAGCGGACGATCATCGCTCGATCCTCCCTTCCCATCGGTCTCCTCGCTGCAAAACGAAACGGGCAGAGGTGACACCTCTGCCCGCCGGCGTTACTGGCTTGTGGGCTACGGGTTCAGCGCTTCAGCACCCGGCACCCCGCCAGCAACGCCGGCGAGGTAAAGTAGTACGCGAACCAAACCTGGTGCTGAAGCGATACGCCACCCATAGCAATACTCACTATAGCCGCTCGACGGCTTCCTGTCAATCACCTCGCCAGTCCGCGCTGCTGGCTACGCTTCCCCGCAGCCACCGCTCCCTGAGAGAAACCGACAACTGGCACGGGTTCACTCTTTGCAAGTCAGCACATCGGGGCTGTTCCAGCGCGAGACCTATGCAGAACCTTCTCTCACTCAATCGAACACCAATACCCCGCGCAGGAGCCGACCCTCCTCGAGATCGAGGAACGCTTGGTTGATCTCGTCCAACCGATACCGCTTCGTCACGAGCTCGTCGAGCTTCAGTTTTCCATCCCTGTACAGTTCCAGAAGTCGAGGGATATCGACCCGCGGCACGTTGTGTCCGAAGATGGTTCCCACGATCTCTTTCGCTAGCAACATGAAGTCGTACGGAGTGATGTTCATGCGGTCCATGCGGCGATCCGACGCACCCACGATGACTGTTCGCCCCGCTTTGCGCGTCGCTCGTACACCCTGCCCGATGATATCGGCCGTCACCAGGGAAACCGTCAGCAAGACCACGTCGGCTCCCACGCCATGCGTGATATCGAGTACCCGCTGGACGGGATCCTCGCGGGTGGGGTTGATCGTGTGAGTCGCGCCGAATTCCTTGGCCTTCTCGAGTTTCCAGTCCACCAGATCGATGGCGATGACCTTCTCGGCACCCGCCATCGCTGCTCCTTGCACGGCGTTCATCCCCACCCCGCCCGTCCCGAAGATAGCCACCGTCTCCCCGGGCCGCACGCGTGCCCGGTTGACGGCCGCACCCCAGCCGGTGGGCACCGCACAGCCGACCAAGCAGGCGCGATCGAGCGGGAGATCGGGATCGATCTTGATCACCGAATCGACGGGACAGACGGTGTACTCGCTGAAGGCCGAGACGAGTGCGAACTGGGCGACATCTTCGCCCCGCTGGTTATGGAGGCGAAACGTCCCATCGAGTTGCGTGCCTTGCCCGATCAAAATACCGCGATCGCAGATCGCTGCCAGTCCACTCAGGCACCAGCGACACTTGCCGCAGGCGGGAATGTAACAGAGCACGACGTGGTCACCCGGCTGGACCTCGCTGACGCCGGGACCGACCTTTTCCACGATGCCAGCACCTTCGTGCCCGACGACCATGGGAAAGCGAACCGGAGCCTCTCCCTTGGCGAAGTGCCAATCGGAATGGCACAGTCCGGTGGCCACGAGCTTGACCAGCACTTTCACCCTCTTTCGGCTCGTCCAGTTCGAGTTCCTCGATCACGAACGAACGCGTCGGCCCATACAGCACCGCCGCTCTGGTTTTCATGATAGCAACCCTTTCTCAGAAAGTTTAATCATGAATCTTTCTCGTTTCGAGCATACGATAGCACCGCGTCCTGACTACGTCAACGGTCATGTTCTGCTATCGTGAATACACGAAACACCCGAAGAACCTGATCTCCCGCTCTCGATGGCGCACACGAGGGTAGTCATCTGCCTAGCTCGGCCGAAATTGCCGCCTCGCCCTCTACCATCGCTCCTGGGCATCGTTCACGATGATCACGAGCGGTTCTGTTCAGCTCTGTACTCCGTCGAGTATGCTACTCGTGGGCATGAAGAGCGTGCGGAAGGCAGCGTGAGGAAAGGACCGAGCACGTGTACTACCGTAGCGACGTCGTGGGGAGCTTGCTTCGCCCAGCTTACCTGATCGAAGCGCGACAACAATACGAAGCTGGGCAACTGAGTGCCGCCGAATTCAAGCGTCTCGAAGACCGCGCGGTCGACGAGGCGATCCAGCTTCAAGAAGAAGTCGGACTCGAAGTCGTCACCGATGGTGAACAACGTCGTTATGCATTCTTCGGTCATCTCGTCGAAGCCATAGAGGGCTTTGACAAGTTCGGCGGCTGGGCTATCCCCTTCCGCGACGAGGAAGGGCGCGAGAATCTCGTCCGTCGCCCGATCGTCGTCGAGAAACTCCGCTGGAAGCGCAACATGTGCGCCGAAGAGTTCACCTACCTCCGCGCCCGGACGAACCGAGTAGGCAAGGTCACCCTCGTCAGTACCATGCAGGCCGCCGTGTATTGGGACAAGAACAAGTCCACCAGCGCTTATCCGACGATCGATAGTTATCTCGCCGATATCGTCGACATCACCCGGCGCGAGATCGAGGAACTGATTCGCCTCGGCTGCACCTACATCCAGATCGACGCACCGCAGTATGCTGCCTTGCTCGATCCGAAGATCCGCGAAGGTTACCGCATCCGTGGGATCGACCCTGATCGCATCGTCGATCAGACCATCGAACTCGACAATGCTGTACTCGACGGATTCGACAAGCAGGGAATCGTCTTCGGCCTTCATATCTGCCGCGGCAACAACCAGAGCATGTTCTATGCGTCCGGTGGCTACGATCCGATCGCCGAGAAGGTCTTCCGCAAAACCAAGTTTCACCGCTTCCTCCTGGAATACGATGACGAACGATCGGGGACGTTCGAACCCTTGCGCTTCGTGCCAGAAGATCGCATCGTCGTACTCGGCCTCGTCACCACGAAGAAGATGCGCCTCGAATCACAGGAAGAGTTGATCCAGCGTATCAAGGAAGCAGCCAAGTACGTCCCGCTGGAGCGACTCGCGCTCAGTCCGCAATGCGGTTTCGCTTCGACCTGGGAAGGAAACCGGATTACGCCGGAGGTACAGCGCCAGAAGCTCGAGCTCGTGGCGAGGACCGCGCGACTGGTTTGGGGCTGATCCTCTGCTTACTTGCGGCCCGCCAGCACCACCTGGCGGGTCGCAGATTTTTCCCGATCGGGTGCCGATCGAGCCAGCAGCTGGCCACTTCAATCGCGTGGCTGCTCGCTGATCCGATCGCTCGACACTCCCTGCCGCTCCATCACCAGACGACTCACGAACCACCGCAAGAATGCGACGAGAACGACGCCGGCCGGAACGATCACACTGCCGAGAGCGGCGAGACGGCCACCCAAGTTGGCGAGATCGACCATTACCCCGATACCCCGATCCCAGCCAGCACGGAAGGCACTCTCCACGCGCTGCCCGAGTGAACGAGCGCTCCGTAATGCGACGGTGACGACTGCAAAACTGACGCGTTCCTGCAGAAAACGCTGCTGACTCTCCAACCGCTCGATTTCGGCGCGAATCCGCCGGAGTTCTTCCTCTACCCGCAGAACATCCTGGACGCGTTCCGCTCGCTCGACGAGCGAGAGATACCGCTGTTCTGCCGTACGCGCCGCCCGCAGACGCGCCTCGACGTCGATGACCTCCCCGGTCACATCTTGCCCGCGCAGCGAACGTTCCTCGACAGCGCGAACACCAGGGAACGACGCCAGCTGGTCGAGAAAGGCAGACAGCTGCGCTGCTGGAACAGCGACTGTTATCCGACCTGATGGAGAACAGGTTCCTGACGACACGTCAGCATCGATCGTGTAGCCGCCCACACTCGCCGCGAACTCCTGAATCCGCACCGCGACGGCATCGACATCGGTCACCAGAAGTCGCACTCTCGCCTCGTACCGGATAGCGCGCGTGTGCTCCAGCATCTCAGGCGCTTCACGCGGTTCGAGGGGACGCTCAGCTGGCAAGAAATACAGTAAACGCTCTCTAGACGACTCACTGAGGAAAGGCGCGCGTGCGAACGCGCGATCGTCGTCCTCGTCCTCCGGCTCCCCTGTCCGGCGAAAGTGCTGACCAGTATCGAGCCGCCACCTGCTGCGACTGAGTCCCTGGATCCCGAGAAAGAGAGCGACGAGTCCGACAAACGCCGCCAATAGCCATTCGAAGGCCGCGCGCAACCGCATCGTGCTCCTCCTTCCACGATTCTCTCGAGATCGCGATCAGGATAGCACGGTTGGTCAGCGGCGGAACAGAAGGTTGAGGAGAATCGTCAAGAGCAAGCTCAGGATCAACATCGACATCAACGGGATGTAGAGGGTGAAGTTCCCGCGCTGGTAGACGATATCCCCGGGGAGACGACCGATGAAGGGGATCCGACCAGCGAGGACGAGCAGCACCCCCAGGATGGCCAAAAGGAGTCCCATCACGATCAGCAGGCGACCAAAGGCCTGCAGCGACTCCATAGTCGGTTCACCCCTGCTCAAGAACGGCGGCCGAAAAGCTCACCGAGATGCGCCGCGAGATCGAAGATGAGCATGAACAGGAAAGGAACGAAGACGATCAGCGCGGCGATGACGATCAGCTTAGCGATTTCTGCCACGGCATCCATCGCGACCCTCCGTCAGCGGCGAACGAAACAGGGGATCGCCAGCCGGCGATCCCCTGTTCTCCTCAAGCGACGACCTCCGCTTCAGCCAACATGGAGCGGATGCTCAAGTTGCCGTGCTCGTCCACGTCGACCAGTACCGTTTCGCCGTCCCGCACCTCACCGCGCAGGAGCATGTTCGCCAACGGGTCCAGGAGTTCGCGCTGGATCACCCGCTTGAGCGGGCGAGCTCCGTAGACCGGATCGTAGCCTCGCTCAGCCAGCCACTCCTTCGCCCGGAGCGTGACCTGCAGCGTGATATTGCGCTGCTTCAAGCGCTGACGCACCTGCCGCAACTGGATGTCCACGATCTGCGAGAGCTGCTCGCGCGTCAGCGGCCGGAACATGATGATCTCGTCGATCCGGTTGAGGAACTCCGGCCGGAAGTGTGCTCGCACCGCCTGCATCACCCGCTCGTACGCTTCTTCCTCACGGTGCGGGAGCAGCGCCTGAATGTACTCCGACCCCAGGTTGCTGGTCATGATGATGACCGTGTTTCGGAAATCGACGGTTCGCCCCTGCCCGTCGGTCAGCCGGCCATCGTCCAGTACCTGGAGGAGAACATTGAAGACTTCCGGATGAGCCTTTTCGATCTCATCGAAAAGGACCACCGAATACGGTCGCCGCCGCACTGCCTCCGTCAACTGGCCGCCTTCTTCGTAGCCCACATAGCCAGGCGGGGCACCGATCAAGCGCGACACCGTGTGCCGCTCCTGATACTCCGACATGTCGATCCGTACCATCGCCCGCTCGTCGTCGAACAGGAACTCGGCGAGAGCCCGCGCCAACTCCGTCTTGCCAACCCCGGTCGGGCCGAGGAAGATGAAGCTTCCGAGCGGACGGTTCGGATCCTGTAGACCAGCCCGCGCCCGTCGAATCGCATTGGAGACGGCCCGCACCGCCTCGTCTTGACCGACGACACGCTCGTGCAACCGCTCTTCCATATGGACGAGCTTCTCCATCTCGCCTTCCATCAGCTTGGCGACCGGAATACCCGTCCACTTGCTCACGATCTCCGCGATATCGTCGGCATCGACCTCTTCCTTGAGCAGCCGACCCTGGCGCTGCACGTCGGCGAGTCGCCGCTCCTCCTCGCGCAACTGCCGCTCCAACTCGACCAACCGTCCATACTGGAGCTCCGAGGCACGCGTGTAATCCGCCGCGCGCAGCGCTTGTTCGATCTCGATGCGCGTCTGCTCGATCTGCTCTTTGAGCGCGTTGATCCGCTCCAGCGCCTGGCGCTCTTGCTCCCACTGCGAGCGGAGGACCTGCTCCTGCTCGCGCAGATTGGCCAACTCCCGCTCCAGTTCGGCCAAACGCTGGCGGGATGCTTCGTCTCGCTCTTTGCGCAACGCTTCACGCTCGATCTCGAGCTGGGTGATCCGCCGCGTCAGCTCGTCCAGTTCCGCCGGCATACTGGTGATCTCCATCCGCAGACGAGCAGCTGCCTCGTCCACGAGGTCGATCGCCTTGTCCGGCAGAAACCGGTTCGTGATGTACCGGTGCGAAAGGACTGCCGCCGCGACCAGCGCCGAATCGAGGATCCGCACCTTGTGGTGAAGTTCGTAGCGCTCCCGCAAGCCACGCAGGATGCTGATCGTAT
The DNA here is from genome assembly GCF_000021685.1 of Thermomicrobium roseum DSM 5159. Taxonomy (GTDB): domain Bacteria; phylum Chloroflexota; class Chloroflexia; order Thermomicrobiales; family Thermomicrobiaceae; genus Thermomicrobium; species Thermomicrobium roseum. Next base: position 440,202 of record NC_011959.1, on the reverse strand, counting down.
CCTCGACCGACGGCTCATCGACAAAGACCGGCTGGAACCGACGCTCCAACGCGGGATCCTTCTCGATATGCTTTCGATACTCGTCGAGCGTCGTCGCACCGATCGCGTGGAGTTCTCCACGCGCCAGCATCGGCTTCAGCATGTTGGCCGCGTCCATCGCGCCTTCGGCTGCTCCCGCACCAACCACCGTGTGGACCTCGTCGATGAAGACGATGATCTCGCCTTCCGAGGCACGGATCTCGTCGAGCACTGCCTTCAGGCGCTCCTCGAACTCGCCTCGGTACTTCGCACCAGCGAGCATCGCCGCGAGGTCGAGCTGGACGATCCGCTTATCGCGCAATCCCTCTGGTACGTCACCCCGCACGATCCGCTGGGCCAACCCTTCCACGATCGCAGTCTTGCCCACGCCGGGTTCACCGATCAGGACCGGGTTGTTCTTGGTACGCCGCAGCAGCACCTGGATGACGCGGCGGATCTCATCGTCGCGACCGATAACCGGGTCGAGCTTACCCTGCCGCGCCAGTGCTGTGAGGTCACGGCCATACCGTTCCAGCGCCTGGTAGGTCGACTCTGGGTTGGGAGACGTCACCCGCTGTGCGCCGCGGATCTGGCTCAAAGCTTCCAGCACCCGCTCACGCTGGACGCCCAATCGCGCCAACGCCTGAACAGCTGGCGACCGCGGGGCCGCATCCAGCGCAGCGAGCAACAAGTGTTCGGTACTGATGTATTGGTCACCGAAACTCTGGGCTTCGCTTTGGGCACGCTCCAGGACACGCCGCAGCACCGGTGAGATCGTCGGCTCAGCGGCGTATTGCAGGCGCGGCAACGTTTCCAAAACCCGTTCGAGCTCCTGCGCAACGCGGCGCGGGTCGAGCTGCAGGCGCAACAAGACCTGCGGTACGACACCATCATGCTGGGTCACCAGCGCATACAGGAGATGTTCGACATCGAGCTGACTGTTTTGCCGCTCAGCGGCCGTCCGCTGCGCTGTCACCAATGCCTCTTGAGCCTTTTCGGTGAATTGCGGTCGTCCCATCTTTCCCTTCCTCAAATGATTTTTTTTCGCGTGGACGAGAGGCGACGCGGTCACGACTCCGGGGTGGAACCGAGCAGCTGCAACATGCTGTCGATTTCGGCGACCACCGAATCGAAAACCCGGTCATACTGTTCCGAAATCGCCAGGCACCGCTCCCGCAGTCGCTGGAGCTGCTCAGTGAGCGCAAGCGCGAGCTGCACTCCAGCCAGATTGACACCTCGTTCCTCTACCAGGTACTTGACCTGCCGCAGCCGTTCGAGATCCTCGGCTGAATAGAGCCGCAGGTTGCCACGTGTCCGCGATGGAGTCACGAAGCCCTCGCGCTCGTACTTCCGCAGCGTCTGCGGGTGCAGCTCGAGCAACCGCGCAGCAACGCTGATCACGTAAAGCGGCTCGGATCGGCGCATCGCAACCTCCCGCGTGCCTCTCCTCCTGCACTCGGGCAGAGTATACCAGCTGATACGAATCGTATCAAGTCTCGAAGCGCTGCGAGAACCGGCCGATGACGAGCTGGGGCGAGTTGGTCGCCGCAGAGAGTTCGGCAAGAGCGGTGCGAATCGCTGGTAGATCACCGAAGCTGAGCCGCGCCACCGTCAACAGTGTCCGCGCATCGCGCAGACGACCGACGCGTCGGTACGCCTGGGCAGCAGCGATGACACCAGCTGGTGACAGTGTCCAGAATTCCGGAGCACGCGTGAGATCGAAGTTCGGATTCAGACGCAAGGCGTGCAAAAATTCATGCTCTGCCACAGCGATATCCCCCCGACGAGCTGCACGCACCGCCCGTTGTGCCACGTGTACTGCTGGATCGAACGGAACGATCCGTCCGCTTGCGTCTTGCGTCCCTTCGTCTCGTGCCGGTAAAACGGCCGAGCGGCGCCGATCGGTTCTCACTCTCGCTGGTCGGACACTGTGCGGGCCAGGGCGCCTCCCACGTCGCTGTCCACGATCGAGCGTGGCGCGCCGACCGGCGCGACGACGTGCGATGACCACGGCCATGATCGCCGGAAACCCACTGGCGAGTACACCTGCCGCAACAGCGGTCGTCACTGCCGAAGCTGGCCAGAACCACAGCTCGTTCGATGCGGGCAGCGGAGTAGGAGCCTCGAGGATCAGGGCTCGCGGCCCCCCGACGGTCATCGCAGCGTCTCCAATGGGTCGACTAGCCGAGATGTCTCTCGCGCTCGCCTCAGCGGCAGAGCCCGCCAACCCAGCCGCTGGAGCGGGCGCCAGCTGAGCGAATGCATAGTCCAGGAGCTGGACAGCATCAGCGTACCAGGCATCCCGCGTACTCCCCAGCACGACGACGATCACCGTCGTGCCGTCCCGTTCGGCCGCCTCGATGAGCGAGTACCCGGCCGCCTCGGTAATCCCCGTTTTGCCACCGATCAAACCCGGATAGCGACCGAGCAGGCGGTTGGTCGTTTGGACTGCGTGTACCCCATCGTCATAGGAGGGGGTTTGCAGTATCCGGCGAAGTTCCGGGCGCTGCAGAACCGCACGGGTGAGGAGCGCGAGGTCGCGTGCTGTCGTCACATGTCCTTCCTGATCGAGTCCGTGCGGATTGCGGAAGGTGGTCCGTTCCAATCCGAGGCGCTGTGCCAAGAGGTTCATCTGTTTGACGAAGCGGTTGACTGCAGCTTCCGGTGTGTCCCCTGGCAGTCCGCTCAGGTTCCGAGCGATCGTCATCGCGGCATCGTTGCCCGAGGCCAGGAGCAGCCCGTAGAGTGCCGCCTCGAGCGTAATCTGCTCGCCAGGACGGAGTCCCATCGATGATTCGCCCACTAGGTCCTGTGCCTGTACTGTCAAAACCGTGTCGCGGGGCGCTAACTCGACAGCAGTCAGCGCGGTCGCCAACTTGGTCAGGCTCGCCGGGGCGCGCGGAGCGTCCGGCTCTTTCGCATAGAGCACGCGCCCGCTTTCGGCCTCGATCGCGATCGCCGCTGCGGCAACGATCGAGGGCGTTTCAGTTTCGGCCTGCACCGCGCCCGCTGGAGCGGCGAACCACCCACTCAGGATGACCGCAAGACAAAACCATACCCTGGCCAACGCAGCCCCCGCGTCGTCCTTCTGGCTCCACCGGTCTCTGACTACTGGGCACATCCTAGCAGGTCGGAGACTGTACGGACAAGGGTCGTTCTGACGAGTGGCAACCGCTGCCACCGCGTGTTACGATCCCTAACCGTGAAACCGGAGGCTTGGCTCATGGCTGACTTTCCTGGTAAGGGCAAGGTCGCAGTCCTACGCACGACACCAGAGACCGTCCTCGCCGACATCGGGCGAGCGATGCTCATGGCCGGTTACCGCGAGGCACTCCCGCGCGATCGCGAGACGATTCTCAAGATCAACATCACCTGGGATACCTGGTATCCCGGCTGCTCGACGACCCCGTGGCAACTCGAGGGCGTTATCCGTCGCTTGAAAGCCGACGGGTACGGGCATCTCATTGCCGCCCACAACCGAACGGTCGTCGTCGATGCCTACAAGGGCGAGCGGAACAACAAGCACAAGTACGTCGTCGACAAGTACGGCGTCGAAAACGTTCACCTCTACGAGCCACACGTCGAGTGGGTACCCTATGAACCGAAGAGTGAACTCCTCGTCCTGCACAAGATCTTCCCGGAAGGCATCCGTATTCCCAAGCTCTTCATCGGTCGAAACATCATTCATCTTCCGACCGTGAAGACGCACGTCTTCACCACGATCACCGGCGCAATGAAGAACGCGTTCGGTGGACTCCTCAACGAGCGGCGACATTGGACACACGCTGTCATTCACGAGACACTCGTCGATCTCCTGACGATCCAACAAGAGATCCACCCTGGCATCTTCGCGGTGATGGACGGAACCTTCGCGGGGGACGGCCCAGGACCCCGTGCCATGCGTCCTCATGAGAAGGACATCATTCTGGCTAGTGCTGACCAAGTCGCTATCGACGCCATCAGTGCCAAGTTGCAGGGATTCGATCCGCTCTCCATACCGTTCATTCGCATCGCACACGAACGAGGGTTGGGGATCGGTGATCCGCGCAAGATCGAAGTCATCGGTGAGGACATTTCCAACGAATCATGGGGATTCGTCGCAGGAGACACATTCGCGAGCCGCGGCCAGAAGCTGATTTACCACGGCCCACTCAAACCGCTGGAAAATCTCCTCTTGCGCTCGCCGCTCGTCCCCTGGTCGTATGTCGCTTCCAATGTCTATCACAACGTCTATTGGTACCCAGTGCACGGACGCCGGCGTGTCAAAGAGGCGCTTCAGACGAAATGGGGACAACTCTTCCTGAGTTACGACGACGGGAAAGTCGTCCTCCCCGGGCCTGACCCACTCGGTACAGCCATTGTCGTCGGTGGACTCGCCGCGCTCGTTGCCGGCACGATCAGCGTCGCACGGTGGTTGCGCCGGGACCACTGATTAGTCAGCACGAGTCGGAATCCCAGCGTCGCGAACCGACATTGCCCGCCGCACCGCAGGAGCTGTCCCGTCCACCTGACGTCGAGCGAGCGTCCGGTACTCCCGACACGACCTGGTCACGCGTGCTCTGCTGCAACCGGCGCAGCGATTTCGGGCCGGATGGTAGAGCGACCACGAGTCGCGCTGCCGCCCTTGGCAGTGCACGCTTTTGATCCGCCAGACGATCGAACTCCTGACTTTACGACCGTCGAACCGGAGTTGTCGTCGAGCGTCTCTGCGGTTCCTGTCGACTCGTTCTCCATCTCCGCCTCAGAGGTGCCAGAAGTGCTCGCGCCGCGGGCACGGACACGGGTAATGTCCACTGAGGATGAGGAGGCTTCCTTCCAGCCTTGGCTGTTCCGCTGAGTTGCTCGCCTACCCGTTGCCCGGCCGCGAGTGGAAAGCAGTGCCAGGAGCGTCGGCCGATGTCACCCTACCGCGGGGCCGACTCACCCGACTCGACCAGGGTCCCCGGTCGGCACGCCCACCAGACTCGACGGCTCACGCACCAACCGCTCACGATAGACACCGCGATACTGGTCGGGGAGAAGACGCGCGATCGCGAGCATCACTTCGTCAGCCAGCTCCTCGGGCGATCGCTCGCGGCCCTCAGGCGCCTGCAAGGCGATGGTCACTGGAGGACCGATCCGTACGGTCACGCGTGGCCAGCCGCGCAGCGGTCGCCGCCCCTTGGCACCATTGAAAGGCAGGACCTCGGTTCCCCAGATCGCCACGGGGAGAACCGGTACGGACGGATTGCGCCGGATCAACAACCCTACCCCGGGATGCGGTGGCTGCAGTGTACCAGTCACGCTCCTCGTCCCCTCGGGAAAAATCCCGACCAGCATCCCCTCATGCAGGAGGCGTTCAGCATGCCGCAACGCCTGGCGATCCGGCCGTCCGCGATCGACCGGAAACGCGCCGGATTGCCGCACGAACCAGCGTATGACCGGGACACCGAAGAGTTCCCGCTTGGCCATGAAGAGGACCGGGCGGGGAAACGCGGCGATGATCAAGACCGGATCGGCATTGTGCAGATGATTCGCCGCGACGAGCGCCGGCCCGACACGTGGCACGTGTTCCAACCCCTCGATCCGAAAACGGATGAGGAGACGCAGAAGCGGCACGACGAAAACGCGCGCCGTCAAGAAGATCCATGTCTTGATCTTACGGCGCCGCGAGAGGCGCCACTCCGGCGGAATCCGATCCATGGTTCGCACACTCGCATCGCTCGCGGACGACCGCGAGCACCGTTTCGACGACCTCTTCGATGGTACGATCATCCGTATCGATGATAACCGCATCCTCAGCCGGACGCATCGGGGCAATAGCTCGCGTCGCATCCCGGCGATCACGGTCAGCCAATTCCGCGACGATCTCCTCCAGCGAGCGCACGATTCCCCGTCGCGCCAAGTCACGTTGTCGCCGTCGCGCCCGCTCTTCCAGCGATGCGTGCAACCAAATCTTCACCGGGGCTTCCGGCATGACCACGGTGCCGATATCCCGGCCAGCGATGACGACGCGCCCGTTGCGCGCTAGCTCCCGCTGCAAGCGGAGGAGAGCCCGCCGGACCGGCGGATGGGCCGAAACCAGGGAAGCGAGCCGATCGATCTCTGGGGTTCGGATCGCCCAGGTCACATCGCGACCGTCCAGCCAGACGTCATAGAGCCGCCCGTCCTGGATCGAAGGTGGACCGACCCGAATCGACAGGTTCTGCGCCAGTTGCGCCAATCGTTCTGCATCGTCCGGTGCGATTCCCCGCTCCAGCGCCAGCAAGGCGAGCACCCGATAGACAACCCCAGTATCGAAGTACAGTGCACCGAGTCGTTTGGCGACTTCAGCGCCGACGGTGCTCTTTCCTGACCCCGCTGGGCCGTCGATCGCCACGACGAGCTGGCATGCCCCTGCCACCACGCGCCTTCCGTTCCCTTCCCACCGCTCCCTCGGGAAACTCCGGTAAGCCGACCGCTCGGCGCAAGGCCGCTACCTCGCTGGCTGTGAGGTCGCGCCATCGTCCGGGCGGAAGATCACCGAGTCGTAACGGCCCGACGCGAACGCGCTGCAAGCGAAGCACCGGATAGCCGACACGCTCGAAGACACGACGGATGATGCGGTTGCGTCCCTCGTGTATCACGACGCGATACACGGTGCCCTGCGGCTCGACCCGAATCGCCTCTAATCGTCGAATCCGTACCGGACGTCCATCGACCGGCACGCCGCGACGCAAGGCTTCCTCGACTTCAGGTGGAGGAAAGCCATCGACGAGAACCTCGTACTCCTTTTCCAGCTCGTAGCGCGGATGCGTGATCCGGTAGATCAGATCGCCGTCATTGGTGAGGAGGAGGAGACCCGAGGAATCTCGATCCAGTCGTCCAACGGGTACGACACGCTCAGGAACCTGGACGAGATCGAGCACCGTCTTACGTCCGTATTCATCGGCAGTCGTCGTGATGTAACCCACCGGTTTGTGCAGCACGATGTATCGCCGAGGCTCCGAGTGGAGCGGCTTTCCGTCGACACAGATTTCCTGGCGCTCTGGATCGACCTTGCGCCCGAGTTCGCGCACGACGACGCCATCGACGGTCACCCGACCCGCCAGAATCAGCTCTTCGGCTTTCCGCCGCGATGCGACACCGTGCGCGGCAAGAACACGCTGCAGTCGCTGCTCGGTCATCGTCACGCTCACTCACCGCTCCACACGCAGGAGCGGCACGATGAAGAGGTCGCTCGTTCCGATCCGTAATCGTACCGTACCGACGACATCGGCTGATGAGTGCTGCCGATCGATGATGACCCGCACCTGGTCAGCTGTCTCGTTCGCGACCACGACGGTCGGCACGAGAGCCGGAACGATTCCCTCTCGCGCCAGCCTGGCTAATTCCGCGAACGATCGGCCATCGAGGGTAAACCACCGGTACTGCCGGTCGAGATAGGTCAGCAGTGCCCGCGCGTCAGCGTAACGGTCGCGACTGCTCAGCAACACGAGTACCACGATGTCGTTGCCGCGTCGTACCGCGGCCACCAGGCATTGTCCCGCAGCCACTGAGGTGCCTGTCTTGACTCCGAGCGCATCGGGCTCGGTGAGGAACTGGTTCGTGTTGACGACCGTGATCCGGCGACTCTGTGGCCCGGCGATCTCGATCTCGCGCGTCCGTGTCGCAACGAGCTCGGCGAGCAACGGGTCGCTCAAGACCGCTGCGGCGATGATCGCGAGATCGCGCGCCGAGACGGTCTGACCGGGCACGTCACGCCCATCCGGCGTTGCGAACCACGAATGCCGCAAGCCGAGACGCGCGGCTTCTTGGTTCATCGCGTCGATGAAGGCAGTCCGCGGCACGTCATGTTCCGGATCGATCCGCTCCCCAGCGACCCGAGCGAGGGCGAGTGCCGCATCACCGGCCGAGGCGATCAGCATGGCGGCCAGGAGATCGGTCACCGTTACGCGATCACCAGGCTGGAAGCCAGCATTGGCATAGACGGCCGGATCGACGAGGTCATCGGACCGAATCGTGATCGACTCGTCCGGCCGGAGCCAGCGCCGGACGACCAAAGCAGTCATCAGTTTGGTCGTACTCGCTGGCGGCAGAGGGCGATCAGCTTCTTGCGCCCAGAGTTCCACCCCGGCCGTGATATCGACCGCAAAGCTCGCCCGGGCAGTGAGCGTGGGGCGCTCGGCAGGCTGGTAGGCCGATGACGGCGCGGGGCGGCTGGACACCTCCGGGACGACAGCCACCGCTCGCGTTGTCGTCCCGAGAAGAGCGAGCATGAGCACCGAGGCCATGAGCAGGCCTCGCACGCCTTGGCACGCTCGGCCGAACACACGGTACTCTTGCTGCGAGAGTGCAACACACGGAGGGAGGGGCGCGTGGCAGCGAGGCGAGCGGTGCGGGCGAGTATCGAGAACGCGGTGGAATATCTTCCTGTCGAGAGCCGCGAAACGATCGCGGAGCGCCTCGGTGTTCCACCCGAACAGGTGGCCAAGCTCGATGCGAACGAGAACCCGTACGGCCCGCCACCAGCGGTCATCGCGGCGCTTGCCTCGCTCCCTGACCTGCATCTCTATCCCGACCCCGACCAACGGCGCGCTCGTGCTGCACTCGCGGACTATACCGGCATGCCAGCTGAACGCATTCTTCTGGGTAATGGATCCGATGAACTCATCGATCTGCTCTTGCTCGTGACGATCGAGCCTGGCGACGAGGTGGTCGTTCCCGTCCCGAGCTTTGGCGTGTATCTCTCGCGACCACCGCTTTTCGGTGCCCGGGTCATCACCGTACCACGCCGCGAGGACTTCGACCTCGACCTCGAGACGATCGAAGACGCCATCACTCCCCGCACCAAGCTGCTCTTCCTCGCCTCACCGAACAACCCGACCGGCAACCTGGTCACTCCACAGCAACTCTCGCGATTACTCCGCACGGGAATCCTCGTCGTTCTCGACGAAGCGTACTACGAGTTCGCAGGTCAGACGCTCGCGCCCTTTGCGCGCGAGTTCGAGAATCTCGTGATCCTCCGGACGTTCAGCAAATGGGCCGGGCTCGCTGGGCTCCGCATCGGTTACGGCATCTTCCCTCCCCATCTCGCGGCAGCATTGTGGCGTGTCAAGCAGCCGTTCAATGTCAGCACTGCAGCACAAGCGGCGGTCGAGGCTGCGCTGGCTGACCGCACCTGGCTCATGCAGCGGGTGCTACACGTGCGACTCGAGCGGGGACGTCTCTACCGAGCATTGCGCCGCTACCCCTTCCTCACCCCATACCCGTCGCACGGAAACTTCATTCTCTGCCGCGTGCATGACGGGAGAGCCCACCAGTTGCACGCCCATCTCTTGCAGCACGCGATCGTCGTACGACGCTATGATGACGAGTGGCTCCGCGACTACTTGCGGATCACCGTCGGGACACCCGAGCAGACCGACCGCATTCTCGCCGCCCTCGACACATTCCGGTGATGGACAACGAGAGGAGCACGCCGTTGACAGAAATCCGAAGAGCCTCCATTCGGCGCACGACGACCGAGACCGACGTCAGTGTCGATTTGATCATCGATGGAACCGGACGCTCGAGTGTCGCGACCGGGATCGGTGCACTCGACCATTTCTTGACGCTCTTCGCGCGACACGGGCGCTTCGATATCGACATCCAGGCGCGCGGTGACCTCCATGTCGATGCGCACCATACGGTGGAGGACGTCGCGCTCTGCCTCGGTCAGGCGCTCCGACGCGCCCTGGGCGACTGGCGCGGTATTCGTCGTATGGCCGATGCGGCTGTGCCGATGGACGAAGCGCTCGCCCAGGTAGCCGTCGATCTCAGCGGGCGCGGCTCGTTTCACTACCGTGACCCCTGGCCAGGTGGGGCCGTCGGCCAACTCGAGGCCGATCTCGTCCGCCACTTTCTGGAGACGCTCGCTCGGGAGGCTCGCATCACGATTCACGTGGTGACACTCTACGGTTCCAACGTTCACCATCAGATCGAAGCGATTTTCAAAGCACTGGCCCGCGCGCTCGATGCCGCCACCGAACTCGATACCCGCATCGCTGGGCAACTGCCCAGTACCAAGGAACACCTGGAAATTCAGGGGTGAGCAGCCTCACGACAGACCGAGCGCACGCCTTTGGACGAGCATGAGTTCGCTGATGCCCCGCTCGGCAAGCCGCAACAGCTGTTCCAGCACCTCGCGTCCGAAAGGCTGCCCCTCCGCGGTACCTTGCAGCTCCACGAACTCGCCGCGGTCGGTCATGACGATATTCATGTCGACCTCCGCGCAGCTGTCCTCGGCATATTCGAGATCGAGTCGCGGCTGGCCAGCGACGACACCGACGCTGACCGCTGCGACCTGCCGTACGACTGGCAAGGACTCGATGCGCCCTTCCGCGAGTAGGTGCTGGAGGGCAAGATGGAGCGCCACCCATCCGCCAGTGATCGCCGCGGTGCGTGTCCCACCATCCGCCCGAAGCACGTCACAGTCGATGATGATCGTCCGCTCACCGAGCGCTGCCAGGTCCACAGCCGCCCGTAAAGACCGGCCGATGAGACGCTGAATCTCCGCCGTCCTCCCGCCAGGACCCATGCGCTCCCGGGGAATGCGCTCACGACCGGAACGAGGCAGCATTCCGTACTCGGCCGTGATCCACCCTTGTCCACTACCTACCAGGAAGCTCGGAACGCGCTCTTCGACGGTTGCCGCGCAGAGGACATGTGTGTTACCCAGCATGATCAGTGCCGAACCCTCTGCATAGGGAATGTAGTGAGGAACGATCTCCACGGGACGCAATTCGTCGTTGGCTCGCCCGTGTCGGACAGGAATCGCCAGTTCGTTCACCCCGATCCCCCTCCCGACTCGGTCGGCCCCGCCCTCTGTCCACGAGCAGCGCGGATCGCTGCCAGCCGTTCGCGGAGCCGCACTTCCCAACCGCGGTCGGATGGTTCGTAATAGCGTCGTCCGCGGAGGAGCGGTGGGAAATAGTCTTGCCTGCCGATACCGTCCGGCTCATCGTGGGGATACCGGTAACCAACTCCCCATCCGAGCTGGCGCAGCAGTGTCGTCGGCGCGTTGCGCAGGTGCAGCGGCACCGGCTCGTTGCGCGTTTGCACCACATCGCGCCGCGCAGCCTCGTACGCGCGGTACACCGCGTTGCTCTTAGGTGCCAGCGCGAGGTAGACGGTCGCTTCGGCCAGGGCGAGCGCTCCTTCCGGCATACCGAGAAAATGCACAGCCTGCTGCGCGGCAACTGCAACCACCAGCGCGTGCGGATCAGCCAGTCCAATATCCTCGCTGGCTGCTCGCACGAGTCGCCGAGCTACGTAAAGTGGATCGTCGCCATGCTCGAGCATGCGGGCTAACCAGTAGAGCGCCGCATCCGGGTCCGAGCCGCGGATCGCCTTGTGCAGGGCCGAAATCGTATCGTAATGCGCATCGCCAGCCCGATCGTACACACTCCCACGGCGCATCGCTGCCTGGTGCACGAGTTCCACCGTGATCGTTCCCTCCTGTGCACCGGCAGCAGCCACCTCCAGCGTGTTGAGCGCCATGCGGGCATCGCCGTTCGCCAGTCCCACCAGCAGCCGGAGTGCCTCCGGCTCGATGCGCAGGCCGAGTTCACCCAACCCACGCTCACGATCGACGAGAGCCCGTTCCACGAGCGTCTGGATCGCCTGATCGGACAGCGGCTCGAGTACGACGACGCGGCAACGCGACAACAGCGGTGCATTGATCTCGAAAGAGGGATTCTCCGTCGTCGCACCGATCAAAACGATCGTGCCGTCCTCGACAGCTGGCAACAACGCGTCTTGCTGCGCCCGATTGAAGCGATGGATCTCGTCGATGAAAACGATCGTCCGCTGACCGTGCTGCGCGAAGCGGTCACTGGCTTCCTGCACGACCCGCCGGATATCGGCCACCGAGGCACTGACCGCCGACAGTGGTACGAACGCCGAACGCGTGTGTTTCGCGATCAAGCGAGCCAATGTTGTCTTCCCACAACCGGGAGGCCCCCAGAGGATGAGCGAGACGAGCTGGTCTCGTTCGATCAGCGAGCGGAGCAGAGCTCCTGGCCCGAGCACATGCTCTTGGCCGACCACTTCATCGAGCGTGCGGGGCCGCATCCGTTCGGCTAGCGGTGCGCAGCGCTCTCGCAACGATCGACGGTGCGATTCGAAGAGATTCTCCATCGCATTCCAGCCGAGTCAGTTGGGGTTCACCCAATCCGAATCCATGACCTCTGGCTCTTCGATGCGTTGCTCGAGTTCGCTCAAGAACCCCGCGAGATCCTCGCTTGTCCGGATTCCCCGTGCGATGAGTTGTGCGATCAACTCCAAAAGATCAGTCGCTTCTGCATCGCTCGCCAGTCGACTGGCAAGATCCTCGAGCGAGGTCAAGCCCGATTCCTCGAGATCCTCGAGCAATTCCTCGAGGACGTCCATGGCCAGCAGGAGCTGGTAGAGTTCGTGCTGCTCAGGTTCACTCACGGGCCACCTCGTGTTCGTATGGTACCCCACACGATCACGATGATCGCGAGGGACGCCATGATGCCGTATTCCGCGATTGTCCGCCAACTCAGGGCGCGCTCCACGCGAGCCAATGTCAAACCCGCCAATACGTGAAAGACAGCCAGGAGGACAGCCCCACCGAGCCAGCCAGTCGCCGGCCAATAATTGAGAACCCAGGTCGCCTCAGCGAGCACGAGGGCTCCGGTCATCGCGTACAGCACTCGGCGATCGAGTTGCACATCGGCTCCTTCGGTCAACTGGAGGAGAAGGAGGACAGCGAGCAGAAAGATCGCTGTGGCTGAATAGAGCGACCGGAGCTTGTGTACATAAATCATAGCGTAACTCACGAAACCGACACCGTACAAAAGCAGCGTGTGGACCAGGCGCCCGAGGGAACGAATGCGCTCTTCCGCACTGTACAGCGCCAGGCGAGCGAATTGCCCGATCACCAAGCTGATGAAACCGAACAAGGTGACGGCGAGCGCGACGATCAGCGAATGGTACGCGCAGAGCAAGAGCGTTCCACTGGCCAACGTCACGAACGGCAAGATCCAAGCGGTCGGCCACTCCGGAACCGGATCGTACCGAACACCCCGTTGGAGAGCGGTCGCTCGCGCCAGCTCAGGTAGGCGATCCACTACCTGGAAGATGAGTGCGCCGAGCAGGCAAACCGCTAGCCCAGCGAGCCAGAAGGAACGCCCTTCCCGAGCGATCAGCGGCACGAGACCGACCGGCGGCTGGGTCTTCACCGCCAGGACAGCGAGTGCCGCAAGCATGGCGGCTCCGAGCAAGCTCGCGAGGATGATTCGCGTCGCGAGAGCGCGTGTCGCGATCACGAGGACCCCGATCGCACGAGCTGTGCAGCGAACGTCCGACCAGTCCCGATTCTCGCGCCCCGGCCCGCCACCAACGTGAGAATAGCCTCCGCTGCCGGAACGGCGTCCTCATCGATTTTCGGCACCGGCAACTGGATCCGTCCAGCCGCAGCACCTCGCAGGACCATACGCAACTCGTCCGCGCTCCGAATCCAACGCGCCGCACCAGCTCGCTCCATGGCAGCAGCGTTGAAAACGCCATGACCAGCGATCGGTCGGTACATCAACACCGGTAAGCCACAAGCGATGGCTTCCAGACACGTCAATCCACCAGCATTCTGAATCAGGCAATCGGCTGCCGTCATGAGTTCGGGCAACTGGTCCGTCCAACCCCAAACCTGTACCGTTGAGCAACCAGCGTACTCTCGCCGTAATTGTTCGGCCAACTCCTGATTTTTGCCACAGACGACGACGACCCGCACGCCACACTCGACCACATCGCGCACGATCAGTTCCACGTGCCCGATGCCCCAGGCACCTGCCACCACTAACGCAACGAAGTCATCGGCTGCGAAGCCGTAGCGCTGCCGCACTGCAGCCCGATTGCGTGACTGGCGGAATGCTTCGCGCACCAGCGGCTGCATGACGCGCACCTCTCCGGTCGCGTCCTCCACCTGTTCCGCTGAGACTCGTGACGGGACGAGGTGGAGATCGACACCCGGTGCGATCCACAGCCGATGAACACCGTAGTCCGTGACCGTCGCCGCTACCGGGGTAAGAAGGCGACCAGTCGAGCGCAAGACACCGAGTGCTTGCGTGACTAGCGGATAGGTCGAGACGACCACATCAGGATGCAACTCCTCGATGAGCCTACGGAAAGCCACTCCACCGAGCCCAGCGTAGATCCGCCGCCACATACGGGTCCAGGTGCGAAGATGCGACGAGCGAAACTGAAGCTCGTAGAGCCAAGGTGTATAGCGAAGCTGGAGCGGATATGCCGAAGCAAAACAACGGCTGAGCAGAGGAGTCGCCAAAGCAAAACCATCGAGAATGCACGCATGACTACCCAAACGCTCCAAATCGTGGCGCAGGACAGCTGCTGCTGCGTTATGGCCGCCACCGATCGACGCCGAAAGGATGAGCACGCGTGGAGCACCGTCAGGGAAGGAGAGGGAGCGAGTCACACGCTGTAGGTGCCGTAACCGTTGCTGCCGCTGCGCGACACCGCCAGCGGCAGCGAACGTACTCGCAACTCCGACGAGGAGCCACTCGCTCAACACCATCCATGCCCTCCCCTCAACCCGTCACAGCATAGTCATCTCGTTGTCGAGAACGAGTTTCTCCCATCCTCTCGCCAGTTTGCTGAATTCAGTGTGAACGCGAGCGAAGAACCTCCTCGATCACTTCGACCGGCAGTGCCCCGCGGCGCAGCACGACGAGTCTGCTCCCCTCAAATGCCACGACGGTCGACGGTATACCACCTGGTGTTCTCCCACCATCGATGTAGAGATCGACCGCATCACCGAGCGCACCGATCGCTTCCTCGACCGTGCAGGCTTCTCGCTCTCCCGAACGATTCGCCGACGTCGTGGCAACCGCACCACCTGCCCCACTGATGATTCCCAGTGCGACCGGATGGTCCGGCATGCGGAGCCCAACAGCGCCCGTCTCGCGGACGATTTCCCGCGGCAACCACGGCTGGGCTGGAACCACGATCGTCAGTGCCCCTGGCCAGAAGTGTTGCGCGAGCAGCTGGACTTCCGGAGTCACTTCTCGCGCCAGCTTTTCCAACTGATCCAGGTCCGCGATCAGTACTGGAATCGGCTTATCGAGCGGCCGCCCCTTCGCGACATAGAGACGAGCTACTGCGTCCGGGCGATCGACGACAGCACCCACCCCATAGACCGTATCGGTCGGAAAAACGACCAAACCACCCTCGCGGAGTACCTGTGCCGCGATTTCGACCGAACCTGGTTCGTCTGCTCGGAGAACCTTCATCGCGGCGCCCTCGCCTCATCGAGCTCCTTCTTGATCCGCTCAGCTAAGGCACGGCTGATGCCAGGGACTGCGGCGATCTCCTCGATGCTCGCCTGGCGTATTCCCTCGACCGATCCGAACCGTCGCAGCAGCTCGCGACGCCGCCGCGGACCGATCCCCGGAATCTCGTCCAGTAGCGAGCGGATCGTCGAGCGCGTCCGGCGGGCCCGGTGAAAGGTGACGGCAAAGCGATGCGCCTCGTCCCGAACCCGTTGGACGAGGAAGAGCGCTTGCGAGTCGCGCGGCAGCACGATCGGCTCACTCTGATCCGGTATGTACAGTTCCTCGTGCTCCTTGGCCAATGCTGCGATGGGAAGATCGAGTCCGAGTTCAACGAGCGCCTCGCGCGCCGCACTGAGCTGCCCTTTTCCACCATCGATCAGCACGAGATCCGGCAAGGCCTGCCACGCTTCCGTCTGCTCGGCCGAGAGCGCGCGACGATAACGACGCAGGACTGCTTCACGCAGCGCAGCGTAGTCGTCCTGCCCTTCGACCGTCTTGATCTGAAACTTCCGATAATCGCTCTTCTTCGGCTTACCATGCTCGAATACCACCATGCTCGCGACGACATTCGTTCCCTGTAGCTGCGAGACATCGAAACACTCGATCCGCCGAGGCAAACGATCCATACCCAGCGCATCGGCCAGTTCCTCGAGAGCGAGCGTCGTTCGTTGCTCGTCGTTGAGCCAGCGCACGCGATGTTGCTCCAGGTTCTGCACTGCACTCTTGGCGATCATCTCGACGAGTTCCCGGCGAAACCCGTCATCGGGAACGGTCAGCCGTACCGGTCCATCGCGCCGAGCAGCGAGCCACGCGGCGATCGTTTCTCCATCGTCCAGGGGATGCTGCAGGACGAGTTCCGGGGGAACGGTCGAGGCCTGAGCATAGTACTGTTGAACGAACGACGTCAGGATCGCTCCAGGAGGATCGTCGATGCGGGCACCGACCATCAAGTAATGCTCGGAACCGAGCAACTTGCCGTTGCGGACGAACCCGATCTGCACACAGGCATCACCGCCCGCACTCTGAGCAACCGCGAGGACATCGAACGACTCGTCTGTACCGGTCACGATCTTCTGCTGTTGCAGGACATGCTGGATCGCACGTAACTCGTCACGAATCCGTGCGGCCCGCTCGAACTCCAAGCGCTCCGCCGCTTCCTCCATCGCCGCCTGAAGGCGTGCGACCACAGCCTCAGCCCGTCCCTCGAGAAAGAGGACGACGTTGTCGATGATGCCACGATACTCTTCCTGCGAGACCGCTCCGATACAGGGCCCAGCACAACGACCAATGTGATAGTAGAGGCACGCCCGGGAAGCGGTCCCGGTAATCTCGATGTCACAGGCACGATACGGGAAAAGACGCTTGAGAAGGTCGAGCGTGCGATGCACCGCACCAGCGCTCGGATAGGGGCCGAAGTAGCGACTTCCATCGCGCACGATACGGCGGGTAGCGATCACGCGCGGGAACGGCTCGTTGGTGATCCGGATGAATGGATACGTCTTGTCATCGCGCAACATGATGTTGAAGCGAGGCCGGTAGCGCTTGATCAACTCGTTCTCGAGAATGAGCGCCTCGGTCGGGGTGTCGGTACGGATCACCTCGAAGTCCGCAATCTGCGAGACGAGTTCCCGCGTCTTTGCATCCATGCTCGAGTGGGAACTGAAATACGAACGCAGTCGCTGGCGGAGCGAACTCGCCTTGCCCACGTAGATCACGCGGCCTTGTGCATCCTTCATGAGATAAACGCCGGGAGCTGGTTCGAGAGCGGCGAGCCGCTCCTGGATAACTTGCTCTGATGTCTTGCGCATGTCACGCACCATGTCGAGGGTCAATCGAACTCGAGGAACTCTTCCAAGAAGTGCCGGAACTTCCTCTTGCGCCGGTCATCACGTCGCTTCTCGAATGCGTTCTCCTCGCCATCACGTACTGCCTGGCGCTTATAGTACTGGGTTTCCCCACGGATCACCTGCTCGAGCCCCCACGGTGGAGAAAGATTCCACCGCACTCCGTGCACCGCTCGAATACCACTCGATGCCGCTCGACTATCGTCATCCGTCCGAAGCACTTCGGGCAAACGAAGACATTCATCAGTGCGTTCCTCACCGCACCCAGCAACACATTTCCAGCATACCACTGACCGATTCCGACTTCCCCACAGGACCTTCAGGCGTTTCTGCCAGCACTGGTCGCCCTCCTCCGACTACCCTCTCGCTCAGAGCGGCCCGAGCACCGCCGAACCAGGCCCTATACGAGCGTGGGAAGCTCGGCAGCCACGATCCGCGACCATCGCCGCCTTCCTCGTTCAGCATAGACGAACACAACTCTTGTCCAGTTATGGCTAAACCCTTAGACTGCCCCATAGCACAGAGAGCAGCTCGGGGGAAGGCTGTCCAGTTCACTGGACCGAGTCCCCTCTCTCTGAGTGCGGTTGGCACGGAGACCCGAACAGCGAGGGAGGATCGCTTTCATGACCAGCGAAACACCGCGCACGCTGCAGGAGGTACTGGAGCGCGCACCGAGCGTGCAGGAGTTGCTCTACCACAACCCGACCGGCGCCCGGGTCTACCCCGTCGTCCCCCCTGAGTTCACCAACTGGCGGGACGAACAGCACGCCTGGCGGGATACCGTCTGCCTCTTCGACCTCTCCTACCACATGACGGACCTTTTCCTGCGTGGTCCCGATGCCTTCGCCCTCCTCCGCCAGCTCGGCATCAACTCCTTCGAGGGCTTCCAGCCCGGGCAGGCCAAGCAGTACGTCCCCGTCTCCCCCGAGGGGTACGTCATCGGCGACGTCATCCTCTTCTACCTGGAGGACGGTACTTTCCAGCTGGTCGGCCGCCCCTCTGTCCATAACTGGGTCCAGTTCCACGCCGCGACCAGCGGTGCCGCCGTCTCCTTCGAGCGTGACGAGTGGTCGGTCACCGATCCCCACAAGCCGCGCAAGACCTTCCGCTTCCAGATCCAGGGCCCCAACGCCCCCATGCTCCTCGAGAAACTGCTCGGCGGCCCCCCACCCGACCTCCCCTTCTTCCACTTCACCCGCGTCTCGATCGCCGGCAAGCGCGTCAGCCTCCTCCACCACGGCATGAGCGGGGTGGCCGGCGCTGAGTTCTTCGGCGATTTCGCCGATGGCCCCGCCGTCAAGGCCGCCATCCTCGAAGCCGGCAAGGAGTTCGGCATCCGCCATGTCGGTAGCCGCGCCTATGCGACCAACACATTGGAATCCGGCTGGATTCCCAATCCGCTGCCGGCGATCTACACCAGTCCGGCGCTCGAGGCCTACCGGCGGTGGCTCCCCGCGACGGCCTACGAAGCGATCGGCTCGCTGGGTGGAAGTTTCGTCAGTCCCCGGATCGAAGACTACTACCTGACCCCGTGGGATCTGGGGTATGGTCGCCTGATCAAGTTCGATCACGACTTCGTCGGCCGAGCCGCCCTCGAGCGGCTCAAGGACCAGCCACACCGCAAGAAGGTGACGCTGGTCTGGGATCCGGACGAGGCCGCGCGCGTCATCAGCAGTCTCGTCACGCACCCCAAGGGCCAGCGCTACAAGTACTTCGATCTCCCCTTGGCCCAGTACGCGACTTGGATGTACGACGCTGTCCTCAACGATGCTGGAGAAGTCGTCGGCTTTGCGATGTTCACCGGCTTCTCCTCGAACGAGGAGCGGGTGCTCTCGCTGGCGACGGTGCGCTCGGAGTATGCCCAGGAGGGGACGCGACTGCGCGTGGTCTGGGGAGAGCCGAACGGGGGTTCGCGTAAGCCGTCGGTCGAGCGGCACGTGCAGACTGAGGTGTGGGTGACGGTCGGTCCCGCCCCCTACGCGGAACCAGCCCGCCGCTATCGCGAGCAAGTCGCCCGCGCCCGCCGGTCGTAACGGACGCGTACGACGCCAACCGAGTCTCGCCACGAGCCCCCGTGTTGCGCCGGGGGCTCGCTCTTCTCCGAACGATAAGAAGTGGGCTGGCAGAGCACGGACAGCGTTCGTACACTCTCTCACCAGGAAGGTGCGCGACGAGATGGAAGAGACGGCTCTGCCGACCATACGCTTCCTCTTGGAGGAGCGAGAAGCGAAGTGGCTGCATCCGCGGGCCACGTCCAGTCGGCACGCCAAGCGTCAGCAACCGGAGCCGGAATGCCCGTTCCGCACGCCCTATCAACGCGATCGTGATCGGGTCATTCATTCGAAAGCATTCCGCCGTCTCAAGCACAAGACACAAGTGTTCATCGCACCACCCGGGGATCACTACCGGACCCGTTTGACACACACGCTCGAAGTCACACAAATCGCTCGGACGATTGGCCGTGCACTCCGCCTCAACGAGGATCTCATCGAAGCGATCGGCCTCGCTCACGATCTAGGTCATACGCCGTTCGGTCACACCGGCGAGCGTGCTCTCGCCGCTGTTTTTCCCGGTTTTCGCCACAATGAACAGAGCTTGCGAGTCGTCGATCGTTTGGAGCGCGATGGCCAAGGGCTCAACCTGACCGAGCAAGTGCGGGACGGTATCCTGCGTCACTCGAAGACGATAGAAAGTATCAGTAGCCCAATCGCCGGCTGGCCTTCGACGCCGGAAGGACAAGTGGTCAAGATCAGCGACGGTATCGCCTACATCAATCACGATCTCGACGACGCCCTTCGCGCGGGCATGATCACCTTGACCGATGCCCCAGCGGACGTGCTCGACACGCTCGGACGAACGCACGGAGAGCGGATCCATCGTCTCGTCGCCGATGTCGTCGCGACCTCTGCTCCCCTGCTCGACGAGTGCACTCCTGGCCAACCAGTCATTCGTCTGTCGCCGGAGATGGAAAGAGCAGCCAATCAGTTGCGTCGCTTCCTGTTCGAGCGCGTCTACGAGCCACTCAACCGGTTGGAAGAGACGCGAAAGGCGGAGCGGATCATCCAGTTCCTCTTCGAGCACTTCGTCACGCATCCGGACGAGATGCCAGCCACGTTCCGCCAGATGCTCGAGAACGAGTCGGTCGAACGCATCGCTGCTGATTACGTCGCGAGCATGACGGATCGCTACGCGCTCGCTTGCTTCGAAGCGATCTGGCTACCGCGCTTTTGGACATTCCTCGGATAGATCGATGGGACGCCAGGACGTCGAACGAGTCCGAGAAGCCATCGATATCGTCGACCTGATCGGCGGGTACATCCAGCTGCGCAAAGCCGGGAAAAACTTCAAGGCCCTTTGTCCTTTTCACCAGGAGAAAACCCCCTCTTTTTATGTTTTTCCCGAAACGCAATCGTTCTATTGCTTCGGCTGTGGGGCGAGCGGTGACGCGATCAGTTTCCTGATGCGCATCGAGCAACTCGACTTCCGCGATGCCCTCGAGCGACTGGCCGAGCGGGCAGGGATCACGCTCTCGCCACCCCGACCGGAGGAACGTGCCGAAGACGAGCAGCGTCGCCGACTGGCCGAACTGAATCGCTTGGCCGCGGCATGGTTCGCGCACGTGCTGTGGGGGACATCGTTCGGTGAGGCAGCGCGTTCCTACCTCGAACGGCGCGGTATCGATCGCCCTACCGCCGAGCGCTTCGGGCTCGGCTACGCACCCGATGCGCCCAGTGCACTCGCCCGTTACCTCTCTCAGCACGGTGCCGGACCGGAGGAACTCGTCACTGCCGGCCTCGTCGTGCGCCGAGACGATGGCTCTCTCGTAGACCGCTTCCGCAACCGACTCATCTTCCCCATCCGAGACCGACACGGTACCATCCTCGGCTTCGGAGGACGCACGTTGGGCGAGGCACAACCCAAATACCTCAACTCGCCACAAACCCCACTGTTCGACAAAGGAAGTGTGCTGTACGCGATCGATCTCGCCGAGGAGTCGATTCGCCAGCAGCGTACCGCAATCGTGGTCGAAGGCTATCTGGATGCGATCACAGCGCATCAGTTCGGCTACTCGAACACCGTCGCCTCGCTCGGCACCGCCTTGACCGAGCGGCAGGGGAGACACCTCCGCCGTCTCGCCGAGCGTATCCTGCTCGCGCTCGATGCCGATGTCGCCGGACGCCAGGCGACCTTGCGTGGATTGGAGCTGCTTCGCCACGCTCTCGCCGAGGGAGAGCGTGCCGTCGTCGATCCCCGCCAACTCATTCGCTTCGAGCGCACCCTGGATGTCGAACTCGCCGTCGTGGTGCTCCCGGAGGGCCTCGACCCCGACGACCTCATCCGGCAAGATCGCACCCGTTGGGACGAAGCGCTCGCCCATGCAGTGCCGCTCGTCGATTACTACTTGGACGTGCTCCTCGGTGAGCAGCCTCCCGCGAATCCTCGAGCGGCCACCGCGTTGCTCCAACGCATCGCCCCGCTCCTCCTCGAACTCGGCGACCTGGTTCAGGTCGATCTCTACACGCGTTCGGTTGCGGCCCGGCTGCGTCTGCCTGAAGAGACGGTTCGACGCCTTCTCGCCTCGCTCCGACGCCAACCGACTCGAGAACCCTCACCCAAGACGACAGCAGCGGCAATCCTTCGGCCGCTCTCCACCGAGCAGCAATTCGTCGGCCTTCTCCTACGCTATCCCGAGGCAGCAGCCCATCTGGTCGGCGAAATCGACCTGGAGTCGATCACCGATGCCCGTTATCGCGAACTCGTCAGCCTGCTCCTCGCCGGTCAACCGCTCGACGACGCAGCGCTAGCCGAGGATCTCCGGGACGACATCGGCCAGCTGCGCCAGCGATTCGCGACACAACCCGACCTCCCCGTGCCGCTCGCTCGCCAGGCTATCCGGGAAGCCTTTCGCAGGCTCCGTCGCGAACGTCACGACGAGCGGTTGCGTTCGCTCTTGAGCGAGGTTCGCGATGCCGAAGAGCGGGGAGACCGGGACGAACTCCGGCGTGCGTTGGAGTTGATCGAAGCGCTCAAGCAGCGCTTCCCCGAGTTCTATCCGGAACGCAGCCCCTATTTCCGCGATACGCGGGATCCGGTCAACTGATGGCGAGAGAACGGCGTAGCGCCTCGACGAGTGCCTCGTCTTGCTCTGGCAAGACTGTCCGGGCATCCAGGAGCAGGCGGTCGGCTTCGACTCGCCCCACGACAGGCGGCTGGCCAGTACGCAAGCGGCGCGCGAGTTCCTCGACGGTCAGGCCAGGCACGACCTCGGCGATCGCTTCTGCCCCCAGTGCGAGCGCCCGGCTGGGAAGGGTTTCACCGGGCAAGGATCCTCCACCGACCGTCGCATCGGTCGCGACGATCTCCGTCTCGACCAGGTCCCGGAGCGCCGATTGCCAGGTCTGGCAACGCGCCTCCAACGCAGCGAGCGGTGTGGCGATCATGCGCCAGACAGGAATCTTGTCGATCGCTTCCCCACGCAGGTAATGTCGAAGAGTCACCGCCGTACCCGCTAACGCGGTCTTGTCCGCCCGGAGCGCACGCGCCAGCGGGTGTCGCTCGACCTGCTCGATGAGTTCTCGCCTCCCAACGATGATGCCTGCCTGTGGACCGCCGAGCAACTTGTCGCCCGAGAAACAGACCAGGTCGGCGCCGGCAGCGATCGCTTCTTGGACAGTCGGTTCGTGGGCGAGCCCATAGGCTGCAGTATCGAGCAATGCGCCGCTCCCGAGGTCCTCGATGAGCAGAAGTCCACGCGCATGAGCGAGTTCGGCGAGTTCTCCGAGCTCCGGTTGTACCGTGAAGCCGATGATCCGGAAATTGCTCCAGTGGACAGAGAGAATCGCCGCCGTGTCATCGCTGATCGCTTCGGCATAGTCGCGGACGTAGGTCCGATTGGTCGTCCCTACCTCGACGAGCCGGGCACCGCTTTGGCGAAGAACGTCGGGAATCCGGAAACCGCCTCCGATTTCCACGGCCTGGCTGCGCGAAACGAGAACTGCCCGGCCGGCACAGAACGTACTCAAGACCAGCAAGACAGCAGCTGCGTTGTTGTTGACGACGAGCCCAGCCTCAGCTCCCGTCAGAAGCGAGAGGAGCTGACTGAGTTCGCTCATCCGTCCGCCCCGCCGCCCACTCTCTAACTCGATCTCCAGCGCCGTGTAGCGGCCTGCCACCTCCGCCATGGCACGCGCCGCCTCATCGCTCACCGGCGCCCGGCCGAGGTTGGTATGAATGATGACGCCGGTCGCATTGATCACCGAGCGGAGGCGCGGCTGGGACAGCTTTTGGAGTCTTCGTTGCAGGACGGCGACGACATCACCGGTCGCACGGCCAGCCAGGATCGCCTGGCGAGCTTCCTCCAAAACGAGCTGTGCCAGACGCGTCAGGCTCCGCGCCCCGACTTCTCGTGCATACGGTGCGATCGCCGGATGCTGGATCAGTGAGGAGACCGACGGCAGCGCGCGCAGTCGCTGCTGCTCGACCCTCGTCGGCGCGCTCTTCTCATCGCCCATGATGCGACTCCGCCTGGAACAAAAAAGGCCGGTTCGACCGGCCCCCGCAGTCGGGGAGAGAGGATTCGAACCTCCGACCTCCGCGTCCCGAACGCGGCGCGCTAACCGGGCTGCGCCACTCCCCGTCCAACCGCAAGCAGTATAGCAGACTGTCTAAGGCACTGCCAAGGAGCGCTGGCACCGTGTCATCATCCTTCGCTAGAATTGAGCATGCGCTGGGATGTGCGCCCGCGTAGCTCAGGGGAAAGAGCCGGGGCGTCCTAAGCCCTGTGGTCGGGGGTTCGAGTCCCTCCGCGGGCGCCGAGCACGCGAGTCTCGCGCCACCGGTTTCCCCTCCGGTGGTTTTGTTTCGGGCACGTGCGGAAGAGAGGGAGCGAGAGAGGCGTGGAGCCCACCCGCGAACACCGGGAGTTCTTCCCAGCCCCGGGAATCCAGCGCGTCGCGATGCTCAGCGTGCATACATCACCGCTCGCCCAGCCTGGCATCGGTAGCGCTGGCGGGATGAACGTCTATATCCGGGAACTGAGTCGGCATCTCGCCCAGCGCGGCGTCGCAGTCGATATCTACACTCGCCGTGATCATCCTGCCGTCCCACCGCTCGTCGAGCCGTTCCCGGGTGTTCGCGTCTACGCGCTCGACGCTGGGCCCGCCACCGCCTTACCGAAGGAACAGCTCTTCTGCTATCTCCCCACGTTCGTGAGCGAACTGGCCTATCTCGTCCATCGCCAGCAACTCTCCTACGATATCGTCCACGCCCATTACTGGCTCTCTGGTTGGGCTGCGCACCTCTTGCAGCGCTATTGGGACGTACCGTTCGTGCACATGTTCCACACCCTGGCTGTCCTCAAGAACAGTGTGCAGGCGAGTCCACCGGAATCGGTGCTCCGTCTCCAGGTCGAGCAGGGCCTGGCGCGGGTCGCCGATGCGATCATCGCGGCCAATCCGGACGAGCGCGAGACGATCGTCAACGAACTCGGCGCGCCACCTTCTCGGCTGTGTACCGTGCCACCGGGTGTCGACGCGGAGCACTTCCGACCCCTCGATCGTGCAGCCGCCCGCAGTCGACTGGGAATTCCGCTCGATCGCCCGGTCGCTCTCTTCATCGGTCGGATCGACCCGGTCAAGGGAATCGACGTTCTGTTGCGCGCCTGGCAACGGATCGCGCAAGAACTGGCGCCGCGCCAGCCGCTCCTCCTCTTCCTCGGCGGTGGATTCGATTCCTCAGCTGGGTTGCGACCGGACGCAGCCCTCTCGCGCGTCATAGCTGATGCCCGCGAACTCGGCATCGCCGAAACCGTCCGCTTCCTCGGTTCGCGACCACAGGGAGAACTCCCGCTCTTCTACAATGCAGCAGACGTGTGCCTGATCCCCTCCCACTACGAGTCGTTCGGCCTCGTCGCCGTCGAATCGATGGCCTGCGGCACACCGGTCGTCGCCAGTCAGGTCGGCGGCTTGCGTTTCAGCGTCGAACACGAGGTTTCCGGTTTGCACGTTCCACCCAACGACCCCGCCGCACTGGCAACCGCGACTGTTCGTGTTCTCACCGACCACCAGTTCCGCACGCGCTTGCAAGTCGGTGCTCGGCAGGCCGCGCTCCGTTTCTCCTGGCATCGGGTCACGACAGTCGTCGCCAGGCTCTACGAGCAGGTCGCGCGCCGCGGGATCCTCCAACCATGCGGCACGACAGGATAGAGGGAGGCGACAGACGGGATGGCCGTCTTCTGCGTTTCCTCGGAAGTCTTCGAGCAGTTTCCCGACTATTTGGTCATCGTGCTCGTCGCTGACCGAGTCGAGAACCGGCGGCACGTCGAACGAGCCCGGACACTACTCGCGGAAAGCGCCCGTCTCGCCTGCGAGCGCTGGCGAGCGATCGACCCTAAGGCCTTGCCGGAGATCGACGTCTGGCGACGGGCATTTCGCCGGCTCGGCTGGTCCGCTAGTACGTATCAGAGTTCGGTCGAAGCGCTCGTCCGCCGGACACTGAAGGGTAACCCTCCCCCGAGCATCAACCCGGCCGTCGATCTCGCCAATGCAGCGTCGCTCCGTTTTCTCGTCCCCATCGGCGCGCACGATCTGGCCACCGCTCCGAACGGCCTGACCGTCCGTGCGAGCCTTCCTGGCGATCGCTTCCTGCCTCTCGGTGACGGCGCACCCGAAGAGCCGGAGGTCGGAGAAATCGTGTACGTCCATGACCACGACGTCCGGACTCGGCGCTGGGTGTGGCGCCAGAGCCGGACCGGCCTCGTCACGCCGGATTCGCGCACGATTCTCTTCCCGATCGATGCCTTTCAGGGTGTCACGGCGGCCGCTGCCGTCGCAGCCGCCGATTGGCTCAGCGAGCAACTCCAGTCACTGCTCGGTGCGACCGTGCAGCGCGGCCTCGTCGATCTGAACCAACCGGTCTTCGACTCCGCCCTCGGCGATGCAATCAGCTG
Source organism: Thermomicrobium roseum DSM 5159 (assembly GCF_000021685.1). GTDB lineage: Bacteria > Chloroflexota > Chloroflexia > Thermomicrobiales > Thermomicrobiaceae > Thermomicrobium > Thermomicrobium roseum. The sequence goes on along the minus strand of NC_011959.1, from coordinate 414,082 downwards.
AGACCGAGGCGAACACACTCGGTAGGCGATGGCCCATCGCTGACATCATCCCCTCTTGACGAGGCGTCGGAGACTTGCTACTCTCACAAAAGGTGCGGGCTCGACCGAAGGATGCAGGAGATGAGCGAACGTGCACGAGCCCTCGATCGGATGACGTCGGCCCAGCAGTCGCGCTGCTCGGCACGAGCCCCGCGTCGTGTCTATCCCCTGAAACGCTGTTCCCTCACGAGCTGAGACACTCCAGGCAACAACCGATCGACATCTCGTCGGGCACCCGGCGATGAGCGGGCAGGTATGTCCCGGGAAACAGCGCACTCATCGCGGTGCTGCGGCGCGGACTCGAGTCGTTTTGCGTGATGCAACGAGGAGGGAACAGCATGCTCCGCGGAACGTTCGTTGCCTTGATCACGCCCTTCGCTGGTGAGGAGATCGACGAGCCGCGACTGCGCGACCTCGTCGACTGGCTCATCGCCAACCGGGTCGATGGACTGGTCCCCTGCGGAACGACCGGCGAGACGCCGAGTTTGTCCGATACCGAATGGCAGCGCGTCGCGGCGGTCGTGATCGAGCAGGCGGCGGGCCGCGTCCCGGTGATCGTCGGCACGGGAACAAATTCCACGATGGTCACGATTCAACGAACCCGCGTGGCGCGCGAGTTGGGTGCGACCGCTGCCATGGTCGTCACGCCTTACTACAACAAGCCACAGCAAGACGGTTTATACCGTCATGTCGCCGCGATCGCCGATGCGGTCGACCTCCCGCTCGTCATCTATAACGTCCCGAGTCGGACCGGCGTCAATCTCGCTCCCGAGACGGCACGTCGCCTGCTGGATATCGCACCGGTCATCGCCTTCAAGGACTCGAGTGGGTCGCTCGACCAGGTGAGCGAACTCGTCCTGGCGGTGGGTGATCGAAGCTCGGTGTTGAGCGGCGACGATTCGCTCACGTTACCGATCATTGCTGTTGGCGGCCAAGGGGTCGTCTCTGTCCTGGCGAATATCGCCCCTGCGGCCACGGCAACGATGGTTCGCGCAGCACTCGACGGCGACCTCGCCCGTGCACGCCAACTCCACGGTGAACTCTTCCCGCTGGCTCGCGCACTGTTCATCGAGACCAACCCGGTGCCGGTCAAGACGGCAGCGGAACTGTTGGGGTTGTGCAGCGCGACTGTTCGTCTCCCTCTCGCACCGCTGGCTCCGGCCAACCGCGAGCGGCTGCTCGCTGCGCTGGCCAGCTGTCCACACACTGCTTCGCTTCTCGCACGACCGATGGGGGAGGCTGCGTGATGCTCCGCCTCGCGCTCACCGGTGTCACCGGACGAATGGGACGCGCTGTCCTCGAACTGGCCGCGAGCGCTCCGGATATTCAGCTCGTATGTGGGCTCATCCGTCCAGCGCGTGATCCCCACGAGGTCGCTGCACAGCTCCCAGCACCTCTCGCGCTCACCAGCCGAGTGGCCGAACTCGTCCAGGGAGCTGATGTGGTGGTCGACTTCAGTCATCCGGCCGTGACCGTAGCGGTCGCGGAGGCCGCAGCGCACGCGGGTATCCCGCTGGTGAGCGGGACGACCGGCTTGAGCGAACACGACCAGGCGGTCATCCTCCGGGCCGCCCAGCACGTTCCTGTCGTCCAGGCCGCCAACTTCAGCCTCGGCATCGCTCTCTTGCACTGGCTTCTCCCCGAACTCGTCGCGCGCTTGCCGACCTGGGATGTCGAACTGATCGAGCGGCACCATCGGCACAAGCGAGATGCTCCTTCCGGGACGGCGCTCGCGCTGGCACGAACACTGCTCGCCGCGCGCGAGCCCGCTCCCAGCCCGCTGGTCTACGGCCGCGGGCCGGGGACCGCCCCTCGCCAACCCGGCGAAGTCGGCATCCATGCCGTCCGTGCCGGTGGCGAAGTCGGTCGGCACACTGTCCTGCTGGCGACCGACGACGAGGCGATCGAGGTGACCCACTGGGTGCAGAGTCGCCGGGCCTACGCGCAGGGTGCCCTCGAAGCAGCGCGCCGGCTCATCGGCCGACCACCTGGACTGTACAGCCTGCAGGATCTCGTCACCTGAGTGACCATGGGCGGCCAAGCTCCGCAAACTGCTCTCGGCCGCCCATAGCCAAGGGAACCGATCCGCGGTAGCATGATTCGCGAGAACGGACCCTGAATCGGGAAAGAGGCGCGGTATGCCGGGGATGCAGTTCGGGATTCATGTCGGTCCGCAAAACACGACGACTGACGAACTCCGCCAACTCTGGCGCTTCGCTGATGCCCATGGTTTCTCCTGGTTTTCGGTCTGGGATCACTTTTATGCCCGGACATCCGACCGCATCCCACACTACGAGGCTGTCGCCCTGCTCGCTGCACTCGCTTGCGATACCCAGCGCATCCGGTTCGGTTGTATGGTTTTCGCCGTTCAGTTCCGCAACATCGGCCTGCTGGCCAAATCGATCGTGACCATCGATCACTTGAGCAACGGGCGATTGGAGGTCGGGCTGGGCGCTGGCTGGCACGAGCCGGAATATCGCGCCTTTGGCTACCCGTTCCTGTCCGATCGCGAGCGACTCGATCAGCTGGAAGAAGGAATCACGGCCTTGCGCCGGCTCCTCCAGGAAGATGCGGTGACGTTCGAGGGTCGCTGGATTCAGCTCCGTGAGGCCCGCGTCTATCCCAAACCGCTCCAGCCGAGGCTGCCGCTGTGGATCGGCGGTGCCGGTGAGCGCCGGACAGCCCGCATCGCGGCACGACATGCCGATGGCTGGAACATTCCTTACGTCAGCCCGGAAGGCTTCCGCCAGAAGCGAGCAGCACTGGAGCACTGGTGCGAGGTCGAAGGGCGCGACCCCGCGACGCTCCAGATCGCCGTTCAGGTCGGGCTCTACATGGCCACGGAAGACGACGAGCGAACCGTGTCCCGTCTCCGTGAGCGACTGGTCGAACAGGTCGGGCCCCAAGCACTCGAACAGCCAGGCTGGCTCATCGGTGGCCCCGACCGTATCAGCGCACTGCTCGCGGAGTATCATGCGGCTGGAGCGGACTGGATCAACGTGACGGTTCGACCACCGGTCGATTTCGAGGCGCTCCAGGCGTTCGTCGAACGCGTGATGCCGCACTTCGCGAGCTGACCCTTCTGAATAGTCGGCCTGCGGGAGACACCTCTCCGTCTCGCGGTGCCCTCCAGGGCATCAGCCCGCGCGCTGCCGCACGTTGCCGTCGCCACGACCTCGTTGAGTTGGCGAGACCGTCCGGCGCTCGCTCCGCAACGAACGCCTCTCGCGTCGCGCTCTCTCGAAGCTGACCACGATCAGCCTTGGGCGAGCAGGGTTACAGCGCTACGGCGAGTCGAGGTTTTTCCTACTGTATCGTGCGGGCCCTCGTGCCGTACCATTGAATGAGACGGTGCTGCGTTCAGCACCGAGGTAGGGTCGGCAGTGTTTCGAGGATTCGCCTCGCTCGTCACCATCGCTGTCCTGTTCGGCGCTGCGCTCGCCGCGACGGTTGTCCCGACGACCTGCACCTGCGGCGCAGCAGCCCCGCATCCGCACGCCCTCTTCGAGTTGCCCGGTCACTATCATGGCTCGCCCGCTGAGCACGCGTCGACCAGTGATCTTCCCGACGGCCCGGTCGTGACGGCCCCAGCGATGCCCTTCGCGCTCGGCACGCTCGTACCGGTTGTCGCCACCGCCATCCTCACTCTTCAGCTCGGCATTCGCCGATCTCCCCTGTTTGTGACCGGCACGATCCCACCCGGTGTCGACCATCGCCCACCGATTCCGCCCCCACGCTGATGAGCGGCGCGGATGATCGCTCGTCCTGCTCTGGGGAGCAGGGAACGGTGTTCGTTGATCGAGGATGGTTCATCATGGTGCGCCGCTTGGCCCTGATCGTGGTTCTCCTGCTGGCGACGCTCTCGATCGTCTGGAGTGCGCTGGCTGCGCCACGCGTTTTGCCGCGCCTGCGCCTGGCTCCGGGCTTCGGACTCGAGGATCCGAGCGGCAAGCTCGTCTCGAGCGATAGCCTGCGCGGCCAGATCCTCGTCGTCACCTTCGGCAGTGCCGAGTGCGGGACCGACTGTGCGAGTCGCGGCCAACTCCTGGCCACAGCCGTCGCGGGAACGGAGACCACTGGGCGCGTGGAATTGATCTGGATCGCCAGCGAGCCGGTTTCCCGCGAGCAGCTCGCTGTGCTGAGCGAGACGCTGGCTCAGCATGGGCATCCATGGAGGGTTCTGGGAAGTTCGGACCGGCGCGAGTTGGACCTCACGCTGAGTGGCTTCCGCGTGCCGCGGCACCCTGACGGGACGGTCGACCCGATCATCGTCATCGTCGATCCGCTCGGGATCGTCCGTGCCGAGTACCGGATCGCCCCGTCACCAGAAATGCTGACCCGCGATCTCGAGGCACTCGAGCGGGAGATCCGCGAGAGCCAGGGTATGCGGCGCTATCTCTACGAGGCGGCTCACCTGTTCCGATGCTACGTTTGAGGAGTCTCGATATGCCTACGCGACCATGGCTTCGTCGCCTCGTCGTCGCCGAACTCGCGGCCATCGCCATCGTCCTCGCTGTCGTCGGCTGGTACGTCTGGCAGTCGCGGGCAGCCCCGTCGCTGAACGGGATGCTGCTCGACCCGCCCCAAGAGATCCCCGCCATCCAACTCACCGGGAGCGACGGCCAGCCTCATGCCTTGACCGACTTCCAGGGGAAGGTGACGGTCGTCTTTTTCGGCTACACGCACTGCCCGGACGTCTGCCCGATGACTGCCTCGACGATGGCCCGCGCACGCGCCATGCTCGGCAACCAGGCCGATCGCGTGCAGCTCGTCTTCGTCTCGGTCGACCCGGAACGCGATTCCCCTGAACGGCTGGCGAGCTATCTGGCGAAGTACGACCCGACATTCCTGGGGCTGACCGGAGACGAGGATCGGATCCGCGAGTTGGCCACCGTCTTCGGTGTCCACTATGCCAAGGTGGAATCGACGTCCGCCCTGGGATACTTGGTGGAGCATACCTCGTCCAGTTTCGTCTTGGATACCCAGGGGAAACTGCGAGCCGTCCTCCCGTTCGGGCTCACCCCGGAGCAGGTGGCGAGCGACCTCCGTGCCCTGTTGCGTCGCTGAGCGTGTTGCTCGATCGGCAACAGTCGACTGAGGAGGTCATGAAGATGCGTACGGTGCTCGATCGAATCCGAGGTTGGTTCGTACTCGCATTGACGGTCGTTCTCGCTTCGCTTGTCGTGAGCGCGTGTCGTGGGACCGAACCGACACCGACGCCTGCTCCCAGCCCAACGCCGGCTGCGGCAGTGCAGCCGAGTCCGACCCCGCAGCCGACACCGACGGCTACCCCGACTCCGACCCCCATGCCGACGCCGACCCCAATGGCCGCAACGCCGACGATGGGGCACGGCATGAGTGGACACGGTATGGGCAGCGCCATGCCCGGTGTCAGCAACGAATTCCGGGCCGGCACGTTGGTCATCCGCAACGTGTGGGCACGAGCTGCCTCCCAGGCCGATGCCCTGAGCGCTGTCTACATGGTGATCGAGAACACTGGCGACCAGCCCGACCGCTTGCTGCATGCCCACTGCGACGTGGCCGGGACGGTCGAGCTCCACGAAACCAAGATGGAAGGCGGTGTCATGAAAATGCAGCCGGTCGACGGCATCGATATCCCCGCCAAGGGGACGGTCGAGCTCAAGCCCGGTGGGCTGCACATCATGCTCATCGGGTTGACGCGCGACTTGAATCCCGGTGACGAGATCGAATTGGAACTCCACTTCGACAAGGCAGGTCATGTCCCGGTCAAGGCAGTCGTCCAGAAGCCGTGAGCTCTCGGTCGTAGAGCCGGTGGTACAGGGGCAGGTGCTCACCTGCCCCTGCATCGTTCTCGCAGGCCGGTGCTAGCGGGCAGCGGGGATGCTGCGCTGCATGGCGGTATCGCCCGACCGAGCGTGCTCGCGGGCACGCCGCGCAACATGCCGCTCGCGAGTGCCAGCTTCCGACCCGCGCCGACACTGGCGTCTCGAGTACTCGATGCGGCGCTGCGCTGCACGGCGCGCTGGGAGACCCCCGTCACTCACTGCTTTCTCGAGCGCACGCTTCGTGTCCCTTCCCCGCGCGAAATGACCGCGAGCAGCGAACCCGTGCCCTTGACGAGACCGATTCCCCTGCTATTCTCTATTCGGAAAACGTCGACGCTGCTTGCTGAAAGATTGCTCGGAGCGATCCGGATGCACGTAGGTCCTCGACACCGACAGCGGCCGCCGGTCAGCTGGCTCATTCTCGGCCTCCTACTGCTCGCTGCCTGTAACCGAGCCGTCACGACCACACCGACCCAATCGCCCCAACCGGCGATCGCCCAGCGTTGGGTTGCCACTGGGCCTGTTGCACCCGTCGACGCAGGGAGTTCTTCAGTCGTTCTCACGATCCGCGCGCCGGCCGAAACGAGCGTGAGCGAGATCGAGCTCCGCATCACGCCCCCCGAAGGCCAGCCCCAAACGTTGGGACCTTATTCTGTCCAGCCGGGCCAAACCATTCAGGTGGAAGTCGACCTGACTCAGCTGAGCGGCACCGCCACGGCCGGCGAGTGGCGTGCCGAGTGGATCGATCGGGCGCAGCCGGACCGCGTGCTCGCCGTTGTCTCCTTCACGACTCGATCGGCGCGGACGATCACCTGGCAGTCGAGCGTCCCTCGCACCTCGATACCCGCTGGCGACTGCAGAACCAACCGCACGATCGTGGAACTCGGCATCCGCGCGAGAGGGGCCGACTCCGACGAGTCGTTCATGGTCTATGCCGTCATCGAGTCGCCAAGCGGTCAGAAACTGAGCTTGCCGCCGATCGAGATTTCGGGGGATCAGTGGTCGACCCTGCGAGCCTCTCTCTGCAGTGTCGTCCCGCGTGCCGAACAGTTGTCTGGAACGTGGACGGTCCGTTGGTATCGCAGCGACCAGCCGACACGCCCCATCCTGAGTGACTCGTTCGGCGTTGTACCCGCACCCACCCCGACGGCGACGCCGATGCCCACGCTCGAGTGGCGCGTACCCACTGAACCGGTCCAACCGTACGACTGCGGTGCGGCTGTCGACATTCAAGTGCGCAATACTGCACCGGGGAACCAGGTGACGCCTGTCATCGTGCAAGCCATACCACCTGGCAAAGGTCCCGTCGATCTCGCCAGGGTGGAACTGCGGGGAAACGAGTGGGTGACCGTCAGCTTGGTCTATTGTCAGGCAGCTGGTGGAGCGGAGATCGCTGGCAGCTGGGCCGTTCGAGCGGTCGATGCAGCGGCCCGCCAGGTCGAGTTCGGCCGCGCGACGTTCGAGGTGCGAGCCATACCAGCCCCGACCCAACCACCTGCCCCCAAACCACAGCCGCAGCCACAACCAGCGCCACCACCGCCCCCGCCACCGCGAGCATCGGTCGATACCGACGGCGATGGCCTACCCGACGACGAGGAGCTGAGTTTCGGTACCGACCCGTACAACTCGGACAGCGACGGGGATGGGCTCTCCGATGGCTCGGAAGTGTATGTTTACGGCACCGATCCGCGGAAGCGCGATACGGACGTCGACGGATACACGGACTTCGAAGAGATCCTGCAAGGCAGCGATCCCTGGGATCCCTGCAGTCCGAATCAATTTGCCTATAACTGCCAGCTGTGAGACCCGTTGCCATCGACACGACTGCTCTCGAGGGGCGAAGCCTGTCAGGATGATCGACGGGTGAGCACGACAGCTGGTCACCCTCCGGTCAGCGGCGCGTCGTGCTGAAACGAATCTTCAGGGGACAATTCCACGGATGCGGATCGCGCCCGCCGTCGTGCAGCTGCCGGAGAGGGGCAGCTTCGTACGCGCCTCCCCTCGGGGAATGTCCAACAAGGAACCAACGATTCAGCCGCTTCGTCGAAGCGTCCGAGCAGATGCTCGGTCGCGCGAGCGACCGCTCATTACCCCTTATCGAACTGGCTCACAGCAACCGCCAAACGCCGATCCCGAGAAGGGCTCCGAGAACTGGTCCGACGATCGGAATCCACCCGTAACGCCAATCGGCGTCGCCCCGCCCGGCGATCGGTAAGAGCGTGTAAGCCAGCCGCGGTGCCGCATCGCGTGCCGGGTTGAGCGCGAAGCCGGTCGTCCCGCCGAGCGCCAGGCCGATGGCCAACACCAACCCGCCGATCCACCACGGCACGACTGCACCCGGTACTCGACCGGCGACTGCCGCACCGACGCCGAGAGCCAGTACCGCGGTCCCCACGCATTCGGTCGCCAGATTCGCCGGCCAGTAGCGAATCGCTGGCCCGGTACAGAACACCCCACGTTTCACTGCCGGATCACTGGTCGCTTCCCAATGTCGCCAAAACAAGAGCCAGACCAGGACTGCACCGCTGAACCCACCTGCCAGTTGTGCCCCCACGTAAGCCGCGACCCGTTCGGCGGGGAACAATCCCCACGCCGCCAGCGCGAACGTCACCGCTGGGTTGACGTGTCCGCCGCTGATCGGTCCCGCCAAGCCAACCGCGATGCTCACCGCGATCGCCGAGCCAACAGCGATAGTGAGCCAATTCCCACCCACACCGTGCGACCGAGCGAGCCGCGCGGTCGCCACTGTCCCGTCTGTCAAGAGAACGAGCAGCATCGTCCCTATGAACTCGGCGGTGAGCTCGCGCACCCGACACCTCCTTTGAATCCGCCATGCGAAACCGATCCCTCATACTGCTCGGAGGAGACTAAAGAATGCTCACTCTGAGCGGATGAACGAATCGTGAAGAGGCAAGAGTCTGCGACCGGAGCCAGACAAAGACGCCCACGCCACATCGGTCGCTTCCCATGGGAAAGAAGTGGGGGTGAAGCACGCGAGCGTGCTCGGCTGGACGCCCGGCGCGAATTTTCTTCTTCAGGAAGCGCTCGCTGCTCGAGGAGCGAACCGGATTTCCCGAGACTCCCGCACGGGAAGCACCGACGAATCCCCCGCGCGAGGCTCACCCTGCTCCGGCTCGCACGCCTGATTCCGCTTTCATGCAGCAATGCTTATACTTCTTCCCACTTCCGCATGGGCACGGATCGTTGCGGCCCACCTTCTGCTTCTTGCGTGCTGGACCCGCACCATCACCACCTCGGTTCGGTGTCCCGATCTGCATGACCGGCCGCTGCAAGGCAGGTGCGAGCTGCACGCGGTAGATGAGCCGCGCCACGTCGTACTCGATGTTTTCAAGCAGCTGCTGGAACATCCGGTAGCCTTCACGCTTATACACCACGAGCGGGTCGAGCTGCCCATAGGCCTGCAGCCCGACCTCGTGGCGCATGTGCTCCATCTCGGTCAGGTGCTCGATCCAGAGCCGGTCCATCACTTGCAGGAGCACCAGCCGCTCGATCACGCGCATCGTTTCGGGGCCGAACTCTTGCTCGCGTCGCTCGTAGCGTGCCAGAGCTCGTTGCCAAAGGAGCTCGGTCAGTTCGTTCTCGTCCCGTTCTTCCAGATCGCGCGGCGTCAACCCATCTGAATCACCCACGATACCAGCGAAGGCACGGAGGACCGATTCCGGGTCCGGCTCGTCCGCCGACTCGAACGCCTGCTTGACCGCTTTCTCGAGCTGCCGCCGCACCATGCCCAGCACGTGCTCGCGCATGTTCTCGCCCATGACGATCTTGCGGCGGTCACCGTAGATCACCTCGCGCTGCTTGTTGATGACGCTGTCGTATTCGACGAGGTGCTTGCGGAGATCGAAGTTGTACCCCTCGATCTTCTTCTGGGCTTCTTCGATCATGCGGCTGACCAGCGGGCTCTCGATCGGATGCTCGTCGTCCATCCCGAGCTTCTCGAGCAGTCCCTGGATCCGCTCCGTACCGACTCGCTTGAGCAATTCGTCTTCGAGCGAGACATAGAACCGGCTCGAGCCCGGATCACCCTGGCGCCCGGCACGACCGCGCAGCTGGTTGTCGATGCGTCGTGCCTCGTGACGCTCGGTACCGATCACATGCAATCCACCGAGTTCAGCCACACCGGGACCCAAAACGATGTCGGTCCCGCGGCCCGCCATGTTCGTCGCGATCGTCACTGCGCCACGCTGCCCAGCTTTGGCGACGATCAGCGCCTCGCGCTCGTGATGCTTGGCATTCAGGACCTCGTGTGGAATCCCCTTGCGCTTGAGCAAGTCGCTCAAGTACTCGCTCTTCTCGATCGAGGTCGTGCCAACCAGTACGGGCCGACCGATTGCGTGCATCTCCTCGATCTCGCGCACCACTGCGCGGAACTTGCCTTCCTCGGTCCGGTAGATGACATCGGGATAATCGATCCGGATCATCGGCTTGTGCGTCGGGATGACGACCACCTCGAGGTTGTAGATCGTCTGGAACTCCTCGGCCTCGGTCGCCGCCGTACCGGTCATCCCGGCGAGCTTCTCGTACATCCGGAAGTAGTTCTGGTAGGTGATCGTCGCTTGCGTGACCGTCTCCTGCCGGACCCGCAAGCCCTCCTTCGCCTCGATCGCCTGGTGCAACCCCTCGCTATAGCGGCGGCCCGGCATCATGCGCCCGGTGAACTCGTCGACGATGATGACCTCACCGTCGCGGACAATGTAGTCACGGTCGCGGAGATACAGTTCCTTCGCCTTCAGCGCTTGCTCGAGATAGTGCACGGCATCGGAGTACCGGTCGTCGTAGAGGCTGTGCCCCTCGGGGATCCCGAGCAACCGCTCGACCCGGTCGATCCCCGCTTCCGTCAGGGTGACCGTGCGGTGCTTCAAGTCCACCGTATAGTGCACGTCGCGCCGCAGCTGACGAGCGATCTGCGCGAACTGGTAGTAGCGGTCAACCGTCTCGCGCGCTTGGCCAGAGATGATGAGCGGTGTCCGCGCCTCGTCGATCAGGATGTTGTCCACTTCGTCGACGATCGCGTAGTACAGCTCCCGCTGCACGATGTCCTCAGGCCGGTAGACCAAGTTGTCGCGCAGGTAGTCGAAGCCGAACTCGTGGTTCGTCCCGTAGGTGATGTCGGCCAGATACGCCTCGCGCCGGCTCACAGGTCGCCAGTGGTTCAGGCGATCGTCCGGACTCGGATCGGGCTGGATATACGTGGGATCGTAGATGCCAGCGAACTCGTGCGTGATGACGCCGACCGAAACTCCGAGGAAATGATAGATCGGCCCCATCCAGCCACCGCCGACCCGCGACAGGTAGTCGTTCGGCGTCACGAGGTGACAACCGCGTCCCAAGAGGGCGTTGAGGTAGAGCGGCAAGGTCGCGACCAGCGTCTTTCCTTCGCCGGTCTTCATCTCGGCGATCTTGCCCTCGTGCAACACGATACCGGCCATCAGCTGCACGTCGAAGTGGCGCATGTTGAGTGTGCGGCGTGCCGCCTCGCGCACGGTCGCGAACGCCTCGACCAGGATGTCGTCGAGCGTCTCGCCGTACTCGAGCCGTGCCTTGAATTCGTCCGTCTTCGCGCGCAGTTGCTCGTCGCTGAGCCGCTGGTAGTCCGGCTCCAAGGCATTGATCTCGTCGACGATCCGGCGCAAGCGCTTCAGTTCCCGCTCGTTCGGGTCGCCGAGAATCTTCTTCAGGACGTTGCGCATCGACTCGTCTCCCACGATCGGTCTGGCGGATGCGTTGACTGCACCCGTACCCATCAAGTCTACTCCTCGACCGAGGGCACTGACGAAAGGCTCCGACGAACCGGACGCAGGAAGGAAAGGAAGCGCGCGATGACCGAAAGCCGCTCGGTTCTCGACCGCCTGCTCCCACTGGCTCATCGCAGCGAACTCATCGCAGCCGGTTTGGCCACCCACCTCGCCTTCAACGTCGTGGCTGCACTGGCCTTCCGACTGGCAGCACAGAGCAGTAGCTGGCTCGCGTTCCTTCTCTGGCAAGTGGTCGGCAATCTCGCCGGGTTCCTCACCGTCGTGGCCTTGACGGTCCTCCTCCGCTTCGTTCCGCTATCGGTCGCCTATCCAATCACGACCGGTCTCTCGGTCATCGCGGTGCAGGTGGTCGCGGCTCGGCTCCTGCTCCACGAGCCGCTTCCACTTCGTGTCTGGTTCGGGGCGATCCTCATCGTCCTCGGTATCCTGTTCGTGGGAGGACGGATCTGAGATCATGGGCACGGCAAAGAGAAGCCAGCAGTCATCACCGTTCGCCGAGCGGGTCTACGCCATCGTCCGGCGTATCCCGCCGGGCCGCGTCACGACCTACGGGCGTATCGCTCGCGCAGCCGGGCTCACTCGATCAGCACGAATGGTCGGTTGGCTCCTTCACGAGGCGCCAGCCGATGTCGCTGCAGTCGCGCACCGCGTGGTCAACCGGAACGGCGAGTTGACCGGCGGTTGGGCCTGGGGACACCCGAGCGTGATGCGGGCGCTCCTGGAAGAAGAAGGCGTGACGTTCGTCGACGAATACCGCGTCGATCTCGAACGACATCTCTGGGAACCCGAGGACGAGTTCTCCGAGAGATCCTGAACGGAGGCCAAACACGCCAAGGCCCCTCCCCCTGGCAGGAGCCCGTTGTTTGCTCAGCCGCCACCGACGAAATGCACCACCTCGATCACGTCGCCGTCGCGGAGTTCGCATTCCTCGTACCGGTCGCGCGGTACGATCTCGCCATTGCGCTCCACCGCGACGAGTCGCGGATCGAGCCCACGCGAGCGGAGGAGATCGAAAATCGTCCGCGCGCCGTCCAACTCGACACGCTTCCCGTTCAGGATCACCCGGATCGTCATACTGCTCCTACCCTATCCAAGGCTGCTCGAAACGCGTGCACCGCAGCGACCGGATCCGGGGCCGCCAAGATACCGCGGATGACCGCCACACCATGCGCGCCGGTTGCCACAACTTCCGGTACCCGCTCCGGCGTGATCCCACCGATCGCGATCACCGGGCAGGGTACCGCTCGCGTCACGGCCCGGAGCGCCTCGAGGCCGGCTGCCGCCCGACCGGGCTTGCTCGCGGTCTCGAACACGTTCCCGAAGAGCAGGAAGTCCGCTCCCGCTTGCGCTGCCCGTTCGGCTGCTGTCACGCTGTGTACCGAGCAGCCGATGAAGCGGCCACGCCCCAGGAGGCGCCGCGCGCCCTCGGGAGGAAGGCCACGCTCGGGAAGCTGGACGCCGTCCGCTTCGCTCAGGAGCGCGGCATCGATCCGGTCGTTCACCAGCAACACGGCTGGCGGGACGACCACGCGACGAGCGACTTGAGCCACCGCGAGCAGTTCGGCCGCGGCACGGTCGGGCGCCCGCAGGTGAACGCCGTCGACGCCGGCAGCGACCAGCGCCGGCAGCAAGGCCAGCAGGCGATCGAAGGGACAAACCTCGGGATCGGTCACCAGGTGGAGACGCGGGACACGCATCGATCACCGTCCTCGTTCGGCGAGCGCGGCATCCACCACCTCGCGGAGCTGCCGTGCAGCCTCGCGCACGTCCTCCGCACCGACGACCGCCGAGATCACCGCGACACCGACTGCACCAGCACGGATCACCGCGGCGGCGTTGACAGCCGTGATCCCCCCGATCCCGACCACCGGGATGCCGACCGCCCCAGCGATCTGCGCCAGGTGCTCGAGTCCGACTGCTGGACCAGCGTCCGGCTTCGTGGTGGTCGGATAGACCGGTCCCACGCCTAGGTAGTCGGCACCGGCTGCCTCGGCTGCCAATGCCTGTTCGAGCGTCTCCGGCGAAAAGCCGACGACCATCGACTCGCCGACCAGTTTTCGCGTTTCCGGAACCGGTAGGTCGCTCACGCCGACGTGGACGCCGTCCGCTTCGAGCGCGAGTGCCAGGTCGACCCGGTCGTTGACGACGAAGAGGACGCCAGCCTCGCGGCAGAGCGCCCGCAGCGCGTGTCCGACCTGGAGTGCCTCGCTCAGCGGCCCGGCCTTCCAGCGCAGCTGGAGCGCGGTCGCCCCGCCCGCGATTGCCTCCCGCGCGATCTCGATGTCCGGGCGCCCGCGGGCGAGCGCCCGATCGGTGATCACGTACAGGCGCAGCGCCTCGCGCAGGCGTACCCCTCGCCAGGTCGTCACACGAGACCTCCTACCGGACAACACCTTCGAGCGGAGAGCTCGCCGACGCGTACGGCTTCTTCGGGATCCGACCAGCGAGGTAACAGAGCCGCCCGGCCTCGATCGCCAGTCGCATCGCCCGCGCCATCTTCACCGGGTCACCGGCCTGGGCGATCGCGGTATTGATGAGACAGGCATCGGCTCCGAGTTCCATCGCGAGCGCTGCGTCCGAGGGCGCACCGATACCTGCATCCACGATCACCGGAACGCTGGCCTGCTCGACGATGATCTGGATCCACCGAAAATCCGGCAGCCCTTGACCGGAGCCGATCGGCGAGGCGAGCGGCATCACCGTGGCGCAGCCGATCTCCTCGAGTTGCTTGGCCAGCACCGGATCCTGGTTGATGTACGGAAGGACGACGAAGCCTTCTTTGACGAGCACCTTCGCTGCCTCGAGCGTCCCGATCGGATCCGGCAAGAGATACTTCGGGTCCGGAATCACTTCCAGCTTGACCCAGTTGGAAAGACCCATCGCCCGCGCGAGCCGCGCCACCCGGATCGCTTCCTCGGCTGTCCGGCAACCAGCCGTGTTGGGGAGAATCTGATACTTCGTCCAGTCGATCACCTCGAGAATGCTCCGGCTCTTCGGGTCGTCGAAATCGATGCGGCGGAGTGCGACCGTCACCATCTCGCAGCCCGAGGCCTCGAGCGCTGCCAGCATCTCTTCGTTCGAGCGCCACTTCCCCGTACCGAGGATGAGACGCGAGCGAAACTCGCGATCGGCGATCTTGAGCGGCTCGTCCTCGATCGTCGTCCAGGCGCGTTCTGCAGTCTCAGCCATCGCGCACCTCCTGTGTTTCCGGCGCCGGTGCCCACCAGGCGTGGAAGTGATGGACCGGCGACCGCCCACGGCCGATCGCGAAGGCAGCTTCCAACGCACGGTGGAGATACTGCTTGGCCTCCCAGACCGCTGTCGGAACGTCGAAACCGCGGGCCAGGAACGCAGCGATCGCCGCGGAGAACGTGCAGCCGGTCCCGTGGGTGTGTGGCGTCGCGACCCGCGGGAGTGCGAAGCGTTCGAAGTGCGCCCCGTCGAAGAGGAGATCGACCACCTGGTCTCCCTCGACGTGCCCACCCTTCACGACGACATAGCGTGCACCGAACCCGTGGATGATCCGCGCCGCCTCGCGCATCTCTTCCTCGTTTCGGACCGGCCGGCCACACAGCACCTCGGCCTCCGGCGCATTCGGCGTCACGATGAACGCGAGCGGCAAGAGCGTCTCGCGCAGTGCGGAAATCGCGTCCTCCCGGAGCAGCCGGTCACCGCTCTTGGCGACCATCACCGGATCGACGACCAGCCGGTCGATCCGATGCCGCCGGACACCGCTAGCGACCGTCTCGATGATCGCGGCCGAGCTCAACATGCCGGTCTTGGCGGCATCGGCGCCGATGTCCTCCATCACCGCATCGAGCTGCGCTGCCACGATGTCCGTCGGGATCTCGTGGACTGCCGTCACACCGAGCGTGTTCTGCGCGGTGATCGCGGTGATCACAGTCGAGCCGTAGACGCCGAGCGCGCTGAAGGTCTTCAGGTCTGCCTGGATACCGGCACCGGCACCCGAATCGGACCCCGCGATCGTGAGAGCCTTCGGAACCCGCATCGACATCGCTACCTCCCGTCTCTCGTCGCGTCACGGGACGAGGCGGCGGAAAAACGATCCGCCGACCCGGCGGGGCGGCGGGTGGTGGAAGAGCTGAGGTGTGGTGCCGTCCCTGCGCTGGCATTACCCAGATCAGGTTCGGAGGGTTGGTCGACCGAGCGTCGACCTCTCAGCGCTCCCGCGCACCCCTGGCACCCGTTGCGCCGAGCATAACATGAGCGAGTCGCACGGACAACCATCAGCGCTCGGCCTGCCGTGGATCGAAGGCATCGCGCAGGCCGTCACCGATAAAGGTGAATGCGAGCGTGATCGACGCGACAGCGAGCGTCGGGGCGATCAACATCCAGGGTTGCGATTCCCAGGCTTTGGAACCCTCGAGAATCATGCTCCCCCAGCTCGTCGGGAAAGGAGCATCGAGCCGCACGCTGGGGCGAATCCCGATACCGAGATAACTCAGGATCGCCTCGGAAATGATCGCTCCCGGCACGATGTAGGCCGCCACGACGATGACCGGCCCGAGGGTGTTCGGAACGATGTGCCGCAACACGACCTGCAAGCCATTCGCTCCAATGGCCCGCGCTGCCTCCACGAACTCCTTCTGTTTAACAGCGAGCACCTCACCACGAACGAGCCGAGCCACGGTGACCCAGCTCACGAGCGAAAGTGTGATGAACAGCAACACGAGACCGTTGAGGAGCTTCCCGATCCAGGCATCCTGGAATGCCACCTGCATGATGATGAACAACAAGAGGTCAGGAAACGCATAGACCACGTCGGTGAACCGCATCAGGAGATTGTCGATTCTTCCCCCGAGATACCCCGCAACGAGACCGATCAGCATCCCGATCGAGACGGTGAAGACCATGGGCACGAAACCGACCACAAGCGAAACCCTCGTCCCATAGACGAGGCGGCTGAAGACATCACGGCCCACCGAGTCCGTTCCGAGCGGATACTCCCAACTTCCCGTCCGCATCGGATTCGGGTCCCGGACCCAAGCTGCTTGGCGAAAGACGCCGGCTCGTGCCACGTCGCTCTTCACCGGATTGTGCGGTGCAATGATCGGTGCCGCTACTGCGACAACTGCGAGGAAGGCGATATAGCCCAGACCGAGGAGCGCCAACCAGTTCTTGCGAAACCGACGCCAGGCATCGCTCCATAAGCTGCGCGGCGGACGACGCAGCGCGAGATCGCGATCGAGTTGGCGAGGAGTCGTCACGGTGGTCATCGCGCGTCGCCTTTCATCCTCGGATGCGCGGATCCAGGAACCCGTACATCACGTCCACCCAAATATTGGCGATGGCCACGAAAAGCGCATAGAGGAGCGTCGTCCCCATGATCATGGAATAATCACGGGCTGCAATGGCGACTACATACTCGCGCCCCATACCGGGAACATTGAAGATCGTCTCGATGATGAATGAGCCGGTCACCAGCCCAGCCACAGCGGGTCCCAAGACGGTCACGACCGCGATCAAGGCATTCCGGATCATGTGCCTCGTGACGACGCGAAACTCGCTGAGACCCTTCGCGCGCGCTGTCCGCACATAGTCCTGCCGGATCACTTCGAGCATCGAGGAGCGCGTCAAACGGGTCAAATACGACATCGTCCCTAAGCCGAGGACGATACCGGGCGCCAGGTAGGCCGCCGAGAACCCTCGCCACTCTTCCGGTGCGCGGATGGGCTTCACACCGAAAAGCTGGCTCAGCCCGATCACCACCAGCACACCGATCACGAAGCTCGGCACCGATACTCCCAGCGTGGCCACCGTGAGGCTCAGGTAATCGATCCAGCTGTTCTGGCGCAACGCCCCCAGGACGCCCAGCGGGATGCCGACCACCACCGCGAAAGCAGTGGCCACCAAACCGACTTTGGCAGTCGTCGGGAACTTGCGCCAGAGGATACTCTGGACCGATTCCGTCCCCTTGGAGCGATAAGACGGGCCGAGGTCCAATCTGACCAATCCCCAGAGATAGCGGAAATACTGGCTGTCCAAAAAGGCGAGCGTGAGGCGCAGTGGATTGCGTTCCCCACTGTTCCAGCGTTCACGAACTGCTGCGACATTCACCCACACCGGCTTGTTCAAGCCGAACTTGGCATTGAGTGCTTCGAGTGTCGCCTTGGCGACCGGCTTTTCGCGGTCCCACGGCCCACCCGGAGTCTGATGCATCAGGAAGAAGGTGATCGTGGTAACGGCCAGCACCACGGGAATGAGCCACAGGACACGACGCACGATGAAGGAGAGCAGCATGAGAACCCTCCGGAGAAGCGGTTGCTGGGCCGGGGAAAACCCCGGCCCAGCAGTGCACTCTACTTCTTGATATCCAGCGTCATGAGTGACGCGAACTCGCCCGGGAACGCATCGTCGCTCGGCGTCGGGCTGTACCCGGTCACGGACGGCTTAACCAGCCAGATGTTCAGCGGGTTATAGAGGAACGGCCCCGGTACATCGTCGATCAGGATCTGATGCGCCTGCTTATACAGCTCGATCCGCTTCTGCTGGTCGAGTTCCTGATCGGCCTTGGTCACGAGCTCATCGAACTGCTTGTTGCAATAGCCGAAGCGCTGGGCAAAGGTCGCATCGCACTTCCAGTAGACGCTGAGCCAGTTCTGGGGATCCGGATAGTCCTGGATCCATCCCGCCATGGTCATCTGCGGGTATGTGCTGGGATCCTTGCGCATCGCGACGAGTGTCTTGCCATCCACCGGCTCGAGCGTGATGTTCACCCCGAGGATGTCGCGATACTGTCCAGCAATCCACTCGACTCGCGGACGCGCTGCAGGATCGTCGCTATTGAATGTCAACTTGATCTCCGGTAGCTTGTCCGGGCCACCGTACTTCGACTCTGCCAGAGCCTGTTTGGCTTTCGCCGGGTCGAACCCGTACTTGTCGGTCCCGATATGACCCGGAATACCCGGTGGAATCCATTCGAGCGTCGGTGTGCAGTCGCCGTTCCGGATCTGCTCGCAGTAGGTCTTGCGATCGAATGCGTAGGCGAAAGCCTCGCGCACCTTCTTGTCCGTGAACGGCTCCTTCGTCAAGTTGAAGGAGAGCTGAATGGTCGTCGCTGCCGGGTAGGTCACGAGCTGCTTGGACAGCTCCGGATCGCTCTTGATCGCTGGGAGCTGTGAGGGATCCGGCGAGAACATGTCGAGCTGTCCAGCCTTGTACGCCTCGAGCGCGACCGAGCTCTCTTTCTGGTAGATAATCTCGACCGCATCCAGCTTCGGCCGGCCTTCCCAGTAGTTCGTGTTCGCGACGAAGCGGATGCGCTGATCCTCGACGACTTCAACCATCTGGAACGGGCCATTACCGATCTGAAGCTTGGGATCCTTCCACCAGTTCTCACCGCCTTGCTCGATCAGCTCCTTGCGGGCCGGATAGAAGACCCACAACGACGCGATCGTCGGGAAATAGGGAGCCGGATGAGTCAAGCGAACGATCAGCGTCCGATCATCCGGTGCCTCGACACCCAGTTTCTGACGAGCGGCCTCATACGCTGCCTGATCATTGGGATCGGTACCAGCGAACTCTTCGCACCCCACGATGTCGAACAGGATCGATTGGTATTCTCCAGCTGTCTTGGGATCACACGTCCGCTCGACCGCGTAGCGGAAGCGCTCAGCCGTGAGCGGCGTTCCATCGCTGTACTTCAACCCGGCGCGCAGGTGGAAAGTGACGACCGTACCATCTTGGTTGAATTCCCACGACTCAGCGGCGGCTGGCACGGTGTTGAGATCCTTGTCCAACCGCGTGAGTCCCTCGTAATTCATGTGGAGAACGGCGATCTCGTTCGAGAAGGAGCTCTTCTGCGGGTCGAAGACGTCCGGATACGTGTACTCGTGAATCCGCAGGACCTTCTCACCAGTCGGCGTTGTGACTGCTGCTTGCGTCGGACTGCTCACAGCAGCCGGCGTCTGGCCCGCTGTCGGAGTTGCCCCGCTCGGTGCTGGAGTCGGCGTCGCTTGACCGCGCGCGCACGCCGCCAAAATCGGTAACGCCAGCGCCAACACCGAGACGAGACGCAAAAGCGCACGTATTCGCCCTCGTTTCATCTCGCACCTCACGTCTTCCAACAGCCAGACTCGACGATCCTGACTCACCGCGCTCATCGCTCGGTGGACCTCGTTCCGGACGTGCACGATCCAGTCGTTTCATCACTCGCCCTCTACGGCGTTACTCTACTCCCACTCCCACCTCGAGTCAATCGATCGTGCCGAATCCGGAACACGCAAGCCGCCGAGCGGGCAAGCGTCGCACGAGGCTTTATACTTCCGCGCGAAACCTGACGGAGAGCGGGCTGGCGAGCAGCGAAGAGGGCAGGGAGACGATGGACGATCAGCGCCGACTCCACTTCCGATTCGCAACTCGTGCCGTACACGCGGGCGAACGTCCGAATCCTCGCGACTTCATCCCGACCGCGACCCCGATCTATCCGACCTCGACATTCCTGTACCAGAACATCGAGCAGATGGACGCGGCGCTCGGCGGTGCTGTGGGGGTCTTCGTGTATGGACGCTATGGCAACCCCACGACGGAAGCACTCGAGACAGCAGTCGCCTCTCTCGAAGAGCAGGAAGCAGCGCTCGCCTTTGCCTCCGGAATGGCCGCCCTGCACGCCACGATCCTCTCCTGCGTCGAGGCAGGGGATCGTATCGTCGCCTCGCGCGATCTGTATGGTCAGACTATCACTCTCCTCCGCACGATCTTCGGATCGCTCGGGGTGCGAGTCGAGTTCGTCGATATCCTCGATCTCGCTCAGGTGGAAGCTGCATTGCGCCGCGGTGGGGTGCGGTTGCTCCTGTGTGAGACCATCTCCAATCCGCTGCTCCGCGTCACCGATCTTCCCAGCCTCGCTGAAATCGCCCACCGTTATGGCGCTCGGCTGGCGGTCGACAACACCTTCGCCACACCCTATCTCGTGCGTCCCGGGACGCTCGGGGCCGATTACGTGATCCACAGCGCGACGAAGTATCTTAGTGGACACGGCGATGTGACCGCGGGGATCGTCGCGACAACAGCCGATCGCCGCTGGGAACTCAACGAGATCAACAAGACGATCGGCAGTATCCTCGGTCCGTTCGAGGCCTTCCTGGTTCTCCGCGGCCTCAAGACGCTGCCGCTCCGCATGCACCGTCAATGCGAGAACGCCAGTCGGATCGCTTGCTGGCTCGCTGAACATCCGCTGATCGAGCGCGTCCATTATCCGGGCCTGCCCACTCATCCCAGTCACGAGACCGCTGCGCGCCTCCTCCCTCCGGGACTCTACGGCGCCATCGTGTCGTTCGAAATTCGCCACGGGACACGCGAACGCGTGACGGCGTTCCTCGAACGCTTGCGGCTCATTCTGCCAGCAACGACGCTGGGTGACGTCTATTCCGAGATCCTCTATCCAGTCATGGCCTCGCATCGCGGCCTTTCACCAGAAGAGCGCCAGGCAATGGGTATCAGCGACGGGCTCGTCCGGCTCTCGGTCGGTATCGAGGATCCCGAGGACATCATCGCCGATCTGGAACAGGCACTGGCAAGCCTTGCCTGACTCATGCGACCTGGTGACCGCGGCTGCCGCAAGAGACAGACAGCTTGCTGGCTCGCCACCACGTGTCGGTGCGCTCCTCGGTGGGGTGACCAGTTCGTTCGGCGAGTGCTCAGGCTTGACGGATGCCGATCAGCGCAGTACACAGCCACTGTCGGCACGGGATGGCCCGGAACAGGAGCGTGAGCGATGCAGGAATCCGACAAAGTCGCAGCGATCCGCGCAGCCATGCCAGCGGTCCGCGAGTACGTCTATCTCAATACCGGCACCTTCGGCCCCTTACCCACTCTCGTCCAGGAAGCGATGCAGCGAGAAGCGGAGCGAGAATTCCTGCATGGCCGCATCACCAGCGAGAGCTACGAGCGGGCCACTGACCTCAAGCGTCGGGCTCGCGAGGAAGTCGCTCGCTTGCTCGGTTGTCGCCCTGACCAGATCGCGCTCACGCGCCACACCACGGACGGGATCAATCTCGCCGTCATGGGTCTCGACTGGCAACCGGGCGACGAGATCGTGACCACCGACATGGAGCATCCCGGCGCCCAGGGACCGGTCTTCAATGTCGCCCGGCGCTATGGAGTGGTAGTTAGAACGGCCAGACTCGGCACTGGAGCAGGCGACGTCGCGGGTACGCTCGCTCGCCTGATCGGCCGGCGAACACGCATGGTCGTACTCTCTCATCTCACGTGGAATACCGGCGCCATCCTGCCCATCGCGGAGATCGCGACGCTCGCGCACCAGCACGGTGCGCTGATCGTGGTCGATGGCGCACAGTCAGCCGGCTCCATCCCGACCGATGTCCGCGCACTCGGTGCGGATGTCTATGCCATCCCTGGGCAGAAGTGGCTCTGTGGACCGGAAGGCACCGGCGCGGTCTACTTCTCCGACGAGGCGCTCGATCGCCTGCAGCTGACGATCGTCGGCTACGCCTCGCTCGCTCCCAACGGATTGGAGCCGATCGGCGGCTACTTCCTTCCCAAACCCACCGCTGAGCGCTTCGAGGTCGGAGGCGTCAATGTTCCCGCGATCGCTGGCCAGGTCGCTGCCCTCCGCTGGTTACGCGAAGACATCGGATACAGCTGGATTTTCCAGCGCGTGGCTGCCCTCGGCCGAAGAGCCGCCGACCGACTGGCCAGTCTCGATGGAGTCGACGTTCTCACTCCGCCTGACCGCATGGCTGGACTCGTGAGCTTCACGGTGCGCGACGGCGATCCGCAGGCGCTCGTCGCTGCATTGGCCCAACGCAACGTCATCGTCCGCTGGATCACGCACCCCTACAGCCTGCGCGTTTCGACCGGTTTCTACAACACCGAAGACGACATCGAGCGGCTCGTCGACGCACTCGAAGACGCCCGGCGAGCCACCGCCGCCTCGCGGAGCATGGTGTGATGAACGAGCGGACCCCACCGACCTGGCCAGCTGGACACCGCGCGGCACTCGTCGTCTCCATCGACGTGGATGGTGAGTACGGCGTCATCGCTCAACATGGCGCGTCCGACTGGTATTGGCGAACCCAGGCACAGTACGATCTCGATGCTGGCCTGATCCGTCTGCTCGAACTCCTCGCCGATTACGATATCCGCGCCACGTTCTGCTGGGTCGGGCGCGTTGCAGAGGAGCGACCCGACGCTGTCCGATCGGTCAGCGCGGCCGGACACGAGATCGCAACCCACGGTTGGGATCACCAGATCTACACGCGAATGACGAGAGAAGAGCAGCGCGAAGATCTGATCCGGACGCGCGAGTACCTCGCTACGCTCACCGGCACCGTCCCGGTCGGTCACAAGTCCCCTTTCTGGCACTCGACTCCGGATACGGTCCCGCTCCTCCAGGAGCTCGGCTTTCAGTGGAACATGGACGTGGCACTCGGTGACCTGCCGGTAGTGCAGCGCCCGGATCCGACACGCGAACCGATCATTCAGCTTCCACCGTCTCGCTGGTGGGACGATTACACCTTCTTCATCGAGCAAGCCTTGCCACCGCGCCTCGTGGCCGAGTTCTGGGAAGAGGACTTCGCGGTGGTGCGCGCCGAGGGCAAGCTCATGTGCCTCACCGTGCATCCGTGGATCACTGGCCGTCCGGGCCCCTCGCGGGCGCTGGCACGCTTCCTGGATTTCGTCGTGACACTCGGTGACGTGTGGATCGCCCGCGCCGACCATGTCGCTCTCTGGTGGCGCGAGCGGGAACGCGACCTCGACCAGTCGGCCACGTCATCGACCGAGTCGTGAGGACACGATCCTCTGCGGCTTCGTTCTCATGCAAGGTGATCGTGATGCGTCATGCGAAATGCTGGAAGAAATCGTTGCGGCACCCTCGGATGACCCGTATGCGTTCGGGAGCGTGGCCTGTCCCAGCTCGATACCAGCTCCGGAGCACACTGGCCAGCCATAGCTTGGATTCGTTTCCTGTGCTCGTCTGCATCTGACGGGAGGATGGAGAAAGCCGATGCATGCCGATATCGTTCTGGTGAACGGCACCGTGCTGACTGCTTCGTCGCACACGCCTGTCGCGGAAGCGATCGCACTGCGTGGCGAGTGGATCCTCGCTGTCGGCGCGGAACGAGTCGTCCACCATTTCGTTGGACCAGCGACCGAGGTCATCGATCTGCAGGGCCGGACCGTGACGCCCGGGTTCAACGACGCCCATTGCCACCCGATCGCGCTCGGAATGAGCCTGCGCGAAGTCGATGCCCGCACGCCACCCAACCGGTCGATCGAGGAGATCGTGCAACGCATCGCTCAGCGTGCAGCCAGTCAAGAGCCCGGAACCTGGATCGTCGCACGTGGTTACGATCAGGCACACCTCGCGGAGGGACGGCACCCGACCCGCGACGACCTCGACCGGGCGACCCAGCGTCATCCTGTTCTGCTCATCCGCGCCTGCGGCCACATCGGCGTCGCCAACAGCCTCGCCCTCGCCATCGCTGGGATCGGCCCAGAGACTCCTGACCCTCCGGGTGGGACGATCGACCGCGGACCAGACGGTCAGCCGACCGGAGTGGTCCGCGAAGCGGCGCTCCAGCTCGTTCGCGCCCGTCTCCCGCAGCCGAGTGTCGAAGATCTGGCCGAGGCCATCCGATTGGCCGGCGAAACCTTCCTCAGCTTCGGCGTGACCAGCGTCCAAGAAGCAGGCATCCGCCGCGCCGAGGAGTTCCTCGCCTATCAATCGCTCGCCCAGCGCGGTACCCTTCCCGTCCGGACATCGCTGATGATCCTCATCAACGATCTCCTCGAGCCTTGCCGGGAACTCGGTCTCCGCACGGGGTTCGGAGACGCCTGGTTGCGCATCGGGCCAGCCAAGCTCTTCCTCGACGGGAGTATCGGTGGCCGCACCGCACGGATGTCCCAACCGTACTTGGATCGCGACACGCTCGGGCTCTGGATGGACGAGCCAGACACGATGAAGCGAAAGATCGTCGAGGCCCACTGTGCCGGTTTTCAGTGCTGTGCTCATGCCATCGGGGACGCTGCTATCGAGCTCCTGCTCGATGCCTTCGAAGAGGCGCTGCGCCGGCAGCCACGCCCTGATCACCGTCACCGGATCGAGCACTGCAGCATCCTGCGTCCGGATCTCGTCGATCGCATCGCTCGGCTCGGCGCTGTCCCGATTCCCGGAACGACCTTCCTATACGACTTCCAGGAGGTCTACCTGAGCGGCCTCGGGCACGAGCGGCTTCGGTACGCCTATGCGCTGCGCACGTTCCTCGATCGCGGTATCGTCGCGGCAGCCAGCAGCGATACGCCTGTCTGTTCGCCCAATGCCATGCTGGGCATCCAAACGATGGTCACGCGCCGGAATGCTGCTGGGAACGTCCTCTGGCCCGAGGAAAGCATCACGCTGGAAGAGGCCATCCGCGTCTACACGCTGAACGGTGCCTATGCATCGTTCGAGGAACGGATCAAGGGGACGCTCGAGCCCGGAAAGCTCGCCGACGTTGTGGTGCTCGAGACCGATCTTCGTTCGGTACAGCCGGAGGAACTCGGTCGCGTCCGCGTCGATTACACCATCGTCGGGGGACGGATCGTCTATGCTCGTCCTGGCGCAGCGTGACGGACAGAAAGGGAGCATGCACCCATGGTGTGTGACCTGATCCTCCACAATGCCAACATCCTGACGCTCGACCCGGCGCAGCCACGCGCTCGGGCAGTCGCGATGAGCCACGGTCGCATCCTGGCTATCGGTGACGATCCGGAGATCCTCGGCTACCGTACGGCCCAGACCAGAGTTCTCGACCTCGGGGGTGCCACGGTCTTGCCCGGTTTCGACGATGCTCACTGTCATCCGCTCGGTCTCGGGCTGTCTCTCGAGTGGGTCGATGTTTCGCCGGTTGCCGCCCCGACGCTGGAGCGGCTCCTCGACGAAATCCGCAAGGCTGCGCAGGAACTGCCTCCCGACCGCTGGCTGCTCGCCCGAGGGTACGACGACACGCGGCTGGACGTTCAGCGACACCCCACGCGCTGGGAACTCGATCGCGTCACGGGTAACCGGCCGACCATCGTCATCCGCACCTGTGGCCACATGCTGGTCGCCAACAGCGCGGCACTCGCGCGTGCCGGTATCACACGGGAGACACCTGATCCGGAAGGCGGCAGGATCGTGCGCGACGAGACTGGTGAGCCGACCGGTCTCCTCCAGGAACGAGCCCAAGAACTCGTCCGACGTCTCGTACCCGAGCCGACCGTCCGCGATCTGGAGCAAGCACTCCGGCGAGCCGGTGACCGTTTCCTCGCGCTGGGGATCACCAGCGTCACCGAGGCCGGGATCAGTCGTCCGGAGGAACTCCTGGCCTACCAGAACCTGCACCAGCGCGGCGAATTACCCGTACGGGCACGCATCATGCTGCTCATCGACCATCTCCTGGAACCAGCGGAGCGCCTCGGACTTCGCAGCGGGTTCGGGGACGCCTGGCTGCGCATCGGTCCCTTCAAGCTCTTTCAGGACGGAGCCGGTGGTGCCCGTACGGCAGCCATGAGCATCGCGTACCCTGAGGAACCAGACAATTACGGGCTCGCGTACTACACGCAGGACCAACTCGACGAGGCCTTCCGACGAGTGGCCCGGCTCGGAGCGCAGGCAGCAGCGCACGCCATCGGTGATCGAGCGATCGAGATGGTCCTCACCGCCTACGAGCGCGCTCTCCAGGCTCATCCGATCCACGACCATCGCTGGCGGATCGAGCACTGTGGCATGCTCCGCCCTGATCTTTTGGAGCGCATGGCCCGTCTCGGTGTCGTCGCTGTGCCGCAACCGGCATTCGGTTACTACCTCGGTGATGCCTATCGGCGCAACTTCAGTGAGGAGTGGCTCGCTCTGGCCTACCCGACGCGTGCCTGGCTCGAACGAGGAATCGCCGTCGCATTCAGCTCCGATGCACCGGTGATCTCGCCCGATCCTTGGGTCGGTATCCGAGCAGCAGTGCTGCGTCAGACACTGACCGGAGAACCGTTCGGTCCCGAGCAGCGGGTAACTGTCCTGGAAGCCATTCGCCTCTACACTGCTGGCGGCGCGTATGCCAGCTTCGAGGAGCACCAGCGGGGTCGGATCACACCAGGCTTCCTGGCCGATCTCCTCGTCGTCGATCGCGATCCGCTCGCGATCGATCCGGAGGAACTCCCGACCCTCCGTACCCTCCTGACAGTCGTCGACGGCCGGATCGCCTGGAAGGCAGCGGACGCAGTATTCTAGGAAGCGACGGACCAGACCGGGACGAAGGGAGGGACAGCCACCATGGCGGTGACCGTACGGTACCTCGGGCACGCTGCGTTTGCGGTCGAAGCCGAGGGCAAGCAGGTCGTCATCGATCCGTTCCTCACCGGCAACCCACGTGCTGCTGCGAAACCCGATGAACTCCATCCGGTGGCCATCCTGCTCACGCACGCTCATGCCGACCACGTCGGCGATGCGCTCGCGCTCTCCAAGCGAACCAAGGCACCAGTGATCGCTACCTTCGAACTGGCCAGCTTTCTCCAGCAGCAGGGTGCGGAGGCGATCCCCGCCAATCACGGTGGAACGGTCCGATTTGACGGCGGGACAGTCAAGCTCGTTCCGGCTTGGCACACTTCGAGTTACGGCGAGCAGTTCCTGGCTCCCGGGGTTCCCGCTGGCTTGGTCGTTCGCATGGGCGGTAAGACGCTCTACTTCGCCGGTGACACCTGCCTCTTCGGCGACATGGCCCTGATCGGCGAAGAGGGACTCGATCTGGCCGCCTTGCCGATCGGTGATCATTTCACGATGGGACCAGCCGATGCGGTCAAAGCGGTCAAACTGCTCGCTCCCAAAGTCGTGGTCCCCTGCCACTACAACACGTTCCCGTTGATCGAGCAGGATCCGCACGCCTTCGCCAAAGCGGTCGAGGAGCAGACCAGCGCTCGCTGCGTCGTGTTGCAACCCGGCGAGCAGCTCGTCCTCGAGTGAGGAGATCGCAGCGTGTGGACAGGCGACGATGCGCCCAGGCCTGGGCGCGAGCCATCTGCTCCAGTTCCGGGGTCGTGATCCTCGATACGGAGACGACCGGCATCAGAAGCCAGGACCAGGTCATCGAACTCGCCGTCTTGGACACGCACGGGAACGTTCTACTGGAGACATTGGTCAAGCCGAGCTGCCCTATCGATCCGGCCGCACTGCGGGTGCATGGGCTGAGTGAGGCGCATCTCGCCCATGCACCCGAGTGGCCGGTCGTTTACCGTGAACTCCGAGTGATCTTCGACCGCGCGAGGCTGATCGTGACCTACAACGCACCATTCGATCGCCGCTTGATCGAGCAAACCTGCCGATGCTATGGCCTCAGCTTGCCCGACCTGTCGTGGGACTGCGCCATGCGCCGCTTCGCCGAGTACGCCGGCCCACCGCCGACCGAATCCTGGCGCAACTACCATCGCTTGAGCGAAGCGCTCCAACGCCTCGGCATCCCGCACCCCGGCGCGCATCGGGCAGCCGCCGACGCCGAGGCCTGCCGCCGTCTCGTCCGGGCGATGGCTGCTGGCCAGCCACTCCGCTTCTGAGCACGCGCACCGCGTACCATTGAAGCGCGGGACTCATTTGGTGGGAGACAGCAGCCGCGACGATGGACGAGAAACAGCGTGACGACGCCGAAACCGCGACCGCACGCGAGCAGTTGACCGTCGAGATGACGCGCACCACCTTCCAGCGCCGCGTCGCGACTCGCGCCAGTCCAGACGCGGTACTGGAACGTGCCATCGCGTACTTCACCGCACGCGGCTATCGCGCAGGGAGGACTGGTCGCCCCAATCAGGTGTACGTCATCGGCAAACGCGAAGGAGTTCTCCCGCGCGTGACGGCTGAGATCCTGGTCCAGCCCAACGTCGGTCGCGGTAGAGCGACGCTCGTGACGGTGTCCGGCTTCGGCCCGCAGCTCCGCGAGCATCTGGCAGCCTTCGTCGAGGAACTCCGACGCGAGCGACGCTCGACGAACTAGCTGTGCGATGCCTCAGCCGATGGCAGCTCTCCGGTCACGATGCCGAAGCGCTCGTTCTCCCGTTCGACCACCTCGAGACCGGCCTCGCGACGCAGCTGGTCGCGCAAGTATTTCGTGACCGCCGCTTTGAGCGTTCCGAGGGCCAGTGTCGCGCAGCGGGGCCGGAGCTTGACTGCCTCCTCGCCGATGAGCTCTTCCATCAAGTGGTAGTCGGCTTCCAGAACCTGCTCGAGCGTCCATCGCTCTTCATTCACGACGTCGAGCAGGATATCCGCCGCTGCTTGGCTGATCGTACACCCCTCGCCTTCGAACGAAGCCTCCGCGATCAGGTGCCCCTGCTCGTCGACCTTGAGATAGATGGTGACGATATCGCCGCAGCCTGGATTGCCCCCAGGCATCACCACATCGGCATCCGGCAGAGCGTGGCGGTGACGTGGCCGGCGGTAGTGCTCGACGATCTGCTCCATCAGCTCCTGTTTGTCCATCTCGACCCCTTCGATGGTTGACGAATCCCGAGTGACGCGGTAAGGTATAGCACAGGTGAGAACGAGAATCATTCTCACATGGGAGTGAGTCGCCGATCATGATCCCGGCCGGTTTTCGAATGACACCGCAACGGATGGCGATCTTGGCCGAAGTGCAGAATGCGGAACGGCACCTCACTGCGGCTGAGATCTATGAGCGGGTGCGGCGCAAGTACCCGACCATCGCCTATGGGACGGTGTACCGGACGCTGCACCTTTTGGCCAAGCACGGCTTGATTCAAGAATTTCCGTTCGGGGACAATGCCAGCCGGTTCGATCGCCGGACCGATCGCCACGACCACGTACACTGCGTGGTATGCGGCGAGCTCGTCGATGTCGAAGTACCGACCGCGTTGCTCGCTCGCCAGGTGGCTGCCGAGAAGACCGGGTTCGAGATTCTCGATCATCAAACAGTCTTTGCCGGGATCTGTCCATCCTGCCAGGAGAAGCGCGACCGCACTGTGCAGGAAGCACGGGCTGGTCGGCGCTGAGCTGAACCGTGTTTGGCGGTGGAAGGGGGATGATGCAGATCGAGTTTCGAAACGACATGGTAGAGTAAATCGGTGACCGACGGAGTCGACGGAACGAAGGAGGGACGCAACAGCATGACCGAACACACGCCGCTTTTCGTGATCGAAAACCTGCGCGCGGGCATCGAGGGGAAAGAGATCCTGCGCGGGGTCAACCTGGTGATCGAGCGGGGTGAGATTCACGCCTTGATGGGACCCAACGGTTCCGGCAAGAGCACCCTGGCCTACGTGATCGCTGGGCATCCCAACTACGAGGTCTATGAAGGACGCATCCTGTACAAGGGCGAAAATGTTCTCGAGCTCCCGCCCGACGAGCGCGCACGGATGGGCATGTTCCTGGCCTTCCAGTATCCGACCGCTATCCCTGGCGTGACCATGGCCAACTTCCTGCGCTTGGCGGTCAATTCGGTGCGCAAGGCGCGTCTCGGTGAGGACAAGGCCCTCAGCCCCCGGGAGTTCCGTCGATTGCTCCGGGAAAAGCTCGAGATGCTCCGCATGGATGAGAGCTTCGCTTCGCGCTACCTCAACGAGGGATTCTCGGGTGGCGAGAAGAAGCGAGCCGAAATCCTGCAGATGGCGATGCTCGAGCCGGAGTTCGCCGTGCTGGACGAGACCGACTCTGGTCTCGACATCGACGCGCTGCGGACGGTCTCCGAAGGTGTGAACCGTCTCTTCAACCCGAATATGGCCCTGTTGGTCATCACGCACTATCAGCGCATCTTGAACTACATCCGCCCACACTATGTGCACGTCATGCTGGACGGTAAGATCGCTGTCTCCGGTGGGCCGGAACTGGCTGAAGAACTCGAAGAGAAAGGGTACGACTGGGTCAAGGAGCAGTTCGCGGAAGCGGCCTCCTGACCGAGCCGTACCATAAGGAGGAACGTGCCATGACGACACCAGAAGTCGAACTCAAGCGATTGGGAAGCGAGTACGCCGAAAAGTACGGGTTCCGCGACCCCGAGCAGTATGTCTTCAAAGCCCGCAAGGGCCTCGATCGGGAGGTCGTGGAGCAGATCTCCTGGATCAAGAATGAGCCGGAGTGGATGCGCGAGTTCCGGCTCAAGGCACTCGAATACTTTCTGCGGCGCCCGATGCCGACCTGGGGCGCGGACCTGTCCGAACTGAACTTCGACGAGATCGTCTATTACATCAAACCAACCGAGCGACAGGGTACGAGCTGGGAGGAACTGCCCGAGCACATCCGCCGCACGTTCGATCGGTTGGGTATTCCGGAAGCCGAGCGGCGTTTCCTCGCTGGAGTCGGCGCCCAGTACGAGTCGGAGGTCGTCTACCACTCGCTCCGCGAGGAACTCAAGCGGCTCGGCGTGATCTTCTGCGATATGGACACGGCCGTCCGCGAATATCCGGACCTGGTCAAGCAGTACTTCGGGACTATCGTGCCACCAAACGACAACAAGTTCGCTGCCCTCAACTCGGCCGTCTGGTCGGGTGGCTCCTTCGTCTATGTCCCCGAGGGGGTGCGGGTCGACGTACCGCTCCAGGCCTACTTCCGCATCAATGCCGAGAACGTGGGGCAGTTCGAGCGCACGCTCATCATCGTCGAGCCTGGTGCCTACGTCCACTACGTGGAAGGTTGCACCGCTCCGATTTACAGCGCTGCCTCGCTGCACAGCGCAGTCGTCGAGATCATCGTCAAAGAAGGTGCACGCTGCCGGTACACGACCATCCAGAACTGGTCGAAGAACGTGTACAACCTCGTGACCAAGCGAGCAGCCGCGTACCGTGATGCCACCATGGAGTGGGTGGATGGGAATCTCGGCTCCAAGGTCACCATGAAGTACCCGGCTGTGTGGTTGATGGAGCCGGGCGCCCGCGGTGAAGTACTCTCGGTCGCCTTCGCTGGTGATGGTCAGCACCAGGATGCCGGCGGCAAGATGGTGCACGTCGCACCGTACACCTCATCCCAGATCATCTCCAAGTCGATCTCCAAAGGGACTGGCCGGGCCAGTTACCGCGGTTTGGTCAAGGTGCATCGCGGCGCCCACCATGTGCGCGCCAACGTGGTGTGCGACGCGCTCCTGCTCGACGAGCAGAGCCGCACGGATACCTACCCGTATATGGAGATCGAAGAGGAGCAGGTGTCGATCGGTCATGAGGCAACGGTGAGCAAGGTGGCCGAGGAACAGCTCTTCTACCTGCAGAGTCGGGGGCTCACCGAAGCCGAGGCGATGAGCATGATCGTCAACGGCTTCATCGAGCCGATCACGAAGGAACTGCCGCTGGAGTACGCGGTCGAGCTGAACCGGCTGATCGCGCTCGAGATGGAAGGTTCAGTCGGATGAGACGCAGGCGGTCTGGCTCGGTCCAGACCGCCGCACCGTCACCTGAGGGGAGATCATGAGCACGAGGGTCGCAGAACGAACACGAGGCTTCACGCGTGAGGCAGTCGAGGAACTTTCTCACCTCCTCGACGAGCCAGCCTGGTTGCGAGAACGGCGTCTCGCCGCCTGGGAGATCTACGAACGGACGCCGATGCCCAGCCGGACCGACGAGGAATGGCGACGGACCGACATTCGGCGCCTTCCGATCGATCAAGTCGTGCCCTTCGCCGGGGTCGGCCAGCGAGTGAGCGGGCCAGACGTGCTCCCATCCGCTCTCTTCGAGATCCTGGGCGATGCCGCCTTGCGATCCGGGCTTCTGGTGCAGGTCGATAGCTCCGTTGTCTTTACCCAGCTTGATCCGCAGCTCGCTGCCGAGGGCGTCGTCTTTACCGATCTCTTGACCGCAGCGCGCGACATGCCGGAACTCCTCCAGCGAGTCTTCATGACCGAAGCGGTGAAGCCGGAGGACAACAAGTTCGCAGCGCTGCACGGTGCCTTTTGGAGCGGCGGAACCTTTCTGTACGTCCCGGAGGGTGTGGAGGTCGCTCTCCCGCTGCGCAGTTTCGTCTGGGCGGAAACGCCGGGCTCGGCGATCTTCGCGCACACGCTTCTCGTCGCTGAACCAGGAGCCAGCGTCGTTCTGATCGACACCTGGGCTTCTCCCACCGTCGAGGAGCCGTTGATCGCCTCCAATGTCGTCGAGATCATCACCGGCGAGGGTGCACAGGTTCGCTACATCCAGCTGCAGGACTGGGGGCGGAGCGTCTGGAACTTCACGACACAACGAGCCCTCTTGCGGCAGGACGTGACCGTCAACACGCTGAACGTCAGCCTCGGCTCGCGGCTGAGCAAGGCATTCATCGCCAGCAATCTCGTGGGACCTGGTGCGACTGCCGAAATGCTCGGGCTCTACTTCGCCGACGATGCGCAGCATCTCGATCACCAGACACGCCAGTGGCATGTCGCGCCCTATGCGTCGAGCGACCTCCTGTACAAGGGAGCGCTCAAGGATCGGGCCCGCACCGTCTTCAGCGGGCTGATCAAGGTCTTCCCGCAGGCCCAGCGCACCGACGCGTACCAAGCAAACCGCAACCTGATCCTTTCCCCGACCGCTCGGGCCGATACGATTCCGAACCTCGAAATCGGCGCCAATGACGTGCGTTGCACGCATGGTGCCACTGTCGGCCAAGTGGAAGAGGAGTATATTTTCTACTTGATGAGCCGAGGCATCAGCCGACCAGAAGCGGTGAAGCTGATCGTCGATGGCTTCTTCGATGAGGTGATCGAGCGGGTGCCCGTGACGGAGGTACAGGAGACCGTACGGGCAGCGATTGCGCGGAAAATCGGGCTATGACGTCGTTCACTGGAACGCAGCCACTCGACGTCGAGCGGATCCGAGGGGACTTCCCGATCTTCCAGCGGACGGTTCGCGGCGGCAGACCCCTCGTGTATCTCGATAGCGCGGCAACCTCACAGAAGCCAGCGAGCGTCATCGAGGCGCTCGCTGGCTTCTATCGTACGAGCAACGCCAACATTCACCGCGGCATCTACGAGTTGAGCGAGGAGGCCTCGGTCCTCTATGAGGAAGCGCGCGCCAAAGTCGCGCGCTTCATCGGCGCTAGCCGCGCGCAAGAGGTCGTCTTCGTCCGCAATACGACGGAGGCGATCAACCTGGTGGCCAGAACATGGGGTACCACCGCGCTCCAGCCAGGAGACGTCGTCGTGACGACGATCCTCGAGCACCACTCGAATATCGTCCCCTGGCATCAGCTCGCCGTCGAGCGCGGAATCATCGTCCGCTTCGTCGATATCGACGAGCACGGCCGGCTCCGACTCGATCAACTTGAGGAGTTACTGGACGCATATCCGGTCAAGCTGGTCGCTGTGACGCACGTTTCGAATGCACTGGGGACCATCAATCCCATCCCGGAGATCGTTCGTCTCGCCCACCGTACCGGTGCACTCGTGCTGGTCGATGGTGCACAGAGCGTTCCTCATCTACCGGTCAACGTCCGCGAACTCGGAGCCGATTTCCTGGCATTTTCCGGCCACAAGATGCTCGCGCCATTCGGGATCGGCGTTCTCTGGGCCCGCTACGACTTGCTTACCAGCTTGCCACCATTCCTCGGTGGCGGTGGCATGATCCGCACGGTCACGACCGACGGTTTTTCACCAGGTGACGTACCAGCCCGCTTCGAGGCTGGAACACCGAGCGTGGCTGACGCGGTCGCCCTGGGAGCCGCGATCGACTATCTGGAGTCGATCGGGATGGCAGCCATACGGCAACACGAGCGAGCTCTGCTGGCCTACGCTCTCCCCCGCTTGGAGGAAATTCCGGGCATCCGGCTCTATGGGCCGGTCGGTGATGATCGAAGCGGTGTCATCAGCTTCACGATCGGCGACGTCCATCCCCATGACGTCGCCGCCGTGCTCGATCAGCACGGGATCGCTGTCCGCGCTGGCCACCATTGCACGCAACCCTTGATGCGGCGCCTCGGCGTCGTGGCGACGACGCGCGCCAGTTTCTACCTTTACAATGCCGAGGACGACGTGGATCGCCTCATCGAGGCACTCCGCGAGGTACGTCGCGTTTTCGGCGTCGCGGGGTGAGCGGCTGACTGGAGGAGAGGCTGTGGCCGAACTTTACCGCGAGCACATCCTGGACCATTACCAGCATCCCCGGAACTACGGGACCCTGGAACGACCGGACCGCACTTTCGAGGATTCCAATCCGCTGTGCGGTGATCGGATCCGCATCGATCTCAAGCTGGAGAACGACCGGATCGCCGACATTCGCTTTACCGGCCGTGGTTGCGCGATCAGTCAGGCTGCGGCGTCGATCTTGACCGAAATGGTGAAAGGGAAAACGCTCGAGGAGGTCAAACAGCTGGGAGCTCAGGATCTTCTCGAAGAGCTCGGTGTCCCCATCAGTCCGGCGCGGCGCAAGTGCGCTCTGCTCAGCCTGAAAGTACTCAAAGCAGCCGCCTATGGCCTCAACGAATGGCCGACGTGATCGGTACGAAGGGACGCGACCCGATGCAGAAGCGATCCGACGACCTTGCGCGCCGCTTGTTCGGCGATTCCACAACAGAAGGAGGCGAGATGGCGAAGTTCACCGAAGATGATGTCCGCGAGCGTCTGAAGCAGGTCATCGACCCTGAGCTCGGCGTCGATGTGGTGAACCTGGGATTGATCTATGGCATCGATCTCATCGACCGGGAGGACGGCAAGACGGACGTACTGATCACGATGACGTTGACCACATTCGGCTGCCCTCTGGGGCCGATCCTGACCGAGGAGGTGAATTACGCACTCCGCGATCTCCCCGATCTCGGCAACGTGGAGGTCAATCTCGTCTGGAGCCCGCCCTGGACACCGGACATGATGAGCGAAGAGGCAAAAGACGCCTTGGGGATCTGGTGATCGGACGACATCCCCTGCTCGGTCTCTCGGGTATTCTGATCAGCTGGCTGGTCGTCGGCCTAGCCTGTCGAGGGCCAGCCATCTACCCGACCGTCACCGAGCCAACAGGAACCGCTACCCCATCGCCTACCGAGTCCGCTCCGACGGCCGCGACCACCCCGATCGCTTCACCGGTACCGTTGCCCCGACCGACACCGTTTCCGACACCGAACCCGACTCCGCCTCCACCGACCCCACCCATCGAACCGACGCCACTCACCACGCCCACTTCACCGTCGCTATCGTCCCCCACCCCTACCTCCCTTCCGGTGCAATCGGTCGCACGCGTCATCACACGGTTGGAGACCACTCAGGCGGTCATCGCCCTTACCTTCGACTGCGGGGCCGACCGTGGTTATGCGGAGGAGATTCTCGACGAACTGGCTCGCCACGGCATCCGTGCCACTTTCGGAATGACGGGAGCTTGGGCACGGGCGAATCCCGACCTCGTCGCGCGCATGCTCCGTGAAGGACATCGCCTCATCAATCACTCCGATACGCACCCCTCCTTCACCGGTCGCTCGACCGGATCTCCACCGTTGTCGGTCGACCAGCGCGCAGCCGAAATCCGAAGAGCCGAGCAGGCAGTCGCTGCCGTCTCGGGCAGCGAAACCACCATGCGCCCCTATTTTCGGCCACCCTACGGGGATTACGACGAGGCACTCCTTACGCTCCTCCCGGAACTCGGTTACAGCGTCGTCGTCATGTGGACAGTCGATTCCCTCGGCTGGCGCGGCATTCCGCCCGAAGAGGTCGTCACGCGCGTTCTGGCGGCAGCACAACCGGGTGCCATCGTGCTCCTTCATGTCGGTGCGCAGTCGACCGATGCCGCTGCACTCCCGCAGCTGATCGCAGCTCTCCAAGAGCGTGGATACGGCTTCGTCACCACCGATGCCCAACTCGGGTGACTCCACAACCGATGTCAGGAAAAATTTGACGAAGTGTGCGTCGCAGTCCGCTGTCTGCGACCGCTTTGGCATACTCTCTGCAGGAGCTGTGCCCGAGCACGGCTCCACTGTGGGAACAGGCGGAGTGATGGTGCAAGAGTTGTTGGAGCGACTCTTGCGGAGTGAGGAGGCTCGAATCATGCGTCGAGACGCGACCGAGCGACTCACGCGACGCGGCTTCATGCGACGGGCCGGTGCAGTGGCGATCGCGGTCCCGGCCGTAAGTGCGCTTCTGGCTGCCTGTGGTGGTGGCGGTGGTGGCGGTGGAACCAGCGGTGGCGGCGGTGGCAAGCTCACCATTGAAATGGGCGAATACTATTACAAGCCAGCAACGATCACTGTCTCACCGGGTGCCAGCGTGACCGTGACCCTCAAGAACGCCGGGACGCTGCAGCACGACTTCCACTGCGACCAGATCAATCCGACGACTTCTTCGCTCGTCGATCCCGGCAAGTCGCTCGACTTCACCTTCACGGCACCGAGCCAGGCGGGCACCTACGACTTTTGGTGCACGGTTCCGGGGCACAAGGAACTCGGCATGGTCGGTAAGCTCGAAGTGAAGTAACCGCACCGCGAGTCCAACGATTCTGGAGCGACCTGGAATGTTCCAGGTCGCTCATTTTGTCTCGGACAGCCCCACGTCCAGGCACGGCAGGCACCCAGTGAGCGTGGACCCACGACCAACCCGCGCCACCGGCAGACAGGCTGACGGGTATGTTACGATCTGGCTAGCTACCGACCAGCATGCGTCGCCGTGGAGCGGTCGGAACGACGATCGGTCCAGGAACGACATCTCCATGACTTGGCCACGGACCACAGCTGGGACGACCAGAGGGGAGGACAACGATGGCACACCAGCGAGCGGGGCAGCACCGGGATGGTCAGCTGGACGTGCAGCTCCCCGACTACGCGCGC
Source organism: Thermomicrobium roseum DSM 5159 (assembly GCF_000021685.1). Lineage (GTDB taxonomy): Bacteria > Chloroflexota > Chloroflexia > Thermomicrobiales > Thermomicrobiaceae > Thermomicrobium > Thermomicrobium roseum. The sequence goes on along the minus strand of NC_011959.1, from coordinate 376,757 downwards.
GAGCTCCTCGAGCGCTCGACCTTGATCATCGTCTCCAACCGCGGACCGGTCGAGTTCCACCAGACCAACGACGGCGAGATCGCCACGAAGCGGGGCACAGGCGGAGTTATTACTGCTATGAGCGCCGCAGCACGCTTCGCCGACGCCATTTGGGTGGCCTGCGCGATGACGCCCACTGATCGCGTCATCGCGGAGGAAATGCGGCAACGGCGAGAAGCGCTCCTCACGATACCGGATCTGCCTGGTTTCCGACTTCGCTTCGTCGTTCCCGATACCGAAGCGTACCGTGGCTATTACAACCGGATTGCCAATCCATTGCTCTGGTTCCTGCAGCATTATCTTTGGGATACTCCTCGCGCGCCCGATATCGACCACGAGACGTGGCAAGCCTGGCACGAGGGATACGTTGCGGTCAACCGCCTCTTCGCTGAAGAGGTGGTGGCCGCCGCAGCGGCGGCCCCACGCGATCCCATTGTGCTCTTGCAGGACTATCACCTCTACCTCGCCCCGACCTTCATCCGCGAGTTGCGCCCTGACCTGCTCCTGCACCACTTCGTTCATATCCCGTGGCCGGACCAGGACTATTGGCGATTGCTCCCACTTCCCATGCGCCGTGCGATCTGCGAGGGCCTGCTGGCCAACGATATCGTCGGATTCCAAACGCCCCGCCACGCCCGGAGCTTCCTCAATACGGTCGATGCGAATTTGCCAGAAGCAGAAGTCGACTATCGGCGGCGCGAAGTGACCTATCGCGGGCATACGACCCGCGTCCGCGTCTATCCGATCTCGATCGACCCCGAACTGGTCCGGGCCGTAGCCGAAAGCGAAGATGCCCGTCGGCATCGTGAACACCTCGAGGCGTTCCGCAACGAATACACCATCATCCGGGTCGATCGAGCCGAACCGAGCAAGAACGTGGTGCGCGGCTTCCTGGCGTACGACCGCTTGCTCGAAAAGCACCCCGAGTTGATCGGGCGCGTCAACTTTCTCGCTTTTCTCGTCCCGACACGGATGGAGGTTGCCGAATACATCAACTACCTCGACGAGATCAATGCAGTTGTCGGCCGCATCAACGCCAAGTACGCGAACGCTGCGGAGATCGAGGGCATCCACTGGGAGCCTGTGCACCTCTTCGTCGGTGACGACTATCCCCGAGCACTCGCTGCGATGAAGTTCTACGACGTGCTCTTGGTCAATGCGATCTTCGACGGCATGAATCTGGTAGCCAAGGAGGGAGCGCTGCTCAACGAGCGCAATGGAGTCCTCATCCTCTCGGAAGGGGCCGGAGCATACCAGCAACTCGGGCAGTGGGCATTGACCGTCTCGCCCACGGATATCGAAGGCACAGCGGAGGCCCTCTGGCAGGGGCTGATAATGCCTGCCGCAGAACGGGCCTGGCGGGCCGAACAGTTGCGCCGTCACGTCGTCGAGCATGATCTCCGCCGTTGGCTCGTCGATCAGCTGCACGACATCGCCGACCTCCGCGCCGAGCGCGCGCCGCACCGCCTCATCGCCCCTTCTTGACCGAGCTGCTTCCCCAGACGGGGCTTTGGTACAACTCATCCGGCGCGGGCTGCATCCGTCGCCAGGAGGGACAATGGTGTTCGAGCGCATCGGTCGATTTTCCTTTCGCTACCGCTGGTTCGTGCTCGCACTCTGGCTCGTCGTTGTTCTGGCAGTTCTTCCCACCTTACCCCGCGCGACTGGTCGACTCGAAGTCGGTGGTTTTTCCAGCCCACACACGGAAGCTGCCCGGACGCGCGAACTCCTGCGCGAGCGGATTCCTGGCTACAGTCCGAGTTCGCTGCTCGTCCTCTTCTCGCATCCGACGCTGTCTCCCTCCGATCCCGCCTTCGTCGAGCAAGCTCAGCGCGCCCTGAGCGCTGTTCCCTCGATTCCCCATGTGACTGGCATTCGCTGGTTCACCGAAAACCCGAGCCAAATCGCGCCGGATGGTTCACTCGCCTACGCGGTCATCGAATTGGACTTGCAACCGGAAGAAGCACAGCGGGTCCTCGACGAGATTCAAGAAGCGATCATCCGAACCGATCTCCAGGTCCAACTGGCAGGCGCTCCCGCCTTCTATGCAGACCTGGAGCGCGTGACCGAGCGGGATCTTCGGCGGGCTGAGTTGATCGCTTTTCCGTTCGCGTTAGCCGCCTTGCTCTTCGTCTTCGGTAGCGCTGTCGCTGCTGCGGTTCCCCTCTTCATCGGTGGCGTGACGGTGGCGCTGGTTCTCGGTATCGTCTACGGACTGACGCACCTGACGGAACTCTCGATCTTCACGCTCAACGTTGCCTCCCTTCTCGGCCTGGGCCTCTCGATCGATTACTCCCTGTTTCTCGTCAGTCGCTTCCGCGAGGAACTTGCCTCGCACGATCTCGCGGATGCAGTGGCCCGCACGACGGCGACTGCCGGGCGAGCGGTCTTCTTCTCCGGGCTGACGGTATTGATCGGACTCTCCGGCCTCGGCTTTTTCGAATTCCTCTTCATGCGCTCCGTCGGCATCGCTGGCATGCTCGTGGTGCTGGTTGCCGTCAGTGCCAGCTTGACGCTCCTGCCCGCTGTCCTCGGCATCCTGGGGCGCCGGATCGATGCACTCCGCGTCATTCGCCGCGATACCGAGACGGGACGCTTCTGGCACTGGATCACCGAGTTCGTCATGCAGCGCCCCTGGCAAGTCGCCCTACCGGTCGTTGCCCTGCTGGTTCTCCTCGGACTTCCCTTCCGCCACGTCGAACTCAGCTCGCCCGATGCGACCATCCTGCCCACTTCGACTCCCTCCCGCCAGGCATTGGAGACCTTTCGCCGCGCGTTCGGCGATGGGGAACTCTCACCGATCGTCATCGCGGTCGAAACCGAGCGTCCTGTCAACGATCCCCAGACACTAGCTGCCCTCTACGACTTCACTCGCCGGCTCGCGGCGGATCCGCGGGTGACCAAGGTCACCAGCATCGTGACCATCGACCCGCGCATCAGTCTCGCCCAATACCAGCTTCTGTACGCTGATCCGGAGCGGATTCCCGAGCCACTGCTGCAGCGCGTGTACCGGGAGCTTGCTGGGGATCATCTCACGGCAATTTACGTGTACACCGACGCACTGCCAGCCAGTGATCGCGCGAAGGCTCTCCTGCATGACATCCGCGCGATGGATCCCGGTCCAGGGTTGAAGCTCTGGGTCGATGGCGGCACAGCGGAAATCGTCGATGTCGTCGATCGAATGTACAGTGAGTTTCCCTTGGCTGCCTCGACGGTCATTCTGGCGACCTACATCGTGCTCTTCCTTCTCCTCCGCTCGGTCTTTCTCCCGCTCAAGGCGATCATTCTCAACGTGTTGAGCCTTACCGCGAGTTACGGTGCACTCGTTTTCGTGTTCCAGGAGGGACACTTCAGCTCGCTGTTGCGTTTCTCGCCGCTCGGATTTACCGAGGCATCCTTACCGATCGTGATGTTTTGCATCCTCTTCGGCGTTTCCATGGACTATGAAGTATTCTTGCTGAGCCGGATGCGGGAATCCTGGGACCAGACTCAGGACAACCGCTTAGCCGTCGCCACGGGGCTCGCCCGCAGCGGTCGCATCATCACGGGTGCTGCTCTCATCCTAGTCGTCGTCGCGGCCGCCTTCGTGACCGCCGATGTCGTCTTGATCAAAGCGCTCGGATTGGGTATCGCGCTCGCGATCGCGCTGGATGCCAGCATCGTACGCACGCTGCTCGTCCCCGCCACGATGCGCCTACTCGGCCAATGGAACTGGTGGGTTCCGCGCCGCCTCGCGCGGACTCTCGACACGGTACGGATCGGACACTGAATGCGCCGACGAGCATTTCTCGGCACCCTCGCACTCGGGCTGCTCGCCTGCCGAAGCTCCAATGGGCCGCAGTCACAGGAGCCGATGGGGCCGACCCCATCAGCCAGCCCGCGACCAGCCAGTCTCTTCCTCACACCACCGCCAGCACCCGGCCCAGTCGTGTTTCCGCGTGATTTCGGCTCCCACGATGTTTTGACCGAATGGTGGTACGACACTGGTCATCTTCGATCCGCGGCGGGCGAGCGGTTCGGTTTCGAGTTCGTCATCTTCCAGGTGCAGCGCTTCGGCTATCCCGTCGTCTATGCCGCACACGCTGCGCTGACGCTCGTCGATCGACAGGCCTTCCTGTGGGACGAACGGTTGATCGCTGTCCCGCAGCGGCAGGAGAGCTGGCCACTGGCCCTTGCCGTCGGCGATTGGACACTGACCAGCGATGGTGAGTCGGATCGGATCACGGTCCGCAGCGGATCGTTCGGCTTTACCCTGGAACTCCAAAATCTCCGCCCACCGCTCCTGCATGACGAGGATGGCTACTTTTCCTGGGCACCAGAGACCGGCTCCTACTACTATTCGCGCACACGGTTGGCGACCCGGGGCGTCGTTTCTGTCGGCGGTCACGACGTCAGCGTTTCTGGCGTCGCGTGGAACGATCACCAGTGGGGCAACTTTCTCCTCGGAGGAGGCGGGTGGGATTGGTTCGCCATTCAACTCGAAGACGGCACCGACCTCATGCTCTGGCAATCGCGTGATGCTGCTCAACGCGTCATCCAGCGGAGCGGCACGCTGCTCCGAGCCGATGGAAGTATCCGCTGGCTGCACGACGCCGAGATCGGTCTCCACGCGACCGGATCCTGGCAAAGTCCGCACAGCGGTGCGATCTACCCGAGCGGGTGGCAGATCGAGCTCCCTCCTGACATGACGCTCACGGTTACCCCGCTCGTCCTCGATCAGGAGTTGCAAACCGTGCGTTCGACGGGAGTGATCTACTGGGAAGGCGCTGTTTCGGTCATCGCTGCACAGGCTGGTGTGAAAACAATCGGTCAGGGGTACGTGGAGCTGACCGGATACGCCACACCCTCGGTTCCGGTTACCCCACCGTGAGCGATCAGGTCCAGTGAACAAGCCGGGACGGCATGACGCAGCGGAGCACACGCGAGTACTCTTGACAGGTCTCAGCGAAAACGCTAGAATAGCCGCCAACAATCGAGAGGCCGGCGCTCATCTCGAGCGGTGGAGGGAACGGCCCGACGAAACCCGGCAACCAGCGCAGGCCACTGCGCCAGGTGCCAATGCCGGCGGAGCGGGAAAGCTCCGCACGATGAGCGCGGTCCTTGCGACGACGCAAGCCCCTCCACCATGTCGTGGGGGGTCTTCCTTTCAGTCCCTCCACGCAAGTCGATGAGGTCGTGACGGGAGCGAGTGGAGCAGGTCGCTTCCACGACGTGCCCGAGGGAGGGATTCCTGTGACGTCCACTCTGCCTGTGACGTACCAGATTGCACGGATCGCCACACCCGAACAGCCTTTTGTGACCGAGCATGGCGACGTCTTGCCGGTCGTGGATATCGCGTACGAGACATGGGGAACTCTGAGCCCTACCGGTGACAATGTCGTCCTCATCTGCCATGCCCTGACTGGGAGCAGTCATGTCGCGCCGCATGGCCCGGGTGATCAACCAGGCTGGTGGGATCCCATGGTCGGCCCCGGCCGCTTCATCGACACGGACCGGTACTTCGTCATCTGTGCCAACGTGCTCGGGAGCTGTTACGGCTCGACCGGTCCGCGTTCGATCGATCCCCGCACCAGCCGTCGCTACAACCTTCGCTTCCCCCTCATTACCGTTCGCGATATCGTCCGCTCCCAGGCGATGCTCCTGGACCAACTCGGGATCGAGCGGGTCTATGCCGTGATCGGTGGCTCGCTCGGCGGTATGCAGGTACTGGAGTGGGCAGCGATGTATTCGGACCGAGTGGAGCGGATCGTTCCCATTGCTGCTGGCGCCTCTTTTTCCGACCAAGGCATCGCCTATAACGAGGTCCAGCGGCGTGTCATCATGCTCGACCCAGCATGGCAGAACGGGGAGTACGAGGATGGAGAGGGTCCACGCTATGGACTGGCGATCGCTCGTATGCTCGGCATGATCACCTATCAGTCCGACGAGCTCATGTCAGCCCGCTTCCAACGCCGGACAGGAGCACGCTACACCGAGTGGCCCGAGTTCCTCGGACGCTACGACGTCGAGGGCTATCTCCACTACCAGGGTGACAAGCTCGTGCGCCGCTTCGATGCGAACAGCTACCTCTACCTCACTCGCGCTATGGATTCCCACGATCTGGGCCGTGGCCGAGGTGGCTATCACGCTGGACTCTCCCGAATCCGTGCCCGAACGCTCGCCATCGGTATCCGCTCGGATATCCTCTTCTGGCCCAATCAGGTGAGAAGTCTCGCCGAAGACTTGCGTGCGCTCGGCGTCGATGCTCGCTATTGGGAACTCGACTCCCCCAACGGGCATGATGCCTTTCTCAAAGACTTCGACCAGATCGGGCCAGTGATCGCGGCCTTCCTCGCCGAGCCCTAAAAGCTATACCGAAACTGCCTGCGCGCGCTGCCCGCGAGCAGCATCGCGACGCGCCCCGACGAGCTGGACAGCGGTGTCCAGCTCGTCGGTTTTCTCCTGTCGAATCGAACGCTTCCTCAGGTAGCTGGCTCGAGGTTAGGCAGGAGCGCTGGTCCGAAGCGAACAGCATCGAGAACGTCAGCGATCACTGCACTCGCGGTCGGTGACGGTCCAGCACCCGGCCCGTACAGGACGATGGTTCCCACTCGATCCCCAGTCAACTCGATGGCGTTGAGATTCAAACGAACGTGCGCCAGAAGATCGCTCGCTGGGACGAAAACCGGTCGCACGCGCAATCGCCAAGTCTCGTCAGCCAACTCCGCCTCGGCGAGCAACTTCATCGCTCCACCGCGGGTACGCGCGTCGAGGATCTGATCCGGCGTCACAGTGGTGATACCGCGCCGCTCCACCACTTCCGGCCGGATATGCCTGCCTGCGGCCAATGAGGCGAGAATGCTCAGCTTGTAGGCAGCATCGTAACCCTCGACATCGGCGGTTGGATCTGGTTCTGCGTACCCGAGTTCTTGCGCTTGTCGCAGCGCCTCCTGATAGGGTACCCCTTCTTCTGCCATGAGAGTCAGGATGAAATTCGTCGTGCCGTTCACGATGCCGCGGATGCGGTGCAGACGATTCGTGGTCAAGAGCTGCCGCAGGCTGACCATGAGCGGAATTCCTGCCCCGACACTCGCCTCGAACAGCAGGGCCCGCTGGTGTTCCCGGGCTGCCGCGACCAGCTCAGCAAAGTGCTTGCTCAGGGCCTCCTTGTTGGCCGTGACGACATGTTTACCCGCCTCGAGCGCACGTTTCATATAGGCCGCTGCTGGTTCCTCTCCCCCGAGCACCTCGACAACGACTTGAACCGACGGATCCGCCAAGATCGGCTCGATCGACGTCGTCGCCGCCCGCTCGCTAAGGCCAGCCTGGACAACACGTTCACGGTGCCGCGCGAGCCCCCAGCGCACGTCCAAGAAGAGTCCAGTCCGCTCGGCGATGCGCTCACGCTCCTCGCGGATCATGCGGAGCACGGCGCTTCCGATCGTTCCCACTCCAAGCAGCGCGATCCCGACGGTCTCCATGTGATGCTCTCCTCACCTGTGACTTGACCATCCCACGCCCGCTTGGTACAGTGGCAGCGGGCGCTGACAGGGTAGGTGAGCCCGCGCCCTCTGCGCAAGCGGACGAGCCGGAAGGACGAACGTCGTGCAGACAGCGAAACGGACGACAACTGGAACGACCGCTACTCGCTGCGCCGGCGTGCGCTCGGGGAGTCCGTAACGCGCGGCCGAACTCGAGCGAATGCCGGCAGGGGTTGCGACCTCTGCCGGTTTTGTTGTATCGGCACCACCAGTGAAGGGAGGAACTCGTGTCCGATCGAATCGACGTCGCCATCCTAGCGGCAACCGGTAGCGTCGGCCAGCGCTTCGTCCAACTCCTCGCTGGCCACCCCTGGTTCCGGATCGCTGAACTCGTCGCGAGCGACCGCTCGGCCGGGAAGCGCTATGCGGAAGCGGTGAACTGGCGCATCAGCGCTGCCCCGCCAGAAGAAGTGCGCGATCTTGTGGTGAAGCACATCGAAGAACCGATCAACAGCCCGATCGTCTTCTCGGCCCTTCCCGGTGGGGTCGCTGGGCCGATCGAGGAGGCGTTGGCCGCTGAAGGAAAGAAGGTGTTCACGAACGCGCGCGACCATCGGATGGATCCGGATGTGCCCCTTCTCATCCCCGAGGTGAACCCCGATCATGCCCGGGCGATCGAGCGACAGCGGCAGCTCCGCGGATGGCGCGAGGGGTTCATCGTGGCCAACCCCAACTGCTCGACGATCCATCTCGTCCTCGCACTCAAGCCGATTCACGATGCGTTCGGGATCGAGCGAGGCATCGTCACCACACTCCAGGCATCCTCGGGTGCCGGCTATCCTGGTGTTCCTTCACTCGATCTGATCGATAACGTCATCCCGTACATCGGTGGAGAAGAAGAAAAGATCGAGGCCGAATCACGTAAGATCCTCGGTCGCTGGATCGACGGTACCTTCGAGGACGCTCCGATCGTGCTCAGTGCGCACTGCAATCGAGTCCCCGTGCGCGACGGACACCTGGAGACCGTGAGCCTGGATCTCCATCGTTCGGCGACCCCGGCGGAGGTAATCGACGTGCTGCGAGCGTTCCGTGCGCTTCCACAGGAACTGGAACTCCCCAGTGCTCCCCGTCACCCCGTCATCGTGCTCGAGGAGCCCGACCGGCCGCAGCCGGTGCTCGACCGAGACGCCGAACGTGGTATGGCATCGGTCGTCGGCCGGGTTCGGCCTTGCTCGGTGTTCGACATCCGGTTCGTCGTCCTCGGCCACAACACGATCCGCGGAGCCGCCGGAGCCTCGGTCTTGAACGCCGAGCTTTTCTACCGCGAAGGGTTGCTCTAGGACGCAACCGAGAGCGCGGCAGGGCGCGCCCTGCCGCGCTCTCGCTCACGAAACAGCTGATACGAGCTCAGGAATGCGAGCGGCGAGTTCTGGCCGGGTCACCAGCGGATAGGCCAGGCTATCAGCCAATGCCAACCAGGACGCCTCGATGATGTTCTCCGAGGAACCGACCGTGTTCCAACTGCCATGCGCGTCACCGGAGCGGATCCAGACGCGCACCTTCGCGCCCGTTCCGTGATGATCATCGAGGACGCGTACCTTATAGTCCTCGAGGTCTACCGCAGCGATCTCCGGATAGAACTCCTGCAGCGCCTTGCGAGTAGCCCGGTCCAGGGCGTTCACTGGTCCGTTACCCTCGGCCGCGGTGTGGAAGACGTGCTGGCCGATGCGCAACTTCACCATCGCCTCAGCGAGCATGCCGCGCCCATTGCGATATTCGGTCAGGACCGTATAGTCGAGCACCTCGAACGGTGGTCGGTAGTCGGGCAGGTTGCGGCGGATCAAGAGTTCCAATGATGCATCAGCGTCCTCGAACCAATAACCGTGAAACTCGAGTTCCTTGATCTGCTCCAGGACACGTCGCACGACCTCCGGCTTGTCGCCGAGCTCGATGCCGAAGCTCCTCGCCTTCACGACAATGTTGCTCCGACCGCTCAGTTCGCTGACGAGGACGTGCCGAGTATTGCCCACTACTTCCGGCGGAATGTGCTCGTAGGCCGAGGGGTGCTTGGCGATCGCATTCACGTGCAGTCCGGCCTTGTGCGTGAACGCGAAGGCTCCCACGAATGGGAGGCGAGGATCGTGCGCCAGGTTGGCGACCTCCGCAACGTATCGAGACGTCTCGGTGAGCTTACGCAGATTACCCGGCGGCAAGCAGCGATAGCCCAGCTTGTACTCGAGAATCGGGATGATCGAACAGAGATTGGCGTTCCCGATCCGTTCCCCGAGCCCATTCATCGTCCCCTGAACATGCATGGCACCAGCCAGAACTGCGGCGATCGTGTTGGCGACAGCCAGTTCGCAGTCGTTGTGTGTGTGAATGCCCACAGTACAGGAGACCGAGGAGAGCGCATGCCGCACTGCCCGCACGAGTGGGTCCGTCAGTGTTCCACCGTTGGTGTCGCACAGCACCACCGCGTCCGCGCCAGCATCGCAGGCCGCCCGTAGAACGGCGAGCGCGTAGTCCGGATCCTCCGCATACCCATCGAAGAAGTGCTCGGCATCGAAGATCACTTCGCGTCCTGCCGCCTTGAGAAAGGCGACCGATTCCGCAACCATCCGGAGATTCTCATCGAGGGTCGTGCCGAGGATTACGCGCACTTGAAACGGTGACGCTTTGCCGACGATCGTCACCGCCGGTGTCTCCGCTTCCAACAGGAGACGCAAGTTGACGTCCTCTTCGACCGTTCCGCCGGCTCGGCGTGTGCTTCCGAAGGCAGTGATCCTGGCGTGTCGCCACTGCTGGTGTCGGGCACGCTCGAAAAACGCCATGTCCTTCGGATTGGAGCCGGGCCAGCCACCCTCGATATAGGCCACACCCAGTTCGTCCAATGCCCGGGCGATCTTCAATTTATCTTCTGTCGTTAGGGAGACACCGGATCCCTGCGTCCCATCCCGCAACGTCGTATCGTAGATGACCACTCGTCGTTCGCCGTTCTCGCTCATCCGCTCCCTCCTTCCTTCTCGGAAACGCTCGGCGGCCTCCCCGCGTCGGGGAGGCCGCCTCATCGTCATCCACTGGTTATCGTTTCAGGCCTGACCAGCTACGCTCCTCCCCAACGCCGCATGCCCCGCCACGCGGGGCCGAATAATCGCGATGATGATCGAGAGGATCGCGAGTGTCAGCGACGCTGGGCAAACCATCAGCTGCCCGGCCTCCTGTTCTCCTGCTTTAGCCTAGCGTACGCTCCTCCTCGTGTCAACTGGATCGTTCCCTTCTCAGATACTCCCTTCTCGCGTGTTCCGCCGGATACAGTACACGCTTCACGCACCGAGTGGAAAATCGATGGGCACTTCGATCAACGTTGGAAGGTCACGTTCCAGTGCCCGCGCGATCGCTCCCTCGAGCGTCTGGGGACTGGTCACGTACTCGCTCGGAATGCCATACGCAGCCGCGAGCTTCTGAAAGTCAGGATTGACCAAGTCCACCGCGATGAAGCGCCCTCCGAACGAGCGTGCTTGTTCGTCCTTGACCGCCGTGTAGCTGGCATCGTTGAAGAGAATGATCGGGATCCCGATCCGGAATTGGACTGCCGTGGCGAGTTCTTGCATGGTGAACTGGTACCCGCCATCGCCGACGAGCGCGACGACCGCAGCTTCGGGACGCGCGATTTTCGCTCCGATCGCTGCCGGCAACGCGAACCCAAGCGTGCCATAACCGGTCGGGAAAAGGTATGTTCCTGGCTCGTAGACCGGATAGTGCCGGTTGCCGACGTAGGCCATCATCGTCATGTCGCTGACCAGAATGCCATCCCGCGGCAGCACGGCACGGATGGCTCGGAGCCATTCAGCCTGACCTGCCCCCCAAGCCGTCGCGAGCGCCTCACGCTTGGTCGCCTGTAAGACGTCGACAGGCCATCCCTGCTTGGTGATGCCGCGCGACGTTAGCTCGCTCAGCAGGGCCCGCACCGTTTCGCGTGCATCAGCGACGATCGGGAGCGTCGGCGGATAGTTGCGCAAGATCTCCTGGGCATCGATGTCGATCCGGATGCGCCGGTCCGGGAGCGGCAAACGCCCATTCGCCGTATCTTGTGCACCCAGCTTGGATCCGATCACGATGACCAGATCCGATTCGCGCAAGACGCGCTCGACCGCGTTTTCGGGTTCCCAGAGATTCCCGAGACAACGAGGGTGATCCTCCGGAATCGCGCCCTTTCCCTGCAAGGAGGTGATGACCGCCGCTCCCAAGCGTTCAGCCAACGCACTGAGTTCAGCCGTTGCGCCACTAGCGACCACGCCCCCACCACAGTAGAGAACCACGCGCTCCGCTTCCTCGATCATGCGAGCTGCCAGCTCGATGGCTGACCGCCTCGGTTGGGAGCGCTCCATCGACAGCGGTGCGAGGTGAGCCAACTCGATATCGCCAGAACCATGGAGAACATCCAAGGGAACCTCCAGATGCGTCGGGCGTCGTCGCCCACTGATCGCTTCCGCGAACGCTGTGCGGAGGAGTCGGGGGACATCCTCCACTGAGCGCGCACGATCTGCCCATTTGGTGACCACACGCATGATGCCGAGCTGATCCTTGCAATCGTGCAAGTGGCCGAGCATCTGCCCCTGCCAGGCTTGCTCGACGTTCGACGCGATGACGACGACTGGTGAGGAATCGGCATACGCTTCGCCGATCGCTGTAGCGATGTTCGTAACGCCCGGTCCGGTAATGACGATGGCCACACCGGGCTTCCCCGAAACCCGCGCGTACCCATCGGCCATAAAGCCCGCACCCTGCTCATGCCGCGCGAGCACATGTCGGATCGGCGACGAATAGAGCGCATCGTAGATCGCCAACGTATGAACACCCGGGATGCCAAAAACGACCTCCACGCCGAGCCGCTCGAGCGTGCGGACGACCGCTTCTCCACCAGTAACCCGCATCGTTTTCCTCTCCATCCATCATGCCAACCAGCGCGGCGATTATACGGCCAGACCTGGCGGCAGAGCGCGTCCGGGCGCGAGTTCTGCTCGAATCCCACAGGAGGAAGACTATGGTGCGGATTGGTCAACACTTCAGTCTTTCGCTCGTCGCGCTCGTGGCGATACTGCTCGCAAAACCAGAGACCTTTCTGCATCCTCGCGTAGCCGCGCCTCCCGAACAGCCGCCACAAGCTCTCCTCGTCGTTTCCGCCCCGCAGCGGTTCATGACGAGGGATCTCCCCAGTGAGCCGAGCGACGAGCGGCCTCCGTACTCGATCACCGGTTCCTTGCATCTGGTTGGCAATTTAAGAGGAATCGTAGGTAACCCACCCGAGTCTCTCTTTACCGATTCCGCGCACCACTCTCTTCACTTCTTCCAAGATTCGACCAGACCGACTCGAGACTCGACGCCGGTTGCAGACACATCACAACCGAAACCCTATCGTAAGCCTGTTCCGATACTTATGTATCATTACATTCGTCCGCGCCCGGGCCCCGATGACCCGATCGGTCGGGCCCTCTCGGTCGAACCAGCCGAGTTCGCAGCACAGATCCACTGGCTTTCCACCCATGGCTACACGCCGATAACGCTTTCCGAACTCGAAGCGATCCGACGGGGTGACCAACCTGCTCCAGCCAAGCCGATCGTTCTCACGTTCGACGACGGCTACCGTGACTTCTACGAGCATGCATGGCCGATCCTGCGCCAGTACAACTTTCATGCCACGATCTTCGTGATCACCGGATTGCTCGACTCGCCGCGCTATCTTACTTGGGAGATGGTTCGTGAACTCGATCGCTCAGGGGCGATCGAAATCGGCGCTCATACGGTCCATCACGTCGATTTGACCCAGGTGTCCGATGCGCAACTGCGAGCAGAACTCACCGAGTGCGCGACGGCGCTTCGCGAGGCACTCGGTCACCCGGTTCTCTCCTTTGCTTATCCCGCTGGCAAGATCGATCAGCGCGTGAAAGCAGCGACTGCTGCGGCAGGCTACCGCATGGCGGTCACCACTCAGCCAGGCCGAGCCGGTGCGGACGATGACCCGCTCGCTCTTCCTCGCCTCCGCGTTTCAGGAGAGATGACACTCGAGCAATTCGCAGCACTGCTGACTGTGTCCAGCTGATCACTCAGCTCGGACGACCACGGGGCTCCAAGATCCTGACCTCCGCGACATCACCGACGAGCGCAGCCAAACGTCGAGCGTCCTCCACCGACCCGACGACCGTCCCATAATGCATGGGGATCACGACACGCGGTTGGAGCATGCGTACGGCCTCCGCGGCTTCTTCTGCCGTCATAACGTAGGTCCCGCTGACGGGGAGAAAGGCATAATCGACCGGACCGAACTGCGCCATCTCCGGTATGGCGTCGGTGTCACCGGCGAAATACCAGGTGACACCCTCTGCTCGGCAAATGAACCCGACATGCTCCTTTTCTCGAGGATGGAAGGGCACACCAGGGCTGCGAAACTTATTCAAGTTATAAGCTGGTACCGCACGAATCGACAAGCGACCATACTGCACTTCACCGCCCGGCCTGATCACGTGAACGGGGGGTTCGAGTTCACGAGTATTCGCCGCAGTGGGATTCGCTACGACGAACGTCTTGTGAACGTCGCGGATCCTCGCGATGTCGGGCGGTGAGCAGTGATCGAAGTGCTCATGGCTGATCAAAATGACATCAGCAGTCGGCTCACCGTCCGGAATCTGGAAAGGGTCATGATAGAGACGCAGCCCAGCAACGTCGATCCGGAAGGCCGACTGAGCGTACCACGTGACGTCGAAAGTCATCGCCCGTTCTCCCCTTCGAGTGGCAGTGCGCGAGCACCTCGATGAGCGGCGAGTGCTCGCGTAGCCGAACGTCCCCGATCGGACTACTCGACAACTAGTTGGGGCAAGCGCGTCACGCTGCGATCGACCAGGCGATCCGAGGATCTCGGTCGCGCCGTCACGAGAGAACAGACCATGCTCCGGCCCACTCAGCGCTGGTTCTCTGCCGAGCACACCCGCACCCGGACGGCGTCTTCGACCGGTGTTCGGTTCGAGCGCAACGATCCCCGCCGAGCCTGATCGCCTCGATGTTAGCTCACCCGCTCGGCCTGCCCCACCGCTTGTGGAGCGATCGGCCCCAGCAAGCGTTCGAGGGCCATGATGTGGCTGCACGTGCCCAGGCCGAGCGCCTCGAAGGAATGGCACGTGCAACTCCAGCTCCCGTCCGCAAAATGGACGTCGTACACATCGTGCTCACCGCGGAACCGGACGTGCAGGGATTGCACCTGGACTCGTTCCGGTTCCGCAGCATAGCGGCGTGCCTTCTCGATCTTCCCGATGAGGCTCGAATTCATGATCCATCCCCCTTCCGGTCCGTCCCGTCGCGCCTGACCGACCATGAACACGCAGGGCACCAGGCCAGTTTCCCAGTGCCCTCGACCGCTCTTCGGTTGGCGGACCACCGTGCATTTCGGGGTCCTCGCCTTCCTGCTCAGGGGTTTCTAGCCAGATTATAGCGCATCACTTCCCGATACAACAGATCTGACATGAGCGCGTCGGGAATGTCACCCGTTCGCCGCGTACGAAGCCGTGCCGAACTGGCGTCGAAACCGGGCCACCCACGAGCACTCCTCCAGCTCACATCCGATTCCGCCTGCGATTCCGCCGGGAGCACCCCTTCGCTGCCGCGAAGCCGCCGAGGCAGCGAGAGGACGGGACCTCGTCTTCGAGCGAAGATCACGTTACACTCCGACGGGGGTATCGATGGAAGCCAGTATCGCTGTGCTCGCCGGTGGCCAGAGCCGACGCATGGGGCAAGACAAAGCACTGCTGGACTTTTGTGGCGAGCCGCTTCTCGCTCGCGTCTTGCGCCGCGTTCGACACCTGACCGACGACCTCTTCGTCGTCGCGAGCGATCGCCCAGCGTATGCTCAGTTCGGCGTCCCGATCGTACCCGATCGTCTCCCGGGAAGCGGACCGCTCGGTGGGATCTATTCGGCACTGCTCGCTGCTCGCCACGAGTATTGCCTCGTGCTCTCCTGCGACCTTCCCTTCGTCTCACCAGATCTCCTGGCGGCCCTGCTCGCTGTCCCGCGCGACTATGACGTGCTCGTGCCGACCAGGGCAGAACGGACTGGTCAAGGCGGCATGTTGACGTATGAAACACTCCACGCCGTCTATTCGAAGCGCTGCCTGCGCGCGATCGAGCGACAGCTCGCTGCCGGAAACCTCAAGATCGTGAGCTTTTTCGCTGAGGTTCGTGTCGTCCCGGTTCCAGAGAGCCACCTCCGCACCATCGACCCAGAACTGTTGTCGTTCGCCAATACCAACACTCCCGAGGCCTACCGTGCAGCCCTGGAGCGAGCGAAAGGGACCGAGCAGTGTCTCGAGTCTCCCGTGGAGGGCAGCGCATGACAGCACGAGCGATCGCCACCTTCGCCGAGCGTGCTGGTCGACCGCTTCTGATGGGCCGTTGTTGGGCAGTCTCCAGTGGTCATTCCCTTGCCTCTTGGGCAGGTGCCCGCGTGCTGGAGCGCGGCGGCAGTGCCGCCGACGCCGCTGTCGCTGTCGCCGCGGCGTTGAACGTGGTCGAACCGCAGATGTCCGGTATCGGCGGTGATCTCTTCGCCCTTGTCTACGAGGCAGGGACTTCGACCGTCTGGGCGGTGAACGGTACAGGGCCGGCACCGCTCGACGCGACCCCGGAACGCTTCCGCGATGGCATTCCGGAACGCGGTCCACTCGCTGCTTCTGTTCCGGCTGCTGCTCGCGCTTGGGATTTGCTGGTCCAACGCTGGGGCCGGCTGCCGCTCTCGATAACCCTCGCGCCGGCGATCGAACTGGCCCGCGACGGCTTCCCGGTCAGCCATAATCTTGCGACCTACATCGAGACCTACGCTGACGTTCTCGCCAGCTATCCCGAGACGGCTCGCACCTTCCTCCCAACTGGTTCGCCACCTTGTCCGGGCGATGTGCTCCGCCAACCGGATCTCGCTCGCACGCTGGAAACGGTCGCTGCGGAAGGCGTCAACGCGTTGTACGAAGGCGATCTCGCCGAGCGCTTGACGCGCGCCGTCCTGGCGGCTGGTGGGCTGTTGACACGCGAGAGTCTTCGGCTGGCGCGAGCAACGATCGTCGAGCCACTCCAGCTAGCGTACCGCGACTGGACCATCTGCGTCCCGCCGCCGAATTCCAGTGCTCATACCCTTCTCGAGATGCTGGGTATCCTGCAGTACTTTCCACTCGCCCGGTGGCGCCCGCTTTCGCCCGAACTTCTGCACGTGATGATCGAGGCCAAGAAACTCGCCTTCCTGGATCGTGAGCGCTTCACTGGAGATCCCGATTTCGTTGGTCCTTTCCCGCCCGACGTGCTCGCCCCCGAGCGACTGCAGCGGCTCGCGGCGGCGATCGATCTCACGCGAGCAAAGCCGGTGCTCACGACTCGACCTGCCCGCGAGGACCACACGACCTCGTTCTCGGTCATGGATCACGAGGGTAATCTCGTCGTCGTGACCGCCAGCCTCAATATGGCATTCGGTTCCGCGTTCATCGCCGGCGATACCGGCATCTTGCTGAACAATCGGATGACCTACTGGCACTTGGAGCCGAAGCACCCGAATCAGCTACAGCCGGGGAAGCGCGTTCGTCACACGCTCAGCCCAGTCTTGCTCACCAGACCGGGTGAACGGCTCGGTCTCGGAACTCCGGGGAGCGATGCTCAAGTGCAGATCCTGGTGCATGTTCTCGTGCATTGGCTCGAATACGGTTTCGATCTCCAGACAGCGATAGAATTGCCGCGCTGGCGCCATCGCGGTCCTGGGCACGAGTCCAATTGGCCGCACGGCTCTCTCGACCTTGTCCAGGTCGAGGGGAGGCTTCCCAACGCCACGATCGAGGGGCTCCAAGCACGCGGCCATCGTGTCGAACGACTGGCCCGCTGGGGTCCGATCGGCTCCTGCCAGGGGATTCACTGGCGTGATGCTGAGCGTGTCGTCGAAGCTGCTGCCGATCCGCGCAGCGACGCCTATGCACTGGCCTGGTGAGAGGATCCGACGATGCTGACCACCTGGCGGCCTTCAGGGATCGTGACGTTTACCAGTGACTATGGCGTGCGTGACAGCTATGTGGCACAGGTCAAGGGAGTGATCCTCGAACGAGCTCCCACGAGCACGATCATCGATGTCACGCACGAGATAGCAGCCCAGGACATCCTCGAGGGAGCGTTCCAACTCGCAACCGCTTGGCGTGCCTTTCCTGTCGGCACGATCCATCTGGCTGTGGTCGATCCCGGTGTGGGTAGCGAGCGACGCGCGGTCTCGATCCTGGCGGATGGTCATGCCTTCGTCCTGCCCGACAACGGACTTGCGACCTTCGTCCTCGCGGAGGCGCACCAGGTCGCTGCTTGGTCGCTCGATCGATCAGAGTGGTTCCGCCAGCCGGTTGCACCCACCTTCCATGGGCGAGACATCTTCGGCCCGATCTGTGGTCTGCTCGCCAGCGGGATGTCCCTGGCAGAAGTCGGTACGCCGCTCGACCCGGCGTCCTTGGTGAAACTCCCGATCCAGCCGGTCATCGCGAGCGGAGGAAGCGTCGTCGGTCCCATCGTGTCGATCGATCGTTTCGGGAATTGCCGCACCTTGATCCGGCGCGAGCAGCTTCCTGACGAATCGGAAACGCTCTGCATCCGCTGCGGTCAGCTGGAGTTGCTCGGTATCGTGCGCACCTTCGCCGATGTCGCCCCTGGCATGCCGCTCGCCTATTTCGGCAGCCACGGTGGCTTGGAAATCGCCGTCCGCGACGGCAATGCTGCGGCAACCTGGCACCTCGAGCGGGGCATGTTGGTCGAAGTCCGCCGCGCGGTCAAATGACAGCGTGCTATACTGCTCAGAGGATCGGGAAGGTAGACGGTATGGGACGGGTGAACACGACGAAGGCACGGCGCAAGACGAGCAAACGCACCGCTCGGGCGAGCGCACCCGTCCCCGCTGGTTCGGTATCCCCTTCACCGGACAAACCCTCCGGAAGCCGGTCAGCGACGCAACCCCAAGGAATCATCAGCCCATGGGGGCGAGTCGACGAGGAGTATGCGCTGATCAAAGCTGATCTGACGCGTCTCCTTTGGGTCACCGCTCTGTTGCTTGGGCTGCTCCTGTTGTTGGCGATCGTCCTGCGGTGAACCCGACGCGAAAAGCCCTCGTCCTCTCGAGGGGACGAGGGCTCGCGGATCTGCGGCAACGGACTCACTCGCTGATCGTCTCGTCGATGTCGAACTCCACGACGAGCGCCTCCTCGTCGACCGCACTGAGCGGCTCTTCGGTGATCTCCTCTTCGCTCTCGACGAGCTCCTCCTCTTCGACTTCCAGCGCCTCAGCTTCCTCCTCTTCTGGGAAGAATTCCTCTTCTTCGATGATCTCTTCTCCTCGGCCAAAAGCTTCCGGAAGGTAAGGACGCGGCGGAGCGATTTTCGGCTGGGGCGGGAAAGACGGCGTATCCAGCAAGTGCGGCGTACGGAAGACTTCCCGGAGAATCACCCGCAACGTATCACCAGTGAGCTGAATAACGAACGCGCGGTATTGGTTTCCCTCGCGGGTGAGTCGGGCCACGCGACGTGCTAAGCGCCCCTCGAGTTGCCCGAGGCGAGTGCCGTCAGCATCGAGAACGATAACGGCATCGTCGCGGATATCCAGAAAGACCTCTTGCCCCGGGAAAAGTTGTGCCAGCACAGCCGGTGCGGCCGGTCGCAGCAGGTCCGTGACGTAGGTTCGGCCCATCTCCTCCATGAACACATCCGCGCGCGGTGCTGGTCGCCTCACCGGCACCGGAATCGTGCCATCGCTCGTCTGGCTAACCAACCACTCCAATCGGGTCACGTTCCGCTGGGCGATCGCATTGCCCGGTTCGATCTCCAGCACTCGTTGATAAGCGGCCCGCGCATCGGCCACGCGACCGAGTTCGGCCAAAGCATGCCCTAAACGATTCCAGGCCGCGACATCGCGCGGGGACAACTCGGTGATCCGTTGATTGAGCTGGACAGCTCGTTCCCAGTTGCCTTGAAAGGCCGCCTGCTTGGCCGCCTGTGTGAGGCGGCGCAGCAATCGTCGCTCATGACTGCCCTGATTGGTCAGCATCGACATCGTCGTACTCCGCCTCCGTCCGTACTATCGTGTCAGTATGGCCGGCTCGGCTGCCCCGACAGTGACCGGTTCCCCGAGGAGGTACCATGGGCTCGCCTGGGTGACACGAACCTCCACGAACCGCCCGCGCCAGTCGCCGGGAGCCTCGAAGAAGACGAGCGTATTTCCTCGGGTCCGACCACGCCAGCGACCGCGCGCTAGCCCATCGACGAGGATCTCCACCGTTCGACCCACATAACGCTCGTTCCGTTCCCGAGCGATCCGTTCCTGAAGTTGCTCGACGGCTCGGTGACGCCGCCGCTTCTCCTCGCGGGGCACATCGTCGGGCCAGCGTGCTGACAAGGTTCCTGGACGTGGCGAGTACATCGCGACATGCACCTTGTCGAACCGGATCTCTTCGAGCAGCCGATAGGTGTTCAGGAACTGCTCTTCCGTCTCACCCGGGAATCCAACAATGATATCGGTAGAGAGGGTGACGTCCGGAATCAGTTCGCGGATCCGCGCGATCCGTTCGCGGTATTCCTCCACGGTGTAGTGACGCCGCATGCGGCGCAGGACCTCGTTATCGCCCGATTGCACCGGCAAATTGACGTGCTCGCAGACTTTCGGAAGATCCGCAACCGCGCGAATGAGCTTGTCACTGAAGTATTTGGGGTGCGAGGTGAGGAAACGAATCCGCTCGATTCCCGGCACGTCGTGCACGCGCTCCAGCAGATCAGCCAGATCCGGCTGGCCAGGCAAATCATGACCGTACGCGTTGACCGTTTGCCCGAGCAAGGTCACTTCCCGCACACCACGTGCAGCGAGCTTTTCCACTTCCGCCACCACCTGCTCGACCGGGCGACTGCGCTCGCGACCACGCCGGTACGGGACGATGCAATAGGAGCAGACGAAGTTGCACCCGTAGATGACCGGTACGAAGGCGGTCACTTCCGGGTCAGCCTGGCCCTCGTCGTAGTAATGCGGTAACTCCACCAGGTCGATGTCAACGTCAGCAAGTTCCGGCACCAAGGAAACGAGGCGCTCGAACTCCGACGGTCCATACCAAAGATCGACCCACGGGAAGCGCTCAGCGAGCCGGCGCTCCTGCCCGGTGACGAGACAACCCGTAACCGCGATCCGGACATCCGGCCGGCGCCGCTTGAGGCGTGCCAAGGCTCCGATGTACCCGAGGGCCTTGTCTTCAGCCTGCTGTCGCACCACGCAGGTATTGACGATGACGATGTCCGCGTCCCACTCTCGCACCGCTGGAACGTATCCAGCCTGCCGCAAGAGTGCTGCGGCCTTGGCTGACTCTGCTTCGTTCATCTGGCAACCGATCGTCCAGATGTGGAAGCGCTTGACCCCTGGAACCGCGTCGACGATCGAAGCGGGCGCTGGCTGGAGCTGAATGAGCTGCATGGATCTCCCTCCACAGGCGCTCGGCGCCCGTGTCTCGTACAGTCTCTCATTATACCGCTCGAGCATCCTACTCGATCGACGGGCAGCACCAGCCGAGACCGTGTGCTAGGATAGTCCGCAGGTGGTGGCCGACGAGGCGAGGGACCATCGCGCGGGGCGGCAGCGGCCGCGCCGTGTTCGCTGTTCGGGGAGGGGTACCGTTGATGCAGCGACGCTGTGGGACGTGCCGCTACTTCGAAGAGGGTGGACTCGCTGGATCCGGCTGGTGTCGCCATCCCCAGCGGCAAGGCCTCCAGCACGTCGTCTTCGTTCGCCGCGGTGAACTCGCCTGCCGCACCAACTGGGATCAGGATCTCTGGGAGCCGCGCGAGGCCGGAAACCGCCCTGCCCTGTCGGTGATCGCCGGCTCGTGGGTCGAACGGGCGGACTCCCCGAGCCCTGCCCTTCACCCCGAGGCCACTCCGGTCAGTCCCCCCTCGGTCTCCGCGGCATCTGCTGGGCCAGTGCACCATCAGCGCACCAGACCAGCGTCCCAAAGCTACCGCACGAACGGTCAGAGTGGCGAGACGGAACCGTTCCCAACAGTCGAAGAGCACGCAGCCCCAGAACCGACCGAACCATCGCACCTCATCGAACCACAGCTCGATGACGTACAGCCGGCGGCCCATGCCTCGCTCGCTGCGCTCCCGCGCATTTGCCGCACCTGTCGCGATTTTCGGCCGGTAGGGGATGGACGTCACGGCTGGTGTGCCAATCGCTATGCCTTTCCCGAGCGAACGCTCGTCGCCGCGGAGACGTTGGGCTGCCACAGTACGCTGGGTTCCTGGTGGCTACCGACCGACGATTGGTGGCTCCAGGAAGTCGATATTTCTCACCATGGCCAGCCGACGCCCTTGGTCGACGAGTTGCTGCGCCAGCTTCTGAGCATGCGTCAGCAGGAACGCCGGCGCCGAGCGAGCTCCTGAGGGGCACGGCATGAGTGAGTTCGGGGAATTATTGCGGAACGCACGCGCGTACCGTGGCGTGACGCTCCTCGACGCCGAGCGTGCGACCCGCATCAACCGGCGTTATCTCGCTGCGCTCGAACAGGAAGCGTTCGAGCAGCTCCCACCCCTGACCTACGCGCGTGGCATCGTCCGCCTCTACGCCCAGTACCTGGGCCTCGATCCGGTCACGGTCCTCGCCAAGTTCGAGGAAGCGCATGGTCAGCGCAGCATGGGATTCCGCGTCGTCCCCTCGGTGCAGCCCGTACGAGAACCGCTCATGCACTGGGCACCGAACTTCGCTGTGATCGTCTTCATGCTCGCTCTCTCCGCGATCGTGTTCGCACTCGTCTACACGACCTACCTCGTTCCCCGCGAGACATCGCCCACACCGGAGGCGAGCAGCGTCGCCACCAGCGCGGAAGCAGTCATGCCGACAGTGACCGGCGTGGTTTCCGCTCCGGCAGCGACTGCCACGACCGTCCCCACCGCGCCCCCAGGCACCGTACCGGTGAACCCCGCGGCGAACGCAACGGCATCTCCTGCCTCTGCGGCCTCCACCGAAGCGAAACCGGAGCATTCCCCCACGCCAGGAACATCGGGAACACCGGCGCCTGCCGGACCGGCGACAACCGAGCATACTTTCGAGATCGTGACCATGGGTCGGGTCTGGGTTCAGGTGACCGTGGATGGTCGCACGGTGCTCGCTGAAGTGCTGAATGAGGGAGACCGACGGAGTTTCCGCGGTAAGACGATGACGGTCAGCTCGGGTAATGCGCCACTCGTTCGGATCATCGTCGACGGCCAGGATCGCGGGCCGCTGGGCCAACGTTGGGACGCAACCGCCAGCTACCCGTGATCGAGAGCAGCCTGACGTGCTTTCACTCGCCGACACCGCGGACGAACGCGGGAACCAGGGCGCGCAGAGCTCGGGGCTCGACCGTGACGGCTAGCTCGGTGATACCGATCCAACTGTCCCCATCGATCTCGGCCGGGACCGGTGTCGCTGCTCGCACCACTACTCGTCGCCCACGATACGAGGCGACGTAGCGCGAGCGCCACAAGCGACCGAGCGCGGTCCAGGCGAACAGCTCTAGCCAACCCACGAGATGTGGAGGGTGCAAGATCAGCACGTCCAGCAATCCATCGCTGGGATCGATCGCGGGTCCGAGACGGAAATAGGGATGAACGAGAAACGAGCCATTCGCCAAAAGCACGCTGCGCGCACGCACCACGTGCTGGATCCCATCGACCTCGACCGTAAAAGGCCATGGGCCGTCCAGCAGATGGCGAAGTCCCGGCACGAGATAGGTTCGCCACGCGAAGAAACGCTTGGCGGAGGGAGGCGCATCGCGGACAATCGTCCCATCGATACCCGTTCCGCCGAGGAAAAGGAGGATTCGCTCAGCATCCACGCGACCAACGTCGAGAAAGCGGAAGCGCGCTGGGCCGGCGAGTAGGCGCGCCGCCCGCACCGGATCAGCCGGGAAACCGAGCAAACGCGCAACGTGATTGGTCGAGCCTCCGGGCAGTGCACTAAAGACCGCATCGCTGCCGACGACGCCCGCAGCGACGCGGCTCGCTGTACCGTCCCCACCGAACGCCACGACCACTTCGGCCTCGCGAGCCGCCTGGCGCGCCAGTCTCGCCACCTCATCCGGTGAAGAGCCGACATGGACCGTGACCCGAAAGCGCCTGGCCAGTTCCTCCCGGACGCGCGCCACGCTCGAGGGGCGCACACGCCCAGCGCCGCTGTTGACGATGAGCGCGAGCGTCGGAAACGCCTTCATGAGGTCGCCGGCGCCCCGATTCGATACCGTAGGATCGCCCCGATGCCGCCGAACGGCTCGAGTCGAGCGCGTAAATCCCGCTCACTCAGGAAGACGAGATTCGCGTTCTGTCGATAAGCCTCGGCGTAGACTTCCGGCACGATATTCTCGCGCATGCGCGTCAGGCCACCACAGAACACGCACTCGCTCGCCTCACTGCCGATCGGTTGCAGGGCACCGCAGCGCAGGCAGTATCGCCCCGGCGCACTCAGCTGGTCATCGACGACGAGACTGTTGACATTCTGCATCTGTACCACTTCGACGACGCGATCGAGCCCGACCACCGCCATGTCTTGACTGAGTGCCTCCTCCAGCACCAAGTCGACATAGCGTTGCCGCTCCTGCTCCTGCCACGCCGTCACGATGCGCTTGGTCTCCTCGCGGATCTCCTTGGCTGTCGCCTCCATCAAACAGTTGAAGGATCCGACATAGCGCTCGCGCAAGTACGGATGCAGGCCATCGACGAAGTCCGCGACCACCTCGTCGGGACCAGCGACCACGAGAAACCGGAACGGATCTTGCTCGAACAGTTGGAACAGCACTTGCCCGACCCGCTGAAAATGCTGGCGCACATGATCCTCGATGTGGCGGGCAAAACGCGCCTGCGACCAGCCCCCTTGCCCATGCTGGCCGGGAACTTCCTCGTCCAGTCGTACGGCGACTTCTTGAAAGTTCACCAAATGGCCGCGGAAGATCCTTGCCCGGTCTCGCGAAATCACACACGTACAGATCGGCTCGAACAACTCGACCACGCGCACCAGGCGCCCGATGACAGGCCGAAAATCGAGATCGGCTTCATTCCCGACCTCTCGCGGCACATGATAGACGCGCCAAAGGCCAGCCCGGCTACTCGCGAAGAGGGCCACTCCCTGACCGAACTCGTCGCCATGATCGCGGAAGAAGGCGCGGATCCGTTCGACATCCTCGTCGACCGCTTGGGACTGTGCTCGATTCAGTCCAATCTGTTCCCGCGCTCGCTCCAACTCCTTGAGCAAGTTCTTCAACCGAATCGAATAGTGATCGTCCGTGATATGCTCTTTATCGACTCGTAAGTAGAGACTGATGATCGGCCATTCGTCGCTGCGCAGTGCTCCCAAGCCTTCGACTTCACGACGCGTTATCTCCACGCTCGACCCTCCCCATACCCGTCGATCAGATGATCGATCCGCGATCGTTCAGGAATGCTCGCTGACCGCTTCTTCAGGACCGAAGAGTCTTTCGACCAAATAGTTCGCCAGCCAAGTCGCCACGGCGGCGAGCACCAGATTGAGAACCCCACGGACGAGGTTGCGCACCATCCGATTGCTCCTTTGGCCACGCACGCGAGCCCTCCGGCCTCCCCACTCATTGTCTATCCAGCAGTCTACCACGCTGCATCGCAGCGTTCGCGGCGATTCGCGTGTGCAGTCGCCATGCGCTCGTCATCTCAGGATGGGCGTCGTCGCTCGGCTTCCCGCCACCATCCCGCCGCGACACCTAGAAGACCGAGTGCCGCGACGCCGCTCAGAACCACAGCCGCGATATCGGCGAGTAACGGCCAGCGAGACGCCCCGGGAAGGTCGGTGAAGGGCCAGGCGAGCCATCGGTGGAGGACCAGGAGTTGCGTAAACTGCCCCCCGACTGCGTTCGCCAGAACCCACACAAACCAGCGCGCCAATAGGATCGACCAGTACACGGAGATGAGCACGGGAATCCAGTTGGCGAGCTGCACTGCCACTGTCCCGCGCCGTCGGACACGCCGGGCACGCAGTGGTGGCCGATCACTCATCCTTGTGCAACCCTCTCCCGTTCAGCGAGCAGCTCCTGAATCGCATCCCAGATCCGTTCAGCTACCTCCTCCTTCGGAAGATCAGGTAACCCCTCAGGTTCCCGACCACGTCGCAACAACGTGACACGCGCAGTCTCCGCTCCCATCGTCCGCCGTGCATCGTTGATGACGAGAAGATCGATCCCCTTCTGGACGAGCTTTTCGTGGCCATGCTCGAGGAGTCGCTCCGTCTCCGCCGCGAACCCGACCTTGAGGAGTCCAGGACGCGCGACCGATGCCAGGATGTCCGGTGTCGGCTCCAGTTCCAGCAACAGCGATGCTGTGCGCTTCTTGATCTTTTCGGCAGAAACCTGACGGGGGCGGAAATCAGCCACTGCAGCGCACATCACCAGCACGTCCGCATCGCTGATCGCCTCCTCAACGGCTGCCGCCATCTCGGCTGCGCTCTCGACAGCAACGAAGCGAACGCCGAACGGAGCAGGTAAACAGGTCGGACCACTGATCAACGTCGTCCCTGCACCGCGGTCACGCGCGACCTCGGCCAACGCATAACCCATCTTGCCGCTCGAGTGATTGCTCAAAAATCGTACAGGATCGATCGCTTCCCGTGTCGGACCAGCAGTCACCACGACTCGGCAACCAGCCAGGGGCCCAGCACGACCGAGCACCGCCCGGACAGCACCGAACAGCTCCTCGGGTTCGGCCATTCGACCCTCACCGACCATCCCGGAGGCGAGCGGTCCACGATGCGGTCCGATCACCGTGACGCCACGCCTCCGCAAGCGCTCCAGGTTCTCCTGAGTCGCCGGATGGAGGTACATGTACTGGTCCATCGCCGGCGCGACGATGAGCGGTGCTGGGCAGGCGAGTGCGGTGAGCGTGACTGCGTCATCCGCCAGACCATGCGCCAGCTTCGCCAGGGCATCAGCTGTTGCCGGCGCGATGATCATGACGTCGGCAGCTGCACCGAGCGTGACGTGTCCAGCCTGCTCCCCTTCCCAGACGCCGACTGTCGTGACCTGTACCGGGCGACGCGTGATCGCCTGGAAAGTCAAGGAGCCGACGAAAGCGGTGGCAGCTTCCGTCATCACCACATCGACGATGGCGCCACCCTGGATCAGGCGACGCACGAGTTCGACCGTCTTGTACGCGGCGATACCGCCGGTCACTCCGACGACAACTCGTTTATTCGCCAGCACCCTGGCCACAGCTCGTCCCCTCCGCTCCTCGCTCGATCTGCAGTGATCGGGCAGCGAGCACCGCCCGCACCTCAGCGAAACCGCTCTCGAGCCGAGGGTACACGAACCAGACGGTCGCCAGCGCGAACGAGACGCCGGTGAAGACCCGCAGCTGCCACGTACTCTCCCGCAGACCGACGAGCTGCGTCAGGCCATCGATCGCCATCGGCATCGACAACAGGAACGCACCCCGCCAGGAAAGTGGTCGGAGCCAGCGCCGGACAACCGCATACACCATTCCCAGCGCGAAAACGCCCAGGTAAATAGCCAGGTCGCGCTGGCAGTACGCCATTTGGTGACCGAAGAGGAAAAAACTCCGCTCCGGTTTCTGATGACAGACGAAGCGGTAGGCGAAATAGATACCATACGCCAATGTCGTGTGCCCCTGCGCGAGGAGCCAGGGAGCGAGAAGCGGCAAGAACGCGAAGACACCAGCGAGCAGGTTGAGCCCAGCGAGCCAGTGCCGGGCCCAGAATGCGACCGACCGATTCACGACGGCTTCGACCCGGTCGGCCCGCACCACGGCAGTCGGCGTGGGAGCAAAATGCGGATGATCCATCGGTCGTTTTCCTCTTTGCACGCGCCTTTGACGAAATCACCCTGGAAAGTTTATACTGCTAGAGATTGTGTGGGCGCCGGCCCCCATCGTCTAGAGGCCCAGGACACCACCCTTTCAAGGTGGAGATCGCGGGTTCGAATCCCGCTGGGGGCACCCCGGTTTTCTCAAGCGTTCTGCCCTGCGCGACCGCGGACGAGGATCCTGCCGAATGCGATCGCTGCAACTCGATCCGCCCAGACTCGAGCACGAGCGCGGGTACACTCGGCGCTCGTTGGAATCGGACCTGCTCGGGAAGGACACACCCTCGATTCCGACGAGGGAGGTGAGCCGATGCACGTGGTGATTCCCGTTGCCGGCCTGGGGACCCGACTTCGCCCCCACACCTGGAGCAAACCCAAGCCGCTCGTGACCGTCGCCGGGAAACCGATCCTCGGCCATGTCCTGGACCGACTGAACCGGTTGCCACTCCAACGCGTCGTCTTCGTGACCGGATATCTCGGCGAGCAGATCGAAGAGTATGTGCGCACCCACTACCGATTCGACGCTGTGTTCGTCGAGCAACCTGAGCCGCTCGGGCAATCGCATGCCTTGCTCCAGGCTAAAGGTCTCGTCCATGGTCCGACGCTCGTCGTGTTTCCCGACCTCGTTTTCGATGCCAACCTCGAAGCGGTTCTCACTTGTCCGTGGGATGGAATCGTTTTCGTGAAAGAGGTCGACGATCCCCGCCGCTTCGGTGTCGTCATCGTCGAAGACGGACGGATCGCCCAACTGGTCGAAAAGCCAGCGCAACCGGTCTCTCGGCTCGCCGTGGTCGGGGTGTATTACTTCCGTGACTTCGGAGACCTCATCGCTGCGATCGAGCAGCAGATCGCCGAGGGCCGCAAGCGCGGGAACGAGTACTACTTGGCAGAAGCGATCCAGATCCTCATCGACCGCGGCCGCACGATCGTGGCGCAACCTGTCTCGGTTTGGGAGGATTGCGGCACGGTCGAAGCGCTCCTCGAAACCAATCGTTTCCTCCTGGACCGTCAAGCCGGCCCACAGCCGTCCTTCCCGACCGCCGTCGTCGTTCCACCGGTCGTGATCGATCCCACTGCCCGCATCGAGCACGCCGTGATCGGTCCTTACGTGAGCATCGGTCCGGGCGCGGTCGTCTCCCACGCGATCGTCACCGACTCGATCATCGACGAGGAGGCGACCATCAACGGCGTTATGCTGCACCGCTCAATCGTCGGTCGCCGCGCCCGGGTACTCGGTGACTTCGTGCGCGTGAACGTCGGCGATTCCTCGGAGATCACCTTCTCCGGACGAGACGGAGCATGAGCTGATGCCTGCGCGTTGGCTCGAAGTCGCTGTCGAGACTGATGCTGAGGTCGCCGATGCAGTCGCCGAACTGTTCGCCCGCTTCGGCTACCAGCAGGGAGCCGCCGTCTTTCACCCGGTAGCACAGGATCCCGACGGAGAAAACGCGACCATCGATCCGGCGACTCCGGTTCTCATCGCGACCTATCTGCCGCTCGACGAGCAGGTCGATGCCACAGTCGAACGACTCCGACATGGGCTTTGGCACCTGAGCCAACTCGGGCGTATCGGTGAACTTCGCCTGCGGACACTCGCCGAGGAGGAGTGGGCCGAGGCATGGAAGAGCCATTTCCCGGTGACGCGCATCGGCCACCGGATCGTCATCCGGCCTTCCTGGATCCCTTACGAATCACGCGACGACGAGATCGTCGTTCACCTCGATCCTGGTATGGCCTTCGGAACGGGGCTCCACCCGACTACCCAGCACTGTCTCCTCTGGTTGGAACGCTTGGTCACCCCCGGCATGAGCGTCCTCGATGCTGGAGCTGGGTCGGGCATCCTTTCCATCGCTGCGCTCGCGCTCGGTGCTCGGTCGGTCACGGCATGGGAAATCGATCCGGTTGCTGGCGAGGTCCTGCGGGAGAACCTGGAGCGGAACGGCGTCGCCGATCGTGCGACGGTGCGCATCGGCGATGTCACCGAGGACCTCACTGATCGCGAGGCCTATGACCTCGTCGTGGCCAATATCGTTGCCCGCGTCTTGATCGAAGCGGGGCCGCGCTTGGTGCGGGCTGCACGGCCCGGCGCTCACCTCGTCCTCAGCGGCATCATCGACACAGCCGAGGAGGGAGTCCGTCGCCGTTATCACGATCTCGGCACTGAACTCGTCGAGCGCCGGCAGGACGGTGATTGGGTGAGCCTGCTCCTGCGGCGGAATCGGCCATGAGCCGGCGGGGCCATCGCTTCTTCGTGACCGAACATCTCGAACTCGGTGCTCGCGTCACCCTACCTCGGCGCGTGAGCCATCAGCTTGTCCGTGTCCTGCGGCTGCGCCCAGGCGATCGGGTGCTCCTCTGCGATGGTCGCGCGATCGATTTCGTCGCCGAACTCATCGAGCTCGATCCTGAGCGCACGGTCGCCGTTCTCGTCGATGCCCAGCCGGCACGACCCCTCCCCCCGCCACCGATCGTGTTACTGCAGGCCTTGCTGCGTCACGATCACTTCGACCTGGTGGTGGAAAAGGCGACGGAACTCGGCATCGTTCGCATCGTTCCCCTGCACACTCAACGAACTGTTGTTCATCTAGCCCTTCGCGATGTGACCCAACGTCTGGCGCGTTGGCAGCGGATCGCCATGGAGGCCAGCGAGCAATGCGGGCGCGGTACGCTGCCTGAGATCGACACCCCCTCGACGCTCGACCGCGCACTCGCCACCGTGCGCACCGCTCGCTTGCTCGTCTTTTGGGAAGCACCCGAAGCGGAGGCGATCGCACACGCCTCGTTCTCGCCAGACCAGACGGTCACTGTCGCCGTGGGCCCCGAAGGCGGGTGGACAGCCGAGGAAATCGCGCTCTTCCGACGGCACGGGGCGGAGTTTCGCTCGCTGGGGCCGCTGATTCTCCGGGCGGAAACCGCCGCGATCAGCGGCATTGCCGCCGTCCAGGCACGCACGCGTCCGACTCGTCCGCAGTTCAGGGAGCCAGGCGAACCTGCCGCACCTCCAGGCTCCTCAGCCGGTTGAGGGCGGCTGCCAGCTCGTACCGTCGCGGGCGTGCCAGATCGCCTGGGTGGCCCCGGTACGGTGAGAGGATATCCAGACCCTCGCGGTCAACGATCTCGTCCACCAGATCGAGGATCGCCGACAGTGCCCGCTTCCCATCGATGATGTCATGCTCGACGGCATAGGCCAGCGCCAACCCGATCGCGCGCACTTGACTAGGATCGACCAGCTGCTCGACATGTCGAAGATCGATCGACTCGTACCCGAACGTTACTTCCTCGGTGCCATGCGCCTTGATCCGCGTTCGCTCCCGTCGCCGCGGATCGATGCTTTCTGGAATCGGTACTCGCTGCACCACCCCTGGCCAGGGATTCGGTGGAGCGAACACCCCGTTTCCATGCTGACGAGCGAGTTCGTGAGCGCGAGCCGTCACGTCGCGTGGGTGATAGGCGTGCATCCAGATGACCGTATCTGCCACGTGCAGATAGTCGCCCGCACCACCCATTACCAGAATGGTCGAAACACCTGCCTCGCGGTGCAGCTGGCGGACACGATCGATGAAGGGGACGATCGGTTCAGCTTCAGCAGGGACAAGTTCGCGCATCAGGTGGTCGCGGATCATGAAGTTCGTGGCACAGGTGTCCTCGTCCATGAGAAGCACCCGAGCACCGGCCTCCAACGCTTCGAGGATATTGGATGCCTGCGAGGTCGATCCGCTCGCATCCTCGCTGGTGAAACAGGTCGTCGAGCGACCGAGCGGGAGGTCACGTATGAACGGTGAGAGATCGACACCGACAACGCGACGGCCATCCTCCGCTCGAATCACCACGGCATCGGCTCGCGTCACGACTCGCTCTCGTCCATCGCCGGGGATGTGATTGTAGACTCCGCGGGCCAGTGCCTCGAGAAGCGTCGACTTGCCGTGGAATCCGCCACCGACGATGAGCGTGACTCCCTCTGGAATACCCATCCCACGAAGGCGACCACTGTGCGGAGTCGCCAGTTCGACTTCCAAACTCGGCGGTGGCTCGAAGGGAACGACTCCATCGGTCAGTGGCTCCTGACTGACACCGCTCCTGCGCGGCAGGATCGCTCCTCGGCCGATGAAAGCGACGAGACCGGCCCTGGGCAACTGCTCGCGCAGCGCTTCCGCATCTTCGACCACCGCGATGAACCGTTCTGCTTCCTGAAGCGCCGTCCGATCGAGCCAGAGAGCATATCGAGCGATTTCGGGCAGCGCGGCCGTGAGCAAGTCTTCCGCCACATCACCGAGCACCGTTCGACCAGCTGCTGGTAGTCCCACTGAAAGGCGCAATTCGACCCGATCGTCGCTGATCCGGCAGGCGGTGCGTTCGAGAACCTCCTGACCACCGGCATCGACCTGGATAATCCCCGAGCGACCGGTTCCCGTCCGCCGACGCCCGACTCGATCGATGGCTCGCCGTGCACGCCGAGCGAGAAAATCCTCCAATGCGACCCGCCGTATCCGATTCGTCAGGGGGGAAAGACGAGCCGCGAACGCTCCACGATCACGCGCACGCGCGACGGAGGCGCATATGGATCACCCTGCACGTGATCGATCGCCAGGATGATATCCCCGAGCCGAAAGAAGCCGCGAAGCTCCTCGTAGGCCTTGTAACCCCGACGATCGATACGCCGGAGAATCGTCCGGAGCGCACTGACGTCGCGCACACCAATCCCTCCCCCTGAGCGCTCGGCAGTGAGTATAGTGGTTCGGCTGGCCGGCTCCGGCAGTGCCCTGTCAGCGAGGAGGGGAAGATGCCGTTCTGTGATCTCAGCCACGTACGCTTGTACTACAGTCGAGCTGGGACGGGCCCTCCGGTTATCCTCCTCCACCAGTACTTCGGAACCAGCGAGAGTTGGCTTGCCATCTTCGATACCCTGCGCCGCTCCTTCGACGTCATAGCCCCCGACCTCCGAGCACATGGACGAAGCAGCGATCCCGGTGGGCGCCTGACGCTGCCCGGGTTCACGACTGATATCGCTGAACTCGTGCGGCGGCTGGGGATCGAGTCCGCGCATCTCGTCGGAGCGAGCCTCGGCGCCATGGTCGCGACGCGCCTGGCTGTCGAGGGTGCCATCCATCCACGGTCTCTCGTGCTCATCGGCCCGCCCAATTTCGCCGCTCCCTCCACGGCCGCTTACACCCGGCAAATCATCGAGGAACAGTTTCCCTCCAACGAAGCTGAGTACGCCCACCTGCACCGCGCGCATGGCCCGCACCACGCCCGCGACCGACTCCTCGCCAATTTCATTCGCGATAGCAAGGAGCAGCCGCCCGAGATGCGCGAGTGGCAGGCTGGGGTCGAGTCGCTCACTTGCCCGGTGTTACTCATGAGCGGCGACAATGATCCGGTGGCCCCTGCGCCGTGGCTCGTCGACATCGCCAGCCGGCTACCGGCAGGAGAACTCTGTCTCCTGCCGCGCGCCGGTCATTTCCCACATCGCTTACTCCCGCATATTGCTGGACTCGTCTTGCTCGACTTTCTCCTGCGCGCCGAGCGAGCCAGCAGCTGAAGCGCTCAGGCTCCGCCGGGATGCAACCGACCGCCCAGGAAAAAGGCGAGTTGTCCGAGCGCCAGGATGGCGAGCGCCAGGAGCACCAGCCCACCGAGGAGACGTGCTGGCAGCCGCGCCCGTATACCGAGATAGAGGGCAGCAAGCAGCGGCGCTCCGACCAGGCCTGCGTAGTGCCCGACTTCGACCGTCCAGGCGAGTCCGGAGGGGCCACTCAAACCGATCCCGCGCGCTCCCGCCGGGAGGATCACGAGGGAAAGGATCAGGCCCGCCAACGGGAGGATCGTCGCGATCAGCTTGTCCCGCAAGCGCCAGCGGACACTCGCCCAGGTCAACAGCAGCCCGATCGGCCAGAGGACGGCTGTCGCCGCCACCGCGACCAGCATGAGAATGTCTCGATCGCTCCATTCACGCTCAGGTGAGCGCACGAGAGGCTCGCGAACCATCGGGTCCGACGTCCATTCGACTCAGAGATCCTTGTGCAACGTCGCCAAGAACTCTGCGTTGTTCTGCGTCCGCGCCAGCCGGCCCAGCACGAGTTCCGTGCCATCGGTCCCGCCGAGCATCGACACCATGCGTCGCATCGTCCAGACCTGGCGCAAGGTCTGCTCGTCCAACAACAATTCCTCGCGCCGTGTCCCCGAGCGCTGGATGTCGATCGCCGGAAAGATACGCCGCTCGGCAAGCTTGCGGTCGAGGTGCAATTCCATGTTGCCGGTGCCCTTGAACTCCTCGTAAATGACGTCGTCCATACGGGATCCGGTATCGACCAAGCAGGTGGCGATGATGGTGAGGCTCCCACCGCCTTCGATATTGCGCGCAGCACCGAAGAAGCGCTTGGGCGGGTAGAGCGCGACCGGGTCGATACCACCGGAAAGCGTTCGCCCGCTCGGCGGAACACTCAGGTTATAAGCACGAGCCAGCCGGGTGATCGAGTCGAGCAAGATCACCACGTCCATACCGCACTCGACCAATCGTTTGGCCCGCTCGAGCGTCATTTCCGCTACTCGGATGTGGTCTTCGACCGGTTCGTCGAAGGTCGAGGAAATGACCTCACCGTCGACGGAGCGCCGCATGTCCGTTACTTCCTCAGGGCGCTCACCGATGAGCAACACGATGAGATGGATGTCCTTGTAGTTGGTCGTGATGCCATTCGCGATGTGCTTCAGCAGAACTGTCTTTCCGGCCTTGGGCGGCGACACGATGAGACCACGCTGCCCGCGTCCGATCGGCGCGACCAGGTTGACCAGCCGCGTCGACAGGATGTGCGGCTCGGTCTCCAGATTGATCAGTTCCATCGGGAAAATCGGAGTCAGGGTATCGAAACTCGGTCGTCGCCGCGCCAACTCCGGGTCCATGCCATTGACGGCATCGACTCGAAGCAGGCTGTAGTACTTCTCGTTCTCCTTCGGCGGACGCACTTGCCCAGCGACCCAGTCTCCCTGGCGCAGGCCGAAGCGTCGGATCTGCGACTGCGACACGTAGACGTCATTGGGACCCGGCAAATAGCGTTCACCGCGGAGGAATCCGAATCCGTCTTCGGTGATTTCGAGGACACCTTCCCCGAAAATCCCCCCCTCGCGCTCGATCTGGGCGCGCAGGATCTTGTTTACGAGTTCCATCTTGCGCAACCGCTGCGCATTCGGGATGCCGAAGTCCCGGGCGATCGTTTGGAGTTCCTCGAGACTCTTGTCCTGGAGCTCGGCTGCGGTAAGCGTCGGAGTCTCCTTGACCTCTTCGACTGTAGTCGTGGTGGGTGCAACAGGATCCATAAGTTCCGCCCTCCTCGAATCGGTTCGTTTTGCCACGCGTTCGTTCTCCTCTACTTGGTTCGTCCTCTCGAACATTCCGGGTGAACCGCTCGCCGCACGGAGACCAGGTGAACCGCCCGATCACCCCCGCGGAGGAGTCGGAACGGCCCAGGCTGGCTTCGTGCGCGAAAACGGTGATCGCAGTGCGGACAAATCTCGGAAACCTCTTGTGCGCGTCTTTCGATTTCCCGTGAGAGATGCCGGTCTTCGAAGCGTCAACAGGACTGGTTCGAGACCGGGGCACGATGGAGAGGCATGAGACAACGCGGGTCAACCCGCGCTCTTTTACTCTACCATGACTCTACCATCCGTGTCAAACGCGATCGTCTGGTATTCCTGTACCTTCGCCAGCCGGTGCTCGGCCGCGATCCGCCGGATCGTCCCGGTTCGAGATCGCATCACGATCGAGTGCGTCTCGGCACCGTGCCGCGTGAAGCGAACTCCTTCCACCAGATCCCCGGTCGTGATCCCGGTCATGGCGAAGAAGACGTTGTCCGAGCGCACCAGGTCGTCAGCCGTGAAAACCTTCTCGAGTTCGAGCCCGAGTTCGCGTGCGCGCTGGCGTTCTTCTTCGTCACGCGGATACAGCGTGCACTGAATCGCCCCGCCAACGCACTTGAGCGCTGCCGCCGCGACGACCGCTTCCGGTGAACCACCGATACCCATCAACACATCGACACCCGATTCCGGGAAAGCGGTCATCACGGCACCCGCCACATCGCCATCGGTGATCAGCCGAATGCGAGCTCCCGCACGGCGGATCTCCTCGATCAGTGCCTGGTGGCGGGGACGGTCCAACACAACGACCGTCAACAGTCGGACACTCATCCGTTTCGCTTCGGCGATCCGGTGCAAGTTCTCGGTGGGGGAAAGTCGAATATCGATCGCGTGCGCGGCTTCCGGCCCTACCGCGATCTTGTTCATGTAGACGATTCCCGGCGGGTAATACATCGAACCCCGCTCGGCCAAGGCAACGACCGAGACGGCACCTGGCATGCCGTTGGCGCACAGCCGCGTCCCATCGATCGGATCGACCGCCAAATCGCTTTCCGGCGGCTCTCCGGTTCCCACTTCCTCGCCGATGTACAGCATCGGCGCCTGATCCTTTTCCCCCTCGCCGATGACGACGATTCCCTTCATGTGCACCGTCGAAAGCATCCGCCGCATCGCCTGCACCGCTGCGGCATCCGCTGCGTTCTTGTCTCCACGCCCGACCCATTGGGCCGCGGCCAATGCAGCGGCCTCCGTTGTACGCACGAGTTCCATCGCCAGGTTACGATCCAGCTGATCCATCGCCCGATCCTCCTTCCGCTGGTACCCGTGCTGCCAAGCGATCCTGCTGCCGTACTAACCAGTCCTGCGCCAAGCGTGGGATCTGTGCAACTGGTACCCGCTTGACCGTGCATGGTGGCAGTGACTGAACGAAGAGCTGCCCGTAGCGGCGCGTCGTGACGCGCCGATCCAAGACGACACAGACACCATAATCGCGCGTGCTGCGGATGAGTCGCCCGAAGCCTTGCTTGAAGCGGAGGACAGCCTGCGGCACGGCGTATTCTTGAAAGGGATCGCTGTACGATTCGCAACGCGCCGCAAAGACCGGATCGCTCGGAACCGCGAACGGCAGCTTCGCGATCACGAGGACGCTCAATGCTTCACCCGGTACATCGACTCCCTCCCAGACGGCATTGGTCCCGAGGACGACCGTCGCCGGTCGCGCCTTGAGGCGTTCGACCAGCTGGCGCGGGCTGCCATCCAACCGTTGTCCGAGCACGAGGATTCCCTCTTGTTCGAGCGGCCGCTTGATCGCCCGATAGGCTGCCTGTAGGGCACTGTGCGACGTGAAAAGGACCAGCGCACGACCGCGCGTCACGCGCAGCAACGCCAAGAGTGCTTCGTTCACTTGTCGCTGGTACCCCGGCTCACCCGGTTCTGCCATGTCCTCAGCCAGGCAGAGTAGCGTCGAACTGGCGTAGTCGAACGGCGATTCCACGACCAGTTCGTCCGCATCGGCTAACCCGAGTTGTTGTCGGATGTAGTCGAACGAGCGATCCACGGTCAAGGTCGCTGACGTCAGAACCAGGGTATCGACTCGACTGAAGAGCATTTCCTGAAGGAGCGGCGCGACGTCCAGCGGCGCCATATTCAGGCTGACCGACAACGGTTGCGCACGCCACGTTAACCAGTACACCCGCTCGACGCGCGGCGAGAACAAAATCTCCTGCAAGCGGCCGTGCAGCTCGCGCGCCCGCCGCTCCAGCACGTCCAACTCGGTCACGAGTTCGCTCAGTTCGTCGCGGATCGCCGCGGGAAGATCCTCCAGCCGGTGACTGACCCACTGGAGGGCCGAGAGAACTGTCCGGAGATGGCTGGTCACCGTTTGGCCAAGCTCTTCGACCGTGCCCCAAATCGTTTCCTGCCGCAGTGCGCCAGTGATGCGGATCTGCCGATCATAACCTCCGTTTTCCACCGGATGGCGTTGCGCCACCTCCGCCAAGAGGTGGAACAGCATTTCGGTGTGTTGGTGCAGCGTCTCCACGCGCGGCCACAGGTCGGTCAGCCGCTGACCCAGTTCGCGAGCGACAGCCCGCGCCGATCCATCCGGCCGTTGAGCGAGCACTGACCAGAGTTCGCCGAGCACACCAGTATAGCGACCCAGATGATCGAGTCCGAGCACCCGCCGCACCAGCTCACGCATATCCTCATGAGCGATCTGAAAACCGAACTGCTGCGTCGCCTCATCGACCAGGTGATGCGCTTCATCGATGATGAGGTGCCGGTACGACGGCAACACACGGCTCTCGGCCAGCAGATCGGACAGCAACAGCGCATGATTCACGATGACGATGTGCGCGCCTTCGGCTGTGGCCCGCGCCCGGTAGAGGAAACATTGGTTCCGCCGATGGAAGAGGCAACGGCTCGGTAGGCAGGCCCCTTCCGACTCCGCCACTTGTGCCCATGCCAGCTGTTCCTCGTTTGAGAGGTGCAGTTCCGCACGATCGCCTGTTTCCGTCTGCGCGAGCCAGGCGGTGATCTTCGCTGCGAGGAGCGCTTCGGCCCGGCTCGTGAACGGTTCACGCTGCCGCAGAAACCAGCGCCGCAGGCAGAGGTAATTCGATCGCCCCTTCAAAACCGTCGCCCGAAACCGTGCCGCATCGGCCAGTCGGGGATCGTGTTCAGCTGCTGCCTCGAGCGCACGCCGAAGCAACGGGAGATCCTTGGCGAACAACTGATCCTGCAATGCGAGTGTATCGGTCGAGACGACCACCGTTTCGCCACGCGCGACCGCATGGAGGACAGCCGGCAGGAGATAGGCCAGCGACTTACCAGTTCCCGTCCCTGCCTCGACCAAGAGCTGGCCTCCCTGGTTGAGGACGTTCGTCACCGCCTGGGCCATCCGTACTTGACCAGCTCGAAACTCGTACCCGGGAAGTGAGCGCGCGAACGGGCCCTCGGGTCCGTAGAGACGGCCGATCCAGTCGAGGTCAAAGACCGGTGCCTCACCGGTCGGTTCGAGGCGTGGTGGCCGATCGCTCGGCAGCAGAAAGACCAGTTCGGCCGCATGATTGGCACCCGGTACCGACGAACGCACGCGCTCGGCGAGCGCATCGCCGAGCTGCCCGATCCCTTGAGTGACCAACTCGTGATAAATCGCCTCGAAGACTTCCGCTTCCGGCAATCCGGCCTGCGCACTGTAGTCGGCCAACCGTCGCAACGTTTCCGGATCGTAGGCGCGCAGCAGGTCACACAGTCCCAGAAAGACCGCCATGGTCGTCTCGACATCGGCCATCGCCCGATGCTGCTGCGCGACCGAGATGCCCAGTCGTGCCGCGATGCCAGCCAACGAGTAGGCCGGAAGATCGGGCAACAAGATCGTCGCCAAACGGAACGTATCGTAGACCGGATTGCGCAGTTCGAGTCCGTGCGCGCTCAGCATCTGCAGGTCGTAATCCGGAGACTGGCCGACGATCGGGTAATTGCGGACGAACTGGCGGAGCCGTGGCGCGATCTGCTGGAACGAGGGTGCACGCCGGAGATCGCGCATCGTGAGACCAGTCAAACTTGCCACCGCGAGCGGAACAGGACGCCGCGGCTGCACGAGCGTCTCGAATCGCTCGAGCACTTCCTCCTCGCGGAACTTGATCGCCGCGACTTCGATGATTTCGTCGCGCTCCGGATCCATACCAGTCGCCTCGATGTCGAGCGCGACGTAAATCCGCGGCATTGCCGGCACCCCTCGATCGACTCGTTTCAGATGACTGGGAAAGCTCGCACAAGCTGAAGAAGCTGCCGGAGGCCGAGCTCCAGGGGCGCGATCTCGATCGTCTCCTCCAGCGTGTGGCTCCCCCGCCCTCGCGTCAACCCGATGCAGATCGCTGGAATCCCAGCAGCGATCGCCGCATTCGCGTCCGTGCTCGAGGCATCCAGGACCGGCTCGATTCCGAGTGCACGGAGCACCTGTAACGCTGTCCGGACGACTGGTGCATCCACGGGCGTCTCGCCAGCCGGCCGCTCGCCGAGCAACTCCAGCTCGACCTCGACACCCGCCGCGCGTTGCCGCGCAGCGAGTTCCTCGACCGCGCGAGAGAGCCGCTGCAATTCACGCGGGTCGATCGACCGTAGATCGATCACCGCCTGGGCGAAAGGAGCGATCGTGTTGACCGATACTCCACCGTCGATCATACCGACATTGTACGTCGTCTTGGGTGAACGCGGCACCGGAAGCTCCGTCAGCGCACAGATGATCCGTGCCAATTCGTGGATCGCGCTCGGCGTCCCGAAGTTCCCCCAGCTATGACCACCAGGCCCGCGCACGATCAACCGCAGGCGGATCGATCCAACGGCGATATGCGTCACCCGACCGAGATTGTGCCCCTCCACTGCCACCGCGGCCCCGAGTTCGCGCCCGAACTGATCGACGAGCGCGCGCATCCCGCGCAGATTTCCCAGCCCCTCCTCCCCGACGTTCGCCGCGAGCACAAGATCGCCCGGAAGCACGACGCCGAACGATTCGAGGAAATCCCACAGCGTAAGCAACGCCGCCACGCCCAACGCGTTATCGCCGATTCCCGGACCACGCACCCACCCCTCGCCACGCTCGATCGTCAACGGAGTCGTGCGCGGGAACACGGTATCCAAGTGGGCTGCCAGCAGGAGCGCTCGCTTCTCACCTTCTCCCCGTCGACGCACGACCACGTTCCCCACATCGTCTATGAAGGGAGACGCACCGCGCTCCCGAAAGAGTTCGCAGACCAGCTCGGCTCGTTCTCCTTCCTCGAAGGTCGGTGCCGGGACTAGAGCGATTTGGCAGGCCACATTGATCGTGCGCACACACGCCTCGCGGATGACCGAATCCTCTTTCGACAGCAACATGGCTCCCGATCCACCAAGTCGCACCGGTCAGCAAGCGCAGTGTACCACTGTCCTCGCGCTTCACCGGCTGCCGGCTTGGATGAGTCGAATTGGTCGTTGTTGCAACGCCAGAATGCCTCGTACACTAGCGATAGCGCAAACGTGGGACGCTCGAAGGATGTCCCGACGCGCGAGGGATGGAGGTTTCAAATGACGGTCACGCGAGCGCAAGAGTCGCGATCAGCGACGACGCGTGGAATCAGCGCCTATCGAGGCTATCGACCACCACCTGGCATGATTTCCTGGGCATTTCACCGCATTACCGGCCTCGGGGTTCTGTTGTTCCTCTTACTGCACATCGTGGACATCTTCCTCGTGAACTACGGTCCTGAGGTGTTCAACGAGTTGCTCTTTCTCTACCGGCACCCCGTTTTCCGGATCGGCGAAATCATCTTGGTTGGCGCGGTCTATTATCACGCAGCTAATGGTGTACGCATCATGCTCATCGACTTCTGGCCAGCCGCTTATCGTTACGAACGGCAGCTCTTCTATGGTGTCATGGCGGTCTTCCTGCTCGCCTTCATCCCCACTGCCTTCCTGATGATCCGCGCGATCATCCAAGCTGGCTGATGAAAAGGAGTTATTCCGATGACGATCGCACGACCGCACCTCGGACGAGAGCGACCTTCTGGCGGATTCGAGCTGTACAGCTGGTATTACTTCCGGATCAGTGGACTCCTGTTGATCCTTTTGGCAGTTGGACACGTCGTGATCATGCACGTCGTGAACACGGTCGACGAGATCGACTGGCAATTCGTGGCCGACCGGTGGAATTCGCCGTTCTGGCGCGTGTACGACTGGCTGCTACTGTTCTTGGCACTGACGCATGGGCTGAACGGCGCTCGTCTCGCCATCGATGATTATGTCCGTCCGCACGGTTGGCGCGTGTTCGCCCATTCGGTCCTCTGGACCTTGGCCCTTCTCTTTCTGGTCATCGGCTCGATCGCGATCGTGACTTT
This sequence comes from Thermomicrobium roseum DSM 5159, assembly GCF_000021685.1. GTDB lineage: Bacteria > Chloroflexota > Chloroflexia > Thermomicrobiales > Thermomicrobiaceae > Thermomicrobium > Thermomicrobium roseum. The sequence continues at coordinate 335,642 of NC_011959.1, read as the reverse complement.
CGACCCATCCAAGTTCGAAGTCGTCGCACAGGCAGGAGGCTGAGCCATGGTGTTCCATCGCTTCGATGCGGTCATCGTCGGCGCGGGTGGAGCCGGCCTGATGGCCGCCGCTCAGCTGGCAGGCAAATGCAATGTAGCCGTCGTCAGCAAACTGTATCCGGTTCGCTCGCACACCGGTGCTGCTCAGGGTGGGATCGCCGCTGCCCTCGGGAACGTCGAGGAGGACCACTGGATCTGGCACATGTTCGACACCGTCAAGGGCGGCGACTATCTCGTCGATCAGGATGCGGCCGAAGTCCTCGCCCGCGAGGCGATCGACGCCATCATCGAACTGGAGCATTGGGGATTTCCCTTCAACCGGACACCGGATGGTCGGATCGATCAGCGGCGCTTCGGTGGTCACACCCGTAACTTCGGTGAGGGTCCAGTGCGCCGGGCGTGCTATGCGGCTGATCGTACCGGCCACATGATCCTTCAAACGCTCTACCAGACTGCGCTCAAGCGGCAGGTCACCTTCTTCGACGAGTTCATGATGCTCGATCTCTTGCTGACCGACGACGGTGTCTGCACCGGCATCGTCGCTATGGATATCGAGACCGGCGACATCCATGTCTTCCACGCCAAAGCCGTGCTCCTGGCGACCGGTGGCTTCGGGCGTGTCTTCAAGGTCACGAGCAATGCCCTCGCGGCAACGGGTGACGGCGTGGCCATTGCCTTTCGGCGCGGTATTCCCCTGGAAGACATGGAGTTCTACCAGTTCCATCCGACGGGAATCTACAAGATGGGGATCCTCCTCTCGGAAGCCTGCCGCGGGGAGGGCGGAATCTTGCGCAACGGACTGGGCGAGCGCTTCATGGAGCGCTACGCCCCGACGCTCCTCGACTTGGCACCACGCGACATGGTTTCCCGTGCCATCTATCAGGAGATTCGCGCCGGTCGTGGTGTGGACGGCAAGGACTACGTCTGGCTCGATCTGACTCATCTCCCGGCTGAGGTCATCGAGACGAAACTCCCTGACATCACCGACTTCGTGCGGACGTACCTTGGCCTCGATCCCGTCAAGGATCTTATCCCCATCCAGCCGACAGCCCACTACGCGATGGGGGGGATCCCCACCGATGTCGACGGCCGAGTGACGATCGATGCGCAGAACACGCCCATACCCGGTCTCTACGCGGCGGGCGAGTGTGCCTGTGTGAGCGTCCACGGTGCGAACCGGCTCGGCACCAACTCGCTCGTCGATCTCGTCGTCTTCGGTCGACGCGCTGGTCGCCACATGGCACGCTTCGTCCAGGAGAACGACTTCCATCCACTGCCGAAAGACCCGGCCTACCGCGCTCGTGCCGAAATCGAGTGGATCCGGGAGAACGACGGGACCGAGCGTGTCGCCCAAATCCGCGCCGAGTTGCAGGAAGCGATGATGACCGACGCAGGTGTCTTTCGCACCGGCGACGGTCTGAAGCGCTTGCAGCAGAAGCTCGGTGAGCTACGCAATCGCTACACGCAGATTCGGATCGACGACAAGAGTCGCACCTTCAACATGGAACTGATGGAAGCGATCGAGCTCGGCTTCCTGCTCGACTGTGCCGAAGCCATCGCTGCTTCGGCGCTGGCTCGCGAGGAAAGCCGGGGTGCTCACTATCGCGAAGACTTCCCAGCACGGGACGATGCCAACTGGCTCAAGCACACCCTGATCGCTCGGACATCAGGTGGACTCCAGCTCTTCTACAAGCCAGTCGTCATCACGCGGTTCGAGCCGAAGGAACGGGTGTACTGAGATGCAGGTGACGTTGCGTATCCAACGGTTCAATCCCGAAACCGATACCAAACCGTACTACCGCGAGTACACGGTCGAGGTCGAACCGACTGATCGGGTCCTCGATGCGCTCAACTACGTCAAGTGGTACCAGGATGGCAGCTTGACCTTCCGCCGCAGCTGCGCGCACGGCGTCTGTGGTTCCGACGCCATGCGTATCAATGGGCGCAATCGACTGGCCTGCAAGGTGCTCATCAAGGACCTCGGGCCGAAAATCACGATCGAGCCGTTGCTCGGCTTTCGCATCATCCGTGACCTCGTCGTGGACATGGAGCCCTTCTTCGCCCAGTATCGCACCGTCATGCCTTACCTCATCAACGAGGAGCCACCACCGGTCCGCGAGCGCCTGCAATCACCGGAGGAGCGCGCTCTCTACGACGATACGACCAAGTGCATTCTCTGCGCCTGTTGTACCTCCGCCTGCCCCATTTTCTGGACGAACGAATGGCTCGGCCCGGCCGCGATCGTGAACGCGCATCGCTTTTTGTTCGACTCGCGCGATCGGGCGACCGAGGAGCGACTTGCGATTCTCAACCAGCGATTCGGTGTGTGGCGCTGCCGGACGATCTTCAATTGCACGGAAGCATGCCCGCGTGGTATCCAGGTCACCAACGCGATCGAGCAGGTCAAGCGCCGTATCCTCTTCGAGCAAAGCTAGCGGGAGCCAGCGATGCGTAATCCGTTCGACTGGGACTACCTGACCGCTCCGCTCTGGCAAATGCCTACTTGGGGACCGCTCTCGATCACGTACGTCGTCGTTTTCTCGCTCGGTTTCCTCACCTGTCTCTGGATCTACAACGACCCACGCCGACTCATCCGCAAGCGCGATCCTCTCCTGGCCGACTTCCTGCAGCGCATCGCTGGATGGGGTCTCATCGTCTTCGGCATAGGACTCTTCTTCTTTCTCTTCCGGCTCGGCCGCATCAGTGCCTTCGATCTCTACAAGCGGATCTGGCTGTATCTCAGCGCCCTCTTGGTACTCGTGTGGACAGCGTATGCCGCGCACCTGCTGCTTCGCGTCTATCCACCCCTCGCGCGGCAGCGCGCCGAAGAGCTCCGGCGCAAGCAGTACGCGATGACCCCCAAGCGAGCAGCTCGCCGTGCAACCTCGGCAGCATCTCCACGCAAGCCTCGCTGAAACGCCCTCGCTCGATCTGCTTTCTGGAAACGACGCGGGCCACAGCGGCCATGACCGCTGTGGCCCGATGAACGGACCGTGCACCCTCCGTCGATCGCAACCCTCCAGCTTGCACTGGGCTCGCTAGCTCCGGCCAGGCACTCCCACGTCGCCCGAGGAAGACCGCTTATGGCTGCTGCCTTCCGGCCCTGACCAGGTTCACGGGTCCTCGCCGCGTGGGACCCAACCATCCTCACCGCGTGGCCCAAGCAGTCCCACAGGGTTGGACCTCGGGAGGGAATTCGGCCCCGCTAGAGCGGATTGCGGGTACAGGGCACCGCTAGCTCCCCGCCTAGCACGGTCCGGCCATCAGTATAACCGAGCTACTCGCATCACGCCAACGGCACGCTACACGGGCAGCACCGGCAGCCCGCCCCGGCAGGATCGCTCGCACTTCGTCATCTCATCGACCTGTCACACGCTTACCGAGCAGCCACATGGGCAGCAACGCTCCTCGAGGAGACTGCGTCGCAGCTGGCTCGCCGGCCAGGATTGCGCGATCTTCCCTACAGCCAACGCGAATGCGTGTGTGAACGAGGTGGAGGCTTGACAGCAAGAACGTTCCGCAGTATCCTACGATGTAGGATCCGTACGTACAGCGTTCGAACGCGCGCCGACTGTCGTCAAAGGCTTCTTCTCCTTTCGACCACTTCTCCCTCCCTCCCTGTACCCGGGGCCGTCGGCTGACGGCCCCGTTCTCTGACCCGCGCTCGCGACGACTCGATCCGGTCGAACCGTGGCCAATGCTCCGGGAAGTCGCTGCCTCGAAAGGGAATCCGTGGAGAACTCGTGCTCGATGCACGAGGGGCAGTGGTGCTCCACTGCCCCCCGGTAAAAGACGAAGGGGACTTGCGTCCCCGTCGTCGATCGGGCCGATCGCCGAAGGAGGGCGATCGCAGTTCGACCGTGGCCGAGTCCGGCCGAACTGGATGCGGGTCGTCGAGGGGGACGCGATCCCGTTCGGGATCGCGTGAGGAGGTGACTCAGAGGAGTTGCCTAGCCTCACCCGACGGTGGAGTGAGGTGGCTTTTCCTCGGCCAGCAGCGATCGACCCGATGCGCGCGAGAAGCCCGCGCGCAGACCGTTTGATTTGTCGTGCTCGGTCGAAAACGATTCGACCGAACCGATCCGCTCCAGCTCCTCGGCGATCTGCCGCAGGCGCTGGGAGTTGATCGCATAGTATTTCATCCCGTTGGCTGGCCGCACGGTGACGATTCCGGCGGCCTCCAGCATCGCCAGGTGCCGCGAGACGGCTGACTGACTGATGCCGAGCATGCCAACGATCTCCTGAGCGTACCGTTCACCGTTGCGGAGCAACTCGATGATCCGCAACCGGGTACCGTCTCCCAGAGCACGCAGACCAGGCAAGAGGTCAGGCGAAATGACGGACTCGACCTCTGGCTGCGTCGCTGCACTGGTCCGCTGGCAATTGAAGTACAGGATCAATTCCGGCGGGTACAGGATGAACTGGACGAAGTTGCCGAGATAGTACGAGGGGCAGAAGGTCACCCGCTCGACCCGCGGCAGCGCCAGCTGAACCTCGTCCGGCAAGCGATGGCCACTCAGCTCCTCGAAAGCTGCTGCCACGCTAGCAAAGGTGGTCGCTTTCGCCTGCCGGAGCGCTCGCCGCATGGCCGGTAACGCACGCTCGAACTCCGCCGCGTACAGCTCCCGCCAGAATCGCTCCAGGAGACGGACAGTCCGCTCCTTGAGTTGTTCAGGTGCAAGAACGAGCCGGACGACCTCGTCAGCATCGGCCCGCGTGAGACCAGGCTCGATGAACGACCGCCATGCTGCTGCGTCTTCCGACTCCGGGGGCGCCTCCAGCACCCCCCGATCGAGTGCCACCCGCAGGACGGCCTGGATCGCCATACTGCGGTAGGCCCAGGCCGGCAACCGCTTCAGGTGAGCGATATAGTCCTCGAAACCTGCCTCACGATGCTCGGGCCGGAAAGGATCGAACGACATCAACAACTCTTCGACGTAGTAGAGTAATCGGCCCGAGAATCCGAGCAGCGTATCGAGATCGTGCTCCCACTCCGCTCCGAGTGCTTTTCGCGCTTCGACCAGCCAACGCTCGAATCGGCGCGCATCCGTCGCTCGAAAGACCAGCGAAATAACCGAGGTCAAATCGAGCGGAACCGAAATTGCGACTTCGAGTTTGAGCGCCGGCCGGCCAATCAGCAACTCACCCATACGTCGCTGGCCCGGCCTCCTCGATATCGCGATATGACGATACCATGGAATCCAGTTGGTGTCAATCCCTTCGGACGCGGTCGTTGCGCCTCGCTCCCCCTCCCAATGAGGTGCCGCTGAAGTCGCTACCATCCGAGCCGTCTTTTCCCGTCCCCCTCACTGGCGAGCTGGACTCACCCTGTTTCATACATCGGCAGTTCGCCGCCTGAGCGCAGGGTCGTTCCGACGGCCGAATAGCGCTGTCGCGTGTAGTCGGATATCGTTCCTGATATTCTGTCTGTTCACGTGCACCTCGTGCAGATCAGTCGCGATCAGTCTCTCGGTACACCAGTTCCCGGTGATTTCCCTCTGCCATCCGATTCGGCGATACCCGGTCGCCTTCTGGCAGGTGACTTGGCTCGCTCGCATCGAGGCCGCCCGGGCTGCCCAACTCTTGCGTGATCACTATCCCGCAGTGTTCGGACGAGCTCGTTTGCGCCGACTCGGTTACCCCGGTATCCGGCAGACGCGGACCATCGTCGGCGAGTACATGCTCACGGTCGAGGACGTGCTCGCCGGTCGCCGGTTTCCTGACGCCATCGCGCGAGTCGCGTGGCCGATCGAACTCCTGACTCAACGGCGAGCTACCATTGGCAGCCATTCCCGGACGGTCACTTTCACACCATCCCCTATCGCTCCTTGCTCTCACCCGAGTTGACCAACCTCCTCGCCATCGGTCGCTGCACCGATGCCGAACCAGCAGCGCTTTCCAGCGCTCGTGTGATGGGGCCATGCATCGCCATGGGGGTGGCCGCAGCGCACGCAGCTGATCTCGCCTCCATCGCCCAGTTCTCCTTCCGCAACACCGATCTCCCTCACCTGCAGGAGCGATTGCAACCCAATCTCTCCTGAACTCGCTTTCCGACTGACTCTATCCGTCGCTCGATGCCGTCATGCTCCGATCCGACCTCGCTCGAAAGCTGTTCGGAGAGACCGGGTTCTTCATTCCTGCAACGTGTCAGGAATGGATCCAGCAAATCGCACCCTTCAGCGTTCGGAATGCCGGAACTTTCCGGTTGATGATATTGCATGACAACCTGTAGACTTGACATCGGGACCCGCCAGACGAACGGATCGAAACCGAGGCTCGCAGGCCACGGAGGTGGACTATGGCGCAAGCAGTCGCCACCCGACCGTTTACGGGTGAGGAGTATCTGGAGAGCCTGCGGGACGGACGCGAGGTCTACGTCTACGGTGAGCGCGTCACGGACGTCACGACCCATCCGGCGTTCCGCAACGCCGCCCGCATGGTCGCCCGGCTCTACGACGCCTTGCACGATCCGGCCAAGAAGGACATCCTCACCGTCGAGACCGATACCGGCAACGGTGGCTTCACCCATCCCTTCTTCCGCGCCCCCCCCGCTCGGTCGAGGACCTCGTCCGCGCCCGCGACGCCATCGCCGAATGGGCGCGTATGACCTACGGCTGGCTCGGGCGCAGCCCGGACTACAAGGCCAGCTTCCTCGGCACCCTCGGCGCCAACGCCCCCTTCTACGAGCCGTTCAGCGCCAACGCCCGCCGCTGGTACCAGCTCGGCCAGGAACGGGTCCTCTACTGGAACCACGCCATCGTCAACCCGCCGGTCGACCGCAACCGCCCACCCGACGAGGTCGGCGATGTCTACATGCACGTCGAGCGGGAGACTGACGGCGGGATCTACGTCTCGGGCGCCAAGGTGGTCGCCACCGGCTCGGTGCTGACCCACTACAACTTCATCGCCCACTACGGTCCCTTGCCGATCAAGGACAAGAAGTTCGCCCTCATCTTCACCGTCCCGATGGATGCACCGGGCGTCAAGCTGATCAGCCGGCCGAGCTACGAGTACACCGCTGCTGTCATGGGCAGTCCCTTCGACTATCCACTCTCAAGTCGCCTGGACGAGAACGACGCCGTCTTCATCTTCGACAATGTCTTCGTCCCCTGGGAGAACGTCTTCGTCTACGGCGATGTGGACAAGGTCAACAACTTCTTCCCAGCCTCCGGCTTCATCCCGCGCTTCACCTTCCACAGCTGCACCCGCTTTGCCGTCAAGCTCGACTTCATCGCCGGGGTGCTGCTCAAGGCCGTCGCCGCAACCGGCACCAAGGACTACCGGGGCGTGCAAGCCCAGGTCGGGGAGGTGATCGCCTGGCGCAACCTGTTCTGGGCCATCACCGACGCCATGGCCCGCAACCCGATCCCCTGGACGGATGGCTACGTGCACCCGAACCTCGAGTACGGCATGGCCTACCGCGTGCTGGCCCCGACCGCCTGGTCGCGTGTCCGCCAGATCATCCTGGACAATGTCGCGAGCGGCCTCATTTACATCCCCAGCCATGCCCTGGACTTCCAGAACCCGGCCGAGCGCCCCTACCTCGAGAAGTACGTGCGGGGAGCCGGTGGGATGGATGCGCACGACAGGGTCAAGCTCATGAAGCTCCTCTACGACGCGACCATCTCGGAGTTCGCCGGGCGGCACGAACTCTACGAGCGGAACTACGCCGGTAACCACGAGAACATCCGCCTGGAGACGCTGATCGTCGCCGAAGCGGTCGGCACCGCCGAGCGGATGCGCGGCTTCGCCGAGCAGTGCATGGCCGAATACGACCTGGAGGGATGGCTGACCCCGGACTTGGTCAACAACGAGGACGTCTCCTTCGTCCTCCGGCGCTTCCGGGAGACGCAGGGGTAACCGTGGCCCCGCTCGTCGGGCCGGCAGCTCCGGCGGGTCTCCCGCCGGCCCGTGAGCGGCCGCCGGGAAGGAGGGTATGGCCGCACGATGGGATCGGCACCCGCGCCAGTCGCGAGGTAGGTCGTCTTCTGACGTGGCACGATGGGAGGGAGTCCCATGAGCACGAACGGGCATGCGGAACCACTCTTCGAGGTCGCGCAACTGGCGCACGTCGAGATCTATACCCCGGACCTCGACGGCACGCTCTGGTTCTTCAAGGAGCTCCTCGGCCTGGAGGAGACCGAGCGGGTCGGCGACTCGGTCTATCTGCGTGCCTATGAGGACTGGTACCACCACACCCTCAAGGTCACCAAGCGCGAAAAGCCGGGCCTTGGGCACGTGGCCTGGCGCACCACCTCCCCCCAGGCGCTCGAGCGCCGCGTCCGCGCCCTCGAGGAAGCCGGCTTCGGCGAGGGGTGGATCGAGGGAGACCGCGGCCATGGCCGCGCCTACCGCTTCCACACCCCCGACGGGCACCCGATGGAGCTCCTCTGGGAGGTCGAGTACTACAAGACCCCGGCCGAGGCCAAGACCAAGCTCATCAACAGGCCGCAGCGCCGCCCCCTGCGCGGCGTCCCGGTCCGCCGCATCGATCACGTCAATCTCCTGGCCAGCGACGTGACCCAGAACAAGCAGTTCCTGATGGACCTCCTCGGCTTCCGCTTGCGCGAGAACATCCAGCTCAATAACGGCCGGGAGGCCGGCGCCTGGCTCTCGGTCAGCCCGCTGGTGCACGAGATCGCCTTCATGATGGACCAGTCCGGCGCCAAGGGCCGGCTCCACCACGTCTGCTACTGGTACGGCTACCCGCAGCACCTCAACGACATCGCGGATGTGTTCAGCGAGGTCGGGATCAAGATCGAAGCTGGCCCCGGCAAGCACGGGATCTCCCAAGCCATGTTCATGTACGTCATCGAGCCGGGCGGCAACCGCGTCGAACTCTTCGGGGATGCCGGGTACTTGATCTTCGACCCAGCCTGGCAGCCGATCACCTGGCGGGAGGAGGAGCTCGACAAGGGAATCATCTGGTTTGGCTCCCCACTGCCGGCCGAGTTCTTCCTCTACGGCACCCCGCCGGTCGAGGCTGCCGAACCTGCCCGCGCCGACGACTGACCCGCCAGTGAAACGAGAACTGGCCACCCGTCCCGCTCATCGAGCGGGACGGGTGGCCTCAGCATGACCACTGGTTCACGACCATACCCTAGCATGGTACGCTCGGAGCGCATAGCGAGAGGGGTTGGACGATGCCGATGCTCGAGATCGTCGTGGCTCGTAAGGAACCGTTGACGACCGACCAGAAACGCGCTTTCGCCCGCGAAGCGGTGGAGATCTTCCACCGCGTGCTCGGCACACCGCCCGGGCGACTCCGCTTGGCCTTCTACGAGCTGCGGCCCGAAGAGAGCCTCGATCTCCTCACCGACGAGTCGTCCGAGGATGCTCATCGGCACTGAACGACGCACCATCCTGACCGGTCGCGCAGCGCTGAGAGCAGCAAACGCACATCTGGCGGGTCAGCTGCTTCTTTCGGTGGAAAACGCTTGCGTACCGTCGTCCGAACGACAGACCCCTATCCCAGCGGCGACGCATCGTCCTCGGATAGGGCTGTTACGTCTGCAATAACGACGGTTCGCGCCGCCCGCGCTGTTGAACAAAAGCTGCGCGTATGCTCGCCGCAACCGAATCGTCGCGCCAGCGACCAAGTCTCCTGACGAACTCTCGAGTGCGGCGCGCTGCCGCGGGCAGGCGAAGACGGCAGCACGCCCAGGGGCTCCTGGAAACCACGGCGTGCAGCCAGCTGCAGCGCGACGCCGCCGGACTACATGCACGCATCGTCGATCATGCAGTCGCTCGCATTGCACCTCCGCGCAGGAATCAGCACACCCTACCTGTCGTGGTCGACCACACGCGACCGGATTTCCTGTGAGGATGCGTAGCCGGCCGAATTCGTACCATCAGGACCGTCATCCCGAGACGAGTCGCACAGGCACCCACGCACTTCACTCTTGCGCGACCGCTCCTCTCTCCGCCAAACCAACCGCACCTGCAGCAGTACCCAGCAGCCAGTGGGCTGCGCCGCATCTCGCCCTCTTAGGTCAGCACCACACCGACCGCCGCGTTCCAGCCGCCGCAGCGAGGACGACCGTTCCAGCACTCGCAGCTCAGCTGCGCCGACGCTGACCCAGTTACCACGCGATGCGTTCTCAGCGGTCGCGCGTAGCCGAACACTCGATCACTCGGCACGGGGCCGGCCTGCCTGCACACTCCGTCCGGCCCAGCTGCGCCCACCCGCCCTCGTCCGGGCATAAACCCGCAACCTGCTCGCGCGACCGAATCTTGACGCTCACCAACAGCCTCCGAAAACCGGGCGCGTGCAGCTCTCGGGCGGAGGTGATTCGTCGACACCAGAATGCCCGGCGAAAGCGCATTTCCACGCCCCTCAGCTGCGTCCTCCCCCGTCAAGTTCGCTCGCTGTGCTCGCGGGCGTCAGGTGAGGCAGTGGAAATGTCCCCCTCACGGCCGAGGTGCGGTTCCCAGCGGGCTCTCTCCCTTGTAATTTCCGCCGCCGATCGCGTCTGCCCCCCCGTCGATGAGGTCGGATCCTCGACTCATTTGGCCACCTGACTCGACGTTAGCAGGTCACCTTACCTCCGATGCGATCGCCGATTCGCGCTCGAAAGCGCTGATACCGCACAGTCGCAGGGCTTCCTCGCCAGCGCCGAGCGGCGGTTCGCGCAGAGCTGCGACGCACTGGCATGCAAGAGGGGGATCGCCGACACCCGGCAAGAGAGCCGAGGATCGCTCTCTCCCAGTGGCACTCGCTCCTGTCAACGTCGAGCCGTTCCTCGTTGCCAAGGAACGAGTACCCTTCGCAGGAAGTCGACCAATTGCACGCTCGCAAAACCCAATATGGCTGTCACGAAGAGCGTGGCCCAGAGCAACGATACGGAGAACGTCTGCCAGGCACTCCACAAAAGATAGCCGAGTCCATCGCGCGCCCCCAGCATCTCCGCGAGCACTCCGAGAATCAGGCCTGTACCCACGCCGAGGCGCAATCCGGCCAAGACCAGCGGCATCGCCCCCGGTAGCGCGACGGTCCGGATCACATCCCAGCGCCTGGCTCCGAACGTCTTGGCAACATCGAAGTAGACAGGATTGATGGCGAGAACTCCCTCCATCGCGTTGGTCACGGCGAGATAGAACACACCGATCGCCACCATCGAGACCTTGGAACCTTCCCCGAGACCGAAGATCAGGAGCAACAGCGGGAAGAGTGCGCTCTTCGGCAGCGGATACGTCGCCGCGATGATCGGATCGAGCGTCAACCGCAGCCAGCGCCACATGCCCATGGCGAGCCCGATCAGTACCGCGGGTACACCACCGATCACCGTACCGAGCAGCACCCGCCACAACGTGATCTTGAGATGATGCAGTAGCACGCCTGTCGTGATCGCATCCCAGAAGGCACCGACGATCGTACTGGGCGCTGGGAAGAAACGTTGATCGACCCATCCCGCCCGAGCCGCCGCTTCCCAGAGCGCAAGCAGCGCGACAGGCGAGAGCAGCTGGATAGCCGCTTCGGTCTTGACCCCTGCCTGGGGTAACCAGCGCCCGCGTTGCATGGTCGTCCGTTCGACTGATGCCCCACCTTCGACCATCATCGATGCTCCTGTGGTCCACGCCGTACCTCTTCGGCGATCAACCCCCAAATCTCTTCATAGAGTTCACCGTACCGTGGATCAGCTCGTACCTCGACCACGTCGCGGGGACGTGGAAACGGAACCGGTATCACCCGCTTGACCCGTCCTGGTCGATGAGTCATCACTAAAACCTCGTCACCGAGTGTGAGAGCCTCGTCGATCGAATGCGTCACGAAGATGACAGTCTTTTGCTGCTCTTCGCAAAGACTCGAGACTTCCTGCTGCAGAATCGTCCGCATCTGCTCGTCCAGCGCCGAGAATGGCTCGTCCATGAGAAGGACATCAGGATCGACCGCGAAAGCCCGCGCGATCGAGACCCGCTGCTTCATTCCGCCCGAGAGCTGATGCGGATAGGCTCGTTCGAATCCGCTCAGCCCGACCTTGCGGATCCAGTGCGATGCCCGTTCCTCGACCTGCCGCCCTCGTACGCGGCGCAGCTTGAGGCCGTAGGCAACGTTGTCACGCACCGTCAGCCATGGGAAGACCGATTGTTCTTGGAAGACCATGGCAAACGGCGGATGCCCATCGCGACTGGGACGCATCCAGACTTCGCCACTGTCCTGCTGCTCCAAACCAGCCAGAATGCGAAGCAACGTCGTCTTGCCGCAACCGCTCGGCCCGACGACAACCAAAAAGCGTCCCTCCGGGAGCTCGAAGCTCACACCGTCCAGTGCTCGGAGTTGTCGTTTTCCATGAACGAAATGCTTGATGACGTCCGATACTCTCACCACGACAGTGCGCGCCTCTGTCGGAGCCGATGACGCGCCCGGGGTCTCAACCATCGATCCCTCCACGACATGTTCGCGAGCACAACTCGGTTCTTTGGCCCTACCCGATCCTAACCGACACGAGTAAAGTACTTCAACTTCGCCGTTCCCCATAGCCGAACACGGTACTTCGACGACGAGCGGCACCTTTCCGGCTGCGCGGAGCCACTCTGCCGGGCAATCTGCGTCTGGAAGGCGAGGGAGCCGGTGATCCCGAAGACCTTCCGGCACCGACTCCCGTGAGGACAGGCGCAGGAGTGGCCGACACAGTCTCGGGAGACGAGGCGGACTGACCGAACAGGGGTTGCGGGCAACGCCAGAGGATACCACAGTACGGGACGGCTGCTAGTCGGAAGATCGGCCCCCTCGTCCAGCTGAGCGCGCGTCGGGACACCGTGCCTGTACCACCTGGAAAAGGATGACCACTCTCAGTAGGCAGCCGATGCTCTTCTCCGAAGAGGGCGCATCCGACTCTCGATCGCCGGGCGAACCTGGTTCAGCACGTCCTCTCCGACGAGGCGACACACGTCCCGACCCCGAGCCGCGAGCAAGATGCCGCGAGAGTCATCGCTTTCTCGTCAGGCATCCTGAGCACGAGACGCTCGTCCGAGCACGCTGAACTGCCAACGACGCAGGAGACGAGCCGGGTAACCCCTCGCAGCGACTCACCCTTTCATCCTCTCAGCCAGTCAGGCGAGCGCCACATCCAGCACCATCATCACCGTGAAGCCAATGATCGTGCCGCTCGTCGCCAGATCTCCGTGATCGCCGCGCTGCGATTCCGGGATCAACTCCTCGACGACGACGTACAGCATCGCTCCAGCCGCGAAGGCGAGCGCATACGGCAGGAGCGGTTCGACGAAGAGTACGGCCGCTGCCCCGAGCAACGCGGCCAGCGGTTCGACGATCGCGGAGAGCTGCCCGTACCAGAAGGCGCGAAACGGACTGAATCCCTCGCGTCGTAATGGAACCGCGATCGCCAGCCCCTCCGGCACGTTCTGCAGCGCGATCCCGATGGCAAGAGCAGTCGCACCACTGGCGAGCGAAAGAGCGAGCAGAGGGTCCGTCACCCGTGCTGCTGCCCCAAAAGCGACCCCGACCGCCAGACCCTCCGGGACATTGTGCAGCGTGATCGCCAGGATCAAAAGCGTCGTCCGACGCCAGGTCGTCGAGACTCCTTCCGCTGCCTCGCGCGGTAGGAACAGGTGCAGATGCGGCAGGAAGCGATCGACGATGCGCAGTGCTAGCGCGCCAGCGACGAGACCGGTCGCGGCCGGGATCCAGGCGATACCACCATTCCGTTCAGTGACCTCCATCGCGGGAATCAGGAGCGACCAAACACTGGCTGCGATCATCACTCCAGCAGCGAAGCCGAGCATCGCGTCCAGTAACCAGCGGGGGATACTCCGGCCCAACAACACGAGCGCTGCCGCCGCCGCGGTGGCACCCCACGTCAAAAGTCCTCCCAGTAGCGCCTGCAGGATCGGGTCGAGCGACCAGAACCAGTCCAGCACGTCGTCCTCCCAGATCGCTCCAACACGAGTTCGATTTAGCGGTGTCTAAATTTACCATCGAGCCGGAAGTGGAGCCACGATTCATCCTTTTTGGGTCTCCAATTTCGAACGGAGGGCTCTGTCGTGATGCGGAAGCACCGTAGAATTTGCGAGGGAAGCCCTATTCCGGCAGCGTGGCCTCCTGGTCTTCCTCGCCCACCCGCTGTCCGATCCACACCGCGGCCAGTCGCGCTGCCTCGTTCCAGATTTCCCGGATCGGCAACCCGGTTCGCTGGTGAATAGCTAAGCAGTCGCGATATTCCGGCACGGCATCGACGATGCGATCCTGCACGATCTTCAGCTTGACCGCCACTTCACCCCAGCGGGTCGCGACTGCGACACTGCGGCGCGCGAGCTTAGTCCGCTCGATCGGAATCCCTCGCACGCCGAACGTCGTCGAGTGCTCGAAGAGCACACGCTCGAGCACCGGCCGATCCTTAGCCCGACAGATGGCGCTCACGATCACCGCCGGGCGCGAGCGCTTCATCACGATCGGCGTCAGATACACGTCAAGGGCTCCAGCCGCGAAAAGCTGATCCACCAGCGGCTCGATGAACTGCGGATTCATATCGTCGAGATTGGCCTCCAGGAGAAGTTCCGCTTCGTCCAGTCGACTCGGTACGGCGAACGCTTCCCCGATCCAGAGACGCAGGGCATTCGGCCAGGGAAGCTCGCGCGTACCGAATCCGTAGCCGACCCGCTCCGGGAGGAACGCCGGGCGGACGAAGCGGGCCAGTTCGACCAGTAACGCCGCACCTGTTGGCGTGACCAGCTCGGCCTCGATGTCCAGCGGTACGAGCGGAGCTCCCGCCTGCGCAAGCAAGAGCGCCGTAGCTGGCGCTGGCACCGGCAGACGCCCGTGCGCAGTTTCGACCCAGCCACGACTCAAGGGCAGGGGACCGCAGGTGATCTCCTCCACGCCGAGCAGCTCGAACCCCCAGACCACGCCGACGACATCGACGATCGAGTCGACCGCCCCCACCTCGTGAAAGTGCACCGACTCCAGTGGGACACTGTGGACGCTCGCTTCCGCCTCCGCGAGTCGCCGAAAAACGGCCAGCGCCCGCTCTTTCACCCGCGGCGGCAGTGCCGAAGCGCTCAAGAGGTCGCGGATCTCGGCCCAATCGCGTGCTGGCTGCGCTGCCTCGACGATGACCCGCACCTGCGTCCCAGCTAGCCCACGCCGGACGACTCGCTCCACGACCAACCGATAACCGTCAACATCGAGCGCGCTGGCCAAGCGATCAGCCAGCTCCTCCGGGGGGACGCCAGCATCGACGAGCGCACCGAGCAGCATGTCGCCACTGGCCCCCGAGAACGGGTCAACGTACGCGACACGCACGGACTGTCTCCTTCAACTCGTCGCTCGACGGCGCCGGCTGCGCGCCTCTTCCTGTGCCCTCAGCTGCCCGCACGCTGCCGCGATCTCGACACCCCGAGAGTAGCGTACGGTGGCAGGAATCCCATACCGCTCGAGTACGGCGCGGAACCGCTCGATCCGCTCCGGTCCCGGCCGCCGGAAGAGCGGAGCAGCCGGCGTTGGGTTGTACGGAATGAGGTTGACATGACAGAGCAGACCACGCAGGCGACGAGCCAGTTCCGCGGCCGTCCGCTCGTCGTCGTTGACGTCCTCGATCAGCACGTATTCGAAGGTGACACGCCGGCCGGTTCGGGCGACGTACCGACGGCAGGCGGCCAGCAATTCATCGATCGGCCAACGCCGGTTGATCGGAACGAGCTGCGAGCGCAGAGCATCGTTGGGGGCGTGGAGCGAGACGGCCAGTTTGACCTGATACGGCTCCTCGGCGAGTCGGTCGATGAAGGGAACGACGCCAGCTGTCGAGAGCGTGATGTGCCGCGCCCCGATTCCCAAGCCCTGACGATCGTTCACGATGGCGACGAAGCGCATGACCGCATCGTAGTTGTGGAACGGCTCTCCCATGCCCATCACGACGATGTTGGAGATCCGACGCTCTCGCTCGCGTGCCAGTCGCGCCGCGTGCACGACCTGGCTCACCATCTCGCCAGCCGAAAGGTTGCGGATCAGCCCCGAAAGACCGGTCGCGCAAAAACTGCACCCGATGGCGCAGCCGATCTGGCAGGAGACACACACCGTTGTCCGATCCGGGTAGAACATGACGACAGTCTCGACGAAATGGTCGTCACGCGTGCGAAACAAGAGCTTGATCGTTTCCCTGTCGTCACTCACCCGCTGACGCACAGGGACGAGCCCGCTGATCGGGAGCGTCTCTGAAAGTTCGCTGCGCACCGCCTTGGGGAGCACGCTCATGCTCTCGTATTCGAGCACCAGTTGCTGGTATGCCCAGTGGAAGAGCTGACGCGCCCGGTAGCGTGGCAGTCCACGCCCCTCCACCCAGGCCTCGAGCTCACCGAGCGTGTAGTCGTGTAACGTTTCCCGTTGCACTCGCCCAGTCGGGCGAGGTGTCGTCCATTCGGTCACGGTCATCATCGTGATCGATCCACTACTCTTCATGACCTATCTCGCCAAGTGTATCAACCAGTTCCTGCAGCCAGCAGAGTGGAAAGTTCCAGGCGCCAGCGCCTGATGCGCGCCGCGATCGCTTCTGCCTCGAAAGTCGCCAGATAGC
Organism: Thermomicrobium roseum DSM 5159; assembly: GCF_000021685.1. Classification (GTDB taxonomy): domain Bacteria; phylum Chloroflexota; class Chloroflexia; order Thermomicrobiales; family Thermomicrobiaceae; genus Thermomicrobium; species Thermomicrobium roseum. The sequence goes on along the minus strand of NC_011959.1, from coordinate 319,077 downwards.
GCGGCAACCGCTCGCCTCGCTCGCGGTGCCAGTGGCGATACGCCCAGTCGACCAGCGCGATGTCCATGCGACGGCGCAACCAGAACGCTCGTCCACCGTACCGGGTGAGGTAGCGAAGCTGGCGAGCCCGCCGGCGCCAAGGACTGGTCAGGACCGCGAGATCCTCGGTATCTGCCAAACCGAGTTGCACCGCCTCAGCCAGATAGCGCCTCACGTCGCGAGCGCGGCGTCGAGCTTGGGCGACTGCCAGCACGGCGAGCCCGATCGCTCCGGGAAGCAGCACCAGCAACGGATAGCCGAGGAGCATGAGGAGCGCGAGGAGACCGCTTTCATCGTACTGGGCGAGCGTGACCCCACCGTTCCACAGGGCATGAAGCAGGATCGCGCCGACCAAGCCAGCAAAGGGCGCCAGCCACCGAAGGGCGGAAGAGCGTGCCTGCACGGCGAGGCCGAGGCCGAGACCGGTCACAGCAGTGAAGAGCGGATGCCCGAACCCGGTGAGAACGCCACGAACCAGGAAGGGTAAGCCGACGCCGCTCAGTCCCTCTTCGAGAAAGGCTGCAGCGTAATAGATGAGGTCTTCCACCACCGCGAAGCCGAGACCGACCAATCCACCGTACACGATCCCGTCGAGGACGTCGTCGAACTCGTGCCGAGCCAGGAGGAAGAGCGCGAACACGAAGGCTCCCTTCGCTGCTTCCTCGGTCAGTGGCGCGAAGATGATCGTCCCGAGCGTGTCGCTCACGTCCGAATCCAGAGCGAGTACTGTCCCCGTCATCGCCTCCAAGAGAGCCGTGGCCGCGCCACCACTCAGCGTCGCCACACCGGCCCCCCAGGCCAGAGCCAGCCCGAGCAACCACGGTGGCTCGTGCTCCAAGGGATCGAGGAAGAGGAGATACGCCGCGTAGACAGGGGCTAAGATTCCCGCGAGTACTAGGCCGACGAGAAACGCGGTTGGGGATGTCTCGAGGAGGGCCAACGACAGGACACAGCACAACCCCAGCGAGGAGGCAACGACCAAGCACCCGATCGTGAGCGGCCACACTGGCGAATGCGCCGACTGCACTCTGTGTTGCATTGCTCGTCTTGTTCTACAGTACACGAGAACCCGACACCCGTGTATGGTATCGGAGAAGAAGAGGTTCGACGACGCAGCATGCGAGGAGGGTCGAAACCGATGCGCGTTGCGAGCGAGCGATCCGGCGACGACGTACTCGAGCAGCTCAGCGAAATCTGGCCGAAGGCGGCGCCAGCGCGCGTGCAGCCGGTCTTCGAGGATCTGCGCACCGCGCTGAGAGTTCCAGATATTCCATTTCCGTTTCGTCTCCTGGCCCACTGGCCACCCTACCTCGCCTTCGCGGTGCGGCAATTCAGTCCCTTCATCCGTTCGCTCGCCTTCGAGGCCGCTGCCGACGCGCTGCGAGCACGAGCGGCGACCTCGATCGGTTCCCCGCCGCGAAGCGAACGCCTGGCCGCAGCTCGCGCGTTGATCTTGCGTGAGCACGAACTGGCACCGAAGATCGTGCTCATCCTCACCGCCTTCGCTGTCGGGTTGCGTGGGCGCGCGAGGGAATCTGCACCGCCGCTCGGCACGACTCTTCCCGCGCAAGAACCGATCACTGTGCGCCCAGCGGAACTACCGCGCACGGTGGACGAACGCATCGCCCCGCTACCCGACCTTTCCACTGTGCTGGAAAGGGGGCGAGTGCTGCTCGCTGATCTCGCCGCGTTGCGTGGCTCACCGGCTTTGGACGACTTCAGTCGTGCGCTCGCAGTCAGCGAACCTGCTGCTTTCGCCGAACTCCTCGCTCTGCGACGGAGCATCGAGGCTGACCGTCTCGCTCAGGTACGCAGCGAACTGCTCGCCCAGGCCGAGCGCGCCGTTCGACGTTTCACCTTACCTGGAGCCAGGGTACTGCCCGACTTCATGGTGCCGGAACCGGCGCTGGCTGCAATCGATGCCGTGGTCGATCGGCTCCGCACGATCGCGGCGGAAGCCTTCCTGGACGTCACGCTGGCACGTGTCGCCCTCGATGGGTTCGACGCTGCCAGCTCGGCGCCCTATCCGGTACACGTTGCGGTTGACCAGTGAGGAGCGTTCTGCCAAAACGACGCGCCAGTGCAGCGAAAGGAAGAGAACATGCTGGATCTGCGCGCTCTGCAACGACCGCTCAAGCAGCGCTAACGCGAACGGCCCGAGGAGGCGCTCATCACCTTGCGAGCAGTGGCCCGTCAGCAGGACAGTCCGCTGCGGTGCATGGTCGAGACGACCGGTGGAACGATCGTCAGCGAAGCTCACCCCGGCGTCGGCGGGCCAGGCACCGCCAGTTGCTCCGGTGACCTGCTCCTGGCCGCCTTAGCCGCGTGCGCGCAGATCACTTGCCAGATGGTCGCGACCGCGCTCGGCATCCCGCTCACGCGAGTGAGCGCGACAGCCGAGGGTGACCTGGACCTCCGCGGGACGCTCGGCGTGTCACGTGAGGTCCCGGTCGGGTTCGGAGCGATCCGCCTCTTCATCGATATCGAGGCACCGGACGCGACACCCGAGCAACTGGCGAGCCTTCGCGAGAAAACGGAGCAATTCTGTGTCATCTTCCATACGCTCCGTCAGCCGCCAGAACTCAGCGTGCAGTGGTCCTCCAGTAACGCTCAGCCGTAGAGCTCAGCCAGCCGATCGATCGTGAAACCGGGGGCCTGACATGCCTCGATGATGCGCCGTTCGCGGGCTTCCACTTCTTTGGCTGCTCGGTAGAGTTCCGGGGCGATCTCCAGTGGAATCTGGATAACCCCATGCTTGTCCCCATGCAGGAGGTCGCCGGGGTGCACGGTCAGGCCGCCTACTGTAACCGGTGTACCGAACTCGACAACGTGCACGTAGGCATGCGAGACCTGTACTTGACTCGCGAAGAAGTGGAAACCGAGCCGCTCCACCTCGTCGAGGTCACGCACGCCACCGTTGGTCACAGTGCCGATGCAACCGAGCGCTCGGTGAATGTTGGCATTCACCTCGCCCCAGAAAGACCCGATCGGTGGGTCATCCAGATCTTCGATGACGACGATCCGCGGTTCGGGGATGGTCAGGATGTACTCCCACATGGCCCGGCGCGGCACGGACTCGCCTGGTCGCGGTGGTTGTGCGGCGCGGATCTTGGCCGTGACGGCATACCCGACCATCGTGCCCAGATGCGGGAACATGCACTTGATCGAGGTGTCCATGAACCCGACGTTGCGTGGCCGAACATCGAAGGTCTCGATTGCGTTCGCGACCGTCGGTGTCGTCAAGGTCTGGAGCGCTCGCAACACCTCGGGCGCGAGTGGAGCTTGCGGCATCGCTCGTCCCTCCTCGGTCCGTTCCCTTCCCTCGACGGGCATCATACCTGACCCTTTCGCTCGACGCACGCTGGTCGATCCGCTCCTTTCACGTTACGATGACCGTTCGGGACACGCCCTGCGGGAAGGGAGAGGCTCATGGACGATACGGCATCGGTCGCACTCGCCAGGCAAAACCTCGCGGCGTTGGGCATTCCGGTGAGCGACGAGGATCTCGAGAAGGCCCACGCAGCAGGTTTCTTCAGCACCGCGCAGGTATTCCAGGTAATGGTGCAGCGAGACAGCGAGGTCGATGACCTACCAGATTTCCTGACCGATCGTCTACCAGCGCCGCGATCGTGGGCCGCGACGGGAGAGGAGTCCCCTTCGGCGGCACCGGAGATCCTCGAACTCGCCCGCGCATTGCGCAACGGCGAGACGAGCAGTCGCGCGCTCGTCGAGCGAGCGCTCGAGCAGATCACTCGCCGCGATCAGGAACTCAACGCCTTTCAGTTGCTGCTCCCCGAGCAGGCGCTCGCCGATGCGGAGGCGCGCGATGCTGAACTCGCTCGCGGTATCGACCGCGGACCGCTCCATGGCCTGCCCGTGGCCTTGAAGGACCTCATCGACCTCGCGGGAACACCGACGACCGCCGGATCAGCTATCCTCGCCAACGCGGTGGCATCACGCGATGCGACGGTTGTCCAGCGCCTCCGAGCCGCCGGAGCCGTGATCGTCGGGAAAACACGACTACCAGAGTTCGCCTATTCGGGAGCCTCCAACAACCCGCACTACGGCCCGGTCCCCAATCCGCGAGACCGTCGTCGCGACAGCGGGGGATCCTCGAGTGGTTCTGCCGCTGCAGTCGCCGCTGGCCTGGTCGTCATGGCGGTCGGCTCGGATACCGGGGGATCGATCCGCATTCCGGCGGCCTATTGCGGAATCGTCGGTCTCAAGCCGACCTTCGGACGGGTGAGCGCGCGTGGTGTCTATCCGCTCGCCTGGTCACTCGACCACATCGGACCACTCACCCGCACCGTGACGGACGCCGCGGTTTCTCTCGAAGCGATGGCTGGTCCGGACGAGGACGACCCACGAACTCGCGCCGTTCCACTCCCGGATCTGGTCAGCGCCACACAAGTCGAGCGTCTCGAGCTCCGAGTGGGTGTCGTCCGCTCCACGGGTGGAGACCAACCTTTGGCCGCGCCCGACGCGGTCGCTGCGTGCGAACGGGCAGTGGCCGCGCTCGCGGACGCTGGGGCCGACCTGATCCCGCTGGTCCTGCCGGAACTCGAGACATTGCGTATCGTGAGTGCGGCGATCGCGCAACTCGAGGCTGCTGCGCTGCACGCACCCACCGCGCGCGAGCGCTGGACCCACTACGGTGAGTTCTTCCGTCTCCGCCTCCTCGGCTGCTTCGCCTACCCCTGCTGGGGTTACGTTGCCGCCCAGCGACTGGCGAAGAAGGCTCGTGCGCGGGTCACGAGCCTTCTCGAGGAGCACGATATCGCCTTGCTGGCTCTCCCGACAACGCCGACCACAGCCCCGCCGCTCGGGCAGTGGACAGCGCGAGCGAGCTGGCTGACCGCCCCCTTCAACCTGCTGGGATGGCCAGCCCTCAGCGTTCCGGCCGGCCTCGGCGATGACGGCTTGCCGATCGGTCTCCAACTGGTGGCACGTCCGTGGCGGGAAGATCTCGTCATCGCCGCAGGAGCATTGGTCGAACGCGCGGCTCGATCGAGCCGAGGCTCGAACTGAAAGAGGTGGACTCGCCAGATCGTCATGGCCGACCCACGACGCGCCGCTTGACGAACGCTCGATGGTTCAGCAAAGCGTCAGACGGCTGCGCTCTGGATTCTGCCGGCGCGGGATTGGGGAGAGACCCTTCCCACCGGCAGAGATTTGCGTCATACTTCAACCAGGCGGTACGGTTTCGCAGTGGCCTCGGTGTCGTTGGCTCCGTGCCGCTGACGAGTCGGTCGACAAGGGAAAGGGAGGGTCACGATGCCGTACGAACTCCCACCGCTGCCGTATCCGTACGACGCGCTCGAGCCCTACATCGATGCGCGCACGATGGAGATTCATCACACCGGGCATCATGGAGCCTACGTGCGCAACGTGAACGCGGCGCTCGAAAAGCACCCAGAAATCCCGGGCATGCCGATCGAGGAACTCCTGCGCCGCATCAACGAAGTGCCTGAGGATATCAGGACCGCTGTCCGCAACAACGGTGGAGGCCACGCCAACCATACCATTTTCTGGCAGATCATGGGTCCCAACGCTGGTGGTGAACCGACCGGAGAGCTGGCGCAGGCGATCGCTGAAACGTTCGGGAGCTTCCAGCAGTTCAAGGAACAGTTCTCGGCAGCTGCCGCAGGGGTCTTCGGTTCAGGATGGGCGTGGTTGGTACTCGATCAGAACGGCAAGCTCCAAATCATTACCAGGCCCAATCAAGACAGCCCCTACATGGACAACCTCTATCCCGTGATGGGGCTGGACGTCTGGGAGCATGCCTATTACCTCAAGTACCAGAACCGCCGTCCTGAGTACATCGCGAACTGGTGGAACGTGGTCAACTGGGACGCGGTGGCCCAGCGCTATCGTGAGGGTCTCAAGCGCTGACCGCGGCTGAGCATTCGGATCGATGAGCGAGCGCCGGGGGATCTCCCGGCGCTCGCTATCCGCGCCCAACCCCTCCCTCAAGCCTCGATCGGCTCGAGTGGTCGGAGGTTCGCTTCGATCTCTGCCCGCCGCGGCTCGAGGAACGGCGGGAGCGACAAGCGTTCACCCAGGTGCTCGAGATCCTCGTCGATGGCAAAACCGGGCCCATCCGTGGCGAGCTCGAAGAGAATACCTCCTGGTTCGCGGAAATACAGGGAACGAAAGTAGAATCGGTCGATCTGCGGGGTGACCGGAATGCCAGCTTGGGCGATCCGGGCACGCCACGCCTGATGCGCAGCATCATCGGAAACGCGAAAAGCGACATGGTGGACACCACCGGTTCCGAGCTGCGCCCGAGGCTGATCGGGGCGTTCCTCGACCACGATCAGTGCTCCCGGACCACCCGGCCCGACCTCGAAGAGAGCGGTTCGTGCGTGAGAGCGTTCTTCCTGCCGAAGGCGAAATCCTAACACTTCCGTCAACACACGTGCGGTCGGCTCGAGCGAGCGCACAACGAGCGAAACCGCAAAGATCCCCTTGATCTGGTAGGCAGGAGGTACCGGCGACCGATCCCGCGGCGTGCCACCGACCGTCCCACCATCGTCGACGAGGGCCAAGCGTTGCCCCTCGAAGTCCCGGAAGAATACGGCCTGCCGCCCAGCGTAGTTTCCCCACTCCACGCCCGGTACACCATGCTGCTGTAACCACTCGACCCACCACTCCAGCGCCGCTGCGTTATCCACCCGCAATGCGATGCGTGCGATCTCCCCAGAGCCGGAACGATGCGGCGGCAAGTTGGGCCAGTCGAAAAAGGTGACATCCGTACCTGGACTCCCGACAGCATCGGCATAAAACAGATGATATGCTGACACATCGTCCTGGTTGACCGTCTTCTTGACGAGACGGAGTCCAAGCACACGCGTATAGAAACGCACATTTTCTGTGGCACGTCCCGTGACCGCTGTAACGTGATGAATCCCCAGTATCTCGCGTTCCGGCATGGCACGACTCCCTCCAGGACGACGCACGATGACGAGTGTACAGAACGCCGGTGCAAGGGATTTGCTCCAGCGATCCAAGCCATCCCACAGGGTGAAGGTAAACGATCGAGCACGAGGCACCACCGCGGCGTCAGGTCGGACTATCGTCCGGGCTCCTCATCGAGAGACCACTGCAAGAACCGAAGTGGGCCGGCGTCAGTGCACCGGCCCAACGGACGAGACGAAGACAGCGATGTTTCAAACGTCCCCTTCGCGCAAGCCGAGCGCCGCTTGCGCGGCAGCGAGTCGCGCGATCGGTACGCGATAGGGAGAAGCCGAGACGTAATCGAGCCCAACCTCGTGGCAGAAGCGAATGCTGGCGGGATCCCCACCGTGTTCACCGCAGATGCCGAGTTTGATCGCTGGCCGGGTCGCTCGGCCGCCATCACGAGCGATCTCGATGAGGCGACCGACGCCAGCGCGATCGAGCGTCTGGAACGGATCAGCCGGATAGATTCCGTGTTCCAGATAGTAGGGAAGGAAGCGGCCAGCATCATCGCGCGAGATCCCGTACGTCATCTGCGTGAGGTCGTTGGTACCGAAACTGAAGAACTCCGCTTCCCGAGCGATCTCACTCGCAGTGAGCGCTGCACGCGGAACCTCGATCATCGTTCCGATCGAGTACGGAATCTCTCGTCCTGCCTCTGCGAAAAGCTGTCGCGCCACCCGATCGATGATCTCGCGTTGCACCATGAGTTCGCGAACGTCCGAGACCAGGGGCACCATGATTTCCGGATGGACCTCGATGCCTTCGGCAGCGCACTGGAGCGCGGCAGTGAAGATCGCGCGTGCTTGCATCTCGGTGATCTCCGGAGCAGTGATCCCGAGACGACAACCGCGATGACCGAGCATCGGATTGGCCTCGGTGAGTGCCTGGACTTTCGCACGGATCGCCTCCGGCGAGACCCCTAGCCGTTCCGCCATGGCCTGGATTTCCTCCTCGTGCTTCGGCAGGAACTCGTGCAACGGTGGATCCAGGGTGCGAATCGTGACAGGGAAGCCCGCCATCGCCTTGAAGATCCCCACGAAGTCCTCACGCTGCATTGGCTCCAGCTTGGCAAGCGCAGCGCGCCGCTCTTCCGGAGTTGTCGCCATGATCATCTCGCGCATGGCCCAGATGCGATCACCCTGGAAGAACATGTGCTCGGTGCGGCACAGTCCGATGCCCTCGGCCCCCAACTCGCGTGCCTTCGCGGCATCTTCCGGCGTATCGGCATTCGCCCTGACCCGCAGCCGGCGGAACTGATCAGCCCAGTCGAGCAGTTCCGCCAGGTCTCCACCGACACTCGGCGGGATGGTCGGCACTTCGCCGAGCAGGACGGCACCGGTCGAGCCATCGATCGTGATCACGTCGCCCCGGCGGACGACGACGTCACCGACACGAAACTCTTGTCGTTCGTAGTCCACGACCAGTGCAGAGCAACCGACGACCGCCGGTTTCCCGATCCCGCGCGCTACCACCGCAGCATGGCTGGTCATGCCCCCACGTGCCGTCAAGATGCCACGCGCTGCCAGCATGCCGTGGAAGTCATCCGGTGAGGTCTCTAACCGGACCAGGATCACCGCCTCACCGCGATCACCGAGTACCTTGGCCTCGTCAGCGTCGAACACCACTTTCCCGCTAGCCGCACCGGGACTCGCTGGCAGACCCTTGGCGAGTGGCTCACCCTTCCACGACGGGTCCAGCATCGGGTGGAGCAGCTGGTCGAGGTGGTCCGGTGAGACGCGCAACACTGCTTCCCGTGGATCGATCAACCCTTCGTGGACCATGTCGACGGCGATCTTGACTGCTGCTCGGCCTGTCCGCTTGCCGGTGCGTGTCTGGAGCATCCACAACTTGCCGCGCTCGACCGTGAACTCGAGATCCTGCATGTCACGGTAGTGACGCTCCAGGCGATCAGCGACGTCGAGCAATTGCTCGTACGCACCACGAAGCAGCGGGTCCTTGGCCATCTCTTGAATCGGTTGCGGGGTGCGGATACCAGCAACGACATCTTCCCCTTGCGCATTCGTCAAATATTCGCCGAAGATTCCTTTTTCACCGGTGCTCGGGTTGCGCGTGAAGGCGACACCAGTCGCGGAATCCGGCCCGAGGTTACCGAAGACCATCGCCTGAACATTCGCCGCCGTGCCGAGATCATGCGGGATCCCGTGTGCGTTGCGATAATCGATCGCCCGCCGGTTGTTCCATGACTCGAAGACAGCCAGGATTGCCCGTCGCAGTTGCTCGAACGGATCCTGGGGGAAGGGGGTTCCCGTCGCTTGCTGGACGATCTCCTTGTAAGCCTGAACCAGTCGCTGCAGATGTTCCGCTGGAATTTCGTAATCGTGGATGACTCCGAGTTCGCGCTTGAGCTCGTCGAGCGCATCCTCGAAGCGTTCGGAGGGAATATCCAGCACGACTTTGCCGAACATCTGAATCAGCCGGCGGTAGCAATCGTAGGCGAACCGCTCGTTCGCGGTCATAGCCGCCAGGCCAAGCACTGTCTCATCGGTGAGGCCAACATTGAGGATCGTATCCATCATGCCCGGCATGGAGAACTTGGCCCCGGAACGCACAGAGACGAGAAGTGGTTGCACCGGATCACCGAATCGACGTCCGATCTGCTGCTCGATATCCCGTAGCCCCTCCAGGACTTCCTCCCAGAGCCCTTCCGGCATCCGACGGCCACCCTGCAGGTAGGCGACGCACGCTCGGGTACTGACGGTAAAGCCAGGGGGCACCGGAAGGCCGATACGCGTCATTTCGGCCAAGTTCGCACCCTTGCCACCGAGCAAATCGCGCAGCTGCGCGTTGCCCTCCCGGAAGAGAAATACCCAGCGCCGCCCAGTCGCGACGGATACCATGGCGCTCCCTCCCTTCTCCTGCGGCCTCACGCTGTTCGAAAGTCCGAACGCCTTGCTTTCCCCTGTTTACTCCTCGACGACCAGCTTGGCAAGGCTCGCGAGCAGCGTCTTGGTTCCGTGTCGTTTGAACTGCACTGTCACTTCCTGATCGCCAGCCTGTTCGCGCACTGCCACGACGAACCCATCGCCGAATGCCGGGTGGAAAACGCGTTGCCCGGCTCGCAACCGCGGTACAACTGGGGCGCTGCTCTCCACCGGTCCTGCATGACCGCCCGCTGGCGGTGCCACCCTAGGCACCCGTTCGCTCGCTCGACTACCAGCTTCCACCACGTCGGGTGGCAAGTCATCGAGAAAATGTGACGGCAAACAACGCTCGCGCAGGCCGAAACGGTTGCGCGAACTGCAATAGCTCAGGTACAAGCGCTCTTTCGCCCGGGTGATGCCCACGTAAAACAACCGACGCTCTTCTTCCAGCTCGGCCTCGCTCTCCAACGCTCGGGCATGCGGCAACAGACCTTCTTCGACACCGATCAGAAAGACAACGGGAAACTCCAGTCCCTTGGCTGCATGCAACGTGAGCAAGGTCACCTGATCGCCACTCATCTCCGCTTCGTCGATGGCGGCCACCAGCGCCGCTTCCTCGAGGAACAGCGGCAGCCCCTCTGCTGCGGGGACCGTATCGTACCGCTCGAGCACGCTGCGCAGCTGGACCAGGTTTTCCCATCGTTCCCGCTCGGTGGGGTCACTCGCATCCCGGTAACGTGCCGCCAACCCGCTCCGTTCCAGCGCGAGGTCGAAGAGCTGGCTCGCCGGATGCTCGACCATCGCTGCCCGCAATCGGACAAGCTCGCCGCCGAGTTCCCGGAGTCGACGGACTGTCGCGGCCGCCAGTGCTGGTGCTTCCTCCCGTTCCTCGACCAGGAGCAGCAGCACGTCCGCGGGCGAGCACTGCTGGCGTTGCCCCCATTGCTCCAGCTGCAGCAGCGTCTTCTCCCCGATCCCCCGTCCGAACGCTGTCTCGCTCAGGACTCGCCGCAGGCTGAGCCAATCACGCGGATTGACCAGCACGCGCAGCAATGCCAACGCGTCTTTGATCTCTTTCCGCTCGTAGAAGCGGACCCCGCCGATGACCTGGTAAGGGATCTGACGTCGAACCAGCGCTTCCTCGACGGAGCGACTCTGGGCGTTGATGCGGTACAAGACTGCGATATCGCGATATCGTGCGTTCCCTGTCCGCACCAAGCGATCGATCTCGCTCACCACCATCTCCGCTTCCTGCTGCTCGTCCCAGCAAGCCAGCAAGCGGATCGGCGGACCAGGGGGATTCTCGGTCCACAGTGGGCGCTCGATCCGCTGGCGATTGACGCGAATTACGGCATCGGCAGCCGCGACGATTTGCGGCGTCGAGCGGTAATTGCGTCCGAGACGAATGACGGTCGCATCAGGGAAGTCGCGCTGGAACTCGAGAATGTTACGGATATCCGCCTGCCGCCAGCTGTAGATCGATTGATCAGGATCACCCACGACACAGAGGTTCCGGTGCCCGCTGGCGAGTTGGCGCACCAGTTGATACTGCAACCGGTTCGTGTCCTGGTACTCGTCGACCTGCAGGTAGCGCCAGCGGTCCTGATAGTGGGCGAGCACGTCCGGGTACTCGGTGAACAGTTCGACAGTGCGGAGGAGAAGGTCGTCGAAATCGACGGCCTGAGCGCGCTGGAGGTACTGGGCATAGCGCTCGTAGACGCGAGCAGCGACTTCGTCCCAATAGCTCTGGGCCATCGATTGGAGATCGCTCGGGCTGTGCTGGTCGTTCTTGGCCCGCGAGAGACGTCCGAGCAGCATGCGCGGGGAGAACCGCTGCGGATCGAGGCCGAGATCGCGCAAGGCCTGCTTGACGAGCGCCAGTTGGTCCTCCTCGTCATAGATAGTGAACGCCGGCTCGAGCCCGATCCGATACCCATCACGTCGGAGAATACGAACGCACAGACTGTGAAAGGTGCCCGCCTGCACGAGTTGTGCTGATTCGGTTCCGAGGAGGCCCCCGAGACGCTCCCGGATCTCCCGTGCTGCTTTGTTGGTGAAGGTCACGGCGACGATCTGCCACGGTCGAGCCCGGCCGCTACCGATGAGATATGCGACGCGATGCGTCAGCACGCGCGTCTTGCCACTTCCTGGACCAGCCACCACGAGTACCGGACCCTCGGTCGTCGTGACCGCCACGCACTGATCCGCATCTAAGCCAATGAGGATCCGTTCCATTCCGGAAAACGGCACAAGCCGCTCGCCCGCCATCTGGAATGGCCCGCCCCGCTCAGGCTCGCCGGTTACGGAACGGTCCTCGCTTCCCGGTTCCCCACGCGCATTCCCCCGCTCCTCGAGCATGCTCGTTCCTCCGGGTACGGCCGATCCTCCTGGGTTGCCGGGTCATCCGGCGTTCCCCATCAGGATACCGAGGAAAACGAGATAATGCTGGTACACGAACGGGTGGTGATCCCGAGAGCGGCTTCCCGCTGCGTGATCTTCGATTCCGCGACGCACGCCACCTGTTTCCCCGCCCGCTTCGGCCGGTCATGCCTTGACAGCCTGTCGGAGGACATCGTATCATCCACATGGTCGCCAAGTTAATCCTTAAAGGAAATGGTCGGACCGATGGACAGAGTTGTCGCGAGTTGTGACGAAGCGGTCGCCGATATCCCGAACGGCGCATCGATCATGATCGGGGGTTTTGGGCCGCCCGGAGTTCCCGTCAACCTGGTCCGGGCGCTTCGGCAGCGAGGGCTGCACGACCTCGTCCTCATCTACTGCGGTGGCGGCACGGAGGAGGACGGCATCGGCGGACTGATCGCTGACGGTGCAGTCCGCAAGCTGATCACCTCGTTTCCAGTTCACCCTGGCGCACACGCGGTTCGGGAGCGCTATCTCCAGGGTGAGATCGAGCTGGAGGTCGTGCCCCAGGGGACATTCGTCGAGCGTATCCGTGCGGCGGGAGCCGGCCTGGGTGGATTCTATTCCCCGACTGGCGTCGGAACCGAGTTGGCCGCAGGGAAAGAAGTGCGCCTGATCGACGGACGCGCCTTTGTCTTGGAACTTCCGCTCCCAGCCGATTACGCCCTCATCAAGGCCTTTCGGGCTGACCAGTGGGGCAACCTCGTCTACCGGCGCACCATGCGGAACTTCAATCCGATCATGGCCACAGCCGCTCGGATGGTGATCGCTGAAGTCGATGAAGTCGTTCCGGTCGGTTCCCTCTCACCCGAGGAAATCGAAACACCGTGTCTTTTTGTCGACCGAGTCGTTGAGGTGCCGCGTGACTGGTTCCGACACGCAACATCCGCTGAACGACGGTGAGGTGGTACTCGATGCCGCTGACACGCGAGGGAATTGCCTACCGTATCGCCCATGATCTCCCCGACGGCAGCTTCGTCAACCTCGGCTTCGGTATGCCGTCACTCGTTACGCACTTTTTGCCACTCGGGAAAACCGTGCTCATTCATAGCGAGAACGGCATTCTCGGTGCCGGCCCCAAGGCACCCCCGGGTCAAGAAGATCCTGATCTCGTCAACGCTAACGGCGACTTCGTCACGCTCGTTCCGGGTGCGAGTCTTTTCGACCATGCACTGTCGTTCACGATTGTTCGAGGAGGTCACTTGACGCATGCCGTGCTCGGTGCTCTTCAAGTCTCGCGCCGGGGCGATCTGGCGAACTGGCGCATCCCTGGTGCTCGTGTTCCAGGGGTCGGCGGCGCCATGGACATCGCCGTCGGAGCACAACGTGTCTGGGTAGCGATGACACATACCACCGATCACGGCGAGCCGAAGATCGTTGAAGAGTGCACCTATCCGCTGACTGCGCCGCGTTGTGTCCAGCGAATCTACACGGATCTCGCTGTTCTTTCCGTCGTGGGCGGCGAACTCCTCCTCGAGGAAGTCGCACCGGGCGTCACGGTCCAAGACGTTACCGCGCGCACCGGTGCATCGCTGACCATTCCGTCTCGCGTGCCGACGATGGACATTCCAGCTGAATTGGCCGGTATCCAACTGGTGACGGTCTGATCGCTCGTGCAGAACGACAGAGGTCGATAAGGCGAAAGGAGGCCGTGGAAGAACGATGAGCGCGTCACCAACGGTGCTTCGAGCAATCGATCGCGCACTCGACCGGATCCGGGAGGGATTGGCACCGGACGGGTTCGAGCTGCGCGTCGAGCGTGTCACGGACGAGGGTATCGTCGAATTAGTGCTCCAGGCATTACCCGATGCGTGCCTGGACTGCCTCGTTCCTGACCAGCTGCTGGATGCGATGCTGCGACAGGCGATCGCTCCCGTTTATCCAGCGCTACGTGAGGTCCGTTTGGAAAAGCGACTACCAGAGGAGGGACGATAATGCCAATTCTCGTGGATCCGACAGGACAAACCGGGCTCGTTACCAAGGCGAAGGCCCCACGCGTTCGACGCTCGCTACATGGCGCGCGCGTCTGCCTGATCGATAACGGAAAGAAGAATGCCGATCTCTTGCTCCGGAATATCGGCGAAATTCTCCAGGAACAGCATGGTGTCGCTGAACTGATCACATACCGGAAGCAGAGTATCTCGGTGCCGGTCGATCCAGCAGCCATCTCCGAGCTCCGGAAGCGATGCGACTTTGCGATCGCCGCGATCGGTGACTGAGGGTCATGCAGCGCGGCCAGTGTGGCCGATGCGATCCGTTTCGAAGAGCAGGGGATCCCCTCAGCAGCGATCATCACCGAGGCCTTCCGGACCACAGCGGATGCCATGGCGCAAGCGCAAGGGATGCCTGATTATCCGTACGCGGTAATCCCGCATCCGGTCAGCAGCCTCAGCCCGGAGGAAGTCCGACAACGGGCTGAACAAGTAGTTCCTGAACTGCTTCGGCTGCTGGGAGTCGAGGACGCTGCCGCGGAGGGACGACATGAGCGTGCATCAGATGGCTGAGCCGACTCTCGAGGCCGTACGGCACGCCCGGGAGGCGATAGAGTACTGCTACGAACGCGGTTGGACCGATGGACTACCTGTCGTGCCACCGGCAGAGGAGTTCGTCGCCGAGTTCCTCGCCCAGACCGACCGTGATCCCGAAGAGGTCGTGATCGAGCAAGAGCATCTCGGTCGCAAGTGCACGGTACGTCTCGCTGCCGCAAATGCGGTCATGGCTGGCTGTAAACCGGACTATTTCCCTGTCGTTCTCGCGGCCCTGGAAGCCCTCGATCGAGTGCCCGGTAGTCGCGGCCTCTTGCAGAGCACGACTGGCCAAGCGGTTTTTGTCGTCGTCAATGGACCGATCCGACATCGCCTCGGTTTCAACGCCAGGGACAACGTCTTCAGCCCGGGAGACCGTCCGAACGCGACGATCGGGCGGGCGATCCGACTCGTGATCATGAATGCGCTCGGCATCCGTCCACACGAGTTCGATCAAAGCACCCACGGCCAACCCGGTAAGTTCAGTCTCTGCATCGCGGAGAACGAAGAAGAGAGTCCGTGGGAGCCACTGCACGTCGAGCGAGGTTTTGCGCAAGACGAAAGCACGGTAACGGTCGGCCTCGTGCGGGGCACGATTCAGGTCGAGCAACGCGACTCCCAGCACCCCGAGGTGATCCTGGAAACGATCGCCGATTCGATGTCGTACGCGGGAACGTATTTCCCGACGCCGCGCGGGCACGCTGGTATCGTCGTGATGGGGCCAGAGCACGCCCAACTCATCGCTGCCGCCGGCTGGAGCAAAACCCGGGCACGACAATACCTGTGGGAGCACTTCGGTCGCCCAGCAGGAGTTTTGCGACGGTTGGCGAAGGACGCTTTGCTGGATGCCTCTCTGCCGGACGATGCCTTCGTGCGCTTCGCTCATTCACCGGAAACCATCCTGATCGTCGTCGCCGGAGCTCGCAACGCTGGTATCTCGACCGTCTGCCCGACCTTCATCGGCCAGCAGATCACCATACCGATCCGCACCAAATCATCTTGAGGCGAGCGGCGAACGGAACGTCAGCGAGGAATGGTTCCATCGTGAAGAGCGGAAACCGCTCTGCTCAGCACAGGTGCATGAGCCATGACCAAAGTCGCCTGCTACTGAGCGCAGTGGTCGATGATGCAAACCAGCTTTGTCCTTTGGATCGTGCTGCGCTTACCCGCCTCGACGCCGCGGGGCCGTGCTTGCACAACATAACAGTCCAGCTGAGTCAAGCGACGGAACCAAGGCGATCCTGTTGCGGATACCGATTTTGCGAGCGATCCCGATGCGAGCTTCGCACAAGCGAACAGCATCGACGAGCACGACCAGCACGATGGTCTCGATGCCCTCCTAGCCAATCAGTGGTCTCTGCACGCCGACGATGGAGCAGGAGGAACGGATGCAACGACAGCAGCGTTTCGATCTGAACGGCATGGTCGCACTGGTGACCGGCGCTGGCGGTGGCTCGCGCGGTGGACTCGGCCCGCTCATCGCCCGGGCACTCGCCGAGTCGGGTTCGAGGATCGCGATCAACGATCGGACTCCCGAACGGGCACGAGAGACAGTCGCTGAGCTGCGAGCTGCCGGCTACGATGCAGTCGAGGCATTTCCGGCCGATGTGGCCAACTCGGCTCAGGTCGATCGCTTGATCGCACAGGTCGTCGAGCGTTTCGGCCAACTGGATATTCTGGTCAACAAGGCAGAGGCACATGGCAGCGGTCGCCGCTCGGACCAGGTATCCGATGACGAATGGGAGTCCCTCCTCGCAGTGAACACGCATGCTCCCTTCTATCTCAGTCGAGCGGCAGTGCGGCATATGCGACAGCGCAGGTTCGGTCGCATCATTCATGTGTCGCACATCACAGCCAGCCGCACCAGTGCGCTGAACGGCGTCGCTTATGTTGCAGCCAAAGAAGCGCTGTACGGATTGATACGCCACCTGTCGATCGAAGTCGCGCAACATGGGATCACGGTCAACGCGATCCTCCCCGGCTTCATCGTGACCCCGAAGCTGCTCCACGGATGGGAGGAGGAACGCGTACAACGCCTCGCGGAGACCATACCGATTCGACGAGCCGGGACACCGGAGGAAGTGGCCGCACTCGTCGTGTTCCTGGCGAGCCATGAAGCGAGCTACATCACCGGTGCGGCGATTCCGATCGATGGTGCGGTTTCCGTCGTACCAGGTGGCCGTACCGATCCAGCGTCTGCCTTCGCGTGAAGAGAGGAGCAGGTGCGATGGGACGACTCACAGGACTCGTCGCCCTCGTGACCGGAGCTGGGGGCGGAGAAATGGGAGGTGGCGGCGCAGGGATCGCACGCGTTCTCGCTCGGGAGGGAGCGATCGTCGCCGTCAATGATCTTCATGAGGACTACGCGCGAGCGACCGTGGATCAGATCACCCGGAACGGTGGACAATCCTTCGCGCTCGCTGGCGACGTTTCCGATCCACGGCAAGCGAACGAGCTGGTCTCGTCGGTCATCGCACGCTGTGGACGACTGGACATCCTCGTCAATGACGCGGCGCGCTTGGGGCGGACTCCCGCCGTCGAGCGGATGTCGGACGAGGAGTGGCACAGCTACATCGCGGTCAACCTCTCGGGACCCTTCTACATGAGCCGAGCAGCCATCCCCCACATGATGCAGCGCGAATATGGCCGAATCATCAATATCGCTTCGCTCGCTGCCCTCCGGGCGAGTCTCAACGGGGGAGCAGGGTATACCTCGTCCAAGCGAGGATTGCTCGGTCTGACCCGGCAGCTCGCTGCCGAGTTCTATACGTACAACATCACCGTCAACGCGGTGCTGCCTGCTGGGATCTTGAGCGGTCGCTTGCGCGCTGAGATGGGAGAACACGCCGAAGCGCTCGTCGCAACGCGCCGTTGGGCGTTACCAGACGATATCGGACAGATCTGCGCCTACCTGGCGAGTCCGGAAGCACACCTCATCTCGGCGAGCGTCATCGTCGTTCCGGGCGTCAACGCCACCGGCCTGGGCGACTTCGCTCAGTATCGTGCGATGGCTCGCCAGATCGGCAAGGATATCGGTGAGTAGCTCCCGGGCCACGGGGGATGCTTTTCCTCCTTGGCCGTACTGTCCTTCGAGACAGTCAGGCGCACAGGCAACCTCACCATTGGTCACGAAGGCAGCAGCCTCGCAGAGAACGGTTCGGCTCAGTCGAGCCGGCACGGCCTGGCGATCGAAGTCCATCACGCCCATCGCGGCGTCGCGAGGATTCGCGTCGCCGGCCCGTTCCTGCCGGGCCAGGTACGCCATATAAGCAGTAGGAAACTTGACGGCTGCCGAGCGGGAATGCTAGACTTCGACGCGGGAAGTGGGCCGGTGTAGCTCAACGGTAGAGCAGGGGACTCATAAGCCCTTGGTTGGTGGTTCGAATCCGCCCACCGGCACCGAACGGAGCGGCGCAAGTTGCGCCGCTTTCGCTTTTGGGCGAGAATCACTCGAGCGACTCGCCGATATGGGGGCGCACGCTCGTGAGACGCTCCAATTCGGCCATCAGTGCAGTCCTACGCGTCGTCCGTACGGCGTTGGAAGAAGCAGGCCTGTCAGGGCACGATCGGATCATCGTGGGATTCTCGGGTGGACCGGATTCCCTCGGCCTGCTCTGGAGCCTCCAGCACCTGGCCCACCGAGGGCTCGCTCCGACACCGATCCCTGTCCATATCGATCATGGCCTGCAATCGAGCTCCAGCACAATGGCCGAGCGCGCTATCGCCTTGGGCAGCGAACTCGGCCTGGTGGTACGAGTCGTGCAAGTCAATGTTTCTCTCTGGCCTGAGTACAAGGAGGGCGGGTTGGAGGCAGGAGCGCGAGCCGCTCGCTACGCCGCACTCGCTCAGGTCGCACGGGCGGAGGGAACATCTTGGATCACGGTCGGCCATACGCGTGACGATCAAGCAGAAACGGTACTGCTGCGCCTGCTCCGTGGTGCTGGGCTGGACGGCCTCGCGGCGATGCGACCGGTCACCGAACTCCGCATTCCACTCGACCCACTGCACCGCGAGTTCGCGTCCATCCGCTTGATCCGTCCGCTCCTCAGGATTCGACGATCAGTCGTACGAGCAGCTGTGGAATTACTCGGCCTCCAACCGCTGGAAGACCCCACGAATCTGCTCCTCTCGTACGAGCGCAATGCGATTCGCCGACGAGTCCTTCCGATACTGGAGCAACTCCGCCCCGGTACGACGGACGCGCTCGCGCAGGTCGCAGAGCAGTTGCGCGAAGATGCGGAATTTCTCCAGCGGGTAGCCCGGGAAACCTCGGCACAGGTTTTCCGACCTGAGGCCGACTTCTTGATCCTCGATCGGGCGGCGTTTCGCGCGCTGGACCCGGCTCTGCAACGGCGGATTCTGCAAACAGCGCTGCGCGAGCACTGGGATCCGACCTGGAGCTTGAGTCGTGAGCGGCTGGTAGCCCTCCGAAAAGCACTCGTCGAGGGCCAGACGGGGCGAGCGATCGAACTCGGCCATGGTCTCGTCGCTGTGATCAGCTACACTGAAGCCGTTCTCGGTCCGGGCAACCGGATCGAGCAATACCTGCGGAACCGCTCCGGGCGTCCGCTCATCCAGCCTGGTAGTGTCCTGCCGCTCCGCAGCGGCACGACTCTCGCGCTGGAGAACGAGTGGGAGCTCGCGATCCTGCGCGCGCCCGCCGAGGGATGGGTCGTGCGCACCCGGCGTCCTGGTGACCGCCTGGTCCGTCCGGGCCAGCCGGTTCCGGTTCGCCTTCAGGACTGGTTGGTCAACGAGAAAGTTCCGAGCTATCTTCGCGACTGGCTACCGCTGGTAGCCAGTGACGGGATCGTGCACTGGATTCCTGGCCTGCAAGGCGAGCGCTACCGCTCTCCAGACGGTACCGTCGTGCTCGAACTGGTTCGCAAGGGAGGAGTACGAGGCGTGAGCGAAACAGCACAGGCTCCCAGCGGAGAACTCGAGCGGGTCCTCATCGATGAAGCGACGCTGCAGCGGCGAGTGGCCGAACTCGGTGAGGAAATCGCCCGCGCTTACCAGGGAAAGCGCCCTGTGCTCATCGGCGTTTTGACGGGAGCATTCGTCTTCATGGCTGATTTGGTTCGGCACCTTCCCATCGACCTCGACATCGACTTCATGGCTGTTTCCAGCTACGGACAGGCTACCGTCACATCCGGTGTCGTCCGCATCATCAAGGATCTCGATCGCCCGATCGAGGGACGAGACGTTCTCCTCGTCGAAGACATCATCGATAGCGGTCTGACCCTGCAATATCTTCTGGACGTTCTCCAGCGCCGCAACCCGCGCAGCCTGCGCGTCGTTGTCCTCCTGCGCAAGCAGAAGCCAGGTGCCGTCAGTGTTCGAGCGGACTGGGTCGGCTTCGACATTCCGGACGAGTTCGTGGTCGGCTACGGCCTCGATGCAGCGGGGAGGTTCCGCAATCTCCCCTTCATCGCCGTCTATCGGAACGCAGCGCAAGGGTGATTTCCGGTCGCCTACCCGATTACGACTGGCAGCCGGTCAGCTGCGCTCCGAGGATGCTCGTTCCTGCAAAGGAGCTGAGCGATTGAACCGAGCCCATCCGGCCTGGCCGACACGAGCATCCAGCTTTGCGAGCGAAATCACCGGCGAGGCAAGGACGATTCTCCCTCGCGTCTCGCTCGCCTGGTGGCGATTCTCCGATCGGAGTGCCGACGCACCGGCCCGGGGCAGCCGACGACACATGCCCCGAATCGACCGGTGACGACAGCTTGCTATAATCGGGGACGCCCGCTGCACCACATCAGCGAGCGGGCCGAACGAGAGTGGAGGCATCCCGATGTCCGACAACAAGTGGCTTCGCAACGGCTTCGTGTGGATGATTTTGATCATCGCCGCGATCGCCGTCTGGGTGACCTTCGTTCAGGGAGGTCGCGGCGGCGCAACGATCACGACCCAGGAAATGGCCGCCGATATCAAGGCCGGCAAAGTCGAGCGACTCGTCATGACGAGCGGATCCGATGAGATTCAGGTTCAGTACATCGGAACCAACGAGGTCCGCACACTCCGCCTGCCACCCAACGTCGACATCTTCGAGCTGCTGAAGACCTTCGGGATCGACCCGCAGCAGGTCGATATCCAAACGCATCGCGCGAGCCAGTGGGGCAATGTACTGGGCACGCTGACGTTCCTGCTGCCCACTCTTTTCCTCATCGGCGTGATCATCTTCATGATGCGGCAAGCACAAGGCACGAACAATCAGGCTCTCTCTTTCGGTAAGAGTCGCGCGCGGGTGTTCACCAGTAATCGGCCGACCGTGACCTTTGATGACGTGGCAGGTGTCGACGAGGCGAAGGAAGAGTTGCAGGAGATCGTCGAATTCTTGAAGTATCCAGAGAAGTTCGCGGCACTCGGCGCCCGTATCCCGCGAGGGGTTCTGCTGGTCGGACCGCCGGGAACAGGGAAGACGCTCCTCTCGCGGGCAGTTGCCGGTGAGGCAGGCGTGCCCTTCTTCAGTATCAGCGGATCCGAGTTCGTCGAAATGTTCGTCGGCGTCGGCGCCAGCCGGGTGCGTGACCTCTTCGACCAAGCGAAGCGGAACGCTCCCTGCATCGTCTTCATCGACGAGATCGACGCGGTGGGGCGCCAGCGCGGTGCTGGGCTCGGTGGAAGCCACGACGAGCGTGAGCAGACGCTCAACCAGATCCTGGTCGAGATGGATGGCTTCGATTCCAGTACCAACGTGATCGTCATCGCCGCGACCAACCGCCCGGACGTGCTGGATCCAGCGCTGCTCCGTCCGGGGCGGTTCGACCGGCAGGTCGTGCTCGACCGGCCAGACTTGCACGGTCGCCTGGCGATCCTGAAAGTTCACACCCGCGGTAAGCCGCTCGAGAGCGATGTCGATCTGGAGGATCTCGCCCGCCAGACCCCGGGATTCTCCGGTGCCGATCTCGAGAATCTCGTCAACGAGGCAGCTATCCTGGCTGCGCGTCGCAACAAGAAGACGATCGGCCGACGAGAGCTCTACGAGGCCATCGATCGCGTGGTCGCTGGTCCCGAGCGCAAGAGTCGGCGTATCAGCGAGCGCGAGAAGCTGATGACGGCCTACCACGAAGCTGGGCATGCGCTCGTCGCGCGCATGCTGCCGCATGCCGACCCGGTCCACAAGGTTTCGATCGTCGCTCGCGGCATGATGGGCGGCTACACTCGCGTCCTGCCAGAAGAGGATCGCTTCTTCTGGACCAAGAAGCAATTCGAGGCGCAGCTCGCTGTCTTCATGGCCGGACTGGTGGCGGAAGAACTCGTCTTCCAGGAGGTCTCGACAGGCGCAGCCAACGATATCGAGCGTGCCACCACGCTGGCTCGCCGTATGGTGACCGAGTTCGGGATGAGCGAGCGGCTCGGACCACTCGCTTTCGGTCGCAAGGAGGAGCTGGTCTTCCTCGGTCGCGAGATCGCTGAACAGCGGAATTACAGCGACCAGGTCGCATACGAGATCGACCAGGAGGTGCGCCGTCTGATCGATCAGGCATATCAGACGGCCAAACAGATCTTGCTGGACCACATGGACAAGCTGGAGAAGATTGCGACTCTGCTGGTCGAGAAGGAAACCTTGGACGGTCACGAGATCGAGGCACTGTTCGACGAGCCGCGTCCGCGGCCGGAGCTCGTCGGCCCACCGCTCACCCGGCCAGCTGCTCTCATCGCAACGCCGGAGACAGCCCGTCCTGACTCGCCGTCCGAAGCGCGGCCGGCAGCGCCAGTGCCGCACATCAAGCCCCAACCTGCATCGTGATCGTTTCGGGCAATCATTCAGCTCGCGGAGGGGGCTTGCACCGAGCCCCCTCCGCTGTGCTTGGAGTCAGGCGCGCTCATGACTGGTGAGCGAGGGCGTCGACTCGGCAGGAAGCGGGCAATCGGTTCGGATGAGTTCCTCGAACGAGAGCCACGTTGCGCTGAGGATCGGTCGGTATTCGTAGTTGCGGAGGAGCCGCTCGGCATCGCGTGCGGTCACCCGGACAAGGCGCCCGTTGCAACCCGGCCGGAGATAATACCGACCCTCCTGGTCACGGACGAGAAGGACATCCGGTTGGCTGCTGCGTCGGCCGATCAGCTGGAATGTCCGTGTCTTCATCGGTGCCCCCTCTCCGACGAGCAGCGAGGACGCTGCATTGACTCTGCACGGGAAACGGTAGCGGGTGGTCGAATCGATATCGAACAGTGGTGGAGGCAGGGGGACTCGAACCCCCGACCTCGACAGTGCGATTGTCGCGCTCTCCCAGCTGAGCTATGCCCCCATGTTCGCCGTCGGAAAGTGTACCGAGCCGGAAACCCTGTTGTCAAGCAAGGTTGCTGCTCCGCGGAGTTTCCCAGCGTTTTGCAGGTAGCGCCGGGTCTACGCTCCGATGAGAGACACGCTCTCGACCGGATCCCCACAACCACGCAGCGACGCGTCAACTTTTCTCCTATCATCCCATCGATCGCGATGATGCCCGGTCACCGACCGCGTCGAGCCGGGAGCGAACTCGCTTGCAACTGACGCGAACTCGATGCCCCGAAGGGACGTATCGCCAGCCGCGAGTGCCGAAGCGCCCAGGGGCTCGAGGGCTTCTCCGCGAAACGCTCTCTCCGGGTCGTGCACCGGCACAGCCATTCAGTCGAGCCGAACGAAGCCGAAAAGACGATTGCCCCTCATCGACTGGCCTTGTGCTTCCGCGCAACCGCTCCACGGAGTTCCGATCGAGTCCCCCTGGACAACGCGAGCGGGTCAGGGTATACTAAGAGCAACAAACGAGCGCGGGAGTAACTCAGCTGGTAGAGTGCCGGCTTCCCAAGCCGGTTGTCGCGGGTTCGAATCCCGTCTCCCGCTCCGAACGTGCGGACGATCCTGTGATCGTCCGCTTCGTGCTTCAGACCTCTCCGCCGCTTCCTGCCTGCGCTCCGCTTCACCTCATCGGCTCGCACCGAGAGGGCGTGACCCGCCTGACCCCACCGCCCGTGGCTCTGTTCCCATACCGCCGCGACACGAGCTTTCTCGCGGGAAACCCGCATCCTCCCGTATCACTCGTCGCTCCCACGCTGACGAGCCGGCAAGGGCGCGATCGTCGCGAGCCGCGTGCCCGCATTCCGCGAACTCTCCTCGCCGCCAGCCGCCCCTGTCCGCCGGGAGTGGTCGGTCGCGACCTGATCACGACGTCCGACGACGCCCTCCCCACCCCGCGGCGAGCCGAAAAGACCGAAACCACTCGAGCGATTCGGACGAGGTTCGCCCATCACAACGGATCGAGCGACCCCAGAAGCGCGTGCGCGTAGTCGCGCGTCCGCTCCAGATGATCGAGCGGATCGATGGCCAGGGCGTACAGTGCGCCGCAGGCTTCGCGTAGAACGCCCTCGAACAGCAGGAGCTTGCCCCCGACCGCTAGTGACCCATCGAGCCATCCAGCATCTCGTTCCGGGACCCCAGGAAGTCCGAGCCCCACTGCACACGTCCGGGCATAGGTTGTGGGGAGCAATGCCGTCAGCGGACCGGCCGCTTGGTGCCAGCGCTCTTGCGTGCCGATGCCCAGGAGGTGAAACACGGGCGGGAGCGGCTCGTCGGACTGCTTGGCGAACATCGTCGCGACGCGATCCGCCAACTCGGCGGCGATCGTGTCCGAGTCAAACCAGGCGGCGAGAGCCGCGGCCGTCAGGACGGCGCTCGCCACCTCGTCGCGCGGATAGTCGTCCAGCTGACCGGTCGAGCCTCGCGGCGCCATCGACCGGCCAGCGAGCGATCGCTCGTCCACCTCGCGTGTCGCCATCGCTCTCCAGGACGCCGTGGTATCCCGCCGGAGCTGCTCCAGGAAGCAGTCCGAGATCGGGAGTTCTCCGCGACTCCGTGCACAGGCGGAGGCAAACTCGGCCGTTGCCTGGCCGTCGAGCCCAAACGGATGCGGGATGCGATCGCGCAGGTGCCAGAGCAGCGGCCAGTCCAACGAAAATCGGTCCGCATCGCACCGGCCACGCACGTGGTCTTCCAACTCCAGAACGGCGAGAGCGACCGAGATCGATCCGAGACTCCAGCGCGAAAAGCGGCGCACCACTTCCCAGGGAACACGCGCACGCCGGGTGCCGGGCAACCCACCCTCCTCGCGTTCCCGGAGCGCGATCACGACCCACGGCTCGATCCCGACGAGACCAGCCAAGCGCAGTGCGAGTTGCGTCTCCAGTAGCGGCTGCAGTTCAGTCACCACAGCTCGGAAGAAGTCGAATGCGACCGCGTCCAGCCATGACTCACGGATCCGCGCATCGAGACCCGAGCGCTGCATCGCGACCTCCAGTCCCAACGACTGGCCACGCGCCTGCCATGCCCGAGCAGCTCTCGCGTATTCACCGATCAGCCGATCGCGGCGAGCATCCGCCATCGTACTCTCCACGAACGCCCGATGCACCCGTTGTGCGATCTGGAAAGTGCGCTCGCTCTCGCTCACGCCTTGGATCCTTTGGTTTCGTGTCCAGCACCCACGAACGCCGAGTCAACCACTTTGCGTGCCGATCCGGAGGAATCTCGCTGTCCACTCGACGAACTGCTCCATCACATCCCGGTATTCGGCGATCCATTCGAGCGGTTCCGCGACGAGCGCGCGGACCGCACCTGCCGACTCGCGCAGGATCGCCTCGAGCAAGACGAGTCGCCACACCAGGTCGTCGGAGACGGACTGGCTCGTGCGCGACGGACGGAGCGCCCACTCGATATCGAGCACTCGCGCGACCGTGCGCGCATAGGCACTTTCCACGAGTGGCCCGAGTGCCGCGCGGCTGCTCTCCCAGATCTCCAGAACCTTTGCCGAGCTGAACAGTGTCGGCGTTTGGTCACCCCATCCCTTCACGAGGGCGACTGCTGCGCGCAGGAGCTGGGGGAGGACACCGTCAGCTGGATCGAACGTGTCCGGGTAATGCCACGGCCGCCACGGCCGGCCGGAGCGGAGGCGTGCGAACGAGCGTGGCGGTTCGCCGTAGCGCTCGACCCAGGCCAACGACGCCCGTTCGATGAGGAACATCCGCTCGTCGATGCGGCGATCCCACTGCTCGACCGCCGCGATGAAGTCGGTACGCTCCGGCTCGTCGATGAGCAACGGGTGTGGAATGCGCTCGCGGAGCGCCAACAAGGCAGGCCAGACCATCGGCTCCGCCGTGACTGGGCGTCCGATGTACTCGGGCAAAACCGCCTGGCCGGCAACGTCGATCATCTGGAGACCGAGCGCCCAGTTTCCGATCCATTGGATGACTTCCTCCGGAACATCCAGCTCCGTCGGATCCTGCTCCTCGCGTCGCACGCGGCGCGGATAGACTGTGGCGAAGACGTACCACGGCTCGAGACCGAGCATGCTCGCCAAGGCGATCGCGCCTTGCGTCTCCGAGAGCGGCCTCAACTGGTCGATGATGTCTTGAAAGAAGTGAATACCCAAGAGTTCTCGGTACAACCCGAAAGGGCTTCCCCTCGGCAAGCCGGTCAGCGGATCGACGAGCGAGGGATCGACCTGCGCGAGCGCGCGGCCGAGATCGAGTCGTTTCCCGCTGTGGCGCCAGTCCTCGGCTGCTGCGAAGAGTTCCGCGAGCATGGTCGGTCGCTCCGTTCCGCGATCGCGCAACCAGATCGCCATCGGTGCAGCTTGTCCGGCCATGACGAGCTTGCCGAAATCGATCATGACGCTTCTCTCCTCACCTCAGCGACGATCCACCCAATTCCCAGTCTCGGGGGCATGCGGGAACACAGGGGTTCCCGTTTCGCGACACGTCTTCGCTATCCAACCGATCGTCCGCTCGTCGCGGCTCTGGTACGCAGAGACCAGCGGCCGACTCTGGTCAACACTCGCAGTGAGCAGCGTGTGCCATACTCGGTCGTGCGGGGGAAGCTGCCACCGGTTATGAAGGGATCCTCGCTCGATCGACCGGAGAGGGTAGACGCGATGGAGCAACCGGTCCTGCTCGTCGCACATCATGCTGGGATCGTGACGCTCACGCTCAATCGGCCGACTGTCCGCAACGCGCTGGATCTCGCTCTCGCGCGAGCGATCGCGACGACCGCACAGGAGCTCGCCCAGGATGCGAGCCTGCGCCTCGTCGTCTTGCGCGGTACCCCGCCCGCCTTCTGTGCCGGAGCGGACCTGACCGAGCGTTCGAAGATGTCCCCACGCGAACGCACCGCTCACACCGATGCCATCGCCGCCGCGGTCGAGGCGATCGCTGAGCTACCGGTTCCGACGATCGCCGCGATCAGCGGCGCCTGTCTGGCAGGCGGGGCTGAACTCGCCCTCGCCTGTGACCTCCGCTTCGCGGATACCACCGCCCGCATCGGCTTCCCGGAAGTGCGCCGCGGCATCTTCCCCGGGGCAGGCGGTGTCCTGCGCCTGCCCCAACTCGTCGGCCGCGGGCGAGCAGCTGATCTCCTCTTTTCCGGCCGAACACTCGATGCGCAGGAAGCGTTCCGCATCGGGCTCATCGACCAGCTCTGCGAGCCGGGTCATCTCGACACCATGCTCGACCACTGGATCACCGAACTCCGGCAAGCGGCTCCCGGCGCAGTGCGCGCGGTCAAAGCTGCTCTCCAGCGGGTACTCACCACCGACGCGGTCACGCTCGCCGATATCCGGTCCCTCCGCCGCGCACTCGACGAAAGTCCGGAGTACGAGGAAGGACTCCGGGCCTTCGCCGAACGACGCCCACCGAGTTGGGCGAACGGTTAATTCGTTTCGACCGTAAACGTCGTCTCGAGGTCATTGACGACCAGGGTGTAGGTTCCTGGTTCCAACTCGCCGAGATCGACAGAGGTCGTGAACGGTCGCAGTACTTGCGCACACATGAGATCGCGTGGTCGCTGCCACTGCAGTGTGACAGTCACCTTTGCGCCATCGAAGGTGATCTCCGGAGACTCGACGAGTTCGGCACAGGCATCAGGCAATGCTCCCTGCACATCGGCGACGACCTGCCGCGGCCGCTCGTCACCGACGCGCACCTCGACCTGTTCGATCATGGCGTAGCCATACTCATGGCTGCCGCTTCCGGGTTCTTCACGTGCGACCGAGTTCACATCGATCTCCACTCGGTTCAGCTCGACGATCCAGTCGTCACTCACCACGACGCCGAGCGGGATGACCAGTGTCTCTTCGCGAAGCACCTGCGCACACATCTGGTCGCTCGGCCCCACTCCCCACACTTCGACGCGGATTCGCTTCCCGTCGATCGTGACCGCATGATGCAGTTCTGTACACGCATCCGGGAGCGTGAGATCGATCACGAGTTCGGTCTGGTTCGAGTATGGGGCGTCGCGCAACGTCACGTGCCGGAAAAAGATCCCACGTCGCTCCGTTGTCGCTACAGGATCAGCCGTCGGCTCCATCACAGCCGGCGAGCCCGGGTTAGGAGGACCACCAGTTGCCCCTCGATCGCTCGCGTTCGTCGCTGCTCCGCAAGCAGCCAGTGCGAGGCCAGCGAACAGCATGACGAGGGTGAAGAATGAGCTCACACTCATCGTCCGTCTCGCGTTGGGTCGTCGCATCGCAGCCTCCTCTCATGCTCTCGTCAATGAGACGATCGGCATGCCGGGCAAGTTCCCAGAGGGTTGCCGCCTTCGCGACCCGCTAGACTAGGACGGTGAGCGAAAGGAGCAACGCGATGCCGGTGACACTCGCTGGTTACACGGTGGAACCACTCGTCGATGTCGAGGGAGCATTCTTCCCGCTCGCAATCGTTTTCCCCGATGTTCCACTCGAGTCCTGGGAACCGTACCGGGACCGCTTCCCGGACACCTTCGCCCGAGAGGACATGCTCTACACGCGCGTCACCTGCTACCTGATCCGTGGCCATGGCCGCACCGTGCTCGTCGACGCGGGCATCGGTGCCGGTCCCGATCCGCTCTTCGGCCATCAGCGCGGGCGCTTACTCCAGGAATTGGCTCAGCGAGGGCTCGCACCAGGTGATATCGATACGGTCATCCTGACGCATTTGCATCCTGACCATATCGGCTGGGCAGCACAGAGCGGCCAGCCGACCTTCCCGCGCGCCCGGTATCTGGTGCACGCTCGAGAACTCGAGACGTTCCAACGTGAAGACGTGCGCGCTGCTATGCACCAGATCGCACCTGGGTATCTCGACCGTTGTCTCGATCCGCTCCAGCAGGCAGGAGTCCTGGCAACGGTAGACGATGACACCGAAATCGCGCCCGGACTCCACCTGACCATTTCGCCTGGCCACACACCCGGGATGATGCGTGTCGTCCTCCGTGGAACACCAGGCTCGCTCTGGCTCGTCGCTGATACGTTCACGCATCCAGCTCAGGTGACCGAGCCGACCTGGTGTTCCGCGTTCGATATGGACCGGTCGCAAGCGATCGCGACACGTTTCGAGGTGCTCGGTCGAGCCCATGAGGAGGACGCGCTCGTGATGGCGAGTCACTTTCCGACGATCCCCGGTCGGATCCGGCAAGAGAACGGTTCGTTCCGCTGGGAGCCGATCAGCGATTAAGACAAACCCTGCAGGAGGGTCGTCAGCGCGCTGCTCGCGACGAGGAGCAGAACGAGCACGGCGACGAAGATGATCGTCACGGCCAAAAGCTGGACGAAAGCTGCCACATCGGCGGCGAACCAGGCTCGTGCTCGGCGAGTCGGCGCTGGTCGAAATGGACTCGGTGCTGGAGCGATATAGCGCTGGAAGAGGAGGTCTGCCACTGCCCGCTGGCGCAACCGCTCGTCGTAGGCTCGTCGCCGCGCTGGATCGCTCAGCACCGCGTAGGCAGCGTTCAGGAGCTTGGCCCGCTCCTCGGCGATACGACGTTTGTCGGGGTCCCGTATTCGATCAGGGTGACAATGACGGATGAGCTGCCGATAGGCACGCCGGATCTCGTCGCTCGTCGCCGTGACGGGGACCCCCAGAATCTGGTAGTAGTCCATGGTCGGATCGAAATCGTGCACCCTGGTCATCGTCTCTCGCCCCGCTCGGCTGAGCGACCCTCCAATTCTAGCGCTCCGCGCGCACAGCCCGCTCCCATATCACTTCCTCCCTCTCGGTGCGAAACAGGTTCCTTTGTCTTCCCTTCGGTCACGCTGCACGAGCGAGACAGCCGTACAGGACAACTGTCCAGACTCCCGACCGGAACCGTTCAGGTTGTGTCGAGGCGGAAGCTGGGAGACAATGACCCGTGGGGTGTCGCGGTGACCGCTGGTTGGCGTGCCCGTGTCGAGCGAAGATGGCTGGTTGGCATCGACCGGATCGGTGCTGGCGCCGTCGTGCTCTCCGCTCTCGGTTTCGGTACGCTGGCCACCCTCACCAAGCTGGCCTACGGTGCGAGTGTTCCTGTCCCGACTCTGATCGCCTGGCGATTCGGCATCGCTGCGCTGCTCGTGATCATGGCGCTTCCGCTCGAGCAGTGGCGTCGCGGGCAGCTCTTCGGGCGCCAGCCGTGGACCGACCGTCGGCGCTTGGCCACGGCAGCGGCTGTCGCTTGTTTCGTCGGCAACACCATCTTGTACCTCGTCGCACTGCAACGCGTCTCGGTCGCCACGGCAGCGATCCTGTTCTACGTCTATCCGCTGGTGGTCCTCGCTCTCCGGCTCGTTGGTTGGCGAGAGGTGCCCACGCGGCGCCAGCTCGCCGCGCTCCTGGCTGGCTTCAGCGGCGTCACGCTCACACTCGGCTGGCGCTGGCACACCATCGACCTGACCGGTTCGCTTCTCATGCTCGCTTCGGCATCACTCTATGCCGCTTACATCGTCTTCGGCCACCGTGGTTTCCGCGACGCGTCACCGGTCTTGGCGACTGCCTGCACCTTTTCGGCAACAGCGGTCGTCGCGTTGGCGCTCCTCTCCGTGGAGCGTGCTCCGCTCCTCATCGACCGTTCGGCACTGCTCCCAGTGCTCGGCATCGTGGTGCTCGCCACCGTGCTCCCCGTTCAGCTTTTCCTGATCGGCACGCTCCGCTTGGGACCGACCCCAGCGGCGATTCTCGGCACGTTGGAACCGGTCGCCTCGGTCTTCGTCGCGATGATGGTGCTCAGCGAGCAGCTGACGCTGGTACAGCTCGTTGGTGGGCTGCTGGTGCTGACTGCGGCTGCGGTGATCAGTGGACAAGGAGGGAAACCGTGACCGACTGTGGAATCGATTGGAATGCGCTTCAGGACGAAGTCACTCGCCACTTGCAAGCATTGATCCGCTTCGAGACGGTCAATCCGCCCGGCAACGAGACCCCATTCGCCGAGTATCTCGCGGGGGTACTCAGGCGTGAGGGGATAGCCGCTGAGGTCGTCGAAAGTGCACCCGGTCGGGGCAACCTGGTCGCCCGCCTCCGCGGTCGGGGGCACGGTCGCCCGCTCCTGCTCATGGCCCACAGCGATGTCGTCAGCGTGGAGCGCGACAAGTGGACACGTGACCCGTTCGGTGGGGAACTGGTCGACGGGAGAGTCTGGGGACGAGGTGCCGTCGACACCAAGGGGCTGGTGGCTTGCGAACTGGGCGTGATGCTGACGATTCAGCGCCTGGGGCTCCCGCTGGAGCGGGACCTCATTTTCGCTGTCTTCGCCGACGAGGAAGCCGGCGGTCAGTACGGGGCGTGCTGGATGTGGGAGCATCGGCGCGACCTGATCGACGCCGAGTTTGCGATCAACGAAGGGGGTGGTATGGCGCTCACCCTCGGTGGCCAGCGCTTCTATCTCTGCCAGACCGGCGAGAAGGGCGCAGCACGCTTGCGCCTGACGGCACGCGGCCAGCCAGGACACGCCTCCATGCCGATCCCCGATACTGCGATGCAGCATGCCGCTCGAGCTATCCTGACCCTCTCGACGCATACCTTCCCGACTGTCCTCACGCCAACCGTCACCCGCTTTCTGCACGAGATCGGTCGCGCCCTGGGCGGCTCAGTCCGTCAGCAGATCGAGTCAGCACTCGCCGATCCGACATGGGAACGACTGGCTGCCTTGCCGCTCGGCCCGGGCGAACGCCGTCTCCTCTACGCGATGACCCGCAATACTGCTGTCCCGACCATCGTGCGCGGTGGTCACCGCATCAATGTCATCCCCTCCGAAGTCGTGGTCGAGGTCGATGGACGAATTCTCCCCGGCCAAGAACCCGAAGCGTTTGCCGCCGAAGTCCAGCGACTCGTGGGCCCGCACGTCGAGGTCGAATTGACGACGCGCGGTCGAGGACTGGAGGCAGATCCTGATTCCCCACTCTTCCGCACGATCTCTGAGACGATGGCCGAGCTCGACCCAGGTGCGCGGGTGGTTCCCTACTTGATCCCTGGGGGAACCGATGCCAAGTGCCTGCCCGGGATCACGGTGTATGGCTTCATGCCGATGCGAGATCATCCAGAGGAGTTCGAGCTGGCGCATGCCCACGACGAGCGCATTTCCGTTTCCACGCTCGGCTTTGCCACCCGTGCGCTCTTCGAAATCGTCACACGTTTCTGCGCACCCCGATCCAGGAGCCGGTGATGCCGCTGCTCGTCCTCTTCGATATCGACGGCACGCTGTTGCGCGCCGGGGATCCCCTCCACGCCCAAGCCATGCGCGAAGCGCTGCACGAGATCGTCGGTGAACCCGTTCCGCTCGACGGCATTCCGCTGGCCGGTATGTTGGACCGGCAGATCGCACGCTTGGCCTTGCTCCGGCACGATTTGGACGAAACGGCCATTTCCGAACTCCTCCCACGGATCATGGAACGGACCGGTGCGCTCTACGCTACCCGTCTCCGTCCCGGGGAGCGCCAGGACTGGGTGCTGCCCGGCGTGCGACCGCTTCTCCTCCAGCTCGCTGCTCGGGGGCATCTTACCGGCGTCCTCACCGGCAATGTCGAACTGGTGGCTCGTGCCAAACTCGCTGCTGCTGGTTTGGCTGAGCACCTCCCCTTCGGTGCCTATGGCGACCAGGCCGACGAGCGACATCAGCTCGTCGCACTGGCACGCGCGACCGTCCGTGAACGGTATCGGCTGGTCATCCCACCCGAGCAGACGATCCTCGTCGGCGACACGCCACGCGACATCGCGGCGGCCCAGGCGAGCGGAGTGCGGATTCTCGCCGTCGCGACCGGCCGCTTCGGCGTGGCAGAACTGGCCGCCTGCCTGGCCGATGCCGTTCTGCCCGATCTGGCTGACACGGCGGCGGTGCTCCGAACCCTGGAGGCACTCGCTGGCACGCATCCGCGGTGAGACGAGTTCAGCCCTCCACGCCGGGCTCACCACGAGGAGGACGGGGAGCGACGACTGCCCAGCCGTCCCAATCAAGCGGCACTCTTCGCGATGCGACGAGTCACCCGGATCCCGAGACCGTCACGCTATGCGCCGCGCCTCACCAGAAAACGGTGATAGCAGTGCCGCATCGCTCACGAGACGCGCGCCATAGTCCTTCCCGGCCGACCAGTATCCGAGTTTCGCCGCCGCTTGCCAGCCGGAGACGCAAACGGGTATCGTCGTGCATGAGACTCGATCGGAGGGAGGGAGCGAGATGGCGGAAACGCATCCGTTTCGATTGCACCCCGACGAAGTCGCGCGCCGCGCCCGTGAGTATTTCACCGATCAGCTCGGCATTCCCTTGGTGCGAGACATGGCTGGGTACATGCGTTTCGAGGATGTTCACGGGTTCGTCGAGCTCGACATCCGCGGCGATGCCAATAACCAGTCACGCGTGACGTTCCAGTACCAGGGGTACGAGCGCGAAGTTCACGAATTCCGGCGTCTGCTCGCCGAGCAAGCGCAAGAGGAAACCCGCCAAGGGGAGTGACCAGCGAACCGGGGAACAGATCGCCCCATCGCCCCCCACTTCGAGGTTGCGAATGGAGGCCAGGAGACCGTGTTTCCGATCGGCGACGACAATAGCGGAAGGCAGAGCTTCCCGATCGTCAACACCATCCTGATCGCGCTCAACGTCCTCGTCTTTCTCTATCAGCTGCTCTTGCTGGCCCAATCGCCTCTCGCCCTGGAGAACTTCGTCTTCAAGTACGGCGCGATCCCTTACGAACTCACACGTGGGGTGGATCTTCCGCCGACTGTTGGCTTTCCCATCTACCTCACGATTTTCACCTCGATGTTCTTGCACGGAGGGTTCGCTCACCTGATCGGGAACATGTGGTACCTTTACATCTTTGGTGACAATGTCGAGGACTCGATGGGACATTTCCGGTACCTGATCTTCTATCTCCTCGGCGGCATCGCAGCCGCCTGGGCCCAAACCTTGCTGGACCCAGCCTCGCGGATTCCGATGATCGGTGCATCGGGTGCCATCTCTGCCGTCATGGGAGCTTATCTCGTCCTCTATCCCGGCGGGCTCATCCGTACCGTCGCCTTTTTCGGTTTCATTCCGTTCTTCTTCTATCTTCCCGCACTCATCCTCATCGGTCTCTGGTTTGTTTTCCAGTTCTTTGCCGGCATCGCCTCGCTCGGTGTCCCGACCGCACCGACCGGTGGCGTCGCCTACTGGGCACACATCGGCGGGTTCGTCGCCGGACTCGTCTTGGTCTGGTTCTTCCGGGATCCCGAGCGGGTCGAGCGCCAGCGTCTCGCCCGTCGGGCACACCGCGCCTTCCAGCGCCTGGAGCGTGGCTGGTGAGATCCGCGTCAGACGTGCATGCGCTCGTGTTCGAGAAGCCAGGCCTTGCACTGCAGGCCACCGGCATCACCGGTCGGTTTGCCGCTCTGCCCGACGACGCGGTGACGAGGAATCGCGATCAGCAAGGGATCCGCAGTACCGCCACACCGACTGCCCGAACTGCACGTGGGCACCCGCGTCGCTGAGCGAGCGTGGAGGAGGTCACGGTCTTCCCGTACGGGATCGCAGCCACGAGTCACCGATCATGGCGCTGGAAGGCGTACCGAGCGGGTCCAAATCGAGTGCGAAGTCCTGCCGCGTCCCAGCCACATACTCGTCGCGTTGCTCGCCCACCAGCGGCAGGGACGCCGCATCCGCAACGAATCGGAGAGCGTGCGCTCGGTCTCCAGACGAGCATGCAGTGAGTCGTGCCCGGACTCGCGCACGGTCCTCATCCGTCAGCACCACCGCCAGCAAACCACGTTCCCAGCCGTAGACGTCGAAGTGCCCGCTCGGCGCGCAGAGTTCGATGGTACGACGATCGCACGCTCTCGCTCGCACTCCCTTTTTTGTCAATGATGGTGCCAATGCCCGTGATCCAACTCGGAGAGGGCCTCGACCGGCGTCCGCACCGCGAGCCAGGCTGCGAAACCGGTGGTGAGCGGGACGGCCGCGATGAGCCCGAGGCTGCCGACCAGCGTTTGAACCACCTCCTGCGCGATGATCTCCCGGTTGAGAACCCAGAGGAGCGGTTCGTCGAGCTGGCTGAACAAGAGGAGAAGGGGCAAAGCGGCACCTGCATAGGCCAGTACCAAGGTATTGACCGTCGCGGCGATATGATCGCGTCCGACCCGCACCCCGGCAGCGAAGAGTTCCCAGCCGCTCCAGAAGGGGTTCGCTCGCCGCAGCTCGAAGACCAGTGAGCTCTGCGAAACCGTGATATCGTCGAGTACCCCGAGAGCACCCACCAGCATACCAGCGAGCAGCAGGCCCCGCGGATTCATCGCGCGGTCCCCGAGCACCACCTGGAGAAAACTGGCCTCTTCGTCGGCCAAGCCGGTCAACCCAGCTGCCGCGACGAAGAGCGCCGCCAATGCACCAGTGAGGATGAGACTCAGACTGGTCCCGGCCAGGGCGGCCAGTGCCATGCGGCCGAGGCCATGCGTCACCACCAGCGTCACGGCGAAGACGACAAAGGAGACGATGATCGCGACCGCGACCGGGGGGTACCCGCGCAGGATGAGCGGAATCAGGACCCAGACCAGCATCACGAACGTGAAGACGAGACCGAGGAGCGCCCGAAGCCCCTTCCAACGTCCCAGCGCGACGATCGCTCCCGCGAAGAGAACGGCGAGCACAGCGAGCGGCGTCGTCCGATCGCGATCGAGCAACGTATAGGCCTGTCTGCCGTCCGGCCCGGTCGACACCGACAGGAAAATCCGGTCACCCGGTACGAAGCGCTGGCCCGCCGTGTTGAGGTCACGCACGCCGATGGAAACCTCGACTGTCCGTCCCTTCTCCGGTTCACTGGTGAGCTCCACCAGCAAGCGCTGGTACGGCTGGGTCACCGGCCCGACCTGGGTGACACCCTCCTCGAGGATGCTGAGCACCCGTGCGCTGACCGTATGCGTCTGCGCTTGGCGCGCTGGCTCTTGTGCAGCGACACTCTGCGCAGCGGCGACCAGCACCGAGACTGCCACGGTGACCAGAACGAACCGAACCAGCACCCGTTTGCTCACTCGTACCGGAGCGCTTCGACGATCGACACCCGCGAGGCCTGACGGGCCGGAGCGTACGCCATGAGCAGTGCGATACCGAGCGCCAGGCCAGCGAAGAGCGCGAGCTGCCCCCACGGGATGACCAGCGAGAACTGTTCGAACCTGCCCGCCAGATCCTCCTGACCCGTCACCACGTTGCGCGCCAAGAGGACGCCCAAAGCCGTTCCGCCGGCGATACCCGCGCTGGTCACCAGCGCCGATTCGAGCAGGAAGCCGAGTGCGACCATCGCACGCCGGTAACCGATCGCCCGCAACGCACCGATCTGCTGCCGTCGCTCGATCACGGCTCGATACGAGACGACGCCCAACGCAGCGATCCCGACGACCAGCCCGAGTGCCATGAAGCCCTGGATGATGCGGATGAATCCGCGAATGATTCCCGTAGCCCGACCGATCAGGTCAGCAGTCGCTTCTGCCTGCGCGCCGTAGGGGAGCAAGGCTGCTTCCACCGCGCGCGCGAACGACCGCGCGTCTGCGGCGTCGGTCAGCCGCACGTAATAGTCGACGGTCGTCGGACGCCCGAAGATCGTGCTCACCGCCTGCTCGGCGACAAAGACTCCCTGCAACGAGGAGACGCGGCCATCGATTACGCCGATCACGCGCACCGTCCCGGACTGCCCACTCGTATTGTCGCGAATCTCCAGCTCGAGCGGCCGGAACCCCTCGCGCAAATCCGGAAGATAGAGGTTCGCTGGGTCACCACCACGCTGCTGGAGCACGTTGGCATCGACGATAGCGAGAGACGGGTCACGCGCGACGGCCTCCCACGCCTCTCGGTCCGTCGCATAGTCGGGGCTGCGCAGTTGCAGCGGAGCCTCGACCGCACTGGCAAAATCGCCATCGATCCCACGAACTGGATACCGTGCCCACTCCTTCTCGGTGCCGGCGACGCGCACGCTGGCTCTCGTCCAGGGCACGCTCATGGTGCCACCCGAGGCTACGATCGCCGAAACGTCCACCCCACCTTCCTTCAGCACTCCCTCGAGATCCGGTATCGCTCGACCACCGACGACCGTGACCTCCACGTCCCAACCGGCGCTCGCCAGCGGACCGGCGAAAAGGGCCACGACATTGGCATAGATGGTCGACATGACAACGAGCGCGAAGAGGATGAGACTGAACATCGCGACGGTCAGGCCGGTCCGCCCGCGCGAAGCCATCGGATAGGCGATGGCGATGCGGACAGCCGGCAACCAGCGGCGGAACGCTCGCCCGAGCCTGCCGACGAGACCGACGGCGACTTCGATGTTCCACACCAGGAACACGGTCAGCGCCGCGACCATCATGAGACCGGAGAGGACGAACATTTCGAAGCCGCCGCTCATCGGCCCGAAGAGACGCTCGTGCCAATGGTCCGGCAACAGCCAGTAGGCCAGGACGATGAGGGAGGCCACACTGTAGAGCGGCCGGGCAGGCACTCCGAACCGGCGCAAGACCGCCGCCGCACTGAGCGGCAGGAGCGAAACACCCAGCGCGAACCAGGCGAGACTCTCTTCACGCAGCCCGAGCCAGGTGAGTCCCCCACCGAGGAGCAGACCAGCCAGACCAGCGATGAGCCAGCGCCGGCTGGCCCGCGGGAGTCGCGGTTCGGGCAAATCGCGAATCGCAGTGACGATATTGAGGCGGCTCACTCGCCAGGCAGCGATGACCACCGTCACGAACGTCACCACGACACCCAACAGATACGCGAGCACGAGATCACGCGGTCGCCAGGAGGGCTCGATGGTGAAAAACTCACCGACCAGCTGACCCATGAAGCCAGCGATCGTGAACGCGACGGCAACGCCGGCAACCGCACCCACCGCCGCCGCGACGAGGTTGTAACCCATGCCTTCGAGCGCGAAGAGGGCGACCAGGTGCCAGCGTTTCATCCCCAGCGCCCGCATCGTGCCCATCTCGGTCTTCCGCTCGGCTGCGAGCAGCGCGAAAATCAGGAAAATCAGCAAGATACCTGCCGCCACCGAGAAGAGGCCCGACAAGAGGAACAGGTTCGTGAAGGTCTCGCCAGCTCGCTCCGCCTGCTCGACAGCTCGTTGCTTGACAGCGACAGCACGATACGGTGTCCCCTCCAGTGCCGCATTCACGGCATCGGTCACCGCCTGGCTATCAGCCAGGCCACCGCGATTGTTCAACGCCACGAAACTGACCCGATCGGCCAGTCCGAGTAGCTCCTGGGCCCGGGCGAGCGAGACCGTGAGTCCTCCAGCGTCACCGACATTGAGCGTCCCGGTGAAGAAGCTGTCAGGCGCGATCGCTGCGACGCGCAGCTCGACGGGGCGGCCCTGGATGAAGACCTGCAAGCGATCCCCGACTTCGGCATCCAGGCGCTTGGCCGCCTCCTGCCCGAGGACGACCTCGTCATCCCCCAGAGTTCCGAGGTCGACCGCGCGACCGTCGCGATCGGTCAGGCCGCCGACCTGGGCTAGTCGATCCGGTGGAACGCCGATCAAGTTCAAGGCTGGCTCGCTCTGCTTGGTTCGCAGATCGATCACGGCCACCGGCTGCCACAGCGCAGGAATGACGGCACGCAGCCGCGGCTCGCTCGCTTGCAGCGCATCCAACCGGTCGACCAATTCGCTCGGCAGGTAGACCCCAGGCTGTGGTCCAGCGAAGCGGGCATCACCGCTCGCCTGCACCACGAGTTCGTCTGCCGGGCCCGCCAGCCGCAGCACTTGCCCGGTGATGCTGTGCTGCAAGGTCG
This sequence comes from Thermomicrobium roseum DSM 5159, assembly GCF_000021685.1. Lineage (GTDB taxonomy): Bacteria > Chloroflexota > Chloroflexia > Thermomicrobiales > Thermomicrobiaceae > Thermomicrobium > Thermomicrobium roseum. The sequence goes on along the minus strand of NC_011959.1, from coordinate 280,261 downwards.
TCCCGGTAGTCAGCGATGCGGAAAAGATGAGCGTGCTGAGCATCAAACCGATGACGATCAACGCGGTCTGGATCGGCCGACGCGGGATGTTGCGCAGCGCCATCCGGCCCAGCACGGGACGCCAGATCCAGAGGCCGAGCGTGAGCGCCAGGATCACGCCGAAGGCGACGAGGAGGATGCGCAACACGAGTGCCAGGGACACTCCAAAAATCTCGTTCATCGCCGCTCACTCCCCGCCAGCAGCTGCGCGGAAGGAAGCGAGTCCATCGTCGATGATCAACCCATCGCGCATCTGGATCACGCGGTCACACATCGAGCCGATCCGCGGATCATGGGTCACGATGACGAAGGTCTGGCCATTCTCGCGGTTCAGCCGGCGCAGCAACGCCATGACCTCGTCAGCCGTCTCCGTGTCCAAGTTCCCGGTTGGCTCATCGGCCCAGATGATATCCGGCTGGTTGACCAGGGCACGAGCGATCGCCACCCGCTGCTGCTGGCCTCCCGATAGCTCGGCCGGCTTATGCCCAGCCCGGTCAGCCAAACCAACTTGCTCGAGCACTGCCCACGCGCGCCGTCTCGCCTCGCTCGGCCGTATACCCGCCAAAAGCGCGGGAAGTTCGACGTTCTCCAAGGCACTCAAGACCGGAATGAGATTGAACAGCTGGAAAACGAAACCCATATGACGAGCGCGGAATTCCGATCGGACATCGTCCGGTAGGCGCGCGAGCTCTTTCCCCGCGATCAGAATCATCCCCTCGTCGATCGTATCGAGGCCAGAAAGACAGTTGAGGAGTGTCGTCTTCCCGCTTCCGGAGGGCCCCATGATCGCGACCATTTCGCCTCCGTACACGGTCAGCGAAACGCCGCGCAATGCCGGAACCTTCACGCGTCCCGTGTCGTAGATCTTCACGACGTTCGTTGCCTCGACGATCGGAGTTCGCTCCTGTTCTCGGGTGGTGCCCATAGTTCTCGCTACAGTCTCCATGACCTAACTCCCTTCACCGGGATCACCTCTCCCGGAACGGATCGATGGTACCATGGTCGATCGGAATTCCGCCGATCCGGCCACAGTCGACTGCGACCATACTCTGACGCCCCAGCGGAGGCAATCGCTGACCTGTCTCGATCATTGGAGACGTGACGTAAACAGACGGTAAACGAGTGGAGCAGGTCATGCGCCAGGAGAGTCACGCGCCGCGATGTGCTGGTCGCTCGCGGTCAAGAGCGAACGAGCCCAGACGAACCGACCGTCACGATGCTCCTCGTTCAGGTGGCAGTAGACTGTCGAAGAGCCTCGGCCTGCTCGACGACTGCGTCGAGCGGCTGATCGAGCGCTTCCCAGGGAATCACGATCGGCGTGCCATGCCGCTGGATCAGTTCCTCCGCTGCTTTCCGGCGCTCGGGATCGAGATCCGCGATGAAGCGCTGTGGCCGATAGACCTGGACGACGAGATAGCGCCGGGTACCCACGGACTTCGCTTCGATCCGGCGTATGCTCTGCCACGGCACCCTTCCGGCACGAACCGGCGATCCGCGATCGGTGAGCCCCTCCTCATCGATTTCCAGGACAGGATTTCGATCCAACGCGATCAACGTCGAAACGACTGTCACGAGACCGAGAAAGACTGCCATCGAGACCGCGAAGAGGCGTTCCAGCCAGGATCCGGCATGCCAAGCGAACCAGACCGCTGCCACGAAGAACGCGAGAGCGAGCGCCGCGATGAGCAGGCCGCGGAGCCGACTGCGGCGCACGATCAGCGTTCGGTCGGATCGGGTTCGTTCCCGTCCCATGCGTCCACCACCAGCAACCGCTTTCCCAGTCGGAGTGTCACGCCTGGCGGGCATTCGTGCAAGTGGCGGACCGTAAACCGAGTGCCGTCAAGCGACTCTCCTGGCTGCCAGCGCCGGGTGCTACCTGGCCAGATTTCCGCTCCGCCTCGATTCTAAGGTATCCTGGCGCCGAAGGGTCGATCGAGTGAGCGAGGGGCAGAAGGATGCGCGAGCGGATCGCCGAGGTACTGACGGAACTGATGGCGCTCCCCGGACCGACTGGTCGGGAGGAGCCAGTTCTGGCGTGGCTGGAACGTGCTTGGGCTCCGCACGTCAAGCGACTCTGGCGCAGTCGGATCGGCAACCTGCTCGCCTACGTCGGTGGCGCTGGTCCTCGGCTTCTGCTCACTGCGCATGCCGACGAGTTGAGCTTCGTAGTTCGGTCGATCGATTCGTCCGGCTTGTTGTGGCTGACGACTGGGCAAGTGCGTGGGGAGCCACAGGAACGGTTCCCAGTCGGCCAACCGGCGCTCGTACTCGGTCGCGATGTGGCGATCGAGGGGATGTTCGTCCTAGCCACTGGCCATGTCGTGCCCGAAGAGCGGCGGAGCAAGCCGGTGACCTTCGCTGACTTGTTCGTCGATATCGGTGCCAACTCCAAGCAGGAGGTATTGGAGCGCGGCATCACGGTCGGTTCGAGCGTCGTCTGGAACCCGCCGACTCGTCGCCTCGGATCGCGCCTCTATGGGAAAGCGATCGATGATCGGGTGGGGCTCGCCCTTTTGACCCTGCTCGTTCGCCAGATCGACGCGCAGCAGCTTGACTGCGCCCTCTACCTCGCCGCTACCGTGCAGGAAGAAAACGGACTCCTCGGAGCCAGCTCGCTCCGAGCTGACCTGGACGTCGACTGGGCTATCGCACTCGATGTCGGGCTCGTCGGCGACCTGCCGACCATCGGCGAGCAGTGGATGCCGGCAACGCTCGGTGGCGGGCCACAACTCGTGCACAAGGATGCGGCCACCCATTACGACCAGCGTTTGCTCTGGCGGCTCGCTGACCTTGCCGATCGCAATGGGTTGCCGGTCCAGCACGTCGTCTTCGATCGTTACGGCAGTGACGGCGCCGCCCTCATCCGCCAGGGAATCCCGACCGCGCTGGTTGCGGTCGGGGCTCGCCACACGCATGCTCCCTTCGAGGCTGTCGATCTCGCTGACGTCGAAGCGACGCTCCACTTGCTCGAGCATGTCGTCTACGAAGGGCCCACTGACCAGTGACGTCCTCCCGGGCTAGGGCACCAGCGCCTCGCCGCCATCTACCCGAATCACATTGCCGGTGATCCACCCGAGCCCCGGTGCGCTGAGCGCGCGGATCGCTCGCGCGACGTCCTCCGGACTCGTCAGTCGTCCGCTAGGGTTGCGCCGCTCGGCTTCGCGCAACATCTCCTCCGCACCGGGAATCTTGGCCTGTGCCGGGGTAGGTGTCACACCGGCCTGGATGGCATTCACCGCGATCCCGTAGCGGGCGAGTTCCACAGCGAGCTGGCGGACATGGGCCTCGAGCGCCGCCTTGGCAGCGGAGACCGGACCGTACCCGCGCCAGACGCGCGTCGATCCCTCGCTGGTCATGGCATAGATCCGGGCATCCGGCGCGAAGAGACCGGCATGGAACAGATCCTGTGTCCAGTACACCAAGCTGTTCGCCATGACATCGAGCGTCATTTCCAATTGCTTTTGTGTCACCTCTTGAGCGGCGTCCTCGTCGATGTACGGCCGCAGCGTACCGAAGGCGAGCGAATGCATCAGCACTCGCACGCGCGCGCCGCGCTCCCGAAGCGCCGAAGCGACCTGTCGCCGGGTTTCCGCATCGGCCGCATTGGCGTTGACGAACAGGGCCTCGACTCCTGCAGCCTCGACGTCGGCCTTGACTGCCTCTGCCATCGGCAAAGTCGCTCGGCGATCCAAATGCACGCCGCAGATGTGCATCCCCGCCCGAGCGAGCTCGCGGGCAGTCGCTGCACCAAATCCGCTGGATGCGCCCAGGATCACTGCCCAGTATCCTGTGAACCCCTCGTTCCCCATCGTGCCCTTCCCATTCCCGCCACGTCGCTCGACTCGGCTGGAGTATCCGCAGCCGAGGCAGTGCCGTCAACTCACCGGTTGCGTGGCTGCGACCCGCCCTTCCGGGACGAAGCGCACGCGCACCACGGTCCCACCGCGTGCACCGGATCTCATCTCCAGATCTCCGCGGAGATCCACTTCCACCAGCGTTCGGGCGATTTGCAAGCCGAGCCCTCGTCCCCGTAGTGGGTCGAAATCGGATGGCAGGCCACGGCCATCGTCCTCGACCTCGAGGAGCGCACGATCACCCTCGCGCTGAATGCGGACGACCAGATGCCCAGGACCATCCGCGAAGCCGTGCCGGACCGCATTCGTCACGAATTCGTTCAAGAGCAGCGCCAGCACGGTGGTCTGGCGCGAGGAAACCGTCACCTCCTCCCCCTCGACGCTCCACTCGACAGCCAGCTCGTCTCCATACAGGGAGTGGACGGCTTGGGTCACGACGATGCGTGCGAGTTCGGTGAGGGAAACTTCCGGCAGCTCGCGGCCACTCAGGAGATCGTGCACGACTGTCAAACTCCGGATCCGGCTCACCGCATCCTGCAGCACGGCACGCGCTTCGGGCCCGGCACGACGCGCTTGGAGCGAGAGCAGCGCCGCTACCGTCTGCAGGTTGTTGCGCACGCGATGATGCAGCTCGCGCAGAAGCGCCGACGCTCGTGTCAGTCCACGCCGTGCTTCTTCGTAGAGCTCAGCATTCTCGATCGCGATCGCTGCCGTATCGGTGAAGGCATGGAGCAGTCCGGTTTGGATTGGCCTCGGCCTTCCCGCGGAGTAGACCAGGCAGAGAGCACCGACCGCCCGCCGACCGGTGATCATGGGCAGCGCATAGAGAGCGAGCTGGTCGGCGAGCGGGTCGCGCCAGACTGCAGCGCCGCTATCGAGCACTTCCTGGACGACCTGACGAAAGACCGTTTCCAAGCCCTCAGTGAGCCGGGTCGCCAGTTCCACCGGCGCAGCCCGCAAGAGTTCGAGTTCGCCACCCGAGGCACGCGACTGTCGGAAGATCGCCACCCCGCGAGCACCCGACAACTCGAGCGCGCGATCCGCGATCGTCCCCAAAAGTTCATCGAGATCGAGCGTCGAAGCGACTGCGCGCCAGAGCTGCTGCAAGAGCTCGAGTTGCGCGATCCGACGGCGCAGCTCGGCATCCGTCTCCTGGTACAGCAGCGCGTTCTCGATCGCGATGGCGATTTCCCCAGCAGCCGTTTCCAGGAAATCGATCTCCTCGGGCCAGAACTCGCGCGGTTCCAGCGTCAGCACGTTGAGAACGCCGAGCAACCTTCCCGGCTGACGGGCGATGAGCGGGACGGAAACCTGGCTGGCGAACGGTCGATCGTCCACGTGCGGATAATCGACATAGGCTGGATGACGCGGCGCATCGAAGGCGATCTGCAGCCGGCGCGTGAGCGCTGCCTGACCGGTGATACCGACCCCGAGCGGCAGCGTGAACCCGCCAGGACGGTCCGGTGCCACGCCATCGACCGCGCGCAAGGTCAAGGTGCCAGAGGACTCGTCATAGAGGAAAACACCGCAGGAATCGACACGCATCGTCTCGCGCAAAACCCGCGTGACGGTCGAGAGCATCTCGTCGAGGTCGAGACTGCTCGTCGCCGCACGGGTGATCCAATGCAGTGCCTGCAGGCGGCCGACGGGACCAGCCAGGACGCGTCGACTCGGATCGACTGGCGCTTTGAGAAGTTCAGCTAACGTTTCCCATTCGTTATCCAGCATCCTGCTCGTCTCCACCGATCGAGTTCTTTTCCATGGTACAATCCGGGGCGCGAGCGCGTCAGAACGCGAACGGACGAGGATCATGAGCCTCGACGGCCAGCACAACGCCCACGTCACCGACCACGTCAGCGACAACGCGTTCCTCGGTGTCGTGACCGATGGCCGATTCAGTCAGGGACTCCGCGTCCGGCTCCTCGACCCGGCTGCCGTCGAGCGTTTGCGCGTGGGTAGTTTCGTCGTCATCGAGGGCATCGAGCGCCGCTACTTCGGCATGATCACCGATCTCTCGCTCGACACGACCGATGCCGCCTTGCTGGCTGATCCACCGATCCGCTCCCCCTTCCTCAGTCGCATCGTGCGCGGGACACACGCCTATGCCACCGCCGAGATTCGGCCCTCGCTCGTTCTCGAGCCGGAAAGCGACCAGCCACAACCTGCACGCAGCATTCCGCCCCACTTCGCACGCTTGCGTCAGGCCACGGCGGACGATTTCGCGCTCGTGTTCGGCCAGGAGGACAGCACGCACTTCGCGCTCGGCACACCACCGGCGATGGAGATCCCGGTCCCGCTCGACTTGGCCGAGCTGGTCAAGCGCTCCAATGGCGTCTTCGGGCAGAGCGGTAGCGGCAAGAGCGTGCTGACTCGCCTACTCCTCGTTGGCCTCGTCCTGGCCGACCAGGTCTCGATCTTGCTCTTCGACATGCACAACGAATATGCTCGCGCCCCGACTGATCAGCCCGAACTAGTCGGCTTGCTCGAGCTCTTCGGACCATCGCGGGTCCAGATCTACACGCTCGACGATCGGACGGAGCGGAGTGCGAGCGCCCGCACGATCCAGATCGGCCTCGATCAGATCGAACCGGATGACATCGAACTCTTGGCGGAGGAGCTCAATCTCAACCCGACCTTCGCCACGGTCGCGCATCACCTGCGGGCACGCTACGGGCCGCAGTGGATCCGCCAGACCTTGGAATTCGATACCGAAGCAGTCAAAGAGTTCTGCGCGAGCACTGGTGTCGCTGAAGCCTCGGTCAATGCCTTGCGAGCCAAACTGGATCGCTTGGCCAAACGGCCCTATATCTGCGAGACACTCGATACGTCCGTCATCGACGAGATCATCGGCAAGCTGCAGCGGGGTACCCATATCATCGTCCAGTTCGGTCGCTGCGACTCGTTCCTCGACTACATGCTGGTCGCCAACCTGCTCACTCGCCGGATTCACGATCGCTACACCGAAGATGTTCTCGAGGCACAGCAAGCGGGTGGGCAAAGCAACCTGCGGCCACTGGTCATCGTCCTCGAAGAAGCGCACAAGTTCCTCACCCCCGAAGCTGCTCGGCAGTCGATCTTCGGCACCATCGCGCGGGAAATGCGCAAGTATCGCGTTACCTTGCTCATCGTCGATCAGCGTCCCTCCAGCATCGATCGCGAGATCCTCTCCCAGCTGGGCACCAAGGTGATCGGGCCGCTCAGCGACCAGCACGATATCGAGGCTGTCTTGACCGGCGTCGCCGACCGTTCCGGCCTCCGCAGCCTCCTCGCCAATCTCAGTCCACGCCAGGAATGCGTCATCGTCGGACACGCGGTGCGCATGCCGGTCGCCATCCGCACCCGACAGTATCGACGCGAGGAGATCCTCGCGTTGGTTCGCGGTTGGGGAAAGACGATGGACGACGAGCGCCATCTGCGGCTGCTCCTCGGCCAGTGACCTGAAGGCAGAGACGATGCTTCGCCTGATCCACTTCGCTGATCTGCATCTGGGCGTCGAGACGCACGGGCAGTTCCGTCCGGATCTCGGCCATAGCTCCCGCATCCAGGACTTTCTCGACGCCTTCGATCAGATCATCGATGCGGCGATCGAGGAGCGGTTCGATGCCGTCCTTTTCGCCGGCGATGCGTTCAAACACGCCGAGCCGAGCCCGACCCTTCAGCGCCGCTTTGCCGAGCGCATCCAGCGCCTCCTCGCTGCGGGAATCCCGATCGTGCTCCTCGTCGGAAACCATGACCGGCCACGCAGCGTGGTGCGTTCGACACCGATCGATATCTACGCTGCACTGCGTCTACCCGGCGTCATCGTCGCCAACCGGCCGGAGCGGTTCACCATCGCGACCCCGAGCGGCCCACTCCAGGTTGTCGCGCTGCCCTGGATACCACCCCGTCTCCTGCTGGCCGACGATGCGCTTCGCGAGGCCGGCACTCCGGAATTGGAGCGTCGCTACAAGGAAGTCATCGCGTCTGCGCTGGCTCCCCTCCTCGCTGCACTCGACGCAGCGACCCCGGCGGTTTTCCTCGGTCACCTCTCGATGGAAGGCGGACGCTTCGGGAGCGAACGCAGCGTGATCCTCGGTAACGACCCGCTCTTCGGACTCGACGAGCTCGGGTTGAACAGCGCTCCCATCGATTACGTCGCGCTCGGCCATCTCCATTCGCATCAAGTGCTCCACGAGCGGCCACCCGTGGTGTATGCCGGTAGCGTCGAGCGGATCGATTTTGGAGAGGAGCGCGAGGACAAAGGCTACGTCGCGGTCCGGATCGCCGCTGGACCATACCCGCGCGACGTCAGCTGGGAGTTTCGGCCGCTCCGTACCCGCCCGATGCGCACATTCCGTCTCGACATTCTGACCGACACACCGATGGACGAGATCCGCCGCGCACTCGAGCGGCACGCGACGCTGATCCCGGAGGCGATCGTCCGCGTCACCATCACCACGACCCCAGAGCGCGCGGCAGCCATTCGTCCCCTCGAGGTGCGGCGCTGGCTCAGCGAGTTGGGCGCCGCACACGTCGCCGGTATCACGGTACAGACCGAACGCGTCGCGCGTCCCCGCGTCGAACTCGAACGGTCCTCCCGTCACGATCCGGTGAGCCTCTTGGAGCGCTGGGTCAACCTGCATCGTCTTTCGGACCAACTCGCCAAAGCCGTCATCCAGCGCGGCCGGGAAATCATCGAGCGCGTCGAGAGTCGCAGCTCGGAGCCGCGCTGAAGCGCTCTAGAGATACGTCCGGAACCAGCGCAACTCGTGCTCGAGGTGCTCGAGCCGGTGACGTGGCCGGCCGCTTCGAGTCAGGTTGTGACCTTCACCCGGGAAGCGGACGAGTTCGACCGTGCGCCCCAAGCGGCGCAGCCAGGTGAAGAGTTGCTCAGCCTGCGCGATCGGGCAGCGCCAGTCTTCCTCAGCGTGCAGGAGCAGAAGCGGCGTGCGGATATTCGGCGCGTACGTGAGCGGAGAAAGACGGCGGTACCGCTCCGGATCGTCCCACGGGGTCGCACCGATTTCCCATTCGCTGAAGTAGACGCCGATATCGCTCGTCCCATACATACTCACGAGTTCAGAAACGCATCGCATGGAGACCGCCGCGCGGAAACGGTCGGTATGGCCGATGATCCAGTTCGTCATGTACCCGCCATACGAGCCGCCGCAGACGCCGAGACGCCCCGGGTCCGCCCACCCTTGGGCGAGGACCGCGTCGACGACCGCCATGAGGTCGGGCATATCGGCCTCGCCCCAGGCTCCGCGCGTGCACGCCAGAAACGTCTCTCCGTACCCCTGACTCCCGCGCGGGTTCGCGTAGACCACTCCGTACCCTTCCGCCGCGAGAACCTGGAACTCGTGACAATAGGCCCACCCGTACATTCCGTGCGGCCCGCCATGGATCGACAAGACGAGTGGCACCCGCTCATCGCCAGCGTTCGCAGGCCGGAGAACCCACGCATGGATGGGACGCCCGTCGACTGGGCTCGACACCCACATTTCCTCCGGGCCGAGGATTTCGACCTCCTCTTTCCAGGCCGCGTTGGGATCGGCCAGGCATCGGCTCGAGCTCCCGTCTGCTGCCATCAGCCAAACCGATCCCGGATCGACCGGACCCGCGATCACCGCCGCGATCCAGCGCCCATCAGCGCTCAAGCTGAAGTCGAGCACGCGCCGTGCACCACCGATGATGCACTCCGGGGCACCGCCACTGACCGGAAACCGGTAGAGGCGGACCGCCCCCTGCTCGCTCACCTGGGTGAAGATCCAGCGACCATCCGGCGACCAGAGCAGTCCCGGCTTCGACGGTCCGAACGCGTCGGTGAGCAAGCTATCCTCGAGGGTCGCGTCGAAGTCAGCGGAGAGGTTCCAGCGCTCGTTCCCGTCCGGCGTCATCACCCACAGTCGCTTGTGCCGTGCCGAGCCCGCCCAGGACTCGAAGTGACCGACAGCAGCGATGAGTCGCCCATCCGGCGACCAACTCGGTCGCCCGAACGCTGCCGATGGTCCGCCGGTGACACAGGAGAGATCGACAGTGCGGCCCGCCGCATCGAAGCGGAGGAGCCAGAGCTCGCTCGCAGCATTCCACTCGCGCTCCTCAGTGCGATTGGATGTGAAGACGAGCTGCGAGCCATCCGGTGACCAGGCTGGCCAGTCATCGTCCCAGTCACCATCGGTCGCGCGTTCCAGCGTCCCTGTTCGCAGGTCGACGACCCAGATATGGCTCCGTCGCTCGTGGAGAAAACCCCGCTGGCCATCGAAGCGGTAGCGGAGTCGCGTCAAGCGGACGACGTCGGTTTCCGGATCGACCTTGCCCTCTGCCTGTTGCGCACGCGTCACGACAGCGATGCGTTGCCCATCCGGGGACCAGGCAAAGCCGGTCACCGGCTCCACGAAGTTCGTCAGCTGCCGCGCCTCACCACCATTCCGCGGAATCACCCACAACTGGTCGCTACCGGTGCGATCGGACAGGAAAGCCAGTTCCTCACCGCTCGGTGACCAGCGCGGCATCGTGTCGCGATGCGTTCCGCTCGTGAACCGGCGCGGTGGTGAGCCATCGGTCCGCGCGAGCCAGATCGCCGAGCGATACCGATCCGCTTCCAGATCCATCGTCGTCACGACATAGGCGACAGCGCTCGCATCTGGTGCGATCTGCGCATCGCTCGCCAGCTGGAGAAGCGCAAGATCCTCCGCACGAACCGATCGTTTCACAGTCAGCCACTCCTCTCGACACCCTGCTCGCGGGCGACGAGCTGACGCAAGCGTGCCAGGACAGCTGATCGCTGCTCCTGGTACGCCGTCTCGTCGAGTTCGCCCGCTGCCCGTGCTTCGTCCAACCGATTGAGTTCAGCGGCAAGTTGCAGCCGCTCGTCGATGGCCGCTCGACTCGTTTCTGTTCCCACGCGGCGTCGGCGAAGAACGATCACGGTCAACACTGCTGCCGCGACGAGTCCAGCGAGACCGACTACCAGCGCGATGATCGGTCCGGTAGGAAGATCGAAGAGCAAGCCGGTACGTGGCAGTCCACTCACCTGGACGACGTGCATATCGCCGACGACTGGCGCATCGACCGCCAAGACACGATAGGTCACGCCACTCACTTCGACCGTGCCCGTGTCGATCAAGCTGCGCGAGCTGAGACGGTAGGTCCCGTCCCGCACCAGGACACGGAGCGTGCTGGTCGGCATCGCGGTTCCGATGGAGAGCGTCGCCCGCGTTCCCTCGTAAGGGACGGTATAGCTCAAGACGACCGTCTGCGAGCCAGGTGGGAGCGGACCGGTTGTCAGGAGCACACCATCCTCCAGTCGTGGCTGGCCGTAATCGAATCCTGGTTGCGGACTGATCTCTTGCGCCCCTCGGGGCAACGGTATGCGCAGGACGACACCGGATCGATCCCCGAGATACGTGCGGTCACCACTATTCTCGACGATGAGGATGTCCATGATATCGACCGCCCTCAACTCCGGTGACGCACCAGCGATGACGAGCGAGCGCGAGGCGATCCGCATTGCACTGGGATCCGTGGTGGTTTCGTAGACCGTGAGATCGACCGTCTGCTCCGGTTGCTGGTGGAGTTGCACCATGCCGCTGACGTAGTCCACACCCGCATAGCGGACGACCACCAGGTAGGCGTCCTGCGGGCTGGTCGGTAACCCATCGAAGCGGAACGATCCGTCGGGGCCAGTCTGCGTCTGCCGCTCCTCGGCCAATTGCATCCCAGCGAAGTGGCGCAGAGTCACCGTGAGGCTGCTGACCGGTCCACCACCAGCCGTCCCGTTCTGCACCCGGCCACTGATGGCGCCGTTTCCTTCTTGCGCGTGAGCCGGCAACGCAGAGAGCATGAAAGCGAGCCAAACGAAGAGGAACGAGCGTCCGAGTCCGCGACGCACCACCGAGCGCTCCTTACGATGGCACGAGAGCTGCGCAGGCGATCAGTCAGCGACCGCTGCCAGAATGTCAGCCGGCCTGCCTTCCGCCGCCGCGTAAGCCCGATCCAGCACTTCCACCAAATGGAGGACGGGGAGGCGCACGCCGCGCGCCCGGAGTCCAGCCTCCAGCTGGAGCATACACCCGGGATTGGCTGAGACGATGACGTCCGCGCCGGTAGCCAACGCGTTGTCCAGCTTGCGCGCCAAGAGCGTCGACGCCATGTCCGGTTGCAAGAGGTTATAGATACCGGCCGAACCGCAGCAGAGCGCCGATTCGGCCATCTCGACGAGTCGCAGCTGGGGAATGGTGCGCAGCAGGACACGTGGTTGTTGAGTGATCCGCTGCGCATGCGCCAAATGGCATGGTTCCTGGTACGTCACGGTCCAGGGCAAGGGACCCGGTTGTGCCGTGAGGCCGCGTTCGACGAGGAACTCGAGCACGTCGCGGACCTTTCCAGCCAGCTGTCGAGCTCGCTCAGCATAGTCATGATCCTGCCGCAATAGCGCTGGGTATTCTTTCAGCATTGCGCCGCAACCAGCAGCATTGACGATGATCGCATCGAGGTACGGTGACTCCAGCGCCTCGATGTTCTGTCGCGCGAGCCGGCGACCCAACTCCGGCTCGCCGCTGTGCACATGCAGCGCACCACAACATTGCTGTCCAGAAACGAGCACGACATCGAAGCCGTTGCGGGTCAAGACGCGGATCGTCGCCTCGTGCACGTGCGCATACGCAGTGCTCATCACGCAACCGGTGAAGAGCGCCACCCGGCCACGCCGCTCCCCTTGGGCCGGCACGAAACGCCCATCAGCCACGACGAAGCGATCCGCGATAGCCGGAAGTAACGCCTCAGCCTGCTCCAAACCGAGCAGCCGCAGGACACCGCTGCGACGAACCAGCGGCCGGAGGGGGCTGCGCTGGTACCAGCGCAGGAGTGCGTTCGCCGCTCGGAAGCGACGCATGTCGCCCAGGAGAATGCGGAAACCAGCGAGACGGAAGAGTCGCTCGCGCCATGACTGCTCGCGATGCTGCACGAGTTGGGCGCGCGATGCTTCGAGGATCTCGCCGTAATGCACGCCGCTCGGGCATACGGCCTCGCACGCTCGACAATTGAGGCACAGCTGCATTTCCTCAGCGAACACGGGATCGAGCAGATCCAGTCGTCCCTCGGCGACCGACTTCATGAGCCAGATCCGGCCGCGCGGTGAGGAGCGCTCTCGCCAGGTGACCCGGTAGGTCGGGCAAGACGGCAGGCAGAAACCACAATGGACGCACTTCCGGATCGCGTCGTACGACGGCGCATCCCGACCACTGAAACCACGCAGGCGCGCCGGTGCCGATGCCGTTGTCATCGATGCCTCCTCGCTCCATGCTCAGAGATGGGCGATGAATCGCCCGCGGTTGAGGATGCGCTCGGGGTCGAACGTCTCCTTGAGTCGGCGCATCACCGGGATTCCCTCCGGATGTCGCCCGAAGACATCCTCTCCTGCCTTGACCTCGATCGGCGCACCTAGGAGCGTCGCGTGTCGGCCCAGCTCGCGCAGTTCACCCCAGAAAGCACGGAGCTCGACCGGCTCTCCACTGACCGTCACGTAGGCCAATCCGCTCCCGCTGTCGAGGACGAGGCTGCGCAGTGCGCTGCCATAACGGCGCTCGAGCTGCGCTGCCAGTTCGCCGAGCCGGGACGGCAACTCGCCGATCCGCACCCGAAGTTCGCGATCGAACGGCGTCGCTTCCAGTTCTCCCTGCACCGACGACCAGAAGGCCAGCGTCTTGCGGTCATCGAGCACGACCGACTCGCCGCTCGCTGTCTCCACGCTCGCACGCAGGCGCTCGACTTGGCGCTCGACCGCTCCCTCCGGTCCCTCGCAGCGTGCGGCCAACACCCAGCGCTCCAGATCGGCGAGCCGCTTGGCTACTGGCGGCGCGAGCACGACGAGCGCAGTCGGCGCGAGCTGCGAAGTGCGCAGGGTGAGGGCGGCGGCAGCCGACTGATCCGATTCCCGGAAGGAGAGAAGCAGCGTCCGCTGCGCTTCCGGCGCCGGAAGGACCTTGAAGTTGGCCTGGATGATCACCCCGAGCGAACCGAGCGCGCCGAAGTGGAGCCGCATCATGTCATAACCCGAGACGTTCTTGACGACGATGCCGCCACCGCGCGCCAGCGTCCCGTCCGGCAACGCCACGGTGATGCCGATGATCAGATCGCGCAAGCTCCCGTACCCAAAGCGCCGCGGGCAACCGATTCCGGTGGCGACCAGGCCACCGATGGTGACACGTTCCGGGTCAGCCGCCTCGATCGGCAGCATCTGCCCATGAGCCGCCAGTTCGCTGCTGAGGCTGGCGATGCTCCGCCCCGCTTGGACAGCGATCGTCAGGTCGTCTGGCTCGTAATGCGTGATCGCGCTCAGCGACCGCACATCGAGGGCGACATCGTATCGCTCAGGGAGGTTCCCCAACCCCATCTGCCGACCGCCGCCCCAGGGAATGACAACCAGTCCGGCCGCAGCACAGACGGCCAGTGCCTCAGCGACCGCTTCCGGTGTCTCGGGGGCAAGGGCGACCAGAGGCTCGAGGCCATCCACACGATAGGCACGGGGATCGTGGGGAGCGCCCAGTTCAGCGAGACGCTCCATGGCCACTCCTGGCGCGAGTCGCGTCGTCCCGGTCATCCCGCTCCCTCACACGTACTCCAAGCCGAGCCGCTGAGCGATCGCCTGCTGCCGCAACGCAGCCACCTCACCACAGCGGAAACCGGTGGGCAACACTTTCTCCGGGTTGAAGAGTTCACGCGGATCGAAGCTTCGCTTCAAGCCAGCCATCGCACACAAGTCTTCGGTCGTGAAGACCAGCGTCATGTAATCGCGCTTTTCGAAGCCGATCCCGTGCTCGCCGGACAATGTCCCTCCGGCATCCACACAGTAGCGCAGGATTTCGGTCGTGCACTCCAGAACGCGCTCGACCTCGCCTGGTCTTTGCCGATCGAACAGTACCAGCGGATGGAGGTTCCCATCGCCCGCATGGAAGACGTTGGCGATCGACAGCCGGTATTCCCGACTGAGTTCCTCGACTCGCCGCATAGTCGCAGGCAATTTCGTCCGCGGCACGGTCGTATCGACGAGATAATAGTTGGGTGCCAGTCGTCCCATCGCCCCGAAAGCCGACTTACGTCCGAGCCAGAGGAGATCGCGCTCCTCCTTCGTGCGGGCGACCCGCACCTCCCATGCCCCATGCTGGCGACAGAGCTCAGCGACCCGGCTGGTATTCTCCGCGACGATTTCCTGCAGGCCATCGAGTTCGACGAGCAGCACCGCCCCCGCCTCACGCGGGTAGCCGGCATGAAACGCATCCTCGACCGCCTTGATCGTCAGTTGATCCATCATTTCCAGTGCTGCCGGGAGCATCCCCGCTGCGATGATCGCCGAGGTGGCATGCGAGGCCGACTCGATGTTCGGGAAAGCCGCCAACAGCACGCTCACTGCCTCGGGGAGTCGCGTCAGCCGCACCATCACCTTGGTGACGATGCCGAGGGTCCCCTCGGAACCGACCAGCACACCGGTCAGATCGACGCCCGGCGTCTCGGGAACCGGTCCACCGGTCCAGATCCGCTCACCGTCCGGCAGGACGACCTCCAAACCGAGGATGTGATTCGTCGTCACTCCGTACTTGAGACAATGCGGCCCACCGGAGTTGTTCCCGACGTTCCCACCGATCGTGCAGGCACGCTGGGAAGCTGGGTCGGGAGCGAAAAAATAACCTCGCGGCTGTAATGCCTGCGTGAGTTCGAGGTTGATGACCCCCGGCTCGACGATGGCATAGCCATCCTGCTCGTTGACTTCCAGAATCCGATTCATCCGGGTGACGACCACGACGATCCCACCCCGCAGAGCCAGCGCTCCACCAGCGAGCCCGGTGCCAGCACCGCGTGGGACAACCGGAATCCCGAACTCGTTCGCCAGGCGCACGACCGCACTCACCTGCTCCGCCGTACGCGGGAGTACTGCGAAATCCGGGCGATGATGCCCCGCAAAGACTTCGTCCGATGCGTCGTATTCGTACACGAGGAGTTCTTCGGGATCGTCGAGCACTCCATCCGAGCCGACGATCTCGACGAGACGGCTCCGGATCGTTGCACGGTCCATGGGAGCAATCCTCTCTCGATCACGCACCGGCACAGCGAAACCGATCGAGCCGGCGCGCCGATTCGCCTCAAGTATGCGACGGAACCCCTGAGGCCGCAATCGGTACCGGCTCTCCTGGGTGGACAGATCCGGTCGACCCTTGGAGACACCAGCATTCGCCTAATCGCCAGCGCACGCTCCACCCCCGCTCCCTCGCAATGCTCGCCTCGATCGGATCGCAGGGAGAGTAACCCGCCGCCACAGAGTAGAAGCGCACGAGTGCGGACCGGCAGGGGAAGTCACGGTGCCACTGCACAGCCGGATCACAGGTGTCGCCGCAACCGAGTCGATGCCCCACGAACCGCTCGCACCCGCGTCAGAACGAGACATCGTCGACATCGCGGACTCGGTCGAGCATGACGTTGCCCAACTCACCGTTCGGCAGTCGCTCGACACGACGTACGAAGACGGTGATCACGGCACCTTGGGATTCCGGGTAGAAGCGGAACCGACCGGTTGGACCAGTGAACTCGACTGCTCGGAGTGCAGCGAGGAATCGCCCCCGTTCCTCAACTGCTCCATCGACCGCACGGAGCGCCTCGGTCATCACGCGACCGGTCAGGTAACCCTGATTGACGAACTGGTTCGCCCCGACACCGAGGCGCTCGTGGCACCGCTGGACGAGTTGGCGGTTTTCGGGCGAGTCGTACAGTACCGCCTAGTGCGAGGAACTGACGAACCCCAGCCCGGCCTCACCTTGTTCCGCAAGGATGCTCTCGTCGACCGTCTCACCTGAACCGAAGAGGGGTGACCGCTCCAGCAAGCTAAACTCGGCATATTGCTAGACGAAGCGCACTGCATCGACCCCGGAGTAGAAAGCAAAAACTGCATCAGCATCGTGTTGCCGGATCCGCTGCAGGTAGGGTCCATAGTCGGCCGTGTCGACCGGTGCAAACACCTCGCCGACGATCCTCCCTCCTGCTGCCTGGAAATGGCGACCGAATGCCCCGAGCTTGTCGTGCCCGGCCGAGTAGTCCAAGCCGGTCAGGACAACGCGGCGGTCGCCGAGCTTCTCGTCGGCGTAGCGACCGAAGGGAGCCTCGTGTTGCCCATTGGCGAAGAAGACACGGAAGATGAGCGGGCTGCGCCGTTTGGGATCACGCGTCAAGCCTGGTAGCCCGGCATTCCTCACGAGAAGCGGAATACCAGCGGCAACGACGGAATCGCGGAGTGCCCCGGCCTCGCTGCTCAGCGTCACGCCGGCGAGGATATGGACACGTTCGCGCTCCACGCGCTGACGCGCCTTCGCCACAGCTTGTTCGGGATTCCCCGCACTGTCCTCGACCCGTACGATGATCGCTCGCCCAGCGGCTTGCCCATCGACCTCATCGAGTGCGAGTTCGAGCCCGCGGACCAAATGCTCCCTCGTGGGAAGCGAAGGGGCCGGACAAAGCAACCAACAGACCGACCCGTACCGGCTCACCCGTCACGGAAGATGCCGGTGTAGCCGTCGCCATCGACCGGGGAGATGCTTCCTTCACCGTCCCCGCGGGCGAACCCGGAACCGATCTCGTCGTCGCCCCTGCACACGCTGTTAGAATCCCGCTGGCCGCGGCACATCCCAAGCCGAGTAGCGAGCGCCGCGTCATTCTTATCCCCGAACACATTCCAACCTCCGTTCGACTCTCGTCCCCGCGCTTCATCGTCGAGCCGAGGGTAGTATAGGATTTATTACTAAAGTCTGTTCGGAAAGCCTCGCTCATCCATCCTCCAGCCTGCTGGAGGAATCGCCAGCGAGGATGCTGGTTTCGTCGATACTGTCGGACTCCCCGAAAACACTCGCTCTCGTCTCGGAGCTTTGTCGGAGACGGAACCGAACGCGAGCACCTCGTTCCGATCGGTCGGAGTCGAGCGCTCGACCGGAGCGAACCGGACCTTTTTCCCCACCTTTCCGAGAATAGACTTGCATGATTCCAGCTCACTGCTCCGGATCGCTGACGCAGCGCCTCACAGGCTCCATCATGTCGATTTCCCCCTTGTCCCGTCGCAGTTGACCGATTACACTGCTGTTGCACGGTCCGGTCGGCAGAAGAGGAGAGACCGGGAGGGAGGTTGGCCATGAGACGAGGATTCATCCGCAGCTTCCTCAGCGGTTTCCTCATCGGTACCGCGATCGGCGCGCTCGCTATCTGGTTGTCCAGTTCGGAGCGCCGAGCCGGTTCGGTGGCCTGGCGCCAACGAGCCAGCCAGCTGGCTCAGCAAGCCCGGAGCCAGGGCGAGCAGATCGCCGCGCTCGCGCGCGAGCGGCTCGCATCGGCGCGCGGGTTGCTCGAGACACGGTTCTCCGCAGGGGAGCAGTCAGCCAGCGCAGTGCGTTCAGCGACGAGCGAGGTAACGGTCAGCACGGAGAGTTAGCGAGCGATGCTGGACCGCTTGCGCACCGCCGCGAAATTCTTTACCTGGGGTCTCGCACTCGGCTTGCTCTTCGCCCCCGCGAGTGGGCGAGAACTCCGTCGCCGCCTGCTCCGGTGGGTAATGGCTCGACTCGAAGCCTGCGTGGCACGCGTTCGCGAACGGCTGACCGGCCAGCCGACCTGAGTACTCGTCGAGAGACGGATGAGCGGTTCGCGGCTCCCACGCGGAGCAGGCGTTTCTGCACTGTCGCTCGCGCGAGTTCATGCTATCGGCCCGGATCCCTTCGACCCGCTGCCGAGCGCGAGGCCAGTCGGTGGTTGTTTCGTCTGGAGAGCCAACGCGTACTCGGCCATTCAGGTAGCGCGGCCCGATACCGGGGCGCTCCATCGATCCACCCATCAGCTGGTCCGTGCCTCGCCGCGCGTGCCTGCCACCTCGTGTTCATCGCCCAGTACCAGCCTCGCTGTTCCAGGTTAGGCTCCACCCCTGCGCACCCCTCCCCAAGCAGCTCCCAGCCGACCAGCAGCTCCGGTCGCTCGAGAGCGGAGGATCCTTGCGACCCCACGACGGATGTCTTCCTGGCACGCTCCCTCGTCTTCCCGGTAGGCGAGGGCCGGCGCGCCACATCGGCTCGCTCGTCGACAGCTCCTTGTGGTGCCGCTCGCCTGCTCGGCACAGGAAGCAGCTGAGTGCTCTGCTCACCGAGTACACGTTCCGAGAAGCTTGCGGCCTGTTGACGTCTGCCCAGAGAGCAAGCACAATATGCTCACGTGGATCTAGAATCCCGAAGGAGAGCAGATGATCTTCGTCACGCTCTGCTTCCTCATAACGGCCGGTGTTGGCTTGGTCTGCCTCATCGGGTATCGCCGGACGCGTCAGCAGCTGCGGCTCCTGCGTCTCGTGGCGACCTGCCCGATCGCTGAGTTGCATGAGCGGATCCCCGGAGAGATGGTCGAGATCACCGGAACCGTGCACTGCGCAACACCGCTGAGAAGCGAGTACACTGGCCAACCCTGCGTGTACTACCGCACGGTGACCGAGCGAGTCGTGGAGCGGCACGGCAGGAGCAAGAAGGGCGGTCGGCTCTCGGAGGTCGTTGCCCAAAACGAGCAGCGCATCGCTTTCGAGGTCGATGACGGCACCGGTCGCGTCGCTGTCGACCCCGTCGGCGCGGAGATCGACGGGCGCAAGCTCCTCGACCGATTCGAGCCCGTGGAGAATGGGGAGGGAGCGACGCTGCGCATCGCTGGGATGTCAGTCGAAGTCCGCGCGGCCGAATGGCGGACACTGGGATACCGGAAGATCGAAGAGGCGGTGCTCGTCGGGTATCCGGTGTACGTCCTCGGTGTGCTGCAGGACGACGGCAGCATCGGTCGTCCCCCGGAGGGCAGTCGTTTGCGTGAATTCCTGATCAGCGCCCGCTCCGAGGAAGAGCTTGCCACCAGCCTCCGCCGGCGCAGTTATCTGTTCCTGGCCGGCGCGATCACGAGTTTCGTCGTTGCGGGGATGTTGCTGATCGCGCTGCTCGTGCAATCGGTCATCAGCATCTCCTGATCCGCGGGTAGCTCGGAACAAGCGCAGGCCCGAGCAGCGTTTGGCCACAGTGGAGCTTGACCCAACGGAAACCAGGCTTCGTACCAGCCGGACACTCGCTTCGGACGATGAGCGCACTAGGGCGCGATCGATCAGTCAGCGCACCCTGCTCGGCAAGCCCCACCCTGTCTGACAGGCGTCCAGAGGGGCTGCCCGACCCGAGACGGCGCGAGGCAATACGGTTCCTGCTCCTGTCGTACTCCAAAGTCTAACCGGAGAAACTCGGCCCACCGAGCCTGGCCCGTTCGATGCTTCCCAGCGATCGCTCCACCGTTCCCGTCGGTACTCGCCGTCGCACCCTATCGGGAACACGCGGCGCCGGCCGATCTCCATCCATTCCGCAATTCCCTGAGGTCGCAATGGCCAAGATACGAAGCCTGCCGATCATCCCGGCCCCCAGCACGATCCCGGCACGCGCTGTGTCACGACCGTTCGCGATCTCCCGTGAGGAGAATCACCGAAACGCACACTCCCCTCTTGACAACCATCGCTATTACCCCTAGGATGGAGACAGTTCGGAGAGCGGAACAACTTTCGAGATTCCGAACGAAAGTGGTGACGATGCCGGTACAGTCTCCAGCCGTGTGGCGTGCGGTGGCGAGCCTGGACGCCGTGGCGCGAGCCAGCGATGGGTTGACGCTCAGCGAAGTGGCCCGGGCGATCGGCGAGCCGAAGAGCACGCTGCATGCCGTCCTCGCAACCTTGGTCGAGGCCGGTCTCCTGATCCGGGAGGAGACCAGCAAACGGTATCGGCTCGGCCCCCACATCCTGGCACTCGCTGGCGCCTACGCTCGTCAGAGCGACTTGATCCGCGCCTTCACGGAGGTCGCGCGTCCGCTGGCCCGCGAACTCGGCGAGACGATCCAGCTCGCCATCCTTCAGGGGCGCGAGGTGCTGTACATCGGCAAGCAGGAAGGCACCCAATGGGTTCGCTTGGCCTCGGAGGTCGGGACGCGCCTACCCGCGCACGCCACGTCCCTCGGGAAGTGCCTCCTGGCCTGGCTACCAGAGAACGAACTCGGGTGCCTTTTGGCCGAAGGGCCGCTGGTCGCCCTCACCCCGCGCACCATCACCGATCCGGACGCGCTTCGCGCCGAGCTGGCTCAGGTTCGCGCGCAGGGATTCGCCATCGATCGCGGTGAGACGCTTCCCGACGTTTGGTGCTTCGGTGCGCCGGTCCGCGACGCGCATGGTGTCGTCGTGGCCGCTCTGAGCATCTCGGTACCGGTGACCCGTATCGGCGTCGAGCGCGTGGAGGAACTCGTCAGAGCAGCCCGAGCGGCGGCCGACGAGCTTTCCCGACAACTCGGCTTCAGCGGGGTCGATGATCGAGTGATCGATCGGATGGGAATTCCTAGTTCGAGGAGGAGGGTTGCACCATGACGAGGAAACTCTCGCGTCGGCAGTTTCTCGGCACCATGCTGGTGGCAGGAGGGAGCGCGCTGCTCGCTGCCTGTCGCCGCGGTGAGGCGACACCCACCCCTGCTCCATCGGCCGGAACCCCGGCCGCCGGCAAGCAGTTCGAGGGCGTCGAGGTCAACGTGATCACCTTCACCGGGCCACAGATCGCCGAGCCGCTGCAGCGTCGCGCGCCCGAGTTCCAAAAGCTCACCGGCGCCAAGATCAACGTGATCACGGTTCCCTTCGCTGACCTCTACCAGAAGATCTTGACCGACTTCACGACCGGTACCAACAGTTATCACGTCATCGTCTTCGCCCCACAGTGGATGGCCGACTACGTCGAGCCCGGCTATCTCGAGGACCTTACCCCGCGCATCGAAGCCGATCCCGCGCTGCAGTGGGACGATATCGCGCCCTTCTTCCGCAACTTCAGTGCTACCTACGGTGGCCGCATTTACACCATCCCCTTGGACGGCGACTTCCAGATGGTCTATTACCGGACGGACTTGCTCGAGGCCGAAGGGCTCAAGCCACCGGAGACCTGGGAGGACTATCTCGCTATCGCGCAGAAGTTCCACGGGAAGGACCTGAACGGCGACGGTGTGCCCGACTTCGGCTCGGGGATCGCCAAGCGCCGCGGAGCCCAGAGCTACTGGATGTTCTGGTCGATCGCCGCTTCGTTCCTGCAGAGTCAGGGAACGCAGCAGGGCGCCTTCTTCGATGTCGACACCATGGAACCGCTGACCATGAACGAAGCGTTCGAGCGAGCGCTGGAGATTTACAAGGAGACCGGCAAGTACGGGCCACCGGACGAACTGAACTGGGATGTCGGTGACAGCCGTGCTGCCTTCGTCACCGGGCGCTGCGCGCTCACGCTCGACTGGGGCGATATCGGCACGCTCGCCATCGATCCCGAGCAGTCCAAAGTGAAGGACAAGGTCGGTGCGGTCATCCTGCCCGGCACCAAGGAGGTGCTCGATCGCAAGGCAGGCAAGCTGGTCGCCTGCGACCAGAACACCTGCCCGCACGCGATCAACGGGGTGAACCACGCGCCGTATGCGGCCTTCGGTGGCTGGTCGGGCGCGATCAACAAGAACGCACCGGCCAAGGTGAAGGACGCGGGTTATGCCTTCCTGTCCTACATGAGCCAACCGGCTCAATCCAACGTCGACGTCACGATCGGAAAGACCGGATTCAACCCGTATCGCATTTCCCAGTTCGAGAACATCGATCTCTGGGTCAAGGCCGGGATGAGCGAGGCGGCTGCCAAGAACTATCTGGGAGCCATCAAGGCGAGCCTCAACAGCCCCAACATGGTACTCGATCTCCGTATCCCCGGCGCGCAGCGGTACCAGGGCGTTGTGCTCGATACCGTGCTCTCCCGCTATCTCGCCGGCGAACTGACGACCAAGCAAGCCATGGAGGAACTGACCAAGGGCTGGAACGAGATCACCGATGAGCTCGGACGCGAGAAGCAGAAGCAGGCCTATCGCGCCAGCTTGAGCATCCGCTGAATGCGTAAGGATCACGTGACTCGTGCGGCAGACTCGACCGAGTGTCTTACCACCACGAACAGGGGATGCGGTCGCGGCACCGACCCGCCGCATCCCCCTCAGCCGCGAGCGAGTGGTGAGCTGGGCCGACCAGCAGGCGGGGGCAGTACTGGTCCTCCCAGCCGTACTGGTCATCCTTGTCCTTTCCATCTTTCCACTCCTGTTCTCGCTCTATCTTTCGCTGTCGCGCTTCCAACCAGTTTCTGGCGGATTCGAGATCCATTTCCGGGGGCTCGCCAACTATCGCAAGCTCTTCGTGGGCTCCGAGCAGCAGCACTTCCTCGGTCAGTTAGCCAGGCTCGATACGGCCGGTTGGCTGTTCTTCCTGGCCACGGGTGCCCTGACCGTCTTCTTGCTCGGACGCGCGCTGCGTAGCGGCCCGCTCACTTTCCCTCGTCTGCTCGGCCACGGGACGGTCGCGCTCGGCTTGCTCCTCGCACTGTGGCTCATCAGCCGAACGGTGGTCAGTGGCGGACGACCCGGCACGCTGGTCGTGACCTGGGTTTACGTCTTCGGCGGCGTCGCGTTGCAATTCCTGGTCGGACTGCTGCTCGCCGCGCTCTGCGCCCAGCAGCTACCAGGACGACGCTTCTTCCGCGTCGTCTTTCTCCTCCCCATGATGATCACGCCAGTCGGAGTCGCCTATACCTTCCGCATGCTGACCGACACTGGCAAGGGACCGTTCGCCCCGATCGCCAACTGGCTCGGCTACGCCAACGTCAGCTGGGTCAACGACCCGTGGGGCGCACGCATCGCCGTCATGATCGGTGATCTCTGGCAGTGGACGCCGTTCATGTTCATCGTCCTCTTGGCAGCACTGGAAAGCCAGTCACCCGAGCCGATCGAAGCGGCGATCGTCGATGGTGCCAACCGCTGGCAGATCTTCTGGCATATCACGCTTCCCCAAATCGCTCCGGTGGCGAGCACCGTGATCCTGATCCGGCTCATCGAAGCCTTCAAGATCTTCGATATGCCGAACGTCTTGACTGGTGGGGGACCAGGCACCGCCACGGAATCACTCACCCTGCACGCCTACGTGCTCTGGCGATCGCTCGACTACGGCACGTCCGCTGCTGTCGCCTATACGCTCCTCTTCGTCGTCACCTTTGTCGGCATCGCGTACGTGCGGCTGCTTCACCGCCGAGTGAGCGAAGCGCTTTAGGGGGATCGTCATGGCACTCCGCTGGCAGACTAGCCCGACTCGCCCTGGACCCCTCGCCGCCCTCGTGTCCTACGCCATTCTGTCTCTCTGGGCAGCGGTCGTTCTCTTTCCGCTCTACTGGTTGGCCATCACCGCCTTCAAGCTTCCAGTTCATGTCAACGAAGGACCAACCTATCTGCCGTTCGTTGACTTCCAGCCTTCGCTGCATGCCTGGCACTACATCCTGGTCGATCTCGGCAACGATACGCTTCGCCCGTATCTCAATACGGTTATCGTCGGAGGAACCAGTTCCATCCTTACCTTGCTCCTCGGTGCCGCAGCGACTTACGGGCTGAGTCGCTTCACCTATCGCGTCCGACTGGCCAGCGTCGTCGTCTTTCTCGCTGGCGCGATTCTCGCTGGCATCGGTATCCAACTGGGACTGCCGTGGCCATTGGCGGTGGCCGGTGCGTTGGGAGCGTTCGTCCTCGCCCGTGCAACCGCCTTGCGGCGTGCAGCTGGTCCGCAGCTCGGCAATGCCGACATCGCCTTCTGGATGATTTCGCAGCGGATGCTTCCACCGGTTGCCATCGTGATCCCGATTTACATTCTCTTCCAGCGGCTCGGCATGTTGGATACGCGGACGGCACTCGTCGTGTCCTATGTCGCGGCGAACCTCCCGATCGCCGTCTGGCTACTGCGTGACTACTTCCACACGATCCCGATCGAACTGGAAGAGAGTGCCGCGATCGACGGGGCTAACCGCTACCAAATTCTCTGGCGGATCGTTCTGCCGCTCGCTCTACCCGGTCTCGTCGCGACATTTCTGTTCATCTTCGTCCTGGCCTGGAACGAGTACCTGCTCGCCCTCTTCCTGAGCAGCGCCAAGGCGCAAACGATGCCCTTGCTCGTGGCAGCGCAGAACGCGACGCGCGGTCCACAGTGGTGGTACATGTCGGTCCTCATCCTGCTCATGATCGCACCCGTCATCGCGCTCGCACTCGTCCTCGAGCGGTACATCGCGCGCGGTCTTCTGCTCGGTGCCGTGCGCGGATGAACAGGAGGAAGGCAGGCCGATGCAACTCCACGACCGTATCGCCCTCGTGACCGGTGCTGGTTCCGGGATCGGTCGTGCAATAGCCGAGCGGTTCGCCTCCGCCGGTGCACTCGTCATCGCAGCGGATCTGGACGCCACTGCGGCCGAGGAAACAGCCCGGCGGGCACCGGAACGCATCGTTCCCGACCACGTCGATGTGCGCGATGAAGCGAGCGTGCGCACGCTCATGGAGCGGACACTCGACCGCTTCGGTCGCCTCGACATTTTGGTGAACAACGCCGGGATCGGCACGACGAAGGATCTCGTCGAGACTGATCTGGCCGAGTGGGAGAACGTTTTCGCGGTCAATGTGCGTGGAGTCTTTTTGTGCTGCAAGTATGCGCTTCCCAGCATGCTCGCCCGCCGCTCGGGCGTGATCATCAATATCGGGTCGGTCGCCGGCCTCATCGGTATCCCCAAGCGAGCCGCCTATTGCGCGAGCAAGGGAGCTGTCGTCACCTTGACCAAACAGATCGCCATCGCCTATGTCCGCGAAGGCATCCGCTGTAACTGCATCTGCCCAGGAACCGTCGACTCCCCGTGGGTCGAGCGACTGGTCGCGCGAGAACCGGATCCGGTCGCCGCACGCCGAGCACTGGAAGCGCGCCAACCGATGGGGCGCCTGGTGCAGCCAGAGGAGGTCGCGGCAGCCGCGCTCTACCTGGCTTCCGATGAGGCCGCCGCGGTGACCGGCAGCATTCTCGTCATCGACGGTGGTTGGCTCGCCCAGTGAGGAGGTCGGGCCGATGAAATGCTATGGTCTCACCCTCTGCCTGCGCGACGATCCGGACGCGATCGCGGCCTACATCCAATACCACCAGGCGGTCTGGCCGCAGGTGTGCGCCCGGATCCGCGAAGTCGGGATCCACACGATGCGGATCTTTCTGCGCGGCCGTCGGCTTTTCATGTACATCGAAACCGACGACGCGTTCGATCTCGCACGCGACTTCTCGCGCGTGAACGAGGACCCTGTCTCAGCCGAGTGGAACCGCCTCATGGCGACGCTCCAGGAACGCGCGCCCGAGGCGAACCCCGACGAATGGTGGGCACCGATGGAGCTCGTCTTCGACCTGGATTGGCCGCAGCACCGTCACGGCCTCGCGCAGGAAAGGGAACCCCGGTCATGATGTCGCTGCCTCGTCGCGTACTGGGCCGCACGGGACTCGAGGTCAGCAGCGTCTGCGCGGGTTGCGCGCCGCTCGGCGATATGCCCGAAGCGTTCGGCTACCGCGTGCCGGAAGAGCAGGCTCTGGCGACTCTGCGCGCGATCTTCAGCAGCCCGATCACGTTCCTCGATACTGCGGCTGCGTACGGTGACGGTGAGAGCGAGCGACGCATCGGGATCGTCCTCCGCGAACTCGGTGGCCTTCCACCTGGCTACGTTCTGGCGACCAAGGCCGACCGCGATCTGGCCACCGGCCGCTTCGACGCTGAGCAAGTCCGCCGCTCGGTCCAGCGCAGCCTCCGCCTGCTCGGGCTCGAGCGGCTCCAGCTGGTCTATTTTCACGACCCCGAGCACGCTGGCTTGTCGGTGGCTGAGGCGATGGCACCCGGCGGTCCGGTCGAGG
Organism: Thermomicrobium roseum DSM 5159; assembly: GCF_000021685.1. GTDB lineage: Bacteria > Chloroflexota > Chloroflexia > Thermomicrobiales > Thermomicrobiaceae > Thermomicrobium > Thermomicrobium roseum. The sequence continues at coordinate 253,573 of NC_011959.1, read as the reverse complement.
CACTGCTCGCGCTCCGCGATGCGGGAGTCATCGAGCATGTCGGGGTGGCCGCTGGTCCGATCGATATGCTCATCGCCTACATCGAAACCGGCGTATTCGAGGTGGTCATCACCCACAATCGATACACGCTCCTCAACCGGACGGCCGAGCCGCTGATCCAGCGTGCGAACGAACTTGGAGTCGCCGTCGTCAATGCCGCGCCCTATGGAAGCGGCCTCCTCGCCAAAGGACCGAGTGCGTTCCCCCGCTATGCGTATCGCGAGGCACGGCCTGACGAGATCGAGCGCGCGCGGACGATCGAGGCGGTCTGCGCCCATTACGGTGTCCCGCTGGCCGCGGCGGCCCTGCAGTTCTCGCTGCGCGATCCTCGCATCAGCGCCACGATCGTCGGTATGAGCCGACCGGAGCGTGTCACCCAAACGATCCAGTTCGCCACCTGGCCGATCCCGGATGCCTTGTGGGACGAACTGAACCAGGTCGAACCGCTTCCCTACGACCCACAGACAGGCCAGCTCGTCGCGACCGGAGAGGGAGGAAGCGAGGATGCCGATCGCCGGCGTGCCGATCACTGACACGCACGTCCACTTCTGGGACATCGAGCGGTCCGATCTCTACTGGATGACACCCGACCTGGTCGAGCAGCTCCGCCCATTGCGGCGGAGCTTCACGCCGGATGACCTCGATCCGCAGCGGCTGGCTGCCGGTGTCGATCGCATCGTCATCGTGCAGGCCGCGCGCTCCGAGTGGGATCACCAGTGGTGGTTCTCGCTCGCCGAGCGGTATCCCTGGATCGTCGCCGTCGTCGGCTGGGTCGACCTCGCCGCGCCAGAGGTCGATCAGCAGCTCGACCGCCTGGCGAGTCATCCTGCCTTCCGCGGCGTCCGAGCGACGGCCGAGAACGTCCCCGATCCGGACTGGCTGGCTTCACCCGCCGTGCAACGCGGTATCGCTGCGGTCGCCGAACGTGGCCTCACCCTGGACCTTCTGGTTCGCGTCGAGCATCTTCCCCATGTTCCACGCCTCGCCGAACGCTTCCCGGATCTCACGCTCGTCGTCGACCACTTGGCCAAGCCACCCATCGCGAGTGGCGACCTCCAGTTGTGGCGCGAGCGGATGGCAGCGCTCGTCCCCTATCCCACCATCTGGTGCAAGCTCTCCGGTCTCCTGACCGAGGCCGGCCCACGTCCGACGGTCGAGACGCTCCGTCCAGTCGTCGACTTCGCACTCGACCGGTTCGGGCCACAGCGCCTCCTCTGGGGGAGCGATTGGCCGGTGGCGACGCTGGCCGCTGACTATCTCAGCACGTTCCGCACCTACGAAGCGCTCACCGCCGGGCTCACGACCGAGGAACGGGCAGCGATCTTCGGTGGCAACGCCCAGCGGGTCTACCGTCTGTGAAGTCGATCGTGTCCGAGCGTCCCGGTAACCAGGGAACCACCCGAGGTTGCCTGCCAGCGGTTCTGCTCGTTGCGCTCCGCACGAGTCGATTCGCATCCGGAAGACGACAAGGCGAGCGCTTGCACGAACCAGCGCGCTCGGGCATGCTGGATGTGCACGAGTCGATGAGGCAGGGAGGGATGGCTATGCAGTTCGACGAATTCATCGGCAAGGTCCAGCATCGGGCACGTTTGGCCTCTCGGGGCGAAGCGGAACGGGTCACTCGTGCCGTCTTGGAGACGCTCGCGGAGCGGCTAGCTGGGGGCGAAGCGAAAGACCTGGCCGCACAACTCCCGATGATCGTAAAGGACTACATCTTAGAATATCCTCATGCCGGTGAGGGACGGCACATGTCTCTCAAGGAGTTCTATGAGCGTGTCGCTGAGCGACTGCACGCGCCGATGCCGGAAGCCGCCTTCTGGGCTCGTGCGGTCATGAGCGTCGTCCAAGAAGCGGTCAGTGCCGGCGAAATCGAGGACGTCAAGCATCAGCTCGGTCCCGATTACGCACCGCTCTTCGAGTGGGAAGGACCGCGCTGAAACGACGTCCCTCCCTCCACGGGAGTGCCCTGGTCCGAGCGACGCTCGGGCCAGGGCACCGATCGTTCGGCTCCTCCGATCGACTCCCCTGCTGAACACGTGGTCGCTCCATCCTCGCCGACCTGGCAAGAGCGACAGTCAGGATTCGGTCGCCGCCGAGTGAACGGATCGTTCCTTCCCGTCCGCCCCAGTCACCGGAACTCCTCGCCGCGGCGACGACGGATCGTCGCGTTCGAGCCTTTTCGAGAGGTGACCGCATGGGTCAGAGCGCTCCTGCTCTCACGAGCCAACGGTCACGGCGAGGTTGCGCTGCTCTCCTCTCGTGCGGCGAGACCACTGGTCGCACGCTCGGAATATCCTGCCGAGCACCCCGTGCGGATCCGCAGTAGACTGGTGACGGGCAGAACGAGCGATGCGGGAAGGGAAGACTGATGGCTGAGCCGCAGTACTGGATCCTCGTCGGATCGGCCGAGAACCTGGAGGCGACGCAGGCGCACGGCTTCACCGTCCAGGGCTTCAAGTCGCGTCACCGCAAGAAGGCTGAGGCGATGCGTCCTGGTGATCGACTCGTCTACTATGTGACCGGTATCCAGGGCTTCGCTGCCATTGCTCGGGTCACCTCGGACGCTTTCGAGGATCACACACCGATCTGGAAAAGCAAGGACCCCAAAAAAGCGGCGGAAGACTATCCGTGGCGTGTCCAGATCGAACCGGAGATCGCTCTACCTCCTGGTGTGTATCTTCCTGCTGAAGACATCGCCCTTCAGCTTCATCATGTCCAGAAATGGCCAAAAGACCATTGGCGATTAGCCTTCCAAGGGCAGCTTCATCGCATCGACGAGCATGATTACGAGCTGATCCGCACAGCGCTGGTCCAGGCAGCGAATAGGCAGAGCGTTGCCCCATGACGCGCACTGTTTGGCGTCTGATCAAGGGTCTCGGTGTCGCGCTCGCGGTGATGGTCCTGAGCATCCTTCCGCCGGGTTTGCACCTCGTCTTGGGACCACTGTCGCCACTGATCGGTGGCTTTGCCGCCGGCGTCGTCGGAGAACTGCGCGCTGGAGAGGCGTTCGTGCTCGGCCTCGTCGAGGCGACGGCAGCTGGTCTCGTGGTCGGCTTCATCCTTCCGGTACTCGCCCATCTGGAGTTGGGAACCGCGACACTCTGGTTTTTCGGCGTCGGGGCTGCCATCTACGCCGGCACACTGAGCGGGGTCGCTGCGTATTTCGGAGGCCAGCAGGGTCAGCGTGCCAGGTGAGAGAGGGTGAGCGAATGGGTTATTGTCCACGTTGCGGTGAACACACGCCGTATCGGGAAGAGGATCGGGAGCGGACGATGGAACTTCTTCCGATCCGCATCCCAGTCCACTCCCGCATCGTGCCGATTCCGCCGGACGTTCCTGATGGAACAACGATCCGATACGCTGGATGCCTTTTCAGTGTGCGCCGGGTCGGGGAAGCATACGAGTTGACGCTGCTCCGGGTCGGACACGTCTGAGTCCGCGTGTTCCGCCGTGCGAGCGGTGGCCAGCCTGGCCAGGTGATCGCTGGGCGGCAAGCAAGCAGCCACGCTGCTATGCCGAGTTGCTTCCTGTCGCACGACAGGCGGAATCTCCGCAAAACGGCGATCGACAAGCGACCAACGTGACGGACCGGTCGTCGCGAGAGAGCGAGGACCAAGACGATGGCGTCCGGTGAGACGCATCCGCCTCGGAAGAACGGCGACGTGCCCCACAGTCTCGACCGGGAATGCGAGGACGGACGCTTCTCACCGGCACCGATCGCCCGGTGAAACGCGGCAAAGAGCATCCCTCGCGCTCGCCCAGCGACCTCGTGCGTTTCGCGCCGCGCGGGGTGCAGAAAACGAGCGCCCCGACAAGCTGCCGAGGCGCTTTCTGGTGGAGATGGGGGGAGTCGAACCCCCGTCCAGAGCGTTCAGCCGAGGATATGCTACAGGCTTAGTCGGTGTTCTACTGTCGCTGCCAGGCTCCCACCGACAGGATCCCGGTCAGCCGAGCCGGATCACGCTTGACCTGGCCCGCACCGGCGCTTGGGCCAGGGGCACCCCGGTCTTGCGGCGCCCGCTCCGAACCCACCAGGGAAGGGTCCGGGCAGACGTGGCTGCGTGAATTACGCAGCCAGAGCGAGTTCGCGCTCGCCAGTTACTTGGCTGCCCCTTTTTACGAGTTCGTGGGCGACCTCGACCTGCAATCCTCGCACCTACGGCCCTGTCGAATCCAGTCATCCCCAGGGCTCGTCGTCGCGAGCGCGTACGAAAGTATACCGCATTCGGAGTATTCTGCCAAGAGGTCAGCCCTGTCCGGCGGCCCAGCCGGGCGCTCGCCCGATCTTCGCGTCCTCGCCAGCGCACTGCGCTCGCGCGACGCGCATCGGCTCCTTCTCCGGGAAATCGCTCCCGTCAGGCCCGAACCGTCACCACCGTGGGCTGATCGCCCGCTCGATCTCGCGCCGCGCCTCCCGCTCGGCGATCGCCTCGCGCTTGTCGTACTGCTTCTTGCCGCGCGCCAGGCCGAGATCGATCTTGGCCAAGCCCCGACGGATGACCAGCCGGAGCGGCACGAGCGTATACCCACGCTTTTCCAGCTTGCCGCGGAGATAGTCTAGCTCCCGCTTGTGCACCAGCAGTTTGCGCGGACGCGTCGGATCGTGCTGGTGCTTCCCACTGGCACCCGGATACGGGCTGACATGCATACCGATGAGCCAGAGTTCACCGTCCTCGATGCGCGCGTAGGCATCGCGGAGGTTGACACGCCCAGCCCGGATCGACTTGATCTCCGAGCCGGTGAGCTGGATGCCCGCCTCCAACTCTTCTTCGATGAAATAGTCGTGGTACGCCTTACGGTTGACCGCGATGACCTTTTCGCCCTCGCGGCTCTTGGCTGTTCCCTTGCTCATGCCTCAATCCTACTCCGCCACGCCGGTGCGCTCCAGACATCTTCCGCCAGCCACGATACAGGACAACACGATGCCTCCAGGCAACGAGCGTTCTGCTGGGTTGCCACCGATCGATCCAGCCAGCAGCCGATCCGCGCACTCGGTGGCCTCGCTGAGTACACTGGATGGGGATGGGCGAGACGATCGACGCCTACGAGATCATCGCCGACTATTACGACCTCGAGTTCGCGCGCTTCAGCGACGACATCGAGGTCTATCTGGCCTTCGCGCAGCGCACCGGCGATCCGATCCTCGAGATCGGCTGTGGAACCGGTCGGCTACTCGCGCCGCTGGCCCGGTCTGGATACACCGTTCACGGCGTCGATCGTTCCCCCGCTATGCTGGCCCGCGCTCGCGAACGTCTCCGTGCCGAGGGACTCGAGCATGTCCAGCTGTTCCAGGCCGACGCGGTCGATCTCCGGCCACTGGCCGACGGTTTCTACCGGCTCGCCATCATCGCACTGAACGGGTTCCTCCATCTCCTCGATCGGACTGCCCAGCAACGAGCGCTGGCCGAACTGCATCGTGTCATGACCACAGGCGGGCTCCTGCTCCTCGATCTTCTCCACCCCACCCCGGCGCAGCTCCAGGCCTTGGAGCAACCGCTCAGCTGGGACGGGAACTGGCGCTTACCGGACGGCAGTCGCCTCGACCGCTTCGCCAGTCGCAGCGTGCATCCGTCGGAGCAGACGATCACCACGACACTCTTTTACGACCGGACCGATGCGCACTCCGGCCAGGTGACACGCCGGGTCGTCAGCTACAAACTTCGTTTCGTTCATCGCTTCGAGTTGGAACTCCTGCTCGAACAGGCTGGGTTCGCTGTCGAAGCCATCTATGGCTCGTACGATCTCGATCCGCTTACCGACGAGAGCCCGCAGATGTTCGTCGTGGCGCAGCGCCAGCTTTCCCCGGCTATACTCGCTCCGCGTCGAGCGTGAGATCGTTGCGGAGGCACGGCTGTGATCCACGGTGTCGAAATCAAGCGGCTGGTTACCCACGTCGACGAGCGCGGTTCGCTGACCGAACTCATTCGCTGCGACGATCCCTTCTTCGAGAAGTTCGGTCAGTGCTACGTGTCCGTCTCTTGGCCCGGGGTCATCCGCGCCTGGCATTGGCACAAGAAACAGACCGATTACTTCGTCTGCATCCGCGGGATGATCAAGGTTCCCTTGTTCGACCTGCGTCCGGAGTCACCGACCTACCGCGAGCTCAACGAATTCTTCCTGGGCGATGACAATCGGATCGTTCTCAAGATTCCGCCGGGTGTCGCACACGGGTTCAAGAACATTGGGACGGAACCCTGTTATCTACTCAACTTCCCGACCGAGCCCTACGATGCGGACGATCCGGACGAATATCGCTTGCCCTACGACACACCGGAAATCCCGTACTCGTGGGAGATCAAGTATCGCTGAAGGAGCTGCTGTGACACTGCATCGCACCTATCCGCCTCGCTTGCCCATTCGACCCGCCGAGCAGCCGGTCGACGCCATCGTCCGGCTCCCGGGTTCGAAGAGCTTGACCAACCGGGCACTCGTCCTCGCCGCCTTGGCCGATGGCGTCAGCGTGCTCGAAGGTGCCCTCCTCAGCGAGGACAGCTGGGTGATGGTCGATTCGCTGCGCCGTCTCGGCATTCCGGTAGACGTCGACGAGCCCGCGGAACGCATGATCGTGCAGGGGAAGGGTGGCACGCTGCCAGCGACGCGGGCCGAGCTGTTCGTCGGCAATTCGGGCACGACGGCTCGTTTCCTCACTGCGATGACGGCGCTCGGTCACGGCGAATACCTGATCGACGGCGTGCCGCGCATGCGCGAGCGACCGATCCAACCGCTCCTCGACGCACTGGCGCAATTGGGTGTGCAGGCGGAATCGCTGCTCGGCACCGGTTGTCCGCCGGTCCGGGTGCGGAGTTATGGGCTCGCCGGAGGAACCATCCGCCTGCGGGGCGACATCTCCAGTCAGTATCTCAGCGCGCTCCTCATGATCGGCCCGTGCACGCGCGATGGTCTCCGCATCGAACTCGAGAGCCCGCTCGTCTCCGTGCCCTATGTAGAGATGACGCTAGCCGTGATGGCTGATTTCGGGGCGATCGCCACGCACGAACATGCCCAGGTCTTCCACGTCCCAGGGAACCAGCGCTACCGATCCCGCACCTACGCCATCGAGCCGGATGCCTCGGCCGCATCCTACTTTTTCGCCCTCGCAGCCGCAACAGCCGGTCGTATCCGCGTCGTCAATCTCGGCACGCGATCTCGCCAGGGTGACGTCCAGTTCGTGGACCTCCTGGAGCGCATGGGCTGTACCGTCATTCGCGAGCCCGATGCTCTCACGGTCATCGGGAAACGACCGCTTCGCGGCATCGAGGCGGACATGAACGCGATTTCCGATACGGTTCCGACGCTCGCCGCTCTCGCGCCGCTCGCCGACGGTCCGGTCATCATTCGCAATGTGCAGCACATCCGGTACAAGGAAACCGATCGCATCGCAGCGGTCGCGAACGAACTCCGCCGCTTGGGAATCACCGTCGAGGAGTTTCCCGACGGACTGCGCATCGAGCCCGGTCCCGTCCAGCCGGCCGTGATCCGAACCTATGGGGATCACCGCATGGCGATGAGCTTCGCGATCCTCGGCTGCGCCGTCCCCGGCTTGGAGATCGATGACCCAGGATGCGTGGCCAAGACCTTCCCGGACTTCTTCGAGAGACTGGAGGCAGCGCTCGGTCGCCGCTGAGTCGTCAGACGCGAGCCGCGCGGTTCATCAAATAACAGTCGGCCAGGACCAAGAGGAGCATTGCCTCGGCCACCGGAACCACACGAGGGCAGATCGACGGATCGTGGCGCCCCTCCACCACGATCGTGCGCTCGTTCCCGTGGATATCGACCGTTCGCTGCGGCCGAGCGATCGAGGAAGTCGGCTTCACCGCCAGGCGAACGATGATCTCCTCGCCGGTGGAAATCCCTCCCAGCATGCCGCCGGCATGGTTCGTCAACGTGCGCACGCGACCATTGTCCAGGATGAAGGGATCGTTGTGCTCATGACCACGGAGGCGCGCGGCAGCAAAGCCGTCGCCGATCTCGACTCCTTTGACAGCTGGGATACTGAGCATCGCATACCCGATCAAGGCATCGAGCTTGTCCATCGTCGGCTCACCGAGTCCGGGCGGCACGTTGCGTGCCCGGACCTCGACGATTCCTCCGACGCTCGTTTTCTGCTCCTTCGCTTCGAGGATAGCTGCCACCATCTTTTGCGCTGCGACCGGATCCGGACAGCGCACCGGATTGCGGTCGATCTCGTCACGATCGAACGTCTCGATCGTGATTCCACCGAGTTCGCGGACGAAGCCGTACACCTCGACGCCCGCCACCGTGCGCAAGAGTTGTCGCGCGATCGCACCGGCAGCGACTCGTCCCCACGTCTCGCGGGCACTCGAGCGCCCACCACCACGGTGATCCCGGTGCCCGTACTTCACCCAGTAGGTGTAGTCAGCATGGCCAGGACGGAAGACATCGCGCAGCGGTTCGTACTTGCTGGAATCAGCGTCGGCATTGTAGGTGATGAGCGAAATCGGGGCCCCGGTCGTCTTTCCCTCGAACACTCCGGAGAGGATGGTCACGCGGTCGCGCTCCTGACGCGGCGAGGTCACTTCGCTCTGCCCGACGCGCCGCCGATCGAGGTCACGCTGGATGATCTCCTCGTTCAGTTCCAGGCCTGCTGGACACCCGTCGACAACCACACCCAGTGCAGGCCCGTGCGATTCGCCCCAGGTCGTCACGCGGAACAATCGTCCGAACGTGCTGCCCATCGTCCCTACGCTCCTCCGTTTCCTCGCCAGCTGCGTCGGTCCCATGCTTCGATTGGATCAGCCAGCCAGCGTCCGTAGAGCCGGTAATCGAGTTCGGGAATGCGCCGGAATCCGAACCGCTCGTAGAGCTGCCGGCTCCGCTGATTGCTCGCCTGCGTGCTGAGCGCGATGCGATGCGCTCCACGAGCAGCCAGGACCTGCGCTGCCCAGATCAGAGACTCGTACCCGTATCCACGTCCTTGGAATGCCGGCGCCACCGCAAGCCGATCGAGATGTCCCCACCCGCGCAGACGCGTGATGCCCACGTAGCTGACCGGCGTGCCGTCTCGTTCCCGCCCGAGATAGACATCGACGCGGGGATCACTCATGTACGCATCGAACTCCTGCTCACTATTCCACCAAAGCCACGCGAAGGCATCATGATCCAGATCCAACAGTTCTCCCATCGCGAAGGGGTCTTCGAGCACAACGCGCTCGAACCGCAAGCGGGCTGGACCCGGCGGCGTCGAATAGAGGACCATTTCGTAGACGAGGATCTCTTCGATCAACTCGAAACCCAACCGCTGGTAGAAGCTACCTGATCGCCGCTCCTCCTGTTCCGTGGCAACCAGGAGCTGTTTCCCCTGTTCGGTGGCCGCTCGCGCCAAGGATTCGATCAGTTGATCGGTAAGGTTCCCCGTAGTAACCTCCAGAAGTGCAACGATCTCCTCACGGTGACGCCACGGCCCAGCCAACACGTACTCGCCGGTCGTGGGTGCCCACAAACAGAGTCCGGGCGCCTCGCGCACGAGGTGAGCCACGTCCCGGAGACCGTAACGGGTACCCCACTTCAGCCGGAGACGGGGTAGATCTTCCGGTTCCAGAGGAACGATGAGTGTCGATCCAACCATCACGCAGTCGCCCTCGGCCGATTCTCGCATCAACGGGCAGCACGCTCCGGCGCGATCCAAACTCTCTCCAGACCGAGGATACCCAATGGGGTGACCGGAAGGTCGCGCACCCGCGGTGCGACGAGCAAGTATTCCACGTCGAACGTCAGCGGCAACACCACTACGTCGTCGAGGATCTGCTGCTGAGCGGCCAGGAGCAGCGCATGCCGTTCCTGCGGATCAGTGGCCCGCCGGGCAGCCGCGAGGAGCTCTTGCACCGCAGCATTCCGATAGTCGATCGGCCGGTTCGGACTCTCCTCAGCGAAGAGCGCATCGATCACCGCCTCCGGATCGGGATAGTCAGCGACCCAAGAGAAGACGAAGATCGGTAGGCGCCGAGCATCGAGTTCAGTCAAGTAGTCGGGCCAGTCGTACTGGAGCACTTCGACTTCAATTCCGAGCTCGCGGCGCCACACCTGCCCCAACATGATCGCGACGTCACTCCCAGCGCTGGCGACTTCCACACGAAGCGAGCGGCCGGTCAGCACCCGACGCGCCTCCCCCGGGTCATAGGGCAGCACCGTCGCTTCCCAAGGACCTCCCGGCATTCCCTCCGGGATGAGTCCCTGTGCCAATGGCACTTTCCCCTGCAGCGTCACCCCCGCAACCTTGGCGCGCGGGAACGCCTGGATCAGAGCGCGCCGCACCACGAGGTCGTCCAGCGGCGGAACACCTGGATTGAAGAACACGTAGGTTCCACCGAGGAGCGGCTGGGCGATCAGTTGGTCGCGGTACGGCGATTCGGGCGCGGTCAGGCGATCGACCGCCCAAACGGGAACAGCAGCGACATCGAGCTGCCCCCGTTCGTACTGGTTGAGCGGGGACAAGGCAGCCGGACCGATCCGGATGCGGACTTCGCGCAAGTAGGCAGGCGCCGGCCGGTACTGTGGGTGACGGCCCAGCACGATTTCCTCGTCGGTCCACCGCACGAGCCGGAAGGGCCCGCTTCCCACCGGCTGACGCCACCAGTCCGGCCCGCGCTCGACAGCATCGCGCTTCACGACACTCGCCACCGGGAGAGCCAACCGAAGGAGAAAGGTCGGGCTCGGCTCGACGAGGTGAAGGCGGAGCGTTCGCTCGTCCACGACCTCGATACCGGGGACATCACTGCGGCGGCCGAGCATCCGCGCCTGCGCACCGACGAGATCGCGCAGGAAACCCCAGGCTGGTAACGCGCGGCCATCGCCATCAGCGAGAGCGGGATCGCAGGCCCGTTCGAGGGAGTACTTGACGTCCGCCGCGGTGATCGGGTCTCCATCGTGAAACCGCGCATCAGCACGCAGACGGACCGTGTAGGAGCGCCCGTCGGGCCCGATCTCGATCCGCTCGGCCAGCTCCGGGACAGGGACGAGCGCGCGATCGAACCGGACGAGACCGCGGAAGAGCTGCTGGACGACGAACGCTGATTCCACGTCCCGCACGAGCGCCGGATCGAGCGTCAGCGGTCCCTCCGGCGTGCCAGCCAGGATGAGCACCTGCTCCGCACTCGAGGACGGTGGCGTGGGCACTGGCGGCGCGGTCAGAACGGCTCCCGGCAGGAGTGTTGCGGTCACCGACAGCGTCGCCGGCGCGGGGGGAGTCGGCGACGCCTCGACAGGGAGTACGAAATCGGGAGTGGGAGTGGCCGACCGGCTGAGCGGCAGACTGAACCGACACCCAGTGAGCAGCACGGTGATGGCGAGCAAAAGCGAGAGAAGCCGCTCACGTCCCATGCTGACCCGCTTTCTCGAGCGCTCGCAGGATCCGCTCCACCACCTCGCCCACCGTCAGCCGACCAGTATCCAGCACGAGATCAGCATGCGCGCGCGCTTCAGACAATCGCCGCTGTTCTTCCTCGTAGAGCCAAGCCGGCCAATCAGCACCTCGCCGCTCTCGTACCGTCTCCAAACTGGCATCGAGGAACACGACCAGATCAGCCGCCGGTCGGCGCCAGAGATCGCGAATGATCGAATGCTCTTGGCCCACCGCGATCGCCTCCACACCACGAGCGGCGAGTTCTGCAGCGATCGTCGATTTTCCCGCACCACAGGGACCGACGAGCACGACTCGCATGCCCTGCCTCACCAGACTCGACCGTGAAGTGTAGCGACTGGATTGGGCGACAGCTCACTCGGTCAGCGGGAAGGTGAGCGAGAGTCGGCGAACCGGTTGCCTCACCCCACCAGCCTGCAACCGCAGCACCACCACTGTCATGTCGTCCCGCGGATGACCGCGATCGGCCGCGAGCGCTGCGGACAGGACGCGGTCAGCCAACTGCTGTGCTGTTTCGCATGCCACAGACTCCTGGCGGGCCAGCGTTGCAAGATCGATCGTTTTCCCGGCGTGCGCCCCGGCATGCGCCACTCCATCGCTCACGACGATCACGGTCAGCCCCGGCTCGAGCGTCCACTCGGTCACACTCGGGCGCGTATGCCGGTACAGTCCGATCCGGCCACCGGTCGAAGCGACGATCTCCACGTCGCTGTCGCGGATCAGCACGAGTGGTGCCTCGCTGTTGCGCGTCACCACCAAAGTCCGGCTCGCCAGATCGACCGAGACGATATCGAGTTCGGCCGAGACCCGCCCACCGCGCAGCGTAAAGAGGAAGTCGTGCGCGGCGCGAGCCGCCGCACCATCGCGCACCCCCTCATTGAGCAGCGTCAGGACACGACCGGCCACCTGAAGACTCAACAGCTTCGCGGCCATTCCGCTGCCTTGCGCATCGACCAGGACGACCGAGAGCCCGCCACCCGGTCGTTCGATGAGTTCGACCGTATCGCCGCTTTCGCGGTTACCAGCCCGATGCGTCTTGGCCACAGCCAGCTCGATCGTCAGCGTCACGGCTGGTTGCGGTATCCTTCTCGTCCCTGGTAATTGCGCGCGTAATACGCGGCGAACGCGGCATCGCGGCGTGCCGACCACCAATCCGTCCGCGCCCGATACCAAGCGACCGTCCGCGCCAAACCGTCCTCGAAGTCGACCATCGGCCGCCAGCCCAGCGCCCGCAAGCGACTCCAATCGACGGCATAGCGCCGATCGTGTCCGGGCCGATCGGCGACATGCACGATGGCACTCGGGTCGGCGCCGAGCAGACGAACCAACGCTCGCGCCACCGCGATGTTCGGTCGATGCTGCCCTGCTCCGATGTTGTAGGCCTGACCAGGCTCACCGCGCACCAGCACGGTCCAGATGGCTCGGCAGTGATCCTCGACGTAGAGCCAGTCGCGCTCGTGCAGTCCGTCACCATAGAGAGGGATCGGTCGGCCAGTGAGAAGATTGGTGATGGCCAAGGGAATGAATTTTTCCGGATGCTGGTAAGGACCGTAGGTATTGCAGCCACGAGTCACCAGCACGGGGAGGCCGTAACTCGTCCAATAGGCGAAGACGAAGTGCTCTGCGGCTGCCTTGCTCGCCGCGTAGGGATTGCGGGGCCGCAGCGGCTCGTCCTCGCTGACTGAACCGCTGAGCACCTCACCGTAGACTTCGTCAGTGCTCACGTGAAGAAAACGACCGACACCCAACCGGAGCGCCTGCTCGAGAAGCACCATGGTGCCCCACACGTTCGTCCGGATAAAGGCCGCCGGCTCCAGGAGGGAGCGATCCACATGCGTCTCGGCCGCGAAATTGACCACTGCGTCGCAGCCGGCCATCGCTTCGGCCACTGCCGCTGGATCAGCGATATCTCCCTCGAGGAAACGGACACGCGGATCGTCGAGCACCTCTTCCAGGTTCAGAAGACTCCCGGCATAGGTGAGCTTGTCGAGAACGACAACGCTCGGGATGCCAGCTGCGAGCGCGAGACGGACGAAGTGACTCCCGATGAAGCCAGCCCCGCCGGTTATCAAGATGCGTCGGAACACCGCGTCGCTCACTCCATCCTCCCACTCGCCGGGCCCAGCCTAGCATCGTCGGGGGTCGGGGGCAAGCCCAGTTGACCCCAACCGACGGCACGCTCGGGAGGCCGATCCGGCACCGCCGCCGAAGAGGCGCTAGTGAATAGGACACCGGCGTGCCAGCAGCACACGTCACGACCGAACACGGCTTTTCGCTATGACTCTCGTGCTCGGCCCGTGAAAAACGCTCTCGTCTCACCGTCTCTTCTCAGAAGCGTCCACCTCGGTCTCGAGCATGGCGACCGAAGGACGAACGTTTGCGTACTCAGGTCTTGACAAGGGGAGCCGATTGTACTAGATTAAGGGTGACCAGTCGTACCGGTCTCGGGAACTTCGCACTAAGAGTGATCGGGACGCAGGTACTACTCGGTCCGGGTCGGTCGCAACACGGGAAGGGGGACCCCGGTGAAGTGGAAGAACTGGAAGATCCGTTGATTCCGGCGAGTTCTGAGTGAGGAGCAGACCAGAAGCCCCGGCTCACTGTCAGTTCGTGAGGCCGGGGCTCGCCGTCTCCGGATATTACGGACTTTCCTCCCCCTTTTCAGGGACGAGAGTCGCGTCGAAATCACTCACCGGAGTACGATGGTTCGCTCGGAGCAGGTGTGGTACATCATTTCTGGACTGATCGGATCCGAGAGCGTCCATGACCGTGCAGCGTGCGACAGTCGACCTCCGGCGACTTCTGCCGATTCTGATCCCATTGTCGGCAGCGAACCTGGCTGCCTGGGTTTACCTCACTCGGCTGTGGCCCCCTGATTTGACCCCGCGAACGCTTTTTACTGCCGTAATCTTCGTCGCGCTGATCGTCCTCGCCGAACAACTGGCGATCGACCTGCCGATCCCACACGCTCGCATTACCGTTTCCGTCTCTTCCGCGATCACCTTCGCGGGTGTGCTCACTCTCGGACCGACTCTCGGTATTCTCGTCGCCGTGGTGGGTACCTTCCTCGATGATCTGATCGACCGGCGCGAACCATTGAAGATCCTCGCCAATGCGAACAATTTCGCCCTGCAGGGTGTCGTCGCCGGCCCCCTCTACTTCACGCTCGCCGACGAGGGATCCCCTTTGGCAAGTATGCGCAACTTTCTGGCCATGCTGCTGGCAGCGGTGGTTTCCTCCAGCTTTCAGACCGTTCTCCTCGCGCTCGTTCTCTCGCTCGCCTCTGGAACGAGTGCCTGGTACCTCTGGCGGGGGATGGCGCGCGGTCTTCTGGTCGAATTTTTGGCTCTGCCCGCGCTGGGAAGCCTGTTTCCCATACTCGCCCGCGAGCACCCGCTGGCCCTCGTCCTCATGGTCATCCCACTCGTCGGCCCCTACCTTGCCTTTCGCGATTACCGCCAGCTCCACCATGAGACCCAGTCGACGTTCGAACTCTTGGCGGATCTCCTCGATCGCCGCGATCCCTATACTGCTTCTCACTCCCAGCGAGTCGCCCACCTCACCATGCTCATCCTGGACGAGTTCCCCGAACTCTCGGCGGACGAGCGCGATGCCATCATTGCGGCGGCGCGCATTCACGATCTCGGCAAAGTGGCGACGAGCGATCTCATTTTACGCAAGCCAGGTCGCTTGACCGACGACGAGTTCGCCGTCATCCAGCGTCATCCGGTCGACGGAAGCGAGATTCTCCGCCACCTCACTCCCTACCGCCACATCGTCGAGATCGTTCGCCATCACCATGAGCGATGGGACGGGCGTGGCTATCCGGATGGACTAGCCGGGGAAGCGATCCCCTTCGGCGCACGCGTCATCGCTGTTGCCGATACCTATGATGCGATGACGACCGATCGACCCTATCGTCGCGCGCTCAGCCACGAAGAAGCGCTCGCCGAGCTACAGCGGGGTGCCGGCACGCAATTCGATCCCGTTGTGGTGGCCGCCTTCGAGCGAGCACTGGCGCGGGCACGCGAGGCCGTTCGCGAAAAGACCGCCCCCTCCATGAGTGCGCCGGTTTCCTGAGCCGCTGCGCCGGACGCCTCGTTCTGCTAAGCTCTCCCAAGAGGGAGCAGCCGGCGATGCGCTTCGATGTCTTCACGATCTTCCCCGGAATGTTCACCGGTTTCCTGACCGAGAGCATTCTCAAGCGAGCCCAGCAGGCCGGGTTGATCGAGATCGCCATCCACAACATCCGGGACTGGACGACCGACAAGCACCGCACAGTCGACGACACCCCCTACGGCGGCGGACCAGGCATGGTCATGATGGCGCCACCCATCGTTCACGCCGTGGAATCCGTACTCGGACAGGAGCAGAACAGCACCCCGATCATCATCATGAGCCCATCCGGCGAACTCTTCACCCAGGACATCGCTCGCCAACTCGCCTGCTTTCCCCGGCTCGCTCTCATCTGTGGCCGTTACGAGGGAATCGACGATCGCGTGCGCATCATTCTGCGAGCACGCGAACTGTCGATCGGCGATTATGTGCTCACTGGTGGCGAACTGGCCGCAGCCGTCGTCATCGATGTGGTGAGCCGGCTGGTCCCGGGCGTGATCGATCCGGAGTCGCTCGCTGAAGAATCGCACAACTCCGGTCTCCTGGAATACCCGCAGTACACGCGTCCACCGATCTTCCGCGGCTTGGGCGTACCGGAGATTCTGCTGAGCGGCAATCACGCCAAGATCGCCGAGTGGCGGCGGATGATGGCGCTTTGTCGCACCGCGGCACGCCGCCCGGATCTCTTGGCACGCGCCGCGCTCACGCCGCGCGACCACGAACTCCTGCAACGGTGTCCACCGGATCCCTTCGCCCACCAGGGGCCGGTTTACGAGGGAGATCAGCTCGAGCGACCAGAGGGAGGAGAGCAGGGTGCTTCCCGCTGAACCACGTTCGTTGCTCGGCTGGCTGGTGATCGGCTTCCTCGCTGGGTGGTTGGCCGGACTCCTGACACGCGGGCGCGGATTCGGTTGTTTGGGCAATATCGCGATCGGGCTGCTGGGTGCGGTTGTCGGCGGTTATCTCTTTCAGCTGCTGGGCGTCCGGGGACCAGCTGGCTTCTTGGGAAGTCTCCTGGTCGCACTCGTCGGTGCCGGCGTTCTCCTGCTCGTCGTCAATCTGATGCGCCGCTGAGGAGCGAGAGAGGCGCGCGCTGATGTCGCATCCACCGCTCGTCCGACTCGACTGCATAAGCAAAGTCTACCGAGACGGGCAGCGCGAAATCGTGGCGCTCGACCAGGTGACGCTCGACATCACCGCTGGTGAGTGGGTAGCGATCGTCGGGCCATCCGGCTGCGGCAAATCGACTCTTCTCAACCTGATCGCGGGCATCGATCGACCGACCAGCGGTCGCGTGATCATCGCTGGCACCGATCTCGCCCAGCTCGACGAGGAGGCACTCGCTCGCTGGCGTCGCAGCCACGTCGGAATCGTCTTCCAGTTCTTCCAGCTCCTGCCAACGCTGACCGCCCTCGAAAATGTTCAACTTCCACTCGTCTTGGCAGGTCGCCGGGACGCTCCCCAGCGAGCACGCGAGCTCCTC
Organism: Thermomicrobium roseum DSM 5159; assembly: GCF_000021685.1. GTDB lineage: Bacteria > Chloroflexota > Chloroflexia > Thermomicrobiales > Thermomicrobiaceae > Thermomicrobium > Thermomicrobium roseum. The sequence goes on along the minus strand of NC_011959.1, from coordinate 236,558 downwards.
GAGCGCGTCGGGCTGGCGTACCGGGCGCACCGCCTTCCCAGCGAACTCTCGGGCGGCGAACAACAGCGGGTCGCGATCGCCCGGGCGCTGGCCAACGATCCGCCCCTGCTGCTCGCCGATGAGCCGACCGGCAATCTCGATAGCGCGAGCGGCGAGACCGTTCTCGAACTGTTCCGGACCGCTTGGCACCACGGGACCACGATTCTCCTGGTGACCCATGACCGCGAGGTGGCTGCGCGGGCGCAGCGGATCGTGGAACTGCGCGATGGGCGTGTCGTTGCCGATTCGGCTAGCCGAGTCAGTCCTGCACGGTAAATGAAAACCGGGCTGGTATCCCAGCCCGGTCTTGCCTGTTGGCTAACCCATTTCACTCGCGGCGCCAATCACCGATGTCCCAAACATCGGAAGCCCAGGTTGACGGCTTATACCCAGTCAGATTCTTGGTCGCCGCAGAGACAGAGTTGCGGTGGACCAGTGGAATCTCGACGACGTCGGTCACGCTGATCCAGTTCACTTGCCGGAAGAGTTCGGTCTGTTTGTCCGGATTCATCTCGGTCGCCAGCTGGTCCAGCACCTTGTCCATTTCCGGGTTCTGGTAGCGGGTAATGTTGACACCCGACCAGTTGTTGGCCTTGCGCGCCACTTCCTGTGAGTGATAGCGCCGCGCCCAGTTGAGCGGGAACGGATTGGAAGGACCATTCGTGTACATCTCCAAGTCAGCGTAGAAGTGCCCATACGTATCCGGATTGCCAGGATCGGACGAGAAGAAGACCGAGGCATCGATCGACTTGAGCTCGACCTTGAAGCCGATTTTCTCCATCTCCGCTTTCACGATCTCTTGCGTCCGCTGGCGGATGGAGTTGATCGAGGTCTGGTAGAGAATCTGCAGTGGCTTCCCGTTGTACTCGCGGACACCATCACCGTTGGTATCCTTCGCGCCCGCCTCGTCCAAAAGCTGGGCTGCCTTTTCCAGGTTGAACTCCCACTTGAGCTCCGGATGCTTGAAACGGGCCGGCGCATTCAGGTTGTTGGCAGTCACCTGACCAGCTGGGCCGTACAACTGCTCGGCGATGACGTCGCGCCGGATCGCCAGCGCGATCGCTTGCCGGATGTTCTTGTTGGTCAAGAAGGGATGCGGAACATCCGGTTCAGCGCGGGCACCATCCTTCTCGGTCCACGGGTCAGCGAAGTTCACCATGATCCGCTCGGTACTGGGACCAGGCGTGATGATGAGCTTCCCCTGCCCAGCTTTCTCGAGCTGCAGCAACACTTGCGCTTCGACCTGCAGGTTCCAAGCCCAATCAACTTCACCGGTCTGGAGGACAGCCCGCGCGGCGCTCGTCGCGTCACCACCGCCTTTGAGCTCGACACGATCGAAGTACGGCTTCCCTTCCTGCCAGTAGTCCTGGTTGATCTCGTAGATCACCACGTCGCCCGGCTTGAAATCCGCCACTTTGTAAGGACCGGTTCCGATCGGCTTGAGATTGAAGGGCGCGTTGCGCGCCTTCTCGCCCGTGTAGTCCCGCAGGATGTGCTCGGGAACGATCAACCCGAACCCTCCCACGAACGGCTCGAACCAGGCCGGATTCGGATTCTTGAAGGTGACCTTGACCGTATAGTCGTCCACGATCTCGACGCTTTCGATCGCCCGGTACGAAGCGATCGTCGTCGCGGTCGTGGCTGGATCGATCACGTACTCGTACGTGAACTTGACGTCCTTGGCAGTGAAAGGCTGGCCGTCATGCCACTTGACACCTTTGCGCAACTTCCAGATGACCCAGCGACCCTCCGGGTCCAGCGTTCCCTTCTCGACCGAGGGGACCTCCTCGGCCAGGCGCGGGACGAGCTTGTCCTCGGAATCGAAGTAGGCCAACGCCTCCAGGACGATGTTCGAGGCATCGAAGTCCTTCGTCCCCTGCGCCAAGTGCGGGTTGATGATCGTCGGCGCCTGCCACCAAAGCAGTCGCAAGGTTCCTCCACCACCCCGTTTCGCCGCAGCCTGGGTCGGTGTCGCCTGAGCAGCCGGCGTGGCAGCTGCTGCCGGCGTCGGGGTCGCGGCTGCTGCCGGCGTTTGAGCCGCTGGAGCCGCAGTCGGTGTCGCCTCTTGGCGCGCGCAGGCAGCCAGCAACGATGCGATCACCGGTGCACTGAGCCCCAGCGCCGCCGCCCGGCGCAGTACCTCGCGCCGCGTCGCCTGACCACTCGCGATCTCTTCCCGCAGTCGTTCGAGTTCCTGCATCGGATCCCCTCCTCGACACTTTCTCTCACTCACGCCGATACCAGCTCGGCATCCATCGTAGTGGAATCGTCACACCCTGGCAAGACCCCTTGTCGTTCACTCGAGTGACGCCCCACATCCGCCCGTCCTCGAGATCATCGCCGCTGCGCGATCCCGCACGCATCGGTTCAGGCATCAGCGAAGGCGATCGTGTCGACGAGCAGGGCCACGACCGGGTGAGCGAGCGTCGGCCGGTTCTCCACATCGCGTACAATCCGCCAGCGGAGAGGTTGGCTCGGACGTGCCGATCGCGCTGCTCGCTGCCTTCGCGATGCGCTCCCTCCGTTTGCGCCGTATCCGCGCAACGCTCGCTGGCGCGAGCATCGCGCTCGCCGTCTTCGCCGTCGTCGCCATTCGGAGTGCTGGTCTGGCATTGATCGAGGCGCAGCAGCGGACCTATGCGGCGACCGGACAGCCGGATATCGTCGCGAGCGTTCATGGCCTGACACCCGGCCTCGTCGCAGCGCTGGCGAGACGCGACGGTGTTCTCGAGGCGGAGTCGCGCCTCATTCAGTCGAGTCGCCTCACCGTGGATGGGCGCTGGCGGGCTGTCCGACTCGTCGGCATCGAGCGGTTCGACCAACTGGCACTCGACCGTCCCGAGTTGGTCGCCGGACGGTGGCCAGAGCGGGGCGAGGTAGTCCTCGACGTCACCGCTCGACACCTGCTCGGTATCGAAATCGGGACGCTCGTCGCTTTCCAAGCCAACCCGGGTGATCCGATTCACTATGCGCGCGTGAGCGGCTTCGCCTGGGTTCCCGCTCGCCCCAGTGCGACGCTCCTCGACCAGTTCACAGCCTATGTGCCGCTGCGCACGCTACGCCAGTGGACTGGCAGCGAGGCAGCGAACACGTTACTGGTCCGTGTCGACAATCCGGCGCTCGCCGGTCGAGTAGCGAGCGAACTCCAGCGGTTCCTCGCAGCACGCCAGATCCCGAGCAGCGGTTGGACGGTCCGCGACCCCGATTCGTTCCTCGGTGCCCGCGAACTCGCGACGTTGCTTCTCCTTCTGCGCGCCTTCGCGATACTCGGTACGTTGACAGCACTCTTCATCGTCGCCAACACGACCATCGGGCTGGTCACGGAGGAACGCCCCCAACTCGGCACCTTGCGCGCCCTCGGCACCACGCGGAGCCAACTCGTCAGCGCCTACCTGGCACCACACATCGTCATCGGCACGGCTGGAAGCGTGGTCGGCCTCCTCGCCGGGACAGCCGGTGGGTACGTCCTGACCGCGTACCTGGCCGGCCTTGCCGGGCTAGTACTCCCACCGCTCCGAGTCGCACCCAGCAGCGTGCTCCTCGCGCTCGGCTGTGGCCTCGGGATCGCGGTGGCCGGTGCACTCGGCCCGATCCTCCACGCCACGCGAACGCCAGCCGCTCAGCTCCTCCGCGGCGACACCCGGGCACCGGGCGATCCACCGCGCTGGCTGACCCGCTCGACAGGCTGGTTGGCCCAGCGCTCTCCCATTCTCGGCATGAGTACCCGCGATCCCTTCCGCCGCCCACTCCGCGCGGCACTCACTGTCCTGGTGACGGCTGTGGCACTCGCTGCGCTCCTCGCCAGCCAGATCGTCGACCACTCGTTGCGTGCCGGTATCGCTGCGCTCTACGATCGCTATCGGGCAGATGCCTGGCTCTTGACCAACCCACCGGTTCCACCCACCTATGCACACCGGTTGGCGAACAGCCCTCCTGTCCGTGCCGCGGAACCCTGGGTCCTGACATCCGGCGCGATCGGATCGGTCCGCACCGACGTCTGGGGGCTTCCAGCGAAGACGAGCGTCTACCAGCCGGTGATGCTGGCTGGTCAGTGGCTCGACGACGCACCCGCTGCCTATCCCCCCCGCGCGGTCATCACTGGCAATCTGGCTCGGCGCCTCGACGCCCAAGTGGGTGACGTTCTCCCCCTCGACCTCGGCCGACAGCGTCTCCCGATTCAGGTCAGCGGAATCGTCGATGACGAAAGCACCTATCTGGGGGCAACGGCCATCGGCAAGGTTTTCCTGGATCACCAGATCCTCACTCGGCTCCTCGGACGTGACGATCGAGCAGCGCTCTACGCCCTTCGGTTCTGGGACACCGTTCGACCGAGCGACTCTTTGACGACCGTAGAGCAGTACGCTCGCACGCTGCGCCCGCTCACGCTTCTCATGGCGGAAGATCGCGCCGCGACCGAGCGTGTGCTGGCCGTTTTGACCATCCTGGCCCGCATCGTCGTCCTCGTCATCACTATCGCGACCGTTTTCGGAATTACCAACGCGCTGCTCCTCGATCTCACGGAGCGCCGCCGCGAGTTTGGCATCCTGCGGACGCTCGGGACGGAGCGCGCGACGCTCGTGCTGCTCCTGGCTGGCCAAACGCTGGTTATCGTCGTTTTCGGCGCACTACTGGCTGTTCCGGTTGGCTTTCTGCTCGCCGTGAATATCCTCGCGCTGGTGAGCCGCCAGCTCTTCGCCATCCCGCTCGCGCTTCCCTCGACCGTGGTGCTCGTTCTCATCGCAGCGGTCGCACTCACGACCGCACTCGCCGTCCTGATCCCGGCTCTGCTCGCTGTCCGACTCCGCCCTGTCGAGGTCCTCCGCTATGAGTGAGCGACGCCGTCGCTCGATACCGATCATCCTGGCACTCGTCACGGTCGCTGTCGTTGCCGGACTGTGGCTCTGGCTCAGACGGCCGAGCGAGACGGTCTGGGTAACCCAGCGGGCTGACTTGACCGCTTCCGTCGAGGTGCCGGGACGCCTCGTCTCCCTGCGTACGCTCCCGCTTCGCGCCAGCTACGAGACACGCGTGCGCCTCCTCGCCGTTGCACCTGGAGATCGCGTTCGGGCCGGCGACATCGTCGCTGTGCTCGATGACACACCGCTCCTGACTCGTCGAGCCCAAGCCGAGCAGCAACTTCTCCAGGCTGAGGCGACGCTCAGCCAAGCGGAAGCGACCGATGCACCACTCGAGGTTCGACTACGGGCTGAGCAACAACGCCGCGAGGCGGCACGCGCGTTCGATGAGGTGACGCGCCGACTGGCAGACAAATATGTGCTCGCACCGAGCGACGGTATCGTCACCGAACTCCTCGTCAGCGAAGGGGCACCGGTCACCACTGGCAGTATCCTCGCCCGGCTCGCTGACACGAGCGTTCTCGGCGTTTCCGCGACGATCGACGAAGTCGATGCTCGTTTCTTCGCCGAAGCGACGACAGTTCGCGTGACGGTCGACGCGCTGCCTGGCTGGCAGGGTCGCGGGGAAGTGGTCGGACGAGGAGAAAGTGCTACCCAGCAGGCTGGGATCGTCGGCTTTCCGCTTCTCATCCGGCTCGCCGAGACCGCGAGCGACCTGCGGCCCGGAATGACTGCCACGATCCACCTCGACACGATCGTACGCCACGATGTTCTCGTCGTCCCCGAGCGGGCCATCCGCACTGTTGGGGAACGCGCCTTCGTGACCGTGGTGACGAATGGGCGCCGGGAGGAACGCGAGGTGACACTCGGCCTGCGGAGCAGTGGACTCGTCGAGATTGCGGCAGGACTCGCCGAAGGTGAACAGGTCCTCCTTCCTGCTGGCAACTGAGAAAACGGAACGAGACCACGGCAGGACGAGAGTCCCTCTACGGCAACGATCTCCTCTCGCCGATACTCCTATCGAGGAAGTCGACGCGGAAGGACGAGGCATCGTTCACCATGGCGATCCAGATCGAAACGAGCAGCCTTCCAGTGCTAGCCCAACCGACGAGCCTGGAGGAGGCAGGGCTGGATCTGCAACTCGTCCTCGAACTCGCCCTCAAGTTCCTCTACGCCCATGGTACCCAGACCGCTCGCGAACTCGTCGAAGCATTGTGTCTGCCGTTCGCTGGCCTCCTGGAACGGGCCCTGAGTCAAGCGAAGCGCGAGGAACTCGTCGAGATCACCGGAAGCAACGGGATCGGCGAACTGGGCTACCGCTATGCCTTGACGAGCAAAGGTCACCAGCGAGCTCAGGAGTTCCTGGCACGCAACGGATACATCGGCCCAGCACCGGTTCCGATCGAGCAGTATCGACAGATCGTCGCAGCGCAGAGTCTCCGTCACCTCTCCGTGACACCGAGGATGATCAAGGAAGCTCTCGGGCCACTGGTCTTCACCGAGAGCGTGCTGGATCAGATCGGCCAGGCTCTGAACAGCGGGCAGGCCATTTTCCTCTTCGGCAAACCGGGTAACGGCAAGACTGCACTGGCACAGCGTGTCGTCGCGATGTACGGCGGTGCGGTCTTCATCCCGCACGCGATTCTCGTCGACACGCAGATCATCCGCGTCTTCGATCGCCATCACCACCATCCTCTACCCGAGCAGCCGACCAGTGACCGTCGCTGGATGCTCTGCGCCCGCCCGCTCATTCAAGTCGGTGGAGAACTGACCCTCGAGCAGCTCGATCTCATCTACGATGAACGCAATCGCCTCTACGAGGCACCGCTCCAGCTCCGGGCCAACAATGGCGTGCTCCTGATCGACGATTTCGGTCGGCAACGCGTGCCACCGCGTGCCTTGCTCAACCGCTGGATCGTCCCTCTCGAGCAACGGATCGATATTCTCACGCTACACACCGGTAAGCAGGTCGAGGTTCCCTTCGAGGGACTCGTCATCTTCTCGACGAACTTGCAACCGACCGACCTCGTCGACGAAGCCTTTCTCCGTCGTATCCCGAACAAGATCCACCTCGCGAACCCGACAGTGCAACAGTTTGCGGAAATTTTCCGCCGGCAGTGCGCGGAGCTGGGTGTCCCGTTCGATCAGCGCGGACTGGCCTACCTCCTCCGCACCTACTATGTCGGCAAGCGCGAGTTGCGGGCTTGTCATCCCCGAGATCTCTTACGCGCGCTGATCGGTGCAGCTCGGTACCTCGGCCAGGAGCCCCGTCTGACGCCCGACCTGATCGACCGTGCGTGTCGCTCGTACTTCATCGATCCGTAAGCTCACGCGCCATAGAGGAGCTGCTTGCCGAGCGACCGCGAGCGATCAGCGCAGCAGGTCCAGATCAGTTTCGGGAAGGAGAACAGAGCGCAAACGAAACGGGGGTACGGTGCGTCGCACCGTACCCCCGTCGAAAGCGATGGTCGACAATCACGCGGTCGCTCGCCGGGCCGCAGCTTCCGGCAACAACGGGTGAGAATCAGCCGGACGCCCGAGAGCGATCGAGTCCTCGATGAAGCGGCGCAGGAACGGCGGTAGACGGAAAGCCGCCCAGTGGATTTCCGGAGAGTAGTACTGACAATCGTCGATGCCGCGCTCCCGAAGACGAGCGGCGACCGTCTCGATGTCGAGAGCGGCCGGATCGACATCGCGCGAGGCGACCGTGAAACTCCAGAAACTATCGTACGATTGCACTGTCGTCAAATAGGTGCGGACAATAGGCAGCACCTCACGCAAATGGAGATGCGTGGCTGCGGTCTGGATCGGCAGCAGCATCGGTGACTCGGTCTGCTGCACGACCAGCCCCCCTGGGGCCAGCATGTCGGCGAGCCCGTGGTAGAAATCCGGCGAGAAGAGAACCATACCCGGTGTCGGGCCGAGCGGATCGGGGCCATCGACGATGATGATGTCGAAGGTCGCCGAACGCCGCTCGACGTAGGCAAAACCGTCCTCGAAACGGAGCTCCACGCGGGGATCATCAAAGGCACCGCGATGAATGTTCCAGAGATGCTCGCGGCAGGCCTCGACGACTTGCTGGTCGATCTCGACCATCGTGACCTGCTCGACGGGGTGCTGGAGTACCCGCCGCAAGGCACCACCATCACCCCCGCCGATGATCAGCACCCGGCGCGGTGCCGGGTGGGCGATCATCACCGGATGCACGAGCATTTCGTGGTAGCAGAATTCGTCGCGCTCCGCAGTCTGGAGCACGTTGTTGAGTACCAGGGCACGGCCGAAGAGCACGGTCTCGATGACCGCGATCTCTTGGAACGGAGATGTGCCGCGGTACAGAACATCCCTCACCTGCAGGAAGACCCGCTGGCTCGGGACTTCCGGATCATCGGTATGCCAGAGCCCACCGTCAATCAACGATCATCCCCCTACTCACCTGCATCACTTCCATCCGCTGCGGCCGGAACCGCTCCCGCAGGACCGGGATCGCCGCTTCCGGATTGGTGTGCTCGCCGCACGTAAAGACGTCCACCGCCGCATACCCGAGCTCCGGCCACGTGTGGATACTCAGGTGCGACTCGGACAGGATCGCGATGCCGCTCACTCCGTTGTACGGCTCCCAGGGAAAAACCTGCAGGTCGCGCAACGTCGCATTGGTTGCCGCGACTGCATCGCGGATGGCCTCTTCGACTGCCTGCAGGGAGTCGATGTTCTGGCAACCCCAGAGTTCGACAATGACGTGTCGCCCCAGGCTCTTCACTCCCCACGGACCTCCATTTAGCTGTAGACGATCACCCCCCAACAGACCGTGCCCAGTCCAACGGGCAACGACATTCCAGTTTAGCACCGCTGATCGCTGAACGCAACCCCTCGAGAGCCTGGCATCATGTCTTCCCGCTGGCAACGCACCATCCTGCCGTTTTCGATCCAGTGCCGCGAGTGCCCCCTTACCGACCGATCCGCGGCGCGGACGGCACGATGCGGCGCCGCATCGCTCCAGGCGGAACCGTCACAATGCTCTCACACCTGGTGCTCGCTGCCGAGAAAGATCGCCACTCCTGCGCATCCGGTGTCTCCCCACCATACCGTTGAGAGCAGCCCGCGACGCCCACTCCCGGCTGCCCACTCGGGCATGAGGTAGCCGCACTCTCCACGATTCCCTACACTTTCCAAGGAGGGAGGATGCCGATGGGGGAGACATTACCGACACCACGCACCCTACGGACCGTTCCGCTCCATTTGGAGGACATGGCTTACCAGGGCGCGGCGATCGGGCGCGAAGACGGTCGAATCGTCTTCGCCGAGTACGGGATTCCTGGCGAAGACGTACTCGTCGCGATCGAGAAGGACCGCAAGGACCACTCGCTCGGGCGCGTCATCGAGGTGCGGACCGCTTCACCGGAGCGGGTCGATCCTCCCTGCCCATACTTCGGTATCTGTGGCGGATGCCAGTGGCAGCACATCCGTTACGAATACCAACTCGTGCTCAAGCAGGCCGTCGTGCGCCAGCAGTTGCGCCGCATCGGCAAGTTCGACGATCCGCCTGTCTTGCCCACTGTCCCCTCGCCGCAGCCGTACGGTTATCGAAACCACGCTCGCTTCTCGGTCGATGGCAAGGGGAACCTCGGGTACATCTCGCGCCCCGGCCATGGCTACCGCTTCCTCCGCATCGATCGCTGCCTCATCATGCATCCAGCGATCAACGAGGTCCTGAGGCGCCTCCAGGAACGAGCACACGTCAAGCACCAGCTCATGGTCCGATACGGAGTCAATACTGGCGAGCTTTTGGTGCATCCGGACGTCAGCGCGATCGATCCGACGATTCCCTCCGGCCAACCCGCTTACCACGAAAGTCTGCTCGGGCATCGCTTCCGGATTTCGGCCTCGTCCTTTTTCCAGACCAACACTGCGGTCGCCGAGCGCCTCATCCAGCTCGTCTTGGAACGGATCGCTCCGACGGGGAACGAGGTCGTCGTCGATGCCTATGCGGGTGTCGGCACCTTCGCCGCTTTTCTCGCCCCACGCGTCGCGCGAGTGATCGGGATCGAGGAGTCTCCCTCGGCCGTCAGCGATGCGCAAGTCAACCTCGATCCCTTCGACAACGTCGAGTACGTGCAAGCCAAGGTCGAGCACGTGCTCGGCAAGTTGGCCGTTCGGCCGGATGTCGTCATCCTCGATCCTCCGCGTGTCGGTTGCGCGCCGGAGGCGCTCACCGGTGTCCTGATGCTGCGACCACCTCGACTCATCTACGTCTCGTGCGACCCGGCAACGCTCGCACGGGACCTGAGGAAGCTCGTCGACGGCGGTTACCGACTACTCGATGTCACACCGCTCGACATGTTCCCACAGACCTACCACATCGAGTCGGTCGCGACACTGGAGCTGGCCGAGGGAACGCCGTGACGCTGGTCCTCGCCTCGGCCTCGCCGCGCCGGCGTGCGCTCTTGGCCGTACTCGGCATCCCCTTCGTCGTCGATCCCGCGGCGATCGACGAGCCGCTCCCGGAACGGCACTCCCATCCGGAGCGTATCGCCCGCGCATTGGCACGTCACAAGGCCACGGTCGTCGCCGCCCGGCGGCCGGGCGACTGGGTACTGGCAGCTGACACGGTCGTCGTCTTTCGTGGCCGGCTACTTGGTAAGCCGGAGAGCGCGGAGGAAGCACATGCCATGTTGCGCCTCCTGCGTGGGCGCTGGCACCGAGTTATCACTGCTGTCGCGCTCGCTCGTGGTCGTCGCCGTTGGGTCGATCACACCACGACCTGGGTCCTCATGCGCCAGTACAGCGACGAGGACATCACGGCCAGCATCGCCCGCGGTGAGCCGTTCGACAAAGCGGGAGGCTACGCAATTCAGGATCCCGACCTACGCCCAGTCGAGAGCTGGCGCGGCTGCTATTGCAACGTAGTCGGTCTCTCCATCTGGCTGACCTGGCGACTCCTCCAGCAAGCCGGTTTTCCAGTCTCCACACCAGACGAGCGTACTCTCCCGCCGGTCTGCCAGCAGTGTCCTCTCGCACCAGCAGAAGTCACCTCGCGCACAGCCAACAGGGAGTAGCATGGATGCCTGCGGGAACGAGGCGACTGAGGCGGCCAGCGGTGTGATGGTCGCACCACGAGGCAGCGAAGACGCCAACGGGTAAATGCCGGATCCTGCAGTCCGCCGCCTGGTCACGAGCGTCGGTAAGCCCGCGTTCAGGCGAGGGAACGGTCTCATCGCACGCTCCGGTGAGATCGAGGAGGCCCGTCTACCAGCAATCGGGCGCCGCCACAGCAGCGGGGTTGACCAGCGTCTGGTCACGCACTATACTTGACACTCGAGTGTCGAGAGCATGGCGTACGAACGCGACTGACTGGAAGAGGCGTGCACGGCAGCGGTAGCCCACAACCTCGGATCGAGCGAGCGAGCGGGCCTCTGGATTCAGCCCGAATCCAGAGGCCTTTTTTATGGGGTTCTGCGCTGGTGCTGCGGGGCGGTCGTCTCGTCGATCCCAGTCAAGGGATCGACGGCGAGGCAGACCTCCTCGTCGCAGATGGGCAGGTTCGAGCGGTCGGCGGACGAGTTCCGGAACCTTCTGGAGCGACCGTGATCGATGCCGCTGGACTCGTGGTCGCGCCTGGTTTCGTCGATGTGCACGCCCATCTGCGGGATCCCGGCTTTCCAGAAAAAGAGACGCTGGAAACGGGCAGTGTCGCGGCCGCGGCCGGTGGCTTCACGACCATTTGTTGCATGCCGAACACGATGCCGCCGCTCGATACACCGGAACGGATCCGCGAACTGGTCGAGCGAGCGCGCAGTCTCCCCGTACGCATCTTCCCGATCGGCACCATTTCGCGCGGCCGTCGTGGGGAGGAACTGGCCGACCTCGTCGGCATGGCTGAAGCCGGAGCGATCGGCTTTTCCGATGACGGTGACAGCACGCGGAGTGCTCGTGTCATGCGCCAGGCTCTCCAGCTCAGCCGGCTACTCGGGCGACCGATCATGGTGCACTGCGAGGACCCAACGTTGTCAGCGGGCGGCGTGATGCACGAGGGGGGAGTGTCGCAGCAGCTCGGCCTCCCTGGGATTCCAGCTGCTGCCGAGGAAATCGTCCTGGCTCGCGATCTCGAACTTGCTCGCCTGACCGGCGGCTGGCTCCATGTGCTCCACCTGACCACCGCTCGAGGACTGATGCTGGTGCGGCGAGCCAAGCGCGAGGGGAACCGTGTCACCGTTGAGGTAACGCCGCATCACCTGCTCATGACTGACGAGTGGGTCGCAGGTATTCGTCGCTTCGCCGGGGAGATGAAACCGTTTCCTGCCGGCCCCTGCCCCGATCCCAATGCGAAGGTCAACCCACCCCTGCGGCCGGAAGCGGATGCCCTGGCCCTGCGCGCCGGGTTACGCGATGGGACGATCGATCTCATCGCCACCGACCATGCGCCGCATCATGAGCAGGACAAGCCGCCGGTTCTCGAGCGAGCCGCGTTCGGGATGATCGGATTGGAACTCGCCCTCCCCTTACTCCTACGGCTGGTGCGCACCGGAGCACTCACGGTGAGCGAACTGGTCGAGTTCCTCTCCTGTCGTCCCGCCACGCTGTTCGGCCTGCCAGGAGGGACCCTGAGGCCGGGTTCCCCGGCCGATGTCGTCGTCTTCGATCCTGAGGAACCCTGGCAGGTTACGCGCGCGACATTGCGCTCGCGCAGTGCCAACACACCGCTCCTCGGACTGACCCTGCGTGGGCGCGTCCGACTCACGATCGTTGGAGGGAAGGTAGCCTATGTCGATACAGCGTTCGCGGATCGGTGCACTCGTTCTGGAAGACGGGCGGATCTTTCCGGGTACTCCCTTCGGAGCACGCCGCCCGGCTGAGGGCGAAGCGGTCTTCACCACTGTCATGACTGGTTATCAAGAGGTGGTCACTGACCCCTCTTTTTATGGGCAACTCGTCTGCATGACATACCCACTCATCGGTAATTACGGTGTCTGTGACGAGGACGAACAATCCCGACGCCCGTGGGCCGCCGGGCTGATCGTCCGCGAGTACTGCGACCGTCCGAGTCACTGGAAGGCGCGCGAGACGCTCGCCAGTTATCTGGAGCGATGGGGCATACCAGGGCTGGCTCATGTCGATACGCGCGCTTTGACGCGCCACCTGCGCACGCACGGAACCATGCGTGCGATCCTCGTTCCCGACCGCACGGGCCTGACCGACGCCGAACTCGTTGCCTGGGCGCAGCGAGCCTGGACGCCCGATCGAGAAGATGTCGTCCCAGCCGTTCGCGGCGAGCCAGCGACCTTCGGGCCAGCGGATGCACCGCACATCGTCCTCATCGACTGCGGCGTCAAGCGCAACATCATCGCCTCCCTCCTCCGCCGCGCTGTACGCCTCACCGTCCTTCCCTATGGGGTCGATGCAGCGACCGTCCTCGCGCTGGAGCCGGACGGGATCGTCGTCTCACCTGGCCCCGGTGACCCGACCCGAGCCACCGATGCCATCGAAACGGTCCGCGTTCTGGCCACCTCGGGGATACCGTTCTTCGGTATCTGCCTGGGTCATCAGCTCCTGGCCCTCGCAGCCGGCGCTCGAACGATCAAGTTGACCTTCGGCCACCGTGGCGGCAACCACCCGGTCAAGGAGATCCCCACCGGCCGGGTGCGTATAACGTCACAGAATCACGGCTACTGCGTGGCCCACGACAGCATACCCGAGCAGGATGGCTGGCAAGTGTGGATGATCAATGTGAACGATGGAACAGTCGAAGGGCTCCGGCATCGCTCGCTTCCTGTCCTGACTGTCCAGTTTCATCCCGAGGGATCACCCGGACCACAAGATAGCCAAGATCTCTTCGACGCTTTCGTCGAACTCGTCCAGCAGCGGTGGCGAGCACGCACAGCGCGGCCGATCGTGCTCGCTGGGGAAGGGGCATGAGGATGGCACGGCAGCCGTTGGTTTCCAGCGTCCTCGTCATCGGATCGGGTCCGATCGTCATCGGGCAGGCCGCGGAGTTCGACTACTCGGGAAGTCAAGCGTTGCGGGCTCTCCGCGAGGAAGGAATCCGCACCATCATCGTCAACTCCAATCCCGCGACGATCATGACCGATGAAGACATGGCGGATGCCGTCTACATCGAACCGCTCACGGTCGAGGTGCTCGAACGCATCATCGCCCGCGAGCGGCCGGAAGGCTTGCTGGCGACGCTCGGCGGTCAAACCGGACTCAACCTGGCGGTCGCGCTGGCCGAGGCAGGCGTTCTCGATCGCTACGGCGTGCGCTTGCTCGGGACGCCGCTGGAGGCGATCCGTCGGGCGGAAGACCGTCAACTATTCAAGGAACTGCTGCTCGAAATCGGTGAGCCAGTGCTGGAAAGCCTCACTGCCTACAGCGTCGAAGACGCGCTCCGCTTCGCAGAGGAAGTCCCGCCACCTTTGATCGTCCGTCCAGCCTTCACGCTCGGCGGAACCGGGGGTGGCATCGCTTTCAGCGAAGACGAACTCGTCACCCTCGTCCAACGCGGGATCGCGGCCAGCCCGATCGGCCAAGTGCTGGTCGAGCGCAGCCTGCTCGGTTGGAAAGAGATCGAGTACGAGGTCATGCGGGATGCCAACGATACCTGCATTACCATCTGCAACATAGAAAACCTCGACCCGATGGGCGTGCATACCGGCGACAGCATCGTCGTCGCCCCCTCGCAGACATTGAGCGACCGCGATTATCAGATGTTGCGGAGTGCCGCACTCAAGATCATCCGAGCCTTGGGTATCGTCGGCGGCTGCAACATCCAGTTCGCACTCGACCCTCGCTCCGATCAGTACTATGTGATCGAAGTCAATCCCCGCGTCAGTCGGAGCTCGGCACTGGCCTCCAAAGCGACCGGGTATCCGATCGCCCGCATCGCAGCCAAGCTCGCGATCGGACGGACCCTGGACGAAATCCCTAATCCCGTCACCGGAAAGACGATGGCGTCCTTCGAGCCAGCACTCGACTACTGTGTCGTCAAAATTCCGCGCTGGCCCTTCGACAAATTCCGGCACGGCGACCGGAGACTCGGCTCCCAGATGAAAGCGACCGGCGAGGTCATGGCGATCGATCGATGCTTCGAGGCTGCACTGCAGAAAGCGGTACGTGGGCTGGAGACCGATCAGACCGACCTCACCTGGGAAGATTCTCGCTGGCAGGATCCATCCGCTTTGGAGCAGGCACTCCGGATACCCACCGATCAGCGCCTCTGGGCAGTTGCCGCAGCGCTGCGGCGCGGTTGGACACCGGAACACGTCAGCGCGTTGAGCGGGATCGACACCTGGTTCGTCCGGGCCATCCAACGTCTCGTCGAGATGGAACAGCGGCTCGCGAGTGAACCACTCACGGCGGAACTTCTCTGGGAAGCCAAGCGTCTCGGCTTCGCTGATCGAACGATCGCTGCCCTCCGGACGACGACGGAGCAGGAGATCCGCGCTCAGCGTCTCGCGCTCGGCCTCGCTCCTGTTTACAAGCTCGTCGATACCTGCGCGGCCGAGTTCGCAGCCGAGACCCCGTACTTCTACGCCACGTACGAAGACGAAAACGAAGCACCCCCGCTCGACTCTCCCAAGGCTGTCGTCATCGGCGCAGGACCGATCCGCATCGGTCAGGGTATCGAGTTCGATTACTGTAGCGTCAAGGCTGCGCAGGCGCTCCACCGTGCCGGCGTAGCTGCGATCATGCTCAACAACAACCCCGAGACCGTTTCGACCGACTTCGACGCATCCGATCGCCTCTATGTGACACCGTTGGACGCCGAGTCGGTCCTCGACGTCCTCCGGCATGAGGCGAGCAGCCAGTACGACCAGCTGCCACCGGTGATCGTCCAGTTCGGAGGACAAACCGCTATCAACTTGGCGGCCGACCTGGCAGCAGCTGGGGTACCGATTCTCGGCACCGATCAGGACGCGATCGATCTGGCCGAAGATCGGCGCCGCTTCGAACGCTTCCTCCACGAGTTAGGCATTCCTCAACCGCCGGGCGCAGGCGTCACGACACTGGAGGAGGCACTGGAGACTGCCGAGCGTATCGGTTATCCCGTGCTGGTGCGTCCCTCGTACGTCCTGGGTGGTCGAGCGATGGAAGTCGTGTATCGTCGAGAGCACCTCGAGCAGTATCTGGCCACCTCTGGAGCCTTCGCGAGCGGTCGGCCTGTTCTCATCGACAAGTATCTAGACGGAATCGAGCTGGAAGTGGATGCACTCTGCGACGGGCACGAAGTGCTCGTACCAGGCATCATGCAGCACATCGAGCGGGCAGGCGTCCACTCAGGAGACAGCTTCGCGGTCTACCCCGCAGTCGAATTGCCATCCGTCCACGTGGACACGCTCGTGCGGTACACGACCGAGATCGCGCTGGCCCTCGCTGCCCGCGGTCTCATCAACATCCAATTCGTTCTCCATCAGGGAGTGGTTTACGTCCTCGAGGTCAATCCGCGAGCGTCGCGCACGGTCCCCTTCCTGAGCAAAGTCACCGGGGTGCCGATGGTCGACGTCGCCACCCAGATTCTGCTCGGGCGCTCACTCGGCGATCAGGGATACCGTGGTGGGCTGTGGCCGCGCCAGCCGCTCGTCGCGGTCAAGGCGCCGGTCTTCTCCATGGCCAAGCTCCAGGGCGTGGACGTGCAGCTGGGGCCGGAGATGAAGTCGACCGGCGAAGCGATGGGGATCGACCGCACGTTCGAAGCTGCGCTGGCCAAGGCGTTCCTCGCCGCTGGCCTTGCGATCGAACGGGGTGCCCCGGTCCTGTTGAGCCTGGCCGATAACGACAAGTCCGCCGGTGTGGAACTCGCCCGCGGCCTTCTAGCCCTCGGTCACCCGCTCGTCGCGACAGAGGGAACCGCTCGCTATCTCCGGGCGCATGGCGTACCGGTCGAACTCACAGTCGCGCACATCGGGCATGGGCACCCGGACGTGCTGGAGGTGATCCTCGAGCGAAAGGTGCGCGGGGTGATCAATACCCCGGGTCGCGACGAGGGGACGATCCAGGACGGCTTCTTGATTCGCCGGGCTGCCGTGGAGCGCGGCATTCCGTGCCTCACGAGTCTGGATACGGCCCGTGCACTCGTGCGAGCTCTGCTCGGCGGCGGCACGAGCTTTTCCGTCCAACCGCTCCCCGCCTACCGGACGCGCGAAGCTGTCCTCGCCTGAGGGGGGATCATGCGCCGGTGGCTCGCGGGGCTGCTTCTGGTTCCACTCGCGCTCGAGTTCCTGCACGCGCCGCCGCTCCCAGCCCTCTTGGCTTCGGCCGCGGTGCTCGTCCCGCTCGCTGCTCTGCTCGGTCGAGCAACGGAGGAAGCAGCGGCGCACACCGGCCCGCTGGTCGGGGGACTACTCGATTCGACGCTCGGCAAGGCTGCCGAGCTGATCATCGCGTTGGCGGCCTTGCGGGCGGACCTTCACGAGTTGGTGAAGGCCTCGCTTGCTGGTTCCATCCTCCTGCTCATACTCGGAGCCTGTCTTCTCGTCGGCGGACTCCGTCATGGTCTCCAGCAATTCGATGCCCAGCTTGCCGGAATCAGCGCGCCGATGATGATGCTCGCCGTCGTGCTTCTGCTCGCCCCCGGGCTTTTCACCTTGGGACCGACCCCCGTGCAGGGTGAGGCGGTCGAGTGGATGAGCGTCGGCCTCGCCCTCGTCGTCGCCGGGCTTTACGCCCTCTCTTTGCTCGCCACTCTGCGCCTTCCAGGGACGGTTACCGAGCATGAGCACACTGCATGGCCACTGCGGCGAGCAGCCCTCGTCCTCGCCGGTGCAACGATCGGCCTCCTGTTCATGAGCGAGGTTCTCGTCGGCGCAGTCGAGCCGGTCGTCGCAGCGACTGGCATCTTCGCGTTCTTCGGCGGAGTCGTGCTGGTACTGCTCGTCGAAAGTGTTGCGGAGCATTTCGTCGCGGTGCAGGTGGCGCATCGGAACCGCATGGACTCCAGTCTGGGAATCGGCTATGGATCGACCTTGCAAATCGCGCTCGCCGTGATGTCCATTCTCGTTTTCGCTCGTCTCGTGCCGAGCCGGCCGCTATCGCTCGTCTTCGATGTCTCTGAACTCGTCGCCCTGCTCGGCGCAGCGCTGGTGTCGACACTCATCGCGCTCGCACTGGCTGGAAGGAGTGATCCTGCCTGCGGTTTACGCTGGCCTGGCCGTGGGCTGTTCCTTCTTGCCATGCTCGCTGCTCTTCGAGTACCGGGCCAGGGCACCGTCTGCGTGTCTGACCCGTATCGGTCGGCACGTGTGTCGACTCGGGTTCCCGACACGTCTTCGTACCGGGAGCTCCCGGTTTCTCATTCGCGCCTCGAGCTTGGAGCGCGCACCGGTTGGACGAGTATAGGTGAAGCGGATCGACCCTTCGGCGCAGCATGGGCGAGCAGCCAGTCGATTGTCCGAGCCGCCAGGCACCATCGGAGGAGGGAGCGATGGTCGAGGTTCTCGCCGACGAGCAGACTGCCCAGACACTCCTGCGAGACTTGCACGACGTCGGCGCACTGTTGACAGGGCATTTTCTCCTCGCCTCCGGCCGTCACAGTGATCGCTATATCGAAAAGTTCGCTCTGCTCCGCTGGCCGCGCCGCGTGGAAGAGATGTGTCGCGAGCTCCTCGCGCGGCTACCGTGGCGAGGAATCGACGCCGTCGTGGGACCGACGACCGGTGGCATCCTTCTGGCCTTCGAGTGCGCCCGGCAACTCGGCATCCAGGCAGCGTACGCGGAACGCGAGCACGAGGGGAGCAGCCGGCGAGTGATTCGGCGCGGAACCCGTTTCTCACCCGGCACGCGCGTCCTCGTCGTGGACGATGTGTTGACCACCGGTGGCTCGCTCCGCGAAACGCTGCGCGCGGTGGGCGAGCATCCAGTCGAGATCGTTGGGGTTGCCGTCCTCATCGATCGATCGACCGAGTCGATCGATCTGGGAGTGCCGCCCGTCGCGCTGCTCCGGCTGGACATCGCGAACTGGCCACCGGACCGATGCCCCTTGTGTCAGCAGGGTCTCCCGCTGGTCAAACCAGGGACGACCGCGCTGCCGGGGCATGCCTCATCATGAACGAGCGGCGGCCTCGACTTCGATGCCCGACTCGCGCAGCATGCGCAGGAGGTCTTCTTCCCCCAGGATCGGTACACCGAGCTGCTGTGCTCGCACGTATTTGCTACCGGGATCAGCGCCCGCGAAGACGTAGTCGGTCTTGCGCGAGACACTGTCGGTCACGTGGGCGCCGGCACGCCGCAGCAACTCCTCCGCCTGACTGCGCGTCAGCGTCTCCAACCGTCCGGTCAGCACGACCGTCTTACCCGCCAACGGCCCCTGAACGGTAGCCACCGCAGCCGCTTCTTCCTCGGCCATGCGCACCCCGAGACGGCGGAACCGCTCGATCATCTCCCGATTCTTGGGCTCCCGGAAGAACTCGAAGACTGATTGGGCGACGGCCGGACCGAATCCCGGAATCTGCAGAAGCTCGTCGATCGTGGCCTCCATGAGCCGGTCGATCGAGCGGAAATGGTCGGCGAGAAGTTGCGCATTGCGCTCCCCCACGTGACGGATCCCCAAGGCGAACAGGAAGCGCGCGAAGGGACGGTTCTTGCTCGCTTCGATGGCTTTTCGAAGATTTTCCACCTTCTTGGGGCCAAAACCTTCCAGCTGGAGGACACGTGCCCAGTCGATTTCGTAGAGATCAGGCAGCGAGCGGATGATTCCGAGGTCGACGAAGAGATCCGAGATCTTCTCACCGAGGCCCTCGATGTCCATCGCATTGCGCGAGGCGAAATGGCGCACCGAGGCTTTCAGGCGAGCCGGACAATTCGGATTGGGGCAGTAGCGATCGACCTCTCCTTCTAGCCGAATGGTATGAGCACCGCACACTGGGCACTGGCGCGGAATGTCGACCGGTCGCTCGTCGCCATCGCGCCGCTGCGGGATCGTGGCGACGACCTTGGGAATCACGTCACCTCGGCGTTGCACTACGACCGCATCACCGATGAGCAGACCGAGTCGCCTGATCTCCTCCTCGTTGTGCAACGTTGCTCGCTCGACAATGACTCCACCGATTTCGACCGGTTCGAGCACTGCCACCGGAGTGAGCTTCCCCGTCCGGCCGACGCTCCAGATCACGTCCCGGACGATGGTCGTCTTCTCATGAGCCGGGAACTTGTACGCAGTGGCCCCGCGCGGCTCGCGTCCAACGACGCCGAGCGCCTGATAGAGCGCCCGGTCATTGACCTTGATCACCACTCCGTCGGCTTCGAACTCGAGCGCGTCACGACGCTCCTGCCAACGATGGCACTCAGCGATCACCTCGTCGACCGAACGGCAGAGCCGATAATCGGGAACGACCGGAATCTGCAGCTGGCGGAGGAATTCCAACGTAGCCAGATGCGTCGCGGGCGGCTCGGTTCCCTCCCAAAGGCCGATATCCCACGCTGCGAAACGAAGCGGTCGCGAAGCAGTCACGCTAGGGTCGAGCTGGCGCAGCGAGCCAGCAGCCGCATTGCGGGGATTGGCGAAGAGCGGGAGTCCCTGCTCCCCGCGCTCGCGGTTCAGCCTTTCGAAGTCCCGCACGTTCATGTAGACCTCGCCGCGCACCTCCAGGACAGGTGGAACGATAACCCCCTCGGGGGGATACAGGCGGAGCGGGATCATGCGGATCGTCCGCACGTTGTTCGTCACGTCTTCTCCCGTGTACCCGTCTCCACGCGTCGCACCGCGCACCAGTACGCCATCTCGGTAGAGCAAGGAGACTGCGAGACCATCGACCTTGGGCTCGGTCACGAACTCGACATCCTGCCGACCGCTCAGCCGGTACACTCGCTCCGCCCATGCCCGGATTTCCCCATCGGAGAAGACGTTGCCGAGCGAGAGCATGGGGATTTCGTGCTGGACTGTGGCGAACCCTTCGGCTGGCGGTGCACCTACCCGCTGGGTCGGCGAATCCGGAGTCACCAGTTCCGGGTACTGTTCTTCCCAGCGCCGAAGTTCGAGCATCAGCGCATCGTACTCGGCATCGCTTACGGTCGGAGCATTGAGCACATAATACTCGTAGTTGTAGCGCTGGATGAGCCGCCGCAGCTCTTCGACCCGGGCACGAACCTCCGGCGGGACACGATCCGCCTGCAGCGCTGGTTGCTCCGCCATCCTGTTCCTCCCTCGCTATTGACTCGCGTCTGGCGTTCCATCGCGCTGGCGAGTATACGCCAGCGCCCTCTCCGTGCAGCAGCTGGTCGGCAGGATGAGCCGTCGACCGTGGGTCGGGTACCATACCAGGGGTGCGGGACGAGGAGTGCGGGATGAGCGACCAGCCCGTGGAGCCAGCCTACGATCGTCTCCGCAGTCGAGCTCGGCAGCTCTTGTTGGCGCGAGGAGGGATCGCCAGCGAAGAGCAGCTGATCGAGGGGCTCTTTGGCTCGCTCGGCAACCGCCGGCTGTGGGCACCATTCCTGGCTCAATTGCTGGAGACCGACGCGGAGATCGTCCGTCGACCGGATGGGACCTGGGCACTCCGACGTCGCCCGCTGGTACCCAGCAGGGGGTGGCCTCGCTCGTTCGTCGCGCTCGATGTCGAAACCACCGGTCTCCGCCCAGCACGGCACCGCATCATCGAGATCGGCGCAGTGCGTTACGAGGACGGCTGCTGCGTCGAGCGCTTCTCGGTCCTCGTCAACCCCCATCGGCGCTTGCCGGTCTACATCGTCCGTCTGACCGGGATCCGGGACGAGGATCTGCTGACGGCACCGTCGTTCGTCGATGTGGCCGCCGCATTTCGTGTCTTTTTGGGCGAGAGCACGGTCATCGGCTACAACGTGGGGTTCGACCTCGATTTTCTGAACGCCGAACTCCGGCGCATCGGTCAGGGACCGCTCCCCAATCCCGCACTCGACGTCTTGCCGCTCGCCCGGGCACTTCTCACCGCAAACGGCCGCTACGACCTCGACGCGATCTGTCGATCCATCGGTCTCGCTCGGGGCACCCGTCACCGTGCGCTACCGGATGCCGAAGCGACTGCCGTCCTCTATCTCCACCTCGTCGAGCGAGCCGAGCAGGTCGGATACCGCTCGCCGAGCGACCTCCAGCCAGCTGCCACGCGGCGAACGATCGTCGTCGAGCCGGTCGCCCGGGGGCGCGCAGTCCTGGACCAGCGCCTGCTGGCCGACACACCCGAACTTCCGGGGGTGTATCTCATGCGCGATGCGCTGGGACGTGTCCTGTATGTCGGCAAGGCGCGCAATCTCAGACAGCGAGTTCGCTCCTACTTCAGTCAACCACTGGGATACACCCGCAAGATGGACGGCTTGCTCGAATCGGTGGCCGAGATCGAGACGGTCGTTACCGGCTCGGAGTTAGAAGCACTGCTTTTGGAGAGTCAATTCGTCCAGCGGTACAAGCCGCCGTACAATACGCAACTCCGCAATCACGAGGCATACCCCTACGTGAAGGTCGAGCTCGGTCGCCCCTGGCCGCGCCTGATGCTGGCTCGTCAGCGTGACGATGACGACGCCGTGTACGTCGGGCCTTTTCGGAGCACGGCTGCTGCCCGCTCGGTCGTCGAGTTGCTCCACCAACTCCTCCCTTTGCGCACCTGCCACCGATCGTTCCGGGATGCCCGTTCCTATGGGCGCCCGTGCTTGCAACTGACGCTGGGACGCTGTATCGGCCCATGCACCGGATGCGTGACGCCTGACGAGTACCGAGCGCTCGTCGACTGCGCGCTGCGTTATCTCAGCGGCGAGACGAGCGTCGTCGTCGAACGTGCTCAACAGCTTCTCGCTGACGCGGTGGAGCGACTCGACTTCGAACGAGCAGCGCGCTTGCGCGATCTCCTGCGGCGCAGCGAGGAACTCGTGTTCAGTCATCGATTGGTCCGCCAGACGATCAGCGGACGACCGTGCGTCATCGTCACTCCCTGTCCTGAGACCGGCGATCGCGCCTTTCTCCTCATCGTTGCCGGACGACTCTGGGCGCGTGTCGTGGCCGATCCGCGCGAGCACGATGCAGCCGTGGCCGCCCGATTGGGAGCGGCCTGGGAACGCGCCCAACAGGCCGCTCCCTGGACGCTCGACCAGGACTCGCTCGATGCCGCAGTGATCATCGCGCGCTGGCTGTCCGAGCACGCGGAGGACCCGACCGTCTTCTTCCTCGAGCATCCGGTGGACTGGCTCGCACTGGTGCGGAACGGTCGATCGCTGCCCGCGTCGGCTTTCGCTGTCCATGCCCCGGTGGATGACGAGAACGGGACGACGAAACGAACGAGAGGAGCAGACAGTGAGCGAGGAACGCAGTGCGAGGGAACTCCTGGAAAGCATCGCCGAGCGCGTCCGTCACTGCACGCGCTGCGATCTATGGCGGACCCGCACTCAGGCGGTGCCAGGTGAGGGGGATCCGCATGCTGAGGTGATGTTCATCGGGGAGGCACCGGGGTACCACGAAGATCGACAGGGTCGCCCGTTCGTCGGAGCAGCAGGACAATTCTTGAACGAGCTTCTCGGGCGAGCCGGACTACGACGCGAACAAGTCTATATCACGAACGTCGTCAAGTGCCGACCACCCGGGAACCGGGATCCGCTCCCGGACGAAATCGCTGCGTGTGCTCCCTACCTCGACGAGCAGATCGCGGTGATTCGTCCGAGCGTCATCGTGACGCTCGGGCGCTATTCGATGGCACGCTGGTTCCCCAACGAAAAGATCTCCCGTATCCATGGAAAGCCGCGCCGGTTCGGGGACGTTGTCGTGGTGCCGATGTATCACCCCGCAGCTGCCTTGCACCAGCCCGCGCTCAAGGAGCTCGTCGAAAAGGATTTCGATGCACTGCGCGAGATCATCGCCCAGGCCCGAGCTGAAGCAGCGCGCACAGTAGAGGCGCAGCAAAGCGAGGAAAAGGCACAGCAGATGCGCTTGTTCTGACCCCCTGCTATACTCCGTACGGACACGCGAACGAACGCAGGGGGACACGATGGCGCGGAAGCGAGCAAAAGAACGGAGAACCAGAGGGGAGACAGCACCGCTCGCCGCCGGTTCCCAAAGACGCCGCCTGCGCGCGATCGTCACCCGGCTGGCACAGGTGGCAGCACTCGTTCCGCGCCGCCTGCCGCGTGACCTCGCTGGGCTGTTTCTCGCCACGGTCGGCGTGCTCCTGACCCTGGCGCTTTTCGGCCACGAGCGCGAGACTGGGCTTGCCGGCTGGTTCGCCCAGACCTGCCGGCAACTCTTCGGCCGCGGTGCGATCGTGGTGCCGCTCGCCTGCTGGTGGGGTGCCCTCGAACTCGTTGCCTCCCGCTCGCGAGCCGGCACGGTCCGCCGGGCCGTGGGGCTCGCACTGTATGGTTCCGCAGCCGTCGCCCTGCTCGACGCTCGCCCGGCTGACCAGGTCGAGGAGGCTGGAGGTTACATCGGTGCCGGCGTGGCAGCACTCCTCCGGCTCATCGGGGGTGACCTCGGTCTTGGGCTCCTCGCTCTGGCCCTCGGCCTGGCCGGCTCGACGCTCGTCGCTGGTATCGAGCTCGGCACGCTCGCGCGAACGATCCTCACGGCGGCGCGACGAACCGGGCAGATCGTCCGGCGGAGATCGTCCGCTCGCGCGGTCGACCTCCCCGCGTCTCCAGCGCCAGCGGAGTCCGGCCGCTCGGACGAGACCGTCCAGCGCGAAACGACGCGACCGGTCATCGCGACACGCCACACACCAGCGAGCCGTTCGCGTGGGCGCCGAACGCCCGTTTCCCCTCAGCAGCGTGTCCAAGAGCGCCCGTCCGGTGAGCCGGAACCGGTCGCAGCGAACGCGGCCACGCCGGCTGCTGCAGGGGATCAGGTGCTTCCCGAGATCAGCCGCTTGCAGCGGTACGAGGCGAGCTTGCCCGATGCGGAAGAACTGGAGCGCAAGGCCGCGATCATCCAGGAGACGCTGGCAAACTTCCGAGTAGACGCTCGTGTCCGCGAAATCTATCCCGGTCCTGCCGTGACGTTGTTCACCCTGGAACCCGGTCCCGGCGTCAAGGTGCGGCGCATCACCGAGCTTCAGAACGATCTGGCATTAGCGCTGGCTGCGCCAGCGATCCGGATCGAGGCACCGGTTCCCGGTATGGCACGCGTGGGCATCGAGGTCCCGAATAGCGCGATTTCCACGGTAGGCCTGCGTGAGGTACTGGAATCGGCGACCTTCCAGCGCTCTCGAGCACGCCTCCCGCTGGCTCTCGGGCGGGACGTGCACGGCGAGTATGTCGTCGCTGACCTGACTCGCATGCCGCATCTCCTCATCGCTGGCGCGACCGGATCCGGCAAATCGGTGTGCATCAACGGCATCATCGCCACCTTTCTGCTCACGCGCCGGCCGGACGAACTCCAGATGCTGTTGATCGATCCGAAGAAGGTCGAACTCGCTGGTTACGATGGAGTGCCGCACCTCAAGCGCCCAGTCGTGACCGATATGGGACTCGTCGTCGGTGCGCTGCGACGCGTCCTGCAGGAAATGGAGCGACGCTACGAGCTTTTCGCCCAACTGGGAGTGCGCAATCTCGAAGGTTATCGCCTGCGACGCGAGGAAGACCCATCGCTCGAGCCCTTGCCCTATCTCGTCGTCATCATCGATGAGCTGGCTGATCTCATGCTGACGACACCGGACGAGGTCGAGACACTCCTGGTGCGACTGGCCCAGATGGCTCGTGCCACTGGGATTCACCTCCTGATCGCGACACAGCGGCCCTCAGTCGACGTCCTCACCGGGCTGATCAAGGCCAATGTGCCGGCGCGGATCGCCTTCGCTGTCACCTCGCAGACCGATAGCCGGGTGATCCTCGATATGCCCGGGGCCGAACGCTTGCTCGGGCGCGGCGACATGCTCTATCTTCCGCCCGACGCGGCACGTCCCTTGCGCGTACAAGGTTCGTTCATCGACGACCGCGACTTGGAATACGTCGTCGAGCACTGGCGGCAACTCTATCCGGTCCCACAATACGACCCGAGTTGGCTCGATCTCGAGGAAACGATTCAGGAGACGAGTCGAGGCGAGGACCCCTTGCTCGAACAGGCCCGCCAACTCGTTCGCCAACTCGGGACAGCCTCGACGTCGCTCCTCCAGCGACGACTGCGGATCGGCTACAACCGGGCAGCACGCCTGATGGAGCAATTGGAAGCTGAAGGAATAGTCGGCCCGGCTGAGGGAGCGCGCGGCCGCGTTGTCTATCTCGGTGACGAGTGATGGGGACGAGTGGAACCGGCCCTTCTGGTATACTCAAACCAGTGAACGCGCGTTTTGCCTGACGGCGACCGAGGTGACAGTGCGCGCACGTGGGCCAGCCGAGCCGATCGCTCGGTTGATCGAGGAATTCGCGAAGCTTCCTGGAATCGGTCCTAAGACCGCATCACGGCTGGCGTACCATCTGTTGCGGTGTTCGCGGGAAGACGCGCTCGCCCTGGCTCAGGCGATCATCGAGGTGAAAGAGCGAGTGCAGCTCTGCTCGCGGTGCTTCAATTTGACCGATGTCGATCCCTGCCCGATCTGCGCTGATCCGTCGCGCGATCAGCGGACGATCTGCGTCGTCGAGGACCCGCTCGATGTCCTCGCCCTGGAGCGAACTGGTGCCTACCACGGCGTTTACCATGTTCTGCACGGGGTCATTTCACCCGTCGACGGCATCGGGCCCGAACGCTTGCGGATCCGCGAGCTCGTGCATCGGGTCCAGCAAGAGCAGCCGAACGAGGTCATCTTGGCCTTGAACCCGAACATCGAGGGCGATGCGACCGCCATGTACATTGCACGCCAGCTCATTCCGCTCGGCGTCACGGTGACCCGGCCAGCCAGCGGCTTACCGGTGGGTGGCGACCTGGAGTACGCCGACGAGATCACGTTGGGTCGCGCGCTCGCTGGACGACGCGCGCTCTGAAGCTCTGAAGCGCGCGGAGGAGGTCCTGGCGTGTTCTGGTGGCGAGCCAACAACGCACCGATGATCGCCGATGACTCGCCCGATCAGCCGGCAGCTGCATTGCGCGGTGATTTGGTCGCACTGCCAGCTGCTTTTCATCTCTCGCCCATTCGGGGACTGCTCGGCAGTGCGTTCGGCGCAGCAACCGGCCGGTTCGTCCACGAGCGCGGACAGCGAGCCTACGCGCAAGTCATCGCAGAACCCGGACGCGATCATTGGTTCATCGCTCGCCTGGTCGTCTCGAGGGCAGAAGAGGGACAGCGCTTGCTGGATCGTCTGGCCCGGGAGGCTGGTCTACGCGGGGTCATCCGCCTGCACACCTTGATTCCGGAGCACCCGGACCTCATCGCCTGGTGGCAGCGAGCCGGTTTCACACCGTTCCGGCGGATACACCTGCTCGCCGGCCAGCGGGAGCAACTCGCACTGCCGAGTCAGTCGCTGACCATTCGTCACCAGCAAGCGCTCGATGCATGGGAGGTTCAGCGCCTGTACGAGCGCGTCACCCCACGACCAGTTCAGTTCGCCGAGGCACGCACCCGGGCGGCCTGGCACGTGGGGCAGCGAGCCGGCTGGCGTATCCGTGGCTACTTGCTCACAGCTGACGGTGAGACACGAGCCTACTGCCGCGTTCGCTCGCGCGCTGGTTGGCACATCGTGGAACTGGTCGCGGAAGACCAGGCCGCCAGCGAGGCTATCGCGATCGTGGGAGCAGCGCTCGCTTGCTGCGCGCGCCCGCGCGATCAGGTGCTGCTCCTGCTTCCCGATGAGGCAGGAGCCACACGCGCACGCTTCGAGCAGGCGGGACTCACGCTGCTCGAGACACGGCTTTGGGTCGCACGCTATACGATCCGACGCATCCGCGCCGGATTTCCCATCGCCGAGCATGCCCGGCTGGCTGGACTCGCTGAGGCACCACGCGTGCTCTACCACCACGAGCGACCGAAGGTCGCCGTGCTGGAACGCGCGACACGATCATGAAACGAAGAGGAGGACGACGACGCGCACCGTGACGAAGCCTGTTACCATTCTTCCGGCAATGCCGGAACAGACGATCACCGATAATCTCGAGGATCTGCTGGCAGTCTTGCCACCCGATATCGTCGAGGCACTCCGGGAGTACAACAGCCCAGAGGACCGGGCCAAGCTGCTCGAAATCGTTCTCGACCTGGGGCGGCGCCCCGAGGCACGGTTCGAGGACCGCGAGGTGTATCTGGCGGATCGCGAGATCACGCGCGAGGACATCGCCTACGTCGCGTCGCGGATCGGTCGCTTCGGGGATGATAACCGAGCAGGTATCGAGCGCACGCTGCACCGCATTTCCGCGATTCGCTCGCGATCCGGTGAGATCGTCGGCCTGACGTGCCGCATCGGTCGAGCAGTTTATGGAACGGTCGCCATCATCCGTGACTTGATCGAGTCGGGCGAAAGCATCTTGCTCTTGGGTCGGCCCGGTGTCGGCAAGACGACCATGTTGCGCGAAACAGCGCGGGTGCTGGCTGACGACCTGCGCAAGCGGGTGATCGTCGTGGATACGAGCAACGAGATCGCGGGTGACGGCGATATCCCTCACCCAGCGATCGGTCGCGCTCGCCGGATGCAGGTACCGACGCCCAGCCTTCAGCACGCGGTGATGATCGAAGCGGTCGAGAACCACATGCCGGAGGTCATCGTCATCGACGAGATCGGTACCGAACTCGAGGCTGCCGCCGCACGCACGATCGCCGAGCGTGGCGTGCAGCTCATCGGAACCGCACACGGGAACACGCTGGAAAACATCATGATGAATCCGACCCTCTCGGATCTCATCGGCGGAATCCAGTCGGTCACGTTGAGCGACGAGGAAGCTCGCCGGCGGGGCACCCAGAAGTCGATCCTGGAACGCAAGGCACCACCGACCTTCGGCGTTTTGGTCGAGATTCAGTCGCGTAACCGCGTCGCCGTGCACCGCGACGTCGCGGCCGCGGTCGATGCCATCCTGCGCGGCCAGCCGCTCCGCGTCGAGATCCGCGAGAGAAACCCGGACGGAACGGTCTCCATCTGGTACGAGGAGCTGCACGGACAAGATCAACGTGCCGAGCGTTCCATGCTCCCCTCCGGACCGCGACGAACCTACCAGCGGATTCCCGGTACGCCGGCCCCGACTCGACCAGCGACTCCTTCCGGGACGATCGTAGCCGTCGCTCCACCGAGCGAGCCGATCAGGCGGACTATGCGACTCTTTCCCTTCGGCGTGAGTCGGAACCGGCTGGAGGACGTGATTCGCCAATTGATGCTTCCGGTCGAGCTCGTCCGCTCGCCCCGTGAGGCAGATGCTGTCGTGACGCTGAAGAACTACTTCCGCAAGCGACCGCAGGTACTCCGCGAGGCCGAACAACGTGGCATCCCGGTATACGTCCTGCGGAGCAACACGGCGCAGCAGATGGCCAACCTGTTCCGCTCGCTGTTCCCCGAGCGATTCGCGGGCGAGCAGGAACCGGAATCAGCTGCTGACGACGGCGACGAGAACGCAGCGCACGATCGCATCCTGGCTGCGATGGAGGAAGCAGAAGCTGCCGCGCACCAGGTGCTCCAGGGGACGCGCAGCCGGATCGAGTTGCGTCCGCAGGAAGCCTGGATTCGACGCCTCCAGCATCAGCTCGCCGAGCGGTACAACCTGGCATCCCGCAGCCGCGGGCGAGAGCCCTTCCGCCGGGTCGAAATCTACCGCGAGGACGAGAGCTGGTGAGTTGGTTCATCACCTTCGAGGGACCGGAAGGAGCAGGCAAGACGACACAATGCGCTCTTTTGGCTGCCCGGCTCCGCGAAGCTGGTTATTCCCTTCTCGTCACGCGAGAACCGGGTGGTACACCGCTCGGCGAAACCATCCGCGAGTGGCTTCTGGCTGGCGAGGCACTTCGCCCGGAAACGGAAGCCCTGCTCTTCACCGCTGCCCGGGCTGAGCACGTGTGGGATCGGATCCGGCCCGCCCTGGAACGCGGCACCATCGTCCTGTGTGACCGTTATGTCGATTCCACGTTGGCCTATCAGGGAGCTGGGCGCGGTCTGGACGAAGGATGGCTCCGCGAGTTGCATCGGATCGCAACGGGCGACTTGTGGCCCGATCTGACGATCCTGCTGGATGTTCCAGTGGAAGTCGGCCTGGCTCGCCGCCGGGCTGCCGCCGCGACGATCACGCGGCTCGATCAGGAAGAACTCGCCTTCCACCGACGGGTCCGCGCTTGGTACCATGCCGCTGCACAGCGCGACCCCCAGCGCTGGCGTGTCGTCGATGCGACATTGCCGCCTGAGGTTGTCGCCGACGCCGTCTGGGCAACCGTGACGGAAGTCATGAAACGGGGAAGACGTTCACCATGACGGCCCCCTCGAAGCTCGTGATCGCCGTCGTCCAGGCACGCGATGCCGACAGGCTGCTCGATGCGCTCCAGCACGAGGGATTCCGCGCGACCCGGATTAGCAGTACGGGAGGGTTCCTGCGCGAGCAGAACGTCACGCTGCTGATGGGCGTCGAAGCCCACCGGATCGGGGAGGTCTTGCGCCTGATCAAGGCCCATTGCTACACGCGCACCCAGTACGTCAACCCCTTGTTCCCGATCGTGGAATCGGGCGAGTTCTTCGTTCCGCAGCCGATCGAGGTCGAGGTCGGCGGCGCCAACGTCTTCGTCGTTCCGATCGAGCGTTTCGAGCGCCTGCCCTGAAGCGAGGGGGTGGAGCACAGCGGTGGAACAGCTCATCGCTCAAGCAGCGCATC
Organism: Thermomicrobium roseum DSM 5159; assembly: GCF_000021685.1. Lineage (GTDB taxonomy): Bacteria > Chloroflexota > Chloroflexia > Thermomicrobiales > Thermomicrobiaceae > Thermomicrobium > Thermomicrobium roseum. The sequence goes on along the minus strand of NC_011959.1, from coordinate 206,024 downwards.
TTCTCATCGCCCTGGGCGGTGCGTACTATCTGGCACTCTGGTTCGCGCTCATCGTGTGGACGTTCCAGGACATCCAAACGCGGACCCGGAGCGTCATCGCCCAAATCTTCGCGACGCTGCTCGTCGTGCTCTTTTCCGTCCCGGGCGCACTGCTTTATCTCCTGATGCGCCCGCGCGAAACATTGGAAGAGCAGTACGAGCGGGCGCTGGAGGAGGAATATCTGATCCAGGACCTGGAAACAGCCGGGCGCTGCCCGCATTGTCAGCGACCGGTGCAGGACGACTTCCAATTTTGCCCCTACTGTCGAGCACCGTTGAAACAACTCTGTATCGCCTGTGGCCGTCTCCTCAGCCTGGATTGGCCGCACTGCCCGTACTGTGGCACCCAGCAGCCGACCGAGGAAGGCGACGTGACCGTACAGGAGCGTCGCTCGCCGCTCGAGGCTGTGCAGCGTGCTCTCGGACGCACTCCGGGCGGACGACGACCGGAGAAGACCCTACCGGAAAACGAGGCGACCACGCTCCCACCTGGCTGGTCGCGGAGCATGCGGGAAAACGAGCCGGATACCAGCAAGTTACCGCGCGCCTGATGGCGTGTCGGCATTTCGGGTTCGCCGGCTGGGCTGTGCCTCCGGTCGGATTTGGAAATTGAACTTGCTGCGGAATGCCTCGTAAAAGTTCGTACCCGGCAGAACCACGAGACGGAACGCTTGCTTGCCCCGTCGCACCCGAACGAGATCACCCCGCTCCAAAGACGCGACCGGCTCTCCGTCGATGATCAGGCGCGCTTCCCGGTCGCTCACGTACACCTGCTCGATCGTCGCCTGCTCCGGGACGACCAGCGCAATGCGGATCGGCGAGTGCGGACAGATCGGCGTCACGGCGAACCCATGCACCCCGGCAGTCAACACCGGCCCACCCGCAGCCATACAGTAAGCCGTACTTCCCTGTGGGGTCGCGACGATCATGCCATCACCCGGATAGGTGTTGACGAACTGACCATCGATGTAGAGCTCGACTTCGATGAGCTGGTACCCGGCACGAACCACGACATCGTTGATCGCCCAAGCATCGACGAGCACGCTTCGCCCGCGTTCCAGCTGGACAGCCAGCGTTGGACCCTCTTGGACGTGGTACCGATCGTGCACCAGGTCGTGCAACGCCCGTTCCCATCCCTCGCGTTCCGCCAAGGCCAGAAAGCCGACCCGGCCGACATTGATCCCGAGAATCGGAACATCAGGATAATGGTGCGCCACGCGCATGATGAGCCCGTCACCGCCGATGGCGATGATCGCGTCGAGTTCTGGCCAGACGACCGGGAGAGCTTCTTCGTTAGCGATCTGGCACTGGTGCGCGGCGAGCCAGCGCTGGATCCGGTCAGCCAACTCGACTGCCTCAGGCTTGCCGTGCGCCGCGACGACGCCGAACCGTCGTGCCATCGTGATGACTCCTACTCTCCGCCGACCCGGCCCGCTACACTCGATGCGAATGGTACCCGAGCGGAAGGGGGAGCGACGTGAACTGGATCGAAACGTACCGGCTGATCGCCGTGATCCGGCTCGATGACTTGAGCTGTGCCGTCGAACTCGCCGAAGCCTTACTCGAGGGCGGAGTGCGCGTGCTCGAGTTCACCTACACGAATCGTGAAGCTGGTCGTGCCATCGAACAGGTGCGGCATCGTTTCGATGGATCCTGCCTGGTCGGAGCAGGGACGGTCCTGGATGCAGAAACCGCGCGTCAGGCGATGTTGGCTGGGGCTCAATTCATCGTTACCCCGACACTCCGGCGAGAAACGATCGAGATCTGCCGACGCTATTCCATCCCCAGCGTGATCGGTGCTTTCACCCCGACCGAAATCCTCAGCGCGTGGGAATGGGGCGCTGATTACATCAAAGTCAACCCGGCCAGTCTCGCGGGACCGAGCTATTTCAAGGACGTGCTCGCTCCCCTGCCGCAGGTGAAACTGATCCCCTCGGGTGGCGTGACACTCGAGACCGCACCGGCTTTCCTGGCGGCCGGCGCCGTCGCCGTGGCGGTCGGCAGTCACCTTATCGATCGCACGCTGGTTGCGCGCCGCGACTGGGCTGGATTGCGGGAACGCGCTCACCAATGGGCGGAACTGGTCGCTCACCCGGATATCGGCGTTCCGGCATCGTGATCGGCGAGCGAGGCATGGCCGAAACGACGAACCACCGCATCCGGCTGTACCGCACCGAGGCGATCGTCCTGCGCCGCCGCGACCTCGGCGAGGCCGACAGGATCCTGACGCTCTTCACTCCGAAAGCAGGAAAACTCCGGGTCATCGCAAAAGGAATACGCCGGCCGCAGAGTCGCCTGGCCGGCCATCTCGACCTCTTCGTTCGGACCCAAGTCCTGCTCGCCCGCGGGCGCGAACTCGATATCGTGACACAAGCGCAGCTGGTGGAGCCGTTCACTGGACTGCGCCGGGAACCCTGGCGAGCAGGCTGGGCCGGTTACCTCGCCGACCTGACCGATCGAGCGACCGTCGACGAGGATCCGCAACCGGCGCTTTACGACCTCCTGCTCGAGTGCCTCCGACTGCTCGCCGAGTTGCCCGATCCTTTCGCGGTCGTAAGACGGTTCGAGATGCGCTTGCTGGTTCTCCTCGGTTATCAGCCGGAACTCGTCGTCTGCCCACACTGCGGGAAACAACTGACGCCGGGGCGGCTCGCCTTCGCACCGGATCACGGTGGCATCCTTTGCGGCGAGTGCGTGGGACACAGCGCTGGAGAAGTCCCGCTCAGCGTCGGGGCCGTCAAGGCTTTGCGCCTCTTGCTGGCCGATCACTGGCAGGAACTCGCCCGCCGACCGCTCAGCCTCGCCTTGCGCGGCCAGATCACGAGTGCCCTCCAGGCAGCGCTCCAGGCGCACATCGGCGACATCGCTGCCTCCGCCGCCGTGGCGACACTCTTGCAGGAAGAGGGGCACGATGATGGACATCCTCCATCCCTGGCAGGAACGAGCAGCTGAGCGAGCGCAGATACTCGCCCAGCGTTATCACCACACTCCTGACGCGCTCATCGTCCTCGGCTCCGGGCTGGCGACTCTCCCTGAAGACGCGCATGTCGTGGCACGCGTCCCGCTCGACGAACTCACTGCGATCGCTGCCCCGGCTGTCACCGGTCATCCACGCGAGTTGGTGCTGGCAGAGTGGAATGGGCACCCGATCTGGTTTTGCCTCGGTCGTTATCACCTCTACCAGGGTCTCTCGGCTGCAGAAGCCGCTGCGCCGATCGCCCTCCTCGCCCACCTGCCTGGTCCGATCGTCATCCTGACCAATGCCGCCGGCTCCTTGCATCCGACCTTCGCACCGGGCGATCTCGTGCTGATCCGGGATCACTTCTTCGTCCCCGGTTTGGCCGGTCACCATCCGCTGATTCCACCGGCGGGACGGGTTCGCTTCTTCAGTCTGCGCGATGCCTACGATCGCCACCTCCGCGCGGTAGCTCGCGCTGCTGCGGCCCGACTCGGCCTGGAACTCCCGGAGGGAACGTATGCCATGGTCGCTGGGCCGACCTTCGAGACGGCAGCCGAACTTCGCTGGTTGCGAGCCGCCGGGGCTGATCTGGTCGGCATGTCGACCATCCCCGAAGTGATCCTAGCGCGGGCACTCGGGTTACGCGTCCTGGCCATCTCCGTCGTGACCAACTTGGCGATCCCAGAAGAGCCAGCGATCCCGACTCACGAAGAGGTGGCGGCCATCGGGGAACAGGCCCGGCCGCGCCTCCATCGACTGCTCGGCTTCTTCCTCGACCAACTGGCCGAGGAAAGCGATGCCGTCACGGGCCGCGAGCCTGTCTGAGCACCGTCCAAGCAGTGATCGACAGACCCGGGCGCGGCACCACCACGCTCCGTGATGGAGAGCACACGCTCCTCTTGACACCTCGTCCCTCCTGGCCGACGATGATGCCGCCTGTTGTGTTCCGGAAGGAGCATCCGGCATGAGCGCGAACCTGACCCAGACCGTCATCGCCATGGACCTCGTCCCCTTCCGTTTCGGGCCCGGTGCGACCGCTGACGTGACCGTTGAACTCGAGCGGCTCGGGGCACGCCGCGTCCTCCTCGTCACTGACCGTCATCTGCGACAGCATGGCCTGGTCGAGCCAGTCGAGGCAGCGATCCTACGTGCTGGTGCGGAAGTGGTCGTCTTCGACCAGGTGCACATCGAGCCGACCGATCGCTCGTTGCGCGATGCCATCGCCTTCGCCCAACGCGTCCAGCCGGACGCCTATGTTTCGCTCGGTGGTGGGAGCACGATCGACACAGCTAAGGCGATGAACCTCTTCACGTCCTACCCGGCTGACCTCTTCGACTATATCAACAAGCCGGTCGGTCGAGGCAATCCAGTTCCCGGCCCATTGAAGCCGCACCTGGCACTCCCCACGACCGCCGGTACAGGCAGCGAAACCACCGCGGTGATCGCCCTCGAACTGACCGATCGTCGGTTGAAGACCGGTATCTCGCACCGTTTCATCCGCCCGACCATGGCGATCGTCGATCCGCTCAATACGGTCACGTGTCCCCCGATGGTGACCGCGTTCGCCGGGCTGGATGTCCTCTGCCATGCGATCGAGTCGTACACAGCCAAGCCGTATCACGTCCGTCCTCGACCGGACAGCCCGACCGAGCGACCAGCCTATATCGGGTCCAACCCGGTCGCTGACCTGTGGAGCGCACAGGCTATCCGGTGGGGTGCACGGTATCTACGGCGAGCAGTCTACAACCCGCTCGATCTGGAGGCCCGCACCTTTATGGCGCTGGCTAGCTTGACGGCCGGTATCGGCTTCGGGAACGCCGGGGTCCACATCCCACACGCCATGTCCTACCCGATCGCCGGGCTCGTTCGTGACTTCTTCCCGCCCAACTACGAGGTCGACGAGCCGCTCATCCCGCACGGCCTGGCCGTCGTCGTGGGCGCTCCGGCTGGTCTCCGCTTTACAGCACCGGCCTGGCCCGAACGACACGCTGAGGTGGCCGAGATGCTGGGGATCGACACCCGCGGCCTGCCAGTCCGCGCAGCTGCCGAAGCGGTTGCCGATGCACTCATCCAGCTCATGCGCGATCTCGGCCTGCCGAGTGGTCTCGCGGAACTCGGCTTCACCGAGAGCGACATCCCCGCACTCGTCGAGGGAACACTGGCCCAGCAGCGCATCCTGGTGAACAGCCCACGGCCAGTCGACGAGCGAGCACTGCGCGCCATCTACCGCGAGGCCATGCGGTACTGGTGAGCATCGCCCAAAGCGCGGGCGGTCCAGTCATCGGGGCAGGAGCCAGCGATCGAGCTGGGCGGGTCTCCTCAGTCATGCTGTTCCGATGGAACCACCGACTGCTCGAACCAGGAGCGACCGTGATCGCCTTATCGGTTCGCGCCGAGGACAGGTGGTTCCGATCGACCAGGCCATGAGGGAAACCCGGCGGTTTCCGCTTCCGGCGCACCGAGCACGACCACCGGAAGGTCTCATGCCACGTGCGAGCCGACGGTCGAGTGTGCCAGGAACTCGATCGCTGGCGTGGCATGTGTCCGGGCAGGCTTGACAACCGAGCCACGAGCTTTCACAATGTGTGCAGCCGATCGATCGGCGATGCACCTTGACAGGATGTGCGAGACGGCGGCGAGTGCGAGCAGGAGCGCAGAAGTTCGTTCTGCTCGTCCACACGGGGGAACACCGGTGAAAGTCCGGGGCTGTGCCGCAACTGTGACGTCGCACCAGTCGGTGCGACGAAGCCAGGTCTACCGTCGCCGCCGTGTCCGACCCGCCTCGAGCCAAGGGGGGAGGACGCCGGTGATGCACTGTGCCTCGACGCAGTGAACCATTGGCAGCCCGCCCCGTGCGGGCTGTTCTCGTTTTTCCAACACGGACAAGCGAGTGCGGTTTGGAACGACCTCAGTCGGCGTGACGAGGGAGGAGTGAGGTATGCGTCGTATCCTCGCTATTCTGACCATTTTCTTGCTCGTTCTCGCACCAGGGGCGAGCGTATCGGCGAACCAGTTCACAGTAGGCCGGGCGCTCACTGGGGCAGTAACCTGGCTCACCACCCAGCAACGTGCTGATGGAGGTTTTGCCGGCTTCACGGGCGAGAGCGATCCTGGCATGACGGTCGATGCTGTCTTGGCTCTCGCCTCGGTCGGCATCGACCCTGGCTCGGTGCAGCAAGTCGGTGGAGCGAGCGCCATCGCGTACCTGGAGTCGGCCGCTGCCCGCTACAGCGAGAAGCCGGGTGGCGCGGCCAAGCTGATTCTCGCCGCTGTCGCGAGCGGGCGCGATCCACGTGCTTTCGGCGGCGTCGACCTCGTCGCTCGCCTGCAACGTGCCTACGACCGTGCGACCGGACTCTACGACCAGCAGCTCTTCAGCAACGCATACGCGCTGCTGGCACTCGCTGCTGCCGGCGTACCGGTTCCCGAGCGTGCGGTCCAAGCCGTGCTCGAACGGCAAGCGGCTGACGGCAGCTGGGCTTGGGACGGCAGCACAGAGCCGGGCGCAGGCGACTCGAACACGACGGCACTCGTGATCCAGGCGCTTGTTGCCGCGGGGCAGCGCGAGCATCCGCAGGTACGACAGGCCCTGCTGTATTTGCGCAGCGTCCAAGCCGCGGATGGCTCCTTTGCCTACCAACCCGCTGATCAGCTGGTCGGTGATGCCAACTCCACCGCACTCGCTGTCCAAGCGCTTTTGGCTGCGGGCGAGGAACCGCAATCCCCGTCCTGGCGCTTTGCGCTCGATGCCCTGGCTCGCTTCGCCAACTCGAGCGGCGCGCTCCGTTGGCGCGACGATGCCCCGGACGACAATCTGTTCGCCACCGTGCAAGCTATCCCTGCGCTGGCGCGCGAGGCCTTCCCGCTCCGCGGCATCGCTCTCCCGCTGACTCGAGCTCGCGTGCCGTTCGAGACCACTGCAGAAGGCTGCCGGCTGTTCCCGGAGACCGGACACAGCTTGTGCGGCCCGTTCCTGGAGACGTGGGAGCAGCGAGGAGGGGTCGCCAATTTCGGTTATCCGATCACCGGTCCATTCTTCGATCCGCACCTCCGGCTGCTCGTCCAGTATACGGAGCGCGCGCGTTTCGAATTCCACCTCAAGCCGGACGGAAGCACGCTCGTGATGCTCGGCCGGCTCGGTGCTGAGCGGCTCCCAGCAGCACCACGCGAACCGTTCGCCCCCGCTCAGCCAGGCGATCCGGCAGCCTGCACGTACTTCGTGGAGACGCAGCACAACCTCTGCCATGGTTTCCGCGCCTATTGGGAACAGTACGGTGGTCTCGCCGTCTTCGGTTACCCGCTCAGCGAGGAGTTCGTCGAAGACGGGATGGTCGTGCAGTATTTCGAGCGTGCCCGCTTCGAATGGCACCCCGGTAGCTGGCCGGAGCGGCACGATGTCTTGCTGACCCGGCTCGGCGCTCGCATCGTCGAGGAAGGCTCGTGACTCGCACGTCTCGCCTGCTTCGCCTCCTCCTCACGCTGCTGCTCGCGCTCGCGTTGGCGGGCGCGGGCAGCACGTCCTCGCGCGCTGAGCAGCCGAACGGCGCTGGACTGGTCATCCGCTACGGCGACGGCCGGATCGTCACCGCGTACGTCCAGTTCGAAGAACCGACAATCACTGGCATCGAACTCCTCCAACGTGCTGGCGTACCGGTTACGGTGGCCCAGTTCGGTGGACTGGGGCTCGCCGTCTGTGCCATCTCCGGTGAAGGATGCCCAGCGGAGGACTGTTTCTGTCGAGCCAAGAGCCAGCCAGCGTGGTTCTGGCACTATTACGGGCTCACGCCGGACGGCCGCTGGGTACTCCACCCAGTCGGTGCCTCCAACCGGATCGTCCGCGACGGCGACGTGGACGGTTGGTCATGGACAGCCGGAGAGAGCGGCCTTCCCGCTTTGACGATCGAGGAGATCGCACGCGCGCATGGCATCGAGCGCTCGTCCGGTCCGCCTGCCACCACGCAACCGACCGCGCCGCCAGCACCCTCGGTTACCAGTCCGACCGAACCAGCGGTGACCTCGCCCGTGACTCCAGTGCCGACCTCGGGCCAACCGGCCGTCGGATCCTCCACGACCCAGCCGGACGGCCAACAGACTGGTCCCGCATCCTCCCCGACAGTCACTCCCACGTTGCCGACTCCGACGCTCGGAGTACTCACCCCGACATCGCTGGCCTTTGCCGAGGCCCAGCCAACGGTTCCCCCGACCGCTGCAGCGCTCGCTGGGTCCTCGAGCACCCCCAGCATCGGGGTGACGCCGTCAGCGCCTGTGGCTGACAGCCATCCTACTGGCCCGCCCTGGGGCGCGCTCCTCTTCACGAGTCTCGCGGCCATCGTCCTGCTCGCGTACTCGTTCGCCCGCTGGCGGAGGCGGTCACCATGAACGCGATCACCTGGTTGCTCTGGGCACTCGTGCTGGTGCTCGCGATCTCCGTGACGCGCAATCCGTTCTACTTGAGCCTGGCAGCGCTGGCCGTTGCGACCGTCTGGATCGCAGTCGATACGGCGCGGCCGCTCGGCCGGCAGGCGCCTCGCTTACCGCTCCTGGCTGCTGGCTTTCTCCTACCGTGGAGCACCGCCGTCAATGCGCTGCTTGCCCACATCGGCGACCGCGTCCTCTTCCGACTTCCCGCCTGGCCGGTCATCGGCGGACCCATCACGCTCAATGCAGCACTCTACGGCTTGCTCACCGGCATCGCACTGACCACGGCACTCGCCGGAACGACTCTCCTTCACGCCGTCATCGATCGTCACCAGGCTCTGCGCGCGATTCCTCCCAATCAGCGTGTGCTCGCGACCACTCTCGCGATTGCCCTGAACGCGCTCCCTGCTTTCGCGACAGCAGCACGCGATGCGGTCGAAGCGTCGCGCCTGCGCGGCCTGGCACTGCCACGCTGGAGGCAGCTTCAGATCGTCGTAGCAGCGATCCTCTATCGTGGTATCGACTACAGTCTCGCCACAGCTGAGGTACTGGAGACGCGGAGCTTCGCTGCGCGGCACCGGGCGAGACCCGCTACGCAAGCCAGTTCGCTCGCGATGCTCCTCGCTAGCTTCGCCGTCATCGGAGGCAGCCTGGCTGGGAAACCGAGCCTCGCTCTGGTCGGCGTTGCCGGGCTGTCCCTCGGTTCGGCGCTGATCGTCCACTCGACCTGGCGCAATCTCCGCACTCTGCAGTGGTCACTCGCGACCGGAGCGGCGGCGTCGCTCTTGCTCGCAGCCTCGACCCTCCTCGTCCTGTCGCTCCGCGACTCCGCTGCCGACCTGGCGTACTCGCCTTATCCGGCTTTGCGCTGGCCGGGTTTCTCTCCGCTCGCCGGGTTCGCCTTTCTCCTGCTCGCCTCACCGGCACTCTTTCTGCGAGGATCCGCGCGATGATCGAAGTGGAGGCACTCCGCTACCGCTACCCCACGAGCCGGTATCCAGCACTGGTCGCCCCGCACTGGGCAGTGGAAGCTGGTGAGTTCGTGCTCTTGGCCGGCGAGACCGGTTCGGGGAAAACGACCTTGCTGCGCAGTCTCGTCAGCCTGGTTCCCCACTTCTATGGTGGGTGGTTCGGCGGGCGTGTCCTCGTCGGCGGACGCGACACGCGCCACCATCGCCCAGCCGATTTGGCTGGGCTGGTCGGCTACGTTGGTCAAGAGCCCGAGACGCAGACGCTTCTGGATCGCGTCTGGGACGAGATCGCCTTCGCGCTGGAGAACCTCGGTTTCCCACCGCGCGTCGTCGCTGCCCGCGTCGAGGAAGCACTCGATCTCCTCGGGCTCGCTCATCTCCGCAATCGCCCGATCGAGACACTTTCCGGCGGTGAACGACAGCGACTCACACTCGCCAGTGTTCTCGCGCTGCGGCCGCAATTGCTCCTCCTCGACGAGCCGACCTCGCAGCTCGACCCGTGGAGCGCCGAGACCGTCCTCGAGGTCTTGCGCCGTCTCGTCGACGAGCTGGGGATCACGCTCGTCATCGCCGAACACCGGTTAGACCGCCTGCTCGGGAGCTGTACGCGACTCACGTTACTGGAGGATGGGAAAATCGTTGCGGACGGCTCGCCCCAGCACGTTGCCGAACGCTTGCCCGATCCACCGATCCTCGTCCAGGTCAGTCGTCTCCTCGGCTGGTCGCCACCGGCCCTCTCCGTCGCCGAAGGCAAACGGCGGTTGCGTGGATGCCAGCTGCTCTCCCCTGTTCAGCGCCCAGCGCCGTCACCCGGCCCGACGCCTCTCGCCCTGGAGCGCATCGCGTGCCGCCGCGGTGAGCGTCTGGTGCTGGAGGATGTGACGCTGGAGGTCGCGCGCGGGCTGGTGACGGGTATCGTCGGACGCAATGGATCAGGCAAGACGACGCTCCTGCGCGCGGCTCTCGGCTTGGAAGGGATCGTACGCGGTCGGGTCTGGCTCGGTGGCCGTCCGGTACATGAAACGTTGCGGGCAGGCGAGTCTGGCTCGATCGCCTACGTCCCGCAGTATCCCGGCGCACTCTTGGTCGGGAGCCGCCTCCGCGACGACCTCGAACTCGTCGCGCGCGTACGCCAGGTCAGCACGACTGCGGTCGACGAGATCGTCGACCTCTTCGAACTTCACCCGCTGCTGGATACCCATCCCGCTGACCTGAGCAGCGGTGAACGCCAGCGTGCCGCTCTCGCCGTCGCGCTCACCGGTCACCCGGCACTCATCGTGCTCGACGAGCCGACGCGCGGGTTAGGGTTGCGACTCAAGCAGCGTCTCGCCAGCGAGCTGCGCCGGCGTGCTGCTGCGGGGGCTGCTGTCCTCCTCACCACGCACGACGTCGACTTCGCCGCGATGGTCGCTGATCGAATCGTTCTCCTGAGCGAAGGACGCATCGTGAACGAAGGGCCACCGCACCTTGTCCTGGGGGAGAGCTTCTCCTATGCTCCGATCGTCAGCCGTCTTTTCGGTCCTAGCTTCGTCACGGTGAGCGACGTCGAGCAGGCGCTCCGGGAAAATCCAGCGCCAGCGAAACACGCTCGAATCGGTTATACTGAGGGGGACTACGGCGAGTTCGATCGGGAACGAGCGTGAAACTCCTCATCGCGATCGTCCAGAGCGAGGATGCTGATCGTCTGATCGGCGAACTCGTCAACGAAGGGTTCCGGGTGACGCGCATCGCGAGCAGCGGTGCATTGCTCCGGCGCGAGAACGCTAGCTTATTGCTCGGTGTGGAGGACCACCAGGTCACGCGAGTGCTGTCCATCATCCGGCGGACCTGCCGGCGCAGGAAGGAAGTGGTCATCCCCTACGCGCCCGCCCTGGAGCCGGGGCTCTTGTGGTTGCCAGAAAACTTCGAGGTCGAGGTCGGTGGAGCAACAGTCTTCGTCTTGCCCGTCGAGCGAGTCGAGCGGATCACTGGCGATTGACAGGAACGAAACGAGACAGTACGATTGAGCAGAACTCGAACATGGGTTCTATTCTTGCGCGATCGGTGAGCGGAAGGCGGCAGCGATGGATCGGCAAAAGGCACTGGAACTCGCGATCTCTCAAATCGAGCGCAGCTTCGGCAAAGGCGCCATCATGCGGATGGGCGAGGACCCATCCAAGCTCCAGGTCGATGTCATTCCGACCGGTGCGATCGCCCTCGACCTCGCACTCGGAGTCGGTGGGATTCCGCGCGGTCGAATTACCGAGATCTTCGGTCCCGAGTCGAGCGGAAAGACGACGCTCGCCCTCCACGTGATCGCCCAGGCCCAGCGGATGGGTGGTATCGCCGCGTACATCGACGCCGAACACGCCTTCGATCCTGTCTATGCTGAGCGCCTCGGTGTCGATCTGGACAACCTCTTGATCTCGCAGCCGGACACCGGTGAGCAAGCGCTGGAGATCACCGAAACGCTGGTGCGCTCGGGCGCGGTGGACGTCGTCGTGATCGACTCGGTCGCTGCACTGGTCCCACGCGCCGAGATCGAGGGCGAGATGGGTGATGCTCATGTCGGCCTGCAGGCACGGCTGATGAGCCAGGCATTGCGCAAACTCACGGGGGCGATCAGTCGCTCGAAGACCGCCGTCATCTTCATCAATCAGCTCCGCATGAAGATCGGTGTCATGTATGGCAACCCTGAGACGACGACCGGTGGCAATGCACTCAAGTTCTACGCCTCGGTTCGCCTGGATATCCGCAAGGTCGACGCCATAAAGGAAGGAAACGAGACCGTCGGCACGCGTGTCCGGGTCAAGGTCGTCAAGAACAAGGTCGCCCCGCCGTTCCGCCAGGCCGAGTTCGACATCATGTACAACGAGGGCATTTCGGTGGCCGGCAACCTGCTGGACGTGGCAACCGATCTCGGCATCATCCGCAAGAGCGGTGCCTGGTACTATCTCGGCGAGGAACGGCTCGGCCAGGGTCGCGAGAACGCCAAGGCGTTCCTCAAGGCCAATCCCGAACTCATGCGGGAGATCGAGCAGCGGATCCGCCAAGCAGCACCTGAATTGCGCGGACGTATCCAGTACGATGGAAGCGCAGCAGAGGAGTCCGACGCCGAATCGGCTGTCCCGACACTCTTCGATGTATAGGCGTCCCGCGGCACATCACTGCTGCCCTGCGAAAGGCCGATTCAGTGACGAGTGAAACGATCCTCGTCGTCGAGGGGCTCACGAAACGGTTCGGTAGCCGCACGGCAGTCGATAATCTGAGTTTCTCCCTCGGACGTGGCGAACTCGTTGGTCTCCTCGGACCGAATGGTGCCGGCAAGACGACGACGTTGTCGATGATCGCTGGTTTGATCCGGCCCACCGCGGGCCGGATCGTCTTGTTCGGTCGCCCGTTGGCCGAGAGCCGCGAGCAACTTCGGCGCGTCGGACTCACGCCCGAAGTCGCCAGCTTTTATCCGTATCTCGACGCCCGCCAAAACCTATCGGTGATGGCGCGTGTTTATGGAGCTGACCCCGCCGAGATCGACCATCTCCTCGAGCGCGTCGGCCTGCTGGAACACGCTCGACATCCGTTCCGGACCTACTCCCAGGGCATGCGCCAGATGCTCTCCCTCGCCAACGCGCTGCTGGCCGACCCTGATCTTCTGCTGCTCGACGAACCGACCAACGGACTCGACCCGTACGGTCAACAACGTGTCCACGATCTCTTGCGCGAACTCGTCGCCCGCGGCAAGACGATCCTGCTCTCGAGCCACCTCTTGCGCGACGTCCAGGAACTCTGCCAGCGCGTGATCATCATCCATCGCGGACGGCTGATCGAGGATAGTCACATCGAACGACTTCTCCGGCCAAGCGAATTGCCCGTGCTGGTCCGGACAGTCGCCGACGATCGTGCCCTCCTTCTCCTCAGTGGACCGGCCCGTCCAGACTGGATCCGCGGCGTCGAGCGCCGAGACGACCATCTCATCGTCCATTTGCCCTCCGAACGTTTACCGGAACTCAGCGCCTTCCTGGTGCACCATGAACTCTACCTGCGCGAGTTGCGTCCACTCGAGGGAGACCTCGTTACTGCCTTCGTCGAACTGACGCGCGAGCGGTAGCGGAGGATTACGGCATGCGTGCGCTCATCGCCGCGGAATGGTTCAAAGTGACGCGACGGCCGATGACCTGGATCGCGCTCGGTATCCTGCTCGCCATCATGGCCACCCTCCGTCTTCTCTTGATCGCCCTCTCCTTCGTTTCCCTCCCGTCCGCACCGGGCCAAGAGATGCCCACGAATCTTTTCGCGGATCTCGTGACCTTGCCTGGAGCCATCGCGGACAGCGTCAACTTCCTGCCCAGCACTGGTATCTTCGCGCTGCTCGTCGTCGCGGCCAGTTTCGCTGGTACCGAGTTCGCCTGGGGCACGATCGTCCCGCTCCTCGCCCGCGGTGCCTCGCGCACGCGGTTCGTCCTCGCGAAAGCACTCGTCGCGCTCGTCGTCGCGCTGCTCTACCTCATCGCGACCACCGTAGTAGGACTCGTCCTCGGTGCGATCGCGTCCCAGCTCCATCATGGGCAAATTCCGCTGGAATGGCTCCAGCGCGACTGGCGCGAGTTCCTGCTGGCCCTTCTGCGCGCCTACTGGGCCACGGTTCCCTACGTTCTGGCCGCGCTCGCTATCGCTCTCGTCTTCCGTTCCTCGGCCCTGGCAATGGGTATGGTGCTGGCATACGTCATCGTCGAGCAAGTCGGCCTCGGCGTCCTGCAACTTCTCCGGCCGATGATCGAGGACAGCGGGTTTTCCTGGCTCTTCACGCTGCTCGATTGGACCCTGCTCGGTCAGAACGCTTCCACGCTCCAGGCGCTCAACACGCGCGCTTTCCTACCGACTGGTCTCGCCGAACAGGCGACGTCCGGTGATCTTCACCCCTGGCGCGCAGCCGTCGTTCTGGCAGCCTACAGCTTCGCCTTCCTGCTCGCCGCTCTGGTCGCGCTCCGCCGCGATATTCCGACTCGCCCGACCAGTGCTTGAGCACGTCATCACCTCGGCGAAAACCGGCCAGCGTCTGCGTCCGAGCGTCGGCTCGCTCATGGTTCCGGGCACGCCGAAACTCGCCATCAGAGCGGTAGAAGCTGGAGCCAGCAGCACAGCAGGAACCCCGTCTTGCCCATTGAGCGGGCCGACCCAGCGAGACGACGCCCTCCACTCATCCGTCAGAGGGTGCCGTTGCACTCGTCGACTACCCTGAGAATCCTGCCGCTGCGCGTCGGCGCGTCCGTCTTCCTGGAGCGCGAAATCGACGCCTCGCTCCGCCTCTCGATCGTTGGCACTGTCCGCTCGAAAGTGCGCCGAAATGGAACGGCCAGGTGAGATCCCACCTGGCCGTCCGGATCGGCTGTTCGAGCGTACGTCTCAGGTCCCGACGCGCCGTGCGGTATAGAAACGGGGTCCGTAATAGTCGCCCCAGAGTTCGCTGATCGTCACTCCCGTCCCGTAATTTTCCGCATGAATGAACCGGCCATTGCCGATGTAGATCCCGACATGCGACAGGCCCCACTTATAGGTGTTCTGGAAGAACACGAGATCACCCGGCTGCAGTTGGTTCGGGTCCACCGAGACGCCACTCACCGCCTGTGCTTCGAGGCTGCGCGGGAAGCCACCACCCAGCACCTGGTTGACGACGAAGTAGACGAAGCCGGAGCAATCGAAGCCGGCTGGCGTGGTTCCACCCCAGGCGTAGGGCCGCCCCAAATACTGCATGGCGGTCGCCACGATCGCATCGCCCACCGTACTCGGCGGTGCTGGAGTCGTTGGCACCGGATTAGACTGCGGCGCAGCTTCGGCCGGCGTCGCGGCTGGCGCACCTGGTTCACGATCGGTCGGTGCCAGATAACCACCGTGCGCCCAGCCCTGCAAGCCGCGATAGTCGACCTGCCACCAGGTGATCCCCTGCCCGTCGGTCTGCGGACCACCGATGACCCGCATGACCGCCCCTTCCGGAGCGACCGCGGCGACAGGTCGCCCATAGCCCGGACCTTGCCGGACATTCACTCCCTGTCCATCGGTATTCACGACCTCGACATTGCCACCGACACGGATGGTGGGCGTGTTCGCGATCGGCTGCGCCTGGGCCACCGGAGTGGAATCACCCTCCACCACGACCAGATAGGCCAGGGCTGCATAACCGTCGACCCCCTCGTGGCGCACCGGGACCCAGGACGTTCCAGCTGCATCCTGCACCGGGGAACCGGTCGCGACCGCGCGCCCGCCCTCGGGCATGATCGCGAGAACGCGACTTTCCAATCCCGCTGTCTCTCGCAACCGGAGACCATAGCCACCAGTCCCCGTTACGAGTACCGTGTCGCCAGCAACGGGCACCGCTCGAGCCAAGTAATCGGCCAAAACCCAGCCGGTCATCCCACCGTTCTCGATTCGGTACCAGGTCGTCCCATCGCTCGCCGCCCGCGGCCCCTCCACAACACGAACGCGTGCCCCTTCCGGGAGCCCACCGACCCGCGACGCGCCGAGTCCTGGTTCGGCCCGGACATTCACACCGTCACCGTTGGTGCCACTCACTTGCCCAAGCGCACCCGTGACGAGGTCATTGGTAGCGAGAACAGGGGAGAATGCGAAGATCGCGGCGAGGAACGCGCAATACGAGGCAACGAACCACAGCGGGAGTCGTCTCTTCCCCAATCGAACTCCCCTTCCCAGATGACGACCGCATCACGCTCGGCGCGGCCGACACCGCCGCACCGTATCAGGAGAGCCGAGAGACGGCTTCCTGCGATCCCCCGTCCGGACGCGGCCTCGCCTGCCGCGCCCGTTCGCCCGCAGACTACCATGCACGCGTCGGCGCTGTCAAGGGGTGACATAGGACATTTGTGCGGATTCGGCAGAGAGGATGGTCGTGACTCCTGGTCACGATGGGGTGAACTCGACCGAGACATGCCGCACCGGCACACCCCGAGCAGCGAGATAGCGCTTGGCCTCAGCGACGCTATACCGGCCGAAATGGAAGATCGACGCAGCCAGGACAGCATGCGCGCCACCCATCGTCAGCGCCTGGTAGAGGTGTTCCAGCGTGCCCGCACCACCGGACGCGATGACCGGCACACCCACTGCATCGACCACCGCGCGCAGGAGTGCGAGATCATAGCCCTGCTGCGTCCCATCGGTATCCATGCTCGTCAACAAGATCTCGCCAGCGCCGAGCGACACCCCCTGCTTGGCCCACTCGATCACATCGAGTCCGGTCGGCCGGCGTCCCCCGTGGGTATAGACTTCCCACCCGCCCTCAGGCCGGCGACGCGCGTCGATCGCCAGGACGACGCACTGACTCCCGAACCGCTGCGCACAAACCCGGATCAGATCCGGGTCGAGAACAGCTGCCGTGTTGACGCTCACCTTGTCCGCACCAGCGCGGAGGAGTCGATACATGTCTGCTGGTGTTCGCACTCCTCCACCGACCGTCAGCGGGATGAACACTTCCTTGGCTGTCCGCCGAACGACCTCCACCATCGTCTCGCGCCCCTCCGCGGAGGCCGTGATATCCAAGAAGACGAGCTCGTCAGCACCTTCGGCATCGTACCGCGCCGCGAGTTCGACCGGATCACCGGCATCGCGCAAGTCGAGAAACTGCACTCCCTTGACGACACGCCCAGCGGTGACATCGAGGCAGGGGATGATCCGCCGCTTCAGCATCAGGAAACCGGTCCTTCTCCGCGCTCCGCCCGCTGTCGCTGCTCGATGAACTGTTCGAGTTCCTGCTGGGCTTGCTCGAAGTGCAAGCGCACTCGTTGCTCGAGGAGGCGCCACAGTTCGGCACGCAGCTGGCGGTCAATTTCGCGTAGCTCGTCCAGCCGCACCTCGATGAGATCGATCCGGTAGCGCAACTCGCGGTCGACTGCTTGCAGAGTCTCGAATTCAGCCTGAACCCGCTCGGCCCGCTGATCGCTCACTGCGGCGAGATCCCGCAAGGCTTGATCGAACTGTTGCCGGATCTCTTCCACTCGCTCCAGGAGCAGATCGTCCCGCTCGCTACTGTGGCTCCGTACTCGCTCGATATCGGCCCCGAGCCGCTGGGCAACTGACCGGAGGTCGTCGAACTGCTGGGGAACCGCCGCGAGGAACTCCTGCACGCGCTCGAGTTCCTCCGCTAACTGGCTGTCGCGCGAGGCACCCTCCTTCAGCTGGACCTGCAACGTCTCGATCACTTGCATCGCTTCCGCGACCCGTCGCCGAACGTCCTGCTCGACGATGCGGATGGCATCGTGCAAACGGGTGACTTCGCGACCGAGCCGCTCGACCTCGGTCGTGACGGCCTCCAATCCGCCACGCAGGGACTGATCGGTCGCTGAGAGGCGCTCGATATGGGCAGCCAGATGCTCGATCAAGATCCGCAGCTCATCATAACGCCGCGTGTCTTGCCCAGTATCGTCGCGTTGCCGGCGAACAGCCTCGAGAAGCTCGGCAACCTGCGCTTGTAACGTGCGGATCGGGCGAGCAACCTCATCGAGCCGCAAAGCCAGTTCCGCCAGCTGCTGACGAAAACGTGCCTCCTCGAGTTGCCGGGCCTGCTGTGCCTGCTGCGTCTCGTGGCGATGTTGCTCCAGTGCATGGCGTTGCTCAGCCCAATCCGCCTCGGCTGCCTTGACTTCCTCCTCGAGCCGCAGGAGCCGAGCCGCCAACTCCCGCACACGATGCCGCAGCTCATCCACTTGACTCTGCATCGCCTGCTGGCGCGCTTCCTCGCGACGGCGGCGCTCTTCTTCGCGGACCTGCTGGATGAAGTCGGGCTGATCGGGACGCCGCTCCATCACGCCGCCTCCGCTCCGATGACCCAGTCCTCCGGTCGTTCGAAACGAACTCTTCCCTCGTACAGCGCACGCCCCACGATGGCTGCTTCGACACCCGGTACGCGAGCGAGCGCTTCCAGATCCGATCGACTTCCCACCCCGCCGGAAGCGATCACCGTCACGCCCAGCGCCGCCAACCGTCCCATCAGTTCGAGATTCGGACGCGTCAACGTGCCATCGCGCGTCACATCAGTCGCCAGTACCCGCCGCACCCCCAGCAGCACCACACGGTGGACCACCTCTTCCACCCGGATCGCTTGCACGGTTTCCCACCCGTGTGTCGCAACCCAGCCGTCACGAGAATCGACCGCGACGACCACTCGTTCGACACCGAACCGCGCGAGCGCCTCGCGCAGCATATCCGGGCGCTCCAGTGCCGCCGTCCCGATCACGACTCGGGCCGCACCACCTACGAGGAGGCGTTCGACCGCATCCAGCGTGCGCACCCCGCCTCCGACCTGTACCGCGACGTCAGGCACCGCCCGGATCACTCGCTCGATGAGTTCGTGTTGCACTGGTTGGCCGAGCCGCGCGCCGTCGAGATCGACGACGTGGAGCCAGCGCGCACCAGCCGAGGCCCAGCGCTGTGCCATCTCGATCGGATCGTCACTGTACACAGTCGCACGGGCGAAGTCACCCCGGAAGAGGCGGACGCAACGCCCTTCGCGGAGATCGATCGCCGGGATGACGATCACACCGGTGCCTCCAACGGTAAACCGCCACGCGTTCGTTCGACGAGATCGACAAAGTTCGCGAGCATCCGCAACCCCCAGAACCCGCTCTTCTCCGGATGGAACTGGGTGGCCATGACGTTGTCTCGAGCGAGCACGCTGGCAAAGCGCACCCCGTAATCGGTCTCACCCAATATCCATGAGGAATCGCTCGGCTCAGCATAGAAGGAGTGCACGAAGTAAAAGTCCGTCCCATCGGGAATTCCAGCGAAGAGCGGGTGAGAAGAGCGCAACCAGACCTCGTTCCAACCCATATGGGGAACAGTGATCCCCTCGGGCAAGCGACGCACCACACCGGGAACGATCCCCAGGCAGCGGTGCTCACCTCCCTCGTAACTGACCTCCAACAAAACCTGCAGTCCCATGCAGATTCCGAGGAAGGGAATACCACGTTCGATTGCGGCACGGAGAGCCGGCACGAGCCCAAGTTCCTCGAGATGCCGCATCGTGTCCGCCGCAGCACCCACACCCGGAACGATGACGCCGTCTGCTCGCTCGAGCGGTGCGGGATGGCGACTGACGATCACCGGTGCGCCGATCCGCTCCAGCGCATTGACCACACTCGCGAGATTGCCGGCTCCATAATCGACGACGACGATCACCATGGTACGCCTCACGATCAGCGTTCAGCTCGACCATCTGTGTCGAGCGCATCGAGGGTTGCCGCAACGCTCGAGGCGAGCGCGCTCAGATTGTAACCACCCTCCAGAGCGAGAACGAGCCGCCCGTCACACCAGACCTCCGCGATCGCGCGGACTTGTGACGCCATCGCAGCGAAACCGTGCTCGGTCACGGCCATCGCTGCCAACGGGTCGGCATAGTGCGCGTCGTACCCCGCTGACACCATGACGAGTTCCGGTCGGTAGGCCGCCAGGCGGGGCTCGATCTCGTTGGCGAACGCCGCGAGATACACCTGGTCGTCGCTGCCCGGTGCGAGCGGAATGTTGAGCGTATAGCCGCGCCCGGGCCCCTCACCGATCTCCTCTGCCCGGCCAGTACCCGGGTAGAGCGGCCACTGGTGAAGCGAGACGAAAAACACCCGATCCGTTCGATAAAACGCTGCCTGCGTGCCGTTGCCGTGATGGACGTCCCAGTCGATGATCGCGATTCGGCGCAAGCCGTACCGCTCCAGGGCATACTGTGCGGCGACCGCGATGTTGTTGAAGAGGCAAAAGCCCATCCCGCGCTCCGGTTCGGCATGATGGCCCGGCGGGCGAATCAAGGCGAAGACTCGCCTCGCTTGCCCGGACAACACCGATTCGACCGCCTGCACGACCGCACCGACGGCGAGTCGCGCTACTTCGAACGAGCGCGGAGAAACAATGGTATCGGCATCGAGCCAGCCTCCGCCCCGTGCCGCGAACTCCCGCAGTTCCACGATATACGCTCGATCATGGATGAGCGCGATCGTTTCCTCGTCCGCCGGATCCGGCTCGATAACCGGACGGTTGTCGAGCCGCCCTGTCCGCTCGAGCAACTGCAGAATGGCTTCCAAGCGAGCTGGACGCTCAGGATGATCGCCGGTTTCGTGTTCGAGAAAGCGGCGTGAAGTGATGAGGACAGTAGGCTCGGTCGTCACGCACCACCTCGATCGTCGCGACGGATCAGGTCCAACATCGCGTCGTGGATGAGCCCGTTCGACGCGACACAGGTGCCCTGGGTCAGTCGATACGGTTGCCCATCGTAATCAGTCACGCGCCCGCCAGCTTCGGTGACCAGGAGCGTTCCCGCTGCTGTATCCCACGGGGAAAGTTCCTGCTCCCAAAAACCATCGAAACGGCCAGCAGCAACGTAGGCGAGGTTCAAAGCTGCGCTCCCGTCTCGCCGCACTGCCCGAGCCGTCAGCGTGAAGCGTGCGAAAGCAGCGAGGGCCTCGCGTCGTCGCTCGCGATCGTACGGGAAACCAGTCGCCAAGAGCGCGCTATGCAGATCCGCATGCTGGGAAACGCGGAGCCGCTCCCCGTTCAAAAATGCTCCCACCCCTCGCTCAGCGATGAACAGCTCGTCCAGAACTGGCTGGTACACGACCGCAAACTCCGGCTCTCCCTCGCAGAGAAACGCGATCGAGACACAAAACATCGGGTACCCGTGAGCATAGTTGGTCGTCCCATCAAGGGGATCGATGACCCAGAGCGCGGGCGCATCCAGCGACGCACTGCCCGTTCCTTCCTCGGTGAAGAACGCGTGCTCGGGGAAGGCTGCCTGGATCGTTTCCACGATCAGTCGTTCGCTGGCGATATCCACTTCGGTCACCAGGTTGACCGCTCCCTTGTAGCGGATCTCGCGGACCCGCCCGAGCCGTTCGCGCAACAACCGGCCAGCGGAGAGTGCTGCCGCCACTGCCACCTGCCGCACCGTCGCCATCGTCCTCATCCCCTAAGCTTCCCCGGCACGGAGCAGTGTCCGCGTCACCAGCGGCAAGTGCGCATGAACGTCGAGATCGAGATCGGCCCGCACGCCACGCTGAGCCAAATAGTAGGCAGCACCGGCGATCATCGCTGCATTGTCGGTACAGAGGATAGGAGGCGGATAGCGAACCGGAACGGGACTGATTTCGCGCAAGCGTTGCCGCAACGCGGCATTCGCTGCTACCCCACCAGCCAGGAGCACCATTGTCGCGCCGAACTCGCGCGCAGCCCGCGCGGTCTTTTCCGCCAGCACCTCCACGACCGCGGCCTGGAACTCAGCGGCCAGATCAGCGATCGGCACGCTCGGCCCGTACTCCGGTGCTACGTATTCCGGAAAGGGTTGCCCCGCGGCGACACGCCGCGCAGGCCGTCGCTGGTATTGCTCGAGGACGCGCAACAACGCTGTCTTCAGGCCGCTGAAGCTGAAATCGTAGCTCTCTCCCAGCCAGGCTCGCGGCAGGGAAAATCGACCCGGCCGTCCCTGCTCGGCGGCCTTCTGAATGGCGGGTCCACCCGGAAAACCCAATCCCAAAAGGCGAGCGGCCTTGTCGAAGGCCTCTCCTGCTGCATCGTCGAGCGTCCGGCCCAGGAGCACGTAGTCGCCGTGGCCGCGCATGAGCACGAGTTCGGTGTGCCCGCCGGAGACGATCAGGCAGACCAGAGGGAAAGTCGGTTCCGGCACTTCGTCCTGACCTGGAAGCGTGAGCCAGTTGGCGTAGATATGACCCTCCAGATGGTTGACCGGGATCAACGGCTTCTCCCACACGAAGGCGAGCGTCTTGGCGACGTTGATGCCGACGAGCAGCGAGCCCGCTAGCCCCGGCCCCTCGGTAACGGCGATGGCATCGATCGCGCTCGGACCGATCCCCGCCTGTTCCAGGGCGAGATCGAGCACCGGCACGATGCTCGTCACGTGCCGCCGCGAGGCGAGCTCGGGCACCACACCGCCGTAACGCTGGTGGAGATCCACTTGGGAGCGAATGATGTTCGACAACACGAAGCGTCCGTCTCGGACGACGGCTGCAGCGGTTTCGTCGCAGGAGGTTTCGATGCCCAGGATGATCACGCTGCTTCCTCCACGATCTCGATCCCTTCCGCGGCCAACCGTTCGAGCAGACGGTCACGCAAGGCCACCAATTCCTGCCGGTACGTTGGATCACGGAGTGGCGGCGAGGTCATGATGTACGCATCCTCCAAATTGTCGCTGTAATAGCGGGGCCGGACACCGCGGCGCGTGAAACCATATTTGGCATAGAGCGACTGCGCCGTCACATTGGAAACCCGCACCTCGAGCGTCACGAACTCGGCACCGCGCCGGATCGCTTCGCTGATCAAGGTCAAGAACAACACCTCACCCAGCCCCAACCCGCGGTGCTCCGGTGCGACACCGATCGTGGTGACATGTGCTTCACCGTAAATGACCCACATCCCAGCGAAGCCGACGAGTGGATGCGCGCTCGTGCGCGCCGGGCGGGCTGCCCGCAGCAGGCGAGCCAGCGTACCGGTTGCTCCAACCAGCTCTGGCTCCTCCTCGCTGCGCGCTGTCTCCCAACGCAGAACGACGTAATAGTTACGCTCCGGCTCCCTGAGTTCCCGGTAATACGCTGATTCCGGCCAGGGATTCGAGAAGCATCGCCGCTCGAGCTGGGACACTTCGGGTACATCTGAACTCCGCATCGGGGACAAGACGTAGCGCCGCACCGTGCTGTTCGGATCGGCACTCGACTGCTGGGTGCGCTCCTCCACCTTGTCACTCCCGCGCGGGTCGGACATCGTAACTCATCGGCAATTGTACCGAAGGAATGGCCTCTGCCCCGCCCCCGTGGACATAGATCGGCTCCAGCGCAGCCACCGGATCGCTCTCGCCTGCCTGCCAGCGTCGGAAAGCCAGTTCGGCCACCCAGGCAGGACGAAGCTGGCGCAACGCTGGAGCAGGAAGAATGACGAGCGGATGAGACCGTACCAGCGCCTCTTCCTCGGGCGCGAGATGCCCCGTCAGCACGGTGCGTCCCAACAATCCATCCGTCACCTCGTGGAGACGCACCGAGCGCAAAGACGAGTCCCGTACCCAGATCTCGCCCTGCCGCCGGTAATCGGCGTAGACCACGCGACCACGCCCCGCTGCGACGAACGCACGGATCGGGTAAGGTAAGGCGGTATGAGGGTACGCCAGCGCATCGAGCGTCAAGACGCCGATGAGCGGTACGTCCAGCGCATAACAGAGCGCCTTGGCGATACTCATCCCCACCCGTAGACCATTGAAGCTCCCCGGTCCGGTGGTGACGGCGACCGCTGCGACATCACGGATAGTTCGCCGATTCTCGGCGAGCAACTGACGAATGCGTGGCAAAACAGTCGCGGTATGCTCGCGCCCGGCGTCGTAGAGGAGTTCTCCGACGACGCGCCCGTCGTACAGCGCGATCGCTACCTGCTCCCCGCCGCTATCGAGTGCCAGGAGCAGTTGATCGCTTCGCTCCACCGCTTACCTCCTTCCGGAGCGTCTCGATGATCGCCTGCGCGCGGGCACCGACCGGATAGAACGCCAGCCGTCGCTTGCTCTCGGCGAGCGGCTCGAAACGGATGACGAGATACTCCTCGACCCAGTTGGGAGGCAAGCGATCTGCCCACTCGATCACGACGATACCTGCCGGATCGCTCAAGCAATCCTCCAGTCCGAAGGTCGCCAACTCACCCGGCTCTTCCAACCGGTACAGGTCGACGTGATAGAGCCGGACCGGTTGGCCGTCGGGCAAAGTGCCGCGGTGCTCCATGACGAGTATGAAGGTCGGGCTCTGCACGTACTCGCGAATACCGAGCCCACGCGCCAACCCTTGCACGAACGTCGTCTTTCCAGCCCCGAGAGGCCCCTGCAGAAACAGCACATCGCCTCCCCGGACATGCCGCGCCAACGTCGCTGCGATCTGGCGGGTCTGGTCCGGGCTGTGACTCACCAGGTCGAGCGCGGGAACACGCGTGCTCATCCTGTCTCCCCTCCACTGGCCAGCGGTGGGCGCTGGTGGCTCCACGGCCGGGCACGCTCGAACGCGGCCGCGGCCCGCAGCACGCTCGCGTCAGCGCGCCAGCGCCCGACGATCTGCAGGCCGACCGGCAGTCCCTCCTGCGTCCACCCACACGGCACGCTGATCGCTGGTTGGCCACTGATGTTGAACGGATAGGTGAAGGGGGTCCAGCTCAGGTATGTCGTCGGATAGCCAGCGATCTGACCGGGATGATCGGCACCGGCCGCAAAGGCCGTCACCGGCGTGGTCGGGCTCACGACGAAGTCGAATCGCTCCAATCGTTGCCGCAAGCGGTCGACGTAGCGATTGCGCTCGGCAAGCGCCCAGCCGACATCGACACCGCGCCAGCGCAAGCCGTGCTCGATCACCGTCAGTCGCCCCGGATCGAGCAGGTCGCGGACAGCGTCGAGATCGTCGCGGTGCACGGCAGCCATCGCGACCGACCAGAGAATGTCGAGCACTGGATAGGGATCCTCCAGCGGCTCCACCAGCTCCTCGACGCTGCAGCCGAGGTCTTCGAAGACGGCCACAGCCCGGCGAGCGATCGCTGCCACTTCAGGATCCACCGGCACGTCACCCACGCGGCCCAACCAAGCAACCCGAGCACCCGCGAGATCCCGTTCGAGCGCTTCGCCGTCGCTGCACTCGAGCGGCAAGGAGTGGCGGTCGCGCGGATCGGGCCCTGCCATGACCGACAGCATGAGCGCTGCATCGGCGACCGTGCGCGTCATGGGTCCCACATGAGCCAAGAGCTCGACAGCCGATGGCGGATAGTACGGTACCCGACCGAACGACGGCTTGAACCCGACGATGCCGCAGAAGGATGCCGGAATCCGAATCGAGCCCGCTCCATCAGTGCCCTGAGCGAGCGGTCCCATGCCGGCAGCCACAGCCGCCGCGGCACCGCCGCTCGATCCCCCCGCCGTCCGATCGAGCTTCCAGGGATTGGAGGTGGGACCGATCAAGCGATTTCCCGAATCGCCTTTCCAGCCGAGTTCCGGCGTGTTCGTTTTCCCCAGGATGATCGCACCCGCTGCCCGCAGTCGCTCGACCACCGGTGCATCCTCGGTCGCCACCCGGTCCTTCCAGAGGAGCGAGCCACTCGTCCAGCGAACTCCGGCGACCGGTGTTACGTCCTTGATCGAGACTGGTACCCCGAGGAGTGGTCTGTGCTCACCGTGCGCGTAGGCGTATTCCGCCTCGAGCGCTTGCCGCCGTGCCTCCTCGGCGGTCACGGTCAGGAAGGCGTGCAGGTGTGGATCCAATCGTTCGATCTGCGTGAGGACTGCGTCGACGACTTCCACGGGTGAAAGGGCCCGTCGGCGATAGTGATCCAAAAGTTCCGTCGCCGAGAGGAAGCAGAGTTCGCTCCGTGCACTGTCCACGAGTCACCTCCAGCTCACCAGGCTCCCCGGCATGCTAGCACGTCGAGCCGGCACGGTCAGCCGGTGCGGAAGTGATCGAAGCCGCGTGCATCGGCTGGCCGACAGCGGCCGGTCACGTCCCGCAACTCGACGATCGGCCCGGCCGATCCCGCTTCGACGAGTTGACCGATTTTCCACGGGGGAAGGAGCCCTGCACGGGCGAAAGCGCGTGCGACGCGTGCGAACACAGCCGGGGGAGCGGCGAAGAGCAGTTCGTAGTCGTCGCCTCCGCGGAGCGCCACCTCTTCCCAGTCCGGAAACGCCCACTTGATCGCGTTCGGTACCGGGACACGCTCCAGATCGACGATCGCTGCCACTCCACTTGCTCGACAGAGCTTTTGGAGGTCCCCCAATAAGCCATCGCTGATATCCATCGCCGCGCGCACACCACACCGCCGCAGCAAGAGTCCTTCCCGTACGCGTGGCTGCGGACGATGGTAATGCTCTTGCATAACCGGGTTCCCGTCCAAGGTTTTCAGCCCACGCTCCAGGACACGCAGACCGGCGGCCGCCAGCCCGATCGGGCCGGTCACACCGATGAGATCACCGGGCCGGCCGGCATCCCGACGGAGCAGGCGGTGGCCGTCGCGCGGCGACTCACCGATCACGGTGATCGAGACGGCTACCCCGAGCGGCGAGCGCGTTGTATCACCCCCGACGATCGCCACACCGAAGCGCCGGGCCAATGCCTGCACGCCACGATAGAAGTCCGCAATGTCCCGATCACGCTCCGTTCCGCGCACGGCAAGATCGACCACGGCCAGGCGCGGGATCGCGCCCATCGCTGCGATGTCGCTCAGATTGACCGCGAGCGATTTGTGTCCGAGCGCCTCCCAATCCGTCCACTCCAACCGGAAGTGCACACGCTCGATCAACGTATCGGTCGTGATCACCAGCTCGTGCCCTGCTCGCGGGCGCCAAGCAGCAGCGTCATCGCCAATCCCGATCGACACACGGTTCGAGCGGTCGCCGACCAAACGAGCGATCTGCTCGATCAACTCTTCCTCACCGACTTCGCGCAGGGGCCGGCCAGCACCGGTCATGCCGTCGCTCCTCCTCGCTCATCCAGCAACCCAACACCGAGAGCACGATAGACTGCTGCCGTCTCGCGCGCGGTTCGTTCCCAGGAGAATGCCTGCGCACGAGCGAACCCCGCACGAGCGAGTGCGATCCGCCGTTCTGGATCACGGGCGAGCGTCGCGATCGCCGTCGCGAGCGCAGCCGGATCGGTCGGGTCGACTAGCCAAGCAGCATCACCAGCGACTTCCGGCAAAGCCGAACGATCGGACGTAATGACAGGCGTTCCGCAGGCCATCGCCTCGAGGACCGGAAGACCGAACCCTTCATAGAGCGAGGGGTAGACGAAGAGCGTGGCCGCGCTGTACCAATACCGCAACTCCGCCGGCGAGACGTAACCGACGAAGACGACCCGCTGCGCCAACCCTCGTTCCTGCACACGCCGGTAGACCGGAGTCTCCCGCCAACCAGGAGCACCGACGATGTACAGTGGCCAATCGATCGCTGCATCGAGTTTCGCCAAGGCGTCGATGAGCGTGGTCACATTCTTCCGCGGTTGAATCGTTCCCACAAACAGAAGGAAGTGCTCCGGAAGCCCTCGTTCTGCCCGCCAATGCGCGAGTTCCTCGTCCCTGACTCGTTGCCAACCAGCGTCGATCCCGTTGGGAACCACGACGACTCGACCAGGCTCGATACCGTAGGCCCGAATGACATCGCGCCGAGTCTGCTCGGAGACCGCGATGACGCGATGGGCTCGTCGCACACTCAGGCCGGTCATGACGCGGAGGTACCAGCGCTTGGCTGGTGGATAATGCTCGGGGAAGTGCAGGAACGCCACATCGTGCACCGTGACGACACTCGGTCGGTCGAGCGCGAGCGGAAGAACGTTCACCGGGCCGTGCACGACAGCGCAATCGCGCAGCACGCGCGATGCCCAGAGCTGTTCCCAGGCGATACGCACCACCGGACGCTCGGTCGGCCACCGCGTGAGGCGCCACTCGATACCCGCGAAATCCTGGTGGGCGAGTCCCCACACCGTTCGCGGCACCGTCGCGACCAGTTCCAGGTCAGTCGCAACGGTCGGAAGATACTGGAGCAAGGCTTCGATGTACCGGCTCACACCGGCACGCCGGTATCCAGCTTGGCGACTCAACAGCGATGCCAACAGCCCGACCCGCACGCGCGGCCTCCCGGGCGATTCTACCGGGAGCGCGGAAGGCGCGTCCGCTGCCGTGCGGGGTTGCTATACTGGTCGAGATACGACAGGCGGAGATCCGGTGACCGGATTCATGGACGCGACAGAAGCGGTCTCGCTACCCGAGAGCATCGAGCAGTTTTCCGTGTTCTATCCTTTCCGATTCGATCCCTTCCAGTTGGAGGCGATGCTCGCCTTCCTGGAGGGAAAATCGGTCATGGTCGCTGCTCCCACGGGAACCGGAAAGACGGTCGTCGCTGAGTTCGGCGTCTACGAGACGTTCCGGCGCGGTGCGCGTGTCATGTACACGACGCCGATCAAGGCGCTCAGCAATCAGAAGTTCCGCGACCTGCGAGCGATCTACGGGGACAACGTCGGTCTCTTGACCGGCGACGTCACCGAGAACCCACACGCCCCGATCGTGGTGATGACGACCGAAGTCTTGCGCAACATGTTGCTCCAGACGCCTTGGGAACTCGACAGCGTCCAGTGCGTGATCTTCGACGAAATTCACTACCTCGCTGACCCAGAGCGCGGTACGACATGGGAGGAATCGATCATCCTCTGCCCCGAGCACATCCAGCTGATCTGCCTGTCGGCGACGGTCTCCAATGCGCAAGAGATTGCCGACTGGATCAGTCGAACCCATCGGCCCATCCAGCTGATCGTCCACACCGAGCGCGCTGTCCCCTTGGCACTCTGGTACTTCTACGACAGAAAGTTGCGGCTCGTCATCGATCATCACGGCCGTCAGGTGGCTGATTACTCCAATGTCGGCGGCGAAATCCGCGCGCTCATCGGACGCGGTGGGCTCACGGCCGAGCGTCGCCGCGAGGCCGAGGAAGCCGAACCACCACCGTGGGAAATCATCCAGGCACTCGCGGCCGAAGATATGCTGCCGGCGATCTACTTCCTCTTCAACCGGCGCGACTGCGAGGACTATGCGACCCGCCTCGCGATGATGCGAGTCAATCTCGTGCGTGACCGCGCGACTCGGCAACGGATCGCCCATGTCATCGAGTCGTTCCTCGCCAGCTTGCGGCCAGAAGACCGCGAACTGAGCCAGGTCCAGACGATCGTCCAGCTCGCTGCCAAGGGGATTGGGTTTCACCATGCGGGATTGCTGCCCATCCTCAAGCAGCTCGTCGAGGTGCTGTTCAGTCAGGGCTTGATGAAAGTCGTCTTCGCGACCGACACGCTCGCGCTCGGTGTCAACATGCCTGCCCGCACCGTCGTCATCGGCCGCATGACCAAATGGGATGGACGGCGCCGGCGACTACTCACACCCAACGAGTTCCAGCAGATGGCCGGCCGCGCCGGACGCCGCGGCATGGACGAACGGGGAAACGTCGTCGTTCCGTACAGCCCCTGGATCTCCTTCAAGGAAGTGCTCGCCGTCGCGACTGGCGAACTCGAGCCGGTCCGGTCGGCCTTCACCATCCGCTACAATACGGTGCTCAATCTTTGGGATCCACCACGCGGCGACCGGGTCCGCCAGCTGTTCCAAGAGAGCTTGGCCCAGTACCAAGCCGCTCAGCGTGTCCGGCTCTTGGAGGAGGAGATTCTCCAGGTAGGCCACGAACTGGAGACAGTGCCGCGCGGCTGTCTCTTGGGGCTGGACGGCGACGAACTGCTCTACGATTACCGCAACATCGTCGCCCAACTCAATCACGCCAAGAGCCAGGAGCGGCACCTGGAGCACGACCTGGCGCAACTGGAGGCCGATCTCGACGACCGTCCCTGGGCCGTTCCTTCTCGGCCGGTTTTGCGGCGGCTCATCCGCGAAATGGCTCCTGGAACACCACTCCACACGCGCGAACGCGGCTGGGTGCTCTTCCTCAATCGCTTACCGTACGGAGGGATCGCGCTGGTACTGACGCGCGAGGGCTCGGCCGAACTCCTGACCGAGTACCGGCAGATCGACTATGTCCCGCACGGTATCGAACCAGTACCGATTCCGGAAGCCCTGACGCTCCTGGCCCAGCCAGTGAGCGATGTCCGGGGAATCGTCAGCACGGAAGCCTTTGAGGAGATCTGGCGTGCATTCGCGGCGCGCCCGCTCCCTGATCTCGATGCCATGCTGCTCGAGCACCGTCGGCAAGTCGAGGCGCGCCTCGCACCCGAGCGCCGGCGGATCGAGGAACGCCTCCAAACCATCCAGCAGACTCTGCACGAGCTGACGCAGCAGCGCTTCCGCCATCCCTGTCACGCTTGCCAGCGGCGCAAGGAACACCAGCGCAATTTACAGCGGATCGCCCGGCTGGAGCAGGAGCGGGCGGAACTCGAAGCCCAACTCGGGCGCGAGATCGCGGCAGAAGAGCGGCGCGTTCGCGAACTTCTGCGCGGCATCCGCAACGTGCTCGAACATTTCGGCTATCTGCATCGCGGGTATCCCACCAGCAAGGCTGACACTCTGGCCGATGTCTTCGACACCAACGGCCTCATCATCTGCGAGATGCTGGATCGCGACTTCTTCAAGGGGCTGGAACCAGCCGACGTCGCTGAGGTCTTCTCCTGGTTCGCCTTCGATCGCGAGACTCGCTTCGCCAATCACTTTACGTTGCCGACGAAGCTGGTCCTCCTGCGACGCCGTCTCGAAAGTCTGGAGCAGGAAGTGTTCGAGGTCGAGCGACGCAACGGCCTCGCGCTCTCCACCGGTCACCACGAGGGTTTCTACGGTGCCATGCGCGCCTGGTGCAACGGTGCGACGATGGCGGAGATTACGGAACTCATCGAACTCAGCGAGGGTGATCTCGTCCTCACCTTCAACAAGTCGCTCGATCTCATGCGGCAAGTCCGCGAGATGCTCGAGAAGCTGTACCCGGATCACCCGCTCCGCTGGAGCATCGCGACCGCCGAAGCCCTCGCTCGTCGCGATATCATCGAACAATCGCTGATGATCGGGTTGCTCCCGCCCATCGGGACGTGAGTCGCAGCAAGACGTCGTCCAGCGACCGGACCGGCTCGGGATCGAGCTCCACGGTGCGTCCGAAGCGCTCGGCAAAAGCCGCGAGCCAGCGGGCCTGCACGTCGGCCAACTCGACCGGGCCAGCGACGAGTTCCGCAAGCGAGGTCACGCCGCGGTCAGGAATCCCGCAGGGGACGATCCAGTCGAACGGCTCCAGGTCGGTCGTGACGTTGAGCGCGATGCCGTGGTAGGTCACCCCATGGTGAATGGCGATACCGATCGCCGCGATCTTGTTACGTCCGATCCACACGCCGGGATGACGTGGATCGAGTTCCCCCGTGATGCCGTAGCTCGCCAGCACGTCGAGAACAGTCGCCTCCAACGACTCGACGAAGCGCCGCACGCGCCGCTGCCCTTCACCGAGCCGCAGGATGACGTACACGACCAGCTGCCCCGGTCCATGGTAGGTCACGTCGCCCCCACGGTCCGTCACGTAATAAGGCACCCCGCGGGCAGCCAACGCATCCACGGAGAGGCGAAGGTGATGCGTCCCACCGCGCCGCCCGGTCGTGAACGTCGGTGGATGCTCGAGGAGCAAGAGGGTGTCCGGGATCGCTCCAGCCCGGCGGGCAGCCGCGAGCTGTCGCTGCAACTCCCAGGCCGCCAGATAGTCGACTCTTCCGAGCTGGAGTGCGACGACGGGGTCATCGGGCATGGCTCCTACCCCCGACGCACCTCGAGACGGCGGGCCCGATAGCGCTCGTACTGCTCCTTGGCGTGGTAGGACGACCGCACCAGCGGGCCGGACTCTACGTACACGTAACCCAACTCTTCCTCGCCGATCCGCCGCAGCTCCTCGAATTCCTCCAACGTGTAGTAGCGATGGAGCGGGAAATGTCGCGGTGTCGGCGGCAGATATTGCCCGATGGTCAAGATCTCCACGCCGACCTCACGGAGATCGCGCATGACAGCAAGAAGCTCGTCCCACGTCTCCCCCATACCGACGATCAGGCCCGACTTGAGCGCGATCGCATCGTCCATCGCCTGCACTCGTCGGAAAAGTTCGAGGCTCCGGCCGTAATCGTCCCACGGCTGGATGACGCGGAAGAGTCGCGGCACCGTCTCGATATTGTGCGCGATCACCTCGGGCCGTGCCTCGACGACGGTACGCAGTGCGTACCAGTTGCCGAGGAAATCGGGAATCAAAACCTCGATGCCACACGAGGGGATGCGTGAGCGGATCTCACGGATCGTCGCCGCGAAGACAGCAGCTCCACCATCAGGCAGATCGTCCCGGTTGACGGACGTGATCACCGCGAAGTCCAGCCCCAAACGCTCGACCGCCTCAGCGACCCGGCGCGGCTCTTCCCAGTCGACTGTGCCGCTTCGTCCCCACCGGACATTGCAAAATCGGCACGCCCGCGTGCAACGATCGCCGAGGATCATGAACGTCGCGGTACGCTGGTTCCAGCATTCGTAAATGTTGGGGCAACGCGCCTCTTGACAGACCGTGTGCAAACCTTCCTCCAGCACCAGGCGCCGGAGTTCGAGATAGTTCGGCCCGTGCTCCCGCCGCACGCGGAACCAGTCCGGCTTCTTTTGCAACAGAATCGGCTGGCGGACCGACGGCATCACTGGCCTCCCTTCGTTCGGACCGGGCGGAGCTCGCGCTCCATGAACTGATGCTCGATGTGGGCCATGGAAAACGGCCGACCGATCGGTCGGAAACCCAACTTGCGATAGAACTCGAGAGCGTGTGTTTGAGCATTGAGCGTGACCGTTCGTGCGCCCTGTTCCTCTGCCCAGCGGATCAGTCGCTCCATGATGGCTCGCCCGACGCCTTGCCCACGGTAGGGCTTGCGGACCGCCACCCAGGCGATCTGTGCCTCGTCACCCCAGAGCGTGACCCGCCCTGTTCCAACGGCTTCCCCGTCGATCCAGGCGAGCACGTTCAGTCCCGCACCATCCTCCGGATAATCGTGCACCCACGTCGTCAGGTGCTGTTCCTGATCGAACACCTCGCGGCGGATCTGGTAGACGATCTCGAGTTCCTCCGGGGTCCGTACCGGCTCCACCCGGATCGCTCGTGGCTGCGCGGAACGCGTTTCTGATTCGATGCCGGTCATGGCACGTCCTCGCTCAAGAGCCGGGCAAAGGCATGCTCGATCCGCTGTCGCTCGCTTTCGAGCCACTGTCGTGCGCCGGCCGAGTCAGCCCGACTCGCCGCGATCGCCCGCGCGACATGCTCCGGTCCGGTGCCTCCCAGGTGTTCCCGAGCGCGCACTGCATCCCACACCGTCCGCGGCAACGTGATCTCCGCGAGCTTGGAATGGAACCGAGCCAGTTCGTCAGCGGTCAACTGATCGAGGCTCTTTCCGGATGCGAGACAGAACGCGACCAAGCGTCCGACCGCCTCGTGGGCTTCCCGGAACGGGACACCCGCCCGAACCAATGCATCGGCGATGTCGGTCGCGAGTGTGAAGTTCTGCCCAGCCGCCGCCTCGAGCCGCTCGCGGTTGATCCGCAAGGTGCGCAACATGGGCGGCAGGACGCGCAGCAGGAGTGCGACGGTGTCGTAGGCGTCGAAGACTCCTTCTTTATCTTCCTGAAGATCTTTGTTGTAGGCCAACGGGAGTCCTTTGACGACCGTCAGCAGACCGATCAAGTGCCCGAACACGCGCCCACTCTTGCCGCGCAAGAGCTCGGCGACATCCGGGTTCTTCTTTTGGGGCATGATCGAGGAACCGGTTGCGAAGGCATCGTCGAACTCGATGAAGCCGAACTCACTGCTCGACCAGAGGACCAACTCCTCGGCCAAACGCGAAAGATGCGCCATCAGGATCGCGAGATCAGCTAAGAACTCCAGGGCGAAATCGCGATCGGAGACGGCGTCGATGCTGTTCTCGAGCACCCCGTCCATGGCCAGGAGCGCTGCGACCACGTGCCGATCGATCGGATAGGGAACACCAGCCAGCGCTCCTGAGCCGAGCGGTGAGCGATTGACTCGCTGATACAGCTGGCGCAGGCGCTCCAGATCCCGCGTCAACATGACGACATAGGCATGCACATGATGAGCGAAGAGAACCGGCTGGGCACGCTGGAGGTGCGTGTACCCGGGCATCACGACATCGCGGTGGAGTTCGGCAAGATCGAGGAGCGCACCACTCGTTTCGACGATTCCCTCGGCGATCTCGAGCAGAGCTTCGCGCATCCAGAGACGGAAGTCGAGCGCCACCTGATCGTTGCGGCTGCGCGCCGTATGGAGTCGCCCCGCGACCGGCCCGATGAGCTCGTGGAGGCGCCGCTCTACGCTCAGGTGAATGTCCTCGTCCGCCAGCCGGAACGCGAAGCGCTCCTCTTCGATCTCGCGAAGGATGGTCCGGAGTCCACGAGCGATCGTCTGCGCATCCTCCCGCGGGATGATTCCTCGCTGGGCGAGCATGGTCACGTGCGCGAGCGAGCCCAAAATATCGTGGCGCGCCAGCCGTCGATCGAAGGGGAGGGACGCATTGAGCTGATCGACGAGTTCGTGCGTCGGCTTCTGGAAACGACCTCCCCACAATTTGGCTGGTGTCGTCATGCTCGTTCCTCTCGCTTGCCGGACGGGGCGAAGACCGCCTGCTCCTGCCCTGCTTCGTCGACCACGATAACCGGGGCGGACACCGCCAGCGCCGGGACTGCATGCCCTTCGGCAACCAGGACGCGATGCAAGGCGACGATAGCCGTCTCGAGCATCGCATCGTCCGGTTCCCGAGTCGTCAGCCGCTGCAGCGCCAGGCTCGGCGCGAGCAAGACCCGCACCGGGCGAAGGTGGAACCAGCGTGCAGCCAAGCGAATGATTTCGTAGGCCAAGGCCGCGATCAGGGGAATCAGCGCAACGCGCGAAAGAACACGCCACACCAGCGACGGCCAGCCCAGGAAGGCGAACACCACGATCGAGAGCGCGACCACGATCAGCAGGAAACCGGTCCCGCACCGAGGATGCAGCAGGCTGTGCGGGCGAGCTCCCTCCACCGTCAACGGATCCCCGTGCTCCCAGGCATGGATCGTTTTGTGTTCAGCACCGTGGTACCCGAAGACGCGAGCGATATCCGGCGTCCGTCCGATCACGGCCAAGTAGCCCAGAAGGATCCCGAGCCGGATCGTCCCCTCCAAGGCATGGATCGTCCAGCCCGACCCGACCCATCGGTCGAGCAGGCTAGCGACACCGAGCGGGAGGAGAAAGAAGAGGCCCACGGAAAGGGCGAGCGAGAGCGCGACGGTTCCCCACAAGAGACCACCCCATGAGCTCGCACTCGTCCCAGGCTTTGTCTGCTCGAGCTCCGGATCATAGCGGACAGCGACGTGCGCGGAAAAAACCAGCGCGCGCACACCGAGGACGAGCGTCTCCCATAAGGCCAAAACACCGCGCAGAAGGGGAACATGGCGCAGCCGCGCTGCCCAGCGCTCGGAAGCGAGCGGCAGCTCCCAGACGGCGATCCGGCCGTCCGGCAAGCGAACCGCCGTCGCCAGATGGCGGACGCCGCGCATCATGACACCTTCGAGGACTGCTTGGCCGCCGTAGATGGTGCGCTCGTCCGCCACGTCGTCGCTCCGTGCTGCCCCGCTCCTCGACGCCGATTCTAGCACTCGCCGGGCGAGTCACGCGGCGCGAGAGGGAACGCGCGGTGATGAGCAGCCAGGTGACCTACTCGGTCACCGGCGTGGGACCCCTTTACCACCGACTGCGGTGGACCAACATGTCCGCGATTGCTGAACTGAGGAACGACATGCTAGGCTACCGTCGAGGCTGGGATCTCGCCTGGGAGGATCAGCGATGCGCGTGGAACCGCTCATTTTCGAGCTTTCCAAGCCGGGACGGACGGGTACCTCGGTACCGGATCTCGATGTCCCGGAGGCACCACTGCCCGTCGAACACGTGCGGGACGATTTGCCGCTCCCCGAAGTCAGCGAGATCGATGTCGTGCGGCACTTCACCCGCCTCTCGCAGCTCAACCATGCCGTCGATATCGACTTTTACCCGCTGGGCTCCTGCACCATGAAGTACAACCCGAAGATCAACGAGCTGGTGGCTCGCTTTCCCGGTTTCGCACATCTCCATCCGCTCCAGGATCCGCGAACCGTGCAAGGCATTCTTCGCCTGATGTATGAACTGCAAGGGTTCCTGGCGGAGATCGCTGGCTTCGACGCCGTCTCGCTGCAGCCAGCCGCTGGCGCGCACGGAGAACTCACCGGCATCCTCATCGCGCGAGCGTACTTCGATGCCCGCGGCGAACACGAGCGCCGGACCGTCATCATCCCGGATTCGGCACACGGCACCAATCCAGCCACCGCAGCCATGGCCGGATTCCGGGTCGTCGAAGTCAAGTCGGATGCGCGTGGCAATGTGGATATCGAACAATTGCGGCAGCTCGTCGGGCCGGACACCGCAGCGATCATGATCACCAACCCTAACACGCTCGGTCTCTGGGACGAGAACATCACCGAGATCGTCGACCTGATCCACAGCGTCGGCGGACTCGTCTACAACGACGGTGCGAACTTCAACGCGCTGCTCGGCATCGCGCGCCCCGGCGACTTCGGCGTCGACATTATGCACTTCAACTTGCACAAGACCTTCTCGACACCGCACGGCGGTGGCGGCCCGGGAAGTGGGCCGGTCGGGGTCAAAGCGCACCTCGCCGAGTTCCTCCCTGGCCCGATCGTCGTACGACGCCCCGGCGAGGATCCCGAGTACACCTGGCACTGGCCTGAGCGCTCCATCGGCAAGATCCATTCCTTCCACGGGAATGTCGGGATGCACATCCGCGCCTATGCGTACATCCGTATGCACGGCGGGAGCGGACTCCGCCGAGTCAGCGAGGACGCCGTGCTGGCAGCCAACTATCTCCTGGCCCGTCTGCGCGATGTGTACGAGGTGCCGTACGACCGGACCTGCATGCACGAGTTCGTGCTCTCTGCTGTGCGCCAGAAGCGGCATGGTGTGCGAGCGATGGATATCGCCAAGCGCTTGCTCGATTTCGGTCTCCACCCACCGACGGTCGCCTTCCCCTTGATCGTCCAGGAAGCGCTGATGATCGAGCCCACCGAGACGGAGAGTCTGGAAACGCTCGACCGCTTCGTCGCGGCCATGCGGCAGATCGCCGAGGAAGTGGAGCGCGATCCAGAATTCGTGCGTCAGGCACCGCACCAGACCTTCTACAAGCGATTGGACGAGGTGCGCGCCAATCGGGAACTGGATCTGCGCTGGCAACCGGAGCGGGCGACTGCCGCCACTCCCTGAGGCCGCACGAGCTATACTTCCCTCGTCGGGTTCAGGGAACTGGAGGGAAAACCATGGACAAGAAAACGCTCATCGATGGACTGAACCAGGATCTGGCGGGCGAATTCCAGGCCATCATCATGTACATCCACTACGCTGCCGCAGCGACCGGTGTGGATCGCATCGAACTGGCTGAGTTCTTCCAGAAGGAGATCCAGGACGAGCTTCGTCATGCGCTGTTCCTGGCCAACAAGATCACTGCGCTCGGCGGCGAGCCGGTCGATGAGCCGCTGCCGGTACCCAGGGCGAACTCGAATCGGGAAATGATCGAACGGGTGCTGGAAGCAGAGGAACGTACCATCAAGAGCTACGTCGAGCGCATGAAGCAGGCCGAAGAGTTCGGCGACTACGGCCTGGCGAACGACCTCCAGGAGATCATCTCAGACGAGACGCGCCACAAGGAGGAGTGCGAGAAACTCCTCCGCGGCGTCGCTTGAGCGACGGCCGATCAGCTCGGCTGCCCAGGCTCGCCCAAGCCGACCGCTCGGCGGGCCTGGGCCAGTGCGTCGCTCAACTTTTGCTGCTCGACTGCGAGCGTGAGGTCACCCCGCGTCCGCTCCAGCACGCCCCGCACCATGTCGGTCGTTCGCCGAAGACCGTTGGTCACTGCATCCGGATAGTCGACCTGCACCAGGACACCGTAGATTTCGTCCATCACAGCGAGCACCGTCTCAGCCCGCGCGAGATCACCCGCCCGGATGAGGTCGAGTATATGGCGGCGGAGCTCCCCGCATGCCTCGCCGAGCGCGTTCAAGTAGACCGCATCTTCGACCTGAAGCGTCTCCGGGCTGGGAATCGGCCGACCAGCCACCAGCGCGAGCGTCAGGCTCGCCTCCGCATATTCCTTGTGCGCATCTTGGACATAGCCGGACCAGTAGATCGCTGGGTAGTCGGCCAGATGAGCTGTCAGTGCTTCCTTGATCCGCCGCGCCTCTTCGAGTAGCGCCCCCGCTTCGGCGAACTCGCCCCGATGGACAGCCCGAACGGCATTGGCGCTCAAGCGGGTGATCTGGCGCGTTTCCGCCAGCGCACGCTCCCGAGCACTGTTCAGAAGATCGAGTCGCGCGAGAACGCGTTCGGTGATTCGGACGATCGCCGTGGCATCCATTTCGCCCCCTCCATCATTCGTTTCCAACGAAGCATGAACGAAAGTCGCGGCTGCTCGGCGAGTAGCCTGCTCGGACAGGACCCTTACCCCTGCAACCATGCCGCAGCGCACACGCCCTGTCATCCTGTCTCGCCGATACCCACCGTTCCTGGCTGCCGCCTCGATCGCGGCACGCGGTGTCGTTTCCGATTGCGAGTGGATCGCCCGTTCGATTACCCCCGATCGTCGTGTAAGACGGGATGCCCGACTGGGCCCCAAGACCGTCCTCTCGGCGACCACATCCGCACTCTGGGCACTCGCGTCACTGCCCGTCGACGCGAGGCACCGAAAGTGGGCGACCGGGCTGGAGTGATTCCGAAGCGAGCCAACGCAGCGCGCTGACGAATACCGGGACGAGATCCGGAACGCTCCCCGCTCGATCAGTCTATCGGGCCACTGAACGCCAAGCCAGCTCCGCGGCGATCACTCCACGCTGTCGAACACACGCGCCGGGGCAGCCCCCTGACAGGCAGGAGACGATGCTTGACTTGGAAGATCCTGAGTGCTATGATGAGGGTGTCTCAAGCTGTGCTGGTTATCTCGACTTGCAGAATACTGTACCCGAGTAGGGTGCCATCGGAGGAGGCGACGGCATGACGGATGTGCTGCAGCCGGACCGGGTTCTCGATTGCAGCGGCTTGCTCTGCCCACTCCCAGTGATCCGGACGTCCAAGGCGATCAAGGAGATCGCTATCGGGCAGGTGCTCAAAGTGATCGCCACCGACCCGGGTGCGCCGGCAGACATGGAAGCGTGGGCTCGGCAGACCGGAAACGAACTCATCGATGCTCACGAGGAAAACGGGAAATACGTCTTCTTCTTCCGACGTGTCCGCTGAGGACGAGAGGAGGTAACGATGTCCCGTCGCGATCCGGAAGCGCCCCGGCGACTCGCGATCATCGCGAGCAAAGGAACGCTCGATTTTGCCTATCCGCCCTTCATCCTCGGTTCCACGGCAGCGGCGATGGGTTGGGAAGTCGCGATCTTCTTTACCTTCTACGGCCTTCCCTTGCTGCTGAGAAATTACGATCCCAAAGTCAGTCCGCTCGGCAATCCTGCCATGCCGCTCAAGATGCCGTTCGGTCCACCAGCACTCCGCCAGATCTCCTGGCCGATCCCCGCGCTCGTCGAGGCACTACCCGGCTTCTCACACCTCGCGACGACTTTGATGCAGCAGACCTTCAAGGAAAAGGGGGTTCCCTCCTTGCTCGAGCTGCGGCAACTGTGCATCGATGCGGGCGTCAATCTCATCGCGTGCCAGATGACGATGGACGTCTTCGGCTTCAAGAAGGAGGACTTCATCCCCGAGTGCACGGTCGGTGGTGCCGCGACCTTCTTAGAGTTCGCAGCTGATGCGGATGTCTCGCTCTTCATCTGAGACAGGGCGGAGGATACGGTGATGAGCGAGGAGACCAAAAAGATCTTGTATGTCCAGACCCACGGTGTGGACACGCCGGAACGCAGCGCCACCCCCTTCTTCTTAGCAGCGGCAGCTGCCGCCATGGAGATCGAAGCCGCGATCTACTTCACCATGAACGGCCCGACACTCCTCAAGAAGGGGGTCCCAGAAACCTTGGTGGTACCGAAAGCTGGGGGCGGCGGCGCCAAGCTCAAGCACTTCATCGATCAGGCACTCGATTTGGGCGTCAAACTCTACGTCTGCCAGCCATCGCTCGATCTGCACGGCCTGACGATGGACGACCTCATCGAGGGAGTGCAGATGATCGGCGGTGCGGCGTTCAACCTGATGGCGTTGGAGGCCGACGCAGTGGTGGCGTTCTGATGAGGGAGACTGCCGGCTACGCGATCGTCCATAGTTGCATCCTGCCACTCGACCTGTACTATCGAGTGGAATCGCACCAATGGGTACGGGTGGAAGCGGACGGATCGGTGCGGCTCGGCTACACCGATGTTGCCCAAACGGTCGCTGGTCGCATCCTTCAGGTGACCTTCCGTCCGACCGGACGCCACTACGCGCGAGACGCCACGGTCGCAGTCGTGGAGAGTGCGAAGTGGCTCGGCGCCTACCGGACACCGATCGCCGGCGTACTGCTCGAGACCAATACTGCCCTGCTCGAGGATCCGGAGCTGGTCAACCGTAGTCCCTATCGTCGCGGTTGGCTGGTTCGGCTGGCCCCCGATGACCTCGCGCACGATCTCAGCGAACTCCTGAGTGGCCCAGCGGCGGTCGCCGCCTACGATGCGTTCATGACGCGCCGCGGGCTCGATGACTGCGTTCATTGCGAGGGGTACGAACTGCCGTGACGCGGATCAGGCTCTTCACACATCCGATCTGCTCTGGTTGCGCGGAAGCGCTCGCGCTGGTGCAGCGCCTGGCTGCCGAAGAGCCGGAGATTCAGGTAGAAGTGATCAGCCTGGCATCGGCCGCTGGTCGCGCCGCAGCGCAGGAAGCAGGGGTCGTCGTGGTTCCGACGCTCCTAATCGACGGCGAGCGCCTCACTGGTGTCCCGACACTCGAGGAACTTCGCGCACGGGTGCAGCACGCTACCCGAACAGGAGGCTGACGATGAGCGTCGCGACCTGGAGCCCGACGAAAAGCGGGCAACGCTACGCTGACGTTCCGGAAGAACGCAAGCGGGAACTCTTCGAAGAAGTCAAGAGCGATCCCCGCTATCCGGATTTCCTCTATGGATGCTATGAATGCGGCATCTGCGTCTCCGCTTGCCCCTCGGCTCGCTTTTACGACTTCAGTCCTCGCGTCATCGCGCAAGCGCTCGCCCGCGAGGACGTCGAGCGCTTCTACGAAATCCTCATGGAAGACATCTGGAATTGCGCCCAGTGCTTCTCCTGCGTGCGCTGCCCGCGTGGCAACAATCCGGGCGGGCTGGTCACCCTGATGCGCGAAGTCGCTGTCCGCCATGGGCTCGAGCGCGCTCAGCAGGCACTCCAAGGGTACAGCCGGGTCATCTACAAGATCATGCTCAAGGGGAATCAGGTTTCCCCCGACATGCTCCAGCCCGATTTCTTCCCCGATTGGGGACCATGGGTGCGCGAATTCAGCCGCAACATGACAGCCTGGCGGAAGGCGATTCCCGTCGACACGCTGCGCAACGTGACCGATGCCGCCTGGCGGACCGACGACAAGACTCTGCGCGAGCTCTACACCATCTGGTTCGAGACTGGAAACATGGAGGTGATCCGCGAGGTCGACGAAGGTCTCTACGAACTCCTGGTCGAAATCATGGAAGAGGAACTGGAGGCGGTGGAATGAGCGAGTACATGCTTCCGCTCGTCGAGATTCGCGAGAAGAAGGCTCAACCAGTCCGTCCCAATCCGGCCGAAGCGCCCCGACCGGATCTCCGCGAGGAGTTGTTCGAGCTGGAGGCTCGCGGGGAGCTGATCGTGCAGCGGGTTCCCGAACCGTATGTCGAGGTGACGACCAAGTACGGACGCACGAAGAAGGTGCCGATCGATCATTTGTGGCACCACAAGTCGTGTGGTCAGTGCGGTCATATTCCAGGCTACACGACCTCCATTCTGTGGCTGAACCGACAGTTCGGGATCGACTACCTCGATCCCACCGACCAGACCTCCTGCACCGGCTGGAATTACTACGCCTCAGCGACTTCCAATGCGGTCGCCCAGCTCCTGGTGATGTGCCGGAACTTCGCGGCCGCCTACGAGACCGGCTATTACCCGCTGATCCACTGCGGCACGAGTTATGGCCATTACAAGGAACTCCGCGAACAGTTGGTGCATCACAAGGAACTGCGCGATCAAGTCCGTCGCGTACTCGACAAACTCGGTAAACCCCTCGTCGTTCCCGAGGAGATCGTGCACTACAGCGAGTGGGTGCACGTGATGCGCCAGCGGATTGCGGAGCGGCAAGTCATCGACATGCGCGGTATCACCGCCTGTGTCCATCCTGCATGCCACTACTACAAGATCGTGGCGGAAGACGCTATCTACGACCCGGATATCTACGGTGGGCAGCGAACGGCGACGGTGACGGCGCTGCTCCAGGCACTGGGCATCACGGTCGCTGATTACTCCACGTGGTTCGACTGCTGCGGCTTCGGTTTCCGTCACATCCTCGTCCAGCGCGACTTCACTCGTTCCTTCGCCGTTCTGCGCAAGATCGAGGTGATGAAAGACGAAGCCAATCCAGACATGACGGTGACGCACGACACGGGGTGCGTCACGACGCTGGACAAGAGCCAGTTCGCCGCGCGAGCCCACCAGCGGCGCGTCGGTGTCCCGGTCTTAGCCGATTCGCAAGTGGCCGCCCTCGCCATGGGGGCGCATCCGTTCCGCGTGCTCCAGTTGCATTGGCATTCGACTGACTGGCGACCGCTGCTCGAGAAGCTCGGTATCGACTGGGAGCGCTACTGGACCGAGTTCGAAGAGGACTTGGCTGCGATCGAGCGCGGTGAGAAGCCGGGTCTGACCTGGCAAGACGCTGAACAGCCGATCGTGACGCGGTGAGGGGGAAGCCGTGCAGGAGACGACCCGTCCCATTC
Source organism: Thermomicrobium roseum DSM 5159 (assembly GCF_000021685.1). Taxonomy (GTDB): domain Bacteria; phylum Chloroflexota; class Chloroflexia; order Thermomicrobiales; family Thermomicrobiaceae; genus Thermomicrobium; species Thermomicrobium roseum. The sequence goes on along the minus strand of NC_011959.1, from coordinate 163,158 downwards.
TGGTCATCGGTGGCGGCCCCGGTGGGCTCGAGGCCGCCCGCACCGTTGCAGCGCTCGGTCATCCAGTGCTCCTCGTCGAGCGCCGAGGTCGACTGGGTGGCACACCGGATGCCGAACGGTATGCCAAGCTGACGCACCACTTTCGCGATGCCGAAGAGGCGATCGGCGAGCTCGTCGCCGCGGTCACCGATCACCCCCTCATCGAAGTGCTGACCCGGAGCGAGGTCACCGCCTGCGAGGGGGAGGCAGGCGATTTCCGAGTGACGGTGAGCACGCCCACTGGCAGCCGAGAGGCTCGAGTCAGCGCGATCATCGTCGCCACCGGCTTCCAACACTTCGATCCGGGGCGCGAGACGCAACTGTACAACTACTACTCGTTCCCTGATGTCGTGACCTTGAGCGACATGGAGGCGATGCTCAAGGCCCACCAGGTCGTCCGCCCCTCCAATGGGCAACCCCCGGAACGAGTGGCCTTCATCCAGTGCGTCGGATCCCGCGACCGGCAGATCGGGAACGAGTTTTGCTCCAAAGTCTGCTGCGGTATCGCCTCCAAGCAAGCGATCGAGATCAAGGAACAGCTGCCCGACGCCCGTGTCTTCATCTTCTACATCGACATGCGCATGTACGGCTACTGGGAGAACGAGCTGTACTGGCCGGCTCAGGAACGCTACAAGGTCAACTACGTCAAAGGGATCGTCAGCGAGATCCTGCCCAAGGGGGATCGCTTGCTGATCCGCGGGGAGGACACAACGATGGGTCGACCGATGGAGATCACGGTCGACCTGGTCGTCCTCTCCGTCGGTATGGAGCCGAGCAGCGGGACGCGGCAGATGGCCAAGTTGCTGGGCATCGCCCAGAACAAGTACGGCTACATCGAGGCCGGCGGACCCTCCGGTCTCGACCCGGTCGCGACTTCCCGACCAGGAATCTACGTCGTCGGTGCTGCGGCCCGACCAGCTGACCTGGACGATACCTTCGCTACTGCCGGTCTCGCTGCGGCACGAGCGGTCGCGACGGCGCGCCAAGCCTTGGTCGGAACGTGATGAAGCTCCGCGGACGCACGGGTGCTTCACCGGATACAGGAAGGAGCAGCGGGATGGCACTGCCAGCCAAGCGCAATCCCTTCGTCAGTTTCATGGCCAGCGGGGCCGGACGCCTCTTGCGGATCGTCGTCGGCATCGTCCTCATTCTGCTCGGCCTCCTGGTCGTCCAAGGGACGTGGGGCTGGGTTCTGGTCGTGATCGGCCTCGTGCCGCTGGCGGCCGGTGTCTTCGATTTCTGCCTGCTCGGTCCCTTGTTCGGTGTCGGTTTCTGGGGCCGAGATATCCGCGGGCGCTAGGAGGCAACGATGGGTCAACCGCTGCGTCCCAGCCATCTCATCAAGCCCAAAACCGGCCCGGAGGACCCGGAACTGGCCGAGACGCTCCGGGAAGGGCTCGAGCAAGTATCACCGGACGATGTGCTCGCGATCGCCCGGGAACTGGCAGGGCGACGGCAGTATCTCGCACCGCTGGTCGAACGGATCGCCCGCGAAGTCGAACGAGGCGAGTTACGCGGGTGGGAAGAGCTGACCCGCGCTGTAACCGCAACGGCTCGCCAGGCGGAAACACTCGCGCAGCAGGCCGCCCGCGCACAGGCCTGCGCTGCCCTCCCGCTGCTCCTCCGCGAGGAACAGCCGGTCGAGCAGCGGCTCGACGAGTTCCTGGCCCGTTGCAGCGACCTGGATCGGCGATTGGCGTTGGAGTTGGCCACTGGCGTCCTTCACCTGCGAGCACCGGCCCGCTACTGGCTGTGGACCCGCTGGCTGTGGGACATCGAGCACGGCACCGGTATCCTCCCGCTCCTCGCTTCCTCCACGCGAGCCCTGGAGGGACGCAGCGTCGGCGCTCAGTACCGCCAGTTGCGCCCGCTCGTCGCGATGGGCACGGAATTGGGCCGCAACAGCGGGCTGGTGGCTCATGACCTCGCGGACGATCCGGAACTCGGTCCTTTCGTCACCGACGCCTTTCTCGCGCTGGCCTACAGCGTCTATCTCTATGGCATCACCAATTGGCGCCTGAGTCGGGAGTTCAATCGGCTCCTGCCGCCTCTCCCACAACTCGCGCGGCGCTTGCTGGGTCTCGGCCGAGCACGCGCTGTCCGCTCGTGAAAGGAGCTGACGATGGATCCGAGCCTGGAAAAGGTGCAGGAAGTCTGGGAGCGAGAAACCGCGATCGTCGAAGGGGTCGATATTTCCGGTCCTTGGAACCGGATGTTCGGCCAACGCGTCATCTGGGACTATACCCCTGAGCTGATCGAAGAGATCGCTCGCTTGCCTAGTGGGGAATCGTTCGCCTGGTGCTACCAGTGCGGTAAGTGCGTCCCGGTCTGCCCGGTCGACGTGGTCGGTGATTATGGGCCACGCAAGCTGTACCGGCGGGCACAGACCGGGATCAACCTCCTCGATTCGCCCGACCTCTGGCTCTGCACCACGTGTGCCAACTGTCTCCGAGTCTGCCCCAAGCAGGTCGATATGATCCAGATCATGCCCGCGGCCCGCGAGCACGCCATGCTGAGTGGGCGCGTCATCCCCAGCGAACTCCAGGAGGCGCTCGAGAACACTGCCAAATACGGAAACCCGCTCGGGCAACCGGCCCGCAAGCGCGAAGCCTGGGTCAAGGACGCCGGCGTACCCGTGCCGATCTTGCACCAGATCCAGCGTCCGGTCGAGTGGCTGTGGTGGGTCGAGTGCTACCCCTCCTACCATCCGCGCGGGATCGACGCCTCGATCGCGTTGGCCCGCATCTTCCACGCGCTCGGTCTCGATTTCGCCATCTTGGGTCGCGAGGAGAAGTGTGCCGGCGACTCGCAGCGACTGGCTGGTGAGCGCGGGCTGTTCGAGATGCTGGCCGAGGAGAACATCCGTACCCTCTCCAAGTACGAGTTTCAGCACATCGTCGTGACCGATCCGCATGCCCTCAATGCCTTCCGCAAGCACTATCCGAAGCTCGGCGGACAATACGACGTTTGGCACTACACGACGCTCCTCGCCCGCGAGCTCTCGCGCCTGCAGCCGCTCCTCGTTCGCCCGCTGCCCTACCGCGTCACCTTCCACGATCCCTGCTACCTCGGCCGTCACAACGGCGAATACGACGCACCACGGCAGCTGATCCAGGCGATTCCCGGCATCGAGTTCGTCGAGATGCTGCGTTGTCGCGAGAACTCCTACTGCTGCGGCGGCGGTGGAGGTGGCATGTGGCTGGACAGCTTCGCGGCTGGCCATCAGCGCCGGCGCCTTTCTGAGGAGCGCGTGCTCGAAGCGGTCAGCACCGGTGCCGACACCTTAGTCGTGTGCTGCCCGTACGAAGTCTCCCGCTTCGAGGATGCCGTGAAGTCGACCGGAAACGAGGGACGCTTGCGTGTCCGCGATATCGCTGAGCTTCTGGCCGAGGCGATGGGGATGATCGGGGAGGCAACAGCATGACGATCGCGGTGATCCTGGAGCAAGTGCCGGATGTAGTGGAGGAACTCGCTATCGCCCCCTCGGGGAACGAACTCGACCGCGACACCGTAACCTACGTGTTGAACGAGTACGACGACCACGCACTGGAAGAGGCGTTGCTGCTGGCCGAAGCCAGCGGCGACGAGGTGATCGCCGTCGGTATCGATACCACTGGGGAACTCGATCAAGCCCTGTACACGGCGCTCGCCAAGGGGGCCAAGCGCGCGATCAAGCTGGTCGGTGATTTCGAAGAGACCTGGCTGAGTACCCGTGCGACAGCCGAGATCCTGGCACCGATCCTACGCGATCTGGCGCCGCGCCTCGTGCTGACCGGTGTGCAGGCACCGGACGATCTGGATGGGCAACTCGCACCGACACTCGCCGCACGGCTCGGCTGGCCACACGCCAGCGTGGTGATCGGCACTGAGTTCAGTGATGGCCGTCTCAGGGCTCGTAAGGAACTCTGGGGCGGAATGACCCTGCTGCTCGAACTGGAACCCCCCGCCATCCTCGGTATTCAAGCGGCTCGCCAGGCGCCACGCTACGTCCCGGTCAGCCGCGTCCGGCAGGTGATGCGCGAGGCGACGATCGAGGAGATCGAAGTCGAACTCCCCACCCAACCGAGTGTCGCGGTCGAGCGCCTGCGTCTACCTGAGGAAGCCAGCCAAGCTGAGCTCCTGACCGGAAGCGCAGCGGAGATCGCCGAGCGAATGATCGAGCTGTTGCGCGCCCGCGGACTGCTGTGAGCGAGGAGGAGGACGATGGCCCAGCGGATCGCCGTGCTCGTCGAACACCTCGACGGTGAACCGACCGATGTGACCTACGAACTGCTCGGCGTCGCGCGCCGCATGGCGGACGAGGACGGCGCGATGGTCGACGCAGTCTTGCTGGGGTCGGAGGTCAGGCAGCTTTCCGAGCGCCTGCCAGCCGACCGGGTGACGATCCTCGACCACCCTTCCCTCCGCTATCTCGCACCGGAGGCCGCAGCGCGGGCACTCGCTGCATTGCTGGCCGACGCTCCACCGAAGCTGACTCTCGTGCCGAACACGTCGCTCGGGATGGACATCGCTGCCTGGGTGGCGGCTCGTCTCGGCTGGCCGCTGGTCAGTTATTGCCGGGCACTGGAGTCACGCGACGGACAGTGGATCGCCACCGCCCAGCTTTTCGGCGGCAAGATCCTGGCGGACGTGGCGTTGGGCGACGAACCGGCGATCATCGGCGCGCTCGCCGGAGCCTTCTCGCAGGACGCCGCATCACCGGGTCCGCCAGGAACGATCGAGCAAGTGCCGGCACCGGCTGAACTCGAGCAACTGCGTAGCCGCGTCATCGCGCTGGAACGACCGGAAGCAGCCGACGTCGACATCACGCGAGCCGAAAAGATCGTAGCGGTGGGCCGCGGAATCGAGAGCAAGGACAACCTCGAACTGGCCGAACAGCTCGCTCAGGCGCTCGGCGCCGTGCTGGCAGCCTCCCGCCCGCTGGTCGATGCCGGCTGGCTGCCGCGCTCGCGACAAGTCGGCAAATCTGGCCTAAAGGTCAAGCCGAAGCTCTACGTCGCGCTCGGGATCAGCGGCGCACCCGAGCATCTGGAAGGCATGAAGGATGCCGAGCTGATCATTGCCATCAACAAGGATCCCAAGGCGCCGATTTTCACCGTCGCCGACTATGGAGCAGTCGCCGACCTCTTCGAGGTCGCCGAGGCGCTGCTGGAGCGACTGGAGGGTTGATCCCGTGCTCAGCACACCGGAACGGATCGCGTTCCTTCTCCTGGCTCTCGTCTCGCTCCTGCTCACCGCGCACGGTGTCTCACGCCTCGTGCGGGCCATCGGACGCGGACAGGGTCGGCCACGCTGGTCGCTCTTCGTGCGGCGCGTCGTCCCGGTCAGTCTCGACATCCTGCTGCAACGGCCGATCTTCCGAGCGCGTCCGTGGGTGAGCTTGCTGCATGCCGGGATTTTCTTCGCTTTCGTCTTCTACGGCCTGGTCAATATCCTCGATATCCTCGAGGGATTCACCGGCTTCACGACCCTGCATCGGGGCGGCATCGCCGGAGCCTACAATCTCGTCGCCGATCTCTTGAGCGTGGCAGCGCTCGTCGGCATGATCGGGCTCTTGTTCCGCCGCTTCGGCCTGCGACCTTTCCGCTTCAACGAGCGTGTCCTGCTCCTCCCGAGCGTTCGGTTCGGGATCGCGCGCGATTCGGCAATCGTGGGTGGATTCATCCTCTTGCACGTGGGCTCACGCTGGGTCGGGCAAGCTGTGCGCATCGCCGAAAGCAGGCACTCTGACTGGAGCCAGCCGACCGCCAGTCTGGTCGCTCGACTCTTCACCGGGTGGGAAGTCGAGACGCTCGCCCTGGCCAGCCACGTGACCTGGTGGCTCGCACTCGGACTGATCTTGGCTTTTCTGCCCTATTTCCCCTACTCGAAGCACATCCACCTGTTCATGGCTCCGCTCAACCTGATCTTGCGCGAGGAGCGTCCTCTGGGGCAGCTCGAGCCACCGGTCGCCCGCGACGGCCAGCTGGGCAGCGAACGGCTGGAACAGTTGCGCTGGTTCCAAATCCTCGATGCTTACGCCTGCATCATGTGCAACCGCTGCCAGGACGTCTGCCCGGCACATGGCACCGGGCGCGCACTCAGTCCCGCCGCACTGGAAATCAACAAGCGCTATTATCTGAACCGGAATTTGCGTGCCTTCGCTGATGGGACGAGTTCGCCGCCCTTACTCGAGATCGCTACCTCCAAGGAAGCGGTCTGGGCTTGTACGACCTGCGCAGCGTGTGTCCGGATCTGTCCGGTCGGCAACCGCCCGATGCTCGATCTCATCGATATCCGGCGTGCCCTCGTCAACCAGGGAGATCCGCTCGATCCCAACCTGCAAGCAGCACTGGAGAGTCTCGGACGCTATGGCAACTCGTTCGGGAAACCAGCACGCCAACGCGCTCGCTGGGCCAAAGAACTTCCCTTCACCATCAAGGACGCGCGCAAGGAGCCGGTCGAATACCTGTGGTTCGTCGGTGATTTCGCTTCCTTCGATCCGCGGATGCAGGAGAACACCAAGACAGTGGCGTGGCTCTTCCACACGGCCGGCCTGGACTTCGGCCTCCTGTACGAGGACGAGCGCAATGCCGGGAACGACGTGCGTCGCGTCGGCGAAGAAGGGCTGTTCGAGCTGCTCGTCGAGCAGAATTTGCGCGCGTTCGAGAAAGCGCAGTTCCGAGCGATCGTCACCACGGACCCGCACAGCTACAACGCGCTCAAGAACGAGTACGCCGCCTTCGGTTTCTCCGTACCGGTCTATCACTACACGGAAGTCCTCGCACAGCTCCTGGAAGATGGGCGATTGACCGTCCGGCAGCCACTCGCGGCGGCAGTCACGTACCACGACCCCTGTTATCTCGGCCGCTACAACCGGATCACAGCAGCACCCCGCCGGATCTTGCGGGCACTCGGGGCAGAACTCCGCGAGATGCCGCGACACGGGGAAAACACGTACTGCTGTGGCGCTGGTGGTGGTCAGATCTGGATGGCCAGCGACGGCGAGGAGCGACCGAGCGAGCAGCGGATCCGCGAAGCAGTGCAGCTCGGTGAGGATCTCCGCTACTTCGTCGTCGCCTGCCCGAAGGACATGGCTATGTACAGTGACGCCGTCAAGACGACGGGCTACGAAGGGCGGCTGGTCGTCACCGACATCGCCCGGCTCGTGGCCAGCGCGGTTGGCTTCGAGGAAGCACCGGTGTTCGCCGCTACGGAGGAACGCTCGTGAGTGCAGGGTGCCCTGACCAGCTGGCCAGTGCATTCGCACAGCGCTTTCGTGTCCTGGCGCGGGCGCTGGATCGGCTCGACCGGCTGGAAGGGGAGCGTGCCTTCGTTGGTTGGCTGGATCAGCTCACCGAACAACCGCACGTTCTCCAGGATGCCAGCGAAGCACTCGTGCTCCAGGCACTGCGTGCAGCGAGCGACCCCATGAACTTGGCCCTGCTGCGTCACTTGTCGGTCGAGGAAGCCACCGGGCTGGCAGAACTCGCTGCGGAGCTCCCGCTCGAGCGGATCGCGCTCCACGTGCGCCTGGGCGAACTCGCGCAGGCGGGACTCGTGGCGCTGGAGCTGGAGCGCGAAGCAGCCAGGCTCACGGCGCTGGGGAATGCACTCCGGGACTGGCTGGACACACTGATCCGATGCACTCTGGACCAGGTCGGCGCGTGGTTGGAACTGGTACGGAGCACGCAGTCGTGAGCATGCGCTGTCCGTATTGCGATTTCGCGGGTGACCGGCCGACAATTCACGTGCACCTGGCGGAGGCGCACGCCGACCGACTCGCCTTCAGCTGGCACGAGCGCTCGGGGTACGCCATCGCGACGGTACGCTGTCCGCTGTGCGGTGCGAGTTGGGATCAACCACTGCGCAAGGCACGGCGCGATCCAGGCTTCCTCGACGAGTACGCCTACGAGATTCGCCTGGTGTTGTTCGACCTACTCCTCCACCATATCCGCGGGGAACATGAAACGGAAGGTGAGGCGAGAGATGGCTGAGGTACACGGCTGCTCGATCCCAGAGGATCGGTATTACTGGCCGGAAAAGCATGTGTGGGCCCGCCCCGAGCCGGATGGGACAGTGACGATCGGCATTACCGACGTCGCGCAACATCTCGCCAAGACGATCATCAGCGTGACACCACGTGGCGTGGGGCGCAAGGTCCAGCGCGGCAAGAGTGCCGGAACCTTAGAGAGCGGGAAGTGGGTCGGCCCAGTGACCTCACCGATTTCCGGCGAGATCGTGGCGGTCAACGACGCAGCGATCGCTGATCCCAAACTCCTCAATCAGGACCCGTACGGGGCCGGATGGTTCGCCCGCCTGCGGCCGGATGACTGGGAAAACGAGTCGAAACTCTTGGTAACCGGTCCGGAGGCCGTCGAAGCCTACCGGAAGGTCTTGGAACAGGAAGGGATTTCCTGCTCGTGAGCTTTGCCGAAACGACTCGCGTCTATCGCGGCTGCGTCATCCCGCTCGACCTGCTCTACGATGTCGAGCGCGACGTCTGGGTGCGCCGAGAGGGAGAATTGGCCACGCTCGGAATGACCGATCCAGCCCAGACGCGAGCAGGCAAACTGGTGGCCATTCGCTTCCGCCGACCCGGCACCATCGTCGAGCGCGGGCGTGCGCTGGCCACGATCGAGAGCGGGAAATGGGTCGGCCCCTTCCCGGCCCCCTTCCGCTGCGAACTCGTCGAGACGAACCAGGCAGCCTTCGAGCGCGACATCCTGATCGCCAACCGCGACCCCTACGGTGAAGGCTGGCTCGTGCGAGTCCGCCCGCTCGCCCCTGAGGAACTCGCTGAACTCGTCACCGGCGAGGAGGCGTTCACCCGCTATCGTGCGCGGATCGATGCGTTGGATCTCAACTGCTTCCGCTGTGCCGAGTGACTGAAAGGAGGAAACGGTGCGTGTCCGCGTCGTCGATCTCGGTCTGGTCGACCCAATCCGCTCCCAGAGTGTCTACCACGCCGTCGGGTACACCTTCCGATCCGACACGCTACCGACCATCCTGCTCGTCTCACCGACCACCCCCTATGTGTCGATCGGCTTCCATCAGGATGCTGAGCGCGAGGTGGATCTCGACTACTGCCGGAGCGTGGGCCTCCCGGTCATCCGCCGCGAGGTGGGTGGGGGGGCTGTGTATCTGGATCAGCACCAGGTTTTCACCCAGTGGATCTTTCCGCGCGCGCTGGTGCCGCTTCGCCTGGAGGAGCGTTTCGCCTGGTACGTCCGCCCCTTCGTCGAAACCTACCGTCGTTGGGGAATCGAAGCGACGTGGCGACCGATCAACGATGTCCACGTACGGGGGCGGAAGATCGGCGGAACGGGTGCCGCGAGCATCGGGGAAGCTGAGATTCTCGTCGGCAGCCTGATGCTCGATTTCGACACACGGCAGATGGCGCGCGTGCTCAAGGTCGCCTCGGAGAAGATGCGCGATAAGGTGTTCGAGAGTCTCGAGGAGTACATGACCACCATGCATCGCGAACTCGGAACGCTCCCAGATCGCGACGCTGTCGTAGAGACCTATCTGGAATGCTGTGCGGCGGCACTCGGGGCAGAAATCGAGTTCGGCACGCTGACCCCGGAAGAAGAAGCGATGGCCGCTGAACTCGACGAGCGGTTCGCTTCCGAAGAGTGGTTGTACCAAAAGGGTGGGCTCCGCCAATCGGGAATCAAGATCCATGCCGATGTGCACTTGCACGAGGCAGCACTCAAGGTACCTGGCGGCCTCATCCGCGTGATCGTGCGGACGCACCGGGGCCGCATCGACGATATCAGCATCAGCGGTGACTTCACGCTCCTACCGGCACTGGGGTTGGCAGCCATCGAACAGGCTGTCCGCGGTCTCGCCCTGCGCCGCGAGGAGCTCACGGCCCGAGTTCGGGACGTCTATCGCGCACTCGGCTTGCAATCGCCAGGCGTCAGCCCGGACGACTTCGCCGCCGCGATCCTGCGTGCCGTGGAAAGCATGCGCTGAGCACGATAGCACCCTCGCCCTGGTCGGCTATCGATGAGCGACCCGCAGGCCCTTCTCGTCGCCATGCCGGCAGATCCTCGCATTCTGTCGACTGAACACTCGGTGAGAGCTTTTTAGCCACCGGCTGACCAACCACTTGGCGATGATGTCTCCGCATACTGAGTGGAGCACAGCCAGGTGCGGCCAGTCTACCCGCGCACCTGCGCGAGGAGCTGATGTCACATCGACTGGCTGGCGAGAGGGATTCCCCACATGAACGATGGCCGCGAGCAGTCGCTCCATATCCGTTCGATGCGACGAGTCCGTCGCCTCCCGCCTCTTCTCCTCGCTTGCGCGCTCGTCACTGGTCTGTTCGGAGCACGACCACAGCCTGCGGCAGCAGCGAGCTGCGCGACGAGTGGCCCTTCCACCGGCACGTACCTCGTCACGGTCTGTCTGACTCAACCGGTGAGCGGCGCGTTCGTTTCCGGCGACATCACGGTCACCGCCAGCGTGACGACCAGTGGGGCAGCACCTCGCGTGCAACGCCTGATCTACTCGTTGGATGGCACGTATCTGCTCACCGAGTTCTTCTCTCCCTATACCTTCCGTCTTCCGACCCGGCAGTGGGCGGACGGCCAGCATACCCTCTCCGCTTCCGCACTGATGAGCGACGGCTTCACCAGCGCACCGACGAGTATCACGCTGTTCTTGCAAAACGGCATGAGCAGTCCGCCACCCATCCCTACTGGCTTCCAACCGACGAGCGGGACGACTCCGCCCGCTGGGCAACCCTTCCGCGTCGTCGCCGTCGGGGATGGGGGTGACGACGGAACGTACTCGGCGCAAGTGGCCCAACTGATCGGCACGCAATCGCCCAATCTCTTCCTGTATCTCGGCGATCTCTATGAGAAGGGGAGTTACACCGAGTTCGTCAATTACTACGGCCTGAACGGACAGCTTTTCTCGGCCTACCGCTCGATCACCAACCCGATCGTCGGCAATCACGAGTACGAGGGTAGAGTCGCTGAAGGCTATGTCCGCTACTGGCAGTCACCGCCGGATTTTTACAGCCTCGATGCGGGAGGATGGCACATCATCGCCCTCAACTCCAACAGCCAGTTCGGCCAATACGGACCGGGGACACCGCAGTACGAATGGCTGCTCCGTGACCTGCAAGCACACCGCGATGCCTGTACCATCGCCTTCTTTCATCATCCGCGTTTCAGTATCGGCCCACAGGGAGATACTCCTGCTCTCCAACCGATTTGGGAACTCCTCTTTCAGTTCGGTGTCGAACTCGTGCTCGTCGGGCACGACCATGACTATCAGCGCTGGATGCCGCTCGACCGGGACGGCCAACCGCACCCCAACGGGATCGTCCAGCTGGTGATCGGTACTGGCGGGCATGGCATCCGTGCTTTCGCCCGGAGCGACTCGCGCGTCGCTGCAGGATTCGATCAGCCACCCTCCGCGTACGGTGTCCTAACTGCTTCGCTCTTCTCCGACCGGGCTGATCTTGCCTTCGTCGATCTCGCTGGGCAGGTACGCGACAGCACCACCGTCGCATGCCATGGTCCCAACGACACCATGGCGCCGAGTGCACCGACTGGCCTTCGCGCGACCCTGGTCTCCAGCCAGCAGGTGGCGCTCTCCTGGGACGCTGCAACGGATGACTATGCCGTCACATCGTACGAGATCCTACGCGATGGTGTGGTGATCGGGATCGTTCCCGGTACCACACGCACGTTCTTGGACAACACCCCACAACCTGACCAGACGTACTCCTACCAGGTTGTCGCGCTCGATGCAGTCGGGAATCGTTCCACGGCGAGCGCACCGGTAACGATTTCGACGAGGACCACGCTCTTCGCCGACGACTTCGAAAGCGGCACGCTCAGTCGCTGGAGCGCAGTGAGTGGTCTCACGATCACGACGTTGCAACCGCATACCGGGCAGTATGCCGCGCGCGCCCTCTCGACGAGAGGGACTGTCGCCTATGCCAGAACTCTGTTGCCCTCGGCGCAAACGGATGTCACAGTCGAAACCTGGTTCTATCTCGCAGCGCGTGGCACGAATGATCAAGTCACGCTGGTACGCCTCCTCAAGCCAACCGGCGGCGGTCTCGGCTTCGTTCAGATCGCTGCCGATGGCCTTCTCGCCTTCCGGAACGAGGTGACAGGCACGACCATCACCACCACCGCTTCCGTCAGCATGAACGCTTGGCACCAGCTGCGTCTTCGCCTCGTCACCGGCTCGGGTGGTCGTGTCGAACTTTGGTACGACAGCAATCAGCTCATCAGCTCGGCACAGAGCTTCGGCTCCAGCAGTGTCGGTCAGATCCAGATCGGCGAACATAAAACCAAGCGTACATTCGACGTCCGCTTCGATGACGTACTCGTCACGCCTCCGGCTGCTCCGCCACCGGACACGACGCCCCCTGACACGACCTTGACGAGCACGCCACCGCTATCGACCGCGGAGACCACGGCAACGTTCTCCTTCACTGCCAGCGAGCCAGCAACGTTCCAATGCAGCCTGGACGGTGCCGATTGGCAAACCTGCTCGAGCCCCGTCACGTTCAGCAACCTCGCGACTGGGCCGCACACCTTCAGCGTTTTTGCGGTCGATCGAGCCGGCAACGCCGATCCGACGCCGGCCAGCTTCGCGTGGGAGATCACTGCACCGATCGCCCCGGAGACAACTCTCTTGACCACTCCACCGGCACTCACCAATCAGACCACCGCGACGTTCACCTTCAGCTCGAGCGATACTGCGGCCAGCTTCGAGTGCCAACTCGATGCCACCCCTGCCGTGCCCTGCGCGAGCCCGTGGACGCTCAGCGACCTCACCGAGGGACTGCATACCTTCTCCGTGCGCGCGATCGACGGCGAAGGTGTTCCCGATCCCACTCCGGCGAGTTGGTCCTGGACCATCGACACGACCGCGCCACCCGCGCCGGGCAGCGTCACGGCGAGCGCGCTGAGCAGCACACAGGTGAGTCTCTCCTGGACGAGCGTGACCGACGCGAGCGGGATCGCCGGCTACGATGTCTACCGCGATGGTACCCTGCTCGTGCAGCTGGGACCCGTCACGAGCGTCACCGACTCGACCGTACAGCCAGCGACGACCTACCAGTACACCATCCGCGCCCGCGACAACGCTGGAAACGTCTCCAGCGATTCGGTGCCAGCGACGGTGACGACGCCCAGCCTGCGCCTGTTCGAGGACGACTTCGAGAGCGGTTCGCTTGTGCGCTGGTCCAGCGTCAGCGGCCTCACGATCACGACCGATGCACCCTACTCGGGCACATATGCTGCCCAAGCCCTTTCCACCAGCGGCACACCCGCCTACGCATTGGGAAATCTCGCTCGTCCTGTCAGCGAGTTTTCTTACCGCATCCGCTTCCAGCTCGTCAGCCAAGGAAACAATCCTGTCTATCTGGTCAAGTGGCGACGCGGCACAACCTCGCTCGGCGGCGTCTACCTGACCAGTACTGGTCGCCTCGGTATTCGCAACGACATCGCTGGACAAGCGCTGTCGACCACGACTCTCGTCACCACCGGGGCGTGGCATACGCTCGAAACGCACGTGCGCACTGGACCCGATGGTTTCGTTGAAGTTTGGTACGACGGGATACGCATTCACCAGAGCTTCCAGAACTTCGGAGCCAACCAGGCGACGGCTATCCAGCTCGGCGAGAACAGCACCGGTCGCATCTTCGATGTCCGCTTCGACGAGGTCGTCGCTGACACAGCAGCGATCGATGCGCCACCCGACTCAACTCCCCCCGAGACGACGATCACCAGCGCACCCCCGAGCACGACCGACCAGACCTCAGCGACCTTCTCGTTCACAGCGAACGAACTCGCCACCTTCCGCTGCAGCCTGGACGGCGCTCCCGCACAACCCTGCACGAGCCCGGTGACTTACACAGGATTAGCGGTCGGCACGCACACCTTCAGCGTCACCGCAACCGATCTCGCTGGCAACACCGATCCCACACCGGCAACCTTCAACTGGGAAGTCACCGCGACGTCCACTGCCCCCGAAACCGTGCTCACCGAAACACCGCCGCTCCTCACCAACAGCACCCAGGCGTCCTTCGCCTTCCATTCCGACGATCCGAGCGCCACCTTCCAATGCCAGCTGGACGGAGCGGCACCCGCTCCGTGCACGAGCCCGCTCACGCTCACCAACCTCAGTGAAGGTGCGCACACCTTCACTGTTACCGCAGTGAATGCATCCGGCAATGTCGATCCCACACCGGCAAGCTGGGCGTGGACGATCGACGTGACGCCTCCCCCAGCTCCGACTGGCGTCGGCGCGACGCCCGGTAACGGACAAGTCACGATCACGTGGCAACGCGTGAGCGACGCGAATGGAATCGCCAGCTACGAGATCTACCGCGACGGAACGCTACTCACCTCGGTCGGCGACACCACGAGTTACGTCGATAGCTCTGTGCAACCGAACACGACCTATTCGTATACCGTGGCTGCGCGCGACCGGGCCGGCAACGCCTCAGCGCAGAGCGATCCTGTTTCGGTAACGACCGGTCGCTTCGTGCTCTTCGCCGACGATTTCGAGTCCGGCACCCTGAACGCCTGGACCACCGTGAGCGGACTCACGCTCACGACGACCGATCCGTATGCGGGGACATATGCTGCCCAAGCCCTTTCCACCAGCGGCACACCCGCCTACGCCATCACTGCGCTTCCGAACTCAGCGAGCGATCTCCACGTTCGCGTGCGCTTCTTCGTCGCCACGCAAGGTGCCAATACAGTCTATCTCCTGAAGCTGCGCACCCCGACAGGCACCTCGCTCGGTGGCGTCTTCATCTCGAGTACCGGTAAGCTCGGCTTCCGGAACGACATTGCCGGGCAGAGTACGACGACGACTGTCGCTGTCTCACCAGGTACCTGGCACACGCTGCTCCTGCACGTCGTCGTGAGTACCAGCGGGACAGTCGAACTCTGGTACGATGGCATGCAGATCGCTTCCATCAGTGGCAATCTCGGAACGGACCCGATCGGAGGCTTCCAACTGGGAGAGAACAGGACAGGCCGTACCTTCGATGTCCGCTTCGACGACGTCCTGCTCGACACCCAGCCGATCGCAGGCTGAGAACCAACCATGGTGCGCCTGATGTCTCGTCTCCGGTGTTCGATCATCGCGCTGGTCTTCCTGGCCGCCTGCACCACCAGCCATGCGGCCACAATCACGCCGCACGCGACCGAAGCGATCACAACCACCTCTGCGACGCCAGCTCGACCAGTCATCCTGTGGGCAGTGGGAGATGCAGCGACGTGCCGATCGAAACAGGACGACGAGATCGCCGCATTCCTGGCGCAGCAACCAGGGATCATCGCCTTGCTCGGCGACGTCGTCTACGAGCGCGGGACACCGGAGGAGTTCGCTCGCTGCTTCGATCCACTTTATGGTCCGCTGAAGGATCGCCTGCGCCCGGCGGTCGGCAATCATGAATACGGCTCGCGCGATGCTGGGCCGTACTTCGAGTACTTCGGTGCGCGGGCAGGCCTTCCCGGCCAGGGATGGTACTCCTACGACCTGGGGGAATGGCACATCATCGTCCTGAACTCGAATTGCAAGCCGGTCGGTGGATGCGACGAGAAGTCGCCACAGTATCAGTGGCTGAAAGCGGACCTCACTACCCATCCAGCACGGTGCACGCTTGCGTACTGGCACCATCCGCGCTGGAGTTCGGGTGAGCACGGGAGCTTCGAGTCGATGCAGCCGATCTGGAGCCTCTTGGTCCGGTCCGGCGTCGACATCGTCCTCAGCGGGCACGACCATGACTACGAGCGTTTTCAGCCGCTCGACGCCGACGGCCACCCCGATCCTCGGCATGGGACGATGCAGTTCGTCGTCGGGACTGGTGGGCGCAGTCTCCGGCCGCTGGGCAACCCCCTTCCCACGAGCGCCATCGGGACTGACACGACCTTTGGTGTGCTACGGCTCGAACTCTACCCCGACCATTACTCGTGGGAGTTCGTTACGATCCCTGGAGCCAATTTCACCGATTCCGGAAGCGCTGCCTGCCACTGACCGGCGGAGATGGCAAAGAGACGGCTACTCTCTGGCCAGGGGATGACGCTGTCCTGCTCCACAGATGGTAGGACAAAGCGGGTATCGTTCGAAAGTCGAGCCGTGACGAAACCATGGAGGTCTCCAATGTATGCGACCTATGTTGTCCGGGAAATGGACGCCGCAACCAGAGCCATGACCCTGGAACGGGCGGCTAACGAGTTTTGGCCACAGCTCCGTGCGGCAGCAGGATTCCGCCATTACTATCTCATTCAGCAATCCGATAGTCAGACACTCGGCATCATCCTATGGGATACTGCGGAACAGGCTGCTGCCTTCGCGGCTGTAACGGATGGCTGGCAGTCAACGATGGACAACCTCGGCCATCGCAGAATCGTGTCCGGCGGGGGCGACGTTCTCGAAATCGCGGAAGGTTGAAGAGCAGACGAACAGCACTGCCTGGTCTCACGAACGCCTTTCCTCCAGCACCTCGATCGAGTCGCCGGTGACTACGCCACACGAGAAAGGAGGGCGACGAATGTATGGAAGCATCTTTCATTTGCATCCCAAGCCTGGTCAGAAGGCCACCATACGCCAGCTTTTCGAACAATGGGACCGGGAACGAGCCCCCCGGGTACAGGGTTTTCATGCTGGCTATCTCTTTCAGCCTGATCGATCGAGCGACGAACTGATCGGTGTCGCGATCTTCGCGGACCGCGAGAGCTACCGGAAGAACGCTACTGACCCCAAGCAGGACGAAAGGTATCGCTCGCTCCGCGCTCTCCTGACCGAGGATCCTCGCTGGGAGGACGGTGAGATCATCGAAGCTGCCGAGCGGACATAACCCGAGGACTGTCGCCCTTGCCACCTTCGCGATCCCGGGTCGACCCGGGATCGCGGCGCGTCATCGTTGCGCCCCTGATTCATCCCGAGCACTTGGCACGTGTCGAAGGGTTCGTCGAGCGCGCGGTCCGTGATGGTGCCCGCATCCTGCTCGGTGGTCGCCGCGCTGTTGAGGTTGGAGACCTTAGTGCCCCCCGAGTGAGCGAGCCCCCGGTACCTCCCCGGTCGGAGCAGGGTGCCCCAAACCAACTCAGAAGCCTGTCCGTGGTACACACCACGCGCGCAACCCAAGGCGCCACGATGCTTGCCACCGCGTCTCAGCATCCTGTTCAAGTACGCATGCACCATCTCTGCCTGCAGACCGACTGCCTCGATGGTTGGCTCATCGGTCCGAAGCAGCAGAACTGTCGAGCTGTGCCCCCTCAAAATCGGCACGTCTTCTCACGCGAATTTGCTGGGCGACAAGTGGTCTCCCCAGCAGTCGTGACACAGAAAGTACTACGAGTCGCGCTCGCCACAAGACGTACCTCAACCCTATTGACATGCCAATGCTATTCCATTATCATGCTGGTAGCTGATCGGCGGTCGCAGAACCAAAGGACGGGGACATGCGCACCAGCGAAGCAACGACCGGGCCGTATCCCATCGTCCCGGCTGAAGTAGCCCGACCGATCCGCTCAACGGGGAGGCGGCTCCGTCACCGACTGATTTGGGCGACCATGATCATCTTTGCCTTATTCTGCATTGTACCGATCTACTGGATACTCATCACTGCACTTCGCCCGCGGGGTGAGATCTTTGAATCACCAGCCCTACTCTACCCACAACATATTACTCTTGACAATCTTCGCTATGTCTGGCTCGGATCGCAAACGAACGATCCGGTACTTCCCTTCGTCTTCACCAGCTTTCTCGTGGCGACCGCGAGTGCATGCCTGACGCTGTTCCTGTCGCTGCCAGCAGCGTATGCACTCTCCCGTTGGCGAGTCGGCGGTAACCACCTCGCCATGTGGATACTCTCCCAGCGATTCATTCCACCCATCGCCGTTATCGTTCCCTTATATCTGCTCTACCGTCGTATTGGTTGGCTGGATACCTATCATGGGCTGATTCTCCTCTACACGGTCATCAACATTCCGATTACCGTCTGGATTCTCCGCAACTACATCGATGCTCTCCCACGCGACATCGAAGAGGCTGCGCTCGTGGATGGAGCCACGCCCGTACAGATTCTGCGGCATATCGTCCTCCCCCTGTCGTGGCCGAGTCTCGGGGCTGCAGCCATTCTGGCATTCCTGGCGATCTGGAACGAGTACGTGTTCGCTTATCAGCTGGCCGGACGGAATGTCGCGATGGTGACGGTCTATTTCCCGCGCCTCCGCTCAGCGATCGGAGAACTCTACGGGGAGGTCGCAGCGGCTGGACTGCTCGCCTTGCTCCCCGCTCTGCTGGTCACCGGATTTCTCCGTCGGTACATCGTTCGCGGCCTGACTCTCGGCGGTGGAAGGGAGCTCTGAGGTGCGTCACGCGAAGCGCGCCGGCTACATCTTCGTTGGGCCAGCGACACTGCTCCTTTTGCTCTATGCTCTCGTGCCGCTCCTTTGGACACTGTACTATGCTGTCTATCGCTTTTCTCCGAATCCGTCCGTCCCGCCGGAATTCACGGGGATCGGCAACTTCCTCGATCTCTGGGCCGATCCGCAGTTCCGTGGGGCACTGCTCAACACGCTTCTGCTCGGCCTCATCGGGATCCCCCTTCAGCTCCTTCTCGGCTTTCTCGCTGCCCTCGGGCTCTCCGCATTGGATCACTCTCGCTGGTTTGGGCTCCTCTTCGCAGCGGTCATGCTCCCCATCGCTGTCGCCCCCATCGTTGCAGGGATCGCCTGGTGGTTACTCTTCAACACACGCTTTGGTGCCGTCAACGGCATCCTGCTCCGACTCGGTGCACCCCTGATCGATTGGACGGTCAGTATGCCATGGGCTCTCCTAACCATCGTTGTGGCATTCGTCTGGTTCGGGACACCGGTCGCAGCTGTACTTCTCTATAGTGGCCTCACCTCGATCCCCCGCACCCTCGTCGAAGCGGCCCGAGTCGACGGGGCAACTGGCCTGCAACTCGTGCGAGCGATTATTCTACCGCTCCTTCAACCATTTTTTGGACTGAGCGGTATTTTCCTCCTGACGGAACTCCTGCGGCTGTATGAGCTCCCCTTCTATCTGACCCAGGGGGGACCTGGTAACAGCACTGTCGTGCTTGGGATCTATCTGTTCAAACTCGCTTTCAACTTCTTCGACCTCGGTCGTTCTGCCGCGCTCGCGCTGCTCTACGTGATCCTCTTGTCTCTGGTCGCGATCGGCTATGTCCGCCTGCTCGCGCGCACGGCTCAGGAGACGGCTTAACGGTAGCGAGGAAGCGTGTTGGTTCAAACGCAGCGGAAAGGAGGAGTTGGCATGGCGGACCGTTTGACGCGGCGGGAGGTCCTGCGAGCCGGAACTGGTGCCTTGGTCGGGCTGCTAGCTGCCTGCTCGCAACAGCAAGCGAGCAAGACACCGGCGCCGAGCCCTGCGGCCCAGTCAACAGGACAGGCCGCTGCCGGAACCCCGGCAGTTTCGGGAGAACCTCGTTTCGACGGTGTCACCTTGAAGTACATGTCCCACCCCGGGCAGATTCATCCGATCATCACTCATCATCTCGACTACCTCAAGGAGAAGTACGGCATCTCCATTCAAATCATCGACTCACCTGACCCCAC
Organism: Thermomicrobium roseum DSM 5159; assembly: GCF_000021685.1. Classification (GTDB taxonomy): domain Bacteria; phylum Chloroflexota; class Chloroflexia; order Thermomicrobiales; family Thermomicrobiaceae; genus Thermomicrobium; species Thermomicrobium roseum. The sequence goes on along the minus strand of NC_011959.1, from coordinate 143,539 downwards.
CTCCTATCAGGATGCTATGCGCGACATCCGGGCGGGTGGCGGCCAGTTCGATATCTACATGATCTTCCCACGCTACAACGGAGAATTGGCTGCTGCCGGGGGCATCCGTGAGCTGGACGATCTCATTCAGAAATACAACGCCAAACCGCTCTGGGACAATATCATGGATGCCTACCGTATTCTCTATTCTGAATGGCATGGTAAGATCATCACCGCACCGGTTGATGGTGATGTCGCCATGATGTACTATCGAAAGGATGCTTTTGAAAATCCTGACTATCAGAAGCAGTTTAAAGAGAAGTATGGATTCGACCTGCGAGTGCCACGTACGTGGGAGGAGTGTCTCAAGATCGCGGAGTTCTTTACCGGGTGGGCCTGGGGACCGACCGGAAAGCCCGGCTATGGCTTCCAGACATCTACCTGGGACAGGGCGTTCATCGAGCAGCAGTGGGCGCCGATGATGGCTTCAGCAGGCGGGAACTGGTTGACCGAGGATCTGGATCCCGGCTGGAACAACGATGCGGGGACACGAGCACTCATCGATCTCAAGCATTTCCTCGACTTCGCACCACCGGGCTCGATCTCACTCTCCTGGAATCAAACGATGGAGACCGTCTTCGCGAATGACGTCGCCATCATCCTGTGGTACATGGACCTCGGACGGCTCGGCTGGTCGCCGAACTCCTGGTTTGCCAAGAGCGGTGGCCCCGAGAAAATGAAGAACATCGGCTACGCGGAGTGGCCGGGATACGAAATCAACGGCAAGTATCGAAACTACAATTCGATGTTCTACGGCCGGGTGGTCGCGATCTCGAAATTCAGTAAGAATCCCGATGCGGCCTTCATGGTGCTCAAGACGCTGCTGACCCCCGAGCGGCGTGTTCTGTCCATGGACGACGATCAGAGCGGTAGTGACATGTTCCTCAAGACCGATTACGATCCTTCAGTCTTCAAGAAGTTGACACCGACGAAAGAGTTTCTCGATGTCGCGAAAGTCGTTATCACGAAGGGCTTCCCAGAAATGCAGATTCCGGGCGTCGGGGAATACATGGATGCCCTGCAAGGTCAAATCCATGCTTATCTCACCGGTAGCGAATCTGACCCCAAGAAGGCGCTACAAGCAGCGGCTGAGCGGTGGAAGGAAATTACCGATCGATACAATCGAAGCAAGCAGAAAGAGTACTGGCTTGAAGTCCTGGAGCGATATCGCAAGGCAGGTTTGCAAGTGTAGTTCAGGGGGCACCCATGCTTCACTGGCTTCGTTGCGGCTCGCTTGCGTTCGCTCTTGACCTTTCAACTGGATGGCTTTGGCATCTCACAATGGACGGGGTAGAGGTGTTTCAATCCCTCTACCCCGCTGTCCGCGATCGCAACTGGGCCACCATTCCGACTCGGGTGACCGCTTGGTCCGTGACCGGCCGAGACTACGAAGTGATCGTAACGCTTTCAGGAGTTTGCGGAAACGAGGAGATTGCGCTCGACTGGACGGGACAGGTCACTGCGAGTCAGGCTGGTCTTCTCCAGTACGCTTTTGAGGCACGTGCACGCAAGGATTTTTGGAAGAACCGAATTGGCCTCTGCATCCACATTCCAGCCACCTACGCAGGCGCTCCGGCTCGTGGCATCGCCCGGGACGGTACCGTCACGGACGGAGCACTACCCGTTTCGATCGCCCCGCACCAACCGTTTCGCAACCTCGCACAATTTACGTTCACGCTTCCGGACAAGAGGCATTGTACGATCATTTTTGAGGGTGATATCTTTGAAATGGAAGATCAAAGAAATTGGTCTGACGCATCTTTTAAGATATACTCAACGCCGCTGGATTTACCATTTCCGGTACTCGTTCATGAAGGACAGGTTCTCTTCCAGCGGGTCACAGCCCTGATTGAGCCCAAGGAGACAGCACCAGCGAAAGCTGAGTTGATCAGCCTCGACTGCGATCCTACACCTCTGACGCCAGTACCTTTCGGAACCCAGCTTCCACCGCTGACCACCGCTGACGAGATGGATCGACTCACGCACTGCCTCGCCCTTCTCCAACCGGACCACCTCCGGCTTGACGTGCATGCCGCAAGCGTGCAGGCGGACTATCTCCGTGCTGCTGCTCATCTTGCCAAGCGCACGGCGACTCCGCTCCTCATTGCCCTCTACGCGACGGACCCCGCTCAGGTGCAGGAGGTCGTCCCCCTCCTCACTGCGCTGGATGCACCGCTGAAGGCACTGATGTTGCATCATCCGGCAGAAAAAGTGACACCTCCTGCCCTCCTTGCGGCACTCGGTGACGAACTCCACCGAATCGGCCCTCTCCCACTCGCTGCCGGAACCGACTTCTTCTTCGCTGAACTGAACCGTGACCCGCACCCCTGGCCACAAGCGGACTGGATCGTCTTCACCATGACTCCCGGAGTACACGCACTGGACGATCGGAGTCTCCTGCTCAATGCGACGATTCAAGGGCAGGTCGTGGAGTCCGCTCGGGCCGTCGCCGGAGGGCGTCCCATCCTCGTCTCGCCCATCACGCTTCGCATGCGCAGAAATCCCAATGCCACGACCGGAGGTTGGGACATCCCGCGCGAGGAGCAAGTGGACCGGCGCCTTCACGCCGTTTTCGGCGCAGCGTGGTTGCTCCAAAGCCTGGCGAGCCTCGCAACCGCCCAACCGGTCGCCGTTACCTACTTCGAACTTGCCGGTAGTCTCGGTATCTTTGCAGAACATGGATCCGCTCCAGGAGACCGTCAAAACAGTGAAGAAACTCTCTCGTTCACCCCTCTCGCCAGCGTCATGCACCGGCTTCTCCGTACGGCGCGGAACGGTGCCCGCTGGTTCCGTGCTCGCTCGACGAATCCGGTCCAGATACAAACCCTCGGCATCCTGTTGCAGGAGCGCTGGGAACTTCTGATCGCGAATCCCTGGCCTTCTCCTCAGGTGGTCGAGATCACCCATCTTCCAGGCACCATAGAAGGCATTGACGCTCTTCATCCGCTGGCGAGTCCGTCGATGCCAGCGCTTTCTCAAGCGGTTCCACTGCTCGCTCTCCCACCGAATGCGGTCGTTGTCCTCTGGGGGCGACGATGATCGAGAAGGACCGACTCCGACTTGCACTCATCGGGTGCGGGTACTTCGCTCGCTATCACGCTGCCGCCTGGCGCGTGATTCCGCAGGTCGAACTCGTGGCGGTGTGCGACCGTGCGCCAGAACGAGCGCAGGCGTTTGCCGAGCAATTCGACGTCCCTCGCTACTACACCAATCCGGAAGCGCTGTTCCGCGCAGAGCGCCTCGATATCGTCGATATCGTGACTACTCCGGAATCCCATCGCGAACTCGTCGAACTTGCAGCACGTTACGGCGTGCATGTCATTTGCCAGAAACCCATGGCGCTCTCCGAAGCCGACTGCGTCGCGATGGTCGAGTCGTGCGAGCGAGCCGGCGTGAGCTTCATGGTTCACGAGAACTTCCGCTGGCAGCGAATATTCCGTCGTGCCCGAACGTTGACCGAGGCGATTGGCGAGCCTTTCTTCCTCCGGTTGTGGTTCCGCAGTCACTACGACGTGTTCGCCAGACAACCGTATTTGGCTACTGCCGAGCGTTTCATCATCCTCGACCTCGGTGTTCACCTACTCGATCTCGCACGATTCCTGATGCGAGACGAGTTCTCGACGCTGTATTGCATCACACAGAGAGTCCATCCCCAGATCCGTGGTGAAGACGTGGCGACGATCCTCCTTCGCTCGCGACGAGGCGCTGCCGCCTCTATCGAACTGAGCTACGCGTCATTTGCACCGCGAGAGCTTTTCCCACAAACGCTCGCGCTCATCGAGGGCCCCTTGGGAACCGTCCTCGTCGAAGCCGACGGTCTCTTGCGCCTCATTACATCCTCCGGTCATACCGAGGAACGCCTCGCGCCACCCTCCTTGCCCTGGCAGGAGCCTCCTGGTGAATGGATCCAGGAGGCCGTCCTCGCCATCCAACAACACTTCGTCGATTGTTTGCGACGTGGACTGATGCCAGAGACTCACGGACGAGATAATTTGCGAACAATGCAATTAGTCTTTGCCGCTTATCGCTCTGCCGACACTACCTCGAGCATCGCCCTCGATCAGTCCGAGTCAGAAAGGAGGGGCTGACGTGTCCTTCGTTCGCGCCACGTATTATGTGGAAACCCCTCTGACGCTTGAAGCGGCCGCTGAAGCGCTGGCGAGCGAACAATCCACAGGCACTTTCATCGCGGTGCCGCTGGAAACGGCGGAACTCAAAGCCCGCTACCGCGCCCGTATCGAGCGAATCGAACTGATCGAAACCCGGTCTCGGCCGACGCTCCCCGGGAGTCGCCCGGCTTCGGGCAGCTACCAGTGCGGTTTCGTCGAGCTTGCCTTTCCCCTGGAAAATATGGGGTGCAACCTTCCCACGCTGATGGCTACTCTTGCAGGCAATCTGTTCGAGCTTTCTGAACTCTCCGCAATTCGCCTCGTCGATCTCGACCTCCCGGACGAGTTCGCGCAGGCCTACACTGGACCGCGCTTCGGTATCCAAGGAACGCGAGACATCGCTCAGGTCTACGATCGGCCGCTTATCGGCACGATCATCAAACCGAGCGTCGGGCTGTCTCCCGAGCAAACAGCTGTGGTCGTGCGAGAACTGGTCGAGGCCGGTATCGACTTCATCAAAGACGACGAGTTGATGGCCAATCCACCGCATAACCCGCTCCCCGCCCGCGCTCGCGCCGTGATGCGAGTGATTCGTGATTATGCCGATCGCACCGGGAAATATGTGATTTATGCCTTCAATATTTCTGATCGTCTGGAAGACATGATTCGACACATTGAAATACTAGTAGAGGAAGGGGCTCGCTGCTGTATGGTAAGCTTAAATTGGGTAGGAATAGCAGCCTTCGATTATCTTCGCCGTAATTGCCCACTGATCATTCATGGTCACCGCAATGGTTGGGGCATGATGACGCGCGCACCTGGTCTCGGGATGGACTTTCGGGCGTATCAAAAGATCTGGCGTCTCGCCGGTGTCGATCATCTCCATGTCAATGGGCTCGCCAACAAATTCTGGGAGCCGGACGACAGTGTCGTCCGTTCGATCCACGACATGCTGCAGCCGCTGTTCGGTGGGTACTTCGCCATGCCGGTCATCTCGTCCGGGCAATGGGGTGGACAGGCGCCCGATACCTATCGCCGTTGTCGGACTATAGATCTCCTGTACCTTGCCGGAGGTGGAATTTTTGCTCATCCGCACGGTGTAGCAGCAGGAATTCGGGCGATCCGCGAGGCGTGGGAAGCCGCAGTCGCGGGGATCTCGCTCGCAGAATACGCGCAAACCCATCCTGATCTCGCAGCAGCTCTCCATCACTTCGGCACGGCTCGGAGGGGGCGCTGATGTCGGTCGACTTCGCGTACATCGCCGACGACTTCACCGGAGCGACTGACGTGCTCGAGGCACTCGCTTCAGCCGGTGCCCGAGCCCGCCTCTACCTCGACTGCGCCCCGTCCGCTGTCGAGCCGGGGCTTCAGGCCATCGGTATCGCTACCACGGCTCGTGCGACAGCCGCGGCTGAGTTACCGAATGTCCTCGCTCCCCTGTTCGATGCGCTGGTCTCTCTTCAGCCAGCAATCGTCCAATACAAGGTATGCTCCACCTTCGATTCCTCGCCAGAAATCGGCAACATCGCCACGGTGATTTCCACAGCGTGGGAGCGCTTTCCATACCAGTCTGTGCTTCCTGTGATCGTCGGGGCACCACGACTCGGGCGGTGGGTCGTGTTTGGCAACCTCTTCGCTCGCTATGGGGTCACGGCGAAGATCTACCGGCTTGATCGGCACCCGGTTATGCGCTTCCATCCGATAACACCCATGGAGGAAAGCGATCTCGGGGTCATCTTGCACCACCAAGGGCTTCCCCACCCCGTCGAGTACCTGACTGTGCTCGACTACACTCTCGACCAGTCTACCTCGTTCGAGAAATTCCAGCGCACAGATCGAACGGTACTCATCGCCGACACCCTGCTCGAGGAGCACCTGACAACACTCGGCCGACTGGTTCTCGCAGCCCTTCGCACGCCGGCACTGGTCATCGGATCGAGCGGAGCGACTCAAGCGATCTGCAACGCTCTCATCGAAAGAGGGAAGTTCTGTGGAGAACCACTCCTTGCCGCACCCTATCCAGTCGACCCGGTCCTTGTCGTAAGCGGATCATGCTCGCGTGTGTCTGCAAACCAAACACAGCGAGCCATTCAAGCTGGTTTCTGCGAAATTGCTATCGTACCAGATAAATTACTCCACAATGATGCGTATATTGAGGAAGTAGCAGAAAAAATTGCGCAACAGTTGTGTCGCGGCAAGAGCGTGATCGCACACACCTGCAGCGGTCCTGATGATCCCCGCTTGCTGAACCGTCACTCGCCGTGGGAGCGCCTGCATCTCGGCCGTGAACTCGGTCGTCAGCTCGGCGAGCTTGTCGCCCGCGTTGCCGGGCGCGTCCCCGTCCGCCGCATCATCGTCACCGGTGGCGATACCTCAGGTTATGTCGCACTCGCCGCTGGCCTCAAGGCACTCGATCCGATCGCCGTAATCGCTCCGGGTGCGCCCCTTTGCCGTGCCTGCGCTCCGCAAACCTGCCTGGACGGCATCGAATTCTGTTTCAAAGGAGGACAGACAGGTCCTGAAGACTTCTATCTCATCGCGCGAGACGGCGTGAAGACGTGATCATTCGGTTCGAGGAAACTGGGAAGGAGGGAGTCCACTATGCAGGTTGCATTCCGCACGATCGGGATCGTCGGTGCTGCAGGTCGTATGGGTACCCGGGTTCGCACCCGTCTTGCCCAACGCCCTGAACTTGAGCTGCTCCTGGTCGATGTCGGCAAAGGAGCAGAGCAACTGCAGCAGGAAGGGTTACACGTTGTTTCCGGAGTCGAAGCAGCGCAGCGGAGCGATGTGCTCGTCCTTGCCGTTCCTGATAACAAAATCGCGGCAGTCGCCCAGGAGTTAGTTCCCTTCGTCCGCTCGGGTTGTGCAGTCCTGTACCTCGATCCGGCGGTACCCTTTGCTGGAGTCCTCCCCCAGCGCCCCGACGTGACCTACTTTGTCGTCCATCCGTCTCACCCTCCTCTCTTCCAGGATGAAGAAACACCGGAAGCACGACGCGACCACTGGGGAGGCATCGCGCCGCAATCGATCGTGTGCACCCTACTGCAAGGGCCTGAGGAGCATTACCAACCCTGCGAGCAACTCGCAAAGGAGATCTTCGCCCCGATTCGAGCTGCTTATCGCTTGAACATCCATCAAATGGCACTCCTCGAACCGATTCTGTCTGAGGCCATAGCCTATACATTACTTTCAGTTCTCCGTGACGCATATCACGAGGCCGTTGCCCGCGGCATCCCCGAACCGGCTGTTCGGGACTTCCTGCTTGGACACATCCGCGTCGAGCTCGCTATACTGTTCGGCGAAATACAGTGGCGTCCATCCGATGCCGCTGAGCGCGTTCGCATGTGGACGTATCCGCGTCTCATCAAAGAAAACTGGCGGAGACTCTTTGACGATGATCAGCTACACGAATGCGTGCAAATCATCTTGGAGAGTTGATGCCACGATCCAAGTTTCCTAATCAATGCTTAACAGTTACTGGAGGAATTCAATGCCTGCTGGTCTCGGGAACTCCCGGGGACATCGGCAACTCTTGCACCAACAAGCGTACGAAGTGATCCGGAACGCTATCGTCCAGAGCGACTTGCCTCCGGGATCGGTTGTCTCCGAACGAACGCTCTCCGAGCAGTTCGGTTTCGGGCGAGCCCCGATCCGAGCCGCAATACAACGGCTCGCTGCTGAAGGATTTCTGCTGATCGTGCCGCAACAGGGAATTATCGTCGCGAGCCCCTCCCTCGAAGAGGTCCGAGACCTCTTCGAGTTGCGCGTTGCACTGGAGTCATACGTCGTCCGTCGCTTAGCTCTGGAACCTCAGGAGGTGGATTTCGTCCACCTCGAGCTGTTACTGGAGAAACAGGAAAAAGCCGCGCAGGAACAAAACGTCCGACTCTACCGACAACTCGATGTGGATTTCCACCTTTTCCTGGCGCACTCGCTCGGGAACAGCGAACTGTACTCCTCGATGGAGCGCTTGAGCGATCGACTCCATCGCATCATCGCGTCTGTCATTTCGAGACGCCCTGCCCGGATGCTCGACAGTACGATCGAGCATCGAGCGATTGTCCAGGCCATCGCCACGGGCGATCCGGATGCAGCGGAAATGGCTATGATCACCCACCTCGACTGGGCTTGGAATTTTCTCACAGGAGGCCATCTCCCTCGTCACGGCCGTTAACCTCTCACGCGGCTCTATTTTCGTAAACGACACTCCTGCCACGACAGCTTGTACTGATCCTACTCACATCCCTTTTCTCTTCTTCTTGTCTGCTGCGCTCGTCTTGTCTGCTGCGCTCGGGGCCATTGCTCGTCTTCATGTTCATTGCGTACGGGCACGTCTTGCCTGGATTCTTCGTGATCCCCTCGCCGCTGTGTTTAGGCAGAAACCTTTCCTGTCGCACATATCCTCATGCTTGACCGCCACTGCTCAATCAACGCTGCTGCAATCGCGGTTCAGAAGACACTCGACTGATTCGATCATGTCGTCGGGGACTAGGCTGACCTCGTCATTCGGCGCTCCATGTACGGCTCTTCTGATCATGACGACCACAACGGCGATACGGATGCTCGTCAGTGAGAGCACCTTACCCAGCGCGAGGCGCTCAAACTCCTCCAGAAGCTGCACGAAGAGCATGAACGGGGAGTGCTGGCCCATGGTCGGCCGCCGACGCTCGCACAGTTCCTGTCGCAGTGCCTTGCGGCCGGCGCACGAGCCTGCGGCCGCGCACCTGGGCTGGCTACGAGTCGATCGTGCGGGTCCGGATCATTCCGGCGCTCGGCCGCCTGCCCCTCGACAAGGTGGAGCCGCAGGTCCTGCAGGCCTTCGCCAGTCAGCTCCTCACGCAGGGGTTGAGTGTCCAGTCCGTCCAGAACACGCATCCGCTCCTCCACCGGCCCTTCGCCGACGCCGTCAAGTGGGGCCTGCTCGGGCGCAACCCTTGTGACCTGGTAGACCTGTCGCGGGCGAGCCGGCTGCAGCTTCGTGCCCTCACTGCCCCCGAGGTCGCGCGGTTACTTGCCACCTGTGCGGACGATCCCCTGGGGCCGCTCGTCACCGTCGCTGTCCTGTCCGGGTTGCGACTGCGCGAGTTGCTGGCCCTCCAGTGGGGCGATATCGACTGGGAACGGAGCGAACCCTCGGTGGTCCGGTCACTGCAGCGGGTGCGCGGTCAGGGTTTGGTGGTGGTGCCACCGAAGACCGCGGCCTCCCGCCGGCGCGTTCCCCTGTCACCGCTGGCACTCGAGGCGCTGCGACGCCAGCGGCGACACCAGGTCGAATGGCGGCTGGCGGCCGGGCCAACCTGGGCCGAAGGGGACTGGGTGTTTACCAGCGTGCGGGGGGTGCCGCTCGACCCGGCCGAGACGACGCGGCGCTTCCACCGCCTGCTCGAGCGCGCAGGACTGCCCCACCGGCGCTTCCACGACTTGAGGCACACCACGGCGTCCTTGCTCCTGGCCGACGGGGTGCACCCGAAGGTGGTCGCCAGTATCCTGGGGCACAGTACGGTCCAGGTCACGCTGGATGTCTACTCGCGTGTCACGCCGGGGCTCGCGCGCCAAGCCGCGGAACGCTTGCAGCAGCTCGTTGCTAACTCAATTGCTCACTCGGCGCTCGCGTCGCGGGAAGAGGGTGGCCGATGAGCGGTCGATTTGCCTGTCCTGGTGCGGTGCCGGAGGTGGGACTCGAACCCACACGGGGTCGCCCCCAGCGGTTTTTGAGACCGCCGCGTCTGCCGTTCCGCCACTCCGGCGTCACTCCTTGTAAGTATAACCGCTCGTTCTTCTGAGCGGCAGTGCGCACCCCCATGCGTACAGAGAGCCGACGGCATCGACGCAAGGGCTTCCGTGAGACGACGGTGACCGGTCGTTGGCCGGTCAACCATCACACGTCTGCGTAGCCTGTCCACCACCCGCTCGACCTCGTGGCTCGCCCAGCCGGCCACGGTTCTGCTCGTGTCCGTGGGAGCCAGATGAAGCACAACACGCCACCAGCTGCGACCCCGCTTCGCCCATCATCGACACCGGCCCGTTCTCGCCTCCACAACCGTGCCTTTCCACTAGTCGACCACCGATCCCTGTGGGGCTGAGTTGCTGGCATCAGCACCCAAAATCTGAGCCGCTCGCATCGCGAGCCAGAGGGTGGCCAGATCATCCAACCGGTCGACGCGCAATCCCGTCAGCATTTCCACCCGTCGCAAGCGATAGAGCAGTGTCTGGCGATGGATGCTCAGCCGACGGGCCGTCTCGCTCCATGATCCGTTGCAGGCGAGGAAGGTGCGCAACGATGGCAGGAGTGCCGTGCCGTGGGTGGCGTCGTACGCTTGCACGGGAGCCACCACCCGCGCGACCAGTTCCTGAGCTGCTTCGAGCGAAAGGGGCCAGCCGAGCGCACCGCCACGCACCGCTGCATACCGCTGCAGTCCGCGCTCCTGCACATGCGCTGCCCAGCGAGCCTCTACCACAGCCACTGGTATCCGGCTGAGCGAGCGGATCGGATCGCTCCACCCGATCGCCCGATCGGTCGCGAGCGCCCGCATCACCTCGAGCGCATCCGACGAGTCGGGTAGCAGCACGAGAAAGTAACCATCCCGCCGGATGACGGCGTGGGGAACGAACTGTCCCTCGAGCATGGTGTGCAGCTCCTCGAGCCTCACAGCGAGTTCTGGCACGGCAGCGATCGCATACGGTGGTTCGGGAAAGCCATGCTCGCGGAGCAAGAGCTCATGAGCGAGGTCCGGGTTCAGGCGCTGGTCGACGAGCTGAGCGAGCAGCTCACCCGCCAGGCGTCGCTGCCGCTCCCTTTCGACCGCCTTGCGTTCCAACGCGAGCGCAACGACCGTCGCCACATGCCGCAGGACGACGACATCGTGACCGCGTCGCCGATCCTTCGGCACAACGACTAGGAACGTTCGACCACGTGTCGGAACGGGCAACGCGATAGCCCCACTGGCGAGCTCGGGCAACTGCACCACGGCGGGGAGCTGCCCTTCTGGATAGCGCTCAACGGCGCGCCGCACCGCCCGCAGGAACTCCGGCTCGGGAACCGTCACTGGCAGGAGTTCCTGGCCGAGTACGAGGTCGAGGACGATGAGTCGGGCAGCCAGGATCCGCTCCAAGCGTCCCCGCAGTTCCGCGTCCTCGGCTGTCCCGTGCACGACGAGCCGCGCGACCTCATAGATCTGCACGGTGCGACGCAGGCGCTCATGTTCGTCGCCCAGATTGGCGTCAGCCACCACCCGAGAGACGGCGACAAACGGCACATCGTAGGCCGCGAGCAGAACCGGTACGGCAAGGCGATCAGCCGTCTCCAGCATGGCATCCGACAGGGCTGGGGCCCGCATCCCCTCGCAGATCATGAGCCCGCTCAGACGAGCCCGAGCGAGACGCTCGATGTACGCGACTTGCCCAGCCTCATCCCGGGGTATACCGATCCCGACGGTCATGACGAGTTCACCACCACTCAGCCAGACCGTTGGATCCTCCAGTTCGCAAACATGGGCCCAGGTGATCACCCGGTCGAGGCCAGCTGCACCCGCTACCAGGCGGGTCTTCAACTCTGGATGTTCGAGCAGCTCGCGCACCGTGATGCCCATAGCACCTCGCAATGCACCTGCCAACGCGATCGTCCGCTGAGCCCTTCGACGATATTCCTCACTGAAAGCCCGTGACGGTCTCGGCCGCTCATCCCTGTGACTCGCATCACCCGGCCTGCACGGTTAAGGATACCGGACGGTTCGTTGCGATCGTCCAGGAAATCCCTGCCGCTTCGTGCAACTGTGGGATTACTCGACCATCTCTCTCCACCTCACACTGGCTATGAAGCGACCGGAACCGTCAGGGGAGAACGACAGAGGCGGAACGACGACGAGCGAGAGGGGAGGCGAGCGTGTCCGCACGGGGAGAACACGGCGGGGACGTTACAGCAGGGGCGGAGACGCTGCTCCCTGCCTCGCGGGAACGAGTGTGGCAGTTTCGCCTGGATATCCCGCTTTCCACGCGCTGCCTGCCTGGCGTCCACGACGTCGTCCAGGTCGGAGAGCGCACGTTTCGCGGGTCGGTGCGCTTTCGGGCCGGCTTCGTGCAGTTCGCCTGCGATGCCACCGTCGAGCTCACCGAGTTGATTCCCCCAGAGCGGATCCGCCTGACTGCCCTGGCGACTGATCCACTGACACGAGAAACGGTGACTGCTCATGCCGTTGCCGAACTTCGAGAAGACGGCGAGCGAACGGCGATCCGCTACACGCTCACGGTCTCGAGTCCTGGGCTCTTCGGCAGTCTCGGCTGGCGCATGCTGGAAGAGGTGAATCGCCGGATGATCGACGCATTCTTCCGCTGTGTCGAACGGACCCTGCTCAGCGAACAGCCGGTCGAGACGCACGAGTGAACGAGAGTGCCTCGCGCAGCAGGGAAAGGAGCGAGCACATGAGTAGCGACGACGTCGTGATCGTCGGCGGTGGAAATCTCGGTCTCTGGACCGCCTACCACCTGGCCCAGCGAGGGGTACGTCGGATCCTGGTCTGCGAACGGTATTGGGCCGGGTACGGCGCCACTGTGCGCTCGGCTGGGATCATGCGGCAGCAAGGCGGTTCAGAAACCGCCGTGAAACTCGGGAAATGGTCGCGCGAGCTGTACCGAAAGCTGGGCCAGGAACTCGGGCTGGACAGTGGCTTCCGTGAAGTCGGCTACTACGTCGTCGCCTCTAGTCCCATGGAAAAAGCGGTGTTCCAGCGCCTGGTAGAACTGCGAACTGCTCACGGCGTTCCGAACGAATGGTTGGATCCAGAGGATCTCGCTCGGCGCCTGCCCTATGTCGACTGGAGCCGATTCGCCGGTGCGACTTACACGCCCAACGATGGCTATGTCGAGCCAGCGATCATCGTTCGCAACATCGTCATGGCCGTGCGTGCAGCCGGCGTCGAGCTGCTCGAGCAGTGCGAGGTCCAGGGGATCGAGCCGCTCACCAGTGGTTATCGAGTCGAGACGTCGCGAGGCGTATTCGAGACGGAACGGGTGATCGATGCTGGCGGCCCACGCGGTGCCCGGCGGATCGCCGAGTTCGTGGGGATCGATGTACCGGTGGCTGCTTCCCGGCACATGGTGATCTCCTTCCCGGAGCGACCGCCCGACATGCCGGCGAACTTTCCGATGATGTTCGTTCTGGCTGCTGGCTTTTACCTACGCCCGGACGAGCAGGGAGTGCTCTTGGGGTTTTCGAATCCCTTGGAGCAACCGGACCCGAGCGATCGCTACCTTCTGGAATTCGACTGGGACTATTTCGAGAAGCTCAAGCCGGAGTGGGAAGCGACCATCCCCAGCTTGGCAGGGAAGGCGATCGGTCGAGCTTGGACCGGATCGATCGATTACACACCGGATCAGCTTCCCATCATCGACGAGCCGCGCTTCGGCTTCTACGTGCTCGCCGCGGGTGGACATGGGATCATGTGGGGGCCGGCTCTCGGCATGAAGATGGCGGAATTGGTCACGGAGGAGCGCTTGAGCGATCTCGACCCGGAGGAAGTGCGCTTGCGGCGCTTTACGGAAGGTCGGATGGCCACCGACGCCATTCATCTCCCCTTCCCGCACTGAGCGCCCGGTCGACTCTCCCCAAACCGACCGTCAGCGGGGGGCAGCGTGGTCCATCACGCTGTCCCCCGCTCGATTGGTCGAGGTGCTTCCGAGAACCGGTACCGTGCTCGCGATTGCCGGCTTCCCTCGGGCTGGGTCCACCGCGCGACGACGAGTGGTGCGGGCTGTCACCGATGGGGAGGAGCGCTCGCTGGGACGAGCCGGCTGTCGCCTGACGAGCGTGCCGGTAAAGCGCTTCTCAGCCATACCCCTGTTCGTCCTCGTGCATCTGTACGAAGCTTTTCGACAATCTTTCGACGCTCCGTGGATTGCCAGCAGGGACTCCAATCAGTATACGTAGTGACGGAAGATCTCCCAGTCGTGGCAAAGATGAGGATGGATCCTTCGGTTTCGGCTTCTTGATCGATCGCGCGCAGCGGAGGTGAGTCGTGAAGGTCGAGAGCATCTCGCTCGTCCCTACTTTGCCGGGCCGCTACTACGTCGATCCGGCGATCTACGCGCGCGAACAGGAGCGGATTTTCGGCCGCCTCTGGACCTGCATCGGGCTCGCCCAGTCGTTAGCCGAGCCTGGCCAGTATCTCACCACCCAGCTCGCCGGTGAGCCCTTGCTGGTCATCCGCGGTCACGATGGCGAGTTGCGGGCCTTCCTGAACGTCTGCCGCCATCGCGGAGCGCGACTCTGCACCGAGTCCCGCGGATGTCTGGAATCGCGCGTGATCCAGTGCCCCTATCATGCCTGGAGTTATGCCCTCGATGGACGCCTGATCGGCGCACCGAACATGCGGGACGTGCCCGAGTTCTCCCCGGAGCGATATGGGCTCGTGCCCGTGCCGCTCGCAGTCTGGGAAGGGATGATCTGGGTCAACCTCTCGAACGACCCTCCGCCGGTCGAGTCGCAAATCGTGCCTCGGATCATCGAGCGACTGGGAGATCGTGCGATCTTCGATCGGTATGGGGTCGGCCAGCTCCGCATCGGGGCAACGCTGACCTACGATGTGCAAGCCAACTGGAAGCTCATCGTCGAGAACTTCATGGAGTGTTACCACTGTGCCGTCGTCCACCCGGAGCTGAGTCGGCTCGTCCCGAGCTTCCGCGCCGGTTACGCCTACCAGGAAGGGGTCGGGGCCACCTTCGCTGAGGGGGTCGAGACACTGACACTGACTGGCAAGCGCACGCGCCCGCTCTTGCCTGGCCTGCGCCCCGAGGACGATCGCACCTACTATGGCATGGTCCTGGTACCCAACATCTTCGTCAACTTGCATCCGGACTACGTACTCATTCATCGCTTGGAGCCGCTCGACGTCGGACGCACATTGGTGCACTGCGACTGGCTGTTCGATCCGGCTATCGTGGCCACTCCGGATTTCGATCCCAGCGATGCGGTCGAGCTCTGGGATCTCGTCAACCGGCAGGACTGGGCGATGTGCGAGCGGTGCCAGCTGGGCGTCGGCTCGCGGGTCTATGCGGAAGGAGGCGTCTTCGCACCGATCGAAGCGCATATCCGCCGTTTCAACGATTGGGTACTCACGCAACTCGGCGACGTCGCGACTGACTCATCGACCTGAGGCAGGCAGTCGAGCGAGAGGAAAGCGGTGAAAGGAGCGACGGGCGATGCCGTCCTACGATGTGCTGATCATCGGTGGTGGAAACCTCGGACTGTGGACAGCGTATTTTCTCGCGAAGCGCGGTCTGCATCGAATCGCCGTTTGCGAGCGCTACTGGGCCGGGTTCGGTGCCACCACGCGCTCGGCTGGGATCGTGCGCCAGCAGGGCGGTTCAGAAACCGCCGTGAAACTCGGGAAATGGTCGCGCGAGCTCTATCAGGAATTGGGCCGCGAATTGGGACTCGGAAGCGGCTTCGTGGAAGTCGGCTACTACGTGCTCGCCTCGACACCGGAAGAACGAGCAGCCTTTCAGGAACTCGTGACCTTGCGCCAGCGCTGCGGGGTCGAAAATACCTGGCTCGAGCCGAGCGAGCTCGCTCAGCGCCTTCCCTTCGTCGACTGGAGCCGCTATCTGGGCGCGACGTACACACCGAACGACGGCTTCGTCTACCCGCACATCGTGGCACGCAACATTACGCACGCCGTTCTCCGCGCCGGCGTCGCGCTCTTCGAGGAGTGCGAGGTCCAGGAGATCGAGCCGCTGGCCAGCGGCTACCGCGTGAGGACAACGCGGGGCACCTTCGAGGCCGAGCGCGTCGTCGATGCCGCCGGTCCACGCGGTGCCCGCCGGATCGGCGAACTGGTCGGCATCGACGTGCCAGTTTCGGCAGCTCGACATCAGATCGTGAGTTTCCCGACGAGGCCTGCCGACCTGCCGGCGAACTTCCCCATGCTCTTCGTGCTCGCCAAGGGATATTACTTGCGTCCCGACGAGCACGGTCTCCTCTTGGGGATGAGCAACCCGGCGGAACAGCCGGACCCGACCGATCGCTTCCTCCTGGAATTCGACTGGGACTATTTCGAGCGACTCAAGCCCGACTGGGAAGCGACGATACCGGCACTCCGTGGCTTGCCGATCGGGCGAGCCTGGACCGGTTCGATCGATTACACGCCGGACCATCTTCCTATCATCGATGAGCCACGCTTCGGCTTCTACGTGTTGGCCGCGGGTGGACACGGCATGATGTGGGGACCAGCGCTCGGTATGAAGATGGCCGAACTGATCCTGGACGAGCGCGTGAGCGACCTTCCCGACGAGGAAATCCGGCTCAGCCGCTTCCAGGAACCTGGCAAAGTGCGCGATGCCATCGCGCTTCCTTTCCCGACCCGTTGAGAGCACTGTGCATGGCTCAGACGAGGAGGAGGTGTACCATGGCTGATCGGATCGATGCCCTGCTCCAGTTCCTGGCGCGCCAGCAGCGCCTCCGCCGCCGCGAGCTACTCGGTGGCCTCCTGGCAGCCGGCACGCTCGCTGCCTGCCGGCAGGCGGCCACTCCGACACCGACTCCGGCCCCAGCCGCGACACCGACGCCTGCTGCCCAGGCGCCGGCGGGTGAATTCGCGGTTCCTGGCTATGACGATCCCAACCGCTGGAAGGGCCGCAGTATCGTCGTCACCTCCTGGGGCGGCGCTCTGCAGGATGCCCTGCGCAAGACGATCTACCAGCCCTTCTCGCGTCTCACCGGCTGTCAGATCGTCGAAGATACGACCGACGAGGCCAAGCTGCGAACCATGGTCGAGTCCGGCACTGTCGAGTGGGACGTGGTCGATGTCGGGACCGAATCGGTCATCCCGATGGGTCGCCTCAACCTGCTGGAGCCACTCGACTACAGCAAGATCGATACGACCGATATCTTTCCGGAACTCGTGCTCGAACACGGCGTCGGTTACTTCTATTACTCGACGTGTCTCGCCTACCGGAAGGACAAGTTCCCGGACAAGCCGCCCCAGAGCTGGGCCGATTTCTGGGATGTGCAAGGTTTCCCTGGGCCGCGTGCATTCCAGAAGTACATCCAGTGGGGACCGCTCGAGGCAGCCCTCCTGGCCGACGGAGTACCGATCGACCAACTCTACCCGCCGGATGTCGACCGTGCCTTCCGTGCACTCGACCGCCTCAAGCCACACGTGACTGTCTGGTGGGAGGCGGGTGCCCAACCGGCTCAACTCCTCACCGATGGCGAGGTCTATCTCACCGATGCCTGGATCGCCCGCATCCAGTTCTTGATCGAGCAAGGTTCCACGGTCCTCGGTTACACGTGGAACCAGGGACGGCTCTCGAGCGACTCGCTGGTCATCCCGCGCGGCTCCAAGAACGTGGATGTCGCCCACGACTTCATCAACTTCGCCTTGCGTCCGGAGGTACAGCGGGCCTTCGCGCTGGCCTATCCGGACGGCCCAGCCAACAAGCGGGCGTTCGAAGCCTTGCCCGCAGAACGCGTGGCCGTGTTGCCGAGTGCGCCACAGAACAAGGCGCTCCAGGTCTATCCGGACTATCAGTGGTGGGCCGATCACCTCGACGAGGTCGTCGAGCGCTTCAATAGCTGGATCGCTCGCTAGCACCATCGTCCAGCGCTGCAGGTACGCCGGACACCACCTGGCTTCGGTGTCCGGCGTACCGCTGGCTGGAACGGATCCACCTACGGGGTCGATACACCGCGTTTCCTCGGGTACAACGAGGGAGGAGAGATGCCTTCCGCTACTGGTGAGATGGGCCGAGTTCGAGAGCCGATCAGTTTCATACGCCTGACACATGCATCCCTCCTGTCACCATACGCGGCGCGAATTGAGCGGGAGCACCGTTTCGCTATGCTTTACTCGAGCAGCAGCTTCGTTCCACCGAATCGATCGGATCGCCAACACGATGCCAGTAACGGCCAGTCAAAGGAAGTGACGCGCTCCCGATCATCCGTTCACGCGAACATGGTCAGGATCAGCTGCTCGAGCGTCTGACGGGAAAATGATGATGCAGGCCGAACTCGAATCGTTCCGCTTCTGGTACCCCTGGCGAGTGCGCTACCGTGACTGCGACATGCAAGGGATCGTCTACTTCAGTGTCTATTTCGAGTACGTCGAGCAGGCGATCATGGAGTACTTTCGGCAAATCGGTGTCCCGATCGGCAAGACGATCCACGAGGGATCGTTCGACTGGGCGTTCGCGCATGCCGAGATCGACTATCGGGCGCCGGTCGCCTTCGATGACCTGGTTTCGATCGGGATCCGCATCCCGAAGCGTGGGCGATCCAGTTTCGAGGTGCACTTTGCAGTCGTCGACGCAGCGCGCGAGCGCGTCCATGCTCACGGTCGTCTCGTGCTCGTTTGCTACGACAGCCGGTCTCGACGGTCCTGCCCATTGCCCGATTTCGTCCGGGAAAAGATCGAGGCGTTCGAGGGTGCATGATGCACGAGCAGAGAACAGTGCAATCGGAGATGCTGGCCCCGCTGTTGCGACCGCGCAGCATCGTCGTCGTCGGCGCGAGCCCGCGGCGGCGCATGGCCCGGACTGTCCTCTCCAATTTGCGAACCTTCGGCTTTCGCGGTCCAGTGTGGGCACTGCATCCCAGTGGTGAGGCGGTCGAGGGGTTCCCCTGCTTCCGCACAGTCGAGGACCTCCCCGAAACGCCTGACTGCGCAGTGATCGCCCTCTCACCGGAAAATACCCTGCAGGCGTTTCGCGCACTCGCTGAGCGAGGAGTGCGGGCTGCGGTTCTACTCGGCTCCGGTTTCGCCGAGGCGGGTCCCTCAGGCTTGGCGATTCAGCAGGAAATCACCGCCATCGCCCGCGACCGCGGCATCGCCGTCTGTGGTCCCAATTGTCTGGGGTTGGTCACTCCGGACGCACGAGCAACCTTGACCGGCTATCACCTGCCAGGCGACCTGGCGACCGGTCCGGCCGCTGCGGTCGTGCAGAGCGGTTCCGTCTTTTGGTCCTTGGCCCACAACACGCGGTCACTCCGCTTTCGCTACCTGGTCTCGAGCGGGAACGAAGCCGTCCTGACTGCGGCCGATTACTTCGCGGCCGCCTTGTCCGACCCCCACGTGCGTCTTCTCGTCGGCTTCCTCGAAGTCGTGCGCGATGGCGAGCGGTTCCTGGACGTGATCCAGGCCGCTCATGCGCGTTCTGTCCCGATCGTCCTGCTCAAGGTCGGTCGCTCGGAATTGGCCCGCGCGACGGTTCTGGTGCACACCGGCGCGATCGCTGGCTCGGACGCGATCTTCCGCGATATCATGCGCCAATACGGCGTGATCCTGGTCGAGACGCTCGACGAGCTGTACGACACGGCTGAATTTCTGCTCGCTGGGCGCTGGCCACGGAGCTTCCGCGTCGGCGTGGTGACCGATAGTGGAGGAGAGAAAGCGCTCATCGCGGACTGGGGAGAGCGGATCGGCCTCGAGTTCCCACCCTTGTCACCCAAAACTGCCGAACGACTGCGGACGGTTCTGGCTCCGTACGTCAAGCTCGAGAATCCGCTGGACGCCTGGGGTTCCGGCAACTTCGACGAAGTCTACCCGGCCACGTTGGCCGCCTTCGCCGAAGACCCGAACATCGAGACCATTGTCTTGGGAACCGACATGGTGCGGGAAACCGAGGAAGCGCACCTGTATGCCGAGGCGATGCTCGCTTTGCGCGAGCGCACCGCGAAGCCACTCGCTGTGGTCACCAATCAGGCAACGGGGCTCGATTGCACGGAAGTGCAGCGCCTCCGCGCGGCCGGGATTCCCGTTTTGCAAGGAACCGAATACGGGTACCGCGCGATCGCTCATGCAGCGCGCTACAGCCAGTGGCGAGCCAGCGCACCGGACTCGCTCGCTCCACCGTCCTCCCTCGGGGAGATTCGCCAGGAGATCGAGCGCTGGCATCAGCGTGCCACGCGGTCAGCACACGATCAACCGGTGACGCTGACCGAGTACGAAGCGAAGCAGATCCTCGCACGTATCGGCTTGCCTATCCCGAGCGAACGCTGGGTGACCTGCCTGGAGGAAGCACTCGCGGCAGCCGACGAGATCGGGTTTCCGGTCGTGCTCAAGGCACAGGGACCGAACTTGCTCCACAAGAGCGACCTCGGAGCGGTCCGGCTCGGTATCAGTGATCGCCAGGCGCTGATCGAGGCATGGCAGGGGATGGTCGAGACCCTCGCGGCCACACCATCGCTGGAGGTCACCGGCTATCTGGTTCAACGACAAATTCCGCACGGGCTGGAGCTTCTCCTCGGATGCCTCCGCGATTCGACGTTCGGCATGGTGGTGAGTGTCGGTCTCGGCGGTGAGTTCGTGGAGATCTGGCGAGATGTCGTCTATCGCAAGGCCCCGGTCAGTCCAGAGGAGGCGGATCGGATGCTCAGCGAACTGCGGGGCGCAGCCCTGCTGGCTGGTCATCGACGGCTGGCTCCACGTGACCGCCGTGCGGCGGCCGAGGCCATCGCTCGTTTCAGCTGGTTCGCCGTGGCAGCGGCTGACCTGATCGAGGTCGCGGAAGTGAATCCGCTCATCGTGCTCGAGGAAGGACGAGGTGCGTGGGCAGTCGACAGTCTGATCGTTCTGCGTGCTCCGGAAAGGAGGGATGGGTGATGGATGGCGTCCGGGCAGAGGTTCTCGAGTTCGTCGAGGAGACCAAGCGCTACGTCTATGAGGAGCTGATGCCGCTCGAAGACGAGATCGAGCGGACAGACTACCTTCCCCCGGAGGTCATCGCCGATGTGGCCAAGCGTGGCTACTTCGGCATGACGATTCCCAAAGAGTACGGGGGTCTCGGCTTCAACCTGCTCGAAACGTGCATGGTCCTGGAGCAGATCCACAAGGCCCCTCTGGCTATCGGCTACGTGGTGGACCTCAACAACGGCATCGGCAGCCTGGCCATCCTGCATGGTGGAAGCGAAGAGCTGAAGCGCGAGTACTTGCCCCGCCTTGCACGTGGGGAGATCATCGGCGTTTTCGCCATGAGCGAGCCGCAGGTCGGGTCGGACGGCCAGGGCATCTCCACCCGCGCCGAGTGGCGTGACGGCTACTGGGTACTCAACGGCGTCAAGTACTGGATCACCTGGGCAGAGCGGGGCGATGTCTTCACAGTCGCCGCGGCGACCGATCCCGGCAAGGGTGCTCACGGCGGGATCAGCGTGTTTCTCGTTCCCAAAGGGACGCCCGGAATGCGGGTCGCGCGTCGACAGAAGATGATGGGCAACGCTGGCATCGACGAGAGCGTCCTCGTCTTCGAGGATTGCAAGGTTCCAGCAGAAAACCTGTTGGGTGAACTCGGTTGGGGCTTCCGGCTGCTCATGCGCACGCTCGACGAAGGGCGCGTCAAGTGCTGCTCGCTCGCGATCGGCTATGCCGAGCGCGCCTGGGAACTCGCTATGGCCTATGTGAAGCGGCGGCAGGCCTTCGGTCAGCGGCTGGCTGACTTTCAGGGCATCCAATGGCAGCTCGCGGAAGCTGCGACGACGATCTGGCTCTCTCGCCTGGCCATGTACGAGGCAGCGCGCAAGATCGATCGCGGCGAGTTCGCCGCCAAGGAAGCAGCGATGGCCAAGCTCTACTCCACGGAAGCGTGCCAGCACGTCGTCGATACGGCAGTGCAACTCTTCGGTGCGCGCGGCTATTGCCGGGATTACCCGCTCGAGCGCATCTACCGCAACTATCGGAGTCTCCGCATCGTGGAAGGAACCAGCGAGATCCAGCGGCGCATCATCTGGAAGCAGATGTCCAAGCTCTACGATCCGGAGCGCGCACCAGATGAACGGACACGCGAACACGCGATCCGCGTCGAGCGCATGCTCGAGCGCGCGTTAGCAGTCGATCGCCCCTATCAGGATTGGGGCTTCCGGTATCTTGACGAGGTGGCAGCTGACGACTGAGAGCGTTCTCGCTCGCCGTGCGCTTTCGAGCGAATCGTCGCCGGATGGCACGGGAGGCGTGCATCGCTGATCGCGCCTCCCGTGTTCGCTGCTCTCACGGCCTGTGCAGATGACGACCCGCCTCACTCGGTAAGAGGATCGACGAGGACTCGCCACACGAACCGGGTCGGCGATCGTTCTGCGGTGCGACGGTGCACGGCTGGCATCGATGAGTTCGCACGGCAGGAAGAGAGTGAGCCCACGTCACGGAGCAGGCACGCGCTCATGAGCGCGTCCCGTGACGCCTGCGCCGCCGGCCATTTCCGAGACAATCGGTGTGGTAGTATGTTGCCGATGAACAGTTCGGCCGCGAAGGGGGAGAGCAGTATGGCATCCGATCTGCTCATCACCACCACGACGGCGATCGAGGGACGACCGGTCAAAGAGTATCTGGGCGTGGTGACGGGGGAAGCTATCCTGGGAGCGAACATCTTTCGCGACATCTTCGCCAGTATCCGCGATATCGTCGGTGGTCGCTCCGGAGCCTACGAGAAGGAGCTGCGCAAGGCGCGCGAGATCGCCTTCCAGGAGATGGCCGAGGCAGCCCGCCAGCTCGGTGCCAACGCAGTGATCGGAGTCGATATCGACTACGAGACGATCGACATGGGCGGGAGCAACATGCTCATGGTCACCGTCTCGGGTACTGCAGTCCGGATCTAAAACCGGGCAGAGACGAGAGAAAAACGCCCGCCGTGGCGGTCTACCAGAGATGTCAGCCTGGAATCGGTCGCGCGCTGTGCTTCGATCCAGCCGACCGGCGCGGCGTGGGATGGTTGGGAGCGACTGGTTCGCGTAAACCCACAGCGTTCACCGGTCATCCGATCTCTCTACTGAGACCAGCGTTGCGGAGTCAGAGCGGGTATCTCGTGTCTCGCTCTCGTTGCACTCCTGAGCGTCCAACACGTTGGAGCAGCGCCGCTCTGCAGCAACGCTTCGCGACAGGCGCTCTCGAGTGCTCGGTCTGCACGCTGCCCGGGTATCAGGACAGGACTACCGCGCAACAGGGCTCGAGCGATTGACGCCTTCCCACATTGCCTGCTACAGTTGCCTGGTGCCGGTCGGTGGTCTGCACCGATCGCCTGCTGTTGCTGTCGATGGACTGTCGGACAAGCCGGAGGGTGGAGCGAGCAGAAGATGATCAAGCTGCGCCTACGCCGCATGGGGAAGAAGAGGCAGCCGCACTACCGGATCGTCGCGGCCGAGGCACGTTGGCCCCGCGATGGCCGGTTCATCGAGGTTATCGGGTATTACAACCCCCGCACCGATCCGTATACGCTCGAAGTGAATGTCGAGCGAGCGCGGTGGTGGCTCGAGCATGGGGCACAGCCGACTGATACGGTCCGTGCTCTCTTGGTTCGTGCCGGCGTCCTTCCACCGCGTCAGCAGAACGAGGCCAAGCGCGAAACTGCCGAAACCGCGCAGCCCGAGGCATGAGGAGCGTGAATCGTGCAGCGCCGCGACGGCCAACGACCACCCCAACGTCCGCCGCGCCGCGAGCGTCCACCGATCGACCCAGACCTGGCGATGAACCGGCTCGCGACGCTCGTCCGCTATATCGCGGGCCAGTTGGTCGATGATCCGGACGCCATCCAGGTGCGCGCCCGGCGTCGCGGCCGCGCGGTCATTCTCCGTCTCTCAGTGCCACACGACCAACTGGGCAAGGTGATCGGTCGGGAAGGAAAGATCGCCCGCGCGATCCGCACGATGCTCGGCATCGCCGCCGTGCGGCAAGGTGTCCACGCCAGCCTCACCATCGATGACCAGATCGACGCCCAACCGACAGCCACCAGTTGAGCGTCCAGCGTCTCCCGAGCGACTGTCGATCGGTCGGATCGTCGGTGCGCATGGGGTGCGCGGCACCGTGAAACTGAAGATCTGGACCCATTTCCCTGAGCGCATTCCGCATCTCGAATACGTCTACCTGGGCGAGGAGCCGACACCGCGTCGGCTGCTCCGCGCTCGGGTGCAGGGTGATCTCGCTTTCCTCCAGCTGGAAGGTATCACGACGCGCAACGAAGCGGAGGCCATGCGCGGCGTCGTTGTCCGGATCGACCGCAGCCAAGCGGCCCCTCTGGGTGAGGACGAGTACTACCAGTTCGAGATCCTCGGGTTGCAGGTGGTGGACGAAGCAGGAAACGTGCTCGGACGCGTGATCGAGATCTTGGAGACCGGCGCGAACGACGTCTATGTCGTCCAGCG
The DNA here is from genome assembly GCF_000021685.1 of Thermomicrobium roseum DSM 5159. Taxonomy (GTDB): domain Bacteria; phylum Chloroflexota; class Chloroflexia; order Thermomicrobiales; family Thermomicrobiaceae; genus Thermomicrobium; species Thermomicrobium roseum. The sequence goes on along the minus strand of NC_011959.1, from coordinate 119,275 downwards.
ACCGGATGGAAGCGAACTCCTCCTTCCCGCCATCCGCTCGGTCATCCTCGCGGTCGACCTCGAGCAGCAACGCCTGGTCGTTCGCCCGCCGCGTTACTATGACGAGGAGTGACGACCTCGGCGCGCCTGCAGGACCCGCCAGACCTCTCCAGCAGGAACACCACTCGCCTGCAACAAGACCAAGAGATGGTAGAGGAGATCGGCTGCTTCCTGGGCGATCGCCTCGGGCTCGCCGTTCTTGGCGGCGACTATCACCTCAGCCGCTTCCTCGCCGATCTTCCGCGCGATGCGATCGACTCCGGCCTGGAGCAAGGCGCTGGTATAGGACCCCGGCTGTGGTTCGACTGCTCGTGCCGCGATGATGCTGGCGAGCTCGTCGAGGATCGTGGCGTTCACTGGATCCTGGGACGTGCCCACGAGCGGTTCCGTATCGAAACAGCTCGGACGACCAGTATGGCACGTCGGGCCATGCGGGTGGACCCGCGCGAGAAGGGCGTCCCCATCGCAATCAGTGCGCAGCTCGACCAACTCCAGGACGTGCCCCGACGTCTCGCCCTTCATCCAGAGCCGCTGACGACTCCGACTCCAAAAGTGCACTCGCCCTGTCTCGACTGTCCGTCGCACCGCATCGGCATTCACGTAGCCGACCATGCGGACCTGACCGGTCGTGGCATCCTGCACGATCAGCGGAACCAGCCCATCCGCGCCGAAGCGAATGGCACCCAGGAGCCGAGCGAGTGCGTCGTCGCTCATGCACCCTCCTAATCGGCCGGCGAGAGACTGGGCTCGGCAGTCGCCACGCCGCGGAGGGAACGGCCGACCGCCCGGGCGACGGCGGCCAGCTTGGGCATCACCGCAGCGAAGTTCTCCGGAGTGAGCGACTGGGCGCCATCGGAGAGCGCATGGTCCGGATTCGGATGCACCTCGACGATCAAGCCGTCGGCCCCAGCAGCGACAGCAGCCAACATCATGGCGGGAACCATGAACCAACGTCCAGTGCCGTGGCTTGGATCGACGATGATCGGCAAATGACTGAGGTGCTTCACTGCTGGAACCGCGTTCAAGTCCAGCGTGTTGCGCGTGAAGGTCTCGAAGGTGCGGATACCGCGCTCACACAGGAGCACCTGCTCGTTCCCCTGCGCGACGATGTATTCAGCAGCCAAGAGCCATTCCTCGATCTGCACCGCCATTCCGCGCTTGAGGAGAACCGGCTTCTTGGCTCGTCCCACCGCCTCCAGCAAGAGATAGTTCTGGCAGTTGCGGGCACCGATCTGCAGCAAGTCGGCGTACTCGGCCACGAGATCCACATGCTGGGCACTGAGTACCTCGGTGACGATCGGGAGCCCAGTTTCTTCGCGCGCCTTGGCCAGCAGTTTGAGTCCTTGCTCACCTAACCCGCGGAACTCGTAGGGGGAGGTGCGCGGCTTGAAGGCACCGCCGCGCAGCATGCTGGCGCCCGCCGCCTTGACTGCTCGAGCCGTCTCGAGGATCTGTCGCTCATTTTCCACCGAGCAGGGGCCAGCGATGACCACGACCTCGTTTCCGCCGATCGTCACGTCGCGCACCTGGATCACGGTGTCCAGTGGGTAGAACTCGCGACTGACCAGCTTGTAGCGCTTGCTGACACGGATCACCTCCTCGACTCCCGGCAAGCGCTCGAGGGCCTCCTTGAGCGTATCCGGCAACGGTGATCCGACGACCCCGATCACCATCCGCTCGGCACCGGGAGCGAGCTTGGTTTGGAAACCGAACTCGGCGACCCGATCGATCACTGCCTGGATCTGCTCCTGGGTCGCACCTGGCTGCATGACGACGATCATTGCTCAGCCCCTCCCATTCCTCGGCGATCTTCGGTCAGCACAGTCAGGTCTTGTCCGAACTCGGGACGCAAGACACGGGCGCCACGCAGATAGACATGCCGGATTTCGCGCGGCGACTTCTCGGTATTGACATGCATCAACACCCGCACCACCCCCATCGGCGCACCGGGAACGTCCATTTCGTGGGCGCAGAGCAACGGAACATGGATCCAGCCGAGTTCGCGTGCGGCGACGGCTGGAAAGGTTGCGGTGAGGTCGCGCGTCGTCGTGAAGATGATGCTCGCGATCTGGTCCGGCTCCACTCCATTGGCCTCGACGAGCGCGAGCAAGAGCTCGCGGGTCGCTTGGACGATCGCTTCCGCGGTGTTGGCCTCGACTGTCGTCGCCCCCCGGATCCCGCGACACTGGACCATCGTCGCTTACGACCCCTCCCCGACTGGTGCGACCGCATCCGCTCCTTGCCGCAACCAAGCGATGAACGACTCCGCCGCGGCAGCCTGTCCCTCCGGTGGCTCTCCAGCCAGGCGATCGAGCAGCGCACTCCCGACGACGACCGCATCGACCAGCCCCCGTGCCTGACTCACGTGCTCCGGTCGCGAGATACCGAAACCGAGCGCGAGCGGGAGAGCGGTCACTGCTCGCACGCGCTGCAGGAAGGCTGGCAGATCGTCCGGCAGACGCTCACGCGCTCCGGTCACGCCGGTCAGCGAGACGCAGTAGACGAAGCCACTCGCACGAGCGGCCACCTCGCGCAGATGTCGATCGGTGCTCGTCGGCGCCACCATAAAGATCAGGTCGCGCCCGGCCGCCCGACAGAGGGCGTGGAGTTCGTCGCTTTCGTTCGGTGGAAGATCCGGCACGATCACGCCGTCGACGCCGACCTCAACACACGCATGAACAAACCGCTCCAGACCATACTGGAGCAGTGGATTGAAGTATCCCATGAAGACGAGCGGAACGTCAACACCCTGCTCACGCAGCCGCGCTGCCGTCTCCAGGCAGAAGCGCACCGTCACCCCATTGGCCAGCGCGACATGGCTCGCCCGCTGGATCGTCACACCGTCCGCCAGCGGATCGGAAAAGGGAATCCCCAGTTCCACTGCGCACGCTCCGCCACGCACCAGAGCAGGAACCAGTTCCAGCGTACTCTCCCGCTGCGGATAGCCGATCGTGAGATAGGGGATGATCCCCAGTTGCCCTCGTGCACGCAACGCCGCGAAGGCGTCAGCGATCCGGCTTGTCCGTCGCATCACAGTGTCACCCCCAGCGCACTCGCGACCGTCTGCATATCCTTATCGCCTCGTCCGGAGAGATTGACCACGATGACCTGGTCGCGCGGCCGCTCCTTGGCCAACCGCACCGCCAGAGCGATCGCATGAGCCGATTCCAAGGCCGGGATGATTCCCTCTGTCCGGCAGAGCAGCTGGAACGCCGCGAGAGCCTCCGCATCGGTGATCGCGTGGTACTGCGCGCGACCCGTCACCTTGAGATAGGCATGCTCCGGCCCCACCCCCGGATAGTCGAGGCCAGCCGCGATACTGTGCGCTTCGACGATCTGCCCATCCTCGTCCTGCAACACGAACGACCGCGAGCCATGCAGCACGCCGACACGACCAGCCGTCAAGCTGGCCGCATGCCGTCCGGTCTCGATCCCTTCTCCAGCAGCTTCGGCACCGTGCAGTTCGACCGACTCGTCTTCCAGGAAGGCTGAAAAGATACCGATTGCGTTCGACCCCCCACCGACGCAGGCAACGACCGCGTCAGGCAAGCGTCCCACTGCGGCCAAAACCTGCTCGCGCGTTTCTTTCCCGATCACCGACTGGAAATCGCGCACGATCATCGGGTACGGGTGCATCCCAGCGACCGACCCCACGAGATAATAGGTGGTCCGCACGTTGGTGACCCAGTCGCGGATCGCCTCGTTCATCGCGTCCTTGAGCGTGCGGCTTCCCGAACTGACCGGTCGGACTTCTGCCCCCAGCAGCTTCATGCGGAAGACGTTGAGCGACTGACGCTGCACGTCGAGTTCGCCCATGTACACGACGCACTCGAGACCGAGCATGGCACAGACGGTCGCGGTCGCAACTCCATGCTGCCCAGCACCGGTCTCGGCAATCACGCGCGGCTTCCCCATGCGCTTGGCCAGGAGACCCTGGCCGACCGCGTTGTTGATCTTGTGTGCGCCGGTGTGCGCGAGGTCTTCCCGCTTGAGGAAGATGCGGGCACCTCCCACCGTCTCGGTCAGACTCGCAGCGTAATAGAGTGGCGTGGGGCGGCCGACGAAGTCGCGCAACAATCGCTCGAACTCGGCCTGGAAAGCAGGATCACGGCGGGCATCCTCGTACGCCGCGATCAGTTCCTCGATCGCTGGCAGGAGCGTCACTGGCGCATACATGCCCCCGAATTCCCCAAAGCGCCCACGCTCGTCGGGAAGCTGTCGTACTGGCTGGGTTCTGGTCGTCATCGCATTCCTCCGATCCGTATCTCCGCCGGTCGATCGAGGGTCAGGAACGCGCGGCGCGCTGCCGCGACGAACGCCTGCATCAGCTGAGGGTCCTTGTGCCCGTCGCGCTCGATCCCGCTGGAAACATCCACACCCAGCGGCCGGACGAGCGCGATCGCTTCCGCTACCGTCTCTGGGCGCAATCCGCCAGCCAAGATGATCGGAAAGCGCGCAGCGAGTTCGGCTGCCAGCGTCCAGTCGACGATCTGGCCGGTCCCACCCAAGAGGGACGGATGATAGGCATCGAGCAGGATCGCGAGCGGGTTCCGTTCTCGACTGAAGTACGGCGCGATGCGGTCGCAGGCTGCCTCCAGGCTTTCGCCTGGCCGCAGCCGGATCGCTTTCAGGGCTGGCCAACCGAGCCGGGCGAGAACCTCTGGCGGCTCGTTCCCGTGGAGCTGGACGAGATCGAGCTCGAGCGCGCTCGCGATCATCGCGATCTCGTCGACGGGAGCATCGACGAAGAGTCCAACGATGCGCGGCGGATTCCGCGACTCCCGTACCGTTCGGCAGATGGCGCGAGCCTCTTCGAGCGAAACCCGACGCCGGCTCGGCGCGAAGACCAATCCGATGAGATCCGCGCCGGTCTCGATCGCTGCTCGTGCGTCCTCCGGCGTTCGCATACCGCAGAGTTTCACGAGCCCCGGCATCGGACCACCTCCACGCTCCCCAGTGCCTGCACGATCGCACGACGATCCGGCGCCATCATCAACGCCTCACCGACCAGAATCGCATCGATACCAGCCCGCGCCAGCCGTTCGACATCAGCGACTGAATGGATGCCACTCTCGGCGACCACGACCCGATCGGCCGGAACGAGCGGCGCCAGCCGCTCGCTGACCGTCAGGTCGACCGTGAAGGTCCGGAGATCGCGGTTGTTGATCCCGATGACCCGGGCACCGGCTTCCACTGCGGTCGCCAACTCCGACTCGTCATGCACTTCGACGAGCGCCTCCATGCCCAATTCCCAGGTGACGCCGAGGAGCTCGGCGAGCTGCCAGCGATCGAGCACTGCGACGATCAGGAGGACGGCGTCTGCACCATGGGCCCGCGCCTCCACGATCTGATAGGGATCGAGCAGGAAATCTTTGCGCAGAACCGGTACGGGTCCCGGGCTGGCATGCGCCAGCCGTGCAACCACTGCGAGATCCTTGAGACTCCCGTGGAAAAAGGGTTCGTCAGTCAGCACCGAGAGAGCAGCGGCCCCACCCGCGAGATAGTCCATCGCCACTGCAGCAGCATCAGCCTCAGGAGCGAAGAGGCCACGCGAGGGGGAGCCGCGCTTGACTTCGGCGATGACGCTGACTCGATCAGCGCGCAAGGCCGGTACCAACGGGACCGGCGGCGCTTGCTCGTGGGCCTGTGCCCGGAGTGCACCCTCTGGTACCCGGCGGCGACGCTCAGCCAGGTCCGCACTCGTTCGCTCGACGATGCGGTCGAGGACGGTTCCCGTTCGTGTCACGAGGGCACCTCCGCCTCAGCCAGCGCGTTGGAGAGCACCTTCAGCCGCTCCAGGCGGTCCAGCGCGGCACCACTGTCGATCGCGTGGCGAGCCAATTCCAATCCCTCGGCGAGCGACTGCGCCGCGTCCGCCGCAACGAGCGCGGCAGCCGCGTTGAGCAACACCACATCGCGTGCTGGGCCGCGCGCTCCCTCCAGGACAGCACGAACGATGCGCGCATTCTCTTCGGCAGTGCCGCCACGCAGCGCATCGCTGGGAACCCGCTCGAGCCCGAGCGACTCTGGCTCGAGCGTCCAACGTCGGACCTCGACTGTCCCGTTGCGCCGGACCTCGTACACCGTCGTCGGCGCGCCGAGGCTGATCTCGTCCAAACCATCCGCCGAGTGGACGACCAGCGCATGCTCGACATCCAGCAGGGCGAGAACCCGCGCCACCGTCTCCACGAGTTCAGGCATCGCGACTCCGAGAAGCTGGTAGCGCACGCGGGCTGGATTCGCGAGAGGGCCGAGCACGTTGAAGACCGTTCGAAAGCCGAGTTCTCGCCGCACCGGCGCCGCATGCCGCAGCGCGGGATGGAAACGCTGGGCGAACATGAAGCCGATCCCTGCCTCCTCGACACAGCGTGCCACCGCGCTCGGGTTCAGGTCGATCCGGACGCCCAATGCCTCCAAGACGTCAGCCGATCCGGCTCGGCTGGACATCGCCCGGTTGCCATGCTTGGCGACCGGAACCCCCGCACCAGCAACGACGAAAGCAGTCGCCGTGGAGATGTTGAAGGTCCGGTTCCCGTCACCACCGGTCCCCACGACATCGATGACCGGCTGCGCAAGCTGGAGTTCCACCGGGATCATGTGGGCTCGCAGCCCTTTGACGAAGCCAGCGATCTCGGTTTCACGCTCGCCACGCATGCGGAGTGCGGTCACCAGCGCCGCGATCTGTGCTGGGGTAGCCTCCCCCGTCATGATGGCGCTCATCGCCTCCATCGCCTCGTCGATGTCCAGGATCTGGCCTGCAACGACCTTCTGCAGCACCGATCCGATCATGCGGTACCCCCTTTCGAAGAGACGAGCTCGCGCTGGTGCGTGTCGACCTGGTGCAGAAAGTTGCGGAGCAGTTCTTTACCGACCGCCGTGAGAATCGATTCCGGGTGGAACTGCACTCCCTCGACGAGCCCTGTCCGATCGCGTACTCCCATGATCACGCCATCCTCGCTCCGGGCTGTGACCACGAGGTCCTCCGGCAGGCTTTCCTCCTCCACCATGAGCGAGTGATAGCGGGTAGCCAGGAACGGGTTCGGCAAGCCAGCGAACACTCCCTTCCCGTCATGCGTGATCCAGCTCGTCTTGCCGTGCATGAGTCGGGGAGCCCGAACGATGCGCGCTCCGTAGGCTGCCCCGATCGCCTGGTGTCCGAGGCAGACACCGAGGATCGGCACGCGACCACGAAAACGCTGGATGACCGGTACCGAGATCCCCGCCTCACGCGGTGTGCAGGGCCCCGGCGAGACGACGATGCCAGCAGGCGCGAGATCCTCGATCTCCTCGACGGTCACTGCATCGTTGCGGAACACTACGAGGTCGGCACCCAACTCAGCCAGATACTGGACCAGGTTGAAGGTAAACGAGTCGTAGTTATCGATCACGAGGATCATGCACGACCTCCTCGCTGTTCGGTTTCCAATCGTTCGGCCTGCTCGATGGCGCGCACCAGTGCCCGCATCTTGTGATGGCATTCCTTGTGTTCGAATTCCGGCACGCTATCAGCGACGATCCCCGCTCCTGCTTGGAGAAAGGCCCGTTGGCCTCGCATCACGATCGTTCGGAGCGTAATCGCGGTATCCAAGTTGCCGCTGAAGTCGACGTAGCCGACGGCTCCCGCATAGGGACCGCGTTGTTCTGGTTCCAGTTCAGCGATGATCTCCATGGCGCGAACCTTCGGCGCACCGCTGACCGTTCCGGCCGGGAAACAGCTACGCAGCGCATCGAGCGCGCTCAGGTCCTCGCGGAGCCGGCCAGCTACCTCGCTGACGAGGTGCATGACGTGACTGTACCGCTCGACGACCATGAGGCGGGGCACATGCACTGTCCCGGGCTGAGCGACACGACCGATATCGTTGCGCGCCAGATCGACGAGCATGATGTGCTCAGCACGCTCCTTTTCGTCGGCAGCGAGCTCTTCCGCTAATGCGGCATCTTCTTCCGGTGTGCGACCTCGCCGTCGCGTCCCGGCGATCGGATGGGTGGAAAGCTCGCGACCATCGACTCGGACGAGCATTTCGGGAGACGCACCGATCAGCGCATCGTCACCGAGGCGCAAAAAGTACATGTATGGAGATGGATTGATCCGCCGGAGCGCTCGGTAGATCGTGAACGGATGGGCACCCGTCTCCAGTTCCTGGCGCTGGGAAAGGACCACCTGGATGACGTCGCCAGCCGCAATGTACTCCTTGGCTCGCTCGACCATCGCGACGTACTGAGCGGGCTCGACGTGCGGGCGAAGCCGAGCCTCGACCGATTCCGGGTCAACCGGCCCGGGACCGAACGGGATGACTGGTGGCCGGCGCAAGCGATCGACCAACCGCTCGATCCGTTCGACCGCGTCAGCGTATGCTTGGGCGAGCGATATTCCCTCTTCCACATGCACGTGGCTAACCACGGCGATCGTATGCTCGAGATGATCGAAGACGAGCATCGAGTCGACGAGGAGGAAGACCGCTTCCGGCATTCCGAGCGTGTCGCGCGGTGCTGCGGGAACGCGCGGCTCGAAATAGCGAATGGCCTCGTAACCGAGGTAGCCGACCGCCCCACCCAGGAAGCGCGGCATGCCCGGCAGGTGGACTGTCCGATAACGTGCGAGCAAGCGCTCGAGGAAGCGGAGCGGATCGCTGAAGGTCGTCACCTGCTCCGCCGTGGGAGGCTCATAATAGTCCGCACCGCCGAACGAGGCGAGGGCTGGTGCGGCGAAGGCCGTTCGGGTGCCGGTACGGCGCAGACGGGCGCAGCCGCGGTCGAGTTCGACGAGCAGAAACGGATCGGTCCCGATGAAGGAATAGCGAGCGAGACGCTCCCCACCTTCGACGCTTTCCAGGAGGAAAGCGTAGGGCTCGCTGGCCACCTTGAGGAACGCCGACACAGGTGTCTCCAAGTCAGCGTCGAGTTCGCGATAAATCGGGATCACTGTCGCTTCGCGCGCGAGGACTGCCACCTCTTCGAGTGAGGGGTGATAGCGGCGAGCTGGCGAGCGAAGAGCTGCATCCGTTCTCGTCATCGATTCGCCTCCGGTGGATGGATTCCCAAAGAAAAACCCTCCGTCCCGTCAGGGACGGAGGGGTCAGGCTCCGCGGTGCCACCCTGGTTGGATGCCATCGAGAAGGCATCCCACCTCGACCGGTACGGGATCGCTGTGCGATCCGATACCGAGCTCCGGATAACGGTGGAGCCTCCGGCGCCGCCTACTTGCCCGAGGCGTTCGGGGCGCGACTCCCGGATCCATTCCGTCCAGCCGCGAGCACCGGTCTCGCACCACCCACCGGCTCGCTGCGCCCCGTGCCGGACGTACTCGCTCCGTTCGTCGTCGTTACCGGTCTTGCGTTGTTCCTCCCGCTAGTATGCGGGAAGCACGTCGTGTCGTCAAGTGCCAAAAGGCAGCTCGGATCAGTCAGCGTGGCGAGTCCTCACGTTCACGCATTCCGGTTCCCGAACCAGAACACCTCCGACTCTTTGCGGTGACCCACCGCAAGCCGGCAGGAGAGACCATCGAGGGCCGACAAGTCGACTCGCTGAGACCAGAAATCCCGTTCTCGGCAGCTGCGACGACCAACGAGAGCACAACGCATGATGCGCCTCCGGTACCGCTCGGCGCTGGACCGAACGCATGCATCGCCACGAGTCAGAGGTCGCCGCGAAGATTCCGACCAAATCGCCTGGTTTTCCTGTTCCAGACGCAGTGAATGTCCAGGAATACCTTACCGACGCGAACAGGACCTTTTGGTCCCCTGAGAAGCGCAGCGTTCGCCGTTATCGATCCTGGGGGAAAAGGACTGGCGGTATCTCGAGGGAGGATTGGAGTGGTCGGGTTCATCGCACGGTTCCGACTCGGCTACCAGATGGGACTGATGGTGCTGGTGTTCCTGACCGGGTTCATCCTCTCCAGCGCGGTCAGCATGTATGGTCTGCGACAAGTCATGGTGAACGGCCCGTTGTATCAGCAGATCGCCCGCGATCAGGAATTGATCGCCGATATCTTGCCACCGCCGGCCTACATTGTCGATGCCTAAGCCAATGTCCTCCAGCTCAAGTTGGCGATCGAGAACGGCGCGGACGAGGAAACGGTGCAGCGCCTCCTGGCCGATAGCCAGAGAACGCGCCAGGACTATGAAGAGCGGCTCTCCTATTGGAGAAGCGTACTGCCAGAAGGTGAGATCCGCCAGTCCTTGACCGAACAAGCAGCGGATCCTGCCCGCGAGTTCTTCGACATCCGCGATCGCCAGGTGATTCCCGCTCTCCTCGCCGGGGAGACAGCTCGTGCGGAGGAACTCATCTGGAACGAGCTTCGACCCCGTTTCGAGGCGCACCGCAGCGCAATCGACCGCACAGTCGAACTCGGGTACGCCTCGGTCAACAACTCGGAGCAGTCTGCCGAGGGTGTCGTCGCTCGAGTCAACGTTCTCGTTCCCGCTGTCAGTCTCATCAGCGCACTTTTGGCCACCCTCTTGGCCGCGCTCATGGCCCGCCTCTTGACCAAGCGCCTCGGACATGTGGCCAAGGCTCTCGACGAACTCACGACCCATGACATACCCGCCCTCGAGCGAGCGCTGGGTGCGCTCGCCCGCGGTGACCTGCGAGCGACCGTCTCGTTCAAAGTGCGGCCGAGCGAGCTGACTGGGCGAGACGAAGTAGCGACACTGATCGGAGCCTACAATCGTCTCCAGTCCGCTCTGGGTAATGTGGAACAGAGTTTTCGCACACTGGTCGAGGGCCTCCGCGACATGGTCACCAGCCTCAGAGGCGCGGCTGCTCTGATCAACGATGTCGGGGCTGACGTCCATCGGCGTGTCGAACAGACGACCGTCGCCATCCAGAGTATGACCGGCGCGGCTGAAAGAGTCGCCCGCGGAAGTGCCGATCAAGCCAATGCACTCACCGGATTGCGTCAGTCTTTGACCGAACTGGCTCAGACCAGTGACGCGCTCGCCAAGGCCGCTGCTGACCAAGCACGGGTCGTGCACCAGGCATTCGAGTTGGCTTCCGAGATCAACCGGCAGAATCGGGAGGCGGCGCAAACCGCCCGCGCGGTCGGTCGACTCGCAACAGAGCACGCCCAGCACGCACAGCGAGGACAGCGAGCGGTCGAGCGTACACTCGGCGCGATTACACGCGCTCAAGCCAAGAGCACCGAGGCGCAGAAGCGCGTGGACGAGATGGTCAAGCATGCACAATCGATCGATCAGGTGCTCACGATCGTTCGCTCCATCACCGAACAAACGAACCTGCTCGCACTCAACGCCGCGATCGAGGCAGCGCGAGCCGGGGAAGCAGGACGAGGATTCGCCGTGGTCACTGAAGAAGTCCGGAAGCTCTCCGCCAATGCTGCCGAAAGCACGACGCACATCGCCGAACTGGTCCACCAGTTGCAGAACTCGGCAGCGTCTGCCGGGCAGGCAGCGACCGAAAGCCTCGAGGCGATGACCGGAGTCGTTACCGAAACCAACACGGTCTCGGATCTCTTCGAATCCACCGCCGAGGCAGCCCGCGAACTCGCGACGTTGAGCGAGCGTGCACTCACCCTGGCCGAGCAAGCCCTGAAGAGTGTCGAATATCTGCGTGCACAACTCGAGCAAGCCGCATCGACAGTCGAGGAGACGAGCGCTGGGACTGCCGAACTCGCGACTTCCGTGGCAACCATCAGTACCACCGCTTCCCAGCTTTCTGCGATCGGGGAAGAGAATGCCCAGGCAAGCGAGCACGCGAGCAACGCGATGGAAGAGATCAGCCACGAACTCTCAGAGGTGGCTCACAATGCGCAAGCCCTGTTCCAGCTCGCCCAGCAGCTGCTCCGAGAGACGGAGCGCTTCCTCCTCGATCAGCCGGTTGCACACGCGCAAGCCGATTCCAGTCGGCGCCTGCTCCCAGTGGACTCCGTCCACTCCCTGGGCGACGGGCTTGCCCTTCCAGTGGCAGCGAGTCGTACCGGGTCGCTGATGCCTGCCCCCAGCCGGTGGACGAACGGTCATGGAGAGCCGTGATTGCGTCAGACGCCGTCACTCTCCATGTCCCTGGAGCCGCGCTCGGTCGAGGAGGTCGAGAAACTCACACCCGGACTCAGGAGTGTTGCCCTTCTGCTGCCAGACCGCGCTCAGCACGTCCGAACCGCGCGAGCGAAGCCGACGATCCTCCCGGGCTTCGCTCGCGCGCAACTCAACGCTCGTCGCGCTCACCTCCGCCTTCGATGACTCGACGATCGATCGTGATCCCCGAGGCAGAGACACGCTCAGAGCTTGAGTTCGGTCTTGACACGCTGGACGTGCTGGAGCGTGCTCAAGGCCGCCGCTTCGATCTGCTCCAGCATCTGGCGCACGTACTCGTCAGTCTCGCTCATGATGCGCTGTTTTCGTTCCATAGCCTGGCGGAGCATCTCTTCACAGCGCGCGCGGGTCTCGTTCATGATCCCTTGCTCACTCATCAAGTACTGGGCACGCTCTTGCGCGGTGGCCAGGATCCGCTGGGCCTCGAGCTGCGCCTCCGCGATGATCTGCTGGCGGTCCTGCAAGACGCGTCTCGCTTGGCGGAGTTCACGGGGAAAGGCCTGTCGCAGGCTATAGACCAAATCCAAGAGCTCGTGCTCATCGATCATCAGACTATTGCTGAACGGCATCCGCCGACTACGCTCGGCGAGCTCTTGCAAGCGCTCGAGGAGCTGATAGAGATCCGGAGCCGGCTCGGCAACCGGATAGCCACGCAGTTCATCCACCGACGCCATCGCCCTACTCCCGTACGAGTGTCCGGAACTTCTGCACCAGCGCCTCGGCCACGTGGTCGGGGACCAGGCCCGTCAAGTTCCCGCCGAGCTGCGCCACCTCCTTGATCATGCTCGAGCTGATGAAGGAGTACTGCGAACTCGTCATCAGGCACACGACATCCACGTCCGGCGCCAGATGACGGTACATGTGCGCCAGCGAGAACTCGTACTCGAAGTCGGAAACTGCCCGCAGCCCCCGAACGATCGCCTGTGCCCCGACGGCACGAGCGTAGTCTACCGCGAGCCCGCTGAAGACGTCAACGCGCACATTCGGCAGGTGACGCAATGCCTGTTCGGCCAAAAAACGACGCTCCTCGGCGCTGAAGAGGGGTTGCTTGGCTCGGCCCTCGTGGCCAGCATAAATGCCGACGATCAGAAAATCGAACAGCCGCGCCGCCCGCTGCACGACATCGACATGCCCGTTGGTGATCGGGTCGAACGTTCCCGGATAGAGCGCTCTATGGCTCACGGATCCCCCTCGTCTTCTGCTTCAGCTCGCTCACCTCGCCGAATGACGTAAATCGCCACGCAGCTGTCGCCATGACAGCGATCCCGGAGCTGCTCCAGACCATCGAGCCGTTCGGGCATCGGTACGCGCGGCGAGTGGCCGACCACGAGGATGGTCCCATCCCGAACATGAGGGGACCGCGCGACAGCGAGCATCGTCTCGTGGATCGTCGGATCGGCATACGGAGGATCCATGATCACGAAATCGTAGGGCTCGCGGGGCGGCCGGCGCAGGAAGGCTTGAACAGTCGTGCAATGCACTGCCCCTCGATCAGCGAAGCCAGTCGCAGTCAGATTGTCGCGGATCACCGCGCAGGCCGCCGCGCTCCGGTCCACGAAGTCGACCCAGCGCGCACCGCGCGAGAGCGTTTCGATGCCGATCGCTCCACTCCCGGCATAGAGATCGAGCACCCGCTGCGGGCGGATGCCGAGCGAGTCCAGCATGCTGAACAGCGCCTCGCGGATCTTGTCCGCCATCGGGCGCGTGCGCAACCCGCGCGGGGCTTTGAGCCGACGCCCCCGGGCACTTCCGCCGATCACCCGCATGCTCGTCTCCCGTCAGCGCGATCCGCGCGTCCCATTCAAGCCGTCCTCGTCCCGCGGGTACGATCCGAAGATTTTCAGCTCAGCAGCCTTCTCGGCGACCCGCTCGAGGGCAGCCGCGATGTGCGGATCCTTGCGATGCCCTTCGATGTCGACCAAAAAAACATATTCCCCCAGCACTGATTTCATCGGTCGACTCTCGACCTTGGTCATCTGAATGTTGGCGACGGCGAGTTCGTTCAAGACTTCGACCAAAGCACCCGGCACGTTGCGCTTGACCGTGAAGCACAAGGAGGTCCGATCGACACCGGTCGGCTCGGCATCCTGGTGAGCCAGGACGACGAACCGCGTGGCGTTGCTCTTCTGATCCTGGATATCGCGGGCCAGGACGACTGCCCCGTAAAGCTCGGCTGCCCGCAGCGTCCCGATGGCCGCACGGGAGCGGTCCTCGCTGCGCATGACCTCGGCGACGGCCGCAGCCGTGCTGAGCGCCGCCACTTGCTCCGCCTGCGGCAGACAGCGCTCGAGGAAGCGCCGGCATTGGGCCAACGCCTGTGGATGAGAGAGCACGACGCGGATCTCCTCCAGCCGCGTACCCGGATGAGCGAGCAGGAAGTGCCGCACCGGCAAGATCAGTTCAGCACAGATCTTGAGGTCAGTCTCGTGGATGAGAAGATCGACCGTGGTGCTGACTGTTCCCTCCAAAGAGTTTTCGATGGGAAGGATGGCCCGGTCGGCCAATCCCGTCTCGACAGCCGAAACGAGGGCAGGCATGGAACTGAACGGGATCAGTTCCGCCGACTCCCGCTCCGCGTAGCGCAACGCTGCCTCTTCAGTGAAGGTTCCTGGTGGTCCCAGATAGGCGAGCCGCACGCCTCACGTCCTCCCGCCGCCTCGCTCGTCCCCGCCGGACAGGATACTCAATCAGCCGGTCCGCGCTCGCCGTCCGCTCAGGAGAAGCTCGCGTACTGGCTGCCTGGCTCCGCACTGCCGGCAGATCAAGACTGCTCCCTGCGACGTCTCCTCGACTGTCGCGCAGAGCGCGTAGAAACGACGCCGGCGCATGAGCGCGAGCGGGGCACCGCACTGTGGACAGGGAACGAGACGCCCGCGGAGACGCTCCGGCGGGAAAGGAAGCCCGAGTTCTTGCCAGCAATCGATCGGTTCTCTGCTCTCCACAGTGCCGGCGTCCTCCCTACTGATGATGGTACGTCGCGGAGTCGGAACGATGTGACGGGAAACGAGGGGAACTCGCGACTCACTGCGAGCGCCAGCCGAGAGCCAGCGCCTACCCCAGCATGCTCAGGCACCACAAAGCTGCGATTGGTATACTGAAAAACGAGAACGATGAGGCCACGAGGTCGTGCCGCCATGCGTGAAGAGTGGCGGCTTTTTGCCGCCATACCGGTTCCAGATGATGTGCGCCAGCGGGTCGCCGCGGCTATCGCGCATCTGCAAGCACGCGGGTACCGTGCCAAGTGGGTCGATCCGGAGGCAACGCACCTCACTGTCAAGTTCTTCGGATCGGTCGCGACGGATAGCCTGCCGGACCTCACGCGCGCGCTGCGTAAAAGCGTGACCGGTCTTGCTCGCTTCGAGCTCCAGGTGCATGGTGCGGGGGCGTTCCCACACCCACTGCGCCCGCGGGTCCTCTGGCTCGGCATCGATGGGGAGACGGCGCCGCTCGCTCAGCTCGTCGAGCAGGTCGAGCGTTCCGCTGGTTCCTTTGCTGAAAAGACCGACGAGCGGCCATTCCATCCGCATCTCACGCTTGCCCGCGTCCGGCCGGAGGACTTGGCGACGCTGCGTGCCCTGCCGCAGGAACTCGAGCGACTCGCTCGATTGCCGCCGCTCCCGTTCACCGTCGACCGGCTGACGTTGTATCGGAGCGAGCTCTTCCGTTCCGGGCCTCGCTACACCATCATTGAGGAGTTCCTGCTCCGATGAAATCAGCAAGACACGTTGCGGTCTGCGGCCCGCACGAGGCGACACCGGAGGAACAGGCACTGGCCGAACGCCTGGGAGAACTCCTGGCCGTTTCTGGTCTGACGGTTGTCTGCGGCGGTCGCGGTGGGGTCATGGCGGCCGTGTGTCGGGGCGCCAAACGCAGAGGGGGTCAGACGATCGGTATCCTACCTGGCACCGATCCGTCAGACGCCAACGAATGGGTCGACCATCCGATCTGTACTGGTTTGGGTGAGGCACGCAACGTTGTCGTCGTCGCTTCCGGGCGCGTGGTCATCGCGGTCGGCGGCGGACTTGGTACGCTCTCCGAGATCGCATTGGCACTCAAGTTGGGGCGCCCAGTGATCGCCCTGCGCTCCTGGCCGCTCGATGCCTCTCTACTCTCACGGGCTGGCGCCACGATCAGCGAGGTCGCCACACCAGAGGAAGCAGTCAACCAGGTCCTCGCTGTCCTCAGCGTTCAACCCACCGGAGGAGCAGAGCTGTGACGACTCAGACGGTATCCGTACTCGACAAACTCGCCGAACTCGAGCAGCGCTTCGATGAGGTGGAACGACAGCTCGCCGATCCGGACGTCGCCACCGATCCTCAGCGCGTGGCACAACTGGCACGCGAGCGAGCGGAACTCGAGGAGATCGTCGCGCTGTACCGCCAGCTCAAGGATATCGACCGGCAAGTCGCTCAAGCGGAAGAACTCCTGGAGGCCGAGGATCCCGATCTGGTGGAACTGGCTGCCGAGGAGATCGACCGGCTGCGCGAGTACCGCGAGACGATCTATCAGGAGCTGCGGCGTCGTCTCGTCCCGCGCGATCCGAACGACGAGAAAGACGTCATCGTGGAAATCCGAGCGGGTACTGGAGGCGAAGAGGCTGCGCTCTTCGCGGCCGATCTTTTCCGCATGTATACCCGCTACGCGGAGCGACAGGGTTGGAAGGTGGAGGTGCTCTCCAGTAGCCCGACCGAACTCGGAGGATTCAAGGAGATCATCTTCGAGGTGCGGGGCAAGGGGGCCTACAGCCACTTCAAGCACGAGAGCGGTGTCCACCGCGTTCAGCGCGTTCCGATCACCGAATCGTCCGGCCGCATCCATACCTCGACGGCGACCGTCGCCGTGCTTCCCGAAGCAGACGAGGTCGAAGTGCACATCGACGAAGACGACTTGCGCATCGAAGTCTTCCGTTCCAGTGGACACGGTGGACAGAGCGTCAATACGACCGACTCAGCCGTGCGGATCACGCACCTTCCGACTGGAATCGTCGTGAGCTGCCAAGACGAGCGGTCGCAGCTCAAGAATCGTCTCAAGGCGATGGCGGTCCTCCGGGCACGGCTCTACGAACTCCAACGACGCAAGCTCGAAGAGGAGCGGACCGGGTTGCGCCGGCAGCAGGTCGGCACAGGTGAACGGGCAGAAAAGATCCGCACGTACAACTTCCCCCAAGACCGTGTGACCGATCATCGTCTCAAGCTGACGGTCAACAACCTGCCAGCCGTACTGGACGGCGAGATCGATATCTTCATTCAGGAACTGCAAGCGCTGGAAATGGCCGAACGCCTGCGAGCAGCTGGCATCGACTGAGCGGGCCCGTGCTCACGTTGCGCGACGTCTTGCGCCGAGCGACCGAGCGGCTGCGCCAGAGCGGCAGTCCCACGCCGCGGCTGGATGCCGAAGTGCTCCTCTGCCATGTGCTCGGCATTGACCGTGCCGAACTCTATCGCCGACTTCCGGAGCAGCCACCGGGTACGCTGGAGCGGTTTTGGGAACTCGTCGCCCGGCGGGAACGCGGCGAGCCGGTAGCCTACCTGACCGGCCATCGCGAGTTCTACGGCCTCGATTTTCTCGTCACACCGGAGACGCTGATCCCCCGTCCAGAGACAGAGTTCCTCGTCACCTGGGCAGCCGAACGACTGCGCGCACGGCACGACGAGCCCCGCTGTGTCGACGTCGGAACCGGTTGCGGGGCGATCATCGTCTCGCTCGCCGTGACGCTGGGGAAGCAGCATCCAGCAGTGCTCGTTGGAAGCGACCGCTCGCTGGCAGCCCTCCAGGTGGCTCGCGTAAATCGCGAGCGACTGGCGCCCGGGCGCGTGCATCTCGTGTGTGGCGATCTCTTGAGCTGGTGTCGGGGACCGCTCGATTTGGTGGTCGCCAATCTCCCGTATCTTCGCCCAGACCAGTGGCACCCCGGTCTCGCTTGGGAACCCGCGGAAGCACTCTTCGCCCCGGACGAGGGATTCGGCTGGTATGCTCGCCTGCTCCCGCAAGTTGCCACGCTGCTGCGGTCCGGTGGTGGTTGCATCGTCGAGATCGATCCAGCACAAGCAGAGCGGGCGCTTTCGACAGCCCGCTCCCTCTTTCCACACGGAAAGATCGCGATACGACGCGACCTCGCTGGCTTGTCTCGCTACCTCACCATCGAGCTGCCCGATCCAACCTGATCGGGCAGCCTGCCGAGGCAGGGGCTACGCCTCGCGAGCCTCTTTGTAGAGTGTTCGGAGGCAGCGTGTGCAGATGCGCATACGCTTCGGGACACCGTTCAGGATGACCGTCACCCGCTGGACATTCGGCTTGAACTTCCGGTTCGTCTTCCGGTTGGAGTGGCTGACGTTATGGCCGAACATCGGCTTCTTGCCACAGAGTTCGCACATCGCCATGGTCGTCGCTCCGTCGCTCTTCTGCGAAGCCGCACTCGTTTTCCACCGAATGACTAGCCTAGCACGCTGAGAGGACACGTGCAATCCGCGCGCTCTCTGCTGGCACCCGATTTTCCCTGGAACGCACTGCCAGCCCGTCAGGCTGGCGGATGGCTGCGGTATCTCGAAGACGGACCGTCCCGAGCGCGCACTCTATACTCACCGTGGGAGGAACGGGGAGCGGTGGCAGGAACGCGCATCGATGTGTTACTCGACGGTGCCTTCATCGCCCAGCCACGGACCGGGAGCGGCCAGTACACGCTCGCGCTCTGGCGCGAACTGGCTCGAAACGATGATCCGGTCGTGACCCTCGCGCTCCCAGCGCAGCCACCCGTGGACCTCGCTGACGCGGCACGGGCGCTGGTCCTCGTCCCACCCACTCGTTGGCCGAGTAAGGTGCGCAAGCTCTGGTGGGAGCAACGCGGCATCCCTCAACTCGCTCGCGCAGTCCAGCCGCGACTCGTGCACATCCCCTACTTCGCGGCACCGCTTCGCCTGTCGACTCCCTTCGTCGTCACCGTCCACGACGTCATCCCACTCGTTCTGCCGGAATATCGTTCCTCGTTGGCCATGCGCTTCTACACGGCGCTGATGCGCCGTACTGTGCGACGAGCACGACTCATCCTGACCGATTCCGAGTGGTCCCGGAAGGATATCGTTCGCGTGCTCGGCTATCCGGCCGAGCGGATCCGGGTGGTTCCCCTCGGGGTCGAGGAGCGTTTCGCACCAACTCCTGAACCGGACGCGACGCAGGCACTGGCTCAGGCATGGGGGATTACCGGGCCGGTGGTTCTCAATCTGGGTGGCTTCGATGTCCGGAAAAACCTCCCGCTCCTGGTCCGCGCCTTTGCCCGTGCCCTGCCCCGACTTCCCGCGGGCACTCGCCTGGTCATTCCGGGACAGCCGCACAGTGCGAATCCGCGCCTCTACCCACCGCTGGCACCGCTCATTCGCGAACTCGGTTTGGAACAGCATGTTCTCCTTCCTGGTCCGGTCAGCGAGGAGGAAAAGCTTCTCTGGTATCGACTGGCAAGCGTGTACGCGTACCCCTCTCGCTACGAGGGGTTCGGGCTGTCACCGCTCGAAGCGATGGCCTGTGGTACTCCGGTCATCGCGGCTCGCTGCACGAGCTTGCCAGAAGTTGTCGGAGAAGCTGGAATCCTGGTCGAACCGGAAGAGGACGCCTTCGCGGAGGCACTGGTGCGCGTCTTGACCGATGCGGAACTCCGCTGCACGCTGCGCGAGCGGGGTCTCGCGCGTGCCAGAATGTTCAGCTGGCAACGGACAGCTGAGCAGACCCTCACGGTCTACCGCGAGGCGATCGCAGAGGCTGGTGGGAACGGCTTGCGAGCAGTGGTCGGAAAACCATGCGGATCCTGATGGTCTCGAAGGCCCTGGTCAACGGCATGTACCAGCGCAAGCTCGAGGAGTTAGCGCGCTTGCCCGGCATCGAACTCCTCGCTGTCGTACCGCCAGCCTGGCACGAGAGTCGGGTCGGTGTCCTCCAGTTGGAACGACGCTTCGTCCAAGGCTATCAGCTCGTGGTCGAGCCGATGTGGTTCAACGGGCACCATCACATCCATCTCTATCCAGGCCTGGGTAAGCAGATCGCCCGCTTCCGCCCCGACATCCTGCATATCGATGAGGAACCGTACAACCTGGTGACAGCGCACGCCGCCCTGCTCGGATGGCGCTACGGAGCCCGGATGCTCTTCTTTACCTGGCAAAATCTCTATCGTCGTTACCCCCCTCCGTTCTCCTGGTTCGAGCGGCTGAATTACCGGCTCGCCAGCATGGCGGTAGCAGGCAATCAGGAAGCTGCCGCAGTGCTCCGGCGCAAGGGATACCAGGGACCGCTCGCGGTCATCCCACAGTTCGGTGTCGATCCCGACCTCTTTCGTCCTCTGTCAGTGCCGCGAGCTGACGTCCCCACGCTCGGGTTCGTCGGCCGGCTGGTGCCGGAAAAAGGAGCCGACCTGGTCATCCGGGCGCTGGCACGCTTGCCTGTCCGCGTCCAGCTGGAGATCGTCGGTGAGGGCACCGAGCGGACGCGGCTCGAGCTGCTCGCCGCGCAGCTCGGCGTGCGCGACCGCGTCATCTTCCGCGGGAGCGTGCCAGCCGCACTGATGCCGGAAGCGCTCAATCGCTTCGACCTGTTGGTCGTGCCCTCGCGAACGCGCCGCAACTGGAAGGAACAGTTCGGACGAGTGATCATCGAAGCGATGGCCTGTGGGGTGCCGGTCGTCGGCTCGTCCTCCGGCGAAATTCCGCACGTCATCGGCGACCCGAGCTTGATCTTCCCGGAGGACGACGTCGAGGCGCTGGCACGCCTGCTGGCCACCTTGCTCGTGAACCCGGAGCGATTACGCGAACTCGGGGAAGCAGGCCGGCGGCGTGTCCTCGCGCACTACACGCAGCGGCGCATCGCCGAGCAGTACTATGCGGTTTACCAAGCGATGCTGGCAGCACCACGTGCCCGGCACTCGACTGCCGAGAGGAGTTGAGGGACCGTGGGACGAAAAGAGCGACGCGAGCCGCGCCTGGCGGCACGATTGCTGGAACCTGGACCGGTCGTTCTGGTCACCACGCACTATCGGGCACAACCGAACGTGATGACCGCGGCATGGGTCATACCGCTGAGTCTCGAACCGCCGCGCATCGGGCTGGCCGTCCACCCCAGCCGCTTGACGCACGAACTCCTCACCAAGGGCGAATTCTTCACCCTGAACATCGTGACGATCGAGTATCTGCCTGCTCTCCACCTCTGCGGCCTCCTCTCCGGCCGCGACACGGACAAATTCACCCGGGCACAGCTCCATCCGACCGATGCGCTCGAGACCGACGTTCCTGTGCTGGAGGAAGCGATCGCACAGATCGAATGCGGGCTCGCGGCGCGACTGAGCCTCGGCGACCACGATCTCTTCGTCGGCGAAGTCCTGGCTGTCGCAGCGGACAGCGAACTTTTCGGCGACCGTTGGCTCCACCTGGAAGAAGCCCCGCTCGCCCATCATGTTGGCGGAGAATGGTACGCCGCCCTGGCTCGCGTTTATCGCGCGCGGCTACCCGACGAAGAGGAAACCGAAGCGGAGGATCACGAAGCGAGCGGCCGATAGATCTCCCCTGGTGGTAAGCGCAAGCCACTTCCGCTGCGCCGCACCAACTCGTCGACCGCTTTCCGCACTTTGGGCGTCACGACGCTGAGCGCCTCGGTCAGAACGACCCGCAGTCGCCCTGCATCGAGTGGCCGAGCAGCGACGAGTTCAGCCGCGATCTCGGCTGCACGGCCAGCGAGTTGCTCGGGAAGCACCTGCAACAGGCTGGCGACAGGACGCAGGACGTCACTCGGCAGCTCTGGCGCAACGACCAGCAGGTGACTCACGAATGGTTGGCCAGTCAGGACGAACCAGGCACGTCCCAGATCGTGGGAGCGCTCGCCGAGTGGGCCGAGCGCTGCCTCGTCCTCGTGGACCCGCAGAACCGGCAGCGCATCTGCGCCTTGTTCGCCGTCCCAGGCTCGGATCCGCAGACCGAAGAACGGCTCGATGGTGGCACGGGCCAGCGCGCGACTGGCAGGTCGACAACCCTCGGACACGACGACCGCTTCGCCGATCTGATCAGGCCGATCCGGAGTCTCCAACGCCACGACACTGGCGTGCTGCGCAACGAGAGCCAAGTCGGTCGCGAGAGCGTAGGCTGGGACGAGCGCCAATGCCTCGATCGTATCGAGGAGCGCCAGCCCTGGGAAACGCCGCAGGGTCATGGCGGTAAGATCGCGCTGTTGGCGGAGTTCCCAACCCATCTGCTCCAGCACTGGGCGGAGAAAGGGCGCGAGCACGCGCCCGAGAAGGCTCTCGTCGAGCCAGAAAACTGGCGACGGCATCGCTGTCGTTCCTTTCAGCTCACGTCGGCGACGCTGCGTGTCCAGAGCGCACGGACCAACTCGGCCAAGGGAACATGCTCGGGTGCGGCGAGCAACGGATCCTGGCGCAAAAGATCCTCGGCAGTTCGGCGAGCGGCTTGAAGCGTGGACAGATCGGCCAGCGAGGCGAAGCGGAGATTGGGAAGACCGCTCTGGCGGGTCCCGAGGAACTCGCCTGGACCACGCAGCTCGAGGTCGATCTCGGCGAGCCGGAAACCATCGGTCGTGCTGGCGACCGCCTCCAAGCGCTGCCGCGCGGTCTCCGTGCTGGCATCGGAGACGAGCAGACAGTAGGACGGCGCGGAACCGCGACCGACGCGACCGCGGAACTGGTGCAACTGCGCGAGCCCGAAGCGCTCGGCTCCCTCGATCAGGATGACCGTCGCGTTGGGGATATCGATCCCGACTTCCACGACAGCGGTCGAAACGAGGATATGGAGCTCACCGTCCCGGAAACGCGTCATCACGTCCTCTTTTTCCCGAGGGCTCATTCGGCCATGCAAGAGGCCGAGCCGCAAGTCAGGGAAGACTTCGCGCTGCAAACGCTCGTACTCGGCCGTGGCCGCGCGCGCCTCGATCGCCTCCGACTCCTCCACCAGTGGGCAAATGATGAAAGCCTGATGCCCCTTCTCGATTTCGCGACGAACGAACTCGTAGGCCTGCGTGCGCTTCCGTCCCGGTACGACGTAGGTCTTGACCGGCTGGCGCCCAGGCGGCAACTCGTCGATGATGGAAAGGTCGAGATCACCGTGCAGGACCAGTGCCAAGCTACGGGGAATCGGTGTGGCGGTCATCACCAGCACGTGGGGGTTCTCCCCTTTGCTCCGCAGTGTGTGGCGCTGCAGGACACCGAAACGGTGCTGCTCATCGATCACAGCCAGCGCGAGCCGCCGGAACTGGACACGCTCCTCGAGGAGCGCGTGCGTCCCGACGATGATGCTGATCGTCCCGCTGGCGAGTCCTGCGAGGATCGATCCACGATCGCGCTCCGGCGTGCTTCCAGTGAGCAGCGCGACGAGTGGCCGTTCTCCGCCAGGCAAGCCATGGTAGAGACGGGTCAAGGTTCGAAAGTGCTGTTCGGCCAAGATCTCGGTCGGGGCCAGGATGGCTGCCTGATAGCCGGCACGGTGGACCAGCAAGGCTGCTGCCGCTGCGACCACCGTCTTACCGGAGCCGACATCACCCTGCAGGAGCCGACTCATCGGGTGCGGCTCGGCGAGATCCGCCAGGATTTCCTCGAGCGCGCGTCGCTGCGCTCCGGTCAGCTGGAACGGGAGGGACGCGAGGAACGTTTCCAGGAAGGCCCGGTCGATCGGGATCGCGATGCCCGCTTGGGCATGCCAGGCGAGTCGACGTTGAACGAGTCCGAGTTGCAAGACGAGGAACTCGTCGAAGGCCAAGCGGCGGCGAGCTCGCTCGGCTGCCGCGAGCGTCTCCGGATAGTGCAGCTGCTCGAGTGCCCAGGCGAGCGAGGGGAGCCGGTTCCGCTCCCGCAACGCGGGCGGCAGAGGGTCCTCGAGGCGCGGAAGCGCCAGGTCGAGCGCCGCCCGCGTCAGCTGGCGCACCTGGCGCTGATACAGCCCCTGCGTGAGCGGGTAGACGGGAACGATGCGCCCGGCCTGGAGCAACTCGGCCTCGGCCGGCTCCCACTCCGGATTGCGGAAGCGGACGTACGGACCATGCCCCTCGAGCCGCCCGCTGACCGCGATCCGCTGCCCAGCCTCCAGCTGGCGCGCGATATAGGGGTTGAACCAGATGACCGGGATAGTCCCCGTCTCGTCACGCAGCTGAACACTGACATAGCGGCGGCCGCCTGACGTCTCCCGTGTCTCGATCTGCACCACCTCGCCGATGACGGAGCACGTCACCTCTTCACCGGGACGAACGAGGCGTCCGAGTCGACCGATCGGCACGACCTGGGTGTAATCGAGATAGCGGCGGGGTACGAGAAAGAGGAGATCGCGGACCGTCGTGACGCCGAGCGCTTCCAGTTGGCGAGCCCGCTGGCTGCCGACGCCGGGCAACACGGTCACCGGGTCATCAGGCTCCACCGCTCGGTCAACCCGAACCGGCGCGGTGCGTGCTGCTGGTCGCGGGCGAGCCGGCCGACGCGTCTGTTCAGCTGGTACGCTCGCCGAGCCGTCCAACACCGCCAGTGCTTTTTCGACGAGCTCAGCGCGGGCAGCCGGCGAGCGGTCGGCGTAACCGCGGAAGAGCGCTGCCAACTCCTGAAGTCGCGCCTTCTGGCTCGGGAACTCGGCCAGCCAGCCCAGAAGATTGCGTGCGACCAATCGTTCCAGTCCACCAGCGGCAGCGGTATCCTGAAATCCTTTGCGCTTCTCCAGTTCGAGGATGCGCCGGAGTAACTGGAAGGGATCCTGGCTCGTGCCGGTCGTCATCAATGCTGATTCCCTCTCTGCGGCATCGACCCCAGCACTCAAGTCAAGCCTTCCACCAGCGTGACGTCAAGGCGAGGGGCGTGCGCACGGCCGCGCTGCGGTTTCTCCGCTCGCTCGGTTCCTGCCACGACGAAGCCTGCGCCTTTCCCGCGGAAGTCGCACCGCTGAACCAGGCGTTACGGAGGCGACACCCCTCGGTGCTGAGCGTGGCGGGGATCAGGGAGAGCAGTCATTGCGCGTTTCCGCTTGACAGCCCCAGCAGCCTGCGGCAGGCTGGTACGCGGGTGAAACGTCTCGGATGGGAGGAACGGGCGATGGGCGAGATCCTACCGATCAGCGCAGGGATCCTCGTTGGGCTGATCTGCTGGCGTATCGCGTCGGTCCGGCTGCGCACGGCCGCGCTGGTCGTCCTGAGCGTCCTCTTCGGAGCATTGGCAAGCTTGGTCAATGGAGAACTGGCACTGAGCTGGGGCTTTCTCCTGATCGATATCCCGCTCGTCTTTCTCGTCGCGGTGGGTACGAGCTTGCTCGTCTCTCGGCTGGTGAGCGCGCGGCAGACGGCCCGGCGCTGAGCGATCACGCGATCGAAAGAGCGCCGTGCGGGCGAATCGCTCGCCGGCGCTCTCGCCGTGCGGGGAGGGAACGGTGGAAGAAGAGCGACGCTGGTCCTGGTGGCAGCGTGCGGTCATCTATCACATCTATCCGCGCTCGTTCGCCGATTCCAATGGTGACGGCGTGGGTGATCTCGAAGGGATCCGCCGCAAGCTCGATTACCTGACCTGGCTGGGTGTCGATGCTCTCTGGCTCTCACCTATCTTCCGTTCCCCGATGGCCGACTTTGGGTACGATATCAGTGACTATCTGGATGTCGATCCTACTTTCGGTACACTCGAAGACCTCGACCGGCTGATCGCCGATGCCCATGCCCGCGGGATCCGTGTCATCCTCGACTTCGTCCCCAATCACACCTCCGACCAGCATCCCTGGTTCATCGAGTCACGCAGTCATCGTGACAATCCGCGCCGCGACTGGTACATCTGGGCCGATCCGGCTCCCGATGGCGGACCACCGAACAACTGGCGCAGTGTTTTTGGGGGTTCGGCCTGGAAATTCGACACAGCGACCGGACAGTACTATCTCCACACCTTCCTCGAGGAGCAGCCGGACTTGAACTGGCGCAACCCGGAGGTGCAGGCAGCGATGCTCGACGTCCTGCGCTTCTGGTTCGCGCGGGGGGTCGATGGCTTCCGACTGGATGCGATCTGGTTCCTGATCAAAGACGCTGAACTGCGCGACAATCCGGTCGACCCGGATTACACACCGGATCAACCTGCCTACCGGGAACTCTTGCCTGTCTACACCAGCGACCGGCCGGAGGTCCACGATATCCTGGCTCGCATGCGCCAGGTGGCCGACGCATTCGGAGAACGCCTGCTGATCGGCGAGATCTATCTCCCGATCGGTCGCTTGGTCACGTACTACGGATGCCGGCACCGTCGCGAGCTTCATCTCCCCTTCAATTTCCAGCTGATGCTGGTGCCCTGGGAAGCGCAACGAATCGCTGCCGCCATCGATACCTACGAGGCGTTGCTCGGTCCGGACGACTGGCCGAACTGGGTGCTGAGCAACCATGATCGCCCGCGCGTCGCCACACGCATCGGGGAGGAGCAGGCGCGGGTCGCCGCGCTGCTCCTCCTGACCCTGCGCGGGACACCGACCATCTACTATGGGGACGAACTCGGCCTCGCCGACGTCCCTATTCCGCCGGATCGTCGCCGCGATCCCCTGGAGCACACGATCGGTCCGGGAGCTGGACGTGACCCCTGCCGAACACCCATGCCTTGGGATACCAGCCCATATGCTGGCTTTTCCACGGTCGAACCCTGGCTTCCCCTCAACCCTGACTATCCGAAGAGGAACGTCGCAGTCCAGCGCGATGATCCGCGGTCGATGCTCTCGCTCTATCGCCAACTCCTGATCCTGCGTCGCGCCGAGCCAGCGCTGGCGATCGGGAGCTACCGCCCTGTCTCAGCGACCCGTGACCTCCTCGCCTACCTCCGCGAGGCAGCTGGTCGACGCCTGCTGGTCGCACTCGACTTCGGCGGCCGCGAGCAAGTGTTCACGACGACGCGCTTCACCCTGCACGGACGGATCCTCCTCTCGACCCACCTGGACCGTGCGGGCGAGATGGTCTCCGGCAGCCTGCACCTGCGACCGAATGAGGGGTGTATCGTCGCGCTCGCGGCGCATTGAGCAAAACAAAATGAGGTATTCCTCGTTTTTCTCTGCGCGACCTCTTCGGCTCGGGTATCTCGGCGACCCGCTTCTCCAGCGCAGGAGCAGACAACGGCCCAGCAGGCACGCGGGGGAGCAGGTGTCCCTGGCAAACCTCACCCAGTTCGAGGAAAGCGAAGGAGTGTCGGTCAGTCCCTGCCGCACGCAGTCTCGTGCAACGGAACCAGGGGAGACTGTTCGGCGAGCCCACAACGCCGTTCGGGGGCAGCGCGTTCGGTCAGCACCTGATCGCGTGCTTGCGCGGGATGGAACCGTGGATTATACTGCGGGCGCTCGTGGGGAGTAGCCTCCCAGCTGACTGCGCTGGGGCGCTCGGTCGTCAGCACAGGGAACACCCTCGGCCGAGCGAGACCGAGAGGCGAGACCACGACGGGTCGGTCGATCCGTCTGGCTCGCCTCTCGGTCTCGTTTGAGACCGACTCGGCGGACCGAGCGGACAACGGGTGGAGGTGTGCAACGAATGGTCGACGTGCCGCTTTGGGGCTGGCTCGCTTTTCTCGCACTCATCCTCGGGCTCTTGACCCTCGACCTAGGCGTCTTCCATCGCAAGGCACACGTGGTCGAGATGAAGGAAGCCGGGCTCTGGGTTGCCTTCTGGGTAAGCCTCTCGTTGCTATTTGGTGTCTTCCTCTGGTGGTGGGATGGACACGAAGCTGGGCTCCAGTACTTCACCGGGTATCTCATCGAATTGTCGCTCTCGGCCGACAACATGTTCGTCTTCGTCCTGATTTTCACGGCCTTCGCCGTCCCCGCGCAGTACCAGCATCGGGTGCTCTACTACGGCATCCTCGGTGCGCTGATCATGCGCGGTCTGATGATCCTCGGCGGTGCCTGGCTCATCAGCCAGTTCCACTGGATTCTGTACATTTTCGGCGCTTTCCTCGTCTTCACTGGCATTCGCATGCTGCTCGAGAAAGAAGAGCGTGAGGTCGACGTCGAGAACAATATCGCCATCCGGCTCGTTTCACGCTTCGCCCCGATCGTCCCGCGTTACTACGAGCAACGCTTCTTCGTGCGCATCGACGGCAAGCGCTATGCAACGCCGCTGATCGTCGTGCTCGTGCTCGTCGAGATCACCGACCTCATGTTCGCCATCGACTCGATCCCAGCGATCTTCGCGGTGACGCGGGATCCCTTCATCGTCTTCTCCTCCAACGTCTTCGCCATTCTCGGCCTTCGCTCGATGTATTTCCTCTTGGCCGGCCTGGTGCGACGCTTGGCCTACTTGCGATACGGGTTGGCCTTCATCCTGAGCTACATCGGCGTCAAGATGCTGATTCAGGACTTCTACAAGATCCCGACGGCGCTGTCGCTGGGTATCGTGATCGTGACGCTCGCTATCAGCGTCATCGTGTCGCTCGTGCTCGCCGAGCGGCGAACAGTGCGACAGCCGGTCGAAGTACCGCCGCGCGACTGAATCGGCTCGCTTTGCTGCCCGGTTTCTGTCGAGGGGAGGGAATGCAACTGTGCCGACATTGATCGTGCCGCTCGAGTACGACCGTACCAAGCCTCAACCGCATGGGGTGAGCGAACGCGTGCTTCCCTGGGCTCGCGCTCTGGCTGGTCGCCTCGAGTCCTCGCTCGTACTCGTCTCCGTCCTCGATGTTCCGGTGGGATTACGCTCGCTGCAGGAGCAGGAACTGCTGCGCGCGCTGCTCGAAGACTGGCGAGCCGAGTGCCGCCGCTACCTCGAGGAAATCGCAGGGACCTTCCCGAGTGGTCGTCCCGCCCGCATCTTCGTCGAAGAAGGTGATCCTGCCCTGGTCCTGACGCGGCTTGCGGCCGAGGTACCTGATCCACTCCTCGTGATGGCCGCGCATGCCCGGGCAGGCTGGCGCCGGCTGGTGCTCGGCTCGGTGACGGCTCAAGTGATCGGCAGTGGTGTGGCGCCAGTCTTCGTCGTCCCGGCTCACCTTCCACCGCCGGTCGAAGAACCGGTGCTCGACCGCGTCCTCGTCCCGCTCGATGGGTCTCGACTCGCCGAAGCGGCGCTCACTCTCCTGCCAGTGCTCGGTACGAAAGGGTGGGAAGTTCTGCTCCTCCACGTCCGGGAGAGCCGCGCCCGGCGCATCGAGGCCGACGTGATCGGAGACGATCCAGAGGCGTATCTCCGTGAACTGGCCGATCGCCTGACGGCTCAGGGATACCGGACGCAGTGGCTCGTGGCCGGCGGACGACCGGCGCAGGTGATCGTCGAAACCGCACGAGCCAGATCCGTCGACCTGATCGCCATGGTGACACACGGCTGGACCGGTCTCCGCGACGTGCTGATGGGCTCCACCGCCGAGCAGGTCTTGGCGCACGCCCCAGTTCCTGTTCTGGTGCGCCGACCGGTGCCGTTCAGTCCCGGAGGTGGTACGGGACCATCGTGATGGCGAGATCAGGAATTTGCGCGAGCGCTCGCCGCAGACGCCAAGCGGTCTGGGTATGCAAGAGACGCTCCCACCAGTGGACAGGGACGAATTCCGGAATGACCACGGTGATGAGCGGTCCTCCCTTCTCGCGGTGAAGTTTCTCGATGACTGCCACCAGCGGCCCGAGCAACTCGCGGTAGGGTGAATCGACGATGACGAGGGGAATCGTCAAACCGGCCTCGCGCCAGCGCTGCTGGAGCGTCTGACCCGTTTCCGGCTCGGTAGCCACATGGACAGCAGTCACGTCGTCGGCAATCACCCGAGCATAGGCCAGCGCGGTCAGCGAAGCACGATTGAGCGAGGCGATCGGGACGATGGCCACGCTTCGGCGCGGGAGAAGTCGCAGCCAGTGACGCGCTTCCTCGCTCGAGATGCGCAATTGCTCAGCAACAGAAACGTAATGTCGGTGGATCGCGAGCATCATCCCGATCAGGGCTGGGATGAGGAGAATGACGATCCAGGCTCCGTGGGTAAACTTGGTGACGATCACGACCACGGTCACGATGCCGGTCACGACAGCGCCGATGGCATTGATGACGAGACTGTGCCATGGAACGCGACGCAGCTCCCCCTGCGCACTTCGCCACCAGTGAACGACCATACTGGTTTGGGAGAGCGTGAATGCCGTAAAAACGCCGACCGCGTACAGTGGGATGAGTGCTGCCACGCTGGCGTGACGAGCGATTACCAGGAGAATCGTCAGCGCGCCGAGCGTCAGGATACCGGTCGAGAACGCGAGACGATCTCCCTGAAAGCGAAACTGCCGAGGCAGGAAGCGGTCGCGCGCGAGGAAGTAGCCCAGGCGCGGGAAATCAGCGAACGCCGTGTTCGCCGCCAGGAACAGGATCGATGCGGTCACCGCCTGGACCACGTAGTAGAACGGCGAGCCATCGACCAGCGTGCGAGCGAGCTGGGACACGATCGTCTCGCGCTCGTTCGGGGCCAGACGAAAGTGATAGCTGAGGAACGTGATCCCGCTGAACAGGAAGGCGAGGATCAGCCCCATAGCCAGAAGCGTGGTCCGGGCGTTGTCGGCTTGCGGCTCTTTGAACGCCGGAACTCCATCAGCGATCGCCTCGACACCGGTCAGTGCCGTACTTCCGGAAGCAAAAGCGCGCAAGATGAGGAACAGCGTGAGTGGGCTACTCGGCGGTGATACCTCCCTATGGATCGGGTGCGGTTGGGGTCCGAGACCAGCCAGGGAGGCCAGCCCGAGGAGGATCAGTGCACCGATGCTGACGATGAAGGCATAGGTGGGAAGCATGAAGATAGTCGCGCTCTCGCGAACGCCACGCAAGTTGGCGACGGTGAGCAGAACGATAGCAGCGACAGCCAGCTCGACCCGGTACGGATAGAGCGAGGGGAAAGCCGAAGTCATCGCGGCGACACCTGCCGAAATACTGACCGCGACCGTGAGGACATAATCGCTCAGCAGGGCGCCAGCTGCCAACAAGCCGGGTGCGATACCGAGATTGTCCTTGGTGACGATGTATGTCCCACCCCCGTGCGGATAGGCACGGATCGTTTGACGGTAGGAGAAGACGACGATCGCCAGCAGAAGAACGATCGCAAGTCCGATCGGCTGAACGAAGGCATAGGCCGCTGTTCCGGCCAGGACGAGAACACGCAAGATTTCTTCGGTCGCGTAGGCGGTCGAGGAAAGTGCGTCCGACGAGAAGACAGCCAGCGCTTTTGCCTTCCCGATCCGCTCGTGCGCTGCTTCGGCGGTGCGGAGCGGCCGACCGATCAGCGCGCGCCGCAGGCGTACCCACGTCTTGCCCCAGACGCTCGCTGGTTCCACCAGTTCGGCTATAAAACGTCCAGGCTCGACTTCCCGAATCGGAAGGTCGCTCGAGGCGACGTGCCGGATAAAGCGATCTCCTGGATGAGTACCGGGGATACTCGTGCTCTTGCGGCTCGATGAACTTGTCTCGCCCGCTTCCATCGTCCAACCTCGGTGAGCAGTAGCTCGTCGCCCTGCTCCATACCGGTGCTGGAGTATACGCCCCAGCCAACGATCGGCGAGGAGAACCGATCGAGCGGTGGTACCCTTAACCTGACTGAATGGTCGCACCTGCGGTGCGAGGTGGTGCGATGCTTCTACCGCTGCTCCATACGTGCCCGACCTGTCCGAGCGTGCTCGGCATCACGCTCTATCCACCCTCGTTGCTCTTGATCGCCGTCCCGACCATCGTGTATACGCTCGCGCTCCGGCGGCTCGCGCAGCGAGGACGCCCAGTACCGACGAGTTGGGTCATCGCGTTTTACGCCGGCATGCTGAGTGCCCTCATTGCGCTAGCTGGGCCTCTCGATACCTGGAACGACGAACTCTTGACGATGCACATGGCTCAGCACCTCGTCCTCATCCAGGTCACCGCCCCCTTGCTCCTCCTCGGTCGCCCAGTCCAGGTCATCCTGCGGGCTCTGCCGCCACAGCGGGCCGGTCTCGTGACGCGCCTTCTCCTGCGGCCGATCTGGTCACGCCGCGTTCTGGAGTTTCTCACCCGGCCGCTCGTCGCGACCGGTCTGTCCATCCTCGCCCTCGTCGTCTGGCACTTCCCGGCTCTCTACGAAGAAGCCGTGCTCCGCCAGTCCGTGCACGATCTCCAGCACGTGAGTTTCTTCGGGACAGCGCTCCTTTTCTGGTGGCCGATCATCGATCCGGTACCACGGCACCACCGGGTCAGCGGGCTGTGGGCGAGTCTCATGGTTTTCATCACCGCCGTTGCGAGCACCGTCATCGGAGCGATCCTCACGCTCGCCGATGAAGTACTCTACGAGCCGTACCGGTACGCCGCCATGCCTTGGGGATTCACTCCGCTGGTCGACCAGCAGGTCGCTGGGCTCCTCATGTGGATCGGCGGCGGGACACTCTACCTGGTCATCATTCTCGTCCTCCTGGCCCGCTGGCTCCTGCGCGAGGAAGGACGCCGGATGGCGAGCGAGCCGGCTGGCTGAGACTCCTCAGCCACCACACGTCTGCCCCGCCGACTCGCTCTCGCAGGTGCACACCGGCTCGTCAGCTCGGTCGGCACAGCACACGCCCTGCTCGGCTTTCGAGGGGCGCGGCCATGGGCACGCTGGCCCGGAGATTTCGAGTGCCGGACGGAGGCGAGCTCGTTCAGGGCCACCAACGAGGAGAAGGGGCCGCTTGGCGACGGCAGTCGGCTGATCGGTCTCCTTCTCCGTCACACCTGGCTCCGAACAGCACGCTTCTCCTTTCTCCCCACCACACACGCCGGTGGCAGGAAGTCGCAGCTCGACGCGGCGCGCAGCCTCCCAGTCACCGGCCAGCGCCGCGACGATCGATCGGACCTGCTCATAGCCAGTCCGGAGGAGGAAGGTCGGCGCCCGCCCATAGCTCTTGAGTCCGACGACGAAGAAGTCGGGTTCTTGCGGATGGGTGAGTTCCTCGACCCCATGGGGCGGTACGGTTCCGCAGCTGTGGAGAGCAGGATCGATCGCTGGAGCGAGCGCGACCGGGGCCTCGACGACCGTGTCGAGTGCCAGCCGGAGTTCCCGGAGCAGTCCGAGATCCGGCCGATACCCTGTGGCGCAGACGATAC
Source organism: Thermomicrobium roseum DSM 5159 (assembly GCF_000021685.1). GTDB lineage: Bacteria > Chloroflexota > Chloroflexia > Thermomicrobiales > Thermomicrobiaceae > Thermomicrobium > Thermomicrobium roseum. Next base: position 86,174 of record NC_011959.1, on the reverse strand, counting down.
GGTCAACTGGAGGCAGTGCTCGCTCGCCAGCGAAGACGACGATTCCCTGGCTCGTGCGCTCCAGGCGATCGACGAGGATACCACGGTGGAGCACGATCCGATCAGCCTCGAGTGCTGCAGCGAGACGCTGACCGAGGCGCCCTCGCTCTGGCAGCTCGTCCTGGGGGCTTCCCAGGCGACCAGCGAGCGAGCGGCGCCGGATCGCCCAGTGCACGACAGTGCCTGGTTCCTGCTCAGCCAGACTGACGAGATCGAGAAGGGTTCCGAAGGCCGAGTGTCCTGCGCCCACGACGAGCGTTCGTGCACCGGCATACCGCGCCCGATCGCGGCCAAGCACGTCCGGCATACCGTAGTCGATCGAATCCGTACATGCTCGCTCGCCGATCGCTGGCCAACCGCTCCCGCCGAGGGGATTGGGAATCGCTCCCGAGGCATCGAGGACAGCCCGGGCGAGGAGTTCCTGCTCACCGGTGGGTGTCATCACCCGGACGGCGAAGGGGCGGCCAGCTCGATCGTGCCCGGACAGCTTGTCACGCCCTAGGCGACCGATCGCAGTCACCCGATGCGAGAAGCGGAGAGCGGGCCGGATAAGTGGGTGTCTGGCCAGTGGTTCCAGAAAGCGAGCGATGAACTCGCCACCAGTCGGGTAGCTCTCGGGATCGGGCGAGGACCACCCCTCGCTCGTCAGGAGGCTCACCGCGACGGGATCGAGATCGAAGTGCCAAGGAGAGAACATCCGCACATGACTCCAGCGACGGACCGACGTCGCGATGTCCGGACCAGCTTCGAGAACCAGAAACGGAAGTCCCCGCTGCGCGAGGTGTGCAGCTGCCACCAACCCGATCGGTCCAGCACCGACCACCACAACGGGCAAGGTCTCCCGGACAACCATCCTCGCGCCTCCTTCACTCGAAACATTCATCCGCGAATGACCGCTCCAGCGTGCGCCCCGGGTCCCGATCGAGAAAGAAGCAGCTTACCGAGCGCCTCGCGATACGCCGTCGGCCGCTGATTGGGTTCCCCCTCGTCGAACTCGCGAGACGACAAAACAGTCAACCAGCATGGATGGACTCGATCCACGAACGAGATCGATCTCGCTCCGACGACGTGCACTGGTGGACGGAACACCAGCCCGCCGGAGATGCCCATTCGCCGATCTCCGGAGTGGAGACGAGACGCCACACCGCTCTCACGAGCCGGGCAGGTATGAGCGATCGCGTCCGTTCGATTTTTCCGTGTGGACGAGCGAGGATGCTCCCCGAGCCGCCTGGACCAGGTGAGCCTCGCGGCCTTGTATCGACGATCGTCGATACAAATGCGCCGAAATGCGATATCCATCTCGACCGTCCCCCTCACGCCATGACCGGCCAGTGAATCGCTTCGCTGAGGCGCTCGAGCAAGAGACGGGCAAGTGGTGTCGCCTGATAGTACGCCCACGTACCGCGTCGTTCGACCGTCACCAGTCCTGCCTGCCGCAAGAGGCGCAGGTGATGAGAGACCGTCGGTTGGCCGACCGGCACCCGCTCAACGAGGTGACAGACACAGATCGGCTGGTTCTGCTCGACGAGCAACGTGAGAATCTCCAGGCGTGTCTCGTCGGCCAGCGCCCGGGCGAGCTGCGCCAGCTGTCGAGTCGGTAGCGCGTGTCCAACACGGGATCGGTCGTCGATCGGGCAGCAATGATGTTCCATCGTCCACCCTCCAGTCCCTATGGTAACGCCAAAATCGATGAACGTCAATACAGGGTATCGTCTTCCGCCCCTGAGCACCCACTCGGCCGGTCAACAGTCGGCGGCGATGCTGCTGGCCGAAGAACCACCGCTCGCGAGCGCGACTCTCGTCGGCAAACCCGGGAGGCGCAGCCGGCCGACAGACGTGCACTGCAGTCTTCCCGTTCCTTCAACCACAGAGCACGGTAGGCCTTGGCCTCCCGCTCGGTATTCGACTTCGTGGCCGACTGCTGTTTCCCCCTTGCTCGCTACCTTCCGAACCGGTAGGGTGCTGGAAGGAAACGGGAACTCACGGCTCGACGAGAAGGAGCGAACGATGCAGGCGTATCTGGTCACCAACGGCACCATTCTGACCATGGACCCGAGCCAGCCGCAGGTGGAAGCGTTCGGCGTCATCGGGGAGTGGATCGTCTCGGCCGGTTCGCTGGCCGAGGTGGAAGCAGCCTTGCCGCGCGGGGCGGGTCGGCTGGATCTGGCTGGCGCGACGTGCCTACCCGGCTTCAACGAAGCCCACAACCATATGCTCAATTTCGGTTTCGTGCTGGGGCAGGTCAACTGCCGCTATCCTGCGGTCCGTTCGATCGAGGAGATCGTTGCCCGCTTCGCCGAGCGTGCCGAAGGAACACCGCCCGGCAGCTGGATCCGCGGGCGCGGTTACGACGACAACAAGTTGACCGAGCACCGCCACCCGACCCGCTGGGATCTCGATCGCGCCAGCACGGCGCACCCGCTCGTCCTCGTGCACAGCTCCGGACACATGCTCGTCGCCAACTCGCTGGCACTGCAACTGGCTGGTGTGAGCCGCGAGACGCCCGACCCGCCTGGCGGGCACATCGTGCGTGATGAGCACGGTGACCCGACTGGGCTCCTCCAGGAGAACGCGATGGAACTCATCGAGCGAGTCATTCCGGCACCGACGCTCGAGGATATGGTGGAAGCGCTCCGACGCTGCAACGATGCGTATGTCGCGGCCGGCATCACTTCGAGCCAGGATGCCGGGCTCGACGATCCCCAGCAGGTCGAAGCGTTCCAGCGGGCAGTCCAGCGAGGGTTACTTCGGCTCCGCACCTCCATCATGCTCCGGCACCAACTCCTACCCCACCTCCTCGGCTTGGGTATCAAGCAGGGATTCGGCAACCATCACCTCCGCATCGGCCCGGTCAAGCTCTTCGCCGATGGGAGCCTGATCGGGCGTACTGCGGCGGTGAGTCGACCCTTCCTCGCCGATCCTCGCTCAGACAACTGCGGGATCACCATCTGGTCTCAGGAGGAGTTGGACGAGTTGGTCTGGCAGGCACACGCCGCCGGCTTTCAAGTCGCCACGCACGCGATCGGCGACCGGGCGATCGAGATGGTGCTCGACGCCTACGAGCGTGCCCTCGCGCGGCTGCCTCGCCCGGACCACCGTCACCGCATCGAACACGGCGGCGTCTTGCGTCCCGACCTCATCGAGCGGATCGCCCGTCTCGGCGTTCTCGTCGTCAGCCAACCGATCTTCATCGCCGAATATGGCGATGGATTCATCCGCCACCTCGGCCTCGAACGGATCCAGCTCACCTATCCGTTCCGTAGCCTTCTGGATGCAGGCATCCGGCTCGTCTTCTCGACCGATTGCCCGGTTTCGGCCTACCAGCCCTTGCGCTGCATTCAGGCTGCGGTGCAGGAGCGAACCGCCAGCGGGCGCTCGTACGCGCTGGAAGAAGCGATCACCGTCGAGGAAGCACTGCCGCTCTATACGGTCAACGGCGCCTACGCGAGCTTCGAGGAGCACTGCAAGGGGATGCTCCGGCCCGGCATGTTGGCCGACTTCGTCGTGCTGGAGCGCGACCCGCGCCGCGTCGATCCCGAGGAACTGGCGGAGATCAGGGTGCTGCGTACCGTCATCGGCGGCGAGACGGTCTACGAGGCGTAAGCGACCCCGCTCGTCAGGGTTCCTCGCGTCGAGCAGCAGCGTTCTGTTTTCTGACGCGGCACGCCGGTGTGCTGCGTCAGATCACATTCCCTTCCGTCGCGCGTACCCGCTCGAGGAGTCCGGCGTCGGCCAACTGCTGGCGCACTTCCTCAGGTGTGCGCAGCCGTCCCGGGAAGGCTTCGTCCTCGCTGAGCCGGATGACGAGACGAGCAGCCAGGGCAGCCGCCAGCTGGATGCTGCGCAAGGTCACCTTGTCCAGCGTATCGGCCTCGGTATGACCCCAACCGCGCCCGAGCATCCCAGCAGTCGCATCGCGGCTGCTCAGCGTGGCGTTCGGGATGCCGTGCAGTGCGAACGGGAAATGGTCGGAGTGGGCGTTCAGCTCGTCGCGGATGGTGAAGTCGTAGGGAAGCTGGCGGGCGAGAGACTGGAAATAGGGGACGAGCTCGGGCAGTCCGGAAAGCACCAGCTGCTCCTGCCCACCAGTGCCACGCCCAGCACCGTCCAGGTTGAGAACGAAGCGAAAACGCTCGCCGCGCGCCGCCCCTTGCGCGGCGTGATGATAGGCCCCGAGCAGGCCCAGTTCCTCCGCACCGAAGCAGATGATGCGTACTGTCCGCCGAAGCTGGCCAGCCAGCGGAGCGAGTGCCCGGCCGACTTCCAGCCCGACGACCGTCCCCGCGGCATCGTCACCGGCACCTTGGGCGATATCGTGCCCATCGTAATGCCCACCGACGAGCACGATCTCGTCCGGTCGCTCCCGGCCGGGAATCTCGCCGATGACATTGGCCGAGCGGGAGTCGTACGTCCGGTTCTCGGTCGCGATGCGGAGACGCAACGCTCCTCGCTCGGCCAACCGGCGCAGCAGCATCCCCGTCTCGTAACTCAGGCCGAGACCGGGAATCAGCGCCTCGCGATCGACGGCCCGCGTACCGTTTGGGGTCCGACCGGTGAGCGAGCCGGTGATGTGGAGTTGTCCAGGGTTTTGATTGATGAAGAGCACCGCAACCGCTCCGCGCTGGATCGCCCAATTGAACTTGTCCGTCCGGTGACTCTTGCGCTCGCCCGGGCGATTCGTCTCGGCATCAGTGAGGACGATCTTGCCCGGAATCTCGCTCGCCCAGCGCTCGAAGTCGGGAAGCTCGCCTTCGCCGACATCGATGACCTCGGCCTCCAGTCGGGCACTCGGGCAGTACGGCATGGCGATCGCCGGGAGCTCACGCTCGAGCGGAGCAGTGACCCAAAGGTGACAGGGACCGCGCTCCCAGGTCGCCATCGGGAACTCCTCCAAGCGAACGTTCTGAAGTCCGTAGGCCCGCATCCGCTCGGCCAGGAACTCGGCCGCTCGCCGTTCGCGATCCGTCCCAGCGAAACGATGGCCGAGATCATCGCAGAGAAAGACGAGGTTGCGCCAGGCCTCGTCACTCGTCCAGATCTCACCGAGCACGATGCGATCGAACTCACGCAAGTCTCGCGTCATTCCTCGCTTCCTTTCCACGTGTTTCAAAACGTTTCGGCAGCAGCGCGCAGGAATTGCTTCACTCGCTGACGTGTCGGCAACGCCGGAATCGCCCCACGCCGCGTGCAAACGAGTGCCCCCACTGCATTAGCCAGACGCAGCGCCTGTTCGATGATCTCCTGCGACCACTCCCCACCGTGCTCGAGCAACCCGACCAGCAGTCCAGCCACGAAGCCGTCCCCAGCACCGGTCGTATCGACCACCCGGACAGGAAAACCAGGTACGCGCCCTTCGCCGTAACGCGTCAGGTAGGCGCACCCGGCTGCACCGAGCGTCACGACGAGGAGGCGCAGTCGGTCGTGCCACAACTGGCGCGCGGAGGCGGGATCACTCGACCCGGTCAAAAAAGCCAGTTCCTCGCTACTCAACTTGACGATGTCAGCCTCCGCGAGTCCACGCAGCATCCCCTCGCGCGCAACCGTCGGCGAGGGCCACAGGGTAAGACGCAAGTTGGGATCATAGGAGACGAGCGCCCCGCTCGCTCGGGCTAGCGCGACCGCTTCCAAGGTCGCCGAGCGGGCCGGCTCATCGATAAGCGAAACGGAACCGAAGTGGACGATGCGGGTCGCACCAGCTACCGACCGCTCCACGTCCTGCGGTCGCCAGAGCATGTCGGCGCTTGGGTGGCGATAGAACAAGAAATCGCGCTCGCCGTCAGCGCGCAGACTCACGAAAGCCAGTGCGGTTCGGGCGGCACTGCTGAAGCGTAACCCGCGCGTGTCCACACCGGCTCGGTGAAGCGTCTCGGCCAGAAAATGGCCGAAGTCGTCGTCACCGACCTGACCGAGAAAAGCAGCTCGCCGGCCGAGGCGCGCCACCCCGACCGCTACATTGGCCGGAGCGCCGCCGGCAGCGCGGCGGAAGGCCGGAGCATCGGCCAGCCGCACGCCGCGCCGCAAAGCGACGAAATCGACGAGGAGCTCACCGCAGGTCACGACATCGAACACGGTTCGGATTCCCCCGCTTCCCGAGCCGACCCATCGCCCGGCCGATCATGCCGGTGAGTCGGCCGAGCCGTCAAGTCTCGCCGCAAGCAGTGCACCGCCACACCGCGACAGCCGTCTGTCGTCGCTCGGGTCGGCAGGTTGGCTGGAACGGTGCCGATGCCACCCGGACCGATCGACACGCTGCGATCCAGGCCTGGCGTCGCGACATCCGTTGGCGGCACGAGCGCATCGCAGTCGGACTGCTCACCTTGCCGACCAGGCTAGCGCTCCCGTATAGTGAGGGGAAACGGCCCACGCGTTGTGGGGAACCGAGCGAGAGGGAGCGAGAGGATGGCCAAGCCGGTAACAGTCAGCGACGAGACGTTCGAGCGCGAAGTCGTCCAGTCACCGGTACCGGTGCTCGTCGACTTCTGGGCACCCTGGTGCGGTCCTTGTCGGATGATCGCCCCCATCCTGGAGGAGATCGCTGAGGAGAAAGCGGGCAAGCTCAAGGTTGCCAAGATCAACGTCGACGAGAACATGCAGGTCGCGATGCAGCACGGCATCAGCAGCATTCCGACTCTCATCCTGTACAAGGGCGGCAAGCCGGTGGAGCGGATCATCGGCGCCATGCCCAAGCAGCGGCTCCTCCAGCAGATCGAGAAACACCTCTAGACTGGGACCAGCCACTTCCCTCCGACGCGACCGGGATTGTCCGGTCGCGTCAGCGTTTTCTCCGGAGCAACACGACTGCCAGCCCGGCCAGAAAGACGAGCAGCGCAAGACCAGCCGTGCGCACTGCTCGCTGCGGTGCGGTCACGAGCGGACCGGCCAGGCTCGCGAGGATCGCCGTGCTTCCCTCGAGGTAAGCCGAAAGCGGCACCGCCACGATAGTCGTCCGTCGCCCGTCCACTGCCAGTGGCGGATAGGCGTAGCGATCACGCGCCAGATCGATGGTGACGACGGTGCTCGTCGCGTCAGGATAGTTCGGATCCGCTACCCAGACAAACGCTTCGTCGGCGTGTTCCTGGCAGAAGGCGTAAGGCACCACCGTGTGTCCTTGCCCGAGCAGAGCCTGGAGCAGATCGCGCCGCCAGGGGCGCGGGACGTTCAGGTCGAAGCAGCGCTCGCTCCAACCCTGCTCGAGGAGATCACCGACGAAGGCGCGGTATGCGCGGCGCGGGCTCGGCCAAAGGAACCACGGGAGCCCAGCGAGGAGCGCTCGGTCGCTCAACTGCCTTCCGTGCAGGACGAGTACCGTCTCGCGAAGGTCGTGCACGGCTGGCAGACGACCGAGTGCCCGAGCGAGCGCGGCCCGCGCCAGCCCGGTGCAGAGTCCGCCGCGGACGCCGCCATCTGCATCGCACTGGAGCTGGACAACCTCGCGATAGAGACCACGAAAGAACGCACGCGGGGCGATGGTCAGCCGGAACGTGCGCCGGAAGGTGTCCCAGGACGGCTCGGCCGGACCGAACTCGTCGATCCGGTTCGCCCAGGGCAAACGATCGCGCTGTGGATCGAAACGATTGCGCCCGCAGAAGCGAACCGGTAGCGCGAACGCGGCCAAAGCTCGCTGCGTCTTGCCGGTGTGCTCGACCACCCGGAGCTCGACCGGGAAGGATGGCGGCCCTTCCGGGAAGACGAGCCAGCCACGCTGCTCGCCCTCCTGGATCGGCAAGGATCGCCAGTGCCGTGGAAGGTCGAGTTCGAGTGATGAGAACTCGGTTTCCGCGTCTCCTTCGCTGGTCACCAGAAGACGGAAGCGATCGGGGATCCAGCGGAAACGGTCGCTCCCATCGTTGGTGTAGCGGAGCGTGGCCAGCGGCTCACCGCTCGGGGAGAGGAGCGTGAGGCTCAGCTGGTCTCGTCCACCGTCACCGCGGCTCGAGGACGCCACCCGAGCGCCTCCATCTCTCGGCGCAGGTCCTCCAGGTCAGCGAAGCGCCGATAGACCGACGCGAAGCGGATGTAAGCCACATCGTCCAGTTGCTTGAGTTCGCGGAGCACGATCTCGCCGATCAGCGTGCTCGGCACCTCGCTCGTCCCGAGCGACTGCAGTTCGCGCTCTACGGTCGCCACGATGCGGTCGATCTCGTCCGGCGAGACCGGCCGCTTCTTGAGCGCGAGTCGCAACCCCTCCCGCAACTTGCCGACATCGAACGGCTCGCGCCGCCCATCGCGCTTGACCACCATCAGCCAGATCGGCTCGACGCGCTCGTAGGTCGTGAAGCGGCGGCCACAGGCGATGCACTCGCGTCGACGACGGATGCTTTCCCCACCGTTGAGCTCGCGCGAGTCGATCACGCGGGCATCGCGCGCACCGCAGTACGGGCACTTCACCGCGTTCGCCTCTCCCTCTCAGCGCTCGCGGAGGAAGCGCAGGATCGACGGCTCGGCCCACTCGTCATCCGGCAGGATCGGCGTGCGCGGAGCACCGCTGCCTGCCGGCCGAACCGGCTCGGGTCGGAAGCGGCGCTCGGGAGTACGCGGCCGCCGCGCCGTACCGGTTCCGGTGAAGCCAGCAGCGATGAGTGTGATCGTCACGTCCCGTCCCATCGCATCGTCCGGTTCCGTCGTCCCGAAGATGATCTCCGCCTCGTCGTCGACCATGGTGCGGATGAGTTCGGCTGCCTCGCTCACCTCGGCCATGGTCAGGTCCGGCCCACCCGCGATGTTGTAGAGCACGCGCGTCGCACCCTCGATGCTCATCTCCAGGAGCGGGCTCTCGACGGCTGCGCGAGCGGCATCGACACAACGGTTCTCCCCTGACCCGCGACCGATCGCGATGAGCGCTGTACCAGCATCGCGCAAGATCGACTTGACGTCGGCGAAGTCCAGGTTGATCAGGCCGGGCCGGGTGATCAAGTCGGTAATTCCCTGGATACCCTGGCGCAGCACGTCATCGGCGATCCGGAACGTCTCGGTCAGGGGTGTCTTAGGGTCCACCATCGAAACCAGTCTTTGGTTCGGGATGACGATCAAGGCATCGACGTGTTCCTTGAGGACGGCGATTCCCTCGTCCGCGATGCGGCGTCGCTTGGCGCCCTCGAAATCGAAAGGACGCGTGACCACCGCGACGGTCAGCGCGCCCGCCTCTCGTGCCAGCCGGGCGATGACTGGTGAGGCACCGGTGCCAGTACCACCGCCCATCCCCGCCGCGATGAAGATCATATCCGCGCCGCGCACCAACTCAGCCAGGATCTCCGCGCTCTCTTCAGCAGCGCGCTCGCCGATCTCCGGCCGGCCACCCGCCCCGAGCCCCTTCGTGAGCTTGTCACCGATCCTGACCGTCACCGGAGCCAGCGACTTGAGGAGTGCTTGGGAATCGGTGTTGACGGCGATGAACTCGACCCCCTGCACTCCTGCCTCGATCATGCGATTGATCGCGTTCCCGCCACCGCCCCCGACGCCGATCACCTTGATCCGTGCGAACGAATACTCGAGGTCCTCGTGGTGATTCTCGAACATGGCCATCCCGCTCACCCTCCTCCGCGCCGACGCAGCCCCTCCGATCGATTCGCTCCAGCAGCCCACTCGAGAAAATCGAACACCCTCCCGACGAGCGGGGAAGCGACCACCTGCTCGCTGTGCCAGTCGTCACTGTTCCAGTGTAGCATACTGCCACCACCTGTCATGGTGCGATCTGCCAGAGTACCGGACGATCGGGGTCGCGAAGATCGAGATGCAAGAATCCCCGCCCCTCAGCCAGCAGGGCATCGAGCACAGCCAACTGCTCGGCGAGCCGCTCGGCATCGCCGAGCAGGATTCGCTCGCCCCCGACGAAAACCAGCACCAAACCGTCGCCGGGCCGATAGGCGAGTCCACCGAGCCGACCCGCATAGCGGCGCGTCACCTCGGCCAGCGCATCCGCCACGCTTGGAGGAACACGCTGTCCTGGAACGAGAGACAGACTGCTCGCTACCTGGACGTGCGGCAAGCCGGGCAGGTCACCGGCGCCGATCACGCGGCCCTCGCCATCCACCAACCAGGTCCCGCTCTCGTTGGCCCACACGCTGGCGGGCACTCGCTCGACCACATCGATCACCACCGTGTCCGGATAGAAGGCCCGCACAGTCGCCTGTGCGATCGCCGGGTGGGAGACGATCCGCCGCGCGACGTCTTGTGTATCGATCAGGAAAACCGACCGACCGAGCACACCGCTTTCGCGCGCCACCTCCTCGGCGAACGCCAACTGGTTCCCTCGCACCACCACGGTGCGCACCTGATATTGGGGCCCCCCGAGGAAACCGACGAGCAGGACAGCACCAGCGACGACGAGCAACGCAGCCAGGAACTGGCCGGTCACGACGCCGCGGACGACCGCGCGCCGGGCGCGGCGCCGGCGACTCAACCGGAGAACGGCTGGGTCGCCTGAGCTCGTCGCCGCTGCTGCGCCTGGTGCCGCTCCAGGGCGAGCTCGATCAACCGCGTGATCAGATCCCGAAAGCACAGTCCCGATGCCTCCCAGAGCTTGGGATACATGGAGATCGCGGTGAACCCGGGTATCGTATTGACCTCGTTGATCAAAATCCGGCCAGTCGAGCGTTCCAGGAAGAAGTCCACGCGAGCCATTCCCGCACCGTCGATCACCCGAAACGCTTCCAACGCCATCCGTCGGACCGTTGCCGCCTGCTCCTCACTGATCGGTGCCGGAATGAGGAGCTGAGAGTGGGGGTCGATGTACTTCGCCTCGTAGTCGTAAAACTCGCGACTCGGGACGATCTCTCCCACGATCGAGGCGACCGGTTCCTCGTTGCCGAGGACGCTCACCTCCAGTTCCCGTGCATCGATCGCTTCTTCCACGACGATGCGACGATCGTAACGGCTCGCCAACTCGATCGCGGCCAGAAGCTCCTCGCGCCTGCGCGCTTTGCTCACGCCGACACTGGAGCCGAGATTAGCCGGCTTGACGAAGCAGGGATAACCGAGTTCCCGTTCGATCCGCGCGAGGAGCGTCTGGTGCTGGCACTGCCACTCGTGCCAGGTGAAAGCGATCCAGCGAGCCTGCTCGAGTCCCACGCTCGCGAAGAGTCGCTTCGCCGTCGGCTTGTCCATGGCGACCGCCGAGGCGAGGACACCGCAACCGACGTAGGGGATGCCGGCCAACTCCAGGAGTCCCTGGATCGTCCCGTCCTCCCCGTACGGCCCGTGGAGCACCGGAAAGACGACATCGATCTCACCAGGCAGCGACCCCGGAAGGGCAAGCGCGCTCTCACCCGTTGCCGGAGCGCTGCCCGCCCCACTGCTGACCGGTTCCAGCTCGAGCGGCAGACGGCTCGCTGTGGCCAACTCGCGCAGCGGATCGCCTCCGATCAGCCAGCGGCCCTCGCGCGTGATCCCGACTGGTACGATCTCGAAGCGCTCACGATCGATGTGACGCAGGATCGCTCGGGCCGAGCGCAAGGAGACATCGTGCTCACCCGACTGCCCGCCGAAAATGACTGCAACGCGGATTTTCCTGGCCATCCCTCACGACTCCCCGATGATCTCGATCTCCGGCTGGAGGACGATGCCGAACCGCTCAGCGACACGCTCCTGGACTGCCTCGATGAGGGCCAGCGCCTCGCGAGCCGTCGCTCCGCCCAGGTTGACGAAGAAGTTGGCGTGACGCTCGGAAACGGCCATCTGCCCGATCCGGAACCCCTTGAGCCCTGCCTGCTCGATCAGATACCCTGCATAAGTGCCGGGGGGGTTGGTGAAAACCGATCCCGCGCACGGGCCGGTCGGCTGGTGCATGCGCCGCCAACGAGCGTGCTCCTCAGCGAAGGCCAGGAGCCGGGCCGGGTCGTCCCGCAGGAGCCGCAACCGCGCGCCCAGGACGACCAGACTCCGCGGCTGGGACAGCGCCTTGAGCGCGGTCATCCGATAGCGCGGCGCCAGCTGCTCACGGGTCCAGCGAACCAGCCGCCGTGACGGCAGGTCGTAGAGCTCGAGATCGACGATGACGTGCCCGATCTCACCGCCGTGCGCGCCAGCATTGTTGACCACCGCACCGCCGACGACACCGGGAAGGCCAGCCGCCCATTCCATCCCCGCGAGACCGTGTTCGCTCGCCCAGTGTCCGACCCAAGAGAGCGGCGCGGTCGCCGGAAGGGTGACGAGAACCGATCCGTCGTCTTGGGCCGCAGTCGCGAGTTCGCCGACGCTCTCGCCCGGCGCACGGAAGACGATGACCAACCCGCGAATCCCACCATCCCGCACCAGGAGATTGCTCCCCCCGCCGATGACGGTCACGGGCAGGCCCTCGCGTTCCGCCCAGATCAGGGCGCTCTCCAGCGTTGCACGGTCGCTCGCCCGCACCAGAAAGTCGGCCGGTCCGCCGATCCGGAACGTCGTGTAGCGGGCTAAGGGCTCGCTCACCAAGACGCGCAGCGATCGCCCATCGACCGTCACCACTCGGCTGCGCTCAGCCCGTGTCGGCATCGCCATGCCCCTCTCGCAGCCGAACAGCCGCTTTCCAGATGTCTCCCGCCCCGAGCACCAGGACCACGTCACCGGCCCGCATCGCAGCACCGACCGTCTCGGCAGCTGCCATGGGATCAGGCACGGCGATGGCCGGAATGCGGCGGATCGCACTGGCCAGCGCCGCCGCATCGATGCCGGCCAGCGGTTGCTCGCGTGCCGCGTAAATCTCAGCGACGACGGCCAGATCGGCCTGTTCCAGCGCGTGCGCGAACTCGGTGAGAAAGCGCGCCGTACGGCTATAGGTGTGCGGCTGGAACACCGCCCAAAGGCGGGCCGCGGGAAAGCGTTCCCGCGCTGCGGCGATCGTCGCAGCGATCTCCCGCGGGTGGTGCGCATAGTCCAGGATCACGCGCACTCCATTCACGATGCCCACTTCTTCGAAGCGTCGCCCGACGCCATTGAAGTGCTCCAGCGCCCGCACTGCGACCACCAGTGGCACACCGACCTGGACAACAGCCGCCACCGCCGCGGCTGCGTTCAAACGATTGTGCCTGCCAGGAACAGCCAGCGCGAGCGGCCAGATCGCACCGCTCGGATCGCGCAGCGCGCCATCGGGCAGGACACGATAAGCAGCTTCGGCAGTTTCGCCGAAGGTCACCACTCGATGGCCGCGTGACTGGAGTTCATCGGCCACCGCACAGGCGACCGGATCGTCGGCCCAAACGACGGCTGTCCCAACTGGACGCAAGCGAGCGAGGAAACGACGAAAGGCACGGGCGACGCTCGCACGGTCGGGGAACAGATCGGGGTGATCATGGTCGACGTTCAAAACGACAGCGATGTCCGGCTCGAGGAAAAGAAAGCTGTAGTCGTACTCGTCCGCCTCGACGACGAACAGATTCCCGCCGGGGAGCCGCGCGCTCGTCCCGCCGAGATCGCGCACCTCCGCTCCGATGGCGAACCCGGGGGTTAGCCCAGCCGCGTCGAGGGCGAGCGCGATCATGCCACAGGTGGTGCTCTTGCCGTGCGTCCCGGCGACTGCGATCGTCCGGTAGCTGGCTGCCAGCCAACCGAGCAGTGCGGCTCGCTTGACGATCGGAATGCGCTGGGCCGCGAAGGCGGCGACCTCGGGATGCTGGGCTCGCACCGCGCTGGTCACGACCAGCAGGTGCGCGTCCTGGGCGTGGCGCTCGTCATGACCCACAGCGACCGCGATGTCGCGGGCAACCAGGCGGTCGAGGACCGGTGACCAGGCAACGTCGCAGCCAGTGACGCGATAGCCTCGGTCAGCCAGGAGTTCGGCCAAGCCGCTCATCCCGGCACCACCGATGCCCAGAAAGTGGATGGGCAGGCCCGGCTGAAGGTGGTTCAGGTGCGCTGGCCATCTCATGGATGACGTCCTCCGGCTCGCGGCGCAACCCGACGTCGCCCGCGCCGGCCAAAACGGCTCAATGAGACGGCCGGCGGAGCGTGCCGCGGACGCTCGCGTGGCGCAGCTGACGTCGGCGCCGGCCGCGGCAGCGTGACCCGCGAGATGTTGACCAGGATTCCTGCTGCCGCGAGCGATGTGATGAGCGAAGAGCCGCCATAGCTCACGAAGGGGAGTGGGATACCGGTGAATGGGAGTACCGAGCTGATCCCACCGGCATTGATCAGCGCTTGACTCACGAGCCAGCTGGTGATTCCCACCGCGAGGAGTCCCCCGAAACGATCGGGCGCCCGCCGCGCGATACTGAGTCCACGCCAGGCGAGAATCAAGAACAGGAGGAGCAGGACGAGACAACCGACGACACCGAGTTCTTCGCCGATGACGGCGAAAATGGCGTCGTTGTGGGCATGCGGCAGCCATTGGAACTTCTGTCGCCCCATCCCGAGCCCGACCCCGAACCAACCTCCGCTCCCGAAGGCCAGACGAGCCTGGGCGATCTGCCAGCCGAGCGTGCGGAGAAGCCCGTTGGGATCGAACAGTTCCTGATCCGAGCTGAAGAGGATGAGAATGCGGTCCCGCCGGTAGGGAGCGCCGAAAGCCAGCACCGTCCCCGCCACCAGAGCGATACCACCCAGGAGCACGGTATGGCGCAGCGTCGCACCTGCGGCGAAGAACATGGCCAGGCCGGTAAAGCCCAAGACGATAGCCGTTCCCAGATCCGGCTGCAGCATCGTCAAACCACCCAGGAGGCCGAGCAGCAACATGAAGGGAAGCACCCCGAGGTCGAAACGCCGGATCCGCTCCCCCTTGCTCGCCAACCAACTCGCCAGGTAAAGTACCAGGGCGAGTTTGGCCATCTCCGACGGCTGGAACGAGAGCGGTCCGAGCTCGATCCAGCGCTGGGCGCCCAAGCGCGTGTCACCGAAGCCAGGCAGGAGCACGAGCGTCATGAGCCCGAGCGCGCCGAGGAGAGCGAGGACAGCGAGCCGCCGCCAGATCCGGTAATCCAGTGCCGCCGTGGCGAGCGCCGCGAGCGCCCCCAGCGCGAGCCAGATCGCGTGGCGCACCGCGTAACCGGGATCACTCCCGACGCTGGCGCTGAAGACCATCACCATCCCGAAGGTGACGAGCCCCAGTAGAGTGAGGAGCAAGACCAGATCAGGCTCATGCGCCAGGCGACGCTCGCCCGGTACCGCGAGAGCGTCCATGACGCGACGAAGGCACCAGCGCATCAGTCACCTCCGCGCTCGCGGACGAGTTGCCGCACCGCTTCGCGGAACGATTCGCCTCGATGGAACTCGTCCCGGAACAGCCCGAAGCTGGCGCAGCCCGGCGAAAGGAGGACGACCGCACCCGGCTCGGCAAGTTCCGCTGCCCGGCGCACCGCCTCTTCCATCGACTGGTAGGGTCCCTCCACTCGCGCACCCGCCGCTCGCAGTGCTGCCTGGTAATCGGGCGTCGCGGTGCCGTCCAGCAGCACGACCGCGCGCACCTGTCGCGCGACTGCCTCAGCCAACTCGGCGAGCGAAACTCCTTTGGCTGCCCCTCCACCGATGAGAACGATCGGCCGCTCCCGGAAGGTCGCCAATGCGGCTAAGACCGCAGCCGGCGCAGTCGCAGCCGAGTCGTTGACGAAGTCGACCGTGCCCAAACGCGCGACATGCTCCAAGCGATGCGGCACCGGCTCGGCTTCGCGCAACGCTGCCGCGACGTGCGCGGGGCTGGCACCACGCAGCAGCGCTGCAGCGGCCGCGGCGAGCGCATTGCCGACCGCATGCTCCCCCATCAGGGGGAAGTCACTCCGGCGCAGCAGGTCCTGCTCTTCGCCTCCCCAGCGCCAGATCAGGCGATCGTCGCGCCAGAAAGCACCGTCGCTCACCCCGTCATCGCGCCCGAAGGGGACCACCTTCCCGCAGCCAGCATCCCGGCAGGCCCAAGCGACCGGATCGTCGCGGTTCACGACGAACCAATCGCCCGGCCGCTGGTGACGAGCGATCGCGCGCTTGGCGTCGATGTACGCCTCGAAGGAGGGATACCGATCGAGGTGATCGGGTGAGATCGAGGTGAGCACTGCGATATGGGGACTCAAGCCATGCTCGTCGAGCCCCTCCAGTTGCCAGCTCGAGAGTTCCAACACCACCGGCGTGTCCGGCTGGATTCCCGGCAAGGTTTCCAGCGCTGAGCGCCCCAGGTTCCCAGCCAGCACCGTGTCCGGTCGCCATTGCCGGAGAATAGCTGCGCAGAGCGTCGCGGTCGTCGTCTTGCCCTTGGTGCCGGTGACGCCGACGATCGGAGCCGGGCAGGCGCGAAAGAACAGCGTCATCTCCATCTCGATCCGCGCTCCGGCAGCACGGGCGAGAGCCAGCCAGGGAGACTCGCGCGGCACCGCCGGATTGCGCACCACGATCTCGGCTCGCTCGAAGTCCTCGCGCCGGTGTTCCCCCAGGACGAGCCGTACCGGCAAGCCAGCGAGTGCGCGCAGGCTCGGCGCGAGTTGTTCGGCCGTGCGGAGATCGGTGACCGTCACCTCCGCTCCCTGCTCGACCAGCCAGCGTGTGACGCCCAGACCACCCGAGCGTGTTCCCAGCCCCATCACCAGGACAGCTTTACCGCGAAGGTCGAGCGGCGCGCGATCGCCCATCGCTCCCCCCATCGCTCACACCAGTGCGAGCGCGATGCCCAGGAGCCCGGCCATCATACTGATCAACCAAAAACGCATCGTGATCTGCGTCTCCGACCAGCCGATCAGTTCGAAGTGGTGGTGGAGCGGCGCCATGCGGAGGAGCCGCTTTCCCTTCGTCAGCTTGTAATAGGCGACCTGCAGGATGACCGAAAGCGCCTCCGCGACGAAGACGATCCCGATGACCGGCAGCAGAAGCCATTGGCCAGTCATGAAGGCCGCGGTCGCCAGTGCTGCACCGAGAGCCAGGGAGCCGGTATCCCCCATGAAGACCTGAGCCGGATGCGCGTTGTACCAGAGAAAACCCAAGATCGCGCCGACCATGGTGAAGCAGAACGTCACGACCTGGATCTGCCCCTGGAGGAACGCGATGATCCCGTAGGCGGTGAAGGCGACCGCCGCGGTTCCCCCCGCCAGCGTATCGAGCCCATCGGTCAGGTTCACGGCATTGGCTGTTCCGGCGATCGCGAGGACCGCGATCGGCAGGTACCAGAGACCGATCTCGAATTTGCCGAGGAACGGAATATAGATACTGCGCAGACCGAGCGGGAAATGCAGCACGAGCGCTGCAGCGAGCGAGAAAAGGAGCAGCCAGGCCATCTTGAAGCGTGCCGTCATCCCGCCGCGACCAGTGGTGACCAGACTCAACCGGTCATCGATCGCACCAAGCACCGCGGTGCCGATCAGGACGCCGAGCGGCAAGAGCATGGACAGTCGCCCGGCCAGGTTAAAGAGGAGCGTCAACAGGATGACCGGCACCGTGATCATGAAGCCGCCCATGGTCGGTGTCCCCAGTTTGGTCAGATGGCCTTCCGGCCCTTCCAGCCGGATCTGCTTGCCGATCTTGTGCCGCCGCAACCAGGCAATGTACGGCTTGCCGATCCCGACCGTGATGACGAAGGCCACACCAGAGAGCGCGAGCGACAGCGCCAGGTTCTCTCCTGGGTCGCGCGGTAGGACGCTGCGCGTCCGCAGGACTTCGAAAAGATCCATCACCGTCCCTGCTCCGTTTCCTGAGCGGCGCGCAGCGCCTCCACGATCTCCTCCATCCGCATCCCGCGCGCTCCCTTGATCAGCACGAAATCACCCGGCCGCAAGGTCTCCCGCAGGACAGCCACCAACTCGCGACGGTCATCGGTCGCCCAAACCCGTTCCGGCGCCAGACCTGCCTCGATCGCCGCTTCGGCGATCCAGCGTGCCCGTGGCCCCAGCGTGAATAACCGATCGACGACCGCAGCTGCCCGCCGCCCCACCATCCGGTGCCCTTCCTCCTCGTACCAGCCGAGCTCGTACATGTCACCGAAGACGGCGATCCGCCGCTGCGCGGGAATTTCCGCCAGGAGCGAGAGCGCCGCCATACAGGAAGCCGGGCTGGCATTGTAGGTGTCGTCGAGCAGGGTGGCTCCGTTGATACCGGGCACCGTGAGCAGGCGCACTTGAACACGTGGATCGTGGAAACCGGGAAGCATCTCCTCCAGCGTCAAGCCCAACTCGTAACCGACCGCGATCGCTGCCAGCGCATGATGGACACTGTGCTGGCCGAGCAGCGGCAAGCGGACGCGGTTGCGCTCCCCGAAGGCGACGAGATCGAAGGAGATCCCATCCAACCCCCGACTTTCGATCTCCTCGGCGCGGACGTGGCAGTCGGGAGAGAGCCCGTAGAGGAGGACACGGGCTGGCGTTCGCTCAGCCATCAACCGTACCCGGAAATCGTCGCCGTTCAGGACGGCGACACCGTCCGCGGGAAGCGACTCGGGAAGCTCGGCGATGCTTTGGGCGATCCGTTCGATCGTCCCCATGCGGGCCAGGTGCGCATAGGAGACGTTGGTGACCACTCCGATCCGTGGCTCAGCCAACGCGCACAGTTCGCGCACTTCTCCCAGGCGGTAGGCCTCCCCGAACTCCAGCACGACGACATCGGTGTTCGGGTCGATCGTCAAGAGATCGAGCGCGATGCCGACATCGGTATTGAAACTCGCCCGACTCCGCACGACCTGAAAGCGCTGGGCCAGAACCGAAGCGATCGCCTCCTTGGTACTGGTCTTGCCCACGCTTCCGGTCACGGCAGCCACCGGGACGGCGAAGAGGCGCCGCCAGTAACTGGCCAGACGGAGCAGAGCGGCCAGGGTGTCATCCACCACGATCAACGGAATTCCCAGATTGGCCAACTCCTCAGCCCAGCGCGCCTCGACCAGTGCCCCCGCTGCACCCCGGCGGACCGCATCAGCGACGAAATCGTGCCCGTCGTGTCGCTCACCGCGCAGTGCGACGAAGAGATCACCCGGCTCGACCGTCCGCGAATCATGCCAGACGCGCCGGAAGAGCAGGTCAGGTGCCGCCGAGCCACGCAGCATGCCGGCCGTCCCGTCCAGGACATCACGCAGGCTGATCATGGCTGGCTCCCTCCCGATGGGGTGCTCGTCACCGGTTGGGATGGGGGGATCCCCTTCAGCAAGAGCAGCTGGCGAAACAGCTCGGCGAAGGCAGGGCCAGCGGCGCGCTCGCCCCAGGGCGAGCCCTTGGGCCGGTCGATCTTGACCAGCACGCAGTAGCGCGGGTCTTCCACCGGTCCGTAACCGACCACCGAGGCGATCGTCGCGCCTTCGCCGCGCTCGTATCCCTGCGGACCAGGTATCTCAGCCGTTCCCGTCTTGGCTGCGATCCGGTAGCCTGGAACCGCGAAGCGCCCAGCGTAGCTGTCCATCACCTCAGCGAGCATCGCGGTGAGCGTGCGTGCCGTCTCCTCGCTGATCACCCGTCGGACCGGCTGAGGCTGGACCACTTGGACACGATCCCCTCGGCGAATCTCCTGGACGACGTACGGTCGCATCAGCACACCACCATTGGCGATCGCCGCTACCGCCGTGACCAGCTGGAGCGGTGTCACCGCGATCCCTTGCCCGAACGAGGTCGTATAGAACGTCGTCAGCGACCAGCCTGGACTTCCTGGCAGATTGACGATCCCGCCGATCTCACCGGGGAGATCGACTCCGGTCGGCTGGCCGAACCCGAAGCGCTGGATTCCTTCCGCGAACCGCTCTGGCCCTAGCCGATCAGCGACTTCCATCGCCCCGACGTTACTCGAATGGATCAGCACCTCGGTCATCGTTTCCGGGCCGAACACCTGGTGCAGCGCATTGAAGATCCGCGTCCCATCGGGCAACTCCCGGTATGCTCCACCGTCGACCACCGTCTCCGGCTGAATCACACCAGCGTCCAGGCCCAGCGCCAAGGTGATGACTTTGAAGGTCGAACCCGGCTCGTAGGCTGCTCCGATCGCCGGGTTCGCGAAGAGCGACGGGTCGGTCACTTCCCGGAACCGGTTGGGATCGAACGAAGGCCGGTTGGCCATCGCGAGGATGGCCCCGGTGCGTACGTCCATCACGATGATCGTCCCACCAGCCGCACGCTGGTCCTGGATCGTCCGTTCGAGGATCGACTCGGCCAGGTATTGCACAGCACTGTCGATGGTCAAAACGAGCGTCGCACCGTCCTGCGGTGGATTCCAGGAACTGGGCGCCAACGCGATGACGTTGCCAGCCAGATCACGCTCGCCGACCAGCTGGCCAGGTACACCGCCGACCACCGCATCGTACTGGGCTTCCAAACCGTAAGCGCCGCGATACTCCCAATTGACGAAGCCGAGGACCTGCGAGGCGAAGTCACCCATCGGATAGGCCCGCTTCGGCTCGGGGTCGAGCACGATCCCTGGCAGATCGAGCGCTCGGATCTGGGCGGAGACTGCCGGATCGAGCTGGCGCTGGAGCACCACCCACTCGCGACCCGGCTGGGTGAGCGCGGCCAGGATCTCCTCAGCCGGTCGCCCGATGAGGGGCGCGAGGAGCTGAGCTGTGCGTTGCGGATCCTCGACCTCGCGCACGATCGCCGAGACACGATCGGCCGGCACGTCGGTCGCCAGCACTCGCCCACGCGCATCCAGGATCTCGCCGCGGTGAGCCGGTACGACGTCCTCGCGGAAGCGGAAGGCCTCGGCGCGCTGAGCGAGCACCGGCCCCTGGAGGACCGCGAAGGAGACGACCCGATAACCGATCCCACTCGCCAGGAGCACAAGCGCCGCGAAGATCAGTCGGAGTCGCCAGGTCGCGAGATCGCTCATGGTGTCGTCTCCGCCTCCGCATGACCGACCCCGAGCAGCGCGTCCTGCACCCGTTGCCACCAGGATCGCTCGCTCCTCGGTGGAGGAACCGGTGTCGGCAGGGGAGCCG
This sequence comes from Thermomicrobium roseum DSM 5159, assembly GCF_000021685.1. Classification (GTDB taxonomy): domain Bacteria; phylum Chloroflexota; class Chloroflexia; order Thermomicrobiales; family Thermomicrobiaceae; genus Thermomicrobium; species Thermomicrobium roseum. The sequence continues at coordinate 65,347 of NC_011959.1, read as the reverse complement.
GCCGCGCCAGACGGAGCGACTCCGCCTTGCGGAGCGGCACCATGCCGTACTCGCGCCGAGCGAGCTCCTCCACGCGGGCGAGCGACTGCCGCCGCGCCAGCTCGTAGCGGAGAGCAGCCACTTCCAGCGCTACCTGATCGCGGTTCCGCTGGAGCCGCGTCAGCTCGTAGCCGAGCTCGACCACCCGGCTGGTTTGTTCCAGGTAGAGCAGGCACAGTCCGCCTATTGCCGCGACCAGGACCAGCAAGACGCCGAGCCAGGCACGACTGCGCCGTGGGGCTACTCGTCTTCCCACCGGCGTCGGCCGTACCGGTGCAGCAGCGCGATCGACCGGCTCAGCGACCATCGTGCGCTATCCGCTCGGCAGCTCGCAGCCGGGCACTCCGGCTGCGCGGGTTGCGTGTGATCTCCTCCGCACTCGGGCGCACCGGACGCGGCGTGAGGAGACGCAAGCGCGGCCGGTGCCCACAGATGCAGACCGGCGTGCCCGGCGGGCAGAGGCACGCCGCTGCCTCGCGCCGGAAGAACTGCTTGACGAGACGGTCTTCCAGCGAGTGGAAAGCGATCACCACCAGCCTCCCCCCGGGACGCAAAAGTTCCACCGCTTGCGCCAGTCCGGCAGCGAGCGCCTCGAGTTCCTGGTTGACCGCGATGCGCAAGGCCTGGAAAACGCGCGTCGCGGGATGGATTCGCTCGCGCCGGCTACCGGCGACGCGCGCGACCAAAGCCGCGAGTTGGGTCGTCGTCTCGATCGGCTGGCGCGCGCGCTCGGCAACGATCGTCTGGGCAATGGCCCACGCCCGCGGCTCTTCCCCATACTGCCAGAAAAGTTCGGCCAGCTCCTCGGCTGACCACGTGTTGACGATGACGGCCGCTGGTTCACCGCTGGTGGGGTCGAAGCGCATGTCCAGCGGCCCGGCCAGCTGAAAGGAAAAACCACGAGCTGGGTCGGCCAGTTGGTCGGAACTCAAGCCGAGATCGAAAAGGATGCCATCGACCGGAACGAATCCGTACGACTGGGCAAGACGCGCCAGATCGCGGAAGTTACCATGGCAGGGCAGGAGCCGTCCCGGGTAGCGCTCAGCCAGCGCGCGGGCACGAGCGACTGCAGCCGGGTCGGCATCGATGGCAAGCACCTGCCCGCTCGGTGCGCTGGCCTCCAGGATGGCGCGGCTGTGCCCACCACCGCCGAAGGTCGCATCGATGTAGCGGCCGCCATCGCGAGGAGCCAGAAAGGTCAGCGCAGCGCTCAGCAGGACCGGCTCGTGTGTGGTCGACAGTGGGTCTTCCAGCGCGAGTCGTGCGCGTTCGCTCATGCCCGGCCCGCCTCCTTTCTCAGATCAGCGTCGCCAGGCGTTGGGCGATCGACGGCCCCTCGGCAGCCAGGAGCTCGGCTTGCGCAGCCCAATTCTCCGGACTCCAGATCTCGACGTAGGAATGCACACCGACGACGATCGCTTCCCGCTCCAGGCCAGCGTACGCGCGGAGTTCGGGTGGCAGGAGGATGCGACCTTGACGATCGAACTCGACCACCGTCGCCTCGGCAAAGACCATGCGTCGGAAGGCGCGGGCATCCGGATCGCTGATGGAGAGGGAGGAGACCTTCTCGGCGAGCGGCTGCCAGGAGTCCATCGGGTACAAGGTCAGGCACCGATCGATCCCGCGCGTCAGGACACCTTGGCCGCGGAAGGCTTCGCGAAACCGGGCGGGGATAGCCAACCGCCCCTTGTCGTCGATCGCATGGGTGAAACGGCCAAGGAACACCGCTCTGCCCTCGTTCGTCAGGCCTGCGGGGGAACAGTTGCCCGGCACTTTTCCACAGGATCCCCCACTTATCCCCACCTTCCCCCACAGTTGTCCACAAGCATATGCACGGACACCCCACCGTGCAAGTAGATTCTGTCAACTCCGATCGGTGTCCGGACGGAGTGTACGGACGGATCATCGCCTGGCTGAACGCTGCCGGGAAAGCTCGATCGAGGCATCCAGCTCGTTGGGAGCGCTCTCCGCCCATTCCCGGTTCACCGCTCGACGTCCCGATGCCCCACTGTTGCGCAGACCAGCCGCACGGTGCGCAACGCTCGCTCATGAGCCGTGCTCCACGGCGCAACGCCGCTCTGCTCCGCAATCCTGCCGACTGGCATCCGCCTGCCCGGCGAGCCGGCGACAACCGCTCACGGCTGTGGAGACAGGCCTCGTTGTGCGCGACGCTCCAGCGAACTCGACCGGCCCCTCGCTCCCGTCACCAGCAGGCTGCGCCAGGCTCCGCAAGGAGCGACTGGCCGAAATGGCCAGTCGTGCGGCGGGAAGCACGCGCCGCGAAAGGCTCCGACCAGCTGGCCGGCACTCGGGCAGCGCGATCCGTTCGCCGACGCACCAACCTGCGACCGAGCGTTGCCCGGCGCCGTTCCGGACGAGCGACCATCCAGGACACGGCTCCACCACAACGACCCCGCTGCCACCCGGTGCGCTCGCAACACGTCGACCGCGACAGCATCGCTCGTTCGCTGGTCGAGGAGCCCTCCTGTCGCGCCGGAAACGCTTGCTGGACCTCGCCATCTCGTGGATACTGCGGGCGGCAACGGAGGTGCATGGCGATGATCGCTTGGCAACGCTCTCTTCCCGAGGCGCTCGAACTGGCTGGTCGCGAGCGACGACCGATCCTCGCCTATGTCTGGAAAGAAGGGTGAAGAGGCTGCGCGCGGCTGGAAGCCGCGACCTTTGCCGATCCAACGGTTCAGGCAGCGATCGCTGAGCGATTCGTTCCGCTCTCGCTCGATCTCCTGCGCGATCCGCGGGACTGGATTCGCCCACTCGGAGTCATCTGGACCCCGACGATCCTCTTCCTCGACCGGCGCGGCGCTGTCCGCTACCAGAGTCCGGACTTTTTGCCAGCCGATCTCTTCCTCGACCTCCTCGACCTCGGCGAGGGGCACGTGGCCTTGCACTGGGCGCGCTTCCGCGACGCCATCGCGCTTTTCCAGCGTGTCGCCACGCGACAGTCCTCCAGTGCTTGGGCAGCTGAAGCCATCTATTGGTGGGGAGTCGCCGTCTACCTGGCGACGCACTCTCGCGAACAGCTCGATGGAGTCTGGGAACACCTTCGTGTCCGCTTTCCCGACAGTATCTGGGCAGCCCGCACGCGCCACGCCTGAGCTGCACTCGGCTGGCCACGGCGACGCTTCCGCACTGCTCGAACCGCTTCCTGCTACCGGAGGAAACCGAATCCTCGCGCAGCAGGCATGTCCGAGACACCTGGCGCAGCGTTCAGTCCGTCCCTGGCTCGCGGGGAGACCATCCCTCCTGCTGCAGGAGCGCCTTGGCGACGAGCTGCAAACTCACCGTCAATTCGGCGATCCGTTGGCTGAGGCGTTCGACAGACTCGATGAGGCGATGCTCGTCCTCCGTGGACGCGAACGCGTTCGTCTTTCCGCCGAGTTGCGCTTCGATCTCCACCGGAGAGACGCCGGCGTGGAGTTGTTCGATGATCCAACGGAGTCGCTCGACCGCTTGCGGTGAATAGCGGCGCGATCGACCGCGACCGACGGTCGGGAGATAGGGAGCGAAGCGATCACGGTAGTAGCGGATCGTCGTTTCGGGAAGTCCCAGTCGCTGCGCCACCTCGCTGAGTGTCAGGAGCCGGTCGTCGTCCCGGTGATCGGTGGCTAGTTCGGGGGCTGCCTCGTCCAGCAGCCAACCGATCGTCTCCGCGAGCTCTTGGGGTGACACCGGACGACCATCGGGATGAGCGAAGACGAGCGCATCGCCTGCTTGCGTTTCCGCGAGCGACTGAAGCCCCCGCCAGATCAGGCCGGGAATGACACACCGGTACGCTCGCTCGCGTTCGTCGTGGCAGAACGCGATCCCTTGCCCGTTCCACTGTTCGAGATCACGCCAGCGGAGTCGCGCGATCACCGGGAGCGGGCAACCACAGCCAGCCAACCAGAGCAAGAGCTGCAGGCGCGGGTCAGCCAGTTGGAGCGCAGTCGCGAGCAGGCGACCACGCTCGGTCGCGTGCACCCGTGGTGTCTGGTCAGGAGGCTTCCCGAAGGCCGCGGGAACGACCGAGCTGAGGTCTCGCTCGAGGTAGCCGCGTTCAGCCAGATAGCGGAGGAAAGAGCGGACAGCCGCGAGCTTGCGCCGGACCGTCGCTCGGGCCAGCCGACGATGCTCGAACGTCGCCAGCCATCGCCGGAGCGCCGTCTCGTCGAGCTGCGCCAGCTCGCCCCCTAACGCAGCGAGGAATTCCCGCACGTCATGGGCATACGCACGGCGGGTAGCCGCTGGTCGACCGGCAAGCCACTCGTCGATCGTCCTGGTGAGCGAAAAGTTTCCCTCCACCGTCGCCCCATCGAGCAGTCTACGGGCCGAACGTACCGCCGGAATGTCACTCATTTCCTAGGAAGGAAAGCTCGTAACAACGCAGCATTCTGACGATATTCACGAGCGGGAGAAACCTCGATTGCGTCGCCGGCACCACCGGCAGCCGGGGCTTTCAAAACGAAATTATTCCAAAACTCGGGCTTGAGAAGCAGTGGTGAGACAAACGAAAGGAGAGAACGACGCATGACGGCATATCAGGCAAAAGGTCGCGATCTGGCCGAAGCCATCCGCCTGACACCTGCAGGGCTCGAGCAGCGGCGCCAGTTCCTCGGCCTCGACGAGGCCGAGCGAGCGGAGCTGGAACGGCTCGCCCCGTGGGCAGAACGTGTCGCCGACCGTATTGCCCAGCGGTTCTATGACTACCAGTTCAGCTTCGAGCCGACTCTTCGCTTCTTCCAGCGCTATGCCCAGGCGCGTGGGTTACCACTCGAGGAGGTACGGCGTCGGCTCGAGCAGTCACAAGCCGCCTACTTTCGCGAGATTTTTCAGGCTGCCCGTCGGGGCTATGACCTCGAGTATTTCCAGCGACGGTTGCGCATCGGTGCGCGGCACAATCTGATCGACTTGCCGATGAAGTGGTATCTCGGGAGCTACGGTCGCTATCTCGACTTCGTGCGTGCCGAGTTACGCCGGAGCTTTCCTTTCCAACCCTGGCGCTGGTGGCGAGTCGAACGAGCACTCGCCAAGGTCTTCAACCTGGACCAGCAAGCAGTCGTCGACGCGTTTTTCTTCGAGTTCCTCGATTCAGTCGGGTTCGATCTCTCGAGCGTCACGACCGAGCGACCGCAAGACGATCTCTCCGACTTGTACCGGCCGCTCAAAGAGGCGGTGCGCCAAGCGATCACCGGCCTCCAACGCACAGCTGCCCTGGCCGCCACTATCAGCGACCAACTGAGCGAGAGCGGCGAGCACTTGTCCCATGCCGCTGCCGAAGCGACCCAGGCCGTGCAATCGGTTTCCCGCGGCGCCGTACGCCAAAGCGACCTCCTCAGCGCAGCCGAGCGGGCGATCGACGAGGTCCAGCGTGCCATCACCGAACTCGCGCGCGGCGCCAGCGCCCAGCAGCAAGCATTGCACCGCCTGGCCCAGCTGGCGCAGACGCTGGCTGCCAGTATCCAAGCTGTCACCGACGCGGCACGCGGCGGAATCGCTGCGAGCGAGCGTAACGTCGCCGAAGCGACCACCGGCAGCGAAACGGTGCGCCGTGCCATCGCCTCGCTCCGGCACTCCGGTGAGGGGATGCGACGCATCGGCACGCGCGTCGAGGAGATGGCGAATCGTTCCCGACGGATCACCGCGATGGTCGAGGCGGTCGACGAGATCGCCCGACAGACCAATCTCCTCGCCCTCAATGCCGCGATCGAGGCTGCACGAGCAGGGGAAGCTGGCAAGGGCTTTGCCGTCGTGGCCGAAGAGGTGCGCAAGCTCGCCGAACGCTCCAGCTCGACCACCCAGGAGATCCGCGGATTGGTCGATGAGATCCTGCACACGCTCGATGACATGGTCGCTGAAGCGACTTCGGGCATGCGCGAGGTCGAAGAAGGAGTCGCCCTGGCGAGCGAGGCAGAAGCCGCGCTGCACCGACTCACCGAGAACGCACGGCAGATCGGTGACAAGATCAGTGCGATCGGACGAGCCAGCGAAGCGATGTCCCGAGCGAAGGACGAACTCGTCGGAGAACTGGAGCGTGTTGCGCAGGTCGTCGACGGGCATACGGCCGCGACCGAGGAGATCGCATCGACGCTCACCACCGTCACCCAGCAGGTGCGCGACGTCGCTACGGTGAGCCGGGATACCAGTGCGGCAGCCGAAGCACTCGCCTCGCTCGTCGAGCAACTGGGCGAAGAGGCCGAGCGCGTCCGCCTGACGGCTGACGGCCGCCTCGGTCCGCGCAAACGCCGCGCAACTGGCCAGCGTGGCCCGCGCGTTCCGCCCGCTCGAGGAGAGCACGGGAACGGAGTCGAGCGCGACACGACCAGTTGTCAGCGCCGCGCCTGCTGTCCTCGTTCGATGATTTCCGGGTGCTCAGCGACCCAGCGCTCGGCGAGCACCCGGGCCGTCTCCTTGTCGCCGGGAGCTAGCTGCCCCTCGATGACGAGGTCACGCAAGTAATTTTTGACCTCGGCGATCCAGCGACCCGGTGGCAAGCCGAAGATCGCCATGAGTTCGTGCCCATCGAGCGGGCTCTTGATCTGCGCCAGCGCAGCTTCTTCTTCGAGTCGGCGAATGTGAGCGCGCAGGCGCTCGATCCGCGCCCGGGCCTCGCGGCGCCGCCAGGCGCGTGCGCTCGTCACGTCGGCCGCGACGAGATCGAGTAGGTCCTCCAGGAGGTCGCCCGCCTCGACCATGAGACGACGCACCGCCGAGTCGGTCCACGTCTCGTCGTAGGCAGCCGGGCGCAGGTGCAGCTCGACCAGCTGGGCCACGCGCTCGATGAGCGCCTTCTCCTGGCGCAAGCGGCGCAGCACTTTGCGCGCCAGCTCCGCCCCCTTGAGCTCGTGCCCGAAGAAGTGCACCTCGCCCTGCTCGTCGATCGTCCGCGTCATCGGCTTGGCAGCGTCGTGGAGCAGGGCCGCCCACCGTACGGCGAGACGCGGCGGGCTTTGGCGAACCACTTGCAGCGTATGGCGCCAGATGTCCTTGTGCCGCCGATCTCCCGGGTCCTCGGCCAAGGGAACCAGCTCTGGCAGCACGACGGGCAAGAGCCTGGTCTGACGCATCAGCTCCAGCCCGCGATCCGGTTCTGGCGCGACGAGCAGCCGGTTCAGCTCCAGCGCGATCCGCTCCACGCTGACTCGTTGGAGTTCGCTGGCCAGCTCCTGCATGGCCAAGCGCGTCTGCGCTTCGACTTCGAAACCGAGTTGCGCCGCAAAGCGGGCGGCACGCAGGATCCGAAGCGGATCCTCGCGGAACCGTTCGAAGGGGTCGCCCACCGCTCGCAAAAGCCGGCGCTCCAGGTCGAGCTGCCCCCCATAGGGGTCGATGAGTTCACCGGTCACCGCATGCACGGCCATCGCGTTGACGGTGAAATCGCGGCGTGCCAGATCCTCCAGGAGGCTGTCGCCGAAGCGAACGGCCGGGCGCCGGTCGAGCGTGGGATACCACTCTGTCCGATACGTCGTGATCTCGACCGTCACCCCAGCGAAGACGAGCCCGATCGTCCCGAACGCCTCCCCCACGGTATAGATGCTTTCCGCGCCCGCTTCCTCGCCGAGACACCTGGTCTCTTCCGGATGCGCCGACGTGGCGTAATCGAGATCGGTCACCGGACGACCGAGGAGGAGATCGCGTACGACACCACCGACGAGGTACAGCTCGTGCCCGGCAGCCGCGAACGAGCGAGCGAGGCGATCATTGATATCGTGGAGCGCTGGCGGAAGTCGCTCCAAGAGCGAACGATCCGGACGCGTTTCGACTGGCATGGTGCTCGGCTCGCTCATCGCTCCGCTCGTTCCCAGCACACCCGGTCATTGTACTCGAGCGCCTGCTCCCCATCCTCGCTAGGCTCCGCGGGAGCGTGCCGCGCTGGGTAATGCCAGCAACGGGAAACCGGTGACGGACCACCGACGACCGGTGCGCGTCAGCAGTCGTGGAAACATGAACCGGCCCCGGAAAACACTCCCCCCTCGCACGCGTTGGAATCCCGCGTTTGTACTGGCAAATTCGTACCCCTTCTTGGCCGCGGAAATCGGTACCAATCGGTGACTCCCCAGCTGGTCTCACCCGCCGACACTCTTGGCTGAGGGTCACGCCGGTCACGTATACTGTCCGGTCGGTACCGACCCGGGACGAGGTGACGTGGAAGCTCTCCTGACGAAGACAATGCTGCTTCTGCGGCTCGATGCGAACGGGCGGGTCCTCGAGGCCAGCCCGAGTGACCTCGTGCCGGTCGGCACGCTGCTCAGTGACGCGGTGCTTCCCGGAGATCGCGCAGCCGTCGAGGCGATGCTCCAGGCTGCTCGTCGCGGTGAGCCAGCCTGGGGAGCAGTGACGCTCCAACGAGACAGCACGCTTCAGCGCTGCGACGCCGCCTGCATTCCCGGCGAGTTCGGGACGAGCAGTTGGCTGCTGCGCCTGCGAGCAGACGATGCGCTACCGTCGTTCGAGGACGAGGAAGAACTCGAGCGCTGGCTGGGCCGTTTCCTGATCCACGAGATCGAGATCGGACTGCTCGTCTTCGACCACACTGCGTTGCTCCGGTACCGGAACGCTCCCGCTGTCCGGCTCTTGGCCAGTCGAGAATCGGAGCTTCCGCTGGGGACGCCGTGGTCGGTCGTGGTCGAGCGTCTGCTCGACTACTTCCCCTCTGCGAGAGCGGTGATCGATGCCCTGCACGCGAGCGTGGCAGAAGGTCGCGCGCTCCACCAACTCGAACTCGAGCGCCGCGACGGTGCAGTGCTCAGCCTGGACTATCTCCCGGTGCACGTTGGTCAAGCAACAGTCGCCCACGTCTTGCGCATGCGCGACATCACGGTCCGTCGGCGAGCCGAACGCCGGGCCGCTTTGGCCGAGCAGCGCTACCGCGACCTGGTCGAACTCGTGCCGGTCGTCGTCTACCGTGCAACAGCCGCTGATACCGTGGAGACTTCCTATGTGAGTCCGCAGATCGAACGCCTGCTCGGGTATACGCCGGAGGAATGGCTGGCTGAACGCGGCATGTGGCGACGCCACCTCCATCCGGAGGACCGGCCCTGGATAACCGCAGCGATCGAGCGCGCAGTGCGAGAGGGCAAGGAGTTCTCGCTCGAGTACCGGATGGTTCGCCGCGACGGCTCGATCGTCTGGGTCCAGGATTGGGGACGGGTCCGGACGGACGAGTCCGGGTGTACCTTCATCCACGGCGTCATGCTCGACATCACCGAGCGCAAGGAGGCCGAGCGGGCTCGAGCGGAAGTCGAGGCGCGGTTGCGGGCGCTGGTCGAGACGATGCCCGCGGTCCTCTACGTCCGTGAGCCCGAACCGATCAGGCTCCCCGATGGGCTGCTCTCCTATCCGTTCCGCTATCTCAACGACGAAGTCGCAGAGCTGACCGGTTACCCCGCGAGTCAGTTTCTGGCCGATCCGACGCTCTTCGCTCGGCTCATCCACCCGGATGACTGGGGACGATACGAAGCGGAAATGCTCCGCACCGACGAGACTGGGCAACTGTGCGACGTCGATTACCGGATCGTGCGGTGCGACGGTTCCGTCCGCTGGATACGCGAGCGTGCAGTCCAGCTGCGCGATGCGACCGGGCAGCCGCTCGCCTGGCAAGGATTGCTCATCGACGTCACCGCCCAAAAGGAGACCGAGCGAGCACTCCGCGATGCGGAGGAACGTTACCGGACACTGGTCGAGCAGTTGCCGGGGGCGCTCCTCGTCGTCTCAGCACAACCCCGGTGGAGAGCAGACGGAACGCCAGCCTTTGACCTCATCTACGTCAGCCCGCAGATCGAGCGACTGACCGGTTATCCCCCAGCAGCCTGGCACGAGCCGGGCCTGTGGATGCGCCTCGTCCACCCGGACGATCGCCCGCACGTGTTGAGTTGCCTGGAACGATGCCTGCGCGAGCGAGCCGCGCGAACGGTCGAATACCGGCTGGTGCGAGCCGACGGTCGCACGGTCTGGATCCGGCACGAGGCCACACTCCTGCTCGATCAGGACGGGGAACCGCTCGCCTGGCAGTCGCTGCTCCTCGATATCACTGCAGAAAAAGAGGCTGAGGCGGCACAGCGTGAGTCGGAAGAGCGGTTCCGGCTCCTCGCTGAGCACCATCCAGGAGCCGTGACGATCGTGGAACCGGAGCCGGTGGCCTTATCGGATGGGACGCTCGGCTGGCGGACACTGTTCGTCAGCCCACGCATCGTCGATCTCACGGGGTATACCGCGGAAGAGTGGAGCGAGCTCGGTGTCTGGATGCGCAACATTCACCCCGAAGACCGCGAACGGGTACTCGCTGAAGCCGAGCGGTGGTATCGGGTAGGACCACAGCAGCCACTGGAGTATCGCTTCCGGCACAAGGACGGTCGTTGGGTGTGGCTGCGCCAGGAAGGAGCACTCGTCCGCGACCAGGGCGGCCGACCACGGTATCTCCTTCTCGTCACGATCGATGTGACCGAACAGCGCCAACTCCTCGAGCAGCTGCGCGAAGCCGAGCTGCGCTACCGCACGTTGGTCGAGCAGCTCCCCAGTGTCGTGCTCATTCGTCCACTCGTGCCGGACAGGGAAGCTTTCCAGCGGGGCATGCTCAACATCTATGTGAGCCCGGCGATCGAGCGCCTGACCGGATTCAGGCCCGAGGAGTGGACGACCGAGCGGTTTCTCGCGCAGCTGCACCCCGACGATCGCGAGCGCGTGCTGGCCGCCATCACGACGGCTGACCGAACAGGCGAGTCGCTCGACCTCGAGTACCGCCTCCTGCACAAGGACGGGTCGGTCGTCTGGGTTTGGAGCATCTCCCACGTCGTGCGAGCAGCTGACGGGATACCGCCCTATCGTCAAGTCCTGTTAACCGACATCACGGCTCGCAAGCGAGCCGAGGAAGCGCTCCGCGGGGCGGAAGAGCGCTACCGCACACTGGTCGAGCAACTGCCCGGCGCAGTCATCCTCCGGTCACCCGAATCTCGTAGACTTCCCGACGGCTCGTTAACCTATGAAATCCTCTACATTAGTCCGAACATCGAGCGGCTGACTGAGTTTACCGCCTCCGAGTGGCAGGAGCCCGGGCGCTGGTCACGACAGATCCATCCCGCCGATCGCGAGCGCGTTCTCGCCGCTCAGGCTGAGTCAGAGCGCACCGGCTCGCCGCTGGACATCGAGTACCGATTCATTCGCAAAGACGGACGCACCATTTGGCTCTGGCACATAACGCGGATCCTGCGTGACGCGAACGGAACACCGCGGCTCCGCCAGGTGCTGCTCCTCGATGTCACACGGCGAAAGGAATCGGAGCTCGCACTGCAGGAAGCAGAAGCACGCTACCGGTCGCTCGTCGAGCAGTTGCCGGGTGCCGTTCTGATTCGCTCCGCCTCCTCGGAATTGCGCGAGGACGGCTCGCGTCAGTTCGACATCCACTATGTCAGCCCGGGAATCGAGCGTCTCACCGGATTCACCTCCCAAGAGTGGCTGGTCCCTGGGACCTGGACGCGTCAGATCCATCCGGACGACCGGGACCGTGTCTTCGCGGCCGTGTTGGCTTCCGAAGCGGCAGCTGAGCCGCTCGAACTGGAGTACCGCCTCTATCGCAAGGACGGAACGCTCATCTGGATCTGGCATCAGACCAAGGTCATCCATGATCAGGACGGTAAACCGCTCTATCGTCAGGTCCTGCTGACCGATATCACCGCGCGCAAACAGGCAGAAGAAGCGCTCCGGGCCGCGGAAGCCCATTATCGGACACTGGTGGAGCAGCTCCCCGCCGTGGTGATCCGAGTCACCGCACGGGCCCAGCGTCTCCCCGACGGTCTGCCGGGATACGAAACGACCTACGTCAGCCCGCAAATCGAGGCAGTGACCGGCTATACGCCCGAGGAATGGAAAGAACTCGGCATCTGGGCGCGTCGGCTGCATCCCGAGGACCGCGAGCGGGTTCTGGACGCCTTCTGGCAGCACGAAGCGACCGGTGAACCGCTCCAGCTCGAATACCGGTTCCTACACAAAGACGGTCGGACCGTCTGGCTCTGGCATGAACTCCGTCCGATCCGTGCTCCGGACGGAACGATCCAAGCGCGCCAGGCCGTCCTCATGGACATCACCGAGCGCAAGCGCGCTGAACAAGCGCTCCGCGAGGCGGAGGAACGCTACCGGACACTGGTCGAGCAGTTGCCGGCTGTCGTCTATCTGGAGGGTGCGCAGCCCGTCCGTTACCCGGACGGCCGACTGGCTCGGCCGCTTCTCTATGTCAGCCCGCAAGTGGAGCAGCTCACCGGCTACCGGCCAGAGGAACACCAGCAGGATCGCACGCTCTGGGTCCAGGCGATCCATCCGGAAGATTATCCACGCGTCCGGCAGGAAACGCGGGAGGCATGGGCGACGGGTCGATTCCGGAGCGAGTTTCGGATCCTTCGTCGTGACGGTGAAGTCCGCTGGATCGAGAGCACCGCACGCCTCGTCCGCGACGATCAGGGGAAACCGCTTTACTGGCAGGGCGTCATGCTCGATGTCACCGAGCGGAAACAGGCCGAGGAAGCGCTCCGCGAGGCCGAGGAACGCTACCGCACACTCGTCGAGCAGATCCCAGCAGCGGTGCTCGTTACGTCAGCCGAGCCGGTCGTCCTGCCGGATGGTTCGCTCCATTACCCAGTGACTTTCCTCAGTCAGCGGATCGAGGAGGTAACGGGGTTCAGCCGCGAGGAGTTCCTGGCAACTCCCGGCCTCTGGTTCAGCCGCATGCACCCGGATGACCAGCCGCGCGTCTTCGCCGAAGCCGTGCGGACGGACGAAACCGGCGAACCGTTCGAGGCGACGTACCGGTTCCAGCGCAAGGATGGTCGCTGGGTTTGGCTGGAGAATCGCGCCGTCATGGTGCGGAATGCCGAGGGCAAGCCACTCTTCTGGCACGGACTCTTGATCGACGTGACCGAGCGCAAGCGCGCTGAGGCACTGCTCTTCGCCCAGACGACCCTGCTGCGCCTCATCGCGGAAGCGGCTCCCCTGAGCGAGATACTCGAACTCCTCTGCCGCCTCGTCGAGCAGCAGGCTCCGGGCCTCCGCTGCTCGGTCCTCCTGCTCGGGTCCGATGACCGACTCTATCACGGCGCGGCACCCAGCCTGCCTCCACGGTACCTCGCTGCGATCGACGGCCTCCCGATCGGTCCCCAGGCCGGAAGTTGCGGCACCGCCGCCTACCTCGATCGACCGATTTTCGTCGAGGATATCGCCAGCGATCCCCGTTGGGCCGACTATCGGGAGGCCGCGCTGGAAGCTGGCTTGCGGGCTTGCTGGTCCACGCCGATCCGCGGTACGAGCGGGAACGTGCTCGGAACGGTTGCTCTGTACGCCAGCGAGCCACGCGGCCCGCAGCCGAACGAGGAACGGCTGCTCGAGCTCGCCACGCAGCTCGCAGCGCTGGCGCTGGAACGCTGGCAGGAGTCGGAAGAACTCCGTCACCGCGCTTTCCACGATCCCTTGACCGGCTTACCCAACCGACTCCTGTTCCTCGACCGGCTGGAGCATGCCGTGGCCCGCGCCGATCGGGACGGTGGAGGCATCGCCGTCCTCTTTCTCGATCTGGACGACTTCAAGCGCGTGAACGATACCTGGGGACACGCGGTGGGGGACGTCGTGCTGCAGGAGGCCGCCGCTCGGTTGAGCCGGCAGGTGCGCGCCGGTGACACGGTCGCCCGCTTCGCCGGCGACGAGTTCACGGTCCTCCTCGATGGTGTCACGGGAGAGCACGATGTCCGGGTCGTTACCGAACGCTTGCTGGCTGCTCTCGCATCCCCCATCCGGTGCGGCGAGCAAGAGATACGCATGGGTCTCTCGATCGGAGCAGCAGTGGCCACTGGCCGTCCGATGCCCGACAGTGGCGCGCTGCTGCTCAGTGCCGATCAGGCGCTCTATGCCGCCAAACGGCGCGGCAAAGGCTGCTACGAGATCGTGATCGCCCAACCCGGCAGTAGCCAGGCTGAACGCCGGTCCAGCTGAAGGAACGCGTGTGATGCCACCCGCGTTCGATCACCGGCTGGCAGGAGCGGTAACCTTCCCCGGAACGAGGGGGTGCGCCCCACGCGAAGAGGTCCGACGCCGGCACCAGTGCCCGCTCGGCACGGTATCATGGTGGCCTCGGGGGGAGGAGCGGTGGCCGGGCAAACGGTTCGCCTGGTGACTATCGAACGGATCGCGGGCCAGGAGCTCTGGGTCCAACCAGCGAGCTTCCGTGACCTTCCCCAACTCGCCCAGCTCCAGCGTGCCTGCTTCGAGCTGCGCCAGGCGTACAGCCTGTGGGCCCTCGTCGTTCTCTGGCTCTGGCCTGGTGTTCGGGTGCTGGTCGCACGGATCGCGGACGAGATCGTCGGGTGCGTGGTGGGAGACCAGCGCGGCCGCCATGCGCGTGTCCTCAACCTCTGCGTGGCACCAGCTTGGCGACGGCGCGGGATCGGTGCGCTCCTGCTCGCCGCGCTGGAGCAGGAACTTGCGGCTGATCTCTACACCTTGATGGTCGAGGACAAGAACGGGCCAGCCCAGGCGCTCTACCGTCGCTTCGGCTACGTGCCGATCGCCGAGGTCCGCCACTACTACGGACGCAATCGCCACGGCGTCCTCATGCAGAAACGCCGTGGCGAACGCCCGCACTGGCAGTGAACGCGTCTACCAGCACCGCCCGCTGAGACAGACCGTCCCCTGCCCGGGATTGTGGAGCATGAGGACGATCCCCGCACCCCACACGACGATGAAGAGGAGCGCCAGGATTACCGCCGTGAGCACGATCGCTCGCCCACGGGGCGTCAGCGGCTCTGGCTGCATTCCGATGAATCCCATACCCTGCCCCTTTCTTCTCGGGCCGGATTGTAACGCGTTCGAGGCTCGCCAGCCTACGCTGGCAGCCGGCGAGCTGTTCTCCCCACCCGCGCTCGTCTCATGACTGGAGCACACGTTGGCGCACGGTGGCGATCGGGAGGGAACGCCTTCCCCGTACCACTGCTCGCTCGCTTCGCCAGCTGGTCACACGCCGTGCCAAAGAGCAGCGATGCGGACTGAGACGAGCCTCATTCAGAGCACTCGGCCGCAGCGCGGGCAGAAGACTTTCGCATCGCTGATGTCGGCATGGCAATACGGGCAGCGATTGTCCACCGGGCGGGGTGCGGTCTCGGCCGCTGGTCGTGCGAGCACCGCTGTCTCCTGCTCGGCGATGTCATCGCGCCTGCTTCCACCGCTCTCCGGCGCCGCAGGCGCAGCACGCAGCGGCCGCGTCGGTTCCTCCGCCGGACGGGCTGGCTCCGTCTTGTACGCCACCTCCGACTGGTGCCGGACGAAGGGAAGACGCGGCGGCAGGGGGCGAGTCGGCGTGTGCTGGAGCGCAAAATCCTGCTCGCGGCGGACCGGCTCGACCTCTTCTTCGACTGCGCGAGCGCCGAGCACGGCCGCGAGCACGATGAGCGGTAGCCCGAGGAGCGCACCAGCCAGCAACACCCACGGCATGCTCTCGCTCAAGAGGCGCGCCACGATCGCCTGCTCGAACAGTCCCGACGGTGCACCGCCCAGCAGATACAGCCGGATCGCCCGCAGCGCGAACCCGAGCACGAGCATCCCGTTGGCCAGCGCGATGACAGCACCGAGCAAACGCCCGAGCATTCCCGGCTGCGGCGTCAAGATCACCGAGCTCACCCCGTAACCGATGAGGAAGGTGCAGGCGACGAGCGCCAGGACCGCAGCCAAAAAGCTCGCTGCTCCCTCGCCCAGTCCCGTGCGCTCAGCAAGATCCAGGCCCCACGGCTGCGCCCAGAACTCGCCCAGCGCGAAGCCGAGCAAAATTCCCAATGTCACCACGAGTTCCCGCGCCGCCCCACGCCAGAAGCCGACTGGGACGAAGAGCGCGAGTAACACGAGCAGCAAGACATCGAGCGCGAGATACAGGGTCACGGCACGTCACACCCGCCGACGAGCGACGACTCCGTGCCCAAGCCTACCATGCACCGCGCAGCGGTCAGCTTGCCAGCTCGCGGAGCGCTGCCAGGCCATCGCGCAACAAACGAGCTGGGCGGAGTTCCCTCCCGAGTTCCCGGAGGATCTCTCGATACTTCCGTGCCTTCGGAGTACTGTCGACCGTCAGGTAGTGGCGCACGGCGTGGGCGAGCGCCGCCGGAACGTCTTGCAGGAGGTACGGTCGAGCATGGAAGAACGGTGTGACATTGCGGATCAACTCCAGGTCCGGCAAGATGAAGCTCGCCTCGAGCTTCTCCCAGTACCGGCTGAGCGCCAGCGCGGAATAGTCACCGGTCTGGCGGGCCTCGAGAATAGTCTCGGCGGCCAGCTTGCCGGAGATCATCGCGAAGTTCGATCCCTCCCGGCTGAGCGGGTTGACGAAGCCGGCCGCGTCGCCCACGACCAGCGCCCCGTCCGTGAACAGCGTGGGGAGCGCTCGCCAACCACCTTCCGGGATCAGGTGCGCACTGTATTCGACGAGCTCAGCCCCCTCCAAAAGCGGTGCAATCGCCGGATGCTGCTTGAAGCGTTCCAGGAGATCACTGACGTTGACCTCGTACGCGATGAGATCGCTCAGCAGTGCTCCCGTCCCGATCGAAAGCGTCTCCCGGTTGGTATAGATGAAACCGTACCCGAGCAAACCGCCTGTTGCCGCGCCGAACGCCTCGATGGCGACCCCTTGGCCGGGCGGCACAGCGAAGCGGCGGTCGATCTCCTCCGCGGGCAACCGCAGCAGCTCTTTCGCGACGAGCGCTTGCTCCTCGGGGCGAGCGTCACGCGCCAGGCCAGCCTTCTGCGCGAGGAGCGAGTTCGCCCCATCAGCGATCACGACCACGTCCGCCACGAGATCCCCTTGCTCCCCGGCACGCACTCCCACGATGCGCCCGTCCTCCCAGAGGAGATCCTCGACCGTCACCTCGGTCGCGATCAGGGCACCGGCTGCCTCAGCCTGCTGGGCAAACCAGCGATCCCACTCGGCACGGAGAACACTGAATGCATTGTAGGGTGGCTGGCCGAAGACCGGCGTGCGGTAGCTCAAGCCGATCGCATCCTCGTCGGTCAGCAACAGATACCGCTGCTCGACGATCGCCCGCTCGAGCGGTGCTTCCCGCCAGAATCCGGGAACCAGCTCCTCGGTCGGCTGGCGGTAGAGGATCCCGCCCATCACGTTCTTGGCTCCCGGATAGGCGCCGCGCTCGAGGACCACGACCTCCACCCCAGCTCGAGCGAGCGTCAACGCGGCGGCGACGCCCGCTGGGCCCGCTCCGACCACGATGACTTCGACGCGCTCCTGGCTCATGCACCGTTCCCTCGTCGTTCGCGGAGCCGAGCGATGAGACGCGGCACGATCTCGCTCCAGTCACCGATGACAGCGAGATCGGCCATCTTGACCAACGGGGCATTGGGATCGCGATTGATGACCACGATCGTCTCGCTCCCTTGCATCGCCACCGTATGCTGGACTGCGCCCGAGACCCCGACTCCGAGATACAGCTTGGGACGCACCTGTTTGCCAGTTTGACCGATCTGCTCGTAGTGCGGGCGCCAGCCGAGGTCGCTGACCGCTCGGGTGCAGCCGAGCGCCCCACCGAGGAGTTCCGCCAGTTCCGCCAGCTGCGCGAACCCCTCCGGCCCGCCGATTCCCCGGCCACCGACGACCACCACGGGCGCACTTTCCAGATCGACCTGCCCACGCGGTTTGTCCACCATCCGCGTCACGCGTACCCGTTGCTGACGCTCCTCCAGCCCCACGGCCAGTGGCTCGATCGTCGCACCCGCCTCGCCTGGCTCGGGTGGGCGGAATGCACCGGAGCGCACGGTCACGACCGCAGCGCGCTCGCGGCCCGCCCGCACGGTGGTGACCAGCTTGCTCTGATAGACCGGACGCGTGGCGACGAATGCCTCCGGCGTGACCTCCAGCGCGACGATATCGACCAGGTGAGGAACACGACGCTCGGCGGCGACCAGGGCAGCGGTGTCGCGTCCCAGTGTCGTGCCAGGCACGAGGACGAGCGCCGGTTCGACCTGCTCCCACGCCACCTGAACAGCCCGCGCCAGTCGCTCCGCCACGGGCTCGGCGAACGCTGGTTCATCGACCACGAGCACGCGAGCGACGCCGAGGCGGGCGACCTGCTCGGCAGCTCCGCTGACCCCATGTCCCACGACGAGTGCCGTGACCGGACCGAGCGCTGCGCTCGCCCGGCTCGCCGCACCGAACAGCTCCAGTGCAGCCGGGCGCGCGACACCCTGCGCGGTCTCGACGACGACCAGCAGACCTCCTCCAGCCATCGATCGCTCATCCCTTCCTCAACCCAGCAAGCCGCGCGCTTCCAGGAATACGAGCAGGCGCTCGGCTGCCTCGTCGGGGGAGACGTCCTGGACCACGATACCCGCCGCCTTCGCTTCCGGCTGGCTCAAGCCAGCCCAGCTGACCAGCGGCACCAACTCGCTGGCGTCCAGACCGAGATCAGCCGGTCCGAGTCGCTCGACCGGCTTGCGGCGAGCGTCCATGATGCCGCGCAAAGTCGGCAAGCGTGGCTGTGGCAACGCCGAGAGCGCGCAGAGCACCAGGGGTGGAGCCACCTCCTGGAACTGATGCCCGTCCTCGATCTCCCGTTCGATGGTGAAGACACCGTCCCGAAACTCCCAGCCGACCACATTGCTCACCAGCGGAATATCGAGCAAGGCTGCCACCGCGGGGCCGACATTGCCTGTTCCGGAATCGCTCGTCTCCTGCCCGCACCAGATCACGTCCGGCTGCTCGCCTCGCAGCCAGGCGGCGAGCACGGTCGCGGTCACCCAGCTGTCTCCCGGCAACCCCTCGCCCTCGATGGAGACCGCCCGGTCGGCACCCATCGCGAGCGCGCGATTGAGCGCGTCTCGCGCCGGCCCGACACTGGCAACCACGATCTGCCCACCGACCTGCTCCCGGAGACGCAGCGCTGCCTCGAGCGCATAGAGGTCGTACTCGTTGGCGACTTCCTGGATGCCCGGTACCAGATCCCCGAGCCGCGGGTCGAACCGCACGGCGTTCGGATCGGGAACCTGCTTCACGAGGACCGCGATCTTCACCGTTTTCCTCCATCCCACCAGTTGGACGACGCATCAGCGCCCGCGAAAAGCCGGACGACGCTTTTCCAGAAATGCCCGCATCCCCTCCCGCTGATCCTCGGTGGTGAACGCGTACGCGAACACCTGCCGCTCGTAGGTCAGTCCAGCTTCCAGCCCCTGCTCGAGACCGAAGCGAACCGCCGCCTTGGTCAAGCGGACCGCGAGTGGCCCGTTGGCCGCGATCCGGTTCGCCAGTTCCCGAGCTCGCTCGAGGAGTTGGTCAGCCGGATAGACGGCATTGACGAGCCCGATCCGCAGTGCTTCCTGCGCATCGACGCGGCGCCCCGTATAGAGCAACTCGCGCGCGATACCAGGAGGAACGACGCGCGGCAGCCGTTGCGATCCGCCCCAGCCTGGTGGAATACCCAGCGTTACTTCCGGCTGGGCGAAGACGGCGCGCTCGCTGGCGAGGCGGATATCGCACGCCAGCGCGATCTCGCAGCCGCCTCCTAGCGCGTAGCCATTGACCGCTGCGATGTACGGTTGCGGCGCTTCCTCGATCGCCCGGCAAACGGCGTGTCCCAACTCGGCGAAGGCGAGCGCCTCGGCTGGCGACTTCTCTACCATCTCGCTGATATCGGCTCCGGCGATGAACGCGCGATCGCCTGCCCCGGTGAGGACGACGACAGCGATCGCCTCCTCCGTTGCCAGTTCCTGCACTGCCGCGAGTAAGGCACGCAACGTCGCGGTATCGAGCGCGTTCAGTCGTTCCGGGCGCTCGACCGTGACGAGGGTGATCGCCCCCTCCCGCTCGACACGCACGCTCATGCCTCACCTCCGCCAGCGAGCAGACGACGGAACTCCTCGCCACGCTGCGCGTACCGCTGCGCACGCTCCAGGAGTTCGGCTCGTTCTTCGGTGGTCACCTCGCGCCGGATACGCGCCGGGATTCCGACCGCGACCGTTCCCGCCGGGACTTCCATCCCTTCCGGCACCAACGCTCCTGCCGCCACGATCGCCCCCGCACCGACACGCGAACCGGTGAGCAGGATCGCTCCCATGCCGATCTGGGCACCAGCGGCGATCTGCGCGCCGTGCACGATCGCACCATGGCCGATCGTGACATCGTCCTCGATCACCACCGGAAACCCTTCGTCGAGATGGACGATGACCCCTTCCTGCAAGTTGACGCGCTGGCCGATACGGATCGGCCCGATATCGCCGCGCAGCACGACGCCGAACCAGAGACTCGACCTCGACCCCACGACGACATCGCCGATCACGACCGCCGTGGGCGCGACGAAGACATCCGGCGCGAGTTGCGGCTGCTTTCCCCGATAGGGAATGACGAGCGGACGCATCTCACCCCCGCGCCACGACCGTCTCGTATCCTTGCGCTGGTGGCTGCGGGCAGCGGAGCAGTTTGTCCACGCGATAGCCGAGCGCGTACTCGGCCTGCAGGAGCGTGTGGATCTCGCGCGTCCCCTCGTAGATCACCGCGCCCCGCGAGTTGCGGAAGTAGCGCTCCACCGGATACTCGCTGGAATAACCGTAGGCGCCGTGGATCTGCACTGCATCGTTCGCTGCCTCGAAGGCGCAATCGCAGGCGTGCCACTTGGCGAGCGAGGTTTCCCGGGTATTGCGGATCCCGCGATTCTTGAGTTCAGCAGCGCGGAAGACCAGCAGACGCGACGTCTCGTAGCCGCGAACCATCTTGGCGATCATCTGTTGCACGAGCTGGAACCGCCCGATTTCCTGCCCGAAGGCTTGACGCTCGTGGCAGTACTTGACGCTCGCCTCCAGACAGGCCCGGATCAGCCCGCACGCTCCGGCCGCCACGGTGAAGCGTCCCTGATCAATCGCGCTCATCGCGATCTTGAAGCCCTCGCCTGGCTCACCGATCATGTTTTCAGCCGGCACGCGGACGTTCTGGAGCGAGATCCAACCGGTATCGCCCGCTCGCACGCCCAGTTTGCCGTGGATGGAGCCGGTCGTGAGCCCGGGCATACCACGCTCCACCATGAAGGCGCACAGTCCTCGATGACCGAGCGCCGGGTCGAGCGTGGCGAAGACGAGGAAATGGTCGGCCGTATTCGCCAGCGAGATCCACATCTTCTCGCCGTTCAGGATGTAACTGTCGCCATCGCGGACCGCGCGCGTTTGGATGTGACCAGCATCGGAGCCAGCACCCGGTTCGGTGAGGGCGAAGGTCGCCAGTTTCTCGCCCCGAGCCTGGGGAACCAACCAGCGCTGCTTCTGCTCCTCGGTCCCCCACTGTAGGAGCGTCAAGCTGTTCAAGCCGACGTGCACGCTGATCGCCACGCGCAGGAACGTATCGACCGCCTCCAGTTCCTCGCAGGCGAGCGCGAGGGCGATGTAATCGAAGCCTCCGCCGCCGTATCGCTCAGGGATCGGCAAGCCGAGCAGTCCCAGCTCACCCATCCGCCGATAGATCTCCGGGTGATACTCTCCCTTGGCATCCCACTCGCGGATGTAGGGAGCGACCTCCCGCTGCGCCCACTCGCGGACCATGTCCCGCACCTGGATCTGTTCCGGGGTGAACTCGAAATCCATGACTGACCTCCCAGAGCGCCACTCACTGCCGCGAGGCTTGCCGCCTCGGCACCCTCTGGCGCGCAGTATAGGTCAGCCGGGGTTCCCTCACAAGCGAAGGAGATCCGCAGGACAACCGCACTCATCCCCAGGGAGTTGTCGACGCCATCTCGAACGTCGGTGGAGCCGAATCGACACCGCCGTCACCAAGGAGCTCCTGAGCGGAGACAACTGGAACAGGCAGACGATCGACCAGTCGACAAAACCACGAGTTTCCGCTCGATGCTCCCCTGGCACGCTCATGCGACCCAGCGGGCCTCCTCCTGTTTCCCATCCTGCCTGCGGCCATTCGGGAGAGTGACGACATCCAAGCGGTCCGCCCGCCCCATCGCCCCCTCGGTGGTCCCTTCACCGACGACCAAAGGAACCACCCGCCGGAGCGCCGGTTGCAGCACCAGTGCTCGCGTCGCCACCCGCTCGCCATCCGTTCGATCGACGACACCCGACACCGCGACCACGCGCCAGAGCCCGACCGATGGATCCTGCCGCAAGCGCTCCCGGACGAGGAGATCAGTCTCCAGCACCGCGTCGAACACCGCACCACCGACGAGCCGCCGCAGCTGCTCGGCCCGGTCGCCGGAAGGACGCTCTGTGATCTTCTCGAGCACGAAACCGAGCCAGGAGCCACGGCACCGCTGCGAGCGTCATTCCAGCGTGGTCCCGACCAGCCGATCGGGTCGCTTCTCCTCCCGATCGAGACGCGACTCGACCCTCTGGAACTGCTGCCCGACAGCCTGGCGAAACGCGACGAACTCGTGCCTGAGATGCTCGACCGCTGCTCGGAGTTCCGCGATCAGCCGGGAGCGATCGCGTAAATCGTCGCTGTGCTCCCGCGCCGTCTCGCGTCACTCGGCTATCGGCCGCGCATGCTCCTCGACCGTCGCGCGCAGCTGCTCGGTCTGCTGTCGAACGGTCTCCCGCAAGGCCCGTGCCTGGTCTCCTTCCGCTTCGACCGTCTCGCGCCGGGCAGCGATCGCCTGCTCGCCCTGGGCAAAGCGCGCGAGCGCTGCGCGATGGGCGGCGACCAGCTCGCTACTGACTGCCCAGAGTTCGCGGACCTGGCACGACAGCTGCGCGACCTTTTCCATCCGGCGCACGATCGCCTCGCTCAGGAGCAACCGTCGCAGCTCCGCGCCTCACTCCGAACGGTCTTCGCGCCAGCGAAGGAGCTCCGCAGGTTCCCGACGACCATCGGGCAATGCCTCCTCGGCCAGTGGACGCGAAAACCGGTCCCACTGCGAGCAGTCGGCGCTCCCGCGCATCGGAACGCTCAGTCGCTCTCGCACCGGGGCTCGGCGATCTCCCCGTCGCTCCGTCTTCTGGTCGGTCACTCGCCCCAGGCATACTGGAAGCAGGGGGAGACGATGAAGGACGCCCGACTCGCGCTCGCGCTCGTCGTCCCAGCTCAGCCGCCACTGGCCAGTGTCCTCGGCCTCGTGCGACTGGCGCGTCTCTTGCGCTTCGATGCCGTCATGGTCTGGGATCACCTCCAGGACTTCGTTCCTCGCGTCCTCTGGTCACCGCGAACGACCTGGATCGCTCGCCTGCGCCGGAGCCCCCATCCCTACTACGACTTCGCCAGCTTGCTCGGCCGCCTGAGCGCGCATGCCGGGCGTCTCCGGCTTGGTGTCGGTGTCACCGATCCGATTCGCCGCCATCCTGTGCTGCTCGCGCAGACAGCGCTCACCCTGGCACATCTGACTCGGCGGCCACCCATCATCGGGATCGGGGCAGGGGAGGCAGAGAACCTGGAACCCTATGGTTTTCCCTTCGATCGACCGGTCACCCGGCTGGAGGAAGCGCTCGCCATCCTGCGTGCCTGCCTGGACACGCCGGGCACGATCCGCTTCGCAGGACGCTTCTACCAGATCACCGACGGCGTCTTCGAACTCACCGCCCCACCGCGGCGCCGACCGGAGATCTGGCTGGGCGCGCACGGGCCACGCATGCTGGAGCTGACCGGTCGCTTCGCCGATGGCTGGTACCCGAACTGGATCGACTCGCCCGAGCGATATGCCGCCCGACTCGCGCAGGTCCGGCAGGCGGCCGAGCGGGCTGGTCGCGATCCCACGCAGATCGTTCCCGCCCTCCAGGCCCCCGTGCTTCTCGCCCCGACCGAAAATGCCGCGCGCCGTCTCCTCCACCATCCGGCGCTGCGACTCACCGGACTGCTCCGCCCGGCCGACGAGTGGCGGGAACTCGGGCTCGAGCATCCACTCGGTGAGCACTTCCGCGGCTACCTGGACTTCATCCCGGAACGGGTCGACCCGCACGCACTCCGTGCCGCCCTGCGCGCTGTCCCACCAGAACTGGTCGAACGCAGTTTCCTCTGGGGAACTCCCGAGCAGGTGCTGGCGCGGATCCGGGACTATCGGGAAGCAGGGCTCCGCTTTCTCGGGCTCTTGCCGGTTTCCGCTCTCGCCTCACCGCAGGTGGCAGCGTGGACCGTCTTCACCCTCTGGCGTCTGCGCCGTTCTCTCGCGCGCGAACTCACCGAACGGTAGGAGGAAACAGTCGCTCGTCGCGAGCGAGCTGGTCGAGGACAGCTGCGAGCAGCCTGTCGCGGTCGACCGGGTGACCGAGTTCGACCAGAAGACTGGTCGCCGTGGGCAGAGGAAGACAGTCCGCCGGAATGTTGACGTTGATCCCGATCCCGAGGAGCAGATACTCGAGCACCTCGGCGCGAACGCGGCTCTGCAAGAGGATGCCCACCAGTTTGCGGCCTTTGACCAGGAGGTCGTTCGGCTCCTTGATCGACGGTCGCAGGCCACAGGTCGCCGCGATCGCTGCCGCGACGTGCTCGGCGACCCGCACGGCGAGACGCTCGTCCTGCACGACCGCGAACGGTGGGCGCGCGATGACCGTGAAGAGCAGCGAGGTTCCGGGTGGAGCGAGCCAGCGCCGGCCCTCTCGTCCCCGTCCTTCCGTCTGCTCCTCCGCCAGCACCACGGTCCCCGCCGGTGCGCCCTGGGCAGCGAGGTCCGCGGCGATGTCCATCGTCGAGGTCACTCGCTGGTACCGGTGAACGACCCAGGCGACCATGCTCGCTCAGCTGCGCTCGTCCTCATCCGACGCAGACACCGAGGCCGCGACGCGCCGTACCGAGAGCTTGCGCACCCGGTTCCCGGCCACCTCTAGCACGGTCACCTCCAGGCCATCGACCCGCACCGACTCGCCCGGCTGCGGAATTCGCCCCAGATGCGCCTGAACCAGCCCGCCGATCGTCGAACTCTCCTCTTCTTCCAGCGAGACGCCGAAGATATCCGCGATCTCCTCCAGCGAAATCCGCCCATCGACGATCGCTTCGTCCGCACTGAGACGTTCGACGAGCGGTGCCTCTGCGTCGTACTCGTCCTGGATCTCCCCGACGATCTCCTCCAGCACGTCCTCGATGGTGACGATTCCCGCTGTTCCACCGAACTCGTCGACCACGATCGCCATGTGGACACGCTGGTGCTGCAAATCACGCAAGAGCTCGTCGACCCGCTTCGACTCCGGGATGAAGTACGCCTCCCGCATGACATCCCCGACCTTGATCCCCTCGGCCGACTCGAGCGCAAAGCGCAAAAGGTCGCGCACGTGCACGATCCCCACGATCCGGTCGATCGTCCCTTGGTAGACCGGCAGCCGCGAGTGGCGTGTCTGGCGCGCCACGGCGATCGCGTCGCGCACCGACAGCTCGAACGGCACCGCGACGATATCGGTCCGCGGCACCATGATGTCGCGCGCCGTCAGCCGATCGAGCCGCAACACGCGCTCGATCAGTTCTTCCGCTTCCTCGACCACCTCCTCATGGGCTGGTGGGGCGGCGGCTGACGGAACCGCTGGCGCCGGGGCGGGCGGTATGAGCGCCGCCAGTGGCCGCTCGAGGAGTTCGCTGAGCACGCGCAGCGGCGCGCCCAACCGACTGAGCAGGCCAGCGAGCAAGCGGAAGCGCGCGCTCGTCAAGGGATACCGTCGCTCCAGCAGCGCCATCGGCGCAGCGCTGGCGAGCACGAGCAAGGCGACGAAGGCGATCAGCACAGCCACCGCGAGCTCGTGCTTTGGCCACCACCGATGGCCGATCCGTAAGGCGAGCACGGTCAAGCCGAGGAACGTGGTCGCTTGCACGAGCCGGATCGCGGGACGAGCGACACGCAGTTGCTCGAGCGTGTTCTCGCCATTCCCGTTCTGCGTCTCGGCCAACTCGGCAAGGAACTCCCGCAGCGAGCGGCGAGCCGGCAGACAACTCGCCAGGTCAGCGAGTGCCGCTGCGAAGAAGAGGGCAGCGAGAACCACGAAGAGGATCGCTTCTGTCCAGGGACTACTCAAGCACACACTCCCGGGATGGCCCCGCCCGAGGCGGCGAGCGGTCAGGTGAAGAGTGCACTGATGCTCAGATCCTTATGAATCCGCATGATCGCTTCGGCGAGCAGCGGCGCGACGGTCAGCACCTCCACCTTGTCCGTGCACATCCCTTCTGGTAAAGGAATCGTATCCGTCACGAACACTTTCTCGATCGGTGACGCCTGGATCCGCTCCAGTGCCTGCCCAGCGAACACGCCGTGCACGGCAGCTGCGAAGATCCGCCGTGCCCCGCGCTCCCGCAAGAGTTCGGCAGCCTGGAGGAGCGTCCCACCGGTCGCGATGATGTCGTCGACGATCACCGCATCCCGGCCGGCGACGTCACCGACCATTTCCAGCACCTCGGCGACCTCCGGTCCGGGTCGCTTCTTGGAGATGATGGCCAAGCTCCCACCAGCACGCCGGCGAAATTCGTCAGCCCGCACCACAGCACCAGCATCCGGGCTGACCACGACGAAGTCCGTGAGACCCAGACGCCGAAAATGCGCGGCCAGAATCGGCGTAGCGCGCAGATGATCGACCGGGATATCGAAGAATCCCTCGATCGCTGGCGCGTGCAGGTCGATCGTCAACACGCGATCGGCACCAGCGGTGGTGAGCAAGTTCGCCAGGAGCTTGGCGCTGATCGGCTCGCGCCCGGCCGTCTTCTTCTCCTGACGCGCGTAGGCGTAATACGGGATCACTGCGGTGATCCGGGCAGCCGACGCGCGCTTGACCGCATCGAGGATGATCAAGAGTTCCATGATGTTCTGATTGACCGGGGTGCAGAGCGACTGGATGACGAACACGTCCGAGCCGCGGACATTTTCTTCCAGGCGGACACGCGTCTCCCCATCGCTCCAGCTGGAAACTTCGGCGCGACCGAGCGGCGTTTCCAGCACGCCGACGATCGCCTGGGCCAGGCGAGGATTGGAGTTTCCAGCGAAGATCTGCAATCGACCGTCCACGCCCTCATGCTCCTGTCTCGCCCGTGCGGCGCTGGCGCCGCGCTCCCACCGGACGGGCCGGCACGCCCACCACGGTCGTCCCTGGTGCCACGTCCTTCGTCACCACGCTACCTGCGCCGGTCCGAGCTCCGCGACCGACCTGGACCGGCGCAACCAGCATGGTATCGCTGCCGATGAACGCCTCGTCCTCGATGACCGTGCGATGCTTGGCGACCCCGTCGAAGTTGCAGGTCACCGTGCCTGCCCCGATATTGACGCGCTCACCCAGCTCGGCATCACCGATGTAGCTCACGTGCCCGATCCGGGTGGCGCGACCGACGTGCGCGTTCTTGAGTTCGGCGAAGTTCCCGATGTGCACATCGTCCTCGACGATCGTTCCCGGGCGCAAGTGACTGTACGGTCCGACGCGCACCCGCGCCCCCAGCACCGCCGACTCCAGGACCGAGGCGACGACAGTGGAATCCGGTCCCACGACGCTATCGTGCACCACGGCATGGGGGCCGATCCGCGCTCCCTGTGCGATCCGCGTCCGCCCCGCGAGAATCGTGAACGGCTCGATCCGGGCGTCCGGCTCGATCTCCACGGTCGGCTCGATCCACGTCGTCGCTGGATCGACGATGGTCACGCCAGCGCGCTGGTGCGCCTGGACGATGCGATCGCGCAGGATCGCCTCGGCCCGCGCCAGGTCAACGCGGTCGTTCACCCCGAGCGCTGTTTCCGGCGGTGCGACGACTGTGATCACCGCCTCGCCGGACCGCTCGGCCGCTGCCAGCCCGATGAGCGCCGTGTGGTAGTACTCGCCGGAGGGACTGCGGGGCAGCCGTGGCAACGCATCCTCGAGCCACGCGCGCCAGTAGATCGTCGCGCCGCTTACCACCTCGACCGGACCGGCGTAGTGGTTCGCATCCTCGCGCGCCTCGATGACGCCTGTGACGCGTCCGTCCGGATCACGCTGGATTCGCCCGTAGGCTGCTGGGTCGGGAAGCAGCGTCGTGAGCACGGCCGCGAGGGGACGCTGTTGCAGGGCCGCGCTCAGCAAGCGCGCCAGGTCTTCCCCCCTGAGCAGCGGGTGATCGCCGAAGACGAGCAGGACCCAACGGATGTCGGGCCGCAACAACGGCAATGCACAACCCAGCGCGTGCCCCGTCCCCAACGGCTCCTCCTGCAGCGCGATCTCCCAATCCGCGCCGAGCTGGGAGCACAGCGCCGCCTTCGCTGGGCTCGTCACGAGGATACGCTGGGCGACCGGGAGTGCCTCGACGGCATCGAGGACGTAGCGGAGGAGAGGTCGACCGGCGAGCGGATGGAACTCCTTGGGAAGGCGAGAGCGCATCCGTGTCCCGAGCCCTCCCGCTAGCACCACGGCTGCGAGTGACTCGGCTGGCCTCGTTTGTATGCTGTCAGACTTCTCGTCCACCGTCGCTGATCGATCAGGCATGCTGCGAGACGCTCTCGCATGCCTCCGGCTGGCGGGCCAGGATTCGAACCTGGAACAAGGACTCCAAAGGCCCCTGTGATACCGTTTCACCACCCGCCAACGTGCTCACCAAAACAAGCCTACATGGCGCAGCGCTCGCTGTCAACCGACTCGCGCGCCGCCGGGGCACGACATGGCACGGGGTGCGGTGCTCGCGCTCGTCAACCTGCTGCGTCCCCGCTCGGTCGACCGCGCCAATGCTGGCATCTCCTGGCAGGGAGATGACGCTGGTCTCGAAGAGCACAAGCTGGCGTCGAACCCTGGAACGCGCTGCCTTCAGGCGTATCACCGGCTGCGCCGGGTCCCGCGCGGAGCCTCTCGCCACCGTCTCCCAACCGACGCCGCATGGCAGCGCGCCCGCCGCGCGGTCGCTGGTCCCGCCCTCCGGGTCCTCCTTGCGCGAACACGCGACCGCCTCGCGCCCGGGGAGGACCGTTACGAGCGCCCGCACCGACCGCCACAACGGCAGATCCAGGCCGTGCCGGTTGGCCCGGCAAGGACGTCGAGGACTCGAGAGCGCTGATTTGAAACTTTCGGGGGTACTCACGACCTGCTCTCGGCAAGCTCGCTGGCGCCGGTCTCGAGCTCTGAGCGATCCTGCCGTAACGGGCCACCCGCAAGCGAGTTCCCTGGGGCCGAGCGTTTTAAGCCGTCAGAGGTGCTGCCGAGACTGGGCTCTAGGGCCTGGAACCTGGCCCCCTGACTCCGTTTCAAGCCCTCATAGGTACTGTCGAAACGGGCAAGCTGGGCAGTGAATCTGCCCCGAGCTGCGTTTCAAGCCCTCATAGGTACTGTCGAAACCCGCGACGATCGCTGCGACCCGTGCCCCGTACGCCGGTTTCAAGCCCTCATAGGTACTGTCGAAACCACGCGACGTCGCTCGCGTCGCGCTCGCCCTCGTTGGTTTCAAGCCCTCATAGGTACTGTCGAAACGCACCCAGGGGAGCAGTACGCAGTACGAGTCATGTCTGTTTCAAGCCCTCATAGGTACTGTCGAAACCCGGCCCGGTACCGTCGGTCGTACCGCGAGGAACGAGTTTCAAGCCCTCATAGGTACTGTCGAAACCCAGCTCGGCATCGAGGTGGCGGTGATCGCCTGTGAGTTTCAAGCCCTCATAGGTACTGTCGAAACCCACTCCCTCGCCCTGAGGGCGGCTGACCACCGTCCTGTTTCAAGCCCTCATAGGTACTGTCGAAACATATACCGACTACATGTTGACCTACGAAGACGCGCAGGTTTCAAGCCCTCATAGGTACTGTCGAAACCGCTAAGCATCGCGGCGATCCTCATGTTGGAGGAAGGTCTCAAGCCCTCATAGGTACTGTCGAAACCCTGGACTGGCTGCAGCGCGAGCATGATGAAGCGCTGGTTTCAAGCCCTCATAGGTACTGTCGAAACCTGCCAGCCACGCACCCAGTACCCAGACCCACCGCCGAAGTTTCAAGCCCTCATAGGTACTGTCGAAACCGTCCCATTGCGCTTGGTCCTTCCGTCTGCTCTTTCGGTTTCAAGCCCTCATAGGTACTGTCGAAACCGCTCCCACCTGCTCGAGCATCCGCGCGTTCTCGATCGTTTCAAGCCCTCATAGGTACTGTCGAAACGTGGAAGGGCGGGGATGAGCAAAAAAGAGGTATAGTGTTTCAAGCCCTCATAGGTACTGTCGAAACGCAACCACTGGTTCACCTCAAACGTCTCCTCCAGCGTTTCAAGCCCTCATAGGTACTGTCGAAACCTGCATCCCGTGCATCCCACTGCGCCGCTGTCAGCAGCGTTTCAAGCCCTCATAGGTACTGTCGAAACCGTCTGCCGTCTGCAGCCAACGACATGGACGGCAAAGTTTCAAGCCCTCATAGGTACTGTCGAAACCGTCTGCCGTCTGCAGCCAACGACATGGACGGCAAAGTTTCAAGCCCTCATAGGTACTGTCGAAACATCACGAACCCCTACCAGCCATGACTGTACCACAAGTTTCAAGCCCTCATAGGTACTGTGGAAACAGGGAGGCTCATCCATGATTAGCTACAACGTTCACGGTTTCAAGCCCTCATAGGTACTGTCGAAACTCGGCTACTACAAGCGTTTCGAGCAGCAGGGGTTTCGTTTCAAGCCCTCATAGGTACTGTCGAAACCCCGCACACGCTTGCGGAAGGCAAGGTCCACCACACGTTTCAAGCCCTCATAGGTACTGTCGAAACTCGACCCGGACGCAGCCTACAAGCTGCTGGATCTGGGTTTCAAGCCCTCATAGGTACTGTCGAAACACCAACGGAAATAATACGCTGGTTCGCGTCCCTCGGTTTCAAGCCCTCATAGGTACTGTCGAAACCCAGGAACCCCGCAGCTTGCGACTCCTGGTCTGCCGTGTTTCAAGCCCTCATAGGTACTGTCGAAACCATCGTGGAGGTCCCGGATCAGCTCCAGAGCACGCGTTTCAAGCCCTCATAGGTACTGTCGAAACTCCCACGGTGGGCGCAGGACAGGGACCACCGTGCAGGTTTCAAGCCCTCATAGGTACTGTCGAAACGCGGTGTCGAGAACCCACTGGCTCCCGAGGGAGAAGGTTTCAAGCCCTCATAGGTACTGTCGAAACCACCCAGTGCAGCTTCCGGCGTCCGAGCAACTCAACGTTTCAAGCCCTCATAGGTACTGTCGAAACGGGTACGAGGCTCGCGCTCTCCTCGAGCGCGCGTTGTTTCAAGCCCTCATAGGTACTGTCGAAACGTAACGCAAATGCTCGAGACCGGCATTCAGGGCATCGTTTCAAGCCCTCATAGGTACTGTCGAAACTGGGGAGCTGGTGCGCGATAGCGAGGGGCGCGTGGGTTTCAAGCCCTCATAGGTACTGTCGAAACTTCTCTTCAGCGGCTTCCGCCGCTCCTTGCGGGTGCGTTTCAAGCCCTCATAGGTACTGTCGAAACTGGTCGGTGCCTTTCGTCGCCAGGCGCAGCGAGAAGGTTTCAAGCCCTCATAGGTACTGTCGAAACGTAAGAGCTATTGGGATGCGATCCAGTTCGCGCAGGTTTCAAGCCCTCATAGGTACTGTCGAAACCACTGCGCAGCGCTTCGAGGCGATCCTGCACGAGGCGGTTTCAAGCCCTCATAGGTACTGTCGAAACGTCCTGTCACGCCGCAGGCGCTGACCGCAAACTGGAGTTTCAAGCCCTCATAGGTACTGTCGAAACCTGATCCCGCACCACCCAGCGACGCGACGCACGACCAAGTTTCAAGCCCTCATAGGTACTGTCGAAACGTACTCGCCTTCGACTTCGCGTCGCCACGCTGCTTGTTTCAAGCCCTCATAGGTACTGTCGAAACAAACTGCTCGTACATGCGGAGGCTCTCTTCGACGAAGGTTTCAAGCCCTCATAGGTACTGTCGAAACGCCGACCCGCAACCGCCCGAGCGGATGCTCATCGCGGGTTTCAAGCCCTCATAGGTACTGTCGAAACTCATGCCTCCCGGCTACGCCGGCGTGCTGGTTCGCAGTTTCAAGCCCTCATAGGTACTGTCGAAACCCAGCGGCAGCGACGCGATTGCGTCGCTGCGTCGAAGTTTCAAGCCCTCATAGGTACTGTCGAAACGCGTATGCGTCATACCAACGTATCGTGACGATCCCGTGTTTCAAGCCCTCATAGGTACTGTCGAAACGCTGACGCCCGGCGAGGTCGCCAACGGTGTCTACCTAGTTTCAAGCCCTCATAGGTACTGTCGAAACGCGAATGGCGTTCACGTCGTTGCGTGCAGTGGAGAGTTTCAAGCCCTCATAGGTCCTGTCGAAACTTATACCGACTACGTCTTGCCCTATGAGGAGCGAGTCGGTTTCAAGCCCTCATAGGTACTGTCGAAACTAGTCAGCCCCACGTGGGGAGAGTGCTCATGCCTCGGTTTCAAGCCCTCATAGGTACTGTCGAAACTCTCGCCGCTGTAAGGCTTCCGAAGCGTAGTAGATGTTTCAAGCCCTCATAGGTACTGTCGAAACTGGTTAGGGCTGTAGACGGGTGGTGTGAGGGCCTGGTTTCAAGCCCTCATAGGTACTGTCGAAACGTAGACAAATCGTGGGTCGATTGCAGCACGGGCCAGCGTTTCAAGCCCTCATAGGTACTGTCGAAACGCGGCGTTCCTCGCTCGATTCCCACGCTGCATGCTGTGGTTTCAAGCCCTCATAGGTACTGTCGAAACGTGCAGAAACCAGCGATCGTCCAGCTCGGGCCATAGTTTCAAGCCCTCATAGGTACTGTCGAAACCGAACAGCGTGAGGAGACCGTTGTGGGTCGCAGTCAGTTTCAAGCCCTCATAGGTACTGTCGAAACCGACCGAGCGCAGAGCCGACCTCCTCAGCCTTGATGGTTTCAAGCCCTCATAGGTACTGTCGAAACCGTGGCGAAGCAGAAGGGCTACAGTGGTCCTGGTATGTTTCAAGCCCTCATAGGTACTGTCGAAACAGTTGCAGGATTGCTGGCAGAGTACTATCAGGCGCTGTTTCAAGCCCTCATAGGTACTGTCGAAACAGCACATCCTCCTTCGCTCCATAGCATACCATGACAGTTTCAAGCCCTCATAGGTACTGTCGAAACGTGTTGTGTCGCTGGCGGGGCTGAGCCAGGAAGACTGTTTCAAGCCCTCATAGGTACTGTCGAAACTCGAGCTACCGCCGTTGTGGAGCTGACTCGGCGAGAAGTTTCAAGCCCTCATAGGTACTGTCGAAACCGGAGGAACTGCCTGTGCATTCGTAATCGCGATCGAGTTTCAAGCCCTCATAGGTACTGTCGAAACGGATGTGCCACACTGAGGTTCCGCGAGTCAGTATCCAGTTTCAAGCCCTCATAGGTACTGTCGAAACACCCTTGCGCTCGAGTCGTGCTTCCACTTCCGCTTCGTTTCAAGCCCTCATAGGTACTGTCGAAACTCATGGGATCGTTGTGGTGGCTGGCAACGACGTACCGTGTTTCAAGCCCTCATAGGTACTGTCGAAACATGCCATAATCCTCCGCATACGTTCCGCACATTCCGGTTTCAAGCCCTCATAGGTACTGTCGAAACACGATCTCATCATGAGTGCTGACATCGAGACCCCCAAGTTTCAAGCCCTCATAGGTACTGTCGAAACGGACGAGCGATTTCTGGACGTGTTGGGCGAACTGGGTTTCAAGCCCTCATAGGTACTGTCGAAACGTCAGGCGCAGCGAGAAGCGGGACAGCAGGGAGAGGTTTCAAGCCCTCATAGGTACTGTCGAAACCCTCCTCTTCCACGAGGTCTTCAACCTCGTAGGAAGGTTTCAAGCCCTCATAGGTACTGTCGAAACAAGCTGGAAGCACGATTGTCTGTTCTAGTCAGTTAGGTTTCAAGCCCTCATAGGTACTGTCGAAACCAGTCCAAGGTCGAACTGATCAGTCGGTTGCAGGTCGCACGTTTCAAGCCCTCATAGGTACTGTCGAAACCGAGTCCGCCACTGTCGCTCCAGTCATCGACCGCTTGTTTCAAGCCCTCATAGGTACTGTCGAAACTCGATGCCGCCAGCCCTCACCGTTGCGACACGCGTACACGGTTTCAAGCCCTCATAGGTACTGTCGAAACCTGGGTGTATACCGGGCAGGTGTACGTCGTGCCGACAGGTTTCAAGCCCTCATAGGTACTGTCGAAACCCAAGGCGGGGCGCACCGGGACGCGAAACTCTCACCGGCAGTATAGCGACCTCGGAGCGTTGGATCAAGCCAGCCCCGGAAGAGCTTTGCCGCGGTGGAACACGGATATCAGGCAGTGCACCGTTGTCGTCGACCCCCCGCGTTTTTTGCTCGACCGGGGGTCGACGATCTCGATGCTCGCGCAATCCTGTCCAGATATCAAGCCGTCTTCGGTCTGGGGGACCAAATGGCGCGCTCAACGTGGCCTGGCGCATAGGTGTCAACCTCAGCGCCGCCTCGTCAAATGGCGCGCTCAACGCCGCGAGGCGACCGACGAGGTGGAAAGCCGTCTTCGATGTGGCGGGGCCAACATTCATCGGAAGTGTGCCCACCTCGACCGCCGTCTCCTGTCGTGGAGGTGGGGGTTAGCATTCACCGGTCGCAGCTCATGACGATCGAGGTCGCCAGTCCCATCCGCTCCGAGTGTGCGGTGGCCAGTATCCGACAGATGCACCCGACCGGACGCCCGAACGAGTGAGCACTCGTCGCCACCGCGAGGGCACGGCACCGCCGCGGCTCGACTGCACAGTCACTCCATGCCTGCCAAACCTGATGCAGGCGCCTGTCACAGGCGCGTCGGGAAAGCGGTCCAGGTCACTACCTTTCTGCCAGCCCCACCGATCACGAACAGGCCCGTGCTGGCGTCGCTCGCGAGGTCCGACGTCGAGTTCCAAAGGCCCACCGACGATGAATCGGGCCGTCCAATTGGCGACTGTCCGTCGCGCGCGGCAGCCGGTCCAAAGTGCGGACGACTCGTTCTGCGGCAGCTGTCTTTCGCGGCAGCAGCGCACACCCATACTGCCTGGCACGCCCGGAGGCCAAGCCCTCCCACGAGCGATCCTGGCGGCACAGCACCACGAGCGCGGTGCGGACGACGAGCCAGATTGCAGCCACCCGCCGGTGATGCCGGGCAAAGCGCTCACGGTGCGCTGACCGTCGCGCGCGCAGTGGAGTCTGCCGGTGATGCCAGCCCAACCGAGGTCGAGCCAGGCACAGTCCGCGTTGGTGGTTCCTGGACTTGGGCCGAGACGATACCGGTGCGCTCCATCGCGTGCGACGGAGCCAGCACCCGCGTGCCGCGATCTGCCAGCGGCGTCTGCCGGGGCCGAGCGCCGTCGCCCTCACCGATCTCGTCAGCATCGGCATGGTGCCCGCACCACCTGGTCGATCGAACCGGATCGCGCCTCCGTCCGGCGAGGCTGCTCACGCACCGCGACCCCGATCGCCTACGACCCGACGACCCGCTCCCCAGCCACACTCCGCGCCCGAGAGCCGCCCCTCACCAGACCGTCCGGCTCAACACACCACCAGCATCCGACCTCGTCGTCGACCGTCCATTCGGGAAGCGACGAGACGTTTCCGTTGCCAGCAGAGGGAGTCCAATCGCGCCTGATTGGTTGGCTTGGATGGCGTTCGAGGCGCACAATGGCACTTGGCGAGGGTCATCTCCCTCGGTAGGCTCGTCATCGAGTGGACGCCTGGAGGAGGTGTCATGCAACTCCGGCTCGATCGCACCAGTCGCGTCCCGCTCTACCGCCAGCTGGCTGAGCAGCTCCGCCGGCGCATCCTCAGCGGCGAACTCCCGCCCGGTACGCGCTTGCCACCCGAGCGCCGTCTCGCCGCCACGCTCGGCATCAACCGATCCACGGTCGTGAGCGCCTACCGCGAACTGGCCGCAGCCGGGCTCATCAGCGGTCATGTGGGTCGCGGGACAGTCGTCGTCGATCCCGCCCAGCATCGCGAGTCGCGGGCCCCCGCCGGCGGCGTCCCCTGGCCGCAGCTCTTCGCTCCCCTCGCCACCGCGTTGTACGATCCGGCGCTCGAAGATGCCATGATCGCCGCCGCACGCCCTGACGTCATCTCCTTCGCCACTGGCCAGCCCGCGCCCGAATGCTACCCGATCGCCACCGTGCGCCAGCTGCTCGACGAAGCGTTGCACCGCGAGGGAGCGCGGCTTCTCCAGTACTGTCCCAGCGAGGGGTATCCCCCACTGCGGGAAGCCATCGCTAGCTGGTCACAGCAAGCCGGGATCCGCTGCACGGCGGAGAACGTCCTGGTCGTCTCCGGCTCCCAGCAAGGGCTCTATCTCGTCGCACGGGCACTCGTCGAACCGGGCGACCTGGTCGCGGTCGAGTCACCGACTTATGCCGGTGCGTTGCAGATCTTCCGTGCCGTCGGAGCTCGCCTGCTCCCCATCCCGGTCGACGAGTTCGGGATGCGGGTGAGCCTGCTCGAGCGCGCACTCGAGCACCGGCGGCCCAAGCTCATCTACACGTTGCCGACCTTTCAAAACCCCTCCGGCGCCACGCTCGCACTCGACCGTCGCCTGCATCTGCTCGACCTGGCTGCCCGCGCCGGCATCCCGGTCGTCGAGGACGACCCGTACCGGGAACTCTGGTACGATGCGCCACCGCCACCGCCGCTCGCGGCGCTCGACCAGGCCGGCACCGTCATTTCGCTCACCACTGTCTCCAAGATCCTCTTCCCGGGTTTCCGTATCGGCTGGATCATCGCCCCCTGGCCGGTGATCCGCCAGCTCGCGCTGGTCAAGCAACTGGTCGACCTGGATACGAATCCCCTCATGCAGTGGGCGATTTGGGCCTTTCTCGAGCGCCGCCTTCTCCCCCCGCATCTCGAGGAACTGCGGCGTGTCCACCGCGATCGACGCGATCTCCTGCTGGCGTCATTGGCAGCCGAAGCGAACGGCGCGCTCCATTGTCGCGTCCCCGCCGGAGGGCTCTACTTGTGGTGCGAGTTGGCCGATGGCATCCGCGCCCGCGACCTCGTGCCGGAAGCGGCCCGGCAGGGTGTCGCCATCGTTCCCGGCGAAAGCTTCTTCGTCGATCCTGCCCAAGGGCGGTCGTTCGTCCGCCTCAACTTCACCTACCCGGCTCCCGCCGCACTCGTCGAGGGAGCCAAGCGACTCGGCCGTGCGCTGAGCGCGTTGCGCGAAGCCCGCGCCTTGCTCGCCCAGGCGAGCAGCCCGATCGTGTGACCGAGCGGACAGAAGGGAGGAGCACGATGGAACAGACCAACGGGACAATCGAACAGGCCACCTGGCGAACCAAGGTGGGGCTTGCCCAGATGCTCAAGGGCGGCGTCATCATGGACGTCGTCACACCGGAGCAGGCCCAGATCGCCGAGGAAGCGGGCGCCGTCGCCGTGATGGCGCTCGAGCGGGTACCGGCCGATATCCGCCGCGAGGGAGGGGTGGCCCGGATGGCCGATCCCGACCGCATCCTCCGCATCAAGGAGGCGGTCACCATTCCGGTCATGGCGAAGGTGCGGATCGGCCACTTCGTCGAAGCCCAGATCCTGGAGGCGATCGGGGTCGACTTCATCGACGAGAGCGAAGTCCTCACCCCGGCTGACGACCGGTACCATATCGACAAGCACGTCTTCCGGGTTCCCTTCGTCTGCGGTGCGCGCGACCTCGGCGAAGCCCTCCGACGGATCGCCGAGGGTGCGGCGATGATCCGCAGCAAGGGGGAAGCTGGCACCGGGAACATC
The DNA here is from genome assembly GCF_000021685.1 of Thermomicrobium roseum DSM 5159. GTDB lineage: Bacteria > Chloroflexota > Chloroflexia > Thermomicrobiales > Thermomicrobiaceae > Thermomicrobium > Thermomicrobium roseum. Next base: position 27,717 of record NC_011959.1, on the reverse strand, counting down.
GTCGAGGCGGTGCGGCATCTACGCGACATTCTGGACGGCATCCGGCGCCTGGCCGCGCTGCCGCGCGAAGAACTGGTGACTGCTGCCAAGGAGCTGGGCGCACCCTACGAGCTCGTGCGCCAGGTCGCTGAGCAGGGACGATTGCCCGTCGTGCTCTTCTGCGCCGGTGGGGTGGCCACGCCAGCCGATGCTGCCCTCGTCATGCAGCTCGGCGCTGAGGGGGTCTTCGTCGGCTCTGGCATCTTCAAGTCGGAGAATCCGTTCGCCCGGGCCAAGGCGATCGTCGAAGCCGTGACCCACTACCGCGACCCCGAGGTGCTGGCCCGTGTCTCGCGCGGGCTCGGTGAGGCGATGCCCGGCATCGACCTGGCGACGCTGGCCCCCGAGCAGCGACTCGCCCCGCGCGGCTGGTGAGGAGGCAGTGATGGCCGTGACGATCGGCGTCCTCGCGCTGCAAGGAGACTTCGCTGAGCACTTGACTGCGCTGGCCCGGCTGGGCATCGCAGCACACGAGGTGCGTCAACCACGCGATCTCGCCGGGATCGATGGGCTCATCATCCCGGGTGGGGAAAGCACCACGATCGGTCGCTTGCTCGAACGGACCGAGCTGCTCGGCGTGATCCGCGATCTCGCGCAGCGGGGCATGCCGCTCTGGGGAACGTGTGCGGGGCTCATCCTGCTGGCGCGGGAGGTCACCGCCGAAACACGCGCTCGTCACCAGCCCTTGCTCGGTCTGTTGGATATCGTGGTTCGCCGCAACGCATTCGGATCGCAACGCGAGAGCTTCGAATGCGACCTCGTCGTCGAACCGCTCGGCCCGCCACCACTGCGCGCCGTCTTCATCCGCGCACCGCTCATCGACGCGATCGGTCCGGGCGTGGCGGTGCTGGCCTGCCTGCCGGACGGGAGGCCAGTCGCGGTGCGCCAGGGATCGATCATCGGGACCGCCTTCCATCCGGAACTCACGAACGATCTCCGCTTCCACCGCTGGTTCTGTGAGCTGGCCGAGCGCGCAACCGTGCACACTGTCTGACCCTCCCTCCTCTCGCGCTCCCGTGGGGACTCGTTCCCCCGGGAGCAAACTTTTCTTGTCCGATCCGCTCGATCGGCGCCGCCCCACGCAGCGAGCGAGCCTGCGCCCGGAGCGCAGCGTCGCTCGGACCAGCTGGTCTGGTAGTCGCGGCGCGTCGCCTGCCGAGAGCTCCACGTCGCAGCGCGCAGCCGGACGCTATCATCGTGAGCGACGAGGAAGGAGGATGGCATGGGGCTGGAACTCCCGACGCTCGGGAAGATCTCGGGGGAGGTCTTCGACCAGATCATCCTGCCGCATCTCGGCGCTCCCTCGCCGCAGGTTCTGGTGCCCCCACAGCATGGCGTCGATGTCGGGATCGTCGACCTGGGTAACGGTCTCGTGATGGCCGTCACCACCGACCCGGTCTTCGTGGTCCCGGCCTACGGCTGGGAGCGGGCCGCCTGGTTCGCGATCCACATCCTCGCCTCCGATGCGGCGACGAGCGGGCTCGCGCCGGCCTTCCTAGCGATCGACCTCAACCTGCCGCTCGCGATCACGGCCGAGGAATTGAGCATCCTCTGGACGACGATGCACCGAGTTTGCGCCGAGCTCGGCATCGCCATCATCGCCGGGCACACTGCACGCTACGAAGGGTGCCACTACCCGATGGTCGGCGGCGCAGCCGTCATGGCCATCGGTCCGGCGGATCGCTACGTTACACCCAAGATGGCCCGTGTCGGCGATCTGGTCGTGGTGACCAAGGGAGCGGCGATCGAGGCGGCGGGGCTGTTTGCCGTGAGCTTTCCGGAGCGGATCGCGGCCGCCTATGGGCGCGAGTTCGCTGATCGGGCGCAGGAGTTGTTCTGGCAGATGAGCGTGGTCGCCGACGCGCTGACCGCCGTGAGCATCGGGGTGCGCGACGACGGAGTGACCGCGATGCACGACGCCACCGAGTGCGGCGTCTACGGCGGGCTGGTGGAAGTGGCGGAAGCCTCTGGGGTGGGCCTACGCATCGAGCAGGAGCGGATCATCCTGCGCGAGGACGTGGCCAAGATCTGCCAGCTCTTCGGCATGGATCCCTATGCGGCGATCAGCGAGGGGACGCTCATCATCACGGTCCGTCCGCACAAGGTCGATGCCCTGCTCGCTGCGCTGGGAGCCAAAGGAATCGCGGCGAGCGTCGTCGGCGAGGTGGTACCGCCGGAGCGAGGATTGACGCTCGTGGTGGACGGGAAAGAACGGCCGCTCGAGCACCCGCGGGTCGACCCGTTCTGGGCCGCCTTCGGCCGCGCCATGGCGGAGGCGGAGCGGGGCAGCTAGATCACCTGCGACGGTTGGTTCTTGACCAGCCCCAGCGTGACCCGCTTGGCGACCGATGCCTGGGGCAGGATATAGAACTGGACACTGTCGTTCTCTCGATCGATGGTCCGCTCGAGTTCCTGCTGCAAGCGGCGGAGCTGGGCGGGAGTGAGTTCACCTTCCAAGAGGGAGTTCTGGACCCACGTCAGGTAGCGGCGGCAGATCTTGAGAACCCGCGCGACTCGCTCCACTCCGACGTCGTAGGCGACGATGACGTACATCCCACCCCCGCAGCGCTGGTTGCCGTTTGCCCCTCAAGGATACTCGGCAGGATGCAGCGAACGTTCAACCGCGCAGGGCGAAGGGAACGTACGCTTGCTCACCCAGGAGATGCTTCTCGAGTTTGTAGAGCTCCAGCCGCAGGGTCGTCCGGTAGGAGACCGAGCGATTGAGCGAGGGGTGCCGGTAGGTTTCCTGGAGCGTTTGTTCCCAGGCCTCGACGACCAGCTTGCGCCCATCATCGTCGAGAAAGACCCCCTCGGCACCGGTCACGAAGTGCCGGCGTTGCAATTGACCGCGATTGACGAGGCGGAAGATCAGCCGGTCGACCAGAACCGGCTTGAAGATTTCGGCGACATCGAGGTTGAGCGTGTGGCGCCGGAAGTTCGTTTCGTGAAGATAGCCGATACGGGGATCCAGGTGTGTCTGGTAAATCTGAGCGAGCACCGCGGTGTAGAGCAAGCTGTTGCCGAAAGAGATGAGGGCATTCGTTTCGTCGCGGGGTGGGCGACGCGTCCGCGGACCAAAAGGAAATTCTGCCTCGATGATGGCTGGCCAGACTGCGTAGTAGGCCTCGCGTGCCTGTCCTTCGAGCGCCATCAGTTCGGCGGTCGTTCCTGCCTCCTCGATCCCAGCGCGTGCCCGCTCGATGATCTCGACAGCTGCCTGCACATCCACCCCGCGCCGGCGGTAATAGAGGAGGACAGTGCGGATGTTGCGCAGGGCGCCATGGACGAACGCTCGTGCCAGTGTCAGCCGCTTAGCCTGATCGAGGTAGTGCTCCACCTGGCGGAGGATCAAGGCACCGCTCGAGAGATATTCGCGCGGATAGAAGGTTCCTGTATAGAAGCCGTATCGGTTGAAGAAGTGGAGCAACACTCCCTCGCGGGCAATGAACTCGAGAAAGCGCTTGTTCAAGTCGACCTCGCCGAAGACATAGAGTTCGCTCACCTGCTCGACCGGCAAGAAGCGCTTGCCTTCTTCCGTTTCCAGGACGATCGTGTTCTGATGACGAGCGAGTCGGCCGGAAGAAAAAACGTAGATCGGTTTGGTCATCGCTTCCCATCCGCGCTGGCTGCGCTGCGGGTCCGGCGTCGTGGTGAATCAGCAGTGGCGGGCTCCTCGGAAACCCAGCAGAACTCGAAGTAGGCGCAGTTGGCGCAGGCGGCGATGCGGACCGGTGGGGGTGGTTGTGGTTGAGCCAGGAGTTCCTCGACGCGTGCGATCGCGCTGCGGACCGCCTGCTCCAGTTCGGGAGTCAACTCCACTGGTTCGACGCGACGCTGTTCTGGGTAGCGCAGCTCGCCCCGCACGTGCAGTCCAGCTTCGCGGAGTCGCAAGAGATAGTAGCCGAGTTGGAGACGCTGCGCGTGCTGGGCACGCGGCGAACGCTTGACCTCCCCGATCACCAAGGCCTCGTCCTCGTCGGCATCGGCGGGACGACGTCGCAGCACGTCGACTTTCATTCCGGGCAAGGCTAACTCCTTGCGTTCGCGGGGATAGGCTGACTCGGCCAGCAGTCGCCCCAGAGCCAACAGTTCGTGGTCACGGTAGCCTTCGATCGCATGGCCCGCAAGCCAAATCTTGCGATCGCAGATTCCGACATAAGACATCAAGGTGCCAGTGACGATCTGGTCCATAGGGAAACCTTCTCCTACACGATGACCGCATCGAGATCAGCGACCTCAGGAAGGAGCCCAAGGTCAGGATCATATTGGACCGATGCGACGAGTGTCCCGTCTTTGAGTTGCGAGATGCGACCAGCACGGTGCAGCTTCCAAAATGTACCGTACGGCACAGGAACCAAGAGTTGCTGGGCAAGCAAGTGCTTCCCCTCGATCTGGTAGCGCAAGTACTCCTCCTGGAACGGTGAGGGGAGCACCTCGGCACCCTGGAACAGCCGGTAGAAGTCTTCGTATGCCATGTCCGCATGTTGGAGCGGGCGTAAGCCTTCGATGACCGCGCGAAAGGACGCGAGCGCTTGCTCGAAGCGTCGTCCCTCGTTCGTCGTCCAGCCCTCGCGGTAGACACGTTCGACCCACTGCTCGGCATCGAACGCATCGAGCGCGTGACCGTGTGGCGGAGCTTCCTCCAGCGTGCGCTCGAGGCGCTCGCGGTCATACACGTAGTACAGTGCATCCCCGTACGTGCGGCTGATCACGATCGGCCGCGGCGAGTTGTGCTCGTAATACCGATTGACGCGTCCAAACCGTTGGAGAAGATCGTCGACCGGTGCCACTTCGGTCACGAGCCGATCGAAACTGATGTCGAGCGAAACTTCGACGACCTGCGTCGCGACGAGTACACGAACAGGTTCCGGCGACTCCCCCCTGAGGGCGGCGAGAATCCGCTGTTCGCGCGCGACGCGATCCCGACGCATCAGCCGTGCATGCAAGAGCTGAAGCCCGTCAGGCACGCATTCGACCAACCGCTGGTACAGCGCTTGCGCCTGTTGCACCCGATTGGCGACGACGAGCACCCGCTCGCCGTTTTGGGCAGCTTCCACGACGAGGTCGACCAACTCCTCGAGTGGATCAGCGGTCCACTCGACTCGATGACGAGCCTGAGCGAGGAACCGTTCCGCCCACGTGTCGTGTGCCGGCGGCTGATCGAGGCGAAACAGTCGGAGCGGCTGAGCATAAGCATCTTCGATGTACTGCCGCAAAAAGTCTGGGAAAGTGGCCGACATGAACAGGCAGCGAGCGCCGAGTTCGCGCAGGACACGCACGAGTTCCAAAATCAGCGCCGTCACGTGCGCATCATAGGCATGGATCTCATCGAAGATCACGAGCGCTCCGACCATCTCCGCCAGTCCGACCTCGAAGCGCGGCAGCCCAAAGAGCCACTTGATGAGCTGGAACGGGGTCGTCACCTTGATTGGCTTGTGGACCAAGCGGTTCAACTCCGCATCCTGGCGAGCAGCTTGGTACGCTTCCTCATAGTCGTCGCCGCTGAAGTACCGCTGGAATGCAACCTCGAGTGTCCGCGCGTGCAGTGTCCCGACCGTCTCCCGGCCGAATAGGCGCTCCAATGTCTGCCCCATTGCCTCGATACTCGCTTGATAGGGCAGAATGTAGAAGATGCGCTCACCCCCGATCCGGTTGCGGGCGATCCAGCGGATCGCGGCGTCGGTTTTGCCAGCGCCGGTCGGCGCGATCAGCAGTGCACTCCCTTCGTACTCGCCGAGCGCCCGCTGGAAGGCGCGGAGCTGGCCATCCCCTTGGGCTCGCGAATGCGCTAGTCGCTCGGCATGACGCGCTCTCCACTCGGTCGGTATGGTCGATACAAATCGTGGTATGCCAGCGCTGGCCGCATGATCGGCGGCGAGCAGCCATCCGCGACTGAGAGTGAGAAGTAGGCCTTCCGCCGAGCGGAAAGCATGGAGTCGATCAGCCCTCTCCTGAAGGGATCGCAGGAACTCCGCTGGTGGCTCGAGGTCGTGCGGAGAACACGGCCACTGATCAGTGCGTAATACCTCCACCTCTTGCGAGAAGCGGACGATCCACTCCCAAAACGGCCCCAACTCGGCTGCTCGCTCGCGGAACTGGCGCTGTGCTTTTTCCAGGAACTGTGGGCGGGGCAGCTGCGGGACACCACAATCGCGCCACAGGCGTTCCTCTGTCAAATCACGGTGATGGGTCAGCACCGCCGCGATGGCGAGCTGGCCAGGATCGCCCGTGGCGTGTCCCGAGGCCAGCAAGAGGGCTGCTGAAAGGACCTCGTGCCGAAACTCCCAGCGGAATCCTCGCTCCTGCAGGGAGCGCTGAAAGCCAAGCGCAGCCTTGCCGAGGTCATGCCCAGCAGCAGCCAACGGCAAGGCGCGTCCCAGGTGGTCCACCGACCGGGAGTCGAGTACGCGCGACCAGAGCGCGCGGTACGCTGGGATGACCTGCTCCACGTAAGCTAGGACCTCCAACGTATGTTGCCGGAGCGTGATCGGCGGATCACCCGATTTCGCCAGTGGTTCACCGACCATCCAGGATCCACTCCTGACGGTAGAGAGGAACGACGACGCCGGACTCACGATCGCGCACGAGCCAGCCCGCCCCATCCTCGATCGTGACGAACTGCAGACCACGCGTGGAACGCTTCCCATCGATGAGACCGAACATCGTGACCCGCACCGGCGCACGCTCGGGATCGGGGGTAAAGGCGACTGGCAGATTTTGGAGAACTGCCGTTACCCCGTTGCGAGCTACGACCTCGGCCGGGAGCAACACCCCTGTCACCGGACCAGTCGATACCGGCTCGAGCGATGCTGGCCCGATCGAGCTAACGGTCGCCAAATCCTGGCTCCTGCCCAGCACGAGCTGGTACCGAGGGCGCAGGAACGGATCGCGCCACTCAGCAGGGAGAAACAGGTCCAGCTCGGGAGAAACGAGGAACTCTCGCTGCACGATGTTCCGTTCCTTGAAGCGCGGTGTATCGGCCGCATCCTTTCGCTCGACCGAGTAGATTGCCTCCAAGTCCATGGCCCGCGCTGCATACGTCAGTCGATAGGCAAGCCACGGCACTTCGTGCGGCATCACCCAGTGCCCACGCGCCGCCGAGAGCAAGCCGAAGATCGTCGCCAAGGGCGGCACAGCCAGCGACAACTGATAGGCGACGAAGCTCGGTGCTCGGAACGATGCAGTCAGTGCGGTGAGGCGAATCCGGACAGCTCCGTCGAGCATGTCGCTCCTCGCTCGCATACGGTCATCCGATCGAAGCGTAGGCCTGCTCGACCAGTTCCGCGGCCCGCTCGAGCGCTCGGCGCGGTGAGTCGAGCAACTCGACTCGATCGAATGGACGCTCCTTGCGAGCGATCACTTCGCGAACCTCGTTTTCGTTGGCCAGAACGGTCGGGCGCAAGCCGAGCAGAACCGCCTTATCGTTATTGACCTTGAGGAAGCGGTCAGTGTAGTCACTCAACACAGAACGGAAACGCTCGAGATTCAACAGCACTTGCTCCGCATTCACTGGATCACTCACGAACAGATTCTGGAATGGCGCGTTCCCTCCATCGAGGAAGCCAACGATCACGGCAACGGGGGTGACATCCGACAAGTTGCGCGCCAGACGGGCCCCACCGCGTAACCGTGCCAGCGCTTGCAATGCCTCGCATACGCGCTGGACACGATCCCTAACCGGGAGTTCGTAGATCTCGGCCTGGTTGGGGTTGACCGCAGCCTTGCGAAGGCGGCTACCGTTCTTCTGAGCCAGCTCTGCAGAGATGTCGGCCATCGCTCCGACCGCGAATCGCCCGACCTCGCTCAGGACGATACTGAAAACTCCCTGCAGGTAGGTCGAATAGACTTCTGATTCGAACGGAATGATGTCACTACCGGGAGGCAGATTTCGCGAGAAGTGTCCAAAGTCGCTGACGATGACGTTCGGGAGAACCGAGACGAGCAGGCTCGCCCGGAGCGGCGAGACGCGCCGGTAGGTATCGGAGTCCTTTCCGCGCTTGCGCGCTGCCATGTAGCCGAAGAGATCGTCTTCGGCGTAGTCGATCGGGTTGCCCTCAGTGTACGCGCTCTTGGCCTCACGGGTAACCGGGCTTGGTGTCCAGCCGAAATCGGTGTAGAGGACTTCCCGCCACCAGCGTCGCCAGGCCTGACCCGACACATAGGGATAGCGCAGGCGACCGATTTGCAGCTGCTTCACGACGATCGCATTATCGGTGCGACGTCCCTCATCCTGACCAGCATTGTTGAGCGCGGCCCCACTCGCTTCGATGAGAACGGTCCCGGTCACCACTGGATACGTGGCTCGTCCTGCCATCGCACTGACTCTCCTTCCTGACTATCCCTTCCTCTTTACCGAGTGAGCTGGGGCAGCTCGTTGCCGATTCGACTACTCAGCTAGCACGCTTACCTCATCGGTTGCGCCCTCCTCTCCCTCGACCAACTCGATGTCGGTCGGCACTGCTTCGCGGCCCAGCTCGAACAGAAACGCCAAGAGGTAATCCCGCAGCACCCACGCTTGCGTGACGTCACCGAGCGGTACGAGAAACAGGAAGTCGACCAGTGACATGGCTCCCGACCGTAACGCTCGCAAGTACGTGGCTCGGATTTGTGCGGTCTTGCGTGCAGTCATGAGATCGGCGATCCATTGCCGCCGGTTGGGAAGGGTCCTGATGAGGTCGGCTGCGATTCGCTCGAGTCGGCGAACGACCTCGTCCGGCTCGGGTATTGCCCAGCCCCCTACTAACCTCGGGAAAGACTCTCCTACTTCATTGCACCGCTGGTATTCGTAGACCACTGCGAGCAGTACATCGCGTACGATTTGGGCACTGGTCGGCTCATTGGGCGGCAGCAGTGCTGCCAACTCCCGGCCACTCAGCACACCCTCGCGGACGAGGTCGAGCAGCACCGCACGAACATCGCGAGCTGGTGCACGCTCGAGCCTCCCGATCAGCTTCTTGCCGCGCTCGTGCTGGGCGAGCGCGATCCCGGTCCGCTCCAAGAGCGCGAGAACGGCCTCGTTCATCCCGTTGACCTCCCGCAAATAGGTACGATGCGCGATCCACCCGCCAAGGAGCCTCTGCTCGACGAGGGAAGCACCCACGATCGGCTCGGCGCGCACGATGCGATCCGCGATAGTGGCGACGAAACGGGCACGCTGAGCCTCCTCACGCTTGTCCCTGCCAGTGTCGACTCGCAAGAGTTCCCGCTCGAACTGGTCGAACGCATCGACCGACTCGAGATACAGACTCTGCAAAAAGTCCAGAATAGATGTAGGAACAGGTATGCCCTCAACATAGCCGCCTCGATTATCATTTGAAAACACATATGCCACAGTCGGGATACCATGTTGATAGATTGTACGTAGCTGATTAGCAAACTTCCGTAACAGCTGACAGAGTAAGCACAAAATTGCCCCACTGTTCCCGGACGTTCGCCAGTCACCGTAAAAGTCGAGCGGCTGATTCGCGGCGATAAGACGTCGGAAATGGCCCCAACCATACTCCTGTGCGATGCGCGCTGCGACGATATCCGAGGGGCAGTGCAGAAACCACAGCCGCCCGCGCTCACCCACCCGCAAGAGAGAGGCGACGGAGAACCGGAGGGCCAAGGCACACAGTCCACAGAGTGCGACGCCAGAGAGGAAACCGGGATAGAAATTGACGGCACCGGAAAGGAGAGGGAACCGATCCCGTCGCAGCATCACGAATCCAGCGGAAGGCCGCAGCTCCCCGCAAATGCCACACAAGCGATCCCCTCGCTCAGCGTGAAGAGCCTCCTTGGCTCGAGCCAGATCCTCCTTCAGCGCGGTTCGGTACTTCGCTCGCACCCCCTCCGGACCCTTACTCCAGTTCGAAGGATTTACTAACTCACTGTTCGGAAACACTTGGGAGAGTGTGCCTTTGGCAAAGGACTTCTCGAGCCCAATGCCGAGGGCTTGATCGCTCAAGAGAATCCTCTCGAGTTCGCGGACAGCAATATCCAGATGCGTTGCCGTCACATCCGAAAGCCTACTCGCCCCCGAAGCTGCCAACAGAGCAGCCAGCCCAGCATCGACGAACGGTTGCCCTGTCCAGTGAAGACTCACGCGCCTCCCTCCTCTCGCGTCTGTTCCTGACGGCTCAAAAGGCTGAGTGAGCGCTCATCCACCTCCTCCACGTACCCGAACCCCTGGCTGTTCTTGGCGCCGAGGCCCGCCTCCAGCGCCAGCCGCAAAAGGTCCGCTGGCCCTTCCAGGAGGAAGCGTCCAGTCCACCCCTCGATCCAGGTGCCCTTGTAGCGCTCCAGCCGCTTGGCCCGCGGATTCACCCCGAGCGCCCGGATCCGGATCGGACGCTCGCCCACTGCCAGCGACTCCCCAGCGCGGGCCGCACCCTCCGCAACGGCCTCCGCTGATCCGTCCTCCCCGGCTCCGGGCACCGACCAGCCCAGCACGTGCGCCTTCCGGAGCAAGTTGGCCACCACCAATTCGGCGAACTCTTCGTTGAGCGGGTTGTAGTACTGCGTCCGGCGGCGCCCATCGATCGCGATCGTGCGGTACACGGTGATCGGCGAAAGCGTGCGGACCACCACGCGCTCGCCGAGCGAGGGGAGCGCCAATGTGGCGATCTCCCGCACGGCGAACTCCAGGTTGGCGATGCGCGCCCGTCCGAACTGGAGCAGCCCCGCAGCCAACCCGAGCGCGAGCTGCCGGTCCGGCGAGGCGAAGCGGAACCAGACCGGACCGCTCACCTCTACCCCTTCGCCCGGTCGGTACCGGACCGCGCCGTGAAGCTGCGAGAAGACGAACAGCTTGAGCGGTCGCTCCGCCTGCCAGTACAGCCCGTCGTGCAGCGGCTGACCGATCTCCTTCGGCAGGTGCCGGTAGATCATCGCCTGCAAGGCCTCGCGATATCCCAGCGGCAGGACCCCGCTCCGCTCCGGCTCCAACCGGACTTCCAGTCGCACTGCTGCCCCCAAACGCTGGAACGACTGCGTCGCTGGTGTGCCCTACCATAATGGCCGGTTCGACTCCCTGTCAAGCGACCCTTCCAGAATCATCGGCCGGTGAGGAGTCCCGCTCGAGCCCTCGTTTCCAGTTTCGAAGAGGAACGGGAACACTGGTGTTCCCGTTCCCTCGGACGCGGCGTCGCGGGTACAGTGGAACGGGGCACGGCAGGCAGTGGACGGTCGAAAGACGCCCTGCACCCTCCGTCGCGTCACCCCAGCCCGGGGCCGTGCATGGCTACTGCTTCGGTGCGCGTGCTACCCCGCACGTGGAGGACTGCGAGTCGCGTGGGCTCGCTGAACCCCAGTCCGCCGGTAGGCGGCGCGCAGTGCGGTCGGATGCACGCCGAGTTCCCTAACCAGCAGGATCGTACGCAGCGCTCCGCTCTCGGAAGAGCCTCCTGGTGGTGCGGAAGGAGCCGCGAGATGGTCGCCCGACCGCACGATGTCGCAGGCGCCGCGAGGTTTTCCCCTGCCGGAGGCCACGTTTCACGGGGAGGAGCCACCCTCTGACCGGTCGGTCCGGACGGGCCGGTCGGCACGGCAGGGAAGCGATCGTTACCCTGTGCCCGAGAACACCATACAGCCGCGGTACCACGCCGGCTGCTGCGCCCCTGGCGCGGCGCTGCCTCGCCCCTACAAGGTGGACAGTGCATCCCCGAAAGAGCACCCACGCACCACGACCGGCGCTGCCGGCGGCATCCCCGTAGGGGTCCGGCCGTGCCTGAACCGTCGGCCCGCCCAGGCCGACCATCCCGACCGTCGGCGTTTACCAGCGTACCATTCCGATCACGACGTGCCCGTTCCCGACGGTGCGTTGCCGCGCCGCTGGCGCGGCGGGCGAGGCAGCGCCTCGCCCCTACACAGGGTGGCCGGAATCTCCGCGGTCGGACATTCGCACGCCACGGTCGGTGGTATCGCCCCCATCGCATCGGAGTCAGCTGCTGCCTGCCCCCTCGGCCCGTCGGACCGACCCGCAGTCACCGCGCACGCACCACCGTGTCACGGGGATCGTCGGCACTGCAGTCGTTTGCTCGAGCGGTCGCCCGCGCCGAGCGACCTCCGGACGACGCACGGCGTCGCCCCACCAGCTGAACGGCGCCGCTCCGCGGCCAGCGAGCCTATCCCATGCCGACGCCACGGCGCTGGTCGAGCGCGCCACCACGTCCCATCGGTCGAGGTCCGGCAATGCCGTCGTTCGACTCGTCAGGCTGGCGAGGTCCGTCGCCGCTGGACGGCGCGCCCCGTGTGCTCGATCCGCTCGCACGCAGCTGTGCCACACCGAAACGGCGGCACCCACCCAGCGAAGGTGCTCTGCCACCCCACTGATCCAGACACACGCTGGAGACGGCCCGTAGAATCGGTGCCGGAGGAGGACGCGCGATGGGACGCCCGATCACCGAGCGACGGCTCGCGCGGATGCGCGAGGTCCTGGCCCGCCGACAACCCGATCTGACAGTCGTCTTGGAAAACGTGCACGATCCGCACAACGTCAGCGCGGTTCTGCGCTCGTGCGATGCCGTCGGGCTGCTCCGCGTCCACCTCGTCTACACGCTCGAGGAGTTCCCCGAGCTCTCGGAGAACGTCTCCGGGAGCGCGCTCAAGTGGCTCGAACTCGTGTTCCACCCCTCGATCGAGGCCTGCTACCGGACCTTGCGCTCCCAGGGCTTCACGATCTACACGACCTATCTCGGCGACCCAGCACGGAGCGTCGACCTCTACGACCTCGATCTCACTAAGCCCGTCGCGCTGGTGTTCGGCAACGAGCAACGCGGGGTCTCCGACGAAGCCGTCGCAGGAGCCGACGGCAATTTCGTCATCCCGATGATGGGAATGGTCCGCAGCCTCAACATCTCCGTCGCCTGCGCTGTTTCGCTGTACGAGGCGCTGCGCCAGCGTCGCCTAGCCGGCCACTACGCGCGGCCGAAGCTTTCGCCCATCGAACTGGAGGAGCGACTGCAGCGCTGGCTCGAGCGCGAGGGACGAGCACTGCCCATCGAACTGCGGACGAGCGATCCGTCAGCCGCGAGCGAGTGATCGACCTGCCTCGAAAGCGGCCATGACCAGGATCGGGTTCCTGTGCTATACCCACCACAGTCGTGTGCTGGTCGGTTCCCTGATGGACAGGTAGACAAGGGAACTGATCGAATGACGACTGGCACCGGGCAAGGCTCTGCGGGATCAGCCACGCGCTCCAACCGAAGAGCACGCTGCCCAGGAGGTACGTCATGGCGAATTATCCTGCGATCGCTGTCGAACGCTTGACCCGTTCCTACGGCGCCCGCCGCGGGGTAATCGATCTGACGTTCCAGGTGCAGCCCGGCGAAATCTTCGGCTTTCTAGGGCCCAACGGTGCGGGGAAGACGACCACCATCCGCGTGCTCATGGGGTTCCTCCGGCCGACGAGCGGTTCAGCCCGCATCTTCGGCCTCGACTGTTGGGGCGACGCGACCCAGGTGAAAGAGCGGGTCGGCTACGTGCCAGGAGATGTCCGGCTTTGGGAGAACATGACAGGTGAGCAGTTCCTCGACTTCATGGCTGCCTTCCGGGCGAGGATCGATCCGAAGCGCCGGCAGATGCTCCTGGAGCGGTTTCGCGTCGAGCTGGACAGACCGATCAAGCAGCTTTCACGCGGCAATCGACAAAAGCTCGCACTCGTCCAAGCACTGCTCCATGATCCTCCGCTCCTCATCCTCGACGAACCGACGAGCGGACTCGATCCGCTCATGAAGCACGAATTTCTGGCCTTCCTCGTGGAGGAGCGTGAGCGCGGCAAGACGATCTTCCTCTCATCGCACGAGTTGGCCGAGGTGGAGCGCGTCGCTGATCGGGTCGGGATTATCCGCGAGGGCCGGCTGGTCGCGGCACTTCCCATCGAGGAACTCCGGCGCCGACGGACACGTCCCATGGAGGTCGTCTTCGCACAGCCGATCGACCCGCGCCAGTTCGCTGACCTGCCGGGCGTGCGCGTCCTCGCCGTCGAGAACAGTGGCACGCGCTTCCAGCTCGGCGTGCAGGACAATCTCCCCGCGCTTCTGCGCCGACTGAGCGAGCTTCCGGTGATCGATCTCACCTATGCACCACCGGATCTCGAGAGCGTCTTCCTCGCCTACTACCAACCGGAACACGCTCGAGTGGGAGAGGAGGATCTCTGATGAGCTGGCCAATGGTTCGAAAAGCTGTCCGCGATCTTCGCTGGACGACGTTCTGGTATGCCTTCGGCATGGCTCTGTTCATCTTTTTGATGACCTCGTTCTATCCGACGCACGAGCGCCAGCAGGAACAGTTCGTGGAACTGCTCCAACAGTATCCCGAATTCTTGTTTCGTATCTTCGGGATCGACCCGACCCAAGCAGCGCTGTTTGCGACTTTCGCTGGCTTCATGCACGCGCAGACGTTCGGCTTCATCTGGCCAGTGACAGGCCTCCTCTTCGTCGTTCTGAGCGGAACGGCCGTCGTGGCCCAGGAGATCGAGCGAGGCACGGCTGATCTCTGGCTCTCGGTACCAATTCCGCGTGCTCACCTGCTCGTCAGCAAGCAGGTCGCTCTGCTCAGTGGCATCCTTGTCTTCGTCCTCACGAGCGAGGTCGCGCTCGCAGCTGGAGCATTCGTCTTCGGTGGGGACATCACTGCGCGAGGACTCGTCCAGCTCGCCGTCGCCCTGACCTGTTTCCTCATCGCCTTCGGCGGTTTGGCGACGCTCGCCTCGTCCCTGGCGAGCGAACGCTCCAAAGCAGCCGGGATCGTCGGCGGACTCGCGCTCCTGATGTATCTGCTCTGGGTTCTCGCTGGATTGGCCGAAGAGGCTCGCTGGCTCCGCTACTTCTCGCTCTTCACGGTCTACGATCCACAGGCAGCCATGCTCGGTGAGCTCCCTTGGCATAAGCCGGTGATTCAGCTGCTCGTCGGTCTCGCCGCCGCAGTCGCCGCGCAAATCGCCTTCGCTCGTCGCGATATTGTCGCGTGAAAGGCGAGCCATCCACGTCGAGCATGGTACGATGAAGGCGAGAGAGCCAGCGGACGATCGACGAGAGGGGGTTTGCCATGGCCGAGCTTGCTGGAAAGCGTGTGGCGATGCTCCTCGCCAAGGACTTCGAGGACAGCGAAGCGACCGATCCCAAGCAGTATCTCGAGACACGCGGTGCCGAAGTGGTGATCGTCGGGCTCGATCGCCAGCCGATCACCGGCAAGAAGGGAACTGTGCTGCAGCCGGACAAGACGATCGACGAGGTGACCGTCGAGGAGTTCGATGCGCTCGTTATCCCGGGCGGAGGCTCGCCGGAAAACCTGCGGATCGACGATCGTGCGGTGGCCTTCACCCGCGCCTTCGTCGAAAGCGGGAAGCCGGTCGCCGCGATCTGCCACGGCCCGCAGCTGCTGATCTCGGCTGATGTGTTGCGGGGCCGCACGGTCACCTGCGTCAAGAAGATCCGCGATGACGTCAAGAACGCCGGTGCGATCTACGTCGATGAGGCGGTCGTGATCGACGGAAACCTCATCACGTCGCGCGTCCCGGCTGATCTCCCGTTCTTCGACCAGGCGATCGCCGAGGCGCTGGCTCGCGTGCCAGCGCGCGGAGACTGAGCCGATCGGGCTCGTGCCGGGCAGGCTCGCTCGATTCAGCGGTGGCCAGCCTGCCCGGCGACCTCCTTCCTGATCCGCTCGATCGTATCGCGCACGCGGCGGGCGGCAGCCCGTGCCGACTCCGCAAAGCGTGCACTCGCATCCGCATAGAGGATCGAGCGCGAGACAGTCACCAGGAGCGGCGCCGTTGCCTCGGTGAGGCCAGCGCACACCGCCCGCTCCAGGTCCCCGCCCTGTGCCCCTATCCCGGGAGCCAGGATCGGCAAGTCGGGGCAGCGTTGTCGCACCAAGGCCAGATCGACCGGGTAGGTGGCACCGACCACGAGACCCACGTTGCCGGAGCGCTGGTTCCACGCACGCGCTCGCTCGGCGAGCCACAAATAGAGCGGCTCACCGGCCTCGCCCACTGGTAGATCCTGGATCTCGCTCGCGCCAGGATTCGACGTCCGCACGAGGACGAAGACACCGCGATCGGAAGTCGACAGGAACGGCTCCAGAGCCTCGCTCCCGAGGTAGGGATGGACAGTCAGCGCATCGAACCCGAGCGTCTCGAACACCGCGCGGGCGTACGCGGCAGACGTGCTGGCGATGTCCCCGAGCTTGGCATCCAAGATCACCGGGATGTGCGGTGGGATGAGTTGACGTGTGGTGGCCAGCGCGGCGATGCCAGCTGCGCCGTACTGCAAATAGAAGGCGAGGTTCGGTTTGTACGCGCAGACGAGGTCAGCTGTCGCCTCGATGATCGCCCGGTTGAAGACCACGATCCCCTCGGGATCGCGCGGGATTCCCGTGGGAAATCGCTCGAGGTCGGGATCGAGACCGATACACAGCAGCGAGTGGTTCTGGGCGATCGTCTGCTCGAGCCGCTCGCGGAAGCTCACCGCGCCCCCCTTCGACCGCACCATAGAATAGCAGTGCCAGCCTGGAGCGGCGTCGATGCACGAGACAGGACTCAGGCTCGCCACCCTCCTCGAGAGCGTTTTCCCGCCCCGCATCGCGCGGTGGATCGCTGCACCTGCCCAGCGGACGCCACTGGACGCAGCGCTGCCGGCGATCTGGTGGCGGAGCCAGGTCTGTTCGCTCGTCCTGCGCCTCTCGCCCCCGCACCGGCGCGGTGATCGAGCGGGGCTCCTCTACGCGCTTCACCTGGCCGGCGCATCCACCGCTCGACTCGCCGTAGTGACCGGCGCGGAGGAATCGCGCATCAGCGACGCACTGCTCGCGGTGCGCGCCCAGCTGAGTGACCACTGGAGCGACCCCTGTCCGGAGGGGCGGGAGGGGGTCGCATCCTGGCGCGATCGCCTGGCAGACCGCGATGCCTGGCTCGCGCTCCTGCTCCATACCCGCACCTGCTCCGCTTGCCGGACGGCGCTGGCGACGAGCCGCGAGGTCGATGAGCAGGTACTCGAGCGTGCCAGCACCGTACCAGTTCCCCCTGCTCCCCGTCAGCGCCGGCATCCGAGCATCGTCGTGCTGGTCGCGCTCGCGCTGCTTCTCGTCTTCGCCAGCTGGAGGCTCCCGGGAAACCGCGCGCTCGGGCCGCCCGGCGAGACCGCTGCACCGTCGGCGAGCGGACCGTACGTTTGGTTCGGCTCGGCCGGTCCGTACGCGCTCGCCTTCGATCTCGGCCAGCGTCGCTGGCTCGCCGTGACCAGTCGCCTGCCGGCCGATGCCGGAGGGTTCCGACTGCTCGGTCCCGATGGCCAGCTGATCGCCGCTTGGACACCCGATCCACCGCGCGAGCCGCGCTGGTTGGATATCCTGCGCTGGGACGGCACGCGTCTCGCTCGCTACCGCTGGGACCGCCAGACGAACCGCCGGCCACTCGCCTGGCTCGATGCGACGACGCTCCTGATCCGGGAAACGCCGGTCCGGCATGCCTACGAACGCGAGGCAGAGTACCTGGAGCGCTTGCAGCGCGACGCGCGGGTGCTGGCACTCGATGTCCTGCAGGGCACGGAGACGACGCTTCTCCGCGAACTCGTGACCGACGCGATCCCTTCACCCGACGGCCGATCGGTGGCCGTCGTGCGAGCGATGGAGCCGTTCGGCGCCGGCGCGACCAGCCGACAGATTGCGATCGTCGAACGGTCCGGGACGCGCGTCCTCGCGGTCGCTGATGGATACGTCGGGGCAGGACTCGACCACCCGCTGTGGCTGCCGGATAGCTCAGCGCTCCTCTTCGCCCGCCGCCCGCCAGGCACTCCACCACAGCTGCCGACCCCCACGGAGCTGGTGCGCTTCACCCTGGAGGGCAAAACCGCGATCGTCGTGCCGAGCTCGCCGGGAACCGTGCTTCGGCCCCTTGCGCTGGACGAGCAGCGACTGTTCTACTTGGCGCTGCCCGCCGGGCACGCCGAACCAGGGGAGCTGTGGGAACTGGACCTGGCGACCAGCGTCCGACGGCGGCTCGGGCAGCTGGACCGGCTGAACGGGTTTCTCACTATCCTTCCGCAGCCGGACAGTCCGCTCCTCGTCGCCGTGCGCACTCTGCCGGCATCGCCGCCGCTGCGCCCGGAAAGCGAGGTGACCGAACTCTACCGGATCGGAGAAGATGCTCCGGAACTGATCGCTGCCGTGCCGGGGCGCTGGGGATTCGACGCCTGGGGGCAACCCCTCGCCGTGGTAACGACGACTGCGCCATCAGCGGCCGCATCGCCACTCGTGCCGCCGACTGGGCCGCTGGGAGCCGGTCCGCTCGCCCTCGCCCCTGGCCGGAACTGGCTGCTGGCGCCTGTCCCCGACGGGCGCGTTGCGATCTGGGACGCGACGAGCGGTATCCAGTTGACCGAGCCGTGGCCGTTCCGGAAACCACACTGGCATCCGGCTGGACTCGCCTTCGTCGCCCTGGGCGAGCTGGGGGAACTCCAGCTCGTCGCTCGCTCGCCGGACGGATTCTGGCAAGCGGTACCGCTCGCGCTGGATGCCCCGCGCGGCGATACCCTGGACCTCACCGTCGGGCCGGACGGGCGGCTGGCGCTTTTGACACGAACCGATGGTGGCGAGCTTGCTCTCTGGGCAGGCTTCCCGCCGCAGGCGCTCGAGCTGGCTCGCTGGCGTGGACCAGAACTGGTCGGGACGCCGTGCATGGCGTGGCTGCGTACCGGAACCTTGCTGGTAGCCGCTCCGTTGGTCGGCGGACAACTGCTGCTGACGTCCATCACGATCGAGGAAAGGGGAAGGGTCGCGGTCCGCACGCTGGCACGCCTGCGCACTGACCGGGGACCAGCCGTCGAGACGTGCACCCTGGCGCTCGAACCGTCCGGAGGAGCACTCGCCCTCCGAGCGGGGTCCAGGGAACGCGAGCGCATCGTTCTTCTCTGGCTCGCCGAGCCGGATTCACCGCTGATCCTCGCCGAGGGAAGAGCGAGCAGGGGGCTCGCCTGGTCACCGGACGGCGCCCTCTTGGCTGGTCCGCTCGACGGAGCGCTCGTCGTTCATGGCCGGAACGGCCGAGAGGTGCTGAACCAGCGCGCGGCGGGGCTCGCTGATCTCGTGTGGGTGGATACGCGAGAACTCTGGGTTTTGGAGCGATCCGAAGCAGGTTCCGCGATTCACCGCGTCGCGATCATCGATCTTTCGGAGGCGCCGACGCGAGCCGCGCGGCCATCGGCAGGCTGAAGGCGATTTCCGTCCCCTCCGTGCTCGCCGACGCAACCCAGAGACGTCCGCCCTGCGCTTCGACGAGCTGACGCACGAGCGCGAGTCCCAAACCGCCACCGCGTTCCGGATCGCTGGTCACGTGATACCGATCGAAGAGCTGCTCGTGCATGTCAGGCGGAAGACCACTGCCGGTATCGGCAACGCTGACGATGACCTCCTCGTGAGACTGCCGGGCAGCCAGACGCACGATTCCTCCCTGTGGGGTGTGGCGCAGCGCATTGTGGAGGAGGTTCAACAGGACCTGGCGGAGACGGAGCGGGTCTGCCGAGACGAATGGACAACCAGGCTCCACATCGACGGACACCGCGATGTGCCCGGACCGACGCGCGAGCGAGCGCACGATATCGGCGACGGCCTGCAGCAGGGGAGCGCGATCCAACGGGCGCAACGCGAGAGCGAGCCCCAGCTCCTCCCGCCGAGCCGCCGCGCTGATCGGCTGGCCGTTGTCTTCTGCATCGCGTCCGCTGGATCGAGCCTGCTCGCCGGCAGGGATGGGGCGATCCGGTCGGTCGCGGAGCGCCGCCGCGCTCCGGGTGGGCCGCACCGGCGTCTGGCAACCGGCGGCCCGACGACCGGCCGCGGAATCGAGCGCAACAGCGTGGAATGACGGTGGAGGGGCGGATGCGTTGGCCGGTCGCACCACGCATTGCCCCGTGATCCGCGCGTTCAGTACCGTGCTCGGTGCTGCGCTGAAAAGAGCCCGAACCATGACGCGTCGTTGCGTGCAGCTCTCATCGAGCGACGAGCTTTCCGGCGACTGTGCTGGCCGGGGCTAGTGACGCGATCGCAGTGCGAGGGGCTTCTAGAACGGCGACTCAGCGCGAGCGGGTTCGTACGGGGTGATCGGCTCCGCCACCCTGACAGTGGTCCGGGCCTGGTGGCAGACTCAGGGGCGGCAGGTCCTACCCGCGAGCTGGGTCAGCCGGGTGATGGACAAGCCGCGCAGCGCGTCGTAGGCTGGAGCGTGCGTGAGGGCAGGAGCGAGACCGGCGGAGGACGGACCGGTGGGGGGCACAGATCGACGTCACCAGCTGGAGCCACCGACATTCCACGATATTCTCCGAGCACGAGCGGTCGTTCAGCGGTATCTGCCGCCCACGCCGCTGCTGCACTCGCCACTCCTGAGCGAACGACTCGGCTGCCAGGTCTACCTGAAATGCGAACAGCTGCAGCCGATCGGGGCGTTCAAGGTGCGTGGTGGCATCTATCTGATGAGCAAGCTTTCTCCCGAGGAACGCGCACGTGGGGTCGTCACGGCATCGACCGGCAACCATGGTCAGTCGATCGCCTATGCTGCTCGTCTCTTCGGCGTTCGGGCGATCATCTATGCACCGGAGGGAGCCAATCCCCTCAAAGTCGCGGCGATGCGCCGGCTCGGCGCCGAGGTCGTGCTGACCGGGCGCGATTTCGACGAAGCGCGCCTGGCCTGCGAGGCCCGCGCGGCAGCTGACGGGCTGCGCTACATCCATTCGGCGAACGAACCGGATCTCATCGCCGGTGTAGGAACCTATGCGCTGGAAATCCTGGAAAGCGTACCGGACCTCGATGCGATCATCGTGCCGATCGGGGCAGGAAGCGGCGTCTGTGGCACCGGCATCGTGATGAAAACCGTCGATCCCGCGATCCAGGTGATCGGCGTCCAAGCAGCTGGCATGCCGGTCGTCTACGAGTCCTGGCGGAAAGGTCAGCTCTTGGAATTGGCTGACGGGTACACGTTCGCAGAAGGGATCGCGACCCGCGTTGCCTTCGAGCTCCCGCTGCGCATCATCCGGGAACGCGTCGACGACATTGTCCTGGTGTCGGACGAGGAGATCGCACGCGCGATGATCGAGCTGCTCGAGACCCGCATCGTCGCCGAGGGGGCAGGGGCAGCCGCGCTCGCTGCGGCGCACCGGATCCGCGACCGATTGGCCGGCAAGACGGTCGTCCTCGTCGTCAGCGGCGGCAACGTGACCCTGGAGACCTTGCGCTGGGCCTGGGAACTCGCCGGAGCGGCAGCCAGCGAACAGGCGACCGAGGTGGGACGATGAGCGTCTTCGAGCAGTTCGGCCGCTGGCTCCGTCGTCGTCAGGGTATCGAACGCAATCCGCTCTATCGCATCGCGGCCGACGTCGTCCAGGGCCGCCTGACGCTCGAGCAAGCCTATGCCCTCGCTGAGCAGCCCGCGACCGTGGCCCGACTGGCCGACGGCGATCTATGGGAAGTGCTCGACGAAGCCACGCGTGCTCGCCTCGACTATCCGGAGCACGCGCTCCTCTTGAACCGCCTGGTCATCCTGGCAGCCCGCCAAAAAGGGTTCGACCGCGTCCTCATGGAGGCGAACCTGCGGGCAGCCGATATCCTCGCTGATCTGGCGATCGAGAGTGGCGAACCGAACCCGACATACCAGCGCGAGCAGGAACTCCATCTGCAAGAAGCGCTGCGAGCGGCGCGCCGCATCGCCAACGCGACTGGCCAGCGACGTGCTCTCGCCCGCTTGGCTCGCTTGGCCCGGGATCGCGGCGAGCACGAGCGGGCACGCGAATTGCTCCTGCGCCAACTCGAGTCGGGACGCGAGGACACCGACACGATCGAGGATGTCGACACCGCGCTCCTCCTAGGCGATCTCGCCCGGCAGGAGGCGAACCTCGCTGCCGCACGCGAGTTCTACAGCCGGGCGGCGCGCAGCGCCCGCCGCATCGGTCACAATGTGGGTATGGTCGATGCGCTCCTGCGCCAGGTCTCGATCCTGCGCGAATTGGGGGATCTCGATGCCGCCTATCCGCTGCTGCAGCAAGCGCAGGAAGCGGCCGAACGCTTGCTCGATCGCCGCTTGCAGGCCGAGATCGCGATCCAGATCGGTGCGCTGCTCGCCGAGCAGCGGCGGTTCAGCAAGGCTCGCGCTGCCCTGTTGACCGCCTTGGAGCGAGCCCGCGCAGCGGACGACCTGGCGCTGGAGAGCCGGTGCCTCATCGGGCTCGCCCAACTCGAGCGGCAAGCCGGCCGTTTCCGAGACGCCGCTGATCACCTGAACCAACTCGCCCATCTGGAACTGCGGATCGGCAATCAGCGGGCAGGGATCCGCGCGCTGCTCGATGCCGCGGAGCTCGCCCTCGAGGGAGACCAGCCAGAGCGGGCACTTCAACTTCTCCAATTGGCCCAGCAGCAGCACGAGACCAACGAAGACACCGCACTGCGCCAGCGGTTGCTGGGCCTCTCCGGACTCGCGCACGCGGCGCTCGACCATCGGGGCGAGGCCCTGGAGTACCTGTACCAGGCCTTCCGGCTGGCGAGTTCGACGGGCAGCACTGCCGAGCAGGCGCGCTGGTTGATCGGCACGGGAGAAGTGCTCCTCCAGTTCGGCGAACTCGCGGACGCACTCCTCGTCGCCAAGCACGCGGCCGATCTGGTTCGAGCGAGCGACGATTCCCGCCTGGAAGCGCAGCTCGCCGTTCTTCAGGGTTCGATCGCCATGGCACGGGGTCTGCGCCAGGAAGCGATGGAGCGCCTGTCCGAAGCGGTCGAGGCGGCCGAACGGGCCCACGACTTCGTCACGCAGGAACGGGCGTTGCTGCTCCTGGCGGAACTCGAGCTTCAGGAGGCCGATCCGCATCACGCGATCGGCTACCTGCGCCAAGCGCTCGATCTGGCACGAGCGACCGGCAACGACGAACTCCGCACACGACTGCACGGCCGCATCGCCCGGCTCTACCAGTCACTGCATTATTTCCGGGAGGCAGAGGAACATTATCGTGCCGCCGCCCAGCTCGCTCAGGAGATCGATTCGCTTCCCCTCCAGGCACGCGCTCTGCGCGGGCTAGCGACCGTCCTCGATGCGTCCGGGCGAGCTGACGAAGCATTGGCGACCTACAAACAAGCGATCGCGCTTGCGGAGCAATTGGGCGACCGGCGTGCGGCGCTCGCCCTCCATTACAACGCTGCGCTGCTCCTGCTCGATCGCGGGAACGACGGCGAGGCACGGTATCACCTGCGGCTGGCGCACGATCTCGCGCTTGCGCTCGGCGAGACCCAACTCGCCCAGAACTTGCGGGACCTGCTCGGCCTGCAGCCGGCCGAGCCCTCCTTCCCCGACGAGCTGAGCGACGAACTGGTCAGTGAATCGCCGCTCAACCCACCGCGCCGCGAGACCTCGCCATACGACTTCCTCTAGAATCTGCGTACGAACGCGTGTTCCTCTAGACGTACGTACACTTCCTGTGCTAGACTGCGCAGTGCCAGGCAGGCACGGCTGGGTCACAGCCCGAGCGAGCGTGGGCACGGAGGGGCCCACGCCCCGGGGACGGTGTGTCCTAGCGAGGGGGAGTGTGCAACGGCGAGAGGAGCGGAGCATGGCGCATGTCGTCGAGCGGAGCGCACGGTCAGCCTGGGCGAGTCCCTCACCGTACGTCGCGCTCCAATACCCGATCGGAAATGGTGCAGTCGAGCGACGAGCCTTCGCGATCGTCCTCGACCCGATCGATCCCCTGCCGAGCAGCCCGGAGGTCGCACGACGGATCATCACGCTGCTGCAGCACGCCGTGTGGCAGCTCGGCGAGCATCCGGCAGTGGAGGATCTCTGCGAGGCCCTGACCGAAGCGTTCCTGCGAGCCAACCACTGGCTCACGACGCTGAACAGCGGGCGACCCAGTCGGCAATGGCACCGCTTCGGTGCCACCTGCGCTCTCTTGAGCGGGCATGACCTCGTTCTCGCCCAGGTACCTCCCGGATGCGCGCTCGTGGCACAGGACGGCGAACTCTATCGCTTCCCGTCCGAGGATCACGCAGCGAGCCGCTACGCCACTGCTTTGGGAAATGCTCGTCAGATCCAGCCAGCGCTCTACTACACCCGCAGTGCCCCCGGAGATGTCATGCTCCTCACCAACGCCGAGTACGGAGCCCGCCTGCTCGCCGCGTACGCCGACTCGCTCCCGGGCGCCTCACCGGCTCGACTCGCGGAATTGCTGGAGGAACTCGCGGTGGATGCAGGAGATACTGAACCAGTCCCCGCGGTCGCGCTGCGTGTTCCCGAGCCGATCCGCCTCACCCGCCAGCCGGTGCGCCGACTGAGCGAACTCCTCCGTCTCTTGCTCCCGGAAGACGGAAACCAGGACAGTTGTACTGCGCGGCGAGTGGACGAGCGGGATATTGACGGGACGCTCCCGGATAGGCAGACTAAGGAGGCACGAGCGGAGCGACCGGACGAGCGGGCCGACACGGACGCTGAGCCGGTCGACGCTATCGAGGACCAGATCACCGGTGCTCCTGGCTGGCACGCCCAGCCGCTCGACGCGGTCGCAGAAGAAACCGAGCCACCACGAGTGGCGAAACGAGGTGGGGGGCGCCCCCTGTTCGAGCTGATCGCTGGACTGGCCATCGCCACAGTGACTGGACTCGCAGGAATCTGGCAGCTCCTCCGCCGGCGACGCCGCCCGCTCCTTCCCCAGGACGAGGGCACCTTCGGACTCCCTCGCCTCGAGCGACACGAAGACCGTATCCGGTTGCCTGACTTCACGCCGGTGCGCCGGCAGTTGCCTCGCCTGCCGGCGAGCCGCTTGACTGGACTCATCGCCCTCGGTCTGATCGGTGCGCTGACCACGACGCTGGTCGTCTCCGTCCAGAACGGGCGAGTCAGCGAGCGGAAGCAGGAGTTCGCGCACCTGTATCAATCGGCCGTTGCCGAGCGGCAACTCGCCGAACAAGCGACGGATCCAACGATCGCCCGCGCGTATCTCGCCACCGCCTCGCAGCGCCTGGAGCGTGCCGCCTCCCTCGGTCTGCAACCGGAACTGCTCGCCCAAGAGCGCGCCGCCATCGAGCGGACGCTGGATCGCCTGTTGCATGTCGAGCGCCTCTCGGCCACAACTGTCCAGGTCCTCGGCGCCGTTCCGAGCGCACCTGCCGGCATCGCGCCACGGCTCTTCTTCGGCAACGGGCAGCTCTACCTTTTGACCGATGCGTTATATCGGCTCGATGCTGGCGGAACGCGTCTGGTGCGCCTCATCGGTCCTGGTGATACGGTCGATGGCCGGACCGTGGGAACACTGGTCGGAGCAGCCTGGGCCGACGGTGCGCCGATCGCCTTCGATGGGAACGCCGCGTATCTGTTCGATCCGGCCGCTGCCCGCTGGAGCGCCCAACCGGTCGGCACGTTCGGTGCTCCCTACCAGAACGTAGCGGCTGTCGGTAGCTTCGCCGGTAATCTCTATCTCCTCGTACCACAGAGCGGGCAGATCCTCCGGTTCCTGAACGGTGCCTATGCCAATCTCCCGCAAGACTGGACCGGTGGACTGGCCGACAAGGAGCTCCGACAGGCGACTGATTTCGAGATCGATGGCCGCATCCATGTCCTGCTCGCCGATGGACGCATCCTCACGTTTTACCGTGGGGCGCTGGAGACGACCGTGACACCCGCGGTCGAGCCGCCCGTTACCGACGCCGTCGCGCTCGCCATGCAACCGGATCGGCCCTACCGGTATGTCGGCACGCGGAGCGGCCGGATCCTTCGCCTGAAGGCGGACGGGACACTCGTCCAGCAGTTCATCAGCGGGGCTGGAGTTCCCTCGCTCGATGGTCTCCTCGATCTCGCGGTCGATGACGTGCAGGGGCTCGCCTACGTCCTGACCGAGCGCGGATTGTTCCTCGTCCGCTTGCCTGTACCACCGCCTGGCTCATGACCCCGGCTCGTCGGTAACGAGTTCGGCGAGGGGAACTCGCACCGTCTCGTCCCCCACCCGGACGAGCACGGTGCGATCGCGTGTACGCACCGACCAGACGACGCCGCTTCCGTGGGGCGAGCGCACCGGCGAGCCGATCCGCGGGAATCCCCCTGGTCGAGCCGGTGCTCCGGCCAGTAAGCGCTTCACCGCTGCCTCTTCCAGGTCGATCGGCAAAGCTGGTCGCCCGGTACTGCCGGTGAGCGCACGTTCCCCGACGGACACCAGTGCGATCGGTCGGCTGAGCAGGCGAGCCAGCTCCGCCTCGCGTTCGCTCAGCTCGTCGACCGGTGAGGCGATCACCTCGATGACCAGTCCTCCAGCGAGGGTCGGGCGGAGACCGACCAGACGCCACGGCAGCAGACCGGCGAGCTGCCCTGCGAGCACGCTCGCGTCCGCGATCAGCACCGCGAGGCGCGCTGTCTCGTCCGCTCCGAGCGGGCGAGCGGGCAGCAGCGTCTCATCCTCCCAACCGAGAAGCGCTGTCTCGTCACCGGCGAACGCAGCCGCTTCTTCCCCGAGCGGACCGGGGACCGCGACCCATGGCACGGCATCAGCCACCGTAGCGATTTCCAGTCGCGCGCTTCCCACGCGCCGGACCGCTATGCGCACCGGCTCACCTCCGCCCAGGTCACCATCGCGGCATCGAGCGCGAGGCGCGCCTGCACGTTCGCCTCGAGGTCCGCTAGTGCCTGAAGGGTCGCCGAAAGACCAGCACACGCACCGGCGATCCCACAGCGGCGAGCGAACCGCTCGAGCGTCGTGCGGGCATCTTCGTGCACGATCGGAGCACTCGGATCAGCAGCGAGCCAGAGCGCATCGCGCCACAGCTCGAGTGCGAGCTGGAGCGACGAGAGGACCTCGGCGCGACGCCCCCGCCGGTACTGCTCAGCCAAGCGCCGCGCGAAGCCGATGGCGGCGAGCGGCTCGGTCATAGCGGCGATCACCTCAGCCACGCGCTTCTCGCGTTGAACCCGCGCAGCCTCGTCGCTGACCAAGCGAAACGCGAGCGCGATCCGTCCCCGAGTCTCGCGCGCGAGCCGGTTCGCCAACTCCGGCGCCGCACCCCGCACCTCGAGTGCGCGCGCGACGACCGATATCGGCAGCGGCTGCAGCACGATCGTCTGGCAGCGGGAGCGGATGGTCTCGGGCAACGCTTGGGCATCCTCGGCGACGAGCACGAGCACAGCGTACGGCGGAGGTTCCTCCAAGGTCTTCAGCAAGGCATCGGCGGCCTCGCGCGAAAGCCGCTCGGCATCGTCGACGATCGCGACCCGCCACGCGCCTTCCAGGGGACGCAGACTGAGACTCGCCCGGAGCTCGCGCACCTGATCGATCGAGACCTGCTTCGCCTCTTCTGCCCCGGTATCCAGGCCGATACGCGTCACGTCGGGGTGGACGCGGCGCGCGATCCGCTGGCAGGAGCGGCAGGTCCCGCACGGCCGCTGCTCAGCTGCTCCCTCGCAGAGCAAGGCTTGGGCGAAGACGAAAGCGAGCGTCGTCCGCCCGATCCCGGCCGGACCAGCCAGGAGGTAGGCATGATGCACCTGGCCGCTTTCGATGGCCCGGGCGAGCGTCCTGACCGCTCCCTCGTGCCCGATGATCGGCCAACCGGGTGTCGCTCGAGATGGCGAGAGGTCGTTCGTCGCGTTCACTTCGTCTTGGCAGGAACGCGCGTCGCCAGCGAGATCGGTCCTTCGACCTGTTCGCCTTGCGAGAGCGCGGCCACGATCTCGTCGATTTCGCCTTGGCTGAG